>NZ_JCACOF010000012.1:0-364280 GCF_059073635.1 Plantibacter sp. | reverse complement strand
TTCCTTCGGTGGGCCCTGCCGGGATCGAACCGACGACATCCACGGTGTAAACGTGGCGCTCTACCAGCTGAGCTAAAGGCCCGCGATCGGATGGAACCATCCGATGCGACTCGTCGAGTCTAGCCGGAGTCGCCGTCGGAGCCGGAACGCTCCACAACCCGGGTCCGCGCGCATCCGTCGCGACACCGGACGATCGGTCGGGCGCGGTGACGGTCGCTGGCCGTACGATCGAGGGGATGGATACGACGATCCCCACCCCGTACGAAGACCTCCTGCGCGACACGCTCGAGCACGGCGCCGCCAAAGGCGACCGCACCGGAACCGGCACGCGCAGTGTGTTCGGCCGCCAGCTCCGCTTCGACCTCTCCCAGGGCTTCCCGCTCATCACCACCAAGCGGGTGCACTGGAAGTCCATCGCCTACGAACTCCTGTGGTTCCTCCGCGGCGACGGCAACGTCCGCTGGCTGCAGGAGCACGGCGTCTCCATCTGGGACGAGTGGGCCGACGACCAGGGCGAGCTCGGTCCCGTGTACGGCGTGCAGTGGCGGTCCTGGCCGACCCCCGACGGCTCGCACATCGACCAGATCTCGCAGGTCATCGACCAGCTGCGCACCGACCCGAACTCGCGCCGCATCATCGTCTCCGCCTGGAACGTCGCCGACATCCCCAACATGGCGCTCGCCCCGTGCCACGCCTTCTTCCAGTTCTACGTCGCCGACGGCAAGCTCTCCTGCCAGCTCTACCAGCGCAGCGCAGACCTCTTCCTCGGCGTCCCCTTCAACATCGCCAGCTATGCGCTCCTCACCCACCTCGTCGCCGAGCAGGTCGGCCTCGAGGTCGGCGACTTCGTGTGGACCGGGCGGCGACTGCCACATCTACGACAACCACGTCGAGCAGGTGACGGAGCAGCTCACGCGCGCACCGTTCCCCTACCCGAAGCTGCGCATCAACACGAAGCGCGACAGCATCTTCGACGTGGAGTACGACGACCTCGAGATCGTCGACTACCAGCACCACCCCGCCATCCGAGCGGCCGTCGCCGTATGAGCCTGGCGCTCATCTGGGCCCAGGCCCACGACGGCGTCATCGGCGCCGACGGCGACATGCCCTGGCACGTCCCCGAAGACCTCGCGCACTTCAAGGCGCTCACCGGGTCGGACGCGGTGATCATGGGACGCCGCACCTGGGATTCACTCCCCCCACGGTTCCGTCCGCTCCCAGGACGCCCGAACATCGTCGTCACCCGCGATCACGCGTGGTCCGCCGACGGCGCGATCGTCGCGCACTCCCTGGAGGACGCGTTCGAAGCGGCACAGCTCGCCGGCAACGGCCAGGCCTGGGTCACCGGCGGCGCGGGTCTCTTCACCGAAGCGCTCGCGCTCGCCGACCGGCTCGAGGTGACCGAACTCGACCTCGACGTCGCGGGCGACACCTTCGCACCGACCATCGGCGAGGAGTGGGTGCCGGTCACGATCGATCCGGCGCACGGCTGGTCGGAATCCCGCACGGGTGTCCCCTACCGGTTCATCCGCTACGAGCGCGCACCCGAGGTCACGATCACCGGCTGAGACGCCCGGCGATCCGGATCGACCAGAGCGAGCCGCGGCTCAGGCCGGCTGACGCAGCTCTTCGAGCGCGGCGCGGTAGGCCGCGAGCGAGCGGGCTTCGCCCGGTGCCGTGATGAAGCTCTCACGGATGATGCCCTGCTGGTCGATGAGGAAGGTCGCACGGTTCGCGAACCCCTTCTCCTGCAGGAACACCCCGTACTCCTTGGCGACCTGGCCGTGCGGCCAGAAGTCGGCGAGCAGCTGGAAGCCGTACTGCTCCTGCTCCGCCCACGCGCGCAGCGTGTGCTTCGAGTCGACGGAGATGCCGACGAGCGTGACCTGGTCGTCCGTGAACAGGCTGAGGTTGTCGCGCAACTCGCACAGCTCCCCCGTGCAGGTGCCGGAGAACGCCAGCGGGAAGAAGACGAGGGCGACAGCCGAACTGCCGCGGAACTGACTCAACCTGACGAGTTCACCGAACTGGTTCGCCAGTTCGAAGTCGGGTGCCAGGGTGTCGTTCTCGAGTGCCATGAGGGTCCTTTCAGGCGGGTTCGCCTGCTCCGGATCGCCCGAGCGGTGGACGGGTCCGATCCGGTCACACATCCTAACCCCGCACCGCAGCTGCACAAACCCGGAGGGGTGCGCCGCTCGGTCACCGTTCCCTGGGGTGACCGGATAGGGTGAAAGGTGGCGCCCGCGTCCATACCCATCAGGACGCATGGAGTTCACCATCACAACCCAGGCACGATCTGCCACGAGAGAAAGGTCGACGGTGACTGTTCACGACCAGGATCCATACTCGTCCAACCACGTAGACGCCGATCCTGAGGAGACGTCCGAGTGGAATGAGTCCCTCGACGCCCTCGTCGACGAACGTGGCCGCGGCCGCGGCCGCGACATCATGCTGAGCCTCCTGAAGCGCTCGAAGGAGCTGCACCTCGGCGTGCCGATGGTGCCGACCACCGACTACATCAACACCATCGCCTCGGAGAACGAGCCCGACTTCCCGGGCGACGAGGACATCGAACGCCGCTACCGCGCCTGGATCCGCTGGAACGCGGCCATGACCGTGCACCGCGCGCAGCGCCCCGGCATCGGTGTCGGCGGACACATCTCCACCTACGCGTCGTCGGCCGCGCTCTACGAGGTCGGCTTCAACCACTTCTTCCGCGGCCAGGACGCCCCGGGCGGTGGCGACCAGATCTACATCCAGGGCCACGCCTCCCCCGGCACCTACGCCCGCGCCTTCCTCGAGGGCCGCCTCAGCACCGACCAGCTCGACGGCTTCCGCCAGGAGAAGTCGCACGCGCCGCACGGGCTCTCCTCGTACCCGCACCCGCGCCTCATGCCGGACTTCTGGCAGTTCCCGACGGTCTCCATGGGTCTCGGCCCGATCAACGCGATCTACCAGGCGCACCTCGCCAAGTACGTCACGAACCGTGGCATCAAGGACGCCAGCGACCAGCAGGTCTGGGCGTTCCTCGGCGACGGCGAGATGGACGAGGTCGAGAGCCGCGGTCAGCTCCAGGTCGCCGCGAACGAGGGCCTCGACAACCTCAACTTCGTGATCAACTGCAACCTGCAGCGCCTCGACGGCCCCGTCCGCGGCAACGGCAAGATCATCCAGGAGCTCGAGAGCTTCTTCCGCGGCGCCGGCTGGAACGTCATCAAGGTCATCTGGGGCCGCGAGTGGGACGACCTCCTCAACCGCGACACCGACGGCGCGCTCCTCAACCTCATGAACGTCACGCCCGACGGCGACTTCCAGACGTACAAGACGGAGGACGGCGCCTACGTCCGCGAGAACTTCTTCGGCCGCGACGAGCGTGCCCTGAAGCTCGTCGAGGGCTACACCGACGACGAGGTCTGGAACCTCAAGCGCGGCGGCCACGACTACCGCAAGGTCTACGCGGCGTTCAAGGCGGCCAGCGAGCACAAGGGCCAGCCGACGGTCATCCTCGCGCACACCATCAAGGGCTACGGCCTCGGCCCGAGCTTCGAGGGCCGCAACGCGACCCACCAGATGAAGAAGATGACGCTCGACAACCTGAAGACCTTCAGGGACACGATGCGCATCCCGATCACCGACTCGCAGCTCGAAGAGAACCCCTACCTCCCGCCCTACTACCACCCGGGCGAGGACGACGAGGCGATCCAGTACCTGCACGAGCGTCGCCGCGCACTCGGCGGCTACGTCCCCGAGCGTCGCAGCAAGTACACGCAGCTGAACCTGCCCGACGACTCCGCGTACGCGGCAGCGAAGAAGGGCTCCGGAACGCAGGAGATCGCCACCACCATGGCGTTCGTCCGACTGCTGAAGGACCTCCTCCGCGCCAAGGACTTCGGCAACCGGATCGTCCCGATCATCCCCGACGAGGCACGCACCTTCGGTATGGACGCGTTCTTCCCGAGCGCGAAGATCTACAACCCGAACGGTCAGCACTACACCTCGGTGGACCGCGAACTGCTGCTCGCCTACAAGGAGAGCCCGCAGGGTCAGATCGTGCACGTGGGCATCAACGAGGCGGGCGCCGTCGCGGCCTTCTCCGCGATCGGAACCTCGTACTCGGTGCAGGGCGAGCCGCTCATCCCGGTCTACGTCTTCTACTCGATGTTCGGCTTCCAGCGCACCGCCGACGCCATCTGGGCTGCCGGCGACCAGATGACCCGTGGCTTCATGATCGGCGCGACCGCCGGTCGCACGACGCTCACGGGTGAGGGCCTCCAGCACGCCGACGGCCACTCGCTGCTGCTCTCGTCGTCGAACCCCGCGGTCGTCAGCTACGACCCGGCCTACGGCTACGAGATCGCGCACATCGTGCGCAGCGGTATCCAGCGCATGTACGGCGGCGAGCACGAGGACCCGAACGTCATGTACTACCTCACGGTGTACAACGAGCCGATGGTCATGCCCGTCGAGCCCGAGGGCGTGGACGTCGACGGCATCGTGCGCGGTATCCACCGCATCAGCACGAGCGACAAGCAGGGCCCGAAGGCTCAGCTCATGGCCTCCGGTGTCGCGGTCCCGTGGGCGATCGAGGCGCAGCAGCTGCTCGCCGACGACTGGGGCGTCTCCGCAGACGTCTGGAGCGTCACGAGCTGGACCGAGCTCCGTCGCGACGGGCTCGCCGCCGACCAGCACAACTTCCTGCACCCGCAGGAGGAGCGTCGTGTGCCCTACGTCACGGAGAAGCTGAGCGGTGCCGCAGGCCCGTTCGTCGCCGTGACCGACCACATGCACGCCGTGCCGGACCAGATCCGTCAGTTCGTGCCGGGCGACTTCGCGACGCTGGGGGCCGACGACTTCGGCTTCTCCGACACGCGCGCCGCTGCCCGTCGCTTCTTCAAGATCGACGGCCCGTCGCTCGTCGTCCGCACCCTCCAGCAGCTCGCTGCTCGGGGTGAGGTCGATGCGAGCCTCCCGCAGCAGGCGATCGACCGCTACCGCCTCCACGACGTGAACGCCGGCAACACCGGTAACGCGGGTGGCGAGAGCTGATTCCATCGCTACCACGGTGACGAAGACGAAGACGAAGGCCGAGACACTCGACTGGCTCCGCCGGATCTCGGGTGAGCTCGCGACCGCGACGCTCAAACGCCTCGAGGACACCCTTCCCTGGTACGCCGAGATGCCACCAGGCCGCCGCTCAGCGGTCGGCCTGGTGGCCCAGGCGGGCATCAGTTCGTTCATCTCGTGGTTCGACGATCCCCGGTCGACGCCGTGGATCGCCGCCGACGTGTTCGGGGCGGCTCCTCGCGAGCTGCTCCGTTCCGTCAGCCTGCAGCAGACGCTGCAACTCATCAAGGTCACCGTCGAGGTCGTCGAGGAACGCGTCGCGTCCGGAAGCGTCGACCTCCGCGAGGCGATCCTCCTCTACTCACGCGACATCGCGTTCGCCTCGGCCGACGTGTACGCCCGTGCGGCCGAAGCCCGCGGACTCTGGGACGCCCGCCTCGAGGCCCTCGTCGTCGACTCGATCCTCAGTGGCGAGGCCGACGACGAGCTGCCCAGCCGGATCGCCGCCCTCGGGTGGCACGGGCACGGTGAGGCCTGCGTCCTGGTCGGGACGACCCCACGGGTGCTCGATGTCGACATGCTCCGCCGGACCGCCCGACACCTCGACGCCGACGTCCTCATCGGCGTCCAGGGCAACCGGCTCGTGCTCGTCCTGGGTCGCGCCGAGCTGCCCAGCACCGAGCCCGGAGACGGCGAGCCCGTCGACGAGGCGGAACAGGCCGCCGCAGACGCCCGCGCCAGCTCACAACTCACCTTCCTCGACATCGCCGCCAAGCTCGAGCACGGCTTCGGGCCGGGGCACCTGGTGCTCGGTCACGCCGTGCCATCCCTCATCGAGGCGTCGCGCAGCGCGAAGGCCGCACTGGCCGGCTTCGCCGTGGCGAAGTCCTGGCGACACGCGCCACGACCGGTCGCCGCGGACGACCTCCTTCCGGAACGCGCCCTCGCCGGCGACAACCTCGCGAAGACCACGCTCATCGAGCGGGTCTACCGCCCGCTCAAGGACTACTCCGGCGAGCTCGTGACGACGCTCTGGTGCTACCTCGACAACGGCCGCTCGCTCGAAGCGACCGCGCGCGAGCTCTTCGTGCACCCCAACACGGTCCGGTACCGCCTCAAGCGGGTCTCCGAGGTCATCGGCTGGGACGCGACCGGTGCCCGCGAGTCGCTCATCCTGCAGGCGGCCCTCATCCTCGGTGCCATCGCTGAGCCCGAGCCGTCCCGACGTCGGCTGACCTCCTGACGCTCGCAGGGCCGTCCGACCGGTCGGTTTTGTGGACTCCACACAACACATTTTCCAAAGGTTCGTGGTGTTGCTCCACTGCTGGGCGTCCTCCGGTTGGCAGACTAGAGCGGTGATCGTCATCGCCTGCCCTGGACAGGGCTCCCAAACCCCCGGCTTCCTCGACCCCTGGTTGCAGGACGCCTCCGCGAAGGACGCGCTCGCGCGCTTCTCCGACGAAGCCGGACTCGACCTCGTCAAGCACGGCACCGTCTCCGACGCCGACACCATCCGCGACACCGCGGTGGCCCAGCCGCTCATCGTCGCGGCCGGCATCGTCGCCTTGGACGCCCTGCGGAAGGCCCTCCCCGCCGACGCCGCGCCGTTCGGCGGCATCGCCGGACACTCCGTCGGCGAGATCACCGCGGCCTACGGCGCCGGCATCCTCTCGGACAGCGACGCGATGAGCTTCGTGAGCGAACGCGCCGTGGCAATGGCCGAAGCCGCAGCCACCACCCCGACGGGCATGAGTGCCGTCCTCGGTGGCGACCAGGACGCCGTCGTCGCGCACGTCCGTTCCTTCGGGCTGGAGCCCGCCAACTACAACGGCGGCGGCCAGATCGTCGTCGCCGGCGCGCATGACGCCCTCGCCCGCCTCGCCGACGAGCCGCTCAAGGGCACGCGGGTGATCCCGCTGCAGGTCGCAGGCGCCTTCCACACGAGCTACATGCAGTCGGCCCGCGACTGGCTGGCCGGGGCGAGCCGCACGGTCGAGCCCCAGGACCCGACGCTCCGCATCTGGACGAACCACGACGGCACCGAGGTCACCTCGGGTACGGCGTTCTTCGACCTCCTCATCGGTCAGGTCGCCTCCCCGGTACGCTGGGACCTGTGCATGGACGCGTTCAGCGCCGCAGGGATCACCGGACTCATCGAGCTCGCCCCCGCCGGGGCGCTCACCGGACTCGCACGTCGCGGCCTGAAGGGCGTGCCGACGGTCGCCATCAAGACCCCCGACGACCTGCCGGCAGCCCTCGACCTCATCGCCCAGCAGTAGCGCAGACGGAGAACCAGTCAATGACCACCCCCACCCTCAAGCAGTCGCGCGGTCCCGAGTTCACCCGCATCCTCGGCCTCGGCGCAGCTCGCGGAGACCTCAGCGTCCCGAACGACGACCTCGTCGGTCCGATCAACTCGTCCGACGAGTGGATCCAGCAGCGCACCGGCATCGTCACCCGCACGCGGGCGTCGGCCGACGTCAGCGCCGTCGACCTCGCAGCCGAAGCCGGCGCCGAGGCCATCGCGGCCGCGGGCATCTCGCCCGAGCAGGTCGACCTCGTCCTCATCGCGACGATCAGCAACGTCCAGCAGTCCCCGTCGATGGCGGCCGTCGTGGCCGACCGCGTCGGAGCGAACCCCGCTGCCGCCTACGACCTCAACGCCGCATGTGCCGGATACGCCTACGCGATCGCCCAGGCCGATGCCCTCATCCGATCGGGCGCGGCCCACTACGCGCTCGTCATCGGCGCCGAGAAGCTGTCCGACATCGTCGACCCGACCGACCGGTCGATCTCGTTCCTCCTCGGCGACGGTGCAGGCGCGGCCGTCGTCGGTCCGAGCGACTTCCCCGGCATCTCCCCCACCGTGTGGGGATCCGACGGCTCGAAGGCCGACGCCGTCGGCATGAGCGGCACGCTCACCGAGTTCCGCGACGGCACCGCCGCCTGGCCGACCCTGCGCCAGGAGGGCCAGACGGTCTTCCGGTGGGCGGTCTGGGAGATGGCCAAGGTCGCCAAGCAGGCCCTGGAGGAAGCGGGCGTCGAAGCCTCCGACCTCGCGGCCTTCATCCCCCACCAGGCGAACATGCGCATCGTCGACGAGTTCGCCAAGCAGCTCAAGCTGCCGGAGACCGTCGTCATCGCGCGCGACATCGAGACCACCGGCAACACCTCGGCGGCATCCATCCCGCTCGCCACCCACCGGCTCCTCCAGGGGCACCCCGAGCTCAGCGGCGGCCTCGCCCTGCAGATCGGGTTCGGTGCCGGACTGGTCTTCGGCGCTCAGGTCGTCGTCCTGCCGTAGCAGGACGCCCGACGCGACTACACTCGACTACGGTCAAACCTCACCCAAGGAGTAGAACAATGGCACTGTCCACCGAAGAAGTCCTCGCCGGCCTGGCCGAGCTGATCAACGACGAGACCGGCATCGCGACCGACACCGTCGAGCTGGACAAGTCGTTCACCGACGACCTCGACATCGACTCGATCTCCATGATGACCATCGTCGTCAACGCGGAGGAGAAGTTCGACGTGAAGATCCCGGACGAAGAAGTCAAGAACCTGAAGACCGTCGGCGACGCCGTCGACTTCATCGTCAAGGCTCAGGGCTAGTCCCAGCGCAGTGCTGAAGGGTCGGCCGGCAGTTGGCCGACCGGCCCTTCAGCGTTCGAGGCGGCTCGTCCGTCCGGACACGGGCTCGACCGCCGCAGGGCTCGGACCCCCTCGTCGTCTCCACAGAAGGTTTGACTGAATGACCACCAAACGCATCGTCATCACCGGCATCGGTGCCACCACTCCCCTCGGCGGCAACGCCACCGACTCCTGGGACAACCTCCTCGCCGGCAAGAGCGGTGCGAGCCGTCTCGAGCAGCCATGGGCTGAAGAACTCGAGCTGCCCGTACGCTTCGCCGCGCAGGCCGCCGTCCCCACCGCGGACATCCTCGACCGTCGTGAGGTCAAGCGCCTCGACCCGTCGAGCCAGTTCGCCCTGATCGCCGCGCGCGAGGCCTGGCAGGACGCCGGCGCCCCCGAGGTCGACCCGGAGCGACTCCTCGTCGACTGGGCCACCGGCATCGGCGGCGTGTGGACGCTCCTCGACGCCTGGGACACCCTGCGCGAGAAGGGCCCCCGCCGCGTCCTCCCCATGACCGTCCCGATGCTCATGCCGAACGGCCCGGCAGCGGCGATCGGCATGGACCTCGGTGCCCGAGGCGGAGAGCGCACCGTCGTCTCCGCTTGTGCGTCAAGCACCGAGTCGCTCGCCAACGCCTACGACCACCTCCAGGCCGGCCTCGCCGACATCGTCGTGGCCGGTGGCTCCGAAGCCGCCATCCACCCGCTCCCGCTCGCGTCCTTCGCGGCGATGCAGGCGTTGTCCAAGCGCAACGACGACCCCGCCATCGCCTCGCGTCCCTACGACGTCGACCGCGACGGATTCGTCCTCGGTGAGGGCGCGGCAGCGCTCATCGTCGAGACCGAGGAGCACGCCAAGGCCCGTGGCGCCCGCATCTACGCCGAGCTCCTCGGTGGTGCGGTGACGAGCGACGCGTACCACATCACCGCTCCCGACCCCGAGGGTTCGGCTGCGGCCCGCGCCATGCGTGCAGCCGTCGAGAACGGTGGCGCGTCGCTCGACGACGTCGTGCACGTCAACGCACACGCCACGAGCACGCCCGTCGGCGACATCGCGGAGTACAACGCGCTGCGTCGGGTCTTCGGTGCCCACCTCGACGACATCGCCGTGACGGCCACGAAGGCGTCGACCGGCCACCTCCTCGGCGGCGCGGGTGCCATCGAAGCGGCCTACACGGCGCTCGCCCTGCACCACCGGGTCATCCCGCCGACCATCAACCTCGACAACCAGGACCCGGAGATCCCGCTCGACGTCGTCACGACGCCGCGTGAGCTCGGGTCCGGCGACCTGCTCGCCATCAGCAACTCGTTCGGGTTCGGCGGCCACAACGCGGTCGTCGCGTTCCGGAGCTACTGAGCCCTTCGCGACGGAGACGACGACGGGTCGTGGTGCATGCACCACGACCCGTCGTCGTCTACTGACCAGGGTGCCGCCGTTTCGTCACCTCGTGTCTGCCGGGAGTGTCACCGACCTCGCACGGTCCACGCCACGTGGGCACCCTGTCGTCTGTGAAGTTGTCTCGCGTGCGCGGTGCCGCCGCGCCGGCGGGGCCGGATCAGCCCACGTTGTGCAGCCAGATGACGGAGGACCCGTCGCCGGCGTGACGGAACGGCTCGAGTTCGTCGTCCCACGGCTGTCCGAGCGCGACGCGGAGTTCGCGCTGGAGTTCGGCGGCGTTCCCGGCGCCGACCTCCATGGCGTACCGGATGCGATCCTCCGGGACGACGACGTTGCCGATGCTGTCGGTCTGTGCGTAGAAGATCCCGAGGTCGGGCGTGTGCATCCACCGGGCACCGTCGACACCCTGGGCCGGGTCTTCACTCACCTCGTAGCGGAGGTGCTCCCAGCCGCGCAGGGCTGAGGCGAGTGCGGCTCCGGTGCCGTGCGGGCCTTCCCAGAAGACCTCGGCGCGCTGCGCACCACGGAGGATCGGCTGGTCTTCCCAGTCGAAACTGATGGCACGACCAAGAGCGCGACCTGCCGCCCATTCGAGGTGCGGGCAGAGCGCGCGAGGCGACGAGTGCACGAACAGCACACCCTTCGTCATCGGTGTCGACATGATTCCTCCACTGCGTCCGGGTGCGTCTTCCCCAACGACCCATGCAGTGTGATCCATGTCGGTGTCCGGCTGACCGGACCTCCGTGTATGCAGTTGTTCGACTCGCGCCGATACGAGCATTATGCCCCATGACCTGGAGGAATGACAACCGTGTCGTTCCCAGTACGCTGGATCGGGAGCCGGCCCGGACTGACGGCCCTCCAGGATGGAGCGGTGATGCACGAGGCCCTCGCGATCGACATCGGCGGCACGAAGGTCGAAGCGGCCGTCGTCGACGCCGAGGGACGGATCCTGCCCGGCACCCGGTTCCGCGGTCCGACGGGCGCCGCGGCCACCCGCGAGGAGCTCGTGGCGTCGATCCTCCAGACCGCCGAACGGAGCGTCGCGGCCCATGGCGGGCCGGTGTCCGGTGTCGGAATCGGTTCGGCGGGCCCCATCGGCAGGGCCGACGGCACCGTCTCGCCGATCAACCTCCCCCGACTCGCCGACTTCCCCGTCGTGGCTGAGCTCCGGCGCTTCACGTCCGGTCCGGTGGAACTCCGTCTCGACGGCACCTGCATCGCCCTGGCCGAGCACTGGCAGGGCGCGCTCCGCGGAACCGAGAACAGCATGGGCATCGTCGTCTCGACCGGGATCGGTGGCGGGATCATCCTCGGATCCCGACTCGTCCCGGGCACCTCGGGCAACGCCGGCCACCTCGGACAGATGCAGCTCCGCCGACGCGAACCGGATGCTGTCGGCACACCCTGGACGTTGGAGGGCATCGCGTCAGGCACCGCGACGGTCGCCTGGGCGCGCGCCCAGGGATGGACCGGCACGACGGGCGAACAGCTCGGGGCCGACTACGCAGCTGGAACGGAGATCGCGATCCGCGCCGTCCGACGTTCCGCCGAGGCCGTCGGCGAAGCCCTCTGCAGCATCACGACCCTGCTCGACCTGGAACGCGTCGCGATCGGAGGCGGCTTCTCGCGGGTCTCCCCCGACTACCTCGACCTCGTCCAGAAGGCTGCGACCGCCGCCGCACTGCACGCCTACGCCCGTGAGCTGCGCGTGGTCCCGGCCGGCCTCGACGCCGACGGCCCGCTCATCGGTGCCGCCGCCCTCGTCCTCGCGGACTGACGGGCCCCTGAGCCACGGCATCCCGGTCCCTGAGCCGCCCCGTCCCGGCCCCTGAGCTTGTCGAAGGGCGCCCTTCGACAAGCTCAGGGACCGGAACCAAGGCTCATGGACCGGATATCGGTAGGGCGGGTGGGACTTGAACCCACGCATCGTTCGGTTATGAGCCGAATGCCTTCACCAGCTTGGCTACCGCCCCGTGCGGAACCCAGTGTACCGAGTGGCCCGCCGGGCGGGAGTCAGTCGCGGGATTCCTGGCGGTCTGCGGTCGCCGTGTGACGCTCGGTCGTCGGGTCGACGACCTGCTCGCCGCGGTAGAGCGCTTCGAAGGTGTCGAGCGTGCGCTCGATGTCGTGTGCGGAGACGAGCTCCAACGAGGCGTCCTGCATCCGGCGGTACTCCTCGGGCGAGGCGCTGAGTACCGTCGCGAGCCGCTCGGCCAGGGCGTCGACGTTGCCCGGCTCGAACAGGTACCCGT
Source organism: Plantibacter sp. (assembly GCF_059073635.1). NCBI lineage: Bacteria > Bacillati > Actinomycetota > Actinomycetes > Micrococcales > Microbacteriaceae > Plantibacter > Plantibacter sp. Next base: position 351,929 of record NZ_JCACOF010000012.1, on the reverse strand, counting down.
TGACCTGATCGTGCACGAGGTGGGGCAGCGCCATGGCGTCGGCCGCGACCACCGGGAGACCGGAGGCCATGGCCTCCATCGTCGCGATGCTCTGCAGCTCCGCGATGGACGGCATCGCGAAGACGGTGGCGTTCGTGTAGGCCTGCTTCACCTCATCGTCGGACACCTTGCCGAGGAATCGGACGCGGTCGCCGATGCCGAGCTGCTGGGTCAGCTGCTCGAGGTTCTTCGCCTGGTCGCCGCCACCGATGACGTCGACGTGGGCGTCGAGTTCCTTCGGGAGTTTCGTGAGCGCGCGCAGGAGCACGTCGATCTGCTTCTCGCTCGTGATGCGACCCACGAAGAGGATGGTGTTGCGCTTCCGCGGTTCGAACGACGGCGTGTACTGTCCGGCCTCGATCCCGCAGGAGATCGCGTGCACACCGGTCAGGCCCGTGAACTGCTCCAGGAAGTCGGCGGCCTTGCGCGTCGGGGTCGTCACGGCGAAGGCACGATCGAAGACGCGACGGGCGGCAGCCCACTGCGTCCGGACGAGCCACTCCTGGGTGCGCTTGGGGATGACGGTGAAGTCGAGGATGTTGTCGGGCATGATGTGGTTCGTCGCCACCATGCGGATGCCGCGTCGCTCGGCCTCGATCGAGAGACCACGGCCCACCACGATGTGCGACTGCAGGTGCACGACGTCGGGCTTCACGCGGTCGAGGATCTTCCGGGCGTTCCGTCGCATCGACCACGGCATCGCGAAGCGCAGCCAGTCGTGCGGGTACCACCGGAGACTGAAGAGGCGGTGCGCCGTCATCGTCTGACCCTCGTGGGTCTCCTTCCACGTGCCGAACTTGCGCGAGCCCGCGGGCGCCACGATGTGGACGTCGTGGCCTCGGCGGACGAGTCCGGCCGCGAGGCGTTCGGCGAAGCGTGCGGCGCCGTTCACGTCGGGCGAGAAGGTGTCGGCGCCGATGACCACCCGCAGCGGCTTGTGGGTGTCGGCGCTCGGCGTCGTGCTGGACGCCTTCGCGAGGTGCTGGTCGTCGGGAGAAGTCAAGGTATCGGTGATTCCTCTGTGCTTGGCCAGTGATGTGAGGGGGTGCGGGCGGTCGCTCACGACCCTGATGCGGCGCGGAACGCCATGCTCAAGCATACCTGCAGCCCGTTCGGGCTCCAGGGCTCAGGCGGGCGCGTCGCCGGTCGCGAGGGCCTTCGCGGCTGCCGCGGCCGCCGGCGTCTGGCTCACCTGCGGGTGATGGCGGGCGAGCTGGAAGACACCCCACACGGCGATCGCGCCGGCCACGACGAAGCCGAAGCCCGCCCAGAACGGGGCGTTGCTCGCCTCCCCCAGCACGATGATGCCGATGCCGACCGCGATCATCGGATCGATGACGGTGAGGCCCGCGATGACCAGGTCGGGAGGCCCCGAGGAGTAGGCGGTCTGCACGAAGTAGCCGCCGAGCGCACTCGCGGCGGCGAGGCCGAGCCCGCAGAGGACCGTGAGCCAGTCGAACTCGCCCTGCTGCAGCCGTCCGATGATGACCTTGGCGAGCGTCGCGACGAAGCCGTAGAGCACCCCGGTCCCGACGATGTAGAAGATGGCCGTGAAGCGTGACCGGAACACCATGAAGCCGAGCCCGAACACGACGAGCACGACACCGAGCATCACCAGGATCGTGACGAGTTCGGCCTCGGTGATCCGGTGCTCGCCCGTGAAGACCGCGGCGATCGTCACGAACAGGCCGACGCCGCCGACGCAGGCGACGATCGCGACGACCGATCGACGGTTCAACCGGACGCCGCTGATCCTGCTGTTCACCACCGCCGTGATGACGAGCGCGACCGCGCCCAACGGCTGGACGAGGGTGATCGGTGCGAGGGACAGGCTGCCGAGCTGGAGCACGATCGCGAGCCCGAGCATGACGGTTCCGGTCACCCAGGAGGGCCGACTGAGCAAGGCCAGCAGCTGGGCGACGTTGAGCCCCGAGGTCGCGTCGGTGCCGCTCGACGACTCGACCTTCGCCACACCCCGGTGCTGCAGCTGCGCGCCGAGCGAGAGGAAGACGGCGCCGAGGAGTGCGAACGGGATGCCGAGCAGCTGCGAGGGGTTGCGGGTGAAGTCGTCCGCGAGGTCGGCGATGTCGATGGCGGAGGGGATCACCCGTCGAGGCTACCCCGCCGCCCCGCCGATCCCTGCGCGCCAGGCCGAGCCCAGCGGATAGGCTCGAGCAATGGCAATTCTCGAGATCCACGTGACCGGTGACCCGGTGCTCCACTCCGTCGCCCGGCCGGTCGCCACCGTGGACGACGACCTCCGACGACTCGTCGCCGACATGTACGAGACCATGGATCTGGCTCCCGGCGTCGGGCTCGCGGCTCCGCAGGTCGGCGTGCCGCTCCGCCTCTTCGTCTACAGCTACGAGGACGACGACGGCCAGCCATGGCGCGGCGTCGCGATCAACCCGGTGCTGTGGATCAGTCCCCCGCCGGTGGGCGAGCTCGACGAGGAGGATGAGTCGGAGGGCTGCCTCTCCGTCCCAGGCGAGCGGCACCCGCTCCGTCGAGCGGAAGCGGCCATGCTCATCGGGACCGACCTCGAGGGCGCCCCGGTCGAGCTGCGGGTCGTCGGCTGGCGCGCACGCATCCTGCAGCACGAGTTCGACCACCTCAACGGCGTGCTCTACGTGGACCGCCTCGAACTGCCGCACTCGCGCCGAGCGGCGAAGGCGATCCGCAAGGCGGGCTGGGGCGTGCCCGGGATCTCCTGGCTCCCGGGTCGCGACGACCTCGAGGGCTGAACCACCTCGACGGACACGACGCCGGCACGATCGACACGGCATCACCTCGACAGGCGCAGGGTGCCCGGACATGCAACGAGGCCCGAAGAGTGGAGTCTTCGGGCCTCGTTGCCTAGTCTACGGCGTCCCTGCCGGTTTCGTGAAACCGGCCTCAAACGACGAATCCCCCGGTCCGTATGGACCGAGGGATTCTGTGCAGCTCCTCGAGTTGGACTCGAACCAACAACCTATCGATTAACAGTCGATTGCTCTGCCAATTGAGCTATCGAGGAATACGTGCTTCGACCGGCCGGACGAATCCGGCCTCTGCGTTGCAGCGCGTATCTACTGTAGCAAAGGATTCGCAGACTCCAAATCGACACGCGATCAATCGATGCCGACGGCCTCGGGCGTCTCGTACTGGGTCTCCGTGCCGCCCGACTGGGCGAGCGCCGCGAGGAACTCGTGCGGCGGATCGGCGAGCATCGCGTCGATCGGGCCGTAGCCCACGACCCGTGACTGGTGGAGCGCCAGGACGTCGTCGGTCACCTCGCGGAGCATCGCGAGGTCGTGTGTCACGACGATGACCGTGCCGCCGTCGCGTCGGAACCCGTCGAGCAACTCGGTCACCGTGTGCCGGACCGTGATGTCGATGCCGGCCGTCGGTTCGTCGGCGATGAACACCTTCGGGCCGAGGACGAGGGCGCGCGCGATGGCGATGCGCTGTCGCTGACCGCCGCTCAGTTCATAGGGGTACTTGTCGAGGCTGGAGAGGGGCATCTGCACGGCGTCCAGCAGTGTGGCGACCCGGACGCCGAGCGCCTGCTCGCTGAACTTCTTGTCGCGCGCGAGCACGGGTTCGGAGATGAGCTCCGTGACGGTGAGTTCGGGCTTCAGGTGCGCACCGGCCTCCTGCTCGAGCAGCGACACCTCGAACGTGAGTTTCGTGAGTTCTTTGCGACCCACCTTGCGCATGGAGCGACCGAGCGTGCTCGCGTCGCCGCCGGACACGAACGGACGGGAGTCCGCTCCGGTCAGGTGGCGTCCGGACAACACCCGCAGGAGCGTGCTCTTCCCCGAGCCCGAGCTGCCGATGACCCCGAGCGAGCCACCGACGGGCAGCTCGAAGCTGATGCCGTCCAGCGCTCGATTGCTCGGACTCACGCCGTGCGCGGCGTAGTCGACGCTCAGATCACTCGCCCGGACCGCCGGTCCGTCCTGCTCTGGGTGCTTCATGAGACCTCTCCTTCCGGTGCACGGGGAGCCACCGGATCGCCATCGAGTGTATCCGGCGATCCCGGCGGGGCCACGTGCCACGCTCGGAGGAGGCCGACCGCGTCAGGCCTCGGCGCGGAGCGCACGCCGTTCCGCCTCGACGTCCGCGAGCTGCCGGGTGATCTCCCGGTGGGACTCGTCGCGGGGGTCGGTGCGACGCAACGACCCGAGCAACGCCGCCTTGCGACCGAGGAGGTCGCGGTCGATCAGCGCCCGCGCGATGTCTCGGACGTAGCTCGGCAGCTTCTCCTCGTTCGTCTCGGGCAGTGGGGAGACTCCGAGCTCGCGGACGAGTCCGTCGAAGCCGGGTGGGACCTGCGCGATGACGGTCTCGAGCCAGGCGTTCGTCCCGAGGTGGTCCAGGCTCACACTCATGGCGTCGCGCACCACGGCGAGGGAGCTGTTGGCGACCGAGCTCTGGACCGCGCGCTCCAGCATGGGGCGTTCGAGGTGCTGGGGCAGCTGCAGGATCGCACGGAGGGCGTCTTGCTCGAGGCGCGTCGACGGATCCTTGGGCAGGTCGTTGAGCGAGGCCTGCCGCTCGCGCGGCGGCTCGGCAGCGGGTGCGCCAGGGCCCTGCTGGCGGGCGTCTCGTGCGGCGTTCTGCGAGCCTCCTGCGGCGGCACCGCCAGCGGCCCGCACGGCGCGGGCCACCTCGTCGAGTTCCATGCCGAGCTGCTTCGCGAGCACCCGGGTGTACCCGGGACGGAGCGAGGGGTCGCGGATCTCGGCGACGACCGGCGCGGCCGCGCGGAGTGCGCCGACGCGGCCCTCGACCGTCTCGAGGTCGAAGCCCGCCAGCGTCCGCCGGATGATGAACTCGAACATCGGCTCGCGGCCGTCGACGAGTTTCCGGATGGCGCCGTCGCCGCGGTTGAGGCGGAGGTCGCAGGGGTCGAGGCCGTCGGAGGACACGGCGACGTACGTCTGGGCCGAGAAGCGCTTCTCCTCGCCGAACGCACGCGTCGCGGCCTTCTGCCCGGCCTCATCAGGGTCGAAGGTGAAGATGACCTCGCCGGTGGCGGAGTCGTCGCCCATGACGCGGCGGATCATCTTGATGTGATCGACCCCGAACGAGGTCCCGCAGGTCGCCACCGCGGTGGTCTCCCCCGCCAGATGGCAGGCCATGACGTCGGTGTACCCCTCGACGACGACGACGCGCTTGCCGCGCGAGATGTCGCGTTTGGCGAGGTCGAGTCCGTAGAGGACCTGCGCCTTGTGGTAGATCGCCGTCTCGGGGGTGTTGAGGTACTTCGGCCCCTTGTCGTCGTCGCGGAGGCGCCGGGCGCCGAAGCCGAGGACCTGCCCGGTCGTGTCGCGGATGGGCCAGATGAGGCGTCCGCGGAACCGGTCGTAGACCCCGCGGTCGCCGCTCGACACGAGCCCGGCCGCGAGCATCTCCTCGTCGGAGAATCCGCGAGACCGCAGCGCCTTCATGAGGTGGTCCCAGCCGGCAGGCGCGAACCCGATCCCGAAGTGGTCGGCAGCGGCGGCGTCGAAGCCGCGTTCGCCGAGGAACCGCCGCCCGAGGTCGGCGTCGCCGTCGTGGAGCTGCTGCTGGAAGTACTCGGCGGCAGCCTGGTTGGCGGCGAAGAGGCGAGCCCGGTTGCCGTGATCGACCTTGCCGCCACCCTCCTCGTAGCTGAGCGGGTACCCGATGCGCTGCGCGAGACGTTCCACCGACTCCGCGAACGTCACGTGGTCCATCTTCTGCAGGAAGCTGTAGACGTCGCCGCTCTCGCCACAGCCGAAGCAGTGGTACAGCCCGACCGTGGGGCGCACGTGGAAGCTCGGGCTGCGTTCGTCGTGGAAGGGGCACAAGCCCTTCAGCGAGCCGACGCCGGCGGACTTCAGCGAGACGTAGTCGCCGACGACGTCGCCGATGTTGGTGCGTGCCTTGACCTCTTCAACATCGCTCTGTCGAATCCGTCCGGCCATGCTTCGATCCTAGTCTCGTGCGTCCATCGTCCATCCCTGAGGGCCTCCGCGCAGTGGAGTCGGAGACCCGTTCCCGTGTGGAGGAGCGTCAGGCGCCGACGTGCCGTTCGTGCCAGGAGAGGGCGCTCTGATCGGTCAGGCTCGCGATCTGGTCGACGACGACGCGACGGCGTTCCGCATCGGACCCGGCTGCCCGCCAGTCCGCCGCGAAGCCGACGTCGAGGGCCGACTCGCCGAGCGCGAACACCGCGTCCGACAGTTCGATGAGGATCTCCCGCTGCCGGACGTACAGCGGCTGGCGGGAGTCGCTGTACATCACGAACGCGGCCACGATCCCCTTGAGAAGCGCGATCTCGGCCTGGATGCCGTGGGGCACCACGACGTCAGCCCCGAAACGCACGAGGCTGGCCTGTGGGAAGGCCTCCCGGGTCGCCGCGGTCGCCGCACCGGCGAACCGACCGATCATCTGGCTCGTGAAGTTCTTGAGCCGACCGAGGTCGCGCCGGGAGCCGTCCCAGGCGGTGATCCAGGTGTGCGAGGACTGCAGCCGGTCGAAGGCGGCGGCGAGGTCGTCGTGGGTGAAGTCGTCGCCGGCCCAGGACAGCGCGGTGTCGATGAGGCGGTCGTGTCCTGCGCGCGCGTTCAGGAACGCCGGGTCGATGTACTCCCCGACGACGGCGTCCTCGAAGTCGTGCACGGAGTAGGCGATGTCGTCCGCGAGGTCCATGACCTGCGCCTCGACGCAGCGGACGCGCTCGGGAGCGCCGGCTCGCAACCAGCGGAAGGCCGCAGAGTCCTCGTCGAAGAACCCGAACTTGGCCCGGCCACCGGGATCCGGCACCGACTGCGCCGCCGGCCACGGGTACTTGCAGCTGGCGTCGAGGCTCGCGCGGGTGAGGTTCAGACCGTACGGCTCGCCGTCGGGGCCGAAGACCTTGGATTCGAGGCGCGTGAGGATCCGCAGGGTCTGGGCGTTGCCCTCGAACCCGCCGATCGCGGCGGACCAGTCGTTGAGCGCTCGTTCGCCGTTGTGACCGAACGGCGGATGACCGAGGTCGTGCGCGAGGCACGCCGTGTCGACGACGTCCGGAGCGAGGTCCAGGCTGGCAGCCAGCTCGCGACCGACCTGCGCCACCTCGAGGGAGTGCGTCAGTCGGTTCCGGGCGAAGTCGACACCGCTCGTCGGGCTGAGCACCTGGGTCTTGGCGGCGAGTCGCCGCAGGGCGCTGGAGTGCAACAGCCGTGCACGATCGCGCGCGAAGTCGGAGCGTCGCGTCGAGTGGTGCTCGGGCATCCAGCGTTCTTCGTCGTGCAGGGTGTAGCCGTCCCGGTCCATGGAGACGCTCCCCTGCTCGATGATGCTATCCGCCACTGTGGTCCAGTTCCGCTCCCGCGATCTCGGTCTGCTCGTCGGCACCCAGCGACTGCGAGTCGAGCCAGCCGTACGGCAGTGCCGGTCGTTTCGGCGTGCCGGCGCGCCCGCGCTGCCCTTCCGCTGCGGCACCCGGGTAGGGGGCCGTCCAGTCGAGGGTCGCGAGCAGGTCGTCGAGCTGGTCGAGCGACTCCACGGTCGCGAGGCTCGCGCGGAGGTCACCGCCGACGGGGTACCCCTTGAAGTACCAGGCGACGTGCTTCCGGATGTCGCGGCAGCCGCGCTCCTCGCTCTCGAAGAACTCGGCCAGGAGCTCGGCGTGACGCCGGAACGCGGCCGCGACGTCGCCCAGGGACGGCTCCGCCTTGCCGCCCTCGCCGGCGAACGCCGAGCTGAGGTCGCCGAAGAGCCAGGGGCGACCGAGGCAACCGCGGCCCACGACGACGCCGTCGCAGCCCGTCTCGTCGACCATCCGGAGGGCGTCCTCGCCCGACCAGATGTCGCCGTTCCCGAGGACCGGCACCGAGGTGACCGTCTCCTTGAGCTTCGTGATCGCCGACCAGTCCGCGTGACCGGAGTAGAACTCGGCGGCGGTCCTGGCGTGCAGCGCGATCGACGCCACGCCGGCGCCCTCGGCGATCCGGCCGGCCTCGAGGTAGGTGAGGTGGTCGGAGTCGATGCCCTTGCGCATCTTGATCGTGAGCGGGACGTCGCCGGCGGCACGGACCGCGCCCTCGACGATGTCGCGGAAGAGCCCGGTCTTCCAGGGCAGCGCCGCTCCCCCGCCCTTGCGGGTGACCTTGGGCACCGGGCAGCCGAAGTTGAGGTCGATGTGGTCGGCGCGATCCTCGGCGACGAGCATGGTGACGGCCTCGGCGACCGTCTTCGGGTCGACGCCGTAGAGCTGGATGGAGCGGAGCGTCTCGCTCTCGTGGTGCTGGATGAGCCGCATGGTCTCCGGCGTGCGTTCGACGAGCGCGCGGGAGGTGATCATCTCGCTGACGTACAGTCCGGCACCGTATTCGCGGCACAGTCGACGGAACGCCGTGTTGGTGATCCCGGCCATGGGGGCGAGCACGACCGGCGAGTCGAGCACGATGGGCCCGATCGCGAGGCTCGGGCGCTGCGAGAGCGTGGTAGGAAGAGACATCACCCTCGATTCTCCCAGATGATCGGCGCTCCCGCGCCCAGTGAGGACCACATGTCAGACGCCGTCCCGCCCGCCGACCTCCAGCCGTCCGGCCGCGAGCGCGTCCGAGCAGCGGCCGCCGCACTCGGTCTCGACGTGGAGCTGGTCGAGCGACCGCCCGCGCGCAGTCTCCACGAGGCGGCGGAGCTGCTCGGCATCGAGCCCGCGGACATCGTCAAGACGATCGTCGTGAAGCGTCGCAGCGGCGACTACCTCTTCGCCCTCGTGCCGGGCGGCCGCAAGATCTCCTGGCCGCCGTTCCGCACGCTGCTCGGGGTGAACAAGCTCGCGATGCCGGACGCGGCGACCGCGTTCCAGGCGACCGGCTACGAGCGCGGCACCATCACCGTCCTCGGTGCGAGCGCTCCACTCCCCGTCTACGCGGACGAGCGCATCCTCGAGCGCGGTGGGCGCATCTCGATCGGCGCCGGCGAGCACGGGTGGAGCGCCTTCGTCGACGCGGCGGAGTACCTCACCGCCATCGGCGCCGTCACCGCGGACCTCACCGAGCCGGAGGACCCTCAGTCCTGAGCCGGCTCCGGCGGGAGCACGAGGCAACTGTCGCCCTCGCAGACGACGGCGTCGCCCCCGAGGAGTCGGAGCGCCGGCCGGACCGTCGCGGGCTGCTGATCATCGACGCTGCGCTCAGGGGACGTCGTCTCCGTGCTCACGCCTGCACCGGCTCGGTGCTCGCGCGTTCCGTCCAGACCTGCTCGAGGACCTGCGTGAACGCGGCCGCCTCCTGCGCCCCGGACACCCCGTAGGCGCCGTCGATGACGAAGAACGGGACGCCCTGGATGCCGTACCCCTGTGCCGTCGCCTGGTCCTCGCGGACCGCCTGCGTGTACTGGCCGGATTCCAGCGCCGAGACCACGGCGGACCGGTCGAGCCCCACCTCGACGGCGAGGTCGGCGAGGTCCTCGATGCGACCGACATGGCGGCCCTCGGTGAAGTAGGCCCGCAGGAGGCGCTCGGTCATCTCGAGCTGCTTCCCCTCCGCCTTGGCGAAGTGCAGCAGTTCGTGCGCCTTCACCGTGTTCGTGTGCTGGAGGATGCCGAAGTCGTACTCGAGACCGGCGTCCGAGGCGATCCCCGTCACCCGATCGAGCATCTGCTGCACCTGGTCGGCCGGCATGCCCTTGTGCTTCACGAGGAAGTCGATCTCGGTGCCGTCGAAGTCGACCGGGGTGTCGGGTGCCAGCTCGAAGGAGTGGTACTCGACCTCGACCTCGCGTCCGTCGCCGAGCTGCGCGAACTCCGCCGCACCCCGCTCGAACTTGCGCTTGCCGATGTAGCACCACGGGCAGGCGATGTCGGACCAGATGTCGATCTTGATGGGTTCACTCATGTCAGGGCCAACCACCGACACCCGTCGGTCATTCCCCCGAGGGCGCCGGGGCGTCTGGCACGTCGCGCGCCCCGCCGAAACGACGGTCGCGTCCGGCGTACCGTTCGACGGCCTCCCAGAGCTGACGCCGCCCGAAGTCGGGCCAGAGGGTGTCGAGGAAGACCATCTCCGCGTAGGCCGACTGCCACAGCTGGAAGTTGCTGGTGCGCTGCTCTCCGGAGCTCCGGACGAAGAGGTCGACGTCCGGGAGGTCGGGCAGGTAGAGCCGGCTCTGGACGAGACGCTCCGAGACGGCCGACGGCTTGATGCGGCCGGCGGCGACGTCGTCGGCGATGCTGCGCACCGCGTCGACGATCTCGTTGCGACCGCCGTAGTTGACGCACATGGTGAGCGTCAGGCGGTCGTTGTCGCGCGTCAGCTCCTCCGCCGTCTGGAGCTCCTTGATGACCGAGGTCCACAACCGCGGCCGACGCCCCGACCAGCGCACGCGCACGCCCCACTCGTTCAGTTGGTCGCGCCGTCGATGGAGCACCTCGCGGTTGAACCCCATGAGGAAGCGGACCTCATCGGGTGAGCGCTTCCAGTTCTCCGTCGAGAACGCGTACACCGACAGGTGCTTGATCCCGAGTTGCAGGGCACCGGCCACGACGTCGAGGAGTGCGGCCTCGCCCGCCTTGTGCCCTTCGACACGCGTGAGTCCGCGCCGGTTCGCCCACCGGCCGTTGCCGTCCATGACGATCGCGACGTGCGACGGCACCTCACCCTTCGCGAACTCGGGCGGGACCTCCCCTGTCCAGTCGATCGGTTTGAACGGCACCGCGTCGCGGTGGGTGTAGGGCTTCGGGGTCACCCGCGGCTCCGATCCTGTTCGAGGTGCGCGAGCGACCGCAGGCCGCGCTCCAGATGCCATTGCGCATAGGCGGCGGTGAATCCGCTCGCCCGTGAGGCCGTCTGCTCGGCGGCGGCCTCCGCGTACTCCCAGTCGCCGGAGAGCAGTGCTCCGAGGAGCGAGAGGGTGTCGGCGTCGAGCCGAGGGCTCCCCGAGGGCGCGCAGTCGTCGCACACGACCCCGCCGAGCTGCACGACCACGTGCGAGTACTCACCCTCCGTGCCGCACCTCGAGCAGGCGCCGAAGCTCGGTGCCCAACCGGCGAGCGAGAACGCCCGGAGCAGGTAGGAGTCGAGGGTGAGCCGCGGACCGTGCTCATGCTTCGAGAGCGACCGCAGGGCGCCGACGAGCAGCAGGTACTGCTGGAGGGAGCCCTCGGACTCCGTCAGCCGATCGGCCGCCTCGACCATCGCGCTCGCGGCCGTGTAGCTCCCGTAGTCGGCGCTGATCTCGGCGCCGTACGAGCCGAGCGACTCGGCCTGGGTGATGGTGTCGAGGCTGCGGCCCTCGTAGAACTGGACGTCGGCGACCATGAACGGCTCGAGCCGGGACCCGAACTTCGAGCCCGTGCGACGGACACCCTTCGCGACCGCCCGGATCTTGCCCCTGCTGCGTGAGAGCATGGTGACGATGCGATCGGCCTCGCCGAGCTTGTGGGTCCGCAACACCACCACTTCGTCTCGATATACCGGCACGCATCGATTATCCCGCCTCGCACCGACAACGTGACCCGGGAACCGCCGTCGGGGATCGAAGGAGCGCCTGGAGAGATGAAGCCGTGAACGAGGTCCTCTTCGTCGTTCCGCTGTGGGTCGACCTCTCGGCGGTCGCGATCGGCGCCGTCCAGGGCGCGATGTTCGCGGCCAGATTCCAGGATCGTCAACTCGACTGGCTCGGCGTCGCCATCATCGGCGTCGTCGTCGGACTCGGTGGCGGTCTCATCCGCGACATCCTCCTCGGACAGGTGCCGGCGTCCCTCCAGAACAACTGGTACCTCCCCGTCGCCTCGGGAGCCGCCCTGCTCGGGATGTTCCTCCTGCGCACCATCACGAGGCTCGGGCCGGTCATCATCGGTCTCGACGCCCTGACGATCGGCATGTTCGGAGCGATCGGCTCCACCAAGGCCCTGGCAGCCGGCCTGCCGGTCATCCCGGCGATCTTCGTCGGAACCGTCTCAGCCGTCGGCGGATCGGTGCTCCGCGACGTCATGCTCGGTGTCCCCGTCGCCCTCATGCACGTCGGCTCGCTCTACGCCGTGGCGGCCGCGGTCGGGACCGCCCTCCTCGTCCTCGCCGTGACCTTCGGGGCACCGCTCGGGATCGCGGCGATCGTCGGTGTCTCCTCGACCGCGGTGATCCGCCTCCTGGCGGTCCGGTTCGGGTGGACGTTGCCGGAGCAGCGCCAGATCGGCGGATGGCGGATCTGGCGCCGCTCGACCCGCGGCTGAGTCGTCTCAGTCGACCGCGAGTGCCGCGACGGGCGCGATCCGGGTCGCCCGACGGGACGGTGCCACCGAGGCCGCAGCCGTGAGGAGTGCGGCGAGCACGACGATCACGGCGACGATGGCCCACGGGATGACCGGGAAGATGAGCCCGGGCGAACCGTTGATCGCGCCGAGCATCGACTGGGCACCGGCCCAGCCGTAGAACGTCCCGAGGACGAGGCCGACGACGACGGCCGCGATGGTGAGCTGCGCCGCCTCGATCACGATCATGCGACGGATCTGCGCCGCCGAGAATCCGAGTGCGCGGAGCAGTCCGAGTTCGCGGGTGCGTTGCAGGACGCTGAGCGAGAGGTTGTTGACCATCCCGACCGCGGCGATGAGCGCGCTCAGCCCGATGAGGGCGGAGAAGACGCCGACGGTCGTCGCGACCACGGCCTGCGTGCCCTCGTAGACCTCCGGATTCGCAGCCTGTGCGTTCAGCACGAACTCCTGGAAGTTGGCCGCGGCGACCGCGAACATCGTCACGAGGGTCACGCCGATCACCAGTCCGATCGTCGTGCGAGAACTGCGCTCCGGGTAGCGGACGGCGTTCTCGGCGGCGAGTCGAGCCGTCGCGGAGGTGCCGAACAGCCGGCCGACCAGCCGCAGCGCCGGCGGCATCACGAGGTGCGCACCGAGCACGAGGCCGGAGAAGGAGACGATCCCGCCGACGATGCCGATGAGCACGCCGAGCGGCGACACGAGCCCGACGCCGACACCGGCGAGCAGGAGCAGGACACCGACCACGAAGAGACCGATCGCAACAGCGTTCCGGGCGGGCCGCGCGGTGGCCTCCTCCCGGCTCAACTCCTGCGATCCTCCGATCGCCTGCATCGGAGTGACCGTCAGGACGCGACGCGCGCCGATCCAGGACGCGAGCCACGTGGTCAGGACGACCGCGACGACCGGCAGGAGCACGGCCGGTTCGACGATCGCGTACGGCAGCTCGGGCAGCACACCGGTCGCGACCCCGATCCGCACGAGCGCGAAGGTCGCGAGGAGTCCGACGAGCAACCCTGCTCCCCCGCCGAGCAGGCCGACGACGACACCCTCCTTCGCGACGGCGCGACGCTGCGATCGCGCCGTCGAACCGATCAGGCGGAGCAGCGCGATCGTCCTCGTCCGCCCGGCGACGATCGTTGCGAACGTGTTCGCCGTGACGATCGCACCGACGTACACCGCCAACGAGACGAACACGGCGGCCGCGAGGATGAGCATGATGACCACGGTGCCGCTGGACCCCGTGACGTCGTCGGCCAGGATGAAGGTGGAGAGCACACTCGTGACCATGAGCAACAGGACGCCGAACGAGGCGCTGAGCGTCGCGACGAGGAGGCTCGCGCGATGCTCGCGGGCCCGGGGCCCGAGATCCGCCCGGCTCATGCCGCACGCTCCATGCCGAGCATGAGCGCTGAGATCTGCTCGGCGGTCGATCGGGGACGGTCCTCGACCACCCGCCCATCCGCGAGGAACACGATCCGGTCCGCGTAGCTCGCGGCGATCGGGTCGTGCGTCACCATCGCGATGCTCTGCCCGTACTCGGTGCTGGCCGCCGCCAGTAGGGCCAGGACGCTCCGCCCGGTGCGGGAGTCGAGGTTGCCGGTCGGTTCGTCCGCGAAGAGGAGCTCGGGTCGCGTCGCGAGGGCACGCGCGATCGCGACGCGCTGCTGCTGTCCGCCCGAGAGTTCGTGCGGGCGGTGCCCGAGTCGGGAGGCGAGTCCGAGCGTGCTCACGAGCACGTCGATCCAGCTCTGCTCCTCACCGGTCGGACGGCGGGCGTCGAGTTCGAAGGGCAGCCGGATGTTGGCCGCGACGTCGAGCGTCGGGACCAGGTTGAACGCCTGGAACACGAAGCCGACACGACGCCGACGGAGGATCGTGAGCTGCCCGTCGTCGAGGTCCGTGATGTCCTGGTCACCGAGGCGCACCCGCCCTGCGGTGGCCTGGTCGAGGCCGGCCATGATGTGCATGAGCGTCGACTTGCCCGAGCCGCTCGGGCCCATGATGGCGGTGAACCGGCCCCGCTCGATCTCGAGGTCGACGCCGTCGAGGGCGACGACCTGGTTGTCGGCGGGTCCGTAGCTCTTCCGGAGTCCGTGGACGCTGGCGACGACGGACGGCTGTGCTGAAGTGGTCATACTCCGAAGCTACGGAGTGCGGTGCCGGGTGCGCGTCGGGCGCACGAGCGACCCGGGTACATCCTGGGGATGATCCTCGATCACTCCGCGGGTGCGTGCTGGACCGCGGTCAGACCAAGCCGTGCTCGAAGGCGAACACGACGAGCTGGACCCGGTCGCGCACCTCGAGCTTGGCGAAGATCCGGCTGATGTGCGTCTTCACGGTCGCCTCGCTGAGGAACTCGGCGGCGGCGATCTCGGAGTTGCTCAGCCCGCGCGCCGCGAGGAGGAAGATCTCGCGCTCTCGCGCCGTGAGCTCGGCATAGCGCTGCGGTGCGGCCGGAGCTGCCGGAGCCTGCTGGAAGTGCTCGAACAGCTCGCGGGTGGCCGACGCGGCGATGACCGCGTTCCCTGCATGGACCGTGCGGATCGCTGCGAGCAGGAACTCGGGCTCCGCGTCCTTGAGCAGGAACCCGCTCGCCCCGGCTCGGATGGCCGTCGCGGCCGCCTCGTCGAGGTCGAAGGTGGTCAGCACGACGATCCGAGGCCGCTCGCCCCCGCGCGCGTCCGCCTCCGCCAGGATCGTCTTCGTCGCCTCGATCCCGTCCATGACCGGCATCCGGACGTCCATGAGGATGACCTGCGGACGTGTCCGTGCGGCCAGCTCGACCGCTTGACGCCCGTCGGAGGCCTCGCCGACGACGCGGAGGTCCGGCTGCGAACCGATGAGCATGCGGATCCCGCCTCGGAACAGCGCCTGGTCGTCGACCAGCGCGATCGTGATCGCCCCCGCTGCCGTCGCGTCACTCGGATCGGTCATCTCGTCACTCCCACCGTCGCGTACGGGATCGATGCGTAGACGGTGAAGAGACCGTCCACCAGGGTCGTCCCGAACCTGCCGCCTGCCAGCGTAGCGCGCTCGTTCATCCCGGCGAGTCCGTGCCCCGTGCCGGCCTTCGGCGGTTCGACCTTCGCCCGGTTGACGACCCAGAGCTGCAGCTCGGGTCCGGTCCAGTCGAGATGGACGTCGATCGGCCCACGATGGTCGCCGTGTCGGAGCGCGTTCGTGAGCGCCTCCTGGATGATCCGGTACACGGCCAGCTGCGAACCGGTCGCGACCGGTCGTTCCTGGCCGTGGCGCTGGACCACCACGTCCAACCCGGCTCCTCGCAGCTGCTCGTAGAGCCGATCGAGGTCGGCCATGACCGGCTGCGGGCCCTCGGTCTGTTGGAACCGCAATTGCGCGAGCAACACCCGGACATCGGCGAGGGCCTCGCGGGAGATGCTCGAGATCGTCCGCAACGCCTGGTCGGCCGAGTCCGGGTCCGCGGCCAGCGCATATCGGGCACCGTCGGCCTGCGCGATGACGACGGCGAGGGAGTGCGCGACCACGTCGTGCATGTCGCGCGCGATCCGGTTGCGCTCCTGCTCGACGGCGACGTCGCGCTCGGCCAGGAGCTGCGCCTGTCGGCTCTCGCGGGCGAGCCGCCAGGTGCGCATCAGGACACCTGCGGTCCAAGCGAGGCCGAAGAAGGCGGCGAACGCGAGGAACATGAACAGCCCGACCGTCACCTGCGCGACCGGTGTCATGTCGTTCGCCAGGCCGAAGGTACTGATGTCGCTGCCGGTGCCCGTGGTCCAACTCGGGACGACGATCACGTAGAACGCGATGAGCGCGGCTCCGACGAACGCGGAGGCGAAGGAGACCCAGCGCAGCACCCGTCCGCCGTAACTCGCCGCAGCGTAGAGCACGACCGGGATCGCGAAGTTCGCGGGATCGGGTGCCAGGAGGAGCAGCATCTGCGCCAGCGCTGTGACCCAGGCGACGGCGAGGGAGACGGCCGGGGCGACGCGACGGAGGGCGAGCGCGCCGCACATGCCGAGCAGCACGATGACGTACATCGGCTGTCGCCCGGCGTACAGCACGAAGGTGGCGAGGAACAACACCGAGGGCAGAGCGATGTCGAGAGCCAACTGGCTGGGTCGGAGCGAGCGGAGCATCCCCCAACCGTACGACCTGGCGGCCGGTCACCCCGTCCTCGCGCGGGAAGATCATCCTCCGGGTGTACGCCGGAGGACAGCGCTGCGCCGGGTCGACCCGAAGGCCGACCCGGCGCAGCGGGATCGTCAGATGGAGGCCAGTTCCCGGGCCTCGACCTGCGTGCGTACGGCGCGGTTGACCGCCGAGACGACGGCCTTGAGCGAGGCGGTCGCGATGTCGCCGTCGATGCCGACGCCCCAGAGGCGCTGGTCGTTCACCTGGAGCTCGACGTAGGCGGCCGCCTCGGCGTCGCCTCCGGCGCTCAGCGTGTGCTCGACGTAGTCGTACAGCGTGACCTCGATGCCGCGCCCGGAGAGCAGGTTGAGGAAGGCCGCGATCGGGCCGTTACCGGTCGAGGTGCGCTCCTCGACCTGCTCGCCGTCGCGAAGGGCGACCTCGAGGACCACGGTGCCGGCGAGGTCGCTCGACGTCTTCGTGGACTGGAGTTCGAACCGACCCCACTTGGCGTCCGCGACCGCGGCCGGAAGGTACTCGTCCTGGAAGATCGACCAGATCTGGCCGCTCGTCACCTCGCCGCCCTCGGCGTCGGTCTTCGCCTGGACGACGCCGGAGAACTCGATCTGCAGGCGACGCGGCAGGTCGATCGCGTGGTCGGTCTTGAGCAGGTACGCGACGCCGCCCTTGCCCGACTGCGAGTTCACGCGGATGACCGCCTCGTAGCTGCGCCCCAGGTCCTGCGGATCGACCGGCAGGTACGGCACGGCCCATTCGAGGTCGGCGACGTCCTTGCCCTGGGAGACGGCGTCGACGGACATCGCCTCGAAGCCCTTCTTGATCGCGTCCTGGTGCGAACCGCTGAAGGCCGTGAAGACGAGGTCGCCCGCCCACGGGCTCCGCTCGTGCACCGGCAGCTGGTTGCAGTGCTCGGCCGTCCGCTTGACCTCGTCGATGTCGCTGAAGTCGATCTGCGGGTCGACACCCTGCGTGAACATGTTGATGCCGAGCGCGACGAGGTCGACGTTGCCGGTCCGCTCACCGTTCCCGAAGAGGCACCCCTCGATCCGGTCGGCGCCGGCCAGGTAGCCGAGCTCGGCTGCCGCGATCGCGGTCCCGCGGTCGTTGTGCGGGTGCAGCGAGATGATGATGTTCTCGCGGTTGGCCAGGTTGCGGCTCATCCACTCGATCGAGTCCGCGTAGACGTTCGGCGAGGCCATCTCGACCGTCGACGGCAGGTTGATGATGACCTTGCGGTCGGGCGTCGCCTCGAGGACCTCGACCACCTGGTTGCAGATGTCGACGGCGAACTCGAGCTCGGTACCGGTGTAGCTCTCCGGCGAGTACTCGTAGTAGATCTGCGTCCCGGGGACCGTCGACTCCATCTCGCGACACTTCCGGGCGCCGTGGAGGGCGAGGTCGATGATGCCCTGCTTGTCGCTGCGGAACACGACGTCGCGCTGCAGGATGCTCGTCGAGTTGTACAGGTGCACGATCGCCTGCTTCGCGCCGCGCAGCGACTCGTAGGTGCGTTCGATGAGGTGGTCGCGTGCCTGGGTCAGCACCTGGATGGTGACGTCCTCGGGGATCGCACCCTCGTCGATGAGGCTGCGGACGAAGTCGAAGTCGGTCTGGCTCGCGCTCGGGAACCCGACCTCGATCTCCTTGTAGCCCATCTTCACGAGCAGGTCGAACATGATGCGCTTGCGCTCCGGGCTCATCGGGTCGATGAGGGCCTGGTTGCCGTCGCGGAGGTCGACGGCGCACCAGCGCGGGGCCTCGGTGATCCGACGGTCAGGCCACGTGCGATCGGGCAGCGAGACGTCGAACTGGTCCTGGTAGGCGCGGTAGCGGTGGACCGGCATGCCTGATGGGGTCTGGGTGTTCTTCATGATCCTGGGATCTCCTCGTGGGATTGGGGGTGAGCCAATGACGAACTCCGCGACGAGGGAGGCCTGGAACTAGGACTCGTCGCGGCAGCTAAGGAGGAGCAGACCGGAGAACACGTCGTCAGCATAGCACTCCCCCGCGCGGCCGATCAGGTGACCAACGAGGCGAGGTCTCGCACGGACACGTCCGGGAGGTACGCGCGCCCGACCGCGATGCCGATCGCCGGCAGGGTCAGCGGGTCCGCGTAGCCGAGGACGAGCGGACGCTCCTCCGGCTGGAACTTCCCCTTGAAGGCGAGGAGCGAGCGGAACCCGTAGACAGGTTCGAGCACGTTCCCGAGGTAGGTCAGGACCCGGTCGATCCCGTCCGTCTCCGGCTGCTCGGTGCTCTTCGAGCGCGCGAGTGGAGCCCCTGAGAGGCTCATCTCCTCGATGCCGTCCTCCTTGAACCGCGCGGCGGCCTCGGCGATGAGGAACTCCATGACGCCGTTCATACCGTCCGTCCGACGTCGCATGAAGTCGAGGGTCCAACCCACCAGCTCACCATCGCGCCGCACCGGCAGCCAGCTCGTGACGCCGTGCAGCCGTCCTTGCTCGTCGACCGCGAGCAGGAGCCGGACCTCCTCGTCGACGAGCTCGTCGATCCCGCCGAGGGTGAACCCCATCTCGGGCAGCTTCCGTTCGGCGACCCACTCCTCGGAGATCTCGGCGATCTGCGCCGCCAGCCCGACGCCGAGCGCCCCGTAGGTGGACCAGACGGCGGTGATCCCCGCACGGTCGGCCCGGTTGACGGAGGATCTGATGTCCTGCCAGCGCTTGCCGACCATGCTCCAGCCCTGCGGGTGCAGGACCGTCTCCTCGGCGACCTGGACGGTGCGCCAACCGATCCGGTGGAGCGCTCCTGCGGTCTCCTCGTCCACGCTGTACAACGCCACCGTCAGGCCCGAGTCCTCGCAGTGCTCGATGAACCGCTCGAGGACCCCCTGCTCGTGCCGGTCCCTCCCGAAGAAGCCGCCCGCCGTGACCGCGACCCCGGCGACGATCCGGTAGGCGATGCCGGCGCTGCGCTCCGGGTCGAACCAGGTGAGGTTGCCCGGCCAGGTGGCCATGTGCCCGATGGAGTCGCTGCCCTCGGCCAGGAGCTCGCGCAGGCGGCGCTCGTCTGCCGGCGCGATGGCGTTCGCGACCCGGCTCAGCGGCCAGACCGCGCCGAGCAGGATGATGCTCCACCAGACGGGTCCGACGGCGTGGAACACCACGCCGGTGAGCGGGGCGACCGGCACGAAGCCCGGGAGGACGTTCCGCAGGTACGCGGCGGGGACGAAACGCTCCGGCGCCGCACGGAGGACCTCCCACACGTCGGGCCTCGGCGAGAATCCTCCGGGCTGCAGCAGTGCGACCACCACGAAGAGCGCGGCGAGCACGACCCACGACGCGCCGACCAGGGCGAGGTACCCCCAGGCACTGCGCCGGGTGGCCCGCACGGGGAACCCACGACGGAGCACGACCAGGAGCGCCGCCACGACGAGCGGGAGCAGGATCGCCGCCCACAGCGCGATCGCGATCTCGACGGACCGCTGCTGCGCGCCGTGCCCCGTCCCGAGCAACGACGAGGGGTGTCCCGTCGGGTGGAGTCGCACCCCAGCCCCGAGCGACAGCGCACTCAGGACGGCGAAGGACACCATGATCGCCGTGGCGAACCAGACCGCGAAGCGTCTGCCGCGGAGCAGGCCCCATGCTGCGAAGAGCAGGGCGATCATGGGGACCACCGACAGGAGCACCGCTCCGAAGCCGTCGACGCGCACCAGCGTGAGGTCGCGCAGGCACTGTGCTGACACGCCGACCGTGCGGCATTGCCCGATGACCCGTCCGGCGTCCGGGATGTTCTGTTCGAGCAGGAGCACGAGCGGCGCGAGCGGACCGAGGTGCCGGCCGGACAGGAAGGTGATGAGCGGTCCGACGCCCATCATCGCGACGACTGATGCCAGGAGCACCCGGGTCTCGTGGTGCGAGCTCCGCACGCGTCGCACCGACGGGGTGACCCCGGCGAGCACGATCCCGAGCAGGACGCCGACCAGCGCTGCGAACAGTCGTGCGAGATCCTGCGGAAGGCCCGAGTACAGCAGCACGATCAGGGCACCGACGACGACGAACGCGCGGATCCGTCGACGCCAGAGCGGCCCGTGGAACGCACTCGACGCGGCGAGGGCGCCGAGCGCGCCGGCCACCGGGTCGAATGCCACGATGCGGGCGACCTCGCCGCTCCAGAACTCGCCGCCGAGCGTGCCGAGGAGTTGGAGCCCGATGGCGAGCGCGTTCCCGACGACCGCGGTCACCAGTACCGCCAGGAGCGTCTTGGCTGCGCCGAACCGTCGCTCGGCGAGCACCAGTGCGGGGACACCGATCAGCAGGAAGGCGAGGAGCCCGAGCACCCCGTCGGTTCCCAGAGCACCGGTCAGGAGCGCCCACCAGTGTCCGTCGACCACGACCTGCTCGTACCCCACGCCGGCCACCTCACGGATCGCCGTCCGCCAGCCGGGGGTCGCCGCCGGCGGTGTGCGCCAGACGAACGCACTGACCACGAGCACCAGCGCCGTGATCCCGATGCTCATCGGCACCGACCGGAGCACGCCGGTCACGAGTCGACCGAAGGGCGTCGCCCTCCCCGCGCGCATCAGGCGAGCCCGAATCGTGCGGCGATCACGGGGAGCGCACGCTCGAACACCGTGTGGACGGTGTGCCAGTCGTGCGCCGTCCCGTCGGAGACGAAGGTCGTCGTCCGCATGCCGGCTGCCGAAGCCATCGCGGCGACCCGCCGGACGCCGGGACCGTAGCGGCTGTCGTCGCTGCCGTAGCCGAAGACGCCGACGGTGTCCGCGTACGGGGTGTGTGCGGCGAGGATCGCGGAGGGGGCCGCCGCCTCGTACGCCGTCGCCGACCCGCCGAAGCCCTGTGCGATCGTCGTCGGTCCGATGGACGGGACGACCTCCCCCGAGATGTCGAGGATGCCGCCGTAGCGTTCGGGGTGCGCGGCGCCGAGCTGGATGGAACAGGTCCCGCCCTGCGAGAACCCGGCGATGAACCAGTCCGTCCGCGATGCGGACACCGGGAGGTGCGCCGAGATCCACGCGGGGACGTCGACCGTGAGGTACGTCGCCGAGTTGCCGAGCGGCCCGTCGACGCACATCGGGTTGTGGTCCGGAGCGCCGAGCTGATCAGGCACGACCACGATGGGAGCGAGACCCGCATGCGAGGCGGCGAAGCGGTCGAGGATCCCCGCGATGCCCAGCCGACGCGAACAGGTCGGCCGGCTCTCCCGGCTGACCGCTGAACGCTTCGATGACCGGCAGTGCCGGCGGGTGTGCGGTCAGGGCGGCCGGTGGCAGGTAGACGAGCGCGTCCCGGTGGGCGAACCCGGAGGTCGTCGCCGGGATGTCCACGTGTTCGACCCGCCCGCCGCTCGGCAGGTCGGCGGGTCGCTGCCACGACGTGGTCGTCCCCCGGGCGGCAGGCAGGGCCGAGAACGACTGGTACGGGCTGATCCCCAACGCCGCCCGCACCGTCGCGAACTCACCGAAGTCCTGGTTCACGCCGATCGCCCCGATGAGCAGGAAGGCGGGGATGGCGAGGCTCGCCACGACGACCCGCCACGCCCGGGTCCGCACGATCGCCGCGATCGCGAGGGCGGCACCGGCGAACCCGACCGCCGCCCACGCACGGGTGACCGGCGTCAGTTCGATCCCGAAGACGTCGAGCACGTCACCGAGCAACCAGGCCGTGGCATAGGCGAGGAGCGCCCCACCGCTCGCCACGAGCAGCATCGTCAGCCAGCCGCGAACCGTTCGGCGCCCGGTCAACAGGATGATCGCCAGGAGGACGGCGGCACCGCCGACCCAGACGAGGAGCTCCGGACGATCCAGCCTGATGGCCAGCAACCAGTCGAACACTCGGACTCCTTCTCGCGACCCCGAGGACCAGTATGTCCGCGCGCTCGCGAGCCTGTCGGCCAGATGACGGGTTCCACAGCGGGCCCAAAGCAGACATGCAAGTCACGTTCAGGTAACGGAGACCACCCGCCCGGATCCGCGCGGGCCCACGGCGCCGACGGTCGACCGGATCCGGGTCAGAATCCCAGGCGACCGAGCAGTTTCGGGTCGCGCTGCCAATCCTTCGCGACCTTGACGCGGATGGAGAGGAAGACCCTCGATCCGACGAGTGGCTCGATCCCGGCGCGGGCCCGGGCCCCGACGTCGCGGAGCCTGGAGCCGCCCTTCCCGATGATGATCGCCTTCTGGCTGTCGCGCTCCACGAACACGTTCGCGTAGATGTCGAGCAGGTCGGTCCCCTCGCGCGGGATCATGTCATCGATGGTCACGGCGAGCGAGTGGGGCAGCTCGTCCTGCACGCCCTCGAGTGCGGCTTCACGGATGAGCTCCGACACGCGGTCGACGACCGTCTCGTCCGTGGTGGCCTCGGCCGGGTAGAGGCGTTCCGAGAGCGGCATGAGCTTCGTCACCTCGGTGACGAGGATGTCGAGCTGGTCGTCGGTCACCGCGGACAGCGGGATGACGGCGTCCCAGTCCCGGAGCTCCGAGATCGCGAGCAGCTGCTCGGCGATCGTCGTCCGGCTGGCGGTGTCGGTCTTCGTGACGATCGCCACCTTCTTGGCGCGCGGGAAGCCGTCGAGCGACTCGTTGATGAAGCGGTCGCCGGGCCCGAGCTTCTCGTTGGCGGGGATGCAGAACCCGATGACGTCGACGTCGGAGAGGGTTGACTGCACGAGATCGTTCAGCCGCTGGCCGAGCAGGGTGCGCGGCCGGTGGATGCCGGGGGTGTCGACGACGATGAGTTGGCCGTGGTCGCGATGCACGACTCCGCGGATCGCGCGACGCGTGGTCTGCGGCTTCGAGCTCGTGATCGCGACCTTCTCACCGACGAGGGCGTTGGTCAGCGTGGACTTGCCGACGTTCGGACGCCCGACGAAGGACACGAACCCCGCTCGGAAGTCGGACGGAGGGGTGGTGTCGTTCATGGGTGCTCCCGGTGGTCGTTGGACGCCTGCTGGGCGTCCTGCAGCTGGTCGTCGCGCTGGGCGATGACGGTGAGGATGCGTCCCCGCCGCCCCTCGACGCGCTCGGCGGTGAGTTCGAGGCCGTTGGTCGACACCGTCGATCCGACGACGGGCAGCCGACCGAGGGCCTTCGCCAGGAGGCCGCCGACGGAGTCGACGTCGTCGTCGTCGAGTTCGAGGCCGAACAACTCCCCCAGCTCGTCGACCGGCAGGCGGGCGTCGACCCGGAACCGTCCGTCGTGCAGGTCGGTGATCTCGGGGGTGTCGGTGTCGTACTCGTCGGAGATGTCGCCGACGAGTTCCTCGATGAGGTCCTCGAGGGTGACGAGACCCGAGATGCCGCCGTATTCGTCGACGACCATCGCGATGTGGTTGGACTCCTTCTGCATCTGCTGCAGGAGCGAATCGGCCTTCTTGGACTCGGGGACGAAGCTCGCCGGCCGCAGGAGCGGCTCGATCGAGCCCACCTCGGTGACGCCGTCGCCACCGAACATCGCTCGCACCAGGTCCTTCAGGTACAGGATGCCGACCAGGTCGTCGATGTCGCCGTCGCTGACGGGCGCCCGCGAGATCCCCGTCTCCAGGAACACCTCGAGCGCCTCGCGGACGCTGAGATCGCGCTGCAGGCTCACGAGGTCGGTGCGCGGGATCATCACCTCGCGGACGAGCGTCTCGTTGAACTCGAAGATCGAGTGGATGAGCTCGCGGTCGTCCTCTTCGAGGACCGAGTGCGCGGCGGCCTCGTCGACCATGCTCAGCAGTTGCTCCTCCGAGGTGAAGGAGACCGAACGGGGCAGCCCCGGGGTCACCCGGTTGCCCAGGGAGACGAGGACGTTCGCGACCGGGCCGAGGACCACGCGTGCGGCACGGATGGCGGGGGCACTGAAGCGCAGCACTCCGCTCGCGTGGGTCCGTCCGACGCCTCGCGGGCTCGCACCGACGAGCACGAAGGAGGTGCCGGTCATGATGACGACCGCGAGGACGAGGACGAGCCACAACTCGTCGATCGACGAGGCCAGCGCGAGGGTGACGAGGACGGCGGCCGTGGTCTCGGCCAGGATCCGGATGAAGTTGATCGCGTTGACGTGCGCACCCGGATCGGCTGCGATGGCGCGGAGCGCGGATCCCGAGCGGGCGCCCTCTGCGAGGTCGAGGATGTCCGCACCCGACTGGACGCCGATCGCGGCGTCGGCTGCGGCCATCAGACCCGCGAACGCGACGAGCAGGAACGCGACGATGACGAAGACGGCGACGAGGGACATCAGCTGCTGCGTCGTCTCTCCTGGAGCGCGAAGGCGAGGAGGATGTCCCGCTGGATGCCGAACATCTCCTTCTCCTCATCGGGCTCCGCGTGGTCGTACCCGAGCAGGTGGAGCACACCGTGGCAGGTGAGGAGCTGGAGTTCGTCCATCGTCGAGTGCTTCGCGGCGGCCGCCTGCGTCTCGGCGACCTGCGGGCAGAGCACGATGTCGCCGAGCAGCCCGGGCGGCGTCGGGTTCTCCTCGGTGCCGGGACGGAGCTCGTCCATGGGGAAGCTCAGGACGTCGGTCGGTCCCGGCTCGTCCATCCACTGGACGTGCAACTGCTCCATGGCGCCCTCGTCGACCAGGACGATGGCGAGCTCGGCATCAGGGCTCACGTGCATCGCGTCGAGCGCGAACGACGCCAGGGCGAGGATGCGCGATTCGTCGACGGCGACGCCTGACTCGTTGTTGATCTCGATGGTCATGAGCGTCCTCGCTTCGGCTGGTGGTCTCTGGCTGCGCCGCGACGCTCGGCACGGTTGGCGAACTCGGCGGCCTGCTCGCGCTCGAACCGCTGCGCCTGTCGGACGGCGTCGTACTCGCCGTAGGCGTCGACGATCCGACCGACGAGGGTGTGGCGGACGACGTCCTCGCTCGTGAGGTGGGCGAAGTGGATGTCGTCGACGTCCTTGAGCACGCGGGTGACGAGTCGCAGACCGGACGCACCGGTCGGCAGGTCGATCTGCGTGACGTCGCCGGTCACGACGATCTTGGACCCGAACCCGAGCCGGGTGAGGAACATCTTCATCTGCTCGGGCGTGGTGTTCTGCGCCTCGTCGAGGACGATGAACGAGTCGTTGAGGGTCCGGCCACGCATGTAGGCGAGCGGTGCGACCTCGATCGTGCCGGCCGCGAGCAGCTTCGGGACGATCTCCGGGTCCATCATCTCGTTGAGCGCGTCGTAGAGCGGACGCAGGTACGGGTCGATCTTGTCCGTCAGCGTGCCCGGGAGGTACCCGAGTCGCTCGCCGGCCTCGACGGCCGGGCGCGTCAGGATGATCCGGTTGACCTCCTTGCGCTGCAGAGCCTGCACCGCCTTCGCCATCGCGAGGTAGGTCTTGCCGGTACCGGCCGGGCCGATACCGAACACGATCGTGTTCTCGTCGATCGCGTCGACGTACGCCCGCTGCCCGACGGTCTTCGCCTTGATCGTCTTGCCACGCGAGGTGAGGATGACCTGCCCGAGCACCTCCGACGGGGAGGCCGAGCCGTCCTGCCCGAGCATGCGGGCGGAGGTGCTGACCTCCGCCGGCCCCGGGTCGTGTCCTTCTCGGACCATGGTGATGAGTTCCTCTACGAGTCGTCTGGCGGCGTCGGCCTGCGGCGCCGGGCCGGTGATGGTGATCTCATTGCCGCGCACGTGCACCGAGACACCGGGGTGTTCGCGCTCGACGGTCGTCAGGAGGCGGTCCTGTGGGCCGAGGAGACGGACCATGGCGAGCCCGTCCACCAGGAGGACGTGCTCGACCTCCTCCGTCCGCGCAGCGACGGAGCGGTCGGGGTTCGAGGACTCAGGCTCCGCCAAGGGTGCCCTCCTGCAGGGAACCGCCGAGGACATGCGCGTGCACGTGGAAGACCGTCTGCCCGGCGGACTCGCCGGTGTTGAAGACGAGTCGGAACTCGCCACCCGTGTGCTCCTTCGCAAGCGACGACGCCACCTCGACCATCTCAGCGAGCAAGGAGGGGTCGCCAGCGGCCAACTCCACGACGTCGCGGTACTCGGCGGTCTTCGGGACGACGAGGAGGTGCACGGGCGCCTGCGGTGCGATGTCGGCGAACGCGATCACCCGATCGGTCTCGGCGAGGAGGGTCGTCGGGATCTCCCCCGACACGATGCGGCTGAATACCGACGGTGCTTCACTCATGTCCACCAGTCTAAGGTTCGTGGCGGCCTCATGCGCGGGCTGGTGGATCGTCACCACCGACCGAGCAGCACGTTGAGCGCGGCGATCGCCGCCGGTCCTGCCGTCGAGGTGCGCAGGACGCCCGAGCCGATCCGGACCTCGATCGGCGCCGGCCGCTTCGAGCCGCTCCCGCTCCGTCGGCGAGATGCCGCCCTCCGGACCGACGACGAGCACGAGCTCCTCGGCGAGCAGCGCCGACGGGTCGAGCTCCGAGAGAGCGAGTGCCGCGCTGGGTTCGAGCACGAGGACGGTCCGGCCGGCGACGATCGACGCGAGTCCGCGGGTGTCGACGACCTCGGCCACCTCGGGGACCCGTGCGCGGATCGACTGCTTCGACGCCTCCCGCACGATGAGCTGCCAGCGCGCACGGCCCTTGACCGCTTTGTCGCCCTGCCATCTCGAGATGCTGCGCTCGGCGCCCCACGGGACGATCCGGTCGACACCCAGCTCGGTCGCCGCCTGGATGGCGAGTTCGTCGCGATCACCCTTGGCCAGCGCCTGCACGAGGACGAGCCCGGGACGGTTCTCCGGATGCACCACGACCGATTCGACGCGGATCTCCAACTCCCCCGGCTCGCTGCGCACGACCGGTCCGGTCGCGATCAGGCCCCGGCCGTTGCCGATCGACGTCGTCTCGCCGACCCGCAGCCGACTCACGGCGACGGCGTGCTTCGCCTCGGGCCCGCGGAGGGTCACCGAGTCGCCGACACCGGTCGATTCGAGATCCTCACGGAGGTACAGCGAACTCATCTCAACCGACGCCGTGGAAGCGGTCGCGGATCTTCGCGAACAGGCCCTGCTGGAACTGCGCGAGCGCCGGAGCACCCTGGCGTCGTCCCGAGGCGAAGCTCTTGATCAGCTCGCGTTCGCGGTGGTCGAGCTTCGTCGGCGTGACGACCTGGACGCCGATCTTGAGGTCGCCCCGGCTGTTCCCGCGGAGACGGGTGACACCGCGGTCCTTGACCGTGATGACCTCGGAGCTCTGCACGCCCGGCCGCAGCTCGACCTCGACGTCGCCGTCGAGCGCGTGGACGGTGACCTGGCGGCCGAGGATGGCGTCGGTCATCGGGACTTCGAGCGTGCACAACAGGTCGTCGCCGTCGCGGCTGAAGACGTCGTGGTGCTTGACCTTCATCTCGAGGTAGAGGTCGCCGTTCGGGCCGCCGGCCGGGCCGACCTCGCCGCTCCCCGGCATCTGCAGACGCAGACCGGTGTCGACGCCGGCCGGGATGTCGACCGAGACGGTGCGGCGGGCACGGAGCCGACCCTGACCCTGGCAGGTGACGCACGGGGTCGCGATGATCGTGCCGTAGCCGCGGCAGGTGCCGCAGGGCGCCGACGTCATGACGTTGCCGAGCAGCGAGCGGACGGCCCGCTGGATGGAGCCGGTGCCGTGACAGATGTCGCAGGTCACCGGTGAGGTGCCGGGCTGGCAGCAGGAGCCGTTGCAGGTGCTGCAGAGCACGGCGGTGTCGACCTCGAGGTCGCGGTGGGTGCCGAAGATGACCTCGTCGAGGTCGAGCTCGACGCGCAACAGGGCGTCCTCCCCGCGTGCGCGACGGGACTTGGGTCCGCGCTGCTGGCCGCCACCGCCGAAGAAGGTGTCGAAGATGTCGCCGAAGCCGCCGAACCCGGCGTCGCCGCCACCGAACCCACCAGCCTGCGGACCGAGGTCGTACTGCTGGCGCTGCTTGGGGTCGCTCAGCACGTCGTAGGCGTGCGTGACCTCCTTGAACCGTTCCGAGGCGTCGGAACCCGGGTTCACGTCGGGGTGCAGTTCGCGTGCGAGGCGGCGGTACGCCTTCTTGATCTCTTCGGGCGTCGCCTCCTTGGCGACACCGAGTGCTGCGTAGTGGTCGGGGTAGTCAGCCACTGAGGGCCTTTCGTTCGAGGTGCGGAAGGTGTTGGGGGACGCGACGAGGATGCGTCACTCGGCGTCGAGGATGCGCGAGAGGTACCTGGCGACGGCGCGGACCGCAGCCATGTTGCTCGCGTAGTCCATTCTCGTGGGGCCGAGGACGCCGAGCCGGGCGATTTCGCCACCAGAGGAACGGTAGTTCCCGGCGAGGACACTCGTGGTCTCGAGGCCGAACGACGCGTTCTCCCGCCCGATGCTGGCGACCACGCTGTCGCGCTCGGACTCCATCTCACCGAAGAGCCGGAGCAGCACGACCTGCTGCTCGATGGCGTCCAGGACCGGATAGATGCTGCCGGGGAAGTCGTCCTCGGTGCGGGCGAGGTTGGCGGCGCCGGCCATGACGAGGCGGTCCTGGCGCTGCGCCGAGAGCTGCTCGCGCACCGCGTCGACGATGCGGACGGCCGCCGCGCGATCGAGGTCGGCGATGTCGGCTGGGACGTCGCCGATCGCGTCGTGGGCGTCGAGGAGTGGACGGCCCGCGACCGCCTCGTTGCACAGCGAGCGGAGCCGCGAGATGAGGTCGTCGTCGACCGGGCTCTCCGTCTCGATGAGCCGCTGCTCGACGCGGCCGTTGTCGAGGATGATGACCGCGAGCACACGGTTCGGGGTGACGCTCACCAACTCGAGATGCCGGACGCGTGCCCGGGAGAACATCGGGTACTGGACGAGCGCGACCTGGTTCGTCAGCTGCGAGAGCAGCCGCACCGTGCGGTGCAGGACCTCGTCGAGGTCGCCGGACGCGCCGAGGAAGGTCTCGATCGCCGTCCGTTGGGCGTTGTTCAGCGGACGGCGGTCGGCCAGGTGGTCGACGAACATCCGGTAACCCTTGTCGGTGGGCACCCGGCCGGAAGAGGTGTGGGGAGCGGCGATGAGCTCTTCGTCCTCGAGCTGCGCCATGTCGTTGCGGATGGTGGCTGCGGAGACCCCGAAGGAGTGGCGGTCGACGATCGTCTTGGAACCGACGGGCTCGCGCGAGGCGACGTAGTCCTGCACGATGACGCGGAGCACTTCGAGACCGCGATCCGACACCATCTCGATCTCCTCCCGTCATCCACCTCGGAGCGCCGACCATCAGCACTCGAAGACCCTGACTGCCAATCATATCGTGGCCTCCGCGCGGCCGTCCCTTGCGCGGCCCCGTGCCGCGGGAATACCGTTGGCCGCAGGCGTGGGTCCCTGATGAGCAACACCTGGTGCGATACGCTCAGCTGGACCAATTGAATATCACTCTCCGTGAAAGGTGCGAAGATGTCCGATCCGAACGCTCAGCCGCCCGTCGACCCAGCGAAGGGCGGGTCGGTTCCGCCTGCAGGAGACGGCGCGACGCCCCCTCCCGCAGCTCCGCAGCAGCCGCCCGCAGGCGCCTACCCGCCCCCGCCCGCCGGTGGCTACGCGCCGCCGCCGCCCGCTGCCGGCTCCTACCCGCCGCCGCCCGCAGGCGCCCCGCAGTACCAGCAGCCGTACGCCGCCGCTCAGCCCATGAGCCCGTCGGACGAGAAGCTCTGGTCGACGCTCATCCACATCGGTGGGATCTTCTTCGGATTCATCCCGCCGCTGATCGGCTACCTGGTCCTCAAGGACCGCGGCCCGTTCATCAAGGCGCACACGCTCACCGCGCTGAACTTCCAGCTGACGATGCTGATCGCGCTCGTGGTCGGCTCGATCCTGACGATCGTCGTCGTGGGTCTGTTCATCATCATCGCCGTCTACGTCGTGGTGATCGTGTTCAGCATCATCGCCGCGATCAAGGCGAACAAGGGCGAGCTGTACAGCTACCCGCTCACGATCCAGTTCATCAAGGCCTGATCCGTCGAGTCGCACGAGAACAGCCCCGTCCGGTCCGCCGGGCGGGGCTGTTCTGCGCCTCGGGCAGGGTCAGTCGCCGACCAGACGGCGGACGACCGCGTCGGCGAGGAGCCGTCCGCGGCGCGTGAGCTCCAGCCGTCCGAGCAGGGCCTGCCGTGCGTCGACCAGTTCCTCGGCGATGAGCCCGGCGACGGCCGTGCGAGCCTCGGGGGCGAGCGTCCGGATCGGGATGCCGTCCCGCGTGCGGGTGAGCAGCAGGATGCGTTCGAGTTCCCGCGTCTCGTCGTCCAGGGTCTCCCGGCCGGCGGCCGGCGACTCCCCCGCCGCGATCCGCTGGGCGTACGCCGCCGGGTGCTTGACGTTCCACCAGCGCACCCCGCCGACGTGACTGTGCGAGCCCGGGCCGACACCCCACCAGTCCTCGCCGGTCCAGTAGGAGAGGTTGTGCCGGGAGCGGTGCGTGTCGTCCGTCGCCCAGTTGCTGACCTCGTACCAGCCGTAGCCGGCCTCGGTGAGGAGATCGTCGGCGAGCTCGTACATGTCGGCCTGCAGGTCTTCGTCGGGGGTCCCCACCACGCCCGAGCGGATCTGGCGCGCGAGTTTCGTCCCGGGTTCGACGATGAGCGAATAAGCCGACACGTGGTCCGGTGCGCAGGCGATCGCCGTCTCGAGTGAGACGCGCCAGTCGGCCAGGGTCTCCCCCGGCGTCCCGTAGATGAGGTCCAGGCTGACGCCGAGGCCGGCCTCGCGAGCCCACTGCACGACGAGCGGCACCCGAGCCGGATCGTGCGTGCGCTCGAGGGTGGCGAGCACGCTCGGCACGGCGGACTGCATCCCGAAGGACACCCGGGTGAATCCGGCTTCGGCGAGCGTGCGGAGGTAGGCGGCGTCGACGGAGTCGGGGTTGGCCTCGGTCGTCACTTCAGCGCCGGGCGCGAGGTCGAAGTTGTCCGTCACGCCTCGGAGCATGCGGACCAGGTCGTCAGCGGGGAGGAGGGTCGGCGTCCCGCCACCGAAGAACACGGTCGAGACCGGACGGTCGGGGACGGTCGATGACGCCAGGACGGACTTGCCGAAGCGGAGTTCCGCGACCGCCTCGTCGGCGTAGTCCGACTGCTTCGCGCCGCGGAGCTCGGTCGCCGTGTAGGTGTTGAAGTCGCAGTAGCCGCATCGGACCCGGCAGAACGGCACGTGCAGGTAGACCCCGAAGTTGCGCTCGTGGGCACCGACGGCCGCCGTCTCCGGGAGGAGTCCGTCGGACGGGGCCGGATCGGCGAGTGGGAGGGCGCTCGGCACGGTCCGTCGCTCAGACGCCGCGCGACGGCAGGAGTGCGCGGAGGTAGGCGTCGTTCATGGTCTTGCGGCGGCGCTTGGAGCCGACGAGCTTCGCGGCACCCTTCGTCGGGCGGAAGAACGAGCGCACGACGATCCAGACGGAGTCGTCCTCGCGCTGCTCGATCGTGAAGGACTGCTCGCCGCTCTCCGGATCGCCCTCCATCGTGCCGATGGCCAGGCTCACGTGACCCGGCTCCTCGGTGACGGAGATGACGCGATGCGGCCCGACGAGCGGTTCCCCGCCGACGGTGCCGGCGAAGACGACCGTCGTGCCCGGCGTGATGAACGGCGTGCCGTCCTCGGCGAAGCGCTGCTCCTCGTGCGTCTCGATGGGTTCCAGCGGCGTACCGTCCTCGGCGAAGGCGATGCCGCCGTACTGCACGCCCGTGCCGGGGTGCACCTCGGAGATCTCCACGCCGCTCGAGCGGTGCAGTCCCCAGGTGAGGAGGGCGCTGCTCGCGAGGGCGAACCGCTCCTCACCGCTCCCGAGGCGGAACTCGTCCTCCGACGGCACGTAGCCCTCCGGCGGGTACTGCATGAGGTCGGTGCGCTGGGTGGCACCGACGGCCGCGTAGTCGACCGCCTCGTCCTCGAACGAACTGCGTCGTGCGTTCACTTCTTGTCCTTCGTCTCCACGTCCCCGGAGAGCGCTGCGATGAACGCTTCCTGAGGCACCTCGACCTTGCCGACCATCTTCATCCGCTTCTTGCCCTCCTTCTGCTTCTCGAGGAGCTTGCGCTTGCGGGTGATGTCACCGCCGTAGCACTTGGCCAGGACGTCCTTGCGCATGGCACGGACCGACTCGCGGGCGATGATCCGCGCACCGATGGCGGCCTGGATCGGCACCTCGAACTGCTGGCGCGGGATGAGCTTCTTCAGGCGCTCGGTCATGAGCACGCCATAGGCGTACGCCTTCTCGCGGTGGACGATGGCGCTGAACGCGTCGACCTGGTCGCCCTGCAGCAGGATGTCGACCTTCACGAGATCGGCGGCCTGCTGACCGGAGGGCTCGTAGTCGAGCGACGCGTACCCCTGCGTGCGGCTCTTCAGGTGGTCGAAGAAGTCGAAGACGATCTCACCGAGCGGCATCGTGTACCGCAGCTCGACGCGGTCCTCGCCGAGGTACTCCATGCCGAGCAGCGCACCTCGACGGCTCTGGCAGAGCTCCATGATGGTGCCCACGTAGTCCTTGGGGGCGAGGATGCCCACCTTGACCATCGGCTCCGACACCTCGAGGATCTTGCCGGAGGGGAACTCGCTGGGGTTCGTGACGGTGACGACCTGCTTGTCCTCCGTCTTCACCTCGTAGGTGACCGACGGCGCGGTGGCGATGAGGTCGAGGTCGAACTCGCGCTGCAACCGCTCGGTCACGATCTCGAGGTGGAGCAGGCCGAGGAAGCCGACGCGGAAGCCGAATCCGAGGGCGACGGAGGTCTCCGGCTCGTAGTTGAGCGAGGCGTCGGAGAGCTTCAGCTTGTCGAGCGCGTCGCGGAGGATCGGGTAGTCGCTGCCGTCGATCGGGTACAGACCGGAGAAGACCATCGGCTTCGGGTCGGTGTAGCCCGGGAGGGCGTCGGTCGCCGGCTTCACCGCGGTCGTGACGGTGTCGCCGACCTTCGACTGCCGGACGTCCTTCACGCCCGTGATGAGGTAGCCGACCTCACCGACGCCGAGGCCCTTCGTGGGCGTCGGCTCCGGCGAGCTGACGCCGATCTCGAGGAGGTCGTGCACCGCGCGCGTCGACATCATCTGGATGCGCTCGCGCGGACTCAGCTGGCCGTCGATCATGCGGACGTAGGTGACGACGCCACGGTAGGTGTCGTAGACGGAGTCGAAGATCATGGCGCGCGTGGGTGCGTCCGGGTCGCCCACGGGGTTCGGGATGCGCCCGACGACGCGGTCGAGGAGTTCCTCGACACCCATACCGGTCTTGCCGGACACCCGCAGGACGTCTTCGGGCTTGCCGCCGATGAGGCTCGCGAGCTCCTTCGCGTACTTGTCGGGGTCGGCCGCCGGGAGGTCGATCTTGTTGAGCACCGGGATGATCTCGAGGTCGTTCTCGAGGGCGAGGTAGAGGTTCGCGAGTGTCTGCGCCTCGATACCCTGTGCGGCGTCGACGAGGAGGATCGCGCCCTCGCAGGCGGCGAGCGACCGCGAGACCTCGTAGGTGAAGTCGACGTGCCCGGGGGTGTCGATCATGTTGAGCGCGAAGGTCTCACCGTTGAGCGACCACGGCATGCGCACGGCCTGGCTCTTGATGGTGATGCCGCGCTCGCGCTCGATGTCCATGCGGTCGAGGTACTGCGCCCGCATGTCGCGGTCCGAGACGACGCCGGTGATCTGCAGCATGCGGTCCGCCAGGGTCGACTTGCCGTGGTCGATGTGGGCGATGATGCAGAAGTTCCGGATGAACGCCGGGTCGGTCGATGCCGGCTCGAGGGCCTTCACTGCTTGGGGGCTCACGCGTTCCTCGGGGTCAGGGGTGGAATCGGGCAACCCTCATTGTCCCACGGCGGGGAGCACCCGTGCTGCGGTACCCTGGATTGCCAGAACTCAGCCCGACTGGTAATGTTGCCTGTTGGCTTGCGTGTGAGTTGAGACCACACGAGAACTCGCTTGAAGACGCCCTCTTCCGTCCGACGGCACCGAACATCATTTCCTCGAACCGAAAGTTGACCCAACGTGGCAAACATCAAGTCGCAGATCAAGCGCATCGGCACCAACAAGAAGGCCAACGAGCGCAACAAGGCCGTCAAGAGCCAGCTGAAGACCGCCATCCGCGCAACCCGTGAGGCCGTCGTCGCCGGCGACAAGGCTCAGGCTGAGTCCGCACTCAAGCTCGCCTCGAAGAAGCTCGACAAGGCCGTGAGCAAGGGCGTCATCCACGAGAACCAGGCAGCGAACCGCAAGTCGGCCATCGCCAAGCAGGTCAACGCGCTCTAAGCGACACCAGCTGCAAGGCCCCGGCGTTCCTCGGAACGTGCGGGGCCTTTCGCGTTCCCGGGGCATTCCGTTCCCTGAGTACACAGCGGTCCCTGAGCGCAAACGGGGTCCCTGAGCGCAAACGGGTCCCTGAGCGCACACGGGTCCCTGAGCTTGTCGAAGGGCATCCCGCCCGCCGCCACGGCCAGCTCGGCGGGCTACCGCTCCGACAGATCGACCCCGCGTGCCGCGATGACGCCGACGAGCCGCTCGAGCGCGAACACCGGGTCGCGGCTCGCGCCCTTCACGCCGGCGTCGGTCTCGGCGAGCATCTGCACCACGCGGCCGATGCCGGCGTCCGTCCAGCCGGACAGGTCCCGACGGGCGCGGTCGACCTGCCACGGTGCGAGGCCGAACTGCTGCGCGATCTGCCCGGACCCGCCGCGTGCCGACGACACCTTGGCCATCGTGCGGATCTTCATCGCGAACGCGGCGACGATCGGCACGGGGTCGGCACCCGAGTCGAGCGCCTGCCGCAGGGCGAGCAGCGCTTCCCCGTGTCGTCCGGCGATCGCGGCGTCGGCGACGTCGAACGCGCTCGTCTCGAGTCGACCGCCGTAGTACTTGTTGACCGTCTGCTCGGTGATCTCCTCGGACGCGTCGGCCATGAGCTGACTGCACGCGGCTGCGAGCTCGGCGAGGTCGTCGGAGAAGGCGCCGACGAGTGCACGGAGCGCCTGGGGCGTGATGCGACGACCCGCCGTCTTGAACTCCGCCGCGGCGAAGTCGGCCTTGTCGCTGTCCCGCTTGAGTTCGGTGCAGACGATCTCGACACCGCCACCGGTGCCTGAGCGGATGGCGTCGAGCAGCTTCTTGCCGCGCACGCCTCCGTTGTGCCGCAGCACGAGGTAGGCGCCCTCCGGCGGTGCTTCGAGATACCGGATGGCTTCGGTGAGGAACTGATCGGAGCACTTCTCGACCTGGCTGACGCGGACGAGCCGGGGCTCACCGAAGAGCGACGGGCTCGCGACCGTGAGCAGCTCGCCCGGGGCGTAGCTGTCGGCGGCGACGTCGTTGACCTCGAGCGAGGGGTCTTCGGAGACGAGGAAGTCGCGCAGCCGGCGGATCGCCCGGTCGGCGAGGAAGGACTCCGTGCCGGACACCAACACGATCGGCGCCGGGCGGATCTCGGACCAGCCGAGCTGCGGGATCGCCGCCGAGGCCTTGGCCGCCGTCTTGGCCTTGCCGCGACCGGCGGAACGTGGTGCAGCCACAGCGGCTCCTCTCGACCGTCCGAGTCTACCGGCGACCGCCGACGCCAGGCGGGGCGGTGACGGCGGCTCACCCGCCGCGCTCCGACCACACGCGGAACCCGCCGCCGTCGCCCGGGCCGAGGACGATGATCCCCGACTCGTCCGTGCGGAGGACCTCGGCCCCGGTGGCCTCGTACAGCTCGAGCGCCGAGCGCGTCGGATGCCCGTAGCCGTTGTCGGCCCCGACGGAGACGAGCGCAACGGTCGCACCGACCCGGCGCGCCAGGCGGTCACTCTGATCGGCGGAACCGTGATGCGACACCTTGACGATGTCGACCGCGTCCCCGAGCGCGTGCCGTCCGAGCAGCCGGTCCTGCGCTTCCTCACCGAGGTCGCCGAGCAGCAGCACCGATGCGGCGAGGAGGTCGAACCGGACCACCACGCTCGCGTCGTTCCCCGGTTCGACGCCACCTGCCGCGGGGTCCGGCCACAGGACGCGCCACGGCGCCGCGCTCTCCGGGACCCCCAGCACCCCCTGGTCCCCGGCGCCGGCCTGTCGCACCTCCGCACCGGCCGCTCGGAGCACTCGTGCGATGCGCTCGTCCTCCGGGTCGTCGACCGGCCCGAGCAGCACCTCGTCGACCCTGCCGACGACCGCGTCGAGGCCTCCGACGTGGTCGAGGTCGTAATGGGTGAGGACGAGCAGTTCGATGCGGGACACCCCGAGTTCGTCCAAGCACGCGCGGAGCGGTTCGGGGTCGGGCCCGACGTCGACCAGGGCGGTGGCGCCGCCCTGTCGCAGGAGGACCGCGTCTCCCTGACCGACGTCGCAGGCGGCGACGATCCAGTCGCCCGGCCGGTGCAGGGCCGGCCCGAGTCCGTCCCCGACCGCCCGACCGCACAGTGCCACGAGCGCCACGACAACCGCCACCCCGATCGTCCTCGACCACCTCGGGGGCAGGTCCCGACGGAACAGCAGGAGCGTGGCGATCAAGACGGTCGGCACGGTGACGAGCACGACGCCCAGCGGCCCCTCCGGCCACGGCACCCGCGCAGCAGGGACGCCCTCGAACCACCGGGCCACCGCTGCGATCCAGGTCGCCGGCACCCACCCGAGCCACGCGACGAGCCATGCGAGTGGTGGTGCGAACGGGACCAGCAGGCAGGCGAGCAGCCCGAGCATGGTCGCGGGCGCTGCGGCCGGGCCCGCGAGCAGGTTCGCGGGGACACCGCCGAGCTGGATCGCGGGGTCGAGGAGGACGAGCATCGGCTGGCAGGCGAGCTGGGCGGCTGCCGGGATCGCGATGAGGGCCGCGATCCCTCGCGGCAGCCACCTGCCCAGCAGGTCCGTGAGGGGTCCGCTCAGGAGCAGCAGACCACTGGTGGCGAGCACCGAGAGCCCGAACCCGTACTGCCCGGCCAGCCAAGGGTCGGCGACGAGGAGGACGACCACCGCCAACGACAGCGCGGCGAGGCCCCTGATCGGCCGCCCGAAGCCGCCCATCACCAGGACGAAGGCAGCCATGAGAGCCGCCCGCTGCACGCTCGGTTGGGGCGTCACGAGGACCACGAAGGCGACGAGGCACAGCAGGGCACACGAGATCCTGAGCTTCCGCCCGCCGCCGAGTGCCGCGACCGCGGTGCTGACGAGCCACACGATGACCGCACAGTTCGCTCCGGACACGGCCGTCAGATGCGAGAGTGAACTGCGCTGCATCGACTCCGTGACCGCGTCACTCACCTGACTCACATCGCCGATCGCGAGGCCGGGCAGCAGTTCCCCACCCGGGCCGGGCAAGGTGGACGCGAGCCCGACGAGGCCGGAACGGAGCGACGCCGACCAGTCGAGGATCGCCGGCGGCTCCCCCAGCAGCTCGGGTTCCTCCCGTGCGAAGAGCAGCGCTGCCCGCGCATCACCCGGCGCGTTCCATCGGAGCGAGCCGTCGACGCGCCAGCGCTCGCCGATCCTCGGCGCCCGATCCGCCGGCACCGGCGCGAAGACGAGGACCGGGACCGAGAGGCGCTCCAGGATCGCTGTGGTCTCCACTGGCCGTCACGAGGTCGGCCGCGAAGCGGATGCCGGACCCCGTCGTGACCGAACCGGTGGGCACGGCGTCGCCGGTCACCACGACCTCGGCATCCACTGGAGCGTTTCCGAGCGCTTGCAGCGCCTCCGGCTGCCGGTCAGGCGCGCGTGCGGCGATCGAGGCCGCGACCATGCCGAACAGCGCCGCGGCGCACGCGCACAGCAGGAGTGTCGTGATGACGACAGACCCTGTCCGACGCTCCCCCGGGCGATACTCCGCACGGCGACGCCGGACGACCGTGCTGCACCCGAGGCAGGCGGAGGCGACGAGGAAAGCGACCAGTACCCCACCCCAGGCCAGCGTTGGAGCCGCGCTGCAGACGGCCGCACCGACCCAGGAGACCGCCGCCGGGATGAGCAGGCGCGGGAACCGCATCGCGCTCTCACCTCGCCCGGATGTCGGTCCGGTGGCCGCGTCTGCGGTCACACCGTCGCCGCCGCGCGAAGCCCCTCGAGGGTCTTCGCGCCGATGCCTTCGACCGCGCTCAGGTCGTCGAGGGTGGCGAACGGTCCGTTCGCCTCCCGCCAGGCGACGATGCGTGCGGCCAGGGCCTCTCCGATCCGCGGGAGTGCGGTGAGTTCGGCCGCGGATGCCGTGTTCACGTTGACGAGCTGCGAGCCGGACGGACTCCCGGCAGCCGACCCGTTCGCGCCTCCGCCAGGTGGCACCTCGCCGACCACTGGGACGTACAGTTGCTCGCCGTCGTTCACGAACCGTGCGAGGTTCACGGCACTGGTGTCCGCTTCCGGTAGGAGGCCGCCGGCGGACGCTACCGCGTCGAACGCACGTGATCCGTCCGGCAGCCGGTAGACACCAGGGGCCGCGACCGCTCCGAGGACATGGATGAACAGCTCCCCCGTCGCCGAGCCGGCGGGCGCGGTCGCTCCCGGAGTCGCGCCGGGAACGGGGCTCGCGTCAGCCGACAGCTCCGCCCCACCGATCGTCCTGACCGCCCCGCCTGAGGTGAACAGCGAGACGAGGATGGCGACGACGAGGGCCGCGATCACCAGCACGACGACCGCCCCGGCACGGAACTCTGGGCGCGGTAGCTCACGCAGCAGGCGGCGTGTGGCCGAACGACTGGACGGCACCGGGTGGGACATGGGTTCCGGTTCGATGGTCATCCTCGAACGCTACGAGCCCGGACGCCCCGAACCACACGCTCACCGCCGCCGCGGGCACCGAACGCACCGCGACCGCCCCTGTGGAGCGCGTTCGCCTGGGATGCAGGATTCAGCCAGCTCGCCGACCGCCTCGGCGTCGACCGGTCGTCTTCCGACCGAGGGCGGTCAGACCGCTCTGGCCCGCGTCGGCCCGCTCTCGTGTCGAAGATCGCCCGAACCAGATCCACAGGGGGCGAGCCGTGGCGAGGATGAGCACCGCGAACAGGCTCTGATTGATGACGCCGAACCACGAGAGTCCGCCGAGCAGAACGAAGACGGTCCAGTTCACGGCGATGTCGGCGACGATCACCGTGATTCCGAGCACGATGCCGGCGCGCCGTCGAAGGATGATCAGCACAGCGGTGATGGGGTCCAAGACCGTGAGCGTCACCCAGAACAGCCGGACGCCGGGCGGGAAGCCGCCGTAGACGTCCAACCCGCCGAGGATCAGATCCGCGGTGTGCGTGGTCGTTCCGATCAGGAAGCCGATCACCCACAGGATCTGGAACACGCGGAGCGTTCGTACTGATGGGGCGAGAGCGGGCACCCGGTCATGCTACCGAGGAAGCACAGGCAACCGGGCGGGACGCGATCCGAGAACACCCTGCCGTCGGATGGGACACGGAGTCCGACTCGATGGTCGTGCCCGAGCGCTACGAGCGTGTTCGGGACGGGCCACAGGGCCCGCCCCGAACCGCATCAGCCCTTCGTGGCGATGCTCACCACGCGCGGGGCACGCACCACGACGTTGACGATCTCGCGGTCGCCCACGGAACGCTGCACAGCCGCACTCGCGCGTGCGAGCTGCTCGAGTTCCTCGCCGGAGATCTTCGGCGACACCTCGAGCCGGTCGCGGACCTTGCCGTCGACCTGCACCACCGCGGTCACCTGGTCCTCGACCAACAGCGACCGGTCGGCCTTCCGCCACGGCACCAGCGAGATCGACGGCTGGTAGCCGAGCTTGGCCCACATGTCCTCGGCGGTGAACGGCGCGAAGAGGTCGAGCGCCATGGCCGTCACCTCGGCGGACTCGCGCACGGCGGGGTCGCCCGCGCCGGGCCCGGCGTCGATCGCCTTCCGCGTCGCGTTGACGAGCTCCATGAGCCGTGCCACGACGACGTTGAACTTGCCCGCCTCGATGAGCCCGGGAGCTTCCGCGAGGAAGTGATGCGTGACCTTCCGCAGCTTCTCGTCGCCGTCCTTCCAGGCGACGTCGGGCGAGCTGGTGACGTCGTGCGCGACCCGCCAGGCGCGTGCCAGGAACTTGGCCGACCCGGCAGGCGAGACGTCCGCCCAGTCGATGTCGTCCTCCGGAGGACCGGCGAATGCCATCGTGACGCGCAGGGCGTCGGCGCCGTACGACCGCAGCTCCTGGGCGAACTCCACCAGGTTGCCCTTGCTCTTGCTCATCTTCGAACCGTCGAGGATGACCATGCCCTGGTTGAGGAGCGCGCTGAAGGGCTCGGTGAAGCCGACCTTGCCGAGGTCGAACAGGACCTTCGTGATGAACCGCGAGTAGAGCAGGTGCAGGATCGCGTGCTCGACACCGCCGACGTACTGGTCGACCGGCGCCCACTTGTCGGCCTCCTTCGGGTCGAACGCGATCTCGTCGGAGGTCGGGTTCAGGAACCGGAGGAAGTACCACGAGCTGTCGACGAAGGTGTCCATCGTGTCGGAGTCGCGCTTCGCAGGCTTCCCGCACGACGGGCAGTCCACGTTGATCCAGTCCTCTGCCGCCGCGAGCGGGCTCATGCCCTTCGGACGCAGGTCGAGACCCGCGGCGTCCGGCAGCCGCACGGGGAGCTGGTCCTCGGGGACCGGCACCTCGCCACAGGCGTCGCAGTGGATGATCGGGATCGGCGTGCCCCAGTAGCGCTGTCGCGAGATGAGCCAGTCGCGGAGGCGGTAGTTCTTCGTCTTCGCGCCGAGGCCGCTCGACGCGAGCGCAGCCGTGACCTTCGGGATCGCGTTCGCCTTGCTCAGGCCGTCGAAGGGGCCGGAGTTCGTCAGGCGACCGTCGCCCGTCAGCGCGACACCCGTCTTGGCGGGATCGATCGACGGGAGGTCCTCCGGCAGCTCACCGTCGACGATGATCGGGATGGCACCGGTGACGGGCTGGGTGGTGTCCACCACGACGCGCACGGGCAGGTCGAACGCCCGCGCGAAGTCGAGGTCGCGCTGGTCGTGCGCGGGGACCGCCATGATCGCCCCGTGACCGTAGTCGGCCAGGACGTAGTCGGCCGCCCAGATCGGCAGGCGCTCGCCACTCAGCGGGTTGATCGCGTAGCGCTCGAGGAACACGCCGGTCTTCTGGCGGTCGGTCGCGAGCCGCGCGATCTCGCTCTCACCCTTGACGCTGTCGAGGTAGGCCTGGAAGCGCCCCTTGACGTCGTCGGAGGTGTCGGCGACGAGCTCGGCTGCGAGCTCCGAGTCGGGCGCCACGACCATGAACGTCACGCCGTACAGCGTGTCGGGGCGGGTCGTGTACACGGAGACCGGCTCGGCACGACCCTCGATGGAGAACGAGACGTCCGCACCGTTGGATCGACCGATCCAGTTCCGCTGCATGCTGAGGACCTTGGCCGGCCAGGTGCCCTCGAGCTGGTTGAGGTCGTCGATCAGGCGGTCGGCGTAGTCGGTGATGCGGAAGTACCACTGGGTGAGCTTCTTCTTCGTCACCTCGGCGCCGCAGCGCTCGCAGTGTCCGTCGACGACCTGCTCGTTCGCGAGCACGGTCTGGTCGTTCGGGCACCAGTTGACGGGGCTCGCCTTGCGGTACGCGAGGCCCTTCTCGAACAGCTGGAGGAACAGCCACTGGTTCCACCGGTAGTACTCGGGGTCGCTCGTGTGGAGCTCGCGGTCCCAGTCGAACGAGGGGCCGTACTGGCGGAAGCTGGCCTTCTGCTGCGCGATGTTCGCGTAGGTCCACTCGCGCGGGTCGACGCCGCGCTGGATGGCGGCGTTCTCGGCGGGGAGACCGAACGAGTCCCAGCCGATCGGGTGCAGGACGTTGAAGCCCTGGTGACGCCAGTACCGCGCGACGATGTCGCCGAAGCCGAACGCCTCGGCGTGACCCATGTGCAGGTCGCCCGAGGGGTACGGGAACATGTCGAGCACGTACTTGCGCGGACGTTTGTCGGCAGGGTCGCCTGCTGCGAAGGGCTTCAGCTCGTCCCAGACGGGAAGCCACTTCTCCTGGATCGCCTGGAAGTCGTACCGCTCGCCGTCTCGGCGGTCGTCGGTGTTGCGCTCGTCTGACACGTCACTCTCAATCACTGCAGGTGCTGGGGGTGGAAGCCCGTGGGCTGCTCGCACGGCGCTCGGCCGCAGGATGGACGGGCTGGAGCGCACGACGGCGCTCCGTCCAACGGTCAAGCCTACCGGGATTCGGCAGGCGGACGTCCGACGCCGAGTGCCGCCAGCGGGGCCGCCGCCTTGGTCCACGTCTCCTCGAGCTCCTCCCGGGCGTCGGACAGCGCCGTGATGCCACCACCCGTGCCGATCGACGCACCCTGCGGATCGATCACGATCGAGCGGATGACCATGGCGAGGTCCATCGATCCGTCCGCGGACAGCAGGCCGAAGGCGCCGGCGTACACCCCGCGCGGTCCCGCTTCGAGGTCGTACAGCAGCTCCATCGCCCGGCGTTTCGGGGCCCCGGTCATCGATCCGGCCGGGAATGCGACCTCGACGACGTCGAGCGCGCCCAGCCCTGCGCGCAACCGTCCTTCGACGGTGCTGACGAGTTGGTGCACCTGCGGGTAGCTCTCGACGTGATGGAGAGCCGTGACCGCCACGGAACCCAGCTCGCAGACTCTGGAGAGGTCGTTCCGCATCAGATCGACGATCATGAGGTTCTCCGCGCGCTCCTTGGGACTCGCCAGCAGATCGGCGCGCTGACGGGCGTCCTCCTCGGGATCGGCACCTCTCGGCCGGGTCCCCTTGATCGGCTTCGTCCGGACGCGGCCGTCGGCCCAGACCTCGAGGAACTGCTCCGGTGACGCGCTCGCGACACTGATCGAACCGAACCGGAGGAAGCCGCCGTGGTGCGTGGGGCTCGTCCTGCGCAGCCGCAGATAGGTCGCGAACGGGTCGTGGACCCCGTCGACGCGCAGGTGGTTCGTCAGGCACAGCTGGTAGGCGTCCCCACGGGTGATGTGCTCCTGGCACCGCTCGACGAGCCGCACGTATGCGGCATCGCTGTGACGGGGCGCGCAGACCCCGCCGGCCGCCTCGGCCACGGGAGGAGGCTCGGTCGCCCTACTCAATCGCTCGACGGTCGTCGCGATCCAGTCGGGATCGTCCGACGAGATCGTCACCGTCCGCGCCGCATGGTCGAACCGCACCTGGTCGTCGAGGCGCAGGAAGAGCGCGTCCGGGGAGGCCGCCGCGTGCGACGGAACCCCGACGAGCCCTGCCCCCGACTCGTAGCCGAACCACCCGACCCAATCGCCCGGGTCGCCCTCCGCACGCACGGTACGGAGGGCGTCGAGGATCGTCGTCCGGTCGACCGAGGCGGACACCGGGGTGATGCGCTCCACCGTGCCGAGCCGGACGTCCGCGACGAGGCGTTCGGTCCCGCGTCCGATGAGACTGACGCCGGTCCGGGAGCCCTGGCCCGAATCCAACCAGGCCGCCCAGGGTTCGTCAGCGAACACGCGTCGGTAGACGTCCTCGGGCTCGGACCAGGCCGGGAGGACGACCTG
This sequence comes from Plantibacter sp., assembly GCF_059073635.1. Classification (NCBI taxonomy): domain Bacteria; kingdom Bacillati; phylum Actinomycetota; class Actinomycetes; order Micrococcales; family Microbacteriaceae; genus Plantibacter; species Plantibacter sp. The sequence goes on along the minus strand of NZ_JCACOF010000012.1, from coordinate 308,202 downwards.
CCGGCGTGCTCCGGTGGATCGCATCAGCCGACGGCCGCGATCGGCGGCGCGACGATCCGGAGGCGACCGGTCACGAGGCTGTCGGGGACCGGCGTGTGGGAGATCACGATGACCGCACGACCCTCGGATCCCGCGACACCGAGCAGGTCCTCGAGCAGGGCGGTCGCGCGCTCGGGATCGACGTTGGCGGTCGGCTCGTCGAGCACGAGCACGGGGAACTCGCGGAGGAGCGCACGGGCGAGGGCGATGCGTTGCGCCTGCCCTCCGGAGACGAGCGCGCCGTGCTCCCCCACCGGGCGGTCGAGTCCGCCGCGCTCGGCGAGCCAGGACGAGAGCCCGACCCGCTCCAGCACGGCCTCGAGTTCAGCGTCGTCGGCCGTGTCCCTGGCGAAGAGGAGGTTCTGGCGGATGTCGGCGTCGAAGAGGAACGGACGCTGCTCGACGAGCCCGACCGACTCGCGCAGCGTGTCCGGGCGGAGGTCGCGTGCCTCGACGCCGCCGACGCGGTACCCACCCTCGTACTCGAGGAAGCGGACGAGGGCGTGCGCCAGGGTGGTCTTCCCGGCTCCGCTGTCGCCTTCGACGAGCAGCCGGTCGCCGGCCGACAGCCGGAAGCTGATCGGTGCGAGCGCCGCCGTCGTACTCCCGGGCCACCGCGCGCTGAGGTGCTCCGCCTCGAGCATGACGCCGTCGAAGGTCGGCGTGAGGATGCTGCCGGTGTCCTCGTCCGGGATCTCGTCGGGTCGATCGCTCGGGACCGCGTCCGCCACGCGCTCGGCGCTCGCGACCGCCTCCCGCCAAGCCCCGAACGCGAGGGGCACCATCGCGCAGACCTCGAACACGGCGAGCGGGACGAGGACGATCACGGTGAGCGCGGGGCCGCCGATCGTTCCCAGCGCCGGCATGCCTGCCCACAGCGCCGCGACGACGGACGCCCCGGAAGCCAGGGAGAGGACGGCGCCGGCAACCCCGGCGCCCGCGGCCCGCCGCACCATCGCGCGCGTGAGTGCCGCGTCGGCATGTTCGATCCGTGCCCGCGCGGCGTCGACCGCGCCGTAAGCGGTCAGCACGTCGAGCCCGGTCACGAGTTCGAGCAGGGCTTCCGACAGCGCACCGCGCAGCGGCGCGAGTTCGCGTTCGGCGCGCGCCGCCACCCGACTCACGAGCAACCACGAGACGAGGAACGCCGCGACGAGGCAGACCGCGAGCGCGATCCCGGCGGCCGGGAGCAGCACGGTCGTGAGGATGACGGAGGCTCCGGCGACGACACCCGAGACCACCAGTGGTTGGACGACCCGCAACGGCACGTTCTGCAGCTCGTCCACATCGGTCACCAGGCGGGTGAGGAGGTCGCCCCGGCCGGTCAGCTGCAGTCCGTCGGGAGCCACCGGGATGACGCGTTCGATCATGCCGGCGCGCAGCTGCGCCAATTGACGGAATGCAGCATCGTGGCTCAGCAGGCGTTCGAGGTACCGGAAGGACGCCCGGGCCAGCGCGAACGCGCGCACCCCGACGACGGCGACACCCAGCTCGACGATCGAGGGCTGCTCGGCGGCCTTCGTGATGAGGAACGCGCTCGAAGCGAGGAGGGCGACGGCGGCGCCCGCGGAGAGGATGCCGGCCAGGAGGCCAGGGACGAAGCGGCGAGCCGGCGGCTGCGCCAGTCGGATGATCTGTCGGACGCGCTCATCCATGGAGCATCACCTCGTCGTCCTGGACGCGTTCCGACCGCACGGCGGATCTCGAGCACGGCATCCGCGTGTTCGACGATCGACGGTCGATGGGTGATGACGATGACGGCCGCCCCGGCCCGAGCGGCGTCGCGCGCGGCGTCGATGACGAGCGCCTCGGACGCGGCGTCGAGCGCCGAGCTCGGTTCGTCGAGCAGCAGCACCGGCGTTCCGGCATCCGCCGGGGTGCGCCGCAGCCGGTACAGGGCTCTCGCGATCGCGATCCGTTGCGCCTGCCCACCGCTCACGCCGTCGCCGACTGCGCCGATGGGGTGTCCGAGTGGCAGCGCGGACAGCCCGAGTGCTGACAACGCCTCGACGATGAGCACCTCGTCGGGTGCGTCATCGCCCAGCGCGACGTTGCTGCCGACCGTCCCCGCGATGAGGACCGGACGCTGCGGCGCCCACGACAGCCAGCGTCGTCCACCAGGCGTGGGCGACATGCGTCCTCCGTCGTGCAGGATCGATCCGGTGGCGTCCACGAATCCGAGGATCGCCGACGCCATGCTCGTCTTCCCGGCTCCGCTGGCGCCGACGACAGCCGTCACCACGCCGGCCGGGAACGTCGCGTCGAGGTCGTCCAACACCCGCAGCTCGTCGTACTGCACCCCGAGACCGTCGAGCACCAGGCCAGACGTCCGGCGAACGGAGTCGCCTGCTGTCGCCGGTGCGCCGAGCTGATCAGGAACGGACGGGGATTCGCGGACGGCCTTCGCCTCATCGAGGATCTCGAAGACCTCGTCGGCGGCGGTGACCCCCTCCGCGGCAGCGTGGTAGTTCGCGCCGACGTTCCGCAGTGGCAGGAAGGCCTCCGGGGCCAGGATCAGGACGAAGAGCCCCGTTCCGAGGAGGAGCGAGCCGTCGAGGAGCCGGAGGCCGATGCCGACCGCGACCACGGCGACGGCGAGACTCGACAGCAGTTCGAGGGCGAAGCCGCTCACGAACGAGAACCGCAGGACCTTCATGGTCTCGACGCGGTACTCCTCGGTGACGGTTCGGACCCGCTGCACCTGCCGGTGCTGCCGACCGAACAGCTTGAGGGTCGCCATGCCCGCGACGAGCTCGAGGAACCCGCGCGACAGATGGGCCAGGGTCTCCCACTGGCGCCGCTGCACCGCCTGGGTCGCGAATCCGATGAGGATCATGAAGACGGGGATCAGCGGGAGTGTCACGATCACCGTGATGCCGCTGAGCGGGTCCTGGATGAAGATCACCGCAGCGATGATCGGCATGGCGATCGCCGTGAGGATGAGCTGCGGGACATAGCGACCGAAGTACGCGTCCAGGGCGTCGAGCCCGCGGCCCGCCACGGTCGTCAGTGCGGCGGAGCTCCGACGCGAGACCCAACCCGGCCCGAGCGTCTCGAACGCGCCCGCGAGGGCCCGCCGCAACTGACTGCGGACGATCGCGGAGCCACGGGCGTTCACCGAGTCGGATGCCAGGACGGTCCCGGCACGCAGCACCACGATGCCGATCAGCAGCCAGAGCGACGGCAGGAGCTCCTCGACCGGATCCCCCGCGATCGACCGGGACACGAGCTGGGCCACGAACCAGGCGAACCCGAGCGTGCAGGCGGTCTGGACGAGCGCGATGACCGCGCCGAGTCCGAGGACCGACCGGGCTCCGCGGGCATAGCGGAGCAGTCGCGGATCGAGGGGGCGCACGATGACAGGTTAGTGCGCGGCGGCTTCGATGTGCTTCCGCGTGATGCGCTTGCGGAACACCCAGTACGTCCATCCCTGGTAGGCGAGGATCAGCGGCAGGAAGATCAGGGCGGTCCACGACATCACCGTGAGGGTGTACTCCGTCGAGGAGGCGTTCGCGATCGTCAGGCTGTTCGCCGGGTCGTTGCTCGCCGGCATCACCGCTGGGAAGAGCGCGGTGAACAGGGTGAGCACGGCCGCCGCGACGGTCACGGCCATGAGCGCGAACGCACGTCCTTCCAGCCCACGGCTGTTCGCGAACCAGGCGCTGATGAGCGAGACCGCTGCGATGGCCGCGAGGATCAACACCGGGAGCGAGAAGTGCGCCAGGACGGTCCACCCGAGGAACGACGCGGCGAGCAGGATGGCGACGAGCCCGGCGCGGCTCGCGAGGCGGCGGGCGCGCTCGCGGATGTCGCCCTCGGTCTTCAGCGAGGCGAACACGGCTCCGTGGGCGAAGAAGAGCACGAGCGTCGTGAGACCGCCGAGGATGCCGTACGGGTTGAGCAGGGTGAAGAGCGTGCCGGTGAAGTTGTGGTCGGCATCGAGCGGGACGCCCTGGACGATGTTCGCGAAGGCGACGCCCCAGAGGAAGGCCGGCAGGGCCGAGCCCACGATGATCATGAGGTCGAAGCGCCGTTTCCAGGAGGCTTCCGGCCGCTGGTGCCGGTACTCGAACGACACCCCTCTGATGATGAGCGCGAGGAGGATGAACAACAGCGGGAGGTAGAAGCCGCTGAACAGGGTCGCGTACCACTCGGGGAAGGCGGCGAAGAGGCTCGCACCGGCGACGATCAGCCAGGTCTCGTTGAGGTCCCAGACCGGCCCGATGGTGTTGATGAGCATCCGGCGGTCGGTCTCGTCCTTCCCGAGGAAGGGGATCGTCATGCCGACGCCGAAGTCGAAGCCGTCGAGGACGAAGTAGCCGACGAACAGTGCGGCGATGATCCAGAACCAGAGAATCGTGAGGTCCATGATGTGCTCCTAGTAGACCGTGGTCGCGGGGGCGGCGGGCTTCTGCACGCCGTCCTCGTCGGGTTCGGACAGCTCGATCGGGTCGGGCCCGGCCTTGATCGTCTTCTTCAGGAGACCGAACTCGACGACGAGCAGCGATCCGTAGACGACGGTGAAGGCGATCAACGAGATCAGGACATCGAGGCCGGTGGTGTTCGGCGAGACCGCGTCCTCCGTCTTCAACAGGCTGAAGACGATCCACGGCTGGCGGCCCATCTCGGTGAAGACCCAGCCCATGGTCATGGCGAGGAACGGCATCGGGACGGCCCAGACCGCGACGCGCCACATCCAGCGCTTCGGCTCGCGGCCCTTGCGGGTGAACCAGAGACCGGCTGCCGCGACGAGCATCGAGGCGAGGCCGAGGCCGATCATCCAGCGGAACGCCCAGTAGGTGACCCAGATGACGGGCGAGTAGTCGCCCGGACCGTAGAGCTGGGTGTACTGCGCCTGCAGGTCGTTGATGCCCTCCACCGTGCCGTCGAAGGTGTGGGTCGAGAGGAACGACAGGAGGTACGGGATGCGGATCGAGAAGAGCTCGTGGACACCGTCGGGTGTGCCGAGGGTGAAGATCGAGAACGAGGCGTCGGCACCGCTCGCCGTGTTGTACATCGCCTCCGCAGCCGCCATCTTCATCGGCTGGGTCTCGACCATGGCGAGGCTGAGCTGGTCGCCGGCGAGCATCGTGGCACCACCCGCGAGGAGCATGCTCCACGCACCGACCTTGAGCGCCGGGCGCATCGCCTCGACGTGCTGGCCCCGGGCGAGGTGCCAGGCCGCAGCGGTGATGATGACGGCTGCGGAGACCATGAAGCACGCGAAGATCGTGTGCGGGAAGGCGGCCAGGGCGACCTTGTTGGTCAGCAGCTCCCAGATGTTCGTGAGCTCGGCGCGGCCTCGCTCCTCGTTGATCCGGAAGGCGACCGGGTTCTGCATGAAGGCGTTCGCCGCGATGATGAAGTAGGCCGACAGCACGGTGCCGAGTGCCACGATCCAGATGGTGGCGAGGTGGAGCTTCGGTGACAGCTTGTCCCAGCCGAAGATCCAGAGTCCGATGAACGTCGCCTCGAGGAAGAACGCGAGCAGGCCCTCGAGTGCCAGCGGTGCGCCGAAGACGTCGCCGACGAACCTGGAGTAGGTGGACCAGTTCATGCCGAACTGGAACTCCTGGACGATGCCCGTCACGACGCCCATGGCGAAGTTGATGAGGAAGATCTTCCCGAAGAACCGCGTGAGCTGCAGGTAGTGCAGCTTGCCGGTCCGGACCCAGGCGGTCTGGAACCCGGCGACCGTCACGGCCATGCCGATGGTCAGCGGCACGAAGATGAAGTGGTAGACGGTGGTGAGGCCGAACTGCCAGCGGGACAGCAGTAGCGGGTCGAGTAGGTCGTTCACGATGAACACTCCATTTTTCGCGGCATCCAGGGAAGGCGGCGCAGGTGCGGCCCGATCGGGGTGGTCATCCCCGTGGCTTCGATCCATGTCGTCGACACCAATCGTACCCGAATTCGCGCCTGTGGTCAGACCACACATCCAAGGGTGTCCTAACAGGGGTTTCGGAGCCCGTCCCACACCTGCCGCACTAGGCTTCGATCCGTGAACGACGTGCTCGGCTGGCTCCTCGACCTGGTGCAGAGCGTCGACCCCGTGACGCGCACGATCCTCGCCGGCGTCGGCATCATGCTCGAGACCTCGGTCCTCGTCGGCCTCGTCGTCCCGGGCGACACGGTCGTCATCGTCGCCAGCACCGCCGTCGTCGGACCCGTCCAGTGGATCTCGATGATCCTCGTCGTCATCACCGGAGCGCTCATCGGCGAGTCCGTCGGGTTCGCGCTCGGCCGCTGGTTCGGCCCGCGCATCCGTGCCAGCAGACTCGGCCGCCGCATCGGCGAGCGGCACTGGGCCCGTGCTGAGCGCTATCTCGACCGGCGGGGCGGCATCGCCGTCTTCATCTCGCGGTTCCTCCCGGTCCTGCACTCACTCATCCCCCTCACGGTCGGGATGAGCACGATGAGCTACCGACGCTTCATCTCCTGGACGCTGCCCGCCTGCGTCATCTGGTCCTCGGCCTACGTCTCCGTCGGCGCACTGGCCGCGGGCAGCTATCGCGAGCTGTCGGACCGCCTCCACTGGGCGGGCTACGTCTTCGTCGGCATCATCGTCGTCTTCGCCGTCGTGGTCCTCGTCGTGAAGCGACTCCTCCAGCGGAGCGAGGAGCGACACATGCTGGCCCAGGAGGACGCGACACCACCCGACGACGGCTCGACGCCCCAGTAGCAGACGACCGTCATCGCCGCGAGACGGCGGGCCGGACGCACCGGCATGACAGACTGAACGCGTGAAGGCATCCGACGATCGTCCAACGGCCTCCTCCGACGCCGCCGAGCAGATCCGGCACTTCGCCGCACGGATGGAGGACGCCGTCCAGTTGCGCCGCCAGCGTCGTGCGAGGCGGCACGGACGCGAGGCGGCGGTCATCCCCTTCACCGGCTACGGATCGACGTCCTGGATCCGTGTCCTGGCCAGGGTCGTCCTGGCTGAACCGGGCAAGACCACCGTCCAACCGCAGCAGAAGGTGCGCGGCTGGAAGAGCTTCTTCGCGCTGAGCATCGCCGACCCGACGGTCGAGGTGGAGGTCGACGGACAGCGTCACACGGTCACGGGCGACCGAGGCGGAGTGGTCGACGCGGTGGTCCAGGTGTCACTCACCCCCGGCTGGCACACCCTCCGCCTGAGTTCGGAGGGCAGCGACCCGGTCGAAGCGCCGGTCTTCATCGTCGCCGACGACATCGAGTTCGGCATCGTGTCCGACATCGACGACACGGTGATGGTGACGGCGCTCCCCCGCCCACTCGTCGCGGCCTGGAACACCTTCGTCCTCGACGAGCACGCCAGGACACCGGTGCCCGGCATGGCGGTCTTCCTCGAGCGCACGGCCCGCGAACACCCGGGCTCCCCGATCATCTACCTCTCCACCGGCGCCTGGAACGTCGCGCCGACGCTCACCCGGTTCCTCTCGCGCAACCTCTACCCCGCCGGCGCCCTCCTCCTCACCGACTGGGGTCCGACGCACGACCGCTTCTTCCGCAGCGGTCGCGAGCACAAGCGCAACAACCTCGACCGGTTCGCCGAGGACTTCCCGCGTCTGCGGTGGCTGCTCGTCGGCGACGACGGACAGCACGACGAAGCCCTCTACCGGAGCTTCGAGGAACGCCACCCCGACCGCGTCGCCGCCGTGGCGATCCGTCAGCTCTCCCCCGGTGAGGCGGTCCTCGCCGGTGGGCGCTCGAAGGTCGGTGCCCAGCACGAGGGCGCCCCCTGGGTCTACGCGGGGAACGGCGCAGAACTGCTCGACCAGCTCCACGACAAGCTCTGACGGCACCGATGTCCGTCGTCCCCGTCCTGCGCATCAGATCGCGGCTGCCCCTGCTCCAGGTGCTGAAGACGGCGCTGGCCGCCGTCGCGTCCTGGATCGTCGCGATCACGATCATCCCGGGCCAGCTCCCGGTCTTCGCCGCCATCGCGGCGATCCTCGTGGTGCAGCCGAGCGTCAACCAGTCGTTCGGGAAGGCGCTCGAGCGCAGCCTCGGGGTCATCACGGGCGTCATCCTCGCGACGGCCATCGGGATCGTCTTCGGACACTCCGCCTGGATCGTGCTCCTGGCCATCGTCATCTCCATCCTGCTCGGATGGGTCCTCCGCCTCGGGCCCGGATCCGCCAACCAGATCCCGATCAGCGCGATGCTGGTGCTGTCGATCGGCGCTGCGACCCCGGACTACGCGGTCGCGCGGATCGTCGAGACCGTGCTCGGCGCGGGCATCGGACTCCTCGTCAACGTCGTCCTCGTCGCACCGGTCCTCCTCGCTCCCGCGAAGGAGGCGGTGACCACCCTCGCGCTCGCGTGCGCCGACACCCTGGACCATCTCGCCACCTCACTCACGCGTGCGAACTCGGACGCGGAGCTCGTGGCGCTGCTCCAGGAGGCCCGGGCGTTGAAGCCCCTGCGAGACCGGGCGATCGCCGCGGTGAAGGAAGGCGATGACAGCCTGCTGCTCAACCCTCGTCGATCGAGGCACCGTGACGAGCTCGACCGTCAGCGCCTGCTGCTGCGTCGACTGGAGCCGGTCGTCACGAGGACGCTGGGCATGGCGCGCTCGGTGCACGATCACGACGACCCGACCCTGCATGAGGAGCCGACGGTGGCGGACATCGCCGTCGAACTGACGCGGGCGGCCCACGATCTCAGGCTGCTGGTGAACGGTCGTGCCGCGTCCGACGAGCCGCCGACCGAGACCGCGGAGATCCCGGCGCTGACCGCTCCCCTCGTGATCGCCCGCCCGCACCCCCAGCACTGGATCCTCATCGGATCACTCATGGAGGACCTCCGTCGCGTGCGCGACGAGATCGTCGGCGAGCCGACCTGAGCCGGCCGGATACACGAAGGGCCGGTGGAGCGATGCTCCACCGGCCCTTCGACGTCCTGGGGCTACGCCTGGTGCGCGGCCTGCAGTTCGATGGTGATCGTGACGTCGTTGCCGAGCAGCACGCCGCCGGTCTCGAGCGCCGCGTTGTAGGTGAGGCCGAAGTCCTCGCGGTTGATCTTGGTGGTCGCCGTGGCGCCGAACTTGTAGTTGCCGTAGGGGTCGGTCGCGAAGCCGCCGAACTCGACGGTGAAGGTGACGGGCTTGGTCACGCCCTTGATCGTGAGGTCGCCGTCCACCAGGAAGTCGTCGCCCTTGGCGCGGGCGCCGGTCGAGACGAAGTCGATCGTCGGGTAGGTCTCGGCGTCGAAGAAGTCGCCGGTGCGGAGGTGACCGTCGCGGTCGGCCTGGTTCGTGTTGATCGATGCGACCTCGGCGGACGCGGTGATCTTCGTCTCGAGGGGGTTCTCCGGCGTGACGAACGTCGCGTTGAAGCGCTCGAACTTGCCCTTGACCTTCGAGACCATGATGTGGCGGATGCTGAAGCCGACCTCGCTGTGCGTGGCGTCGACCTCCCAGGTGCCAACCTTGTAGCCGGGAATCGTCAGGGTGTCGGTCATGCGGTACTCCTTGCGTCGATGTGCGGCGCGCTCGCGCCACGTTCTATTCAAACGCACGGACCTGGGAGCTATTCCCGCATCCCCGAGAAATTCTCCTCACCGACATCAGCGCGACATCGGCCGGAGCGACGGCAGGCCGAGCCGGACGCGCAGCAGTCGGTGCGCCGCATCGGCGACCGTCGACTCCGGAATCCTCCCGGACCTGACCGCGGCGGCGATGTCGGCGACGAGCACGGCCGGATCGACACCGGTCGACGACGGCTCCGCCCCGAGGACGTAGAGCAGCATCGTGTTGCCGGCGGCCACGGCGCGGATCGCGTTCTCCGAGGGGTTCTGGTACTCCGGCAGACCCGTGTGCTGCAGCATGAGCATGTCGTCGGTGATCGTGACACCGGTGAAGCCGAGGTCGTTCCGGAGGCGCTCGTGCCAGGCCGCCGACAGCGTCGCCGGTACGGCGTCGACCGCCGAGTAGACCAGATGGCCGAACATCACGACCTCGGCCCCGGCGTCGATACCGGCGACGAACGGCAGGGCATCGGTCGCAGCCCAGTCCGCGGCACCGATGGCGGTCGTCGGGACCGTCGAGTGCGAGTCTCCCGGCGCCTGGCCATGGCCGGGGAAGTGCTTCAGCGTGCTGAGCACCGCACCCCGCTCACCACGGACGGCCGCGGCAACCCGCTCCGCCGAGGCGTCCGGCGTCGTCCCGAGGGCACGGTCGTAGATGAAGGAGCTCGGATCGGCGGTCTCGTCCGCGACGATGCCGAAGTTCACGGTGCAGCCGGCACCGGCGAGCATCACAGCGCGTTGGCGGAACGCCTCCTCGCTCGCAGCGGCCGGTTGCGACTTCAGGGTGTCGGCAGCGGCGAAGACGTCCTCGTCGATGCGCCGGACATCGCCGCCCTCCTGGTCGATGCCGATGAGCAGCGGCATGGTCGGGTCGGGGCTGAGGGCGCTCGTCACCGCGGGCAGCCCCGCGAGACCCGGCACGTTGTCGCCCATGATGATGAACCCGCCCGGCTGATACCGCTCGACGAACGCCCGGAGCGTGCCCGGGTCGGTGCCCGGGGCATGGAGCATCAACATGGATGCGATCCGCTGCTCGAGGGTCATCGCGGCGAGTTCGGCGGCCGCACGCTGGTCGGCGACAGCCGGAGTCGTGCTGGTGGGACGGCTCGACGGCTTCGGGGATCCGGGCCCCGTGCACCCGGACAGGCCGAGGACGGCACCCGCCGCCATCGAGGCGCCGATTGCGAGAAACCCTCGTCGTCCCAGCTGCACCGGCCCACTCTAGGCTCGGATCTTCCACGCAGGCTGGGCGTCGCTCCCGGTGTGGCAGGAGTGACGAATGTGACATCGGCGGCTACACTTGCGTGGGTGACCGCCAGGATGGACGCATGCGCAAGCCGCTGACAGCCCTCTCGCCCCGCTCGAGGGGCGTCTCGCGAGCCGCCGCCCTCGGCGCCGCGCTCGTCATCGCGGTGTCGGTCGCAAGCCCGGCGGCCGCCGTGACCCCCACCTCGTTCCGGACCGCCGACTACCCGAGCTGGGACGACGTCCAGGCGGCCAAGGCGAACGAATCGACCGCGCAGGCCGAAGCCGACCGGATCGTGTCCCTCCTCGACGGACTGCGCGACGAATCCGCCCGGCTCGGCGACGAAGCCGTCCGCCAGGGTGCGGCGGCAGGTGAGGCCAAGGCGGCGTTCGACGCGCAGGCCGCCGTCGCCGACACGATCAGTGCGCAGGCGACCGCAGCAGCTTCGGCAGCGGCATCGAGCAAGCGTCAGGCCGGAGCGGTCATCGCCCAGATGACCCGCACCGGCGGTGTCGACCCGACGCTCTCCCTCGTCCTCTCCGGCGCGGCCGACGACGACCTCCTCTCCAAGCTCAGCGCGATCAGCAAGCTGAGCGAGACCTCGGCTCAAGACCTCGCGTCCGCGACCGCCGCGAGCAACACGGCGACCGCGCTCGCCGAGCAGGCGACTGCGGCCGAGACCGAACGTCAGCGACTCTCGGAGGCGGCGGACGCCAGCTACGAGACGGCGCAGTCCGCGAGCGACGCCGCCGATGCGGCGGTCGCCGAGCAGCAGGCCAACCGCGACCGGTTGTACCAGCAGCTCGCCGTCCTCAAGAACACCACCGCGGCGGTCGAACAGGCCTACGCGCAGAGCCAGGAGGCGATCGCCGCAGAAGAGCAGCGACGCAACGAGGCGACCGGTGGCGAGGGATCCACGAGCGCCCCGCCGCCGGACCTCGCAGCCGACCCGGCCGGCGCGAAGGCGTACGCGCAGTCCGCGATCGGCGCCTACGGCTGGGGCAGCGGAGAATTCCAGTGCCTGCTGCAGCTCTGGACCCGGGAGTCGAGCTGGCGCGTCAACGCCTACAACGAGTCCAGCGGCGCCTACGGCATCCCGCAGTCCCTGCCCGGGAGCAAGATGGCCAGCTCCGGCGACGACTGGCGCACCAATGCGGCGACGCAGATCAACTGGGGCCTGAACTACATCGACAGCCGGTACGGCTCCCCCTGCGGCGCGTGGGCGCACTCGGAAGCGACCAACTGGTACTGACGCCCCGTCTCAACCGGCCTCGGCCGCGCCGAGATTCGTCCCGGCCACCGCCAGCACCACGGTGACGAGCAGGGCGGCCCCGATGATGAGCCGGAACAGCAGACGGTCCGGCGCTCGGGTTCCGACGAGCACGAGCCCCCATACGACGAGCGCGAGGACACCGACGGCGCCCAGCACCCCGACGATCGGCGGTGCGGTCGGCCTGCCGACGAAGATCCCGCTCTGTCCGAGGACGGCGACCACACCTGAGACGCCGAGGGCGACGAAGGCCGTCCGACCGGCGGTCCGCGCGCCGAGCCGGTGCGGCAGACCACGGACGCCGGTCCGCAGGTCGTCCTCGAGATCGGGCAGGGCGTTCGTGAAGTGGATCGCCACACCGAACAGACCACCGACGGCGAGCGTCCACGCGGCCGGCACGATCGGCGGGACGGCAGCGAAGGTGACCACGGCGGGCAGTGCGCCGAACCCCACGATGAACGGGACGACCGACCAGGCCGTCGCCTTGAGACCCAGGTTGTAGGCCCATCCGCAGACGAGGAACAGCAGGTGCGAGGCCGCCGACGCCCAGCCGAGTGATGCCGAGAGCGGAATGCTCGCCGCACCGGCCAGCAGCGCCGCCGCCCGGACTGCCGAGACGCTGAGGTCGCCGCGCGCGACCGGCTTGTCCTGTCGTCCCGAGCGACGATCCCGCCTGGCGTCGAGCCAGTCGTTGGACCAGCCGATCGAGAGTTGCCCGACGAACACCACCACGCCGAGCAGGGCCGTCCGGAGGGGTGGCAGGCCGACGGCCGATCCGAGCACGACCGCGAGAACGGTCACCGCGACGGTCGGCCCGGGATGCGAGGACGCGAACAGACGACGGACCATGGAGAACACCGCCTCAGCTTAGGGTGACACCCGGGCCACGGCGGTACACTGGAGCATGACCGTCTCCGTGAGGGCGATCGGCGTGGCCGTTCCTCAGACCATCCTCCATCAAGACGAGATCAGGGATGTGTTCCGCGACCAACCCGGGCGGACCCGGCTCGCCCAGCGTCTCATCGGCGCCGCCTTCGACGCGTCCGCGATCGACACCAGGCACACCGTCATCGACGCCTTCGACCATGAGGTCGAGACGACCACGGCCGCCTTCTACGACGCGGCGCAGCGGCAGGTGCTCTCCCCGCCCACCGGCGTGCGGAACGACGCCTACATCGAGCACGCTCCCCCGCTGCTCCTCGAGGCCGCACGGCGGGCATTGGACGCCGCCCCCGGCCTGTCGGCGGCGGACGTCACCCACGTCGTGACCGCGTCCTGCACCGGGTTCTTCGCGCCCGGCCCGGAATACCTCCTCGTGCGCGACCTCGGGCTGGACCCGGGCACGGAGCGCTACCACCTGGGGTTCCAGGGGTGTTTCGCCGCGTTCCCCGCCCTTCGCGCCGCAGAGGCGTTCTGTACAGCCGACCCCGACGCCGTCGTCCTCGTGGTCTGCATCGAGCTCTGCTCCATCCACCTCCGTTCCTCCGACGACCCCGACGTGATCCTCGGTTCCTCGGTGTTCGCCGACGGTGCTGCGGCCGCCGTCGTGACCGGTCGGGACACCGGATCCTCCGCGCCCGCGCTCGAGTTCGACGGCTGGTCCACCGCGCTCGTGCCGGACGGCGAGACGGAGATGGCCTGGACGATCGGCGATCACGGGTTCGAGATGGTCCTGAGCGGCGCGGTGCCCAAGCTGATCGGCGAGCACCTCGAGATCGCCCTCCGCCCACTCCTCGCCGCAGCCGACGACGCCCCGGTCTCATCGATCGACCGGTGGGCGATCCATCCCGGTGGCCGGAGCATCCTCGACCGGGTCCAGCGCGGATTCGGGCTCGACGACGAACTGCTGGCTCCGTCGCGCACGGTGCTCCGCGAGTACGGCAACATGTCGAGCGCGACCGTGCTCTTCATCCTCCAGCGCCTGCTCGACGGCGCGCCGACCGATGCCGATGAACGAGTGTGCGCCCTCGCCTTCGGTCCGGGACTGACGATCGAGAGCGCGCTGCTCCGGCTCCGGGCCGGCCGAGCCTGATGCTGCCCGACCTCGGCCGCCGTGCGACGGATCTCCTCGAACTGATGGACGATCCCGACTGCGATCCCGCGCTGCTGGACGCCACCTACGCCAGGTTCGCGACGGTGAACCGGCTCGTCTCGGGCTGGCGTGGTCTGTACCGGTCGCGCATCCGTCCACTCCTCCACCCGTCCCGGACCACGACGATCCTCGACATCGGCTTCGGTGGTGGCGATGTCGCCGTGGCCATCGCCGACTGGGCGCACGCCGACCACCTCCCCGTGCAGGTGGTCGGGATCGATCCCGACGAGCGGTCCGTGGCCTTCGCCCGTCGCCGGTACCCGGATGGCCCCGTCGCCTTCCGTCCGGCGCACAGCAGTGACCTCGTCGCCGCTGGCGAGGAGGCCGACATCGTCCTGTCCAACCACGTGCTCCACCACCTCGATCCCGCGGGCCTGTCGAGCCTGCTCGCCGACAGTTCACGGATCGCCAGACGACTCGTCCTGCACAGCGACCTCGAGCGCAACCGACTCGCGTACGCGGTCTACGGGCTCGCCACCCGTGCAGGACGAAGGCGTTCCTTCCTGCACGTCGACGGGCTCCGCTCGATCCGTCGCAGCTATCGCCAGGAGGAGCTGCAGCGCGTCGTGCCCGACGACTGGACCGTCGAGCGCAGCTTCCCCATGCGACTCCTGCTCTCGCAGACCGTCTCGTCGGCAGCGGACGGCCCACGATGACCGAGGTGCTCGTCATCGGTGGCGGACCGGTCGGCCTCGTGTCGGCGATCCTGCTCGCTCAGGCCGGCGTCGACGTGACCGTCTGGGAGCGACGGCCGGGCTCCCCCTCCGGCACCCGGGCGATCGGGATCCACCCGCCGTCGCTCGACCTGTTCGAGCATCTCGGTGTCCTCGACGAGATCCGCCGCGACGCGGTCCGGATCGACCAGGGCGAAGCCTGGAACGCCGGACGACGCCTCGGGGCGGTCGTGTTCCGTGATCGGCCCGTCCCGCACCCCTACGTCGCCGCGCTCGAGCAATGGCGGACCGAACGGATCCTCCGTGCTCGACTCGAAGCCGTCGCGCCGGGATCGCTCCGGACGGGGACGAGCTGTACGCGGTTGACGCCGGCCGAGGACGGCGTCCTCGTGTCCGGCAGTGACGCCGATGGAACGGTGAGCACCCGCGCAGCCGTCGTGGTCGTCGCAGCAGGAGGACGCGCCACCGTCGACGGGATGCAGGCTCCAGGCCCCCTGCATCGATACCGGGACCGGTACCTCATGGGCGACGTCGCGGATCGGAGTGGGGCAGGTTCCATCGCCAGGGTGCACCTGCACCACCGAGGGGTCGTGGAGTCCTTCCCGCTCCCCCATGGCATGCGACGATACGTCGTGCACACCGGGTACTCGGACGATCAGGACGCCGCCCGCCCGGAACCCACCGCGTCCGACCTCGCGGCCCTCGTCGCCGACCGGACCGGCGACGACGTCGATCCGGCGACGAACACCATGCTCAGCGCGTTCGGCGTGCTTCGTCGACGACGGAAGCGCGTCGTCGACGGTCGGGTCGTCTATCTGGGCGACGCCGCCCACGAGATCAGCCCGATCGGCGGCCAGGGCATGAACCTCGGCTGGTCCGACGCACGGGTCTTCGCGCCACTGATCGCCCGCATGACCACCGGGCATCTCTCGACACAGCACGACGTGGCCGCGGCCGTCTCCCGCCAACAGCGCGCGATCCGTCGGGCCTCATGGCAGGCGGAGCTCAACATGCGCTTGGGGCGTCCGTTGCCGGGCCCGCTCGTCGGGATCCGGGACCTCGCGCTGCGAACCGCGCTCAACGGTCCCGCGATGCCGATCCTCGCCGACGCCTACACGATGCGCTGGCTGCGCTGACGCCGTCCGAGGCCGTGCGTCTCAGTGACCGACGTGCACGCCCGCCGCAGCCTGGTCCGTCCGCCGGATGAGGAACGACGCACCGATCGCGAGCAGCGAGAGCACGGCGCCGCACATGAACGCAGCCTGCACGCCGGCTGCCGTCGCGTCGACCGCGGAACTCCCGACCGCCGCACGAGCCGCCGCGGTGGTCGACATCATGGTGATGAACAACGCCGTCCCCGCTGCACCGGCCAGTTGCTGGACCGTGCCGACGATGGCGCTGCCGTGCGGGTAGAGCTCGGGCCGCAGTGAACCGAGCGCCGAGGTGAGGAGCGGTGTGAACATGAACGCGAGACCGGCGCTCAGCAGCACGTGCACGGCGATGATCATGATGATGGCGCTGTCGACGCCGAGCATCGTCAGCAGCCAGAGCGCAGCACTCACGGCGAAGGCCCCGGGGATCACCAGCGGACGCGGACCGAACCGGTCGAACAGCGACCCGACCAGCGGCGCCAGAGCGGCCATCGTCAGGCCGCCCGGCAGCAGCATGAGGCCCGTGGTCAGGGTGTCGACCTGGAGGACGGTCTGCAGGTAGATCGGCAGGATGATCAGCGAGCCGAACAACGCCATCATCACGATGGCCACGAGGATGATCGAGACGGTGAACGAACGGTTCGCGAACGTGCGCAGGTCCATGAACGCTCGATCGTCGCGCGCCAGCCCGCGCTGCCGGAGGACGAACCCCAGGAGGGCCAGGACGCCCACCGCGAGCGGGATCCAGACGGGCATGAGCGCGTGTCCCTCGGCGGACTCGCCGATACTGCTGAGACCGAAGATGAGGCCACCGAACGCGAAGGCGGAGAGGACGAGCGACAGCACGTCGAAGCGGACCCGACGCGGCTCGGTCACGTTCCGCACGAGGACAGCGCCGAGCACCAGCGAGGCGACGGCGATGGGGAGGACGATCCAGAACATCCAGCGCCAGTCGAGCACGCTGAGGATGAGGCCGGAGACGGTCGGCCCGACCGCCGGCGCGACCGAGATGACGATCGAGATCGCACCCATCGTCCGGCCGCGTGCCGAGACCGGCACGACGTTGAGCACGGTCGTCATGAGCAGCGGCATCATGATGGCGGTACCGCTGGCCTGGACGACGCGACCGAGCAGGAGGGTGCCGAATCCCGGGGACAGCGCGGCGATGAGCGTACCGAGGCTGAACAGCACCATCGCGGTGATGAACATCGTCCGGAGGGAGAACCGCTCCAGGAGGAACCCGGTCGCGGGGATCACGACGGCCATGGTGAGCATGAAGCCGGTGGTCAGCCACTGGGCGGAACTCGCCGTGATGTCGAGGTCCTCCATGAGTCGCGGCAGGGCGACGCTCATGATCGTCTCGTTGAGGATGACGACGAAGGCCGACACGAGGAGCAGCCCGATCAGGAGCTTGGACCCGGGTGGAAGGCGGTCGTCCGAGGGCTTCCCGGTCGTCGGGACGGAACCGGTCGGATTCGGCACGGTTTCAGTCGTCATAGCGGTGTCATCCTTCTCAGGCCTCGGCCGTCGTACGGGCAGACGCCTGCCCTCTCGAAAGACAAGCGCCGTGTCGCCGCGGGTATTCCCATGCGTGTCGACCGGTTACGCGCAGGGCGAAGACCCGTTCCGGACGGACGGTTCCGGTGCCAGCATGAGGACATGACAGTTCCCACCATCACCCTGAACGACGGCCACACCATCCCTCAGCTCGGCTTCGGCGTCTTCCTCGTCGACCCGCAGGAGGCTGAGCGCATCGTCTCGGACGCGCTCGAGGTCGGCTACCGCCACATCGACACCGCTGCCATCTACAAGAACGAGGAGGGCGTCGGCGCCGCCATCGCGAAGTCGGGCATCCCCCGCGACGAACTCTTCATCACCACGAAGCTCTGGAACGACCGCCACCAGAAGGCGTCCGCGCACACCGCCATCGACGAGAGCCTCGACAAGCTCGGGCTCGACCACGTCGACCTGTACCTGACCCACTGGCCGACCCCGGCCAAGGACGACTACCTCGAAGCGTGGCTCGCCCTCGAGGAGATCAAGGCGGCCGGCAAGGCGCGTTCGATCGGCGTGTCGAACCACCAGGTCGAGCACCTCGAGAAGCTGATCGCGGGTTCCGAGACGGTCCCTGCGGTCAACCAGATCGAACTCCACCCGGCGTTCGCCCAGCGCGAGCTGCGCGCCTTCGGTGCCGAGCACGGCATCCACATCGAGTCCTGGGGCCCGCTCGGTCAGGGCAAGTACGACCTCTTCGGCGAGCAGGCCGTCTCCGCTGCAGCCGAGGCGCACGGCGTCACTCCGGCGCAGGTCGTCATCCGGTGGCACCTGCAGAACGGGCTCATCGTCTTCCCGAAGTCGAACTCGCGCGAGCGCATCGCCCAGAACTTCGACGTCTTCGGCTTCGAGCTGTCCGCCGACGAGATCGCGTCCATCGACGCCCTCGACTCGGGCAAGCGCGTCGGCAGCCACCCCGACGAGGTGAACTGACCTCACGGCCTCGCCCAACCTAGAGTCTCAACAACGCAGAAGTCCCCGTCAGCTGTTCGGCTGACGGGGACTTCTCGGTGTTCGGGTGGATCTGAGGGGACTCGAACCCCTGACCCCCTGCATGCCATGCAGGTGCGCTACCAGCTGCGCCACAGACCCGTATTCAACTTGCTTGCCCCTGCTGTTTCAGCGGAAGCAACTTGAATAGGTTACTACATCTTGAGAGCGGTTGTGACCACTTTCGGTGCTCGGCACCGACGGGATGGTCAGTTCGCGGGCTGCGGTGCGGACGAGACCAGCGGAATCACCGGGCAGTCCTTCCACAGACGCTCCAGCGAGTAGTACATCCGCTCCTCCTCGTGGAAGACGTGGACGACGACCTCGCCGAAGTCGAGCAGGATCCACCGCCCCTCGGACTTGCCTTCGCGTCGCAGCGTCTTCACGCCGCTCGCGTTCAGGCGGTCTTCGACCTCGCCGGCGATGGCGACGACGTTGCGCTCACTCCGACCGGTGACGAGGAGGAAGGCGTCGACGAACGGCAACGGACCGGAGACATCGAGCGCGACGAGATCCTCGCCGCCTTTGGACTCGGCTGCGGTCGCTGCGAGCTGGACGGCGTCCAGTGTGGTGTCGGACAGGGTCATGTGGTGTACTCCTCTGGCGATCGCATGGTGCGCGATCGGATGAATGTCGGCAGGGCTAGAACGCTCCGCCGAAGAAACCGATGATGAGCACCGCGATCACGCCGGCGGCGAGCACCGCGGCGGCGATCGCGAGCGTCATCAGCAGCTTGTTGCTCTGGTTGGTGGTGGCCGGGACGACGTCGCGGGTGGAACCGTGGCTACTGACCGCGCGGCTGGCCGCGACCGGGGACGCTGCGGTGACCGAGGCCGGCAGCTCGTCGCCCTCGATGAGTCGGTCGATCCCTGCACCGTCGAAATGGTTCGGGTCTTGACCGGCGGAACCCAGTCCGCGGGGCAGATCGATGGTTCCGGTGATGAGGATCTCGCCCGTGGAGTTGGATGTGGCACCCGCCTCAGCCTGCGCCGGAGCGACGGGGATGATGAGCGAGCTCGTGGTGATCTGCCCCGTGCTCGTCATGCCGCTTCCGAGGAGGTCTTCGAACGCGACCTCGTTGTCGGCCTGCGAAGCCTTCTCGGCTTCGAGTGCCGCGACGAGCATGGAGTCGCGCCCGAACCCCTTCGACAGGGTCGACGCGGGGTCCTCGGAGATGTCGTCGCGGTCCGAGACGTCGAAGAGTGAACCGGTGGCCACCGGTGTCGTGGCGGCGGGGGTCACGGGAGGCGTCGGCGCCTCGGCGGACCGGGCCTTGGCTGCGCGCTCGTCGGCGGCGGCCCGCTCAGCGGCCTTGCGTTCAGCCGCCTTGCGTTCGCGGCCTTGCGTTCTGCGGCCTGCTGTTCTTCGGCCTTGCGCTCGGCGGCCTGGCGCTGCTCGGCCTGCTTGGTGGCCTCGGCTTCGCGACGTTCCTGCTCAGCTGCAGCGGCAGCCTTGGCGTCCGCTTCCTGCTGCGCGAGCTTCGCGGCCTGCTGACGGGCCGCCTTGTTCTGCTTCTGGGGCGGAGCGACCACCTGGTCCGGCGTCCGCGGCGGCAGGGCGACCGAAGGGACCGGCTGCTCGACCGGAGGAGCGACCGGCGCTGCCGGGGAGCCCACCTGCTCGATCGAGCCGGTGCGCTCGAGTTCTCGCAACTGACGGCGCGTGAGTCCACCGGTCGGGGCCGGAGCAGGTGCACCGGATGCCGGAGCGCTCGACGACGGCGCGGGTGACGTGGACGAAGGCGTTGGAACACTCTCGTCGCGCGACGTGGCCTGCTCGGGGATCGCTCCCCCGGCGACGGGTTCGGATGTCGACGCGCGTCGTGTCCGTGGCGCAGCAGCGTCCGGCGTCGCTTCGTCAGCGGACGTCGACGGCTGCTGGCTCGCTCGAGCCTGTCGCCTGGTCAGGGGCGCATCCTCTGGCAACGCGGTCATGTGGCTTCACTCCGATACAGGTGGTGCTTGGTGATGTACTGCACGACACCGTCGGGAACCAGATACCAGACCGGAAAGCCTTTGCTCACCCGGCTCCGGCAATCCGTCGACGATATCGCTAGGGCCGGAACTTCCAACAAGCTTACGTCGTGCTGTGGTAATCCGGAAACGTTCAAATCGTGTCCCGGTCTACTCACAGCGACGAAGTGAGCGAGGTCCCAGACCTCTCTGACGTCTTTCCAACTGAGGATCTGGGCGATCGCGTCGGCACCCGTGATGAAGAACAGCTCGGCATCGGGACGTTTGCGGCGCAGATCGCGCAGCGTGTCGATCGTGTACGTCGGTCCGGCTCGGTCGATGTCGACCCGGCTGACGGTGAAGCGGGGGTTCGCTGCGGTGGCGATCACGGTCATGAGGTAGCGGTGCTCGCTGTCGCTCACGCCCGACTTCCGGTACGGCATGCCGGTCGGGACGAAGACGACCTCATCGAGATCGAAGTGCTGCGCGACCTCCGAGGCGGCGACGAGGTGCCCGTGGTGGATCGGGTCGAACGTCCCGCCCATGACCCCGATCCGAGGACGACGGGTGGTCGTCTCGGTGACGGGCGCGCTCACGCCGGACAGCTTAGTGGCCGTGCTCGCCGTGAGCGGCGGCCGACTCGCCCTTGTCGGCATGGCGGTTGGCGACGTCGCGGTAGCTGAAGGTCACGGCGCCGAGGATGGCGAACAGCACGAGGGCGACCGCGCCGAACACCCAGGTCGGTGCGGCGAGTTCGACGGCGTGCTCCGATTCAGCCAGGACGGCGGTGGCCAAGACGGACGCGGCAATCGACATGATCTCTCCTTCTGTGCGACGCCTGGTGACGCCCGTACCAGTCTAGCGACTACCGACGGGTGTGGCCCGAACCACGCACGAGCCACTTCGTACTCGTGAGTTCCGGCAGCCCCATCGGTCCGCGGGCATGGAGCTTCTGCGTCGAGATGCCGACCTCGGCGCCGAATCCGAACTCGGCGCCGTCGGTGAAGCGGGTCGAGGCGTTGACCATGACGACGGCCGAATCGACCTCGGCGAGGAACCGGTCGGCGTTCACCACGTCGTTCGTGATGATCGCGTCGGTGTGTCCGGTGGAGTATCGGTCGATGTGCTCGAGCGCGGCGTCGAGGTCGTCGACCACGCGCACCGAGAGCTCGAGCGACATGTGCTCGGTGGACCAGTCCTCCTCCACGGCGGGCACGACGTCGGCGAAGACCTCGCTGGCACGTTCGTCCGCGTGGATGAGCACCCCGTGCTCGCGCAGGTCGCCGAGCACGGCGGGCAGCAGGCGCGCGGCCGCAGCGCGGTGGACGAGGATCGTCTCGAGCGCGTTGCAGACCGATGGGCGCTGCACCTTGGCGTTGCGCACGATGTCGACGGCCCAGTCGAGTTCGGCACTCTCGTCGAGGAACACGTGGACGACGCCGGCGCCGGTCTCGATCACGGGGACCGTCGACTCCCGGACGACCGTCTCGATGAGTGACGCGCTCCCCCGCGGGATGAGGACGTCGATCAGGCCTCTGGCGTTCATGAGCTGCTTCGCACCGTCGCGACCGAACTCGTCGATGGTCTGTACCGCGTCCCCGGGAAGGCCGACGGACTCGAGTGCCGATCGCAGCAGCCCCACGAGGACCGCGTTCGAGTGTTCCGCCGCTGACCCGCCGCGGAGCACCACGGCGTTGCCGCTCTTGATCGCGAGGGCGGCGATGTCGACCGTCACGTTCGGGCGCGCCTCGTAGATCGCGCCGACCACGCCGAACGGGACGCGTACCTGTTCGAGCTTCACCCCGTCCGGAGTGTTGCTCCCGCGGACCACCTGGCCGACCGGATCGACGATCGCGATGACGTCGCGGACCGCCACCGCGAGCCCGTCGATGCGGCCCCGATCGAGGCGGAGACGGTCTTGCAGGCCGACACTGATGCCCTGCTCGCGTCCCGCGACGAGGTCGCGCTCGTTGGCGGCGATGACCGCATCCGCGCCCTCGACGATCGCGACGGCGATGGCCTCGAGGGCCCGGTTCTTCTGCGCGGTGGTCGCCTGGGCGAGGACCCGGGAGGCACGCTTCGCAGCGGTGAGACGATCCGCGAGTGGCAGCACGGTGGTGGTTGGCGACGACATGCGTCGATTCTACTCAGCGGCGTCTGGTGGACGCTCTCCGCGTCACGCCGGTTGGAACCAGGTGCCGAGGTGCTCACCGCGGAGGGCGGACGCGACGTTCGTGGTCGACGTCACGAGGACGGACGTCCCCGCCTCGGCGGCCAACCGGGCGGCCGACACCTTCGTGCCCGCTCCCCCGGTGCCGACGCCCGCGGAGCCGATGTCGCCGAAGGTGACGCCCGAGAGGGTGTCTCCGAACGGGACCTCCTCGATCCGCTCGGCACCCGCTTCGTGCGGAGGGCGGGTGTACAGCGCGTCGACGTCACTCAGGAGGACGAGGACGTCGGCCGCGACGAGGACCGACACGAGGGCGGCAAGGCGGTCGTTGTCGCCGAACCGGATCTCGTGCGTCGCGACGGTGTCGTTCTCGTTCACGATCGGCAGGATGCGCAACCCGAGGAGGCGTTCCATCGCCCGCTGGGCGTTGCTGCGGTGACTGGGGTTCTCGAGGTCGCCCGCGGTGAGCAGCACCTGGCCCGCGACGATGCCGAACCGGTCGAGGCTGTCCTGGTACCGGTAGATCAGCACGTTCTGCCCGACGGCTGCAGCCGCCTGCTGCGTCGCCAGGTCGCTCGGACGGGCGTCGAGGCGGAGGTAGGGCATCCCGGTCGCGATGGCGCCCGAGGACACGAGGATGACCTCGGTGCCTCGGGCGTGCGCCTCGGCCAGAGCCTCGACCAGCGCAGTGATCTGCCCGGCGTTGTCGCCACTGATCGAGGAGGACCCGACCTTCACGACGATGCGTCGCGCCGAGGGGATGCCACTGCGCTGGTGGATGGTCACCGGTCGTCGTCCTCCGTCGTGACACCCTCGTCCTGCTGTGCGTCGGCCGGCACGGAGCCGACCTCGAAGCCCTCGTCGTCGTTCCAGAGGCCGGCCGCACGTTCGCGGAGCAGCTCGGCACGGGCCTCGGCCTTGGCGTCCATGCGCTCGAAGTACTCGTCGCGACGCTGGTTGCGCGTCGGGCGGTGGCTCGCGTCGAGACGCGGGTCCGTTCCACGCGGCTGCGTCAGCAGTTCCGCGGTGCTCGTGAGTGTGGGCTCCCAGTCGAAGACCACACCGCCACCCGCACCGATCATCACGGTCGCGCCGGCGACGGCACCGGCCTTGAAGAGCGCCTCTTCGACGCCGAGCTTCGCCAGGCGGTCCGCGAGGAACCCGACGGCCTCCTCGTTGTTGAAGTCCGTCTGCTGCACCCAGCGTTCCGGCTTCGCGCCGAGGATGCGGTAGAGGTTGCCGTAGGTGCCACCCTCGACCGTGACGGTGAACTTGGAGTCGTCGACGGGCTTCGGGCGCAGCACGATCCGGGGCTTGGCGGCCTCGAGGGCTGCGCGGGCGCGGCTCTCCTCGACGAGCTCGCTCAACGCGAACGAGAGCTGTCGGAGGCCTTCGCGCGAGACCGTCGAGATCTCGAAGACCTTGTAGCCGCGCGCCTCGAGGTCGGGACGCAGGAACTCGGCGAGCTCCCTCGCCTCCGGGACGTCGATCTTGTTGAGGGCGATGAGCTGCGGGCGCTCGACCAGCGGCGTCTGCCCCTCCGGCACCGGGTAGGCGGCGAGCTCGGCCAGGATGATGTCGAGGTCGCTGATCGGGTCGCGTCCCGGTTCGAGCGTCGCGCAGTCCAGCACGTGCAGGAGCGCGGAGCAGCGCTCGACGTGACGCAGGAACTCGAGACCGAGGCCCTTGCCCTCACTGGCGCCCTCGATGAGCCCGGGGACGTCCGCCATGGTGTAGCGGACCTCGCCGGCCTCGACGACGCCGAGGTTCGGGTGCAGGGTG
This sequence comes from Plantibacter sp., assembly GCF_059073635.1. NCBI lineage: Bacteria > Bacillati > Actinomycetota > Actinomycetes > Micrococcales > Microbacteriaceae > Plantibacter > Plantibacter sp. The sequence continues at coordinate 283,769 of NZ_JCACOF010000012.1, read as the reverse complement.
GTGAACGGGTAGTCCGCGATCTTGGGCTTCGCCGCGGACATCGCCGCGATGAGGCTGGACTTGCCGGCGGAGGGGTACCCGACGAGCGCGACGTCGGCGACGGTCTTCAGCTCGAGGAGGACGTCGCCTTCCCAGCCGGGCGTGCCGAGCAGCGCGAACCCGGGGGCCTTGCGCTTGGTCGAGGAGAGTGCCGCGTTCCCGAGGCCGCCCTGGCCGCCGGGAGCGACGACGAACTCCATGCCGGGCTCGACGAAGTCGACGAGTTCGACGCCGTCGACGTCCTTGACGACCGTCCCGACGGGCACGGGCAGGATGAGCGTCTCGCCCTGGAACCCGTTGCGGTGGTCGCCCATGCCGAAGCCGCCGGTGTCGGAGCTCCGGTGCGGTGACCGGTGGTACCCGAGCAGCGTCGTGATCTGAGGATCGGACACGAGCACGATGTCACCACCGTGTCCGCCGTTGCCGCCATCGGGGCCGGCCAGCGGCTTGAACTTCTCGCGCTTCACGGAGACGCAGCCGTTGCCGCCGCCGCCCGCTCGCAGGTGCAGTGTGACCCGGTCGACGAATGTGACCATGGACGCTCAGCCCCTCTCTGGATCATGGAACTCGGTTGTACGACAGCAGGGGGCGGGCCGAAGCCCGCCCCCTGCTGGAAAGACGTTGTTGCTACTCTGCAGCAGCGACGATGTTGACGACCTTGCGGCCGCCCTTGTTGCCGAACTGCACGGAGCCGGCCTCGAGGGCGAACAGCGTGTCGTCGCCGCCACGACCGACGTTGGCGCCGGGGTGGAAGTGCGTGCCGCGCTGACGGACGAGGATCTCGCCCGCGAGGACGACCTGGCCGCCGAAGCGCTTCACACCGAGACGCTGTGCGTTGGAGTCACGACCGTTGCGAGTGGAACTCGCACCCTTCTTGTGTGCCATCTCTTCTTCTCCTCGATGCCTTACTTGATGCCGGTGATCTTGACGCGCGTGAGCTCCTGACGGTGCCCCTGACGCTTCTTGTAACCGGTCTTGTTCTTGAACTTCTGGATGATGATCTTCGGACCGCGGAGGTTCTCGAGCACCTCGGCCGTCACCGTGATCTTCGCGAGCGACTTCGCGTCGGAGATGATCTTCTCACCGTCGACGTGGAGCACCGCGGGAAGCTCGATGTTGCCATCCTTGTCGGCCTTGACCCGGTCCATCGTGACGATGGTTCCGATCTCGACCTTCTCCTGCCGTCCTCCGGCGCGCACAACTGCGTAAACCACTACGTACCCGTTCTTTGGGGAGCGAAACGCTCCGACTGACTGTTGCTGGAAGTTACTGCTCGGAAAGGCTCGAACACGTGGGACACCTTGATGGCAGAAAACCGTTGGGCGTGGCATTGAAAACTCAATGCACACCAACGGTCGAGTTTACTTCATCGTGCAGTCCAGGTCAAACCAGTGGGCACAGAACCTCGTGACCGAGGCTGTTCCTCACGGCTCCCACACCGGACGCACTCGACCAGTGTACCCCGGGGGCTCCTGAACGCCGGCCGGGTGCCCGGCGCGTCCGACCACGGACGGGAATCGCGCGAGAGGCTCGATGGTTGGATGGAGGCATGACGGTGCTCATCGATCCCCCGCTGTGGCCGGCGCACGGCACGCTCTGGTCCCACGTGGTGAGCGACAGCTCCCTGGAGGAGTTGCACGCCTTCGCCGGACGCACCGGGCTCCCGCCGCGATCGTTCGACCTCGACCATTACGACGTCCCCGCCGAGCGCCATGCGTCGCTCGTGGCGGCCGGCGCCGTCGCGGTGACCGGCGGCGAACTCGTCCGTCGACTCATCGCCAGCGGCTTGCGCATCACCGCACGCGAACGGCGCGCCTCCCGAGGAGACGCGCCGTCCTGATGCGACCGGACTATTCGGCCTGACGCTGCGCGCCGTCCGAACCGACGGCCTGTCCGCCCGCGAGTGAAGCTGTCGACACCCGGCGGCTGCGGCCGCGACCCTGACCCGGCTGCTTCGGCTCGGGGAGCGCGTCGAGGACGGACTCGAGCAGGTGCTCGGGGTCCGCGACGGCTGCGCGACGCGGCTTGTCGGCGACCGGTGCGATCGGCAGGTCGAGCAAGGCCAGCGCCGGGGCCGCGGATTCGCTCGGCGCCTCGGTGGGGCGTTCCTCCGAAGCACCCCGGCGGGACCCGTCACCGCCGCGACGGCGCGGTTCGCGCTTCTCGCGCCGGCTCCGACGACCGTCGTGCGACCCGGACTGATCCTCCGGTGACGTCGTGGACTCGTCCGCGACCGACTCCTCGGAACCCTGCGCCTCGGTGTGCTGCGACTGCGTGTGCTGCGCCTCGGCCACGACGGCGTCGGCCACGGCCTCGGCGGCGGCGAGCTCCTCGTGGTGCAGCGTGCGCGCCGCGATCAGGGCGAGCGCGTTCTTCGCGTCGTCGGTGATCCCGTGCGTCTGTCCGGCCGGCTTCTGCTGGGCGCTCTGGCCGTTCGAGGACGGCTGGCCGCCCTGGGACCCGCCCTTGCCGCGCCGGCGCTGCTGCTCCGGCTGCGGCGTCTGGCGGTGCTTCACGACGGGGTCGTGGTGCACGACCACGCCGCGTCCGGCGCAGACCTCGCAGGGCTCGCTGAACGTCTCGAGCAGGCCGAGACCGAGCTTCTTGCGCGTCATCTGCACGAGACCGAGCGAGGTGACCTCGGCGACCTGGTGCTTCGTGCGGTCGCGGCTGAGGCACTCCACGAGGCGGCGCAGCACGAGGTCGCGGTTCGACTCGAGCACCATGTCGATGAAGTCGACGACGATGATCCCGCCGATGTCGCGCAGCCGCAGCTGACGCACGACCTCCTCAGCGGCCTCGAGGTTGTTCTTGGTGACCGTCTCCTCGAGGTTGCCGCCGGAACCGACGAACTTCCCCGTGTTGACGTCGACGACCGTCATGGCCTCGGTGCGGTCGATCACGAGGGATCCGCCGGACGGCAGCCAGACCTTGCGGTCGAGCGCCTTCTCGATCTGCTCGGCGATGCGGTAGTCCACGAAGGAGTCGCCCGTGCCGTCGTACGGCTCGACCCGCTCGAGCAGGTCGGGGGCGACGCCGCGCAGGTAGCTCTGGATGTCCTGCAGCGCATCCGAGCCCTGGATGACGAGCTTGTGGAAGTCCTCGTTGAAGACGTCGCGGATGATCTTGATGAGCAGGTCGGGCTCGCTGTGCAGCAGTGCCGGCGACTGGACCGTCTCGATCTGACGGGAGATCTCCGACCACTGCGACTTCAGCCGCGTGACGTCGAGCGTGAGCTGCTCCTCGGTCGCGCCCTCGGCGGCCGTGCGGACGATGACGCCGACGTTCTCCGGGAGGACCTCCTTGAGGATCTTCTTCAGGCGGGCGCGCTCCGTGTCGGGCAGCTTGCGCGAGATGCCGTTCATCGAGCCGTTCGGCACGTAGACGAGGTACCGACCGGGGAGCGAGACCTGACTCGTCAGGCGCGCACCCTTGTGCCCGACCGGGTCCTTCGTGACCTGGACGAGGACCTTGTCGCCACCCTTGAGCGCGAGCTCGATCCGGCGAGGCTGGTTGCCCGTCTCCACGGAGTCCCAGTCGACCTCGCCGGAGTAGAGCACCGCGTTGCGTCCGCGACCGATGTCGACGAACGCCGCCTCCATGCTGGGCAGGACGTTCTGCACGCGGCCGAGGTAGACGTTGCCGATGAGCGACGCCTCCTGGCTCCTGGCGACGTAGTGCTCCACGAGCACGCCGTCCTCCAGCACGCCGATCTGCGTCTTGCCGTTCTTGGAGCGGACGACCATGACACGGTCGACCGATTCGCGGCGGGCGAGGAACTCGGCCTCGGTGACGACCGGACGACGACGACCGGCGTCGCGTCCGTCACGGCGACGCTGCTTCTTGGCCTCGAGCCTCGTCGAGCCGCGCACCTTCTGCGGTTCGGTGATGAGTTCCGGCTCACGCGGCGTGCGGACCTTGACCACGTTGCGGGTGTCGGGGCGCGAGTCGCCACCCCGCTCGCCCTGCTCCGGTCCGTCCTCGCCGGCACGACGACGCGTGCGACGCCTCGACGAGCTGAGCTCCGCCTCGAGCGGTTCGTCGTCGCGGTGGACGATCGGCGGCAGGTCGGGCGCCTGGAACAGCAGCATGGTGGTCGGTGGACGCACCGGTGCGGCAGGTGCCGACTGCTCGTCGGGCCCGGCCGCCTGGGCGTCCGTCTCGGTGCTGGTCGACTCGTCCGCCGTCTCAGGCGTCGTGAGGTGCTGGTCGGTCGGTTCGTGCTCGGTCCCCGGCGTGGCCGGATCCTCGGTGTGCTCTTTCACCATTCCTGGTGTACTCCCCTATGCCGGGTCGGTGGCCGCGCCACCCTCCGGTTCTTCGTCTCGTGCGTGCGGCCGCGGGTGCAGCCGTTCGCAAATCCTGTGTGATCGCTGGCTCTCGGAGCTCTCACGATCGTGCCGGCACGTGCCGGCGGGTCCTGGGCTCTCATTGCCCAACAAGCCTGTTGTGTCGTGCGGTCGAGCGCGGCTCGGGCACCACCCCACGATTATCGCACGAACAGGGCCGACGGTCCTGAGTACGGACCACCCGGGCATGTCCCGCCGCCGTTCAGGCGGGCGTGCGAGAATCAGGGCGTGTCAACTCCGGTCATCGACGCGCGCCCCAAGGGCCTCGCCATCTTCCTCATCGTCGCAGGTGTCATCGGGTGGATCGCGGCGTTCGCGCTCACCCTCGACAAGTTCCAGCTCCTGCAGGATCCGAACGCCCAGCTCGGCTGCAATCTGAGCATCCTCGTGCAGTGCGGGGTCAACCTGAACTCCTGGCAGGGTGCCATCCTCGGGTTCCCGAACCCGATCATCGGTCTCGCCGCCTGGATCGCCCCGATCGCCGTCGGCGTCGCGGTCCTCGCCGGTGCGCAGTTCGCGCGGTGGTTCTGGATCGCCTTCAACATCGGGTTCCTCGGCGCGCTGGGATTCGTCATCTGGCTGATCTCGCAGAGCATCTTCGTCCTCGGCACGCTGTGCCCGTGGTGCATGGTCACCTGGTCGGTGACGATCCCCTCGTTCATCGCGGTGACCGCGTTCACCCTGCGGAACGGCATCATCCCGGCGTCCCCCGCCGTCCGCCGCGTCGCCGGGGTCGTGTCCTCCTGGATCGTGGTGGTGACGCTCGGGTGCTACCTCGTGGTGGCGGTCATCGCCCAGCTCCGCCTCGACGTCCTGTCCTACCTGTAGCCGGTGGCGGCCCGAACGGCCGCCGGACGCGTACGACGAAGCCCGCCCCCGGAATCGGAGGCGGGCTTCGTCGTGCGGAGTCGGTGCGTCAGGCGAACCAGAGCGCGAGCTCGCGGGAGGCGGACTCGGGGCTGTCCGAGCCGTGGACGAGGTTCTGCTGGACCTTGAGGCCCCAGTCGCGGCCGAAGTCGCCGCGGATGGTCCCGGGCGCGGCGGTGGTCGGGTCGGTCGTGCCGGCGAGCGAGCGGAAGCCCTCGATGACGCGGTTGCCGGCGACGCGGATCGCGACGACGGGACCGCTCAGCATGAACTCGACGAGGGGCTCGTAGAACGGCTTGCCCTCGTGCTCGGCGTAGTGGGCGGCCAGCAGCTCGCGGTCCGGCTCGACCATGCGCAGGTCCACGAGCGAATAGCCCTTCGCCTCGATCCGACGGAGGATCTCGCCGGTCAGGTTGCGTGCGACGCCGTCAGGCTTCACGAGTACCAGGGTTTCTTCAACAGCCACGGTCAATCCTTCGCTTCTCGGTAGAGCGCCTGCTGACGCTCGATCTTGTCGCCTTGGACCATCGCATAGGTCCAGACGGCTGCGGCCATCCCGCCGACGAGGAACATCATCGGCACGAGCAGGCCGGTAGCCACGATAGCGGCTTGCACCGCCCAGCCCAGCCAATACCCCCAGCGGAATCGCAGGAGCGGGATCGTCGCGACGATGATCAGGCACAGCACCGCTCCGCCGATCAACGCGACCGGGGCCGGGAGGGCCTTCAGCCCGAAGATGACGAGCGCGCCGAGGAACATGACGATCATCTCGAAGCCGAGGATGATCGATCCGAGGGTCTGCTTGATGCTCCGTGGAGCCCGACTCCGTGCCATGCCGCTCATGCGGTCGCCTTCCATTCCCGGTCGTCGGCGATCTCGATCGCCTCGCCCACGAGGGTGATCGAGCCGGTGATCACCACCAGCCGGCGCGGCGCCTCCTCGGCCCAGCGCCGTGCGTCCTCCGCGGCCTCGTCGAGCGTGTCGGCGAAGGTCGACGCCGGCAGGTCGAGCGATGCGGCGAGGCGCGAGAGCTCCTCGGCGGGGATCGCCCGCTCCGACTCCGACTGGGTGAAGAAGAAGCCGGATGCGGCGGGCGCCAGGGTCGTCAGGATGCCGGCGGCGTCCTTGTCCTGGAGGATGCCGACCACGAAGGCGATCTCGTCGACGTCGAAGTAGCTGCCGAGTGCGGCGACCAGGGACGCGGCACCGTGCGGGTTGTGCGCCGCGTCGACGAGCACGGTCGGTTCGGTGCCGATGAGCTGCAGACGCCCCGGGGAGGCGACCTCGGTGAGGCCCTCCGCGAGGACGTCCTCCGCGATCGGCTGGGTCGCTCCGCCGAGGAACGCCTCGACCGCGGCGATCGCGAGCGTCGCGTTCCGTCCCTGGTGGTCCCCGTAGAGCGGGAGGTACAGCTCCGGGTAGGTGCCGGCGCGCCCTCGGACGGTGATGAGCTGTCCGCCCACCGCCACGGCGTCCTGCACGAGGGCGAACTCCTCACCTTCGAACACGGCCGGGTCGTCGACCGCCGCGGCGGCGTCGACGATCGCCTGACGCGCGTCGGGGTGCTGCGCGGCCGAGACCACCTGCGCCCCGGGCTTGATGATGCCGGCCTTGGTGCGCGCGATCTCGGCGATCGTCTTGCCGAGACGCTGCACGTGGTCGAGGTCGATGGGCGTGAAGACGGCGACCTCGGCATCGGCGGCGTTCGTCGAGTCCCAGGCACCGCCCATCCCCACCTCGACGACGGCGACGTCGACGGGGGCGTCGCCGAAGCAGGCGAATCCCAGGACGGTGAGCGCCTCGAAGAAGGTCAGCGCGGGCTCACCGGCCGCCGTGAGCTCGGCGTCGACCATCGCCAGATACGGCTTGATGTCGTCCCAGTTCCTGGCGACGGCCTCGTCCGAGATCCGCTCGCCGTCGATCCCGATGCGCTCGGTGAACCGGACGAGGTGCGGACTCGTGAAGAGACCGGTGCGGAGCCCGTGGGCGCGGAGGATGCTCTCGATCATGCGCGCCGTGCTCGTCTTGCCGTTCGTTCCGGCGATCTGGATGATCGCGAAGGACGACTCCGGGTTGCCGAGGAGCTCGAGCGCCCGCTTGGTGGCACCGAGACGCGGCTGCGGCTGGGCCTCCCCCAGCCGTTCCAGGAGCTCGCGGTACACGGCGTCGGCGGCATCGGCCGCGGACAACTCGTCTCCGGGGATCAGGTCATCGGACATCGGCGGTCTCCTCTGCACGCGCGACGGTCACGGTGAAGGCTCCGGCGTTGCCGAACTTCCCGGCCGCGAACGACTGGGCGAAGCCCGACGCTCCAGCCTGGGCCTCGTCGTCGGACCAGGTCAGGGACGTCGCCAGGGTGTCGCCGGCGAGGTCGACCACGTCGAGAGCACTGCGCACCGCGCGTTCGTCGGCGTCGTCCTCGAATCGGAGCTGCAGCCGGATCCGGTCGCTCACCTGCAGGTCCGCCGCCTTCCGGGTGTCCTGCACAGCACGGATGACGTCGCGGGCGAGTCCCTCCGCTTCGAGCTCGGGCGTCAGCGTGGTCTCGAGCAGGGCGAAGCCACCCGAGGGCAGGAGCGCGAGCGCAACGCCACCGGCGGCGCCCGAGGACGCCTCCATGACGAGCTCGTACTCGCCGTCGACGAGCTCGATGCCGCCGGCCGTGACCGTGCCGTCGACCTCGGACCAGTCGCCGCTCCGAGCGCCCTTGATCGCCTGCTGCACCGTCTTGCCGAGGCGCGGGCCCGCCGCGCGGGCGTTGATCGAGAGGCGCGAGGTGACGCCGAACTCGGTGCCGCTGGTGTCGGTCAACTCGGCGAAGGAGACGGCCTTGAGGTTGAGCTCCTCGCGGAGGATCGCCTCGAACGGTGCGAGCGACGCGGGGTCGGGCGTGACCACGGTGAGCGATGCGAGCGGCAACCGGACACGGAGACCGGCCTGCTTGCGGAGGGCGAGGGTGACACCGGAGACCTCGCGGACCCGGTCCATCGCCTCGACGAGTGCTGCGTCCTCCGGGAACGCCTCGGGCTCAGGCCAGTCGGTGAGGTGCACGCTGCGCTCGCCCGTCAGGCCGGTCCAGATCTGCTCCGTGATGAGCGGCAGGAGTGGAGCGGCGACCCGGCAGTACGTCTCGAGGACGGTGTAGAGCGTGTCGAAGGCGTCGCGGTCGAAGACGCCACCGTCGGTCGACCAGAAGCGGTCGCGGGAGCGACGCACGTACCAGTTGGTCAGGACGTCCGCGAAGTCCCGCAGCGAGGCCGCTGCGAGGGTCGCGTCGAACGCCTCGAGGTGGTCGGTCACCGTGACGACGAGCTCACGCGTCTTGGCGAGGATGTAGCGGTCGAGGACGTCGGTGGAGTCCGTGCGCCACTCGGCGTCGTAGCCACCAGGCACCGCCGTGTTGGCGTACAGCGAGAAGAAGTACCAGGTGTTCCACAACGGCAGCATCACCTGGCGGACGCCCTCACGGATGCCCTCCTCCGTCACGACGAGGTTGCCGCCGCGCAGCACCGAGCTCGACATGAGGAACCAGCGCATGGCGTCGGAACCGTCGCGGTCGAAGACCTCGTTGACGTCCGGGTAGTTGCGCAGCGACTTCGACATCTTCTGGCCGTCGCTGCCGAGGACGATGCCGTGGCTCACGACGCTCGTGAACGCCGGCCGGTCGAACAGCGCGGTCGACAGCACGTGCAGGAGGTAGAACCACCCACGCGTCTGGCCGATGTACTCGACGATGAAGTCCGCGGGGCTGTGCGAGTCGAACCACTCGCGGTTCTCGAACGGGTAGTGCACCTGGGCGAACGGCATCGATCCGGAGTCGAACCAGACGTCGAGGACGTCGGTGATGCGGCGCATCGTCGACCGGCCGGTCGGGTCGTCGGGGTTCGGCCGCGTGAGCTCGTCGATGTACGGGCGGTGCAGATCGGTCGGGCGCACGCCGAAGTCGGCCTCGAGCTCGTCCAGCGAGCCGTACACGTCGATGCGCGGGTAGGCCGGGTCGTCGCTCTTCCACACCGGGATCGGTGAACCCCAGTACCGGTTGCGGCTGATCGACCAGTCGCGCGCACCCGCGAGCCACTTGCCGAACTGTCCGTCCTTCACGTTCTCCGGCACCCAGGTGATCTCCTGGTTGAGCTCCTCCATGCGGTCGCGGAACTCGGGCACGCGGACGAACCAGCTCGACACCGCCTTGTAGATGAGCGGCTGCTTGCAGCGCCAGCAGTGCGGGTAGGAGTGCTCGTAGCTCGCCTGACGCAGGAGGCGTCCCTGTGCCTTCAACAGCTGGGTGAGCGGCTTGTTGGCGTCGAAGACCTGGAGACCGGCGACGTCGGACACCTCGGGGAGGAACTTCCCGCCGTCGTCGACGGAGACGATCACCGGGATGCCGGCGGCCTCGCACACCTTCTGGTCCTCTTCACCGTAGGCGGGGGCCTGGTGCACGATGCCGGTGCCGTCCTCGGTCGACACGTAGTCGGCGACGAGGATGCGCCAGGCCTGCTCCATGCCCCACTCGGCGTCGGCGTAGTAGTCCCAGAGGCGGTCGTAGGAGACGCCTTCGAGCTCGCGCCCGACGATCGTCCGGGAGACGGCGGCCTGCGCCTCGGCCGCGGAGTCGTAGCCGAGGTCCTTCGCGTAGTTGCCGAGCAGCGCCGAGGCGATGAGGTACTCGCCGCCGAGGACCTCGGTGTCGGCGTGGGCGGAGCCCTCCTCGCGGAGCACCGTGGCGTCGGGGGTGCCGTTCGGACCGGCCGGGACGACCGCGTACTCGATGTCGGGCCCGACGGCGAGCGCGGCGTTCGTCGGCAGGGTCCAGGGCGTGGTCGTCCAGGCGAGCGCGCGGACGGCGGTCAGTCCGAGGCTCTCGGCCTTCGGACCGACCAGCGGGAAGGTGACCGTGACGGTCTGGTCCTGACGGGAACGGTAGACGTCGTCGTCCATCCGCAGCTCGTGGTTGGAGAGCGGCGTCTGGTCGCGCCAGCAGTAGGGCAGCACCCGGTAGCCCTCGTAGGCGAGGCCCTTGTCGTGGAGCTGCTTGAAGGCCCAGATGACCGACTCCATGTAGGTCACGTCGAGGGTCTTGTAGTCGTGCTCGAAGTCGACCCAGCGCGCCTGGCGCGTCACGTAGTCCTGCCATTCCTCCGTGTAGCGGAGGACGGAGTCGCGTGCGACCTGGTTGAAGGCGGCGAGCCCCATCTCGTCGATCTGTCGCTTGTCGGTGATGCCGAGCTGGCGCTCCGCCTCGAGCTCGGCGGGGAGGCCGTGGGTGTCCCAGCCGAACCGGCGGTGCACCTGCTTGCCGCGCATCGTCTGGAACCGGGGGAAGAGGTCCTTGGCGTAGCCCGTGAGGAGGTGACCGTAGTGCGGGAGGCCGTTCGCGAAGGGCGGGCCGTCGTAGAACACCCACTCCGGAGCGCCCTCGCGCTGGTCGATGGAGGCCTGGAAGGTGCCGTCGGCGGCCCAACGGGCGAGCACCCCCTCCTCGATCGAGGGGAAGCTGGGCGACGGCGTCACGCCGAACGCCGCGCCGTTCGACGCCGACTCGGTTGGGGTCGGTTCCTGGGACTTCGGGTAGCTCATCGTTCTCCTGGCAGGTCTCGTGGGTCCTGCGAGGACGCCGGCGTTGCCGACGCGGTACCACCCCGCTTGCCGCTCCACTGGAACGGCCGCTCTGCATCGGCTGTGACGGGCCTGACCCGCTCGGTTCTACTGGGCTCCCGCTGAGCGGTCGCTGTTCTGCCGAGGACTCCCCGGTGATGGCCGGATCGATGTCGATGGTCCCATCGTACAGCCTGCGGAGCGGCTCCGAGGAGGGTCGGCTACGAGGAGCTCGGCCCGTCGATCCGGGCGAGGGCGCGGCCGTACCCGTCCACCACCGGAGCGATCGCGCGGCGGAGGTAGTCGCCGAGCTCGCCCCGGCCGACACCTGCGGCCGCCCAGGCCCCGGCGCCGGCGACGATCGCGCCGGCGAGCGCCGCTGCGGCGGACCGGATGGTCAGCTCGTCGGCGCGGACGGCGAGGCGCGCGAGCGAGACCCGGAGCACGGCTTGGAGACGCAGCAGACGTTCGAGGCCGGACGCCTGCAGCTCCCACGCGGTGTCCATCAGCTCGATCTGCGTGAGCGCCCAGGGCACGGCGCCGTTCGAGCGCTCCTCGGCGATGCCCAGGAGCGCGGCTTGCAGTGACGGCATGGCGTCGGCGACATCCGTCGCGGGGGCGTCCCCGGCTGCGGCGAGCGCCCGTTCGAGTCCGGCGAGCGCGGCGTCGACGTCGACCCAGAGGACGTCGCTCTTGGAGCCGAAGTAGTTGAAGAAGGTGTTGCGGCTGACGCCGGCGCGGCTCGCGATCTGGTCGACGGTGGTGCCGGGGTATCCCTGTTCGAGGAAGAGTTCGGCGGCCGCCTCCTCGAGGACGCGTCGGGAGGATCGTCGGGGTCTGCCGACGGCGTTCCGTGCCGGTGGTCGTGCCATGTGGGCTCCTTCCGCCGCCTGTGAGCCTAGCCGTCGTGCGAGGGGTCGGGGCGTGGTGCCGAGGCTCTATGCTGGTTCCGAGACGGCGTCCAATAATTCGTCCGACGCCGCCACCGGGCCCTCAGCACCCGGTCGATCGCCTTCTGGAGTCCCTGTGCCCGCATCCCCCTCCCCTGCCCGTCGACGCCCTGCGTCCTCGCGTCGTCCGTTGCGCATCGCCGCGGCGCTCGTTCCGCTCGCGGTCCTGCTCGCAGCGTGTGCACCGGGGACGCCGGCCGACGTCGAGCACGCCGAAGGCCGGTGGGACCCTCGTCTACGCCAGCGGGGACGCCGAGCCCACGTGTCTCGATCCGCACGTCGGCGGCAACTACCCGCAGGCCCTGTTGAGTGCACAGTTCCTCGAGCCGCTCGTCTCCCGAGACGCGAAGGGTGAGATCATCCCGTGGCTCGCCGAGTCCTGGACGACGTCGGAGGACGGTCTGACCTGGGAGTTCACGCTGCGGTCGGACGTGACGTTCACCGACGGCACCCCGTTCGACGCGGCAGCGGTCAAGGCGAACATCGAGCACCTGCAGGACCCGGCGACGAAGTCGTCCACGGGCTACCTCGCGGTGGGCAAGGTCGCGTCGGTCGAGGCGGTCGACGCCACGACGGCCCGGTTCATCCTCTCCGCTCCCGACAGCGCGCTCCTGGAGTCGTTGTCGCAGCCGTGGACGGCGATGGAGTCCCCGACGGGGATCGCCCGCGGTGAGGCGGCGAACTGCGATGCGCCGGTCGGTACCGGACCGTTCGTCGTCGACGAGTGGGTGAAGCAGGACCACGTCTCGCTCGTCCGGAACGACGCCTACGACTCGGCACCGGGCGACGCCGCGAACGACGGGCCGGCGTACCTCGACGGCATCACGTGGCGCTTCATCCCCGACTCCGCGTCGCGCTTCGCGGCACTCCAGAGCGGCGACGTCGACATCATCGACAACGCGCAGCCCGACACGATCGCGCAGGCGAAGGACTCGAAGACGATCGTCGACCTGGACGCACCGCGCCCCGGTGCCTCGAACCGGATCGAGCTGAACGCGGGACAGGCGCCGTTCGACGACCAGCGCGTGCGTGAGGCCTTCGTGCGGTCGACGGACGTGAACGCCGGCATCGAGTCCCTGTTCTTCGGCACGGCGAAGCGTTCCTACTCGCCGCTGTCGAGTGCGGAGGCCACCGCCTACTCCGACGAGAGCCTGTTCGGCTACGACCTCGATGCGGCGAACAAGCTCCTGGACGAGGCAGGCTGGACCGAGAAGGACGAGGACGGCGTGCGGACGAAGGACGGCGTCCGGCTGACCGTGCGGTTCCCCGTCAGCACGAACCAGTCGATCCCGGCCGAGCAGTCGCTCTTCGAGCAGATCCAGGCCGGAGCCGGTGACGCCGGCTTCGACGTGCAGCTCGAGCTGCTCGACCTCTCGAGCTGGTACGAGGCGCTCGGCTCCAACGCCTACGAGGCCGTCAGCGCTCCGTACACGAAGGTGGGACCGGACGTGCTCCGCGTGCTCTACGACTCCTCGGGCATCGTCCCGGCGCCGAGCGGCTACTTCGCGAACCACGCCCAGCTGGACGACCCCGCGCTCGACGAGATCCTGAAGCAGGCGAGCGACACCCTCGATCCCGAGGAGCGGGCGTTCCTCTACGAGCAGGCGCAGCAGATCATCCTCGACGGCTACTACATCCTGCCGCTCTACGACCAGCAGAACCACTTCCTGCTGAGCACCTCGCTGCAGGGCGTCCGCGCGCTGCCGACGGTGTCGACGCCGGTCTTCGGGGACGCCTGGCTCGTGGAGTGAGCTCCGTCGGCCGCTCGGGACGCGACCTCCGCCGCCTGGCCGGGCGGATCGGGGCGCGTCTGGCCGGTGCGGTGTTCGTGCTCTGGGCGGTCGCGACGGTCACCTTCTTCGCCGTCCGGCTGATCCCCGGCGATCCGGCGCAGGCCTATCTCGGTGGCCCCGGCTCCCAGGCGTCGGCTGAAGCGCTCGAGCGGGTGCGCGAGCAGTACGGCCTGGACCAGCCGCTCCTCGTGCAGTACCTCGCGCAACTGGTCCGACTGGTCCAGGGGGATCTCGGCGAGTCGGCGTCCCTCCGCACGCCGGTGGCCCAGGTGCTCGCCGAACAGCTCGGCGGGACGCTGGTACTGGCGACGGCGTCGCTCGCCGTCGCCTGGCTCCTCGCGCTCGGCCTCGCGGTCTGGTCGACCCGTGGTGGGCGGGTGTCCGCGGCCCTCGGATCGGCCGTCGAGCTCGTGGCGGCGTCGCTCCCCCAGTTCTGGCTCGCGACCGTCCTCATCACACTCTTCAGCACCTGGCTCGGATGGCTCCCTCCGGTGAGCACGGGTGATGCGGTCGGTCTCATCCTCCCGGTGCTGACCCTGGCCATCCCGGTCGCCGGGTTCCTGGCCCAGGTGATGCGGGAACCGTTGCTCGACGCGGGGAGCGCACCGTTCGCCGTCTCCGCGGCCGCCCGTGGTGAATCGACCACCGGCCTCCTGCTCAGACACGGCCTACGCCACGCCGCCGTGCCCGCGGTGAACCTGTCGGGATGGGCCTTCGGGTACCTCATCAGCGGCGCGGTGGTGGTGGAGACCATCTTCGCCCGGCCCGGCCTCGGACGGACGCTGCTCCAGGCGGTGACCGTCCGCGATGTCCCGGTGGTCACCGGCGTGGTGCTGAGCTCGGCGGTGGCCTACGTCGTCGTCATGTTCCTCGCGGACCTCGCGGCGGAGCTGCTCGACCCACGCGACCGGATCCGGCGGTCCGGTTCATGAGCGGGCTCGCGATCACGCCGGCGTCCGGAAGCGCCGACGCCCGGGTCCGCCGCGGATGGCGCCGGTCGTCGGGATTCGGCGCACCCGAGATCGTCGCGGCCGTGGTGGTGCTGTTCCTGCTCGGCTGTGCGCTCGCCCCCCAGCTGTTCGCGACAGCGTCACCGACGGCGGTCGACCCGCGGGCCGCGTTCTCGCCGCCCTCCCTCACGCACTGGTTCGGCACGGACGAGTCCGGCCGCGACGTCTGGAGCCGGGTCGTGCACGGTGCGGGGACCTCGCTCCTCATCGGCGTCGCCGCGACGGCCATCGGACTGATCCTCGGAGCAGTCCTCGCGACGATCGCCGCAGTCGGCGGCCGGATCGCGGACTTCGCCGTAGGACGCGTCCTCGAGGTGCTCTTCGCGTTCCCCGGCCTGTTGCTCGCGCTCCTCGTGATCGTCATCGCGGGGCCCGGTCCCGTCACGGCGACGATCGCGGTCGGCCTGTCGACGGCGCCGGGCTATGCGCGCCTCATCCGCGGTCAGCTGCTCCAGGTCCGCTCCTCCGACTTCGTCGAGGCCGCGCGAGTGCTCGGGCACGGGCCGGCCCGGATCCTGTTCCGACACATCCTCCCGAACGCCGTCGCCCCGCTGTTCGTCCTCGCGACCCTCGGCATCGGACAGGCGGTCGTCTGGGCGTCCGCCCTGAGCTACCTCGGGCTCGGGGCGCAACCACCCGCGCCGGAATGGGGTGCCATGCTCGCCGCAGCACGAACCTACCTCGCGACGGCGTGGTGGCTCACGGCGTTCCCGGGTCTGATGATCGTCGCGACCGCCCTGTCCACCACGGTCCTCGGCCGGGGTCTCCAGCGCCGATCTCGGGAGGATGGCCGATGAGCGACACCAGTCCACTGCTCCAGGTGGAAGCACTGACGGTCGGATTCGACAGCGGGGACGCCGTCGTCTCCGGCGTCTCCTTCCAGGTCGAGCGCGGCACCTGCGTCGCGATCGTCGGCGAGTCGGGCTCCGGCAAGAGCGTGACCGCCAGATCGCTCCTGGGCCTCGCCGGCGCATCTGCGCGGGTGACGGCCACTCGACTCGACTTCGACGGCACCGACCTCCGCGGACTCGGAGCATCGGCCTGGCGACGCCTGCGCGGGCGTCGCATCGGACTCGTCCTCCAGGACGCCCTCGTGTCGCTCGACCCCTTGCGACCGATCGGGCGCGAGATCGACGACGCACTCCGACTCGGCACCGACCTCGACCGGACCGCCCGCACCCGGCGGGTGCTCGAACTCCTCGAATCCGTCGGCATGCCCGACCCGGCTTCCCGCATCGGCCAACGTTCCGGCGAACTCTCCGGCGGACTCCGTCAGCGCGCGCTCATCGCGTCGGCGATCGCACTGGACCCCGACCTCCTCATCGCCGACGAACCGACGACCGCGCTCGACGTCACCGTCCAAGCACGTGTCATCGGCCTCCTCGACGACGTCAAGCGGCGCGGGGCGGGCCTCCTCCTGATCAGCCACGACCTCGCCGTCGTCTCGTCGATCGCCGACCACCTCGTCGTGATGCAGCACGGTGTCGTCGTCGAGCAGGGGCCGGCCGAACAGCTGCTGACCAGGCCGACACACCCGTACACCCGGGCCCTCATCGCCGCGGTCCCCACCGACCGCGCTCGAGGGACACGCCTCAGCGCAGACCAGCCGGTCGACGCGGCACCGGTGGCCGAACAGCCGGCGACGCGCACCCGCCCGACGACGCAGGACCGATCGGACGCACCCGCGCTCGAGTTCCGATCCGTCTCCCGCAGCTTCGAGCGTGGCCGCGGCGCCTCGGCGATCCTGGCGGTCGACGACGTCTCGCTCCGCCTGGAACCGGGGACGACCCTGGGCGTGGTCGGCGAGTCCGGTTCGGGCAAGACCACCCTCGCCCGCATCGCACTCGGCCTCACCGCGCCACAGTCGGGAACGGTGCTCCTCGAGGGCGAACCATGGTCGGAGCTCCACGAGCGAGCGCGTCGTCCACGACGGAACCGTCTGGGCTGGGTCTCGCAGGATCCGCTGAGCTCGTTCGATCCACGCTGGCGCGTCGACGCCATCCTCGCCGACGCCGTTCATGGACGCGAAGTCGCACCTCGCGACATCACCCGTCTCCTCGAGGACGTCGGCCTCCATCCCTCGCTGGCTCGCGCGCGCCCGCGGACCCTCTCCGGCGGGCAGCGGCAACGCGTGGCGATCGCGCGGGCACTCGCGAGTCGACCGTCGACGCTCATCCTCGACGAACCCGTCTCCGCGCTCGACGTCACCGTCCAGGCCAGGATCCTGGACCTCCTCGACGAGCTGCAGCGACGCCACGGCCTGAGCTACCTGTTGATCTCCCACGACCTCGGCGTCATCCGGCACATGAGCGACCGGGTCGCCGTGATGCAGCACGGGCGGGTGGTCGAGCATGGCGACGCCGAGCAGGTCTTCACCGCCCCGGCCCACCCCTACACCGCCCGACTCGCAGCCGACGCTCCGCGCCTCATCGCGCCCGGTGCGGCATCAGGGCGCGACGGCGCCTGACTCCGGCGTCGGGATCCGGTCCAGCACCGCCTGGACGACGGGCGCGAGGGTCTCGGCGTACACCCAGCTCAGGTGGTGGTGATCGCGGTACGCGAGGACACCACCGATGACCGGCGAGCACCGATCGGACGCGCACAGGGCGTCCGAGAGGTCGACGGCGCGGACCCGTGGGTCGGTGCTCGCGAGGGCGGCCTCGTACTGCGGATCCTCCGTGAGCGCGTCGCTCCGGTCCCGGGCGCACCCGTCCTCCGGATCAGCGTCGTCGCGGACGCACTCCAGCACGTCGTCCGACATCGTCGGGGTGTCACGCAGGACGACGATCTGCTCGATCGTCGCTGGCACGAGCGCCCAGCGCTCCGCATAGGCTTCCGCGGCCACCTCCCGCCAGTCGCGGTCCCCCTCGGCGACGACCGGGTTCCGGGCGCGCGCCGAGACGACGAGCGTGTCGATCTCCGGTTCGTCCTGCAGCAGCTCGAGGGCGTCGCGGTTCCAGCTCAGGCACCCGGCGCGCATCTCGGCGAGCACCGCCGCGCTCGTCCCGGGCTCCGTGCGCTCGGCGTCGCTGAACGGGCAGGAGCTCTTCGCCGCGACGAGGAGCCGCCACCCGTTCGTCTCGGCAGCCGTCGCGAACGCCGGCAACCACTGCTCGGCGTGGGAGTCCCCGATGAGCGCCACCGTCCTCGTCGCCTGCTCCGCGCTGGCGCCGTAGGCGCAGACCTCGAACGCGGCAGCCCGGATGTCGGTGATGCAGCGGTCCGGCGGCAGGTCGGCGAGCGACGCGTCAGGAATGACGACCCCGCGGGTCTCGTCCCCGGGAGACGCCGAGGAACCGTCGCGCGAGGTCTCGCCACCGGAGCCCTCCGTGCCGTCCGATGACGCTCCGTCGTCCCGCGGACACGCTGCAGCATCGACGAGCTCCGCGGCACCGAGGCAGTTCGACGGGGTCGCGACCAGGGTCTCGATGCGCTGCTGTTCGGCCGCGATGCGCGCCTCGGCACCGGGGAGCACCCCGATCGAGGCGACCAACAGGACGCTCATCGCGAGGGCGGTCGCGCCGATGACCCGTCGTGGCCGCCAACCGGCGATCCGCCCGAACCGGATCGGGCGCTCCACGAACCGCGTCGTCACCTCCGCGAGGACGCCCGTGATGACGAGGAGGACGAGCTGCTCGGGGATGGAGGCCGACCGAGCGAGCACGATCCCGCCGAACACGATGAGGGGCCAGTGCCAGAGGTAGACCGCGTAGGAGCGGTCGCCGAGCCACTGGATCGGCGCCCGGGCGAGCAGCGCGGTCGGCGACCACCGGACGTCCGGGGCCCAGGCCGCGATCACGGCGATCGTCCCGCCCACCGGCAGCGCCGCGGTCAACGCCGGGAAGGGCGTCTCCCCCGAAAACCAGACGGCAGCCGCCCCGATCGCGGCGAACCCGAGCCAGGCGACGACCGTGCGCGCACCCGCCCGCAGCGCCCACCCGCGCCGGGCTCCCTCGGCCACCAGGATCGCCGTCAGTCCGCCGGCGGCGAACTCCCAGGCCCTCGTCGTCGTCGCGAAGTAGGCCGGGGACGGGTCTTGCGCGGTGAAGACGACCGACCAGGCGGCCGACGCGATGCAGACGAGTCCGATCGCGATCGCGACGCCCCGACGCCGTACCGTCGGCGCGGCCGAGCGTCGGGCGAACCGCACGGCGAGCCAGCCGGCGACGAGGACCAGGATCGGCCAGACGAGGTAGAACTGCTCCTCGACCGACAGCGACCAGAAGTGCTGCACGGGCGACGGAGCGTCCTCTGCCGCGAGGTAGTCGATCGCGGATCCGGCGAGCGCCCAGTTCTCGATGTACAGGCCCGACCACGCGATCTCGCGCAGGAACCGGGGCAGGTCCCCGAGCGGTGCGAGGTACCAGCTCGCGACGAGGGTCGCGGTGAGGACGGTGAGCGCAGCGGGGAGCAGCCGTCGTGCGCGCCGGGCCCAGAACCGCCCGAGTCGGACCGAACCGGATCGCTCGACCTCGGCGAGGAGGTGCGCCGTGATGAGGAACCCGGAGATCGCGAAGAACACGTCGACGCCGACGAACCCGCCCGGCACGAGCCCCGGCCAGAGATGGAACACCACGACGAGCGAGACCGCCACGGCACGAAGGCCTTGGAGGTCGGCTCTCACGGGGCCGGAGGCGGCTCTGGTCGACACGGTCCGATGCTATCGGCGGAGGATGACGGTCTGCGGTCCGGCGTCCTCCCGGTCCCCTGCGATAGCATGGGATGTTCCCACACACTCAGGCACGCAGACACGGTGCCGCACATATCAGCAGGAGATCGCCTCATGACCGCTGCCAGCATCCCGGACAAGCCGGCCCTCGAAGGTCTCGAGCAGAAGTGGGGCTCCTCCTGGGAGTCCGCGGGGACCTACCGGTTCGAGCGCGACGGCGCCACGCGTGAGTGCATCTACTCGATCGACACCCCGCCGCCGACCGCATCCGGCTCCCTGCACATCGGTCACGTCTTCAGCTACACGCACACCGATGTGATCGCCCGCTACCAGCGGATGACCGGCAAGCGCGTCTTCTACCCCATGGGCTGGGACGACAACGGCCTCCCGACCGAACGCCGCGTCCAGAACTACTACGGCGTCCGGTGCGACCCGACGCTCCCCTACGACGCCGACTTCACCCCGCCGTTCGAGGGTGGCGACAACAAGAGCACCAAGGCCGCCGACCAGATCCCGATCTCGCGTCGCAACTTCATCGAGCTGTGCGAGCGCCTCACCGTCGAGGACGAGCAGCAGTTCGAGGCCGTCTGGCGTGCGCTCGGCCTCTCCGTGGACTGGACGCAGAGCTACCGCACCATCGGCGACGAGTCGATCACGGCGAGCCAGCTCGCGTTCCTGCGCAACCTGGACCGCGGCGAGGCCTACCAGGCCATGGCGCCGACCCTCTGGGACATCACCTTCCGCACGGCGGTCGCCCAGGCGGAGCTCGAGGACAAGGAGCAGCCGGGCACCTACCGTCGACTCTCCTTCCACCGCCCCGACGGCGGCACCATCGAGATCGAGACCACACGGCCGGAGCTCCTCCCCGCCTGCGTCGCCCTCGTCGCCCACCCCGACGACGAGCGCTTCAAGCCGCTGTTCGGCACGACCGTGACCACGCCCGTGTTCGGCGTCGAGGTGCCCGTGCTCGCCCACCACCTCGCCCAGCCCGACAAGGGTGCCGGCATCGCGATGGTGTGCACCTTCGGCGACATCACCGACATCGTGTGGTGGCGCGAACTCGACCTCCCCAACCGCGCGATCCTCGGCTTCGACGGCCGCGTCATCTCGGAGGCCCCTGAGGCGATCACCTCCGAAGCCGGCCTCGAGGCGTACGCGCAGCTCGCCGGGAAGACCGTCTTCAGCGCCAAGCAGACCGTCGTCGACCTCCTCGCCGCCTCGGGCGACCTGATCGGCGAGCCGAAGCAGATCACCCACCCGGTGAAGTTCTTCGAGAAGGGCGACAAGCCGCTCGAGATCGTCTCGACCCGCCAGTGGTACATCCGCAACGGCGCCCGCGACGAACAGCTCCGCAGCCGCCTCCTCGAACTCGGCTCGGAGCTCGAGTGGCACCCCGACTTCATGCGCGTGCGCTACGAGAACTGGGTCGGTGGCCTGTCCGGCGACTGGCTGATCTCCCGCCAGCGCTTCTTCGGAGTGCCGATCCCCCTCTGGTACCCGCTCGACGCCGACGGCAACCCGGTCTACGACCAGCCGATCGCGCCAGACCACGCCGCTCTGCCCGTCGACCCGTCCAGCGATGCCGCACCCGGTTACGACGAGTCGCAGCGCGGCGTCCCCGGCGGGTTCATGGGCGAGGTCGACGTCATGGACACCTGGGCCACGTCGAGCCTCACCCCGCAGCTCGCCGGCGGCTGGGAGCGCGACCCCGAGCTCTGGGACCTCGTGTTCCCGTACTCGCTGCGCCCGCAGGGTCAGGACATCATCCGCACCTGGCTGTTCTCCACCATGCTCCGCAGCGTCCTCGAGTACGACCAGAAGCCGTGGGAGCACGCCTCCGTGTCCGGCTTCATCGTCGACCCCGACCGCAAGAAGATGTCGAAGTCGAAGGGCAACGTCGTCACGCCGGCGGCCATGCTCGAGCAGCACGGTTCGGACGCCGTCCGCTACTGGGCGGCCTCGAGCCGTCTCGGCACCGACGCCGCCTTCGACCCGCAGAACCCGACGCAGATCAAGATCGGCCGGCGCCTGGCGATCAAGGTGCTCAACGCCTCGAAGTTCATCCTCGGGTTCACCGGTCGTGAAGACGCCCCGGTGACGGAGGCCGTCGACCTCGCCATGCTGAGCGTGCTCCGCAAGACCGTCGCCGACGCCAGCAGTGCGCTGGCCGGTTACGACCACGCGCGCGCCCTCGAGCTCACCGAGGCGTTCTTCTGGACGTTCTGCGACGACTACCTCGAGCTCGTCAAGGAGCGGGCCTACGGCGAGGAGAGCCCTGAGCAGGCTTCGGCGGTGGCCGCGCTGCGGATCGCGCTCTCCACCCTGCTCCGCCTGTTCGCCCCGTTCATCCCGTTCGCGGCCGAGGAAGCCTGGTCCTGGACGCACGACGGCTCCGTGCACCGTGCCAGCTGGCCGACCGACGAGGAGTTCGCAGGACTCGCGGCGGGCGAACCGCAGGTGCTGCAGCTCGCGAGCGAGGCGCTCACGGGCATCCGGCGCGCGAAGACCGACGCCAAGGCTTCCCAGAAGACCCCGGTGGACTCCGCGGTCATCGCCGGACCCGCCGCATCGATCGAGCTGCTCGCGCTCGTCGCAGACGACCTCCGCGCCGTCGGACGCATCGAGTCCCTCGAGTTCCGCACCGCCGACGTCCTGTCGGTCGGCGACATCGTCTTCACGCCGGCGGCCGACGCCGAGGAGGCACGCGCATGAGCGTCACCATCCGTCCCGCCGTCGAGAGCGACCTGTTCGCCTGGCACGCGCTGTACTCCGGCTACGGGGAGTTCTACGGCAACCCCCTGACCGACGAGAAGGCCGTCCTCGTGTGGGGCTGGCTCAGCGACCCGACCCATCCGTTGACCGCGCTCGTCGCTGAGGACGCACAGGGCGCCCTCGTCGGGCTCGCCCACTATCGCGTGTTCCCCCGTGCCCTCGCCGGTGGGACCGGGCTCTACCTCGACGACCTCTTCGTCGCCGAGGACGCCCGCACCGGCGGGGTCGGGACCGCGCTGATCGAGCACGTCCGCGACCTCGCGAAGGCGGACGGTCACAGCGTCGTCCGGTGGATCACCGCCGCCGACAACGAGCGCGCCCAGGCCGTGTACGACAAGCTGGCGACCCGCACGAGCTGGGTCACCTACGACCTGGAGCCGTGATGCAACTCGGAACCCGCTGGGCCGTCGGCGCCAAGCCACCGGAGAACGTGCCGACGCCGGTGCAGACGGCCATCGCCGCTGAGGAGCAGGAGTTGCTCGCGCAGGGTGTCGACACGTCCTCGTGGCGCTGGACCCTCACCTGGCTCGAACGCCGGCCCGTGGTCGAGCTCGACGACGGTACGACCATCCGTCAGCACGCGGACGGATCCGTCAGCCTCACCCGACCGGACGACGACCACGACGACGACGAGGACTGAGCCTCCTCCCCGGCACGCTGGATAGGGTGAGGTATGGAATCACACACGAATCCGTTCCTCCAGCCGAGCACACTCCCCTATCAGCTGCCGCCGTTCGGCGAGATCCGCGAGGAGCACTTCCGCCCCGCCTTCACCGCCGGGTTCGCGCAGCAACTCGACGAGATCGCGGCGATCACCGCGCAGGACGACGCGCCGACCTTCGAGAACACGCTGATCCCGCTCGAACGGAGCGGCGCGATCCTCCGGCGGGTCGCAGCGGTCTTCTTCAATCAGAGTTCGGCGGACAGCTCCGCGTTCACCAATGAACTCGAGGAGGAGCTCGCTCCGCAGCTGGCCGCCCACGAGGACGCGATCAGGCTCGACCCCGCGCTGTACGCGCGGATCGCGGCGGTCCACGCGAATCTCGACGACCTCCAGCTGACCGCCGAGGCGGTCTACCTGGTCCGACGCGTGTACAGCGAACACACGCTCGCGGGCGCAGGTCTCGACGCCGAGGAGAAGCAGCGGCTCTCCGACCTCAATCTCCGCCTCTCGACACTGACCACCCGGTTCGAGAAGCAGCTCCTGGCCGACACCAACGAGCTCGCCGTCCACCTCACCGATGCCGCGGAGCTCGACGGCCTGAGTGCGGGCGAGATCTCCGCCGCGGCCCAGGCGGCCGCCGAGCGAGGCCTCGACGGCTGGCTCGTCACCCTCGTCCTCCCGACCGGCCATCCGGCGCTGTCGTCGTTGACGCACCGTGGCGTCCGCGAGCGGATCATGACGGCCTCCCGTGCTCGCGGCACACACGGCGGACCGAACGACAACCGCGACCTCGTCCTCGAGATCACCCGCCTCCGAGCCGAGCGCGCCGCACTCCTGGGATTCCCGTCGCACGCGGCAGTGGTCACCGCGGACCAGACCGCGGGGACCCCGGAGGCCGTCGCAGCGCTCCTCTCCCGTCTGGCGATCCCCGCCGCCCGCAACGCGGATCGGGAACAGCGCGAGCTCGAGCGGGTCACCGGCCTCGAGACCGTCGAGGCCTGGGACTGGCCGTTCGCGACCGAACAGGTCAGGATCGACCGGTTCGATGTCGACACCAGCGTGATGCGCCCGTACTTCGAAGCGGAGCGGGTCCTCTTCGACGGCGTGTTCGCCGCAGCGACCAAGCTCTACGGCATCACCTTCGCCGAACGGACCGATCTCCAGGGCTACCACCCCGACGTCCGTGTCTTCGAGGTCTGGAACGAGGACGGCTCCGGCCTCGGCCTGTACCTCCTCGACCTGTACACCCGCGACAGCAAGCGCGGCGGCGCCTGGATGAACGCGCTCATCTCCCAGAACCGCCTGCTCGACCAGCCCACCGTCGTGGTCAACAACCTGAACGTCCCGAAGCCGGCCGACGGCGAACCGACCCTGCTGAGCCTCGACGAGGTCACGACCTTCTTCCACGAGTTCGGCCACGCGCTGCACGGTCTCTTCGCGGAGGTCGAGTACCCGCGGTTCTCCGGTACGAACGTCTTCCGGGACTTCGTCGAGTTCCCGAGCCAGGTGAACGAGATGTGGATGCTGTGGCCCGAGGTGCTCGCCGGCTACGCCAGGCACGTCGAGACCGGTGAGCCGATGCCGCAGGAACTGGTGGCGAAGCTCCAGGCGTCCGAGGGGTTCAACGAGGGCTTCTCGACGAGCGAGTACCTCGCTGCGGCGATGCTCGACCAGGCGTGGCACAGCATCGGTGCAGATGACCGGGTCGACGATGTGGAGGCGTTCGAGGCGGCGGCACTCCGGTCCGCCGGGCTCGACAATCCGGCCGTCCCGCCCCGGTACGCGAGCACGTACTTCGCCCACACCTTCTCGGGCGGATACGACGCCGGCTACTACTCCTACATCTGGAGCGAGGTGCTCGACGCGGACACCGTCGACTGGTTCACGGAGAACGGCGGACTGACGAGGGAGAACGGCGACCGCTTCCGCACCAAGCTCCTCGGGGTCGGCGGTTCGAAGGATCCTCTGGAGGCCTACCGCGACTTCCGTGGGCGCGACGCGGTCATCGAGCCGCTCCTCCGACGCCGCGGGCTCGAGGACTGAACGACGAAGCCCGCCGCAGCGACTCCGGAGGATCCGGGGGCTGCGGCGGGCTTGTTCACCGCTGGGCGTCGTCTAGGCCGACTTCTCCTGGCGGCGAGCCGCACGCGGGACGATCGTCGGGGCCGCGTTCTCGACGACGGACTCCCGGGTGATGACGACGCGAGCGACCTCGTCGGTGGAGGGCACCTCGAACATGATCGGCCCGAGCACCTCTTCCATGATGGCTCGGAGCCCTCGGGCACCGGTCTTGCGGAGGACGGCGAGGTCGGCGATCGCTTCGAGTGCCGCCTGGTCGAACTCCAGCTCGACGCCGTCGATCTCGAACATGCGCTGGTACTGACGCACGAGCGCGTTCTTCGGGACCGTGAGGATCTCCATGAGCGCGTGCTGGTCGAGCGGCGTGACCGTCGTGACGACCGGCAGCCGACCGATGAACTCGGGGATGAGGCCGAACTTGTGGAGGTCTTCCGGCAGGACCTCGCCGAAGAGGTTCACGTCGTCGCCCTTGCTGTGCAGGGGTGCGCCGAAGCCGATGCCCTTCTTGCCCGCGCGGGAGGAGATGATCTCCTCCAGCCCGGCGAAGGCCCCGGCGACGATGAACAGGACGTTCGTCGTGTCGATCTGGATGAACTCCTGGTGCGGGTGCTTCCGGCCGCCCTGCGGGGGTACCGAGGCGACGGTTCCCTCGAGGATCTTGAGGAGCGCCTGCTGGACACCCTCACCGGAGACGTCGCGCGTGATGGAGGGGTTCTCCGCCTTGCGGGCGATCTTGTCGACCTCGTCGATGTAGATGATGCCGGTCTCCGCGCGCTTGACGTCGTAGTCGGCGGCCTGGATGAGCTTGAGGAGGATGTTCTCGACGTCCTCGCCGACGTAGCCGGCCTCGGTCAGTGCGGTCGCATCGGCGACGGCGAAGGGGACGTTCAGTCGCTTCGCGAGGGTCTGCGCGAGATACGTCTTGCCGCAGCCCGTCGGGCCGATGAGGAGGATGTTGCTCTTCGCGATCTCGATGTCGTCGTGCACCGTCTCGGCGGGAGCGAGCGTGGCGCGTGAGCGGACGCGCTTGTAGTGGTTGTACACCGCGACCGAGAGCGCCTTCTTCGCGGCCTCCTGGCCGATGACGTACTCCTCGAGGAAGGCGAAGATCTCCTTCGGCTTCGGGAGGTCGAACTCGCTCACCGTCTCCTCGCTCGCTTCAGCGAGTCGCTCGGCGATGATCTCGTTGCACAACTCGACGCACTCGTCGCAGATGTACACGCCGGGACCAGCGATCAGCTGCTGGACCTGCTTCTGGCTCTTGCCGCAGAACGAGCACTTGAGCAGATCGGCGCTTTCGCCTATCCGTGCCATGTCTTTCCCTCTCCCTGGAGATTCGGTGCTCCGAGCCTAACCTGTCCCTGCGACAACTCGGCGCGCCACCCCGCTGGGATGACGCGCCGAGTCGTGAGCACGGGAGCCGGGTCAGGCCGTGATGGCCGCGACCGGGTTCTTCCGCGAGGTGAGCACCTGGTCGATGAGACCGTACTCGAGCGCCTCGGCGGCCGAGAGGATCTTGTCGCGGTCGATGTCCTTGTTGACCTGCTCCACCGAACGGTTGGAGTGGTGTGCGAGGGTCGACTCGAGCCAGCCGCGCATGCGGAGGATCTCGGCCGCCTGGATCTCGATGTCCGAAGCCTGTCCGTGGCCGGCCTCGCCGACGGCGGGCTGGTGGATCAGGATGCGGGCGTTCGGGAGGGCCAGGCGCTTGCCCGGCGTGCCGGCGGCGGTGAGCACGGCAGCGGCGGAGGCCGCCTGTCCGAGGACCACCGTCATGACGTGCGGACGGATGTACTGCATCGTGTCGTAGATCGCCGTCATCGCGGTGAACGAGCCACCGGGTGAGTTGATGTACATGACGATGTCGCGGTCGGGGTCCATGCTCTCGAGCACGAGCAGCTGGGCCATGATGTCGTCGGCCGATGCGTCGTCGACCTGCACGCCGAGGAAGATGATGCGGTCCTCGAAGAGCTTCGCGTACGGGTCCTGGCGCTTGTAGCCGTAGGCCGTGCGCTCTTCGAAGCTCGGGAGGATGTAGCGAGCACCCGGCATCTGCAGCGAGCGGCCCGCCGCACTGAACGTTGGAGTCTCCATGTGTTGCATTCCTGTCTGGTCGAAGCCGGGTTACTTGTCGCTGTCGACGGTTCCGCCGCCGCCGGCCACGTCGAGCGCGGACTCACGGAGGTGGTCGACGAAACCGTATTCGAGCGCCTCTTCGGCGTTGAACCAGCGGTCGCGGTCGCCATCGGCGTTGATCTGCTCGACGCTCTTGCCGGTCTGCGCCGCGGTGATCTCGGCGAGACGGCGCTTCATGTCGAGGATGAGCTGCGCCTGGGTCTGGATGTCGCTCGACGTCCCGCCGAATCCGCCGTGCGGCTGGTGGAGGAGCACGCGGGCGTTCGGGGTGATGTAGCGCTTGCCCTTGGTGCCGGCCGTGAGGAGGAGCTGACCCATCGACGCGGCCATGCCGATACCGACCGTGACGATGTCGTTCGGCACGAACTGCATGGTGTCGTAGATGGCCATGCCGGCCGTGATGGAGCCACCGGGCGAGTTGATGTAGAGGTAGATGTCGCGCTTCGGGTCGTCCGCGGCGAGGAGCAGCAGCTTGGCCGCGATCTCGTTCGCGTTCTCGTCGCGGACCTCGGCGCCCAGCCAGATGATCCGGTCCTTCAGCAGGCGGTCAAAGACACTGGGCGAGAACTGTGGTTCGGCCATTATCGCTCCGTTTCGGTTGTGCAGTGGTTCGAATCTATCGGAGGCGACGCACCACCAACGCCCTGTTCGCCCTCGGCAGACTCCCGGGCGACGGGGTTCGCCGGCAGCGGACGGCGAGCGGACGGACCGCGCGACCGTCGGGGCTCAGCGGAGCGGATCCGTCTCGAGTTCGTCGGCGTAGGCGCGGACGGACCGGTGGTATCGCGGCAGGTGCGGCACGAGAGCGCGGAGGGCGACGGCGGTCGCTCGACGCGGGTCCCCCGAGCTGGCGAGCGCCAGGGCCAGGAAGGCCGCGGTCGCGTCCGCGTACGGACCGGTCGGATCGTCCGCGAGCTGCTGTTCGAGCAGGACGACGCTCTCAGCGGTCCGGCCGAGGTTGCGGAGGGTGCTGGCCAGTTGGATGATCGCCTGCGGACGGTGCTCCTCGTCGAGCCCGGCCTCGAGCGCGGCGCGATAGCAGACCTCGGCCTCGACCTCGTGGCCGGCGGAGTCGCGTGCACCGGCAGCCTCGAACGCGGCGCGGGCGTCACCCGGCGGACGCTCGGCGGCCAGGGCGTCGATGGCCGCGATGCGCTGCTCGTCGTCGATGGTCTCGTCGGCCCAGACGGCTGCGACGCGGTCGTCCCAGCCGGTTGCGTCGGTCGTCGTCATGATGGCTCCCATTCGGCTGACGTGTCCGGAGACGACGACAGGGGCGGAATCGCTTCCGCCCCTGTCGTCACTGCTGGTGCTGTCCTACTCGGCAGCGGCCTCGTCGGCAGCGGCCTTCTTGGCCGGTGCCTTCTTGGCGGGCGCCTTCTTCGCAGGTGCCTTCTTGGCGGCGGCCTTCTTCGGCTCTGCCTCGGCCGGAGCCTCGTCGGCGGCGTCCTCGGCCGGAGCCTCGGTCGTCTCGTCGGCTGCAGTCTCGGTGGCGGCGTCCTCGTCCTCGACCACGGCGACGAAGTCGCTCAGGTCGACAGGCTTGCCGTTGGAGTCGACGACCTCGGCCTTGCCGAGCGCGATGGCGATGGCCTTGTTGCGGGCGACCTCGCCGACCATGGCGGGGATCTGACCCTGCTGGCCGAGTGCCTCGATGAACTCACCGGGCTCCATGCCGTACTGCGACGCGCTCTGGATGAGGTACTCGGTGAGCTCGTTCTGGTTCACCTGGACGTTGAGCGACTCCGCGAGGGCGTCGAGGAGGAGCTGCGTGCGCAGTGCCTTCTCGCTGGACTCGGTGACCTCGGCGCGGTGCTCGTCGTCCTCGAGGCGGTTCTCGCCCTCGAGGTGACGGTGCACCTCGTCCTCGATGACGCTCTCGGGCACGGGGATCTGCGCGGCCTCGAGCATGGCGTCGACGAGCGCGGTGCGTGCGTCGCGGCCCTGGGTGATGACCTGCTGGCGCTCGACGACCTCGCGCAGCTGCGCCTTGAACTCGTCGATGGTGTCGAACTCGCTCGCGATCTGAGCGAAGTCGTCGTCGGCCTCGGGAAGCTCGCGCTCCTTGACGGCGGTCAGCGTGACGGTGACCTCGGCGTCCTCGCCCTCGTGCTCGCCACCGAGCAGCGGCGAGGTGAAGGTGGTGGTCTCACCGGCGGTGAGGGAGTCGAGTGCCTCGTCGATGCCGGTGAGCAGCTCGCCCGAACCGATCTCGTAGGAGACGCCGCTCGCGCGGTCGACCTCGGCGTCGTTGATCTTGGCGACCAGGTCGAGCTGGGCGAAGTCGCCCGTCTTGGCCGGGCGGTCGACGGTCACGAGCGTGCCGAAGCGTGCGCGGATGCGGTCGAGCTCGTCCTGGACGTCGGCTTCGCCGGCTTCCTGGGCGTCGACGGTGAGCTTGAGGCCCTCGTAGGCGGGAAGCGTGATCTCGGGACGGACGTCGACCTCGATGTTCACGAGCAGGTCGCCGGAGAAGTCCTTCTCGTTCGGCCACTCGACGATGTCGGCCTGCGGGCGGCCGAGCGGACGGAGTTCGTTCTCCTCGAGTGCCTTGCGGAAGAAGCCGTCGAGGCCCTCGTTGACGGCGTGCTCGATCACGGCGCCCTTGCCGACGCGCTGGTCGATGATCGCCGGTGGCACCTTGCCCTTACGGAAGCCTGGGACGTTGATGTCCTCGGCGATGTGTCCGTAGGCGTGGGTGATGCTCGGCTTGAGCTCCTCGGGCGTCACCGCGATGGCGAGCTTGACGCGAGTGGGGCTCAGCTTCTCGACCGTGGTCTTCACGTGATTACTTCTCCTGTGTCGGGGATTCTGCCTCAGTTGAGGACGCAAAACGGAGTCGGGGCGACAGGATTCGAACCTGCGACCTCCCGGTCCCAAACCGGGCGCTCTACCAAGCTGAGCTACGCCCCGGATCGGCGACAATCCGGCCAGCCGGCCCGACCGACGAGCGGTGGGCGAAATGGCCTCGGTCAGTCTAGCCCAGAATCTGTGCGGCCCCTGTGCGGTTTCCGGGGCGGAACCGGCCTCGGGACACGGAGCTGCACGGATGGGCGCTCGGGATGCAGTAGCATTGCCGGGTGAGTTCGTCGCACTGCGACGCCTCGGGGATGTAGCTCAATGGTAGAGCCTCAGTCTTCCAAACTGATTACGCGGGTTCGATTCCCGTCATCCCCTCTCCATTCGTCAGAACCAGGCAGCGCCGCGAAGGCAGGCGCGACGGTTCGGCTACCGCGCAGGGACTTCTTGGCGCCGCGCCCTTCGACAGGCTCAGGGACCGGAAGAGGATCGCCGGAGCGCGAGGCCCGCCGCTGAGCGCTTCGACAGATCCGGGCGGGGGCGGAGCACAGGATGCGCGACGCCCTAGGCTGAGCGCATGCGACTCGACGCGATCTGGCCCCACATCTGGACGGTGGCCGGTGCGCTCGTCTTCTTCGTCGGGGTGTACGCACTCGCGACCGGGCGACTCGGCGTCGGACTCATCTGCATGATCGGCTGCGTCGTCTGCCTGTCCGGCTCGCTCGCCGCGCAGCGTCGCCTCAGGAAGCGCGACGCACGCCGCCGCTAGTCTTCGTCGACGGCTGCGGCGTGGACCGCTCTGAGGGCGACGTAGTGTGCGGCGTTCTGCCGGATCGCCTCCCGCTCGTCGGCCGTCAGCTCCCGCCGCACCTTGGCCGGGACCCCCGCGACGAGCGAACCGGGCGGCACGATCATGCCCTCGAGGACCACCGCTCCCCCGGCGACGAGCGACCCGGCACCGATCACGGCTCCACTCAGGACCACGGAACCCATCCCGATGAGGCAGTCGTCCTCGACCGTGCAGCCGTGGACGACCGCGTTGTGCCCGACGGAGACGTTGCGTCCGATGACCGTCGGGTGGCCGCTGTCCGTGTGCACGGCGACCCCGTCCTGGATGTTGGACCCTGCGCCGAGCGTGATCGAGTCGGAGTCCGCGCGGAGGACGGCGTTGTACCAGACGCTCGAATCCGCGGCGAGCGTGACGGCGCCCACCAGCACGGAGCCCGGCGCCGTGTAGGCACTCGGGTCGATCTGGGGCGAGCGTCCGTCTGAGAGTTTCCTGACCGTACCGTGCAGCGTCATACCGGCCACGCTATCGCAGGCGGCCCCGGCCGTCGGGAACCCGCGTCGTTCCGGGGTGAATCGCCGGTACGGTCAGGCTTTCCTTGCTGAGTGCACCCTTCGTAAGCCGAGCCTCGACTTCCTTGCGGAATGTCTGCGGCTGAGTACCGTTGCATTCAAGCAGACCGACGAATCCGCCCGACCAGGGCCTCACTCGTCAACGAAGGGGAAACACCATGACCGACATCACCACCTCCATTCCGCAGGCCGTCGCCAACCCGGACGTCGCAGCAGGCACCGCGCAGTTCCTCAGCCCCGTCGTCGTCGACCTCACCGCCATCGTCGTCAACGGCAAGCAGGCCCACTGGCACGTGCGTGGCGCGAACTTCATCGGCGTCCACGAGCTGCTCGACGACATCGTCGACCACGCGCAGGAGTGGGCCGACCTCGCCGCAGAGCGCATCGTCGCCCTCGGACTCCCGGTCGACGCACGCCTCAGCACCGTCGCCGCGAAGACCAGCACGCCCGAGCTGAGCGAGGGCTTCCAGCAGTCCGACCGCACCATCGCCGAGGTCATCGCCCTCATCGACGCGGCCTCCGCCTCGGTCAACACCGCGGTCGACGAGCTCGACGAGCTCGACCAGACCAGCCAGGACATCGCGATCGAGATCGCCCGCGGCCTCGACAAGGACCGCTGGTTCCTCTTCGCCCACCTCAGCCGGTAGCACCCCGGCGGGGCGACCCGCCAGCATCACCCACGAAGGGGCAGTCATCCGTGACTGCCCCTTCGTCGCGCGTGTCACCCGTCAACCGTTGCGCTGGAGCAGGGCGAGGACCGCGAGGACGCGTCGGTGGTCGCTCCCGGAGTCCTCGAGACCGAGCTTCTGGAAGATGGCCGAGATGTGCTTCTCGACCGCACCGACACCGACCCGCAGGCGTTCGGCGATCGCCGTGTTCGTGCGCCCCTCCGCCATGGCGGAGAGCACCTCCGTCTCACGTGGGGTCAGGCCGGCCAACGGGTCGCGCTGTGCTGCGAACAGGGTGCGGACCACGTCGGGGTCGAGGACGGTCCCTCCCTCGACCAACCGGTGGATGGCGTCCTGCACCTCCTCCAATGAGGCGACCCGGTCCTTGAGCAGATAGCCGATCCCACGCCCGCCGTCCGCGAGCAGCTCCCGGGCGTAGACGGTCTCGACGTACTGGCTGAGCAGCAGGACGGGGAGGTCGGGATGCTCGGCACGCAGCGCTATCGCTGCGCGGACCCCTTCGTCCCGGAACGTGGGCGGCATGCGGACGTCCATGACGATGAGGTCCGGTCGGTCCGCCGCGAGCCCGCGCTGGAGCGCCTCCGCATCGGCGTACGCGGCGACCGTGATGAAGCCGGCCTCGTCGAACAGCCGCATCAAGCCCTCGCGGAGGAGTGTCGAATCCTCGGCGATCACGATGCGGAGCGGTCCTCCACCGGCACGGTCAGGGCTGATCACGCGTTCAGCCTACGGGGAGCGAGATCGAGACGGCGCTGCCACGTGCGACGCCGTCCCACACCGGGGCCGGCTCGATCACCAGTCTCCCGCCGAGGCCCTGCGCCCGTTCGGTCAGGCCTTCGAGACCGTGGCCCGGTTCCAGGTGCGCGCCGCCCCGACCGTCATCCGTCACGCGGAGGGTGAGCCGCGAACCCAGCTGCTGGTCCACTGTCACGTGGGCCTCGACGCCGGCGCGCCGCGCATCCGCATGCTTCGACACGTTGGTCAGGAGTTCGGCGACGATGAAGTAGATCCCACGTTCCGTCTCACGAGGCAGCGTCACCGATGAGACGACCGCCAGCTCCGTCCTCGTCGGCACCGGACACCGCGCGGCGAGGTCGTCGAGTGCGGCGACGAGGCCGCGGTCCTGCAGCAGTGGCGGCATCAGGCCCTTCGAGAGCGCGCGGAGTTCGTCGAGCGTCTCGGCGGCCTGGGCGCGCGCCTCACCCAGGAGCGAGCGTGCGGAGGCGGGGTCCGTGTCGAGGCGTCGTTCGGCGGCCGCGAGATCCATCTGCAGCCGGACGAGTCGCTGCTGCGGACCATCGTGGATGTCCCGTTCGAGCCGCCGCACCGCGCCCGCCTCAGCCGAGACGGCGGCACCGCGTGCACGCCGCTCCGCCAGGAGCTCGGCTCGCAGCTCCTCCTGTGGCCGCGCACCGAACAGCCCGGAGGCGATGGCGTGGTGCAGCAGCACCAGCACCCGGAGGACCAGCGGGAGCGTCACGAGGAACACGACACCGAGCGCGAGGTTCCAGAGCTTGTCGGCGAGCAACGCGTCCGACGGGTCCAGCGTGGGAGCCAGCAGCTCCGCGAAGCCCGAGGACGAACCAGCCGAGAGCCGGTCCGCCCAGATCCAGTACGTCGTGCCGGCGACGGCACCCACGGTCCAGGTGATGGTCAGCCCCCAGGTGACGCCCCCGACGATCGGGTTCACGATGACCGTGTGCAGGGCCGCGAGCCACCAACGCGGTCCGGCGAGTGGAGCGAGCACGGCACCCAGTGTCGTCTCGGTCCCGATGGACGACCGCCAGGCTCCTCCTCGGATCGGCGGGAGCCCCGTCGTGCGGAGACGCGCGACCTCGAGCTCCACGAACGCCCGCGACACCCAGAGGCCGCCGACGATGATCAGGAGACCGACCCCCAGGATCGCGAGCCCGAAGCCGAGGGAGAGGATCACCACGGCCACGATGCTTCCGGCGATGACGATCGGCAGGTTGGGCAGCAGGAACAGGAGCGATCCGGGGACGTCCCGCCAGAGCCGACCGTATCGCCATGCGCCTCGGGTGGAGGGATCGGGCTTCGCCGACGCGTCGAGCTGTCGGCCGATGGCGGTGGTCATGAAGGAGGTCCTTTCGACGGAGCGGTCCCGGCTCTCGCACCGGGCTCACCTCAGTCTGTTCGGCTCCGCCGACGAACGGCATCCGGTGGACGCCCCGTTCCGATCGGGGGTTATCCCCCGGCCGGGTGGACGGATGGAGCCGCCGTCAGGCGCCCACCCAGCATCGTCGCACGGACCGGCATGGTGCGCAGGGCCTCCGGTGCGCAGGAGAACGGGTCGAACGGCACGACGACGAGGTCGGCGGGGCGGCCGACGGCCACCACGTCATCGTCTCCTCTGGTCGACGCCGCCAGTGCCTCCTCGACCGTGATGGCCTGCTCCCCGTGCCAGGCCTCGCGTCCATCGCGGCTGCGCGTCACGGCGGCGGCGATGGAGACCCACGGGTCGAGCGGAGCGACCGGGGCGTCGGAACCGAGTCGGAGCGTGGCGCCGGCGTCGAGGAGGCTGCGGAGCACGAAGGCACGGTCGGTGCGCCCGGCCCAGTGGACCTCGGCGATGTCCCGATCGTCCATCGCGTGTTCCGGCTGGACACTCGCAGCCGTTCCGGTGCGGGCGAACCGCTCCAGGTCCGACGCCCGGAGCAGCTGCGCGTGCTCGATCGTGCCCCTCGCGCCCGTCGTCTCGATGGCGTCGAGGGCGAGGGTGTTGGCGCGGTCGCCGATGGCGTGCACCGCGCAGTGGAGGCCGTTGGCGGTCGCCAGGGTGAGCAATGCGGTGAGTCGCTCCGGCGGGACGTTGAGCATCCCGTGCGCGTCGGTTCCGGGAGCCGAACCCGGATAGGGCGCTTCGCAGCAGGCCGTCCGGGTGTTGAGGGATCCGTCGGTGATGACCTTGAACGGGCCGACCTGCACCAGGCCGTCCGTTCCGGCGAGCACTCCCCCGGTCACGAGCCCGGCGTCGATCGCGCGCTCGAGGTGCTCGGCGTACACACCGAAGGAGATGCGGAGCGCGCGAGTCCCGTTCCCGACCCGACGGATCCAGTCCGCGGCGTTCCAGCGCATCTCCAGGTCGACGACACCGACGACGCCGCGGGATGCCGCCTGATCGGCGGCGGCGTCGACCCAGCGGTCGGAGAGCTCGTCGGCGACCTGGTCGAGCTGTTTGAGGACGGCGAACGACTCCTCCTCCCGCAACAGGCCGGTGGGATGGTCGGCGAAGCCCGTGGCCCGGAGCGCTGCGCTGTTCAGCCAGCAGCAGTGGAGGTCGGCGCTGACCAGCACGACCTCGCGGTCCGGTGCGATCGCGTCGAGCAGCGCGAACGTCGGCGTGTCCGGCCAGAGGGCGTCGCGGAACCTCGCGCCCTCGACCCAGCCGTCACCGTCGGCCTCCTGGGCGATCCGCTCAGCGACCAACTCGACCGCCTCGGCGGCGGATGCGGCCGAGGACAGGTCGACGCGCCTCGCCGTGCGCGCCCACTGGGTGAAGTGCACGTGGTGGTCCCAGAGCCCGGGCAGGAGGAAGCCACCACCGCCGTCCAACACCCCGGGGTCAGAGCGAAGCAGGACCTCGGGGTCGGCGGGTCGGATCGCCACGATCGAGCCGTCCTCCAGCAGGACGTCGACCCGTTCGGCGTCGGACGAGCCTCCGCGGCGCGGTCCGGACAGGTGGACGTCGGCGATCGTCGTGACGAGGTCGCCGTCGGGTCCAGGGCGGTGCTCGGTCATCACATCGGTCCTCGTCGGTTGGGCAGGCGGGTTCGGTTCAGCGCTGACAGTTCGGGCACCAGTACAGTTTGCGGGCGCCCATCTCCTCGAGGAGGATGTTCGTCCCGCAGACCCGGCACGGCAGTCCCTCCCGCTTGTAGACCCAGTGGCGATCGGCGCGGTTGGCCATCGCGAGGCGGTAGTCGGCCGCCGACAGGTCGTCCATCGTCATCATCTGTCCGGTCTCGACCCCGATCGCGAGCAACCGCGTCCAGTCGAG
The DNA here is from genome assembly GCF_059073635.1 of Plantibacter sp. Taxonomy (NCBI): domain Bacteria; kingdom Bacillati; phylum Actinomycetota; class Actinomycetes; order Micrococcales; family Microbacteriaceae; genus Plantibacter; species Plantibacter sp. Next base: position 247,981 of record NZ_JCACOF010000012.1, on the reverse strand, counting down.
CCAGATCTCGCGAAGCGTCTCGACGGGGACCGTCTTCCCGGTGCGGTGCGGATCGAGACGGGCGCGGAACAGCAGTTCGGCGCGGTAGACGTTGCCGATCCCGCTGATGATCTGCTGATCCATGAGGAGCAGACCGATCGGGGAACCCTTGCGGTGCGCACGCGACACGAACCGCTCCCCCGCCTCCGCACTCGGGTCGAGCAGTGGATCCGGTCCGAGCCGATCGATGACGGCCTGCACCCCGGCGGCGTCGATCACCTCGCAGGCGGTCGGCCCGCGGAGGTCCGCCACGGTCGTCTCGGTCAACAGCCGCACGCGCACCTGACCCACCGGTTCGGGTGGGAACCGCTCGTCGATCTCGGCGAGTGGACTCGACTGCTCGGACATCCGGACCCTGGCCCGGCGCGGTGCACCGATGCTGTGCAGGGAGTTCTCGCCGTCCGCATCGTGGATCGGCGCATCGTCGTCGTCGAGCACCGTGCCGCGCTGGTTCGTCTGCCCCATGCGGCCGTTCGAGGCGGCGATGGTCGGGTCCGACCGGATCTCACCGGCGAAGTCCCACGCGCCGTACAGACCGAGGTGCACCCGCAACCACAGTCCGTCGTCGAACTCGAGGAACATCTGCTTGCCCACGGCCTTGGCGTCGGTGACCGTCCGGCCGTCCAGCACGGCGGCGCCCTCGGCGAAGCGCCCCTGGGGAGACGACACGGCGACCCGGTGTCCGACGAAGTTCTGAGCGAACTGTCGGGCGATGCGATGGACGGAGTGCCCCTCGGGCATGGTGACTCCTCACTCGGTGGGGGCGCGATCCGGCGCGCCGCGCGGTGGCGGTGGAGGACGCGTCAGGCGTCGACGTGCTTGCCGGCGATGGTGCCGGTCGCCTCGAATTCGGCGAGCTGGGCGATCCGACGGGCGTGACGTTCCTCGAGGCTGAACGGCTCGGCGATGAACGCGTCGATGAAGGACACCGCCTCGTCGGTGCTGTGCTGACGCGCACCGATCGAGATGACGTTGGCGTCGTTGTGCTGCCGAGCCAGCTGCGCCGTGCTGAGGTTCCAGACGAGCGCCGCGCGGACACCGACGACCTTGTTCGCGGCGATCTGCTCGCCGTTGCCCGAGCCGCCGAACACCACGCCGAGGGCGTCCACACCGGCCTGCTGGTCGCGCACGACGGCCTTCGCCGCGTTGATGCAGAACGCCGGGTAGTCGTCCAACGCGTCGTACTCGGCCGGGCCGTGGTCGACGACGTCGTGACCGGCTGCGCGCAGGTGGTCCTGCAGGAACTGACTGAGCTCGAGACCGGCGTGATCGGTGGCGATGTGGATGCGCATGTGGAAAGTCTAGGGTTCCGGGCGCCGGCGTCGCGTCAGTCGAAGATCGGGTCCGCCGTACGGCTGCGCTTCAGCTCGAAGAAGCCCGGGTAGGCGGCAGCGGCGACGACACCGTCCCACAGTGCGAGCGCCTGCTCGCCCTTCGGCGCCGGCGAGATGACGGGTCCGAAGAACGCCACGTCGTCGATCGCGATGACGGGGGTGCCGACGTCCTGGCCGACCCGTCCGATGCCGTCGAAGTGGCTCTCGCGCATGGGCCCGTCGTAGGCGTCCGTCGTCGACGCTTCGGCGAGCGCCGCCGGGAGCCCGGTCTCGGCGAGGGCTTCGGCGATCACGGCGTCGACGTCCTCCGCGCGTCCGCCGGGGTGGATCCGCGTCCCGAGCGCGTCGTAGAGCGGCTTGACGACCGCGTGTCCGTGTTCGGCTGCCGCGGCGGCGACGAGCCGCGTGTATCGGAGCGCCCGGGGGAAGAAGGCCCGGTAGTCGTCGCTGACGTCCTGGTCCTCGTTGAGGACGGCGAGGCTCATGATGTGCCAGTGGACGTCGAGGTTCCGGGCTTCGGTGACCTCGTCGACCCAACGCGAGGTCATCCAGGCCCACGGGCAGGAGGGGTCGAACCAGAAGTCGACGCGGGTGTTGTCTGCAGCGGAAGTCGTCATGCCGTCACCCTACGCGCCGATCCCCGTCGACTCCCCCGAAACCGATGGACGGCGGGTCTAGGCTGGTTGATCGTGCCGCGGTCGTCACGAGCGACCACGTGCAGTTCACACGTCACGTGTCCATCAACACCAGGGAGCAGTTGTGCCAGGAGAGAACCTCACCCGAGTCGAAGCCCAGGAGCGCAGGGCGCTCGTCGACACGTCGAGCTACGAGGTCGTGCTCGACCTCACGACCGGTCCCGAGGTGTTCCGCAGCACCACGACGGTGCGCTTCACCGGTGAACCGGGTGCCTCGACCTTCATCGACGCCATGACGCGCACCGTCCACTCCGTCACGCTGAACGGCGTCGAGCTCGACCCGTCGACCGTCTCCGACGGCGTGCGCATCCAGCTCGACGGCCTCGCTGCGGAGAACGTGCTCGTCGTCGACGCGGACGCCGAGTACACGAACACCGGTGAGGGCCTCCACCGCTTCGTCGACCCCGTCGACGGCGAGGTGTACCTGTACAGCCAGTTCGAGGTGCCGGACTCCCGTCGGGTGTTCGCGGTCTTCGAGCAGCCCGATCTGAAGGCGACGTTCACCTTCACGATCACGGCGCCCGCGGCCTGGCAGGTCGTCAGCAACTCCCCGACGCCTGAGCCGGTACCGGCGCACGACGGCGCGGCGACCTGGAGCTTCGCACCCACGCAGCGCATCTCCTCCTACATCACCGCGATCGTGGCCGGCCCGTACGACGTGGTGCGCAGCGAGCTCACCTCGAGCGACGGCCGGACCATCCCGCTGGGCGTCTTCGCTCGCAAGAGCCTGGCGGAGTACCTCGACGCCGACTACATCTTCGAGAAGACGCGTCAGGGCTTCGCGTACTACGAGGAGAAGTTCGCGTACCCGTACCCGTTCGAGAAGTACGACCAGCTCTTCGTCCCCGAGTTCAACGCGGGCGCGATGGAGAACGCCGGCGCGGTGACCTTCACCGAGACCTACGTGTTCCGCTCGAAGGTGACCGACGCGATCAAGGAGCGCCGGGTCGTCACGATCCTGCACGAGCTCGCCCACATGTGGTTCGGCGACCTCGTCACCATGAAGTGGTGGAACGACCTGTGGTTGAACGAGTCGTTCGCCGAATGGGCTTCGACGATCGCCACCGCTGAGGCCACCGAGTGGACCGAGGCGTGGACGACGTTCAACGCGATGGAGAAGACCTGGGCCTACCGCCAGGACCAGCTGCCGTCGACGCACCCCATCGTCGCGACCATCAACGACCTCGAGGACGTCCAGGTCAACTTCGACGGCATCACCTACGCCAAGGGCGGCTCCGTCCTGAAGCAGCTCGCCGCCTGGGTGGGCATCGAGGCGTTCTTCGCCGGCGTCGGCAACTACTTCCGCAAGCACGAGTTCGGCAACACCGTGCTCGACGACCTGCTCGTCGAGCTCGAGGCGACGAGCGGCCGCGACCTCCGCGAGTGGTCCAAGCTGTGGCTCGAGACCGCCGGGGTCGGGACGTTGAGCCCGGAGTTCACGGTCGACGCCGACGGCGCGTTCACCGCGTTCGCCGTCCGTCAGACGGTCCCCGCGGACTACGACACGCTGCGTCCGCACCGCCTCGCCATCGGCCTGTACCGGCTGCAGGACGGCAAGCTCGTCCGCACCCAACGCGTCGAACTCGACGTCGACGGGGCGCTCACCGAGGTGCCGGAGCTCGTCGGTGAGACGCAGCCCGACCTGGTGCTGCTGAACGACGACGACCTCGCCTACGCGAAGATCCGCCTCGACGAGCGGTCGCTCGCGACGGCGATCGGCCACCTCGCCTCGATCGAGGACCCGCTCGCACGCTCGCTGGTCTGGGGCGCTGCCTGGGACGCGACCCGCGACGCCGAGTCGAGCGCCTCCGACTACGTGGAGCTCGTCCTCGGGAACATCGCCACGGAGACCGAGTCGACGACCCTGCGCACCACGCTCGGCCAGCTCGGTCTGGCCGCGCGCAACTACGTCGCTCCGGAACGCCGCCTGGCGACCATCTCCCGGGTCGGCGACGCGCTCTGGACGCTCGCCCAGGAGGCGGAGGCCGGCTCCGATGCGCAGTTCCAGTTCGTGAAGTTCTTCGCCGCCCTCGCCTCGACCCCCGAGCACGGCGAGCACCTGCGTGCACTGCGCGACGGCTCCGCGGCACTCCCGGGCCTGGAGATCGACACCGACCTCCGCTGGGAGCTCCTCGAGGGCCTGGTCCTCCTCGGTCTCGCGGACGGTTCGGACATCGATGCGGCGCTCGCCGAGGACAACACGGCGAACGGTGCGCAGGCGGCCGCTCGTGCACGGGCGACGATCCCCACCGTCGAGGGCAAGCGCGCAGCGTTCGACTCGGTCGTCGAGCACGACGACCAGCCGAATGCGATCGTCCGGAACGTCGGTCTCGGGTTCGGGCACGTCATCGACCCGGCCGTCCTGCAGCCGCTCGTCGAGCCGTACTTCGCCGCGCTCACCTCGGTCTGGGAGTCGCGCAGCTACAAGATCGCCGAGTACATCGTCGAGGGGCTCTACCCGGCGGCGCTCGCCTCCACCGAGCTCCGCGACCGCACCCGCGCGTGGTTGGAAGCCAACGCCGATGTCCCGGCACTCCGACGCATGCTCGTCGAAGCCCTCGCCGGGGTCGAGCGGGCACTCGCGGCACAGGCACGGGACGCCGCGTGATCCACTCGGCCGGATAGCACTCCGGTACCAGGATCCTCTGGCGAGAACCCCTCCACGGCACGACCCGCTGTGGAGGGGTTCTCCGTATCCTGGAGGGATGCGCCGACCAGTGAACGACGACCGACCCTCAGGGTCGTCCTCGTCGTGACCGCTCGGAAGCCGTCCTCCGACCGGGACCGGGCCGCGACGGAGGCCGCACTGATGCTCCCGCGCCCACCCGGGGTCGTCCGACGCTGGTGGTCGAGGCATCCGTGGACCGCCGACTCGCTCATCGCCGCCGGGTACCTCCTCGTCGCGCTCTCGGTCAGCACCGTCGAGTGGTTCGACGTCGACCTGGCGGCCCAGCCCGGCCGCATCGCGCTCGCCGTCGCGATCGTGGGCATCACGACACTCGCCGTCCTGCTCAGGCGACGGCGCCCGCTCGCGATGACCGTGCTCGTCATCGCCGTCGGGCTCGTCTCGGTCGCACAGACGGTGGGCGTCGACGCGTTCGCGGTGCCGATCCTGCTCTACTCGGTGGCCGTGTACCGGACCGTCGCACTCGGCTGGCAGGCCTTCGCCGCCGCCGCGGTCGTCGCCGTCCTCGCCCCGTTCCTGCCCTGGGCCGCACCACATGAGCCGGGAGAGCCGCAGCAGACCATCATCTCGGTCGTCCTCTTCGCGCTCTTCGGGCTGCTGATCGGGATCAACGTCGGCAATCGCAAGCGGTACGTCGAAGCCCTCGTCGATCGGGCGGCGCAGCTGGCCCGCGAGCGCGACCAGCAGGCCCAGCTCGCCGCCGTCGCCGAGCGGACCCGCATCGCCCGCGAGATGCACGACATCGTCTCCCACAGTCTCACCGTCATCGTCGCGCTCAGCGAGGGGGCCCTGGCGACGAAGGACCCGGCGGCGTCCCGGTCCGCCATGACCGCCGTCACCGACGCCGCCCGCGGCTCCCTCGTCGACATGCGACGCATGCTGGGCGTCCTCCGCGAGACCGGCAGCGCACCCCTCGCTCCGCAACCCGACGCCGCGTCGATCCCCGCGCTCGTCGAGACCTTCCGCGGGCTCGGCCTGCCGGTCGCACTCACCGTCTCGGGGCCGTCGACGGACGACCCGTCGATCCTGCTCGCCGTGCACCGGATCACGCAGGAGGCACTCACGAACGCGCTGCGGTACTCGGAGCGGCCGAAGCGCGTCGACGTCGTCATCACCACCGACGACGAGCACCTCGAGCTCATCGTCGAGAACGACGGGTCCATTCCGGACGCGCCGTCGCTCGGCGCCGGCCAGGGGTTGCTGGGCCTCCGCGAACGCGTCGCGTTCCAAGGGGGTCGGGTCACCGCCGGAGCCGTCGGCGATCGGCTGTGGCGCGTCCATGCCGTCCTCCCCCTGGAACCACGCCCGACGAGAACGTCCCCGCCGACCACCGAACCACGAGGAACCACACCATGACCGACCCCGTCCGCATCCTGCTCGTCGACGACCAACAGCTCATCCGGCTCGGATTCGGTCTCGTGCTCGGCGCGGAGGACGATCTGGACGTGGTCGGTGAGGCTTCGAACGGCGCCGAGGCGATCCACCTCGCCGCCACCCTGCGGCCGGACGTGATCCTCATGGACGTCCGGATGCCGGGACTCGACGGGATCGAGGCGACCAGGAGGATCGTCGCCGCGAACCCCGACAGCCGCATCATCATCCTGACGACCTTCGACCTCGACGAGTACGCCTTCGGAGCGCTGCGGGCCGGCGCGAGCGGCTTCCTCCTGAAGGACGCCCTGCCGAACGAGCTGACGTCCGCGATCCGCGCGGTCCACGCCGGCGACGCCGCCGTCTCGACCCGCATCACGAAGCGGATGCTCGAACTCTTCGCGACGGCCCTCCCCGGCACCCCCGCGGCCGCCGAGGACGGCTCGGCAGCAGAACTCGCCGAGCTGACACCGCGGGAGCACGACATCCTCGTCGCCATGGCGGAGGGGCTGAGCAACGCGGAGATCGCCGCCCACTTCGTCCTCTCCGAGTCGACGGTGAAGACGCACGTCGGTCGCGTGCTCATGAAGCTGCAGCTGCGCGACCGCGTGCAGGCGGTCATCTTCGCCTACAAGCACGGACTCGTGCGTCCATGACCGTTCACGCAGGCACCGTCCGGCTCGCACTCGGGCGGCTCACACGGTTCACTCCGGGTCGCTCGATACACTGAGGCCCATATGAACTGGGATGAGATCTGGCCTGACGTGACCGCCTTCCTCTGGACGGCGGGGTGGAAGATCATCGGCGTGGTGGTCGTGATCGGCCTGGCGTTCGCCGCCGCATGGGTGCTCCGATTCGTCATCCGACGCGTCGTCGGCCGCATCGTGAGTGGCGTCAAGAAGAGCGCCGACGTCACCGACACGCAATCGCTGCTCGCCTCGCCGCTCGCCGCCGTCCGACTCGTCCAACGCACGCGGACCCTCGGCACCGTGCTCAGCAACATCGTCAACGTCACCATCGTCATCGTCGCGGCCATCCTCGTCGTCAACGTCATCGACTCGAGCATCATCGGCTCGTTCGCCCTGCTGACGGCCGCGGTCGGTGCCGGTCTCGGTTTCGGCGCGCAGAACATCGTCAAGGACATCCTCAACGGCCTGTTCATGGTGGTCGAGGACCAACTGGGCGTGGGCGACGTGGTCGACCTCGGGCCCGCCACCGGCGTCGTCGAGACCGTCGGCATCCGGATCACCCAGGTACGCGACGTCAACGGCACGCTCTGGTTCGTCCGCAACGGCGAGATCCTGCGGGTCGGCAACATGTCACAGGGGTGGTCGCGGGTCATCATCGACCTGGCGATCCCGTACGACACCGACGTCGAGGCCGTCCAGGAGCGCATGCTCGACACGGCGAACGAACTCGCCCACGACCCCAAGTGGCGCTCCCGCATCCTCGAGAAGCCCGAACTGTGGGGTCTCGAGTCGATCTCGGGCGACGCACTCGTCATCCGCCTCGTCATCAAGACGCGCACGAGTGCCAAGGACGACGTGGCTCGCGAACTGCGGATGCGGTTGAAGCGGGCCGTCGACGAGATGGACGTCAAGCTGCCGTCGCTCAACAGCATCGTCCTCTCGGGCTTCGAGGGTGCCGCAAGCGTGACCGGTTCGCGTCCCCCGCGCACCCACCCGACCACGGTGGTCCCTCCACGGGCGCCGAAGACCAAGCGACCCCCGAGAGGGCAGCAGTGACCGACTCCCAGGCACCAGGCATGTCCTTCTACGAGCAGGTCGGCGGACACGCCACCTTCAAGGCCCTCGTGGACGAGTTCTACCGCGGCGTGGCCGGCGACCCCGTCCTGAAACCGATGTACCCCGAGGAGGACCTCGGTCCGGCGGCCGACCGGCTGATGCTCTTCCTCGAGCAGTACTGGGGTGGGCCGGGCACCTACAGCGCCGAACGCGGCCACCCGCGTCTCCGGCTCCGACACCAGCCCTTCCACGTGAACCCCGACGCTCGCGACCGCTGGCTGCTGCACATGCGCGCCGCCGTCGACAGCCTCGACCTCGCGCCGGTGCACGAGGCGACGCTCTGGGACTACCTCGAGCGGGCAGCCCACGCCATGGTCAACACCTTCGACGAGGATCCAGGGGCACCGCGCCGCAGTCTCCTCTGATTCCGGCCGCACGGTCGTAGGATCGGACGCACGTCCGTGCCGAAGGAGTCAGCAGATGCCAGCAGCCGTCCCTCCCAACCCGTCCGCCGATCGAACCGAGGCCGACGCGATCGTGATCGGCAGCGGGCTGGCCGGGCTCGTCGCCGCCGCAGAGCTCATCGACGCCGGCAAGCGGGTCATCCTGCTCGAACAGGAGCCGGAGTCGAACCTCGGTGGCCAGGCGCACTGGTCGTTCGGCGGCCTGTTCCTGGTCGACTCCCCCGAGCAGCGCCACCTCGGCGTCCGTGATTCGCTCGAGCTCGCGACCCAGGACTGGTTCGGCGCAGCAGCGTTCGACCGTCCCGAGGACCACTGGCCCAAGCGCTGGGCAGAGGCGTACCTCGATTTCGCCGCGGGCGAGAAGCGCGCTTGGCTCCACGAGCAGGGCGTGCGGTTCTTCCCGGTCGTCGGCTGGGCGGAACGGGGCGGTTACGGCGCCATCGGCCACGGCAACTCCGTTCCCCGCTTCCACATCACCTGGGGCACCGGACCCGGTGTCGTCGCGCCCTTCGTCCGACGGGTGAACGCCGGCGTCGAGGACGGCACGGTGTCGGCTCACTTCCGGCACCGTGTGGACGAGCTGCTCACCGAGGACGGCGCGGTCGTCGGCGTACGCGGCTCCGTGCTGGCCCCGTCGCATGCCGAGCGCGGGGCTCCGAGCTCGCGCGAGGTCGTCGGCGAGTTCTCGTGCAGGGCGCCCGCGGTGCTCGTCGCGAGCGGCGGCATCGGAGGGAACCACGACCTCGTCCGCGAGCAGTGGCCGGCCCGGCTCGGGACGCCGCCGACGACCATGCTCTCCGGGGTCCCCGCGCACGTCGACGGACGCATGCTGGCGATCAGTGAGCGTGCGGGCGGGCATCTCATCAACGGCGACCGGATGTGGCACTACGTCGAAGGCATCACCAACTGGGATCCGATCTGGCCGCAGCACGGCATCAGGATCCTGCCGGGGCCGTCCTCGCTCTGGTTCGACGCGACCGGGAAGCGGCTCCCGGTGCCGCTCTTCCCGGGCTTCGACACGCTCGGTACCCTCGCGCACCTGCGTGCCACCGGCCACGACCACAGCTGGTTCGTGCTGACCCAGCGGATCATCGAGAAGGAGTTCGCGCTGTCGGGGAGCGAGCAGAACCCCGACCTCACCGGGAAGGACCTCGGGCTGCTCGCGAAGCGCATCGGCCCGGGAGCGCCCGGGCCGGTCGAGGCGTTCAAGGAGCACGGCGCGGACTTCGTCGTCGCCGACACGCTCACCGAGCTGGTCGCCGGCATGCAGGAGCTGAGCCCGGAGACGCCCATCGACGCGGGGAACGTCATCGCCGAGGTGGAGGCTCGCGATCGCGAGATCGACAACCCGTTCACGAAGGACCTGCAGATCACCGCGCTCCGCGGTGCCCGCTCCTACCGGGGCGACAAACTCATCCGCGTCGCCGCACCGCACCGGCTCCTCGATCCGAAGGCCGGACCGCTCATCGCGGTGAAGCTGCATGTGCTGACCCGCAAGAGCCTCGGCGGGCTCGAGACCGACCTCGCGAGTCGGGTCCTCGGCCCGGACGGGAACCCGGTGCCCGGCCTCTACGCCGCCGGTGAGGCGGCTGGCTTCGGCGGTGGAGGGATCCACGGCTACCGCGCGCTCGAGGGGACCTTCCTCGGCGGGTGTCTGTTCAGCGGTCGGACCGCCGGCCGCGCGATGGCAGGCGCCTGAGGATCAGGACACGGCGCCCGCGAGCACATGCCCGCGTCGGGTGCTCAAGCGGACCCATCCGCCTGAGCGGAAGACGGCCGCGCGCTCCGGCTCGGCGATGAAGCCGAGGCCCACCGCGGCGAACGCGGCACCGGTCGGGAGTCCGTGGCCGTCGCCGAGGGGCCGTGACCACACCTGCGACCGCACCTTCTGGACGATCTGATCGCCCACCGCGGTGGGGAGCGTCTCGGCGATCTCCGAGGCCCCCGTCCTGGCGACGAGTTCCAGCTCGATGGTGTCCACGTCGCCCGCACGTTCCCAGCCGCCACGGGGCGGTGCCTGTCCGACCCACGGGGCCGTCCTCGTGGACGGCGGCAGCTCGAGCGGCACGGTCTCGCGGGCATTCGCGACCAGGTCCTCGGCAGCGACGCCGCCGAGCGTTCGGACGATGCGGTCGATGAGTTCACGCGGGGTCGCGAGGACGTCGGCCGTGGCGGGTTCGGCGAGGGCGAAGGTGCGCATCCCGATGATCGTCGGACTCCGGTCGAGCAGACCCTGCGGGTGCAGCACCGGGGCGGAGACCGCCAGGACGTCCCCGGCAGCCAGGAGTCGCACACCGGAGTCGTCGATCCGGGCGGCGCGTGCGAGGAAGGTGCGGAGGTCGGCGAGCGAGGTGGCGTCGAGGAGCTGCAAGGTGGTGGACATCTCCTCTCAATCTACGCCACCGCCGCGTGCGCTCCGGCACCGCGTCGCCAGGGCCTGGATAGACTCGGCGGGTCGGGTCGGGCATCGACGACCGAGCCTCGACCCCCGGATGAAAGGCGTGTTCGCGTGAAGGAACCGATCCACTCCCTGCTCACCGCACTCGACCTCAGTGCTCCCGGTGTCCGGACCGACGAGGACATCTTCACCGGTCCGTCCCAATGGATGCCACAGGGGCGGGTCTTCGGTGGTCAGGTGCTCGCCCAGTCCGTCGTCGCCGCGACCCGGACCGTCGACGCCGAGCGCATCATCCACTCGATGCACGGGTACTTCCTCCGACCGGGCGACGTCGACCTGCCGATCACCTTCGCGGTCGACCGCATCCACGACGGACGCTCCTTCGCCACCCGGCGCACCCAGGCGTACCAGAACGGAGTGCCGATCCTCTCGATGATCGCGTCCTTCCAGACCCAGGACGAGGGCCCGGAGCATCAGATCGAGCTGCCCGACGGGATCCCGGACCCGGAGACGCTCCCGTCGGCCGCCGAGCTCCTCAGCGGGATCGACCACCCGGCGGCCGAGGCGTGGGCGACGGGACGCCCCTTCGACCTCCGACACGTCGGCTCCCCCGTCTACCTCCGGGTGGAGGGCGAGCGGACCACCCGGCAAGCGGTGTGGTTCAAGACGATCGAGGACCTGCCCGACGACCCGGCGCTGCACCGTGCCGCGCTCGCCTACGCGAGTGACTACACGATCCTGGAGCCGGTGCTCCGTCGTCACGGCGTCCCGTGGGCCACCCCGGGCATCAAGATCGCCAGTCTCGACCACGCCATGTGGTGGCACCGACCCGCCCGCGTCGACGAGTGGCTGCTCTACCTGCAGGATTCCCCGAGCGCCACCGGCGGACGAGGTCTGTCCCTCGGGCGCATCTACGATCGGGCGGGTCGCCTCGTCGCGAGCGTCGCCCAGGAGGGCATGGTGCGGTTCCCGACGCCTCGGTGACCGGCGTCGCTCAGCGCCGCGAGAACTCGATCGGATCCTCGAGGAACGGCTCCCATGCGGCACGTTCGACGTCCGAGATCCGGCGCGGCTTGAGCGTCTTGGCGTCCACCATGACGACCGTCGTGGAGGCTCGGGCGTACAGCGTCTGCGATGCCCCGCCCAGCGGCGAGTAGACCTCGTACGCGACCTGCAGGCTGGCACCGCCGATCTTGCCCATCCAGAGCTGGACGTCGAGCGGATCGCGCTGGTACGGGATCGGGGCCAGGTACTCGATCTCCTGGTGCGCCACGAGCGTCAGCGTCTCGGCCTCGAGGCTCGCATCGATGACCGCGGTCGGCGGGACGTCCTCCGACGCCAGCGTCGGGATCCAGAAGACGCGGACGCGCGCCTCCTCCAGCAGCTTGAGCATCGAGGCGTTGTTGACGTGGTTGAAGGCGTCGAGGTCGCCCCACCGCAGTGGGATCGGCACGTGGAGTCTGGTCATTGCTGGGCCCTCCGTGGGTCGGGGACGTACGGGTCGTGAACGGACGACGGCCCACCGGCAGAAGCCGATGGGCCGTTCGCACGAGTCCTAGTCGCGCGTGAGCTTGCGGTAGGCGGAGCGGTGCGGCTTGGCCGCATCCGGTCCGAGGCGCTTGATCTTGTCCTCTTCGTAGGACTCGAAGTTGCCCTCGAACCAGTGCCAGTTCGACGGGTTCTCCTCGGTGCCCTCGTACGACAGGATGTGCGTCGCGATGCGGTCGAGGAACCACCGGTCGTGGGTGATGACCACAGCGCAACCCGGGAACTCGAGGAGCGCGTTCTCGAGGCTCGAGAGCGTCTCGACGTCGAGGTCGTTGGTCGGTTCGTCGAGCAGCAGGAGGTTACCGCCCTGCTTGAGCGTCAGCGCGAGGTTCAGTCGGTTGCGCTCACCACCGGAGAGGACGCCGGCCTTCTTCTGCTGGTCCGGGCCCTTGAACCCGAAGGTCGACACGTAGGCGCGGGACGGGATCTCCTGGTTGCCGACCTGGATGTAGTCGAGCCCTTCGGACACGACCTCCCAGAGCGTCTTGTTGGGGTCGATGCCCCCACGGGACTGGTCGACGTAGGAGAGCTTCACGGTCTCGCCGACCTTGAGCTCACCGGCGTCGAGCGGCTCGATGCCGACGATGGTCTTGAACAGCGTGGTCTTACCGACACCGTTCGGGCCGATGATGCCGACGATGCCGTTGCGCGGGAGGCTGAAGGAGAGGTCGTCGATGAGGACGCGTCCGTCGAAGCCCTTCTCGAGCTTCTTGGCCTCGAGGACCGTCGAGCCGAGTCGCGGACCGGCGGGGATCTGGATCTCCTCGAAGTCGAGCTTCCTGGTGCGCTCGGCCTCCGTCGCCATCTCCTCGTAGCGAGCGAGACGAGCCTTCGACTTCGCCTGGCGGCCCTTCGCGTTGCTGCGGACCCACTCGAGTTCGCTCGCGAGTCGCTTGGCGAGCTTCGCGTCCTTCTTGCCCTGGACGTTGAGACGCTCGCCCTTCTTCTCGAGGTAGGTCGAGTAGTTGCCCTCGTACGGGTACAGGCGACCGCGGTCGACCTCACAGATCCACTCTGCGACGTGGTCGAGGAAGTACCGGTCGTGGGTGACGGCGAGCACGGCGCCCGCGTACTGAGCGAGGTGCTGCTCGAGCCAGAGCACGCTCTCGGCGTCGAGGTGGTTGGTGGGCTCGTCGAGGAGCAGGAGGTCGGGCTTCTGCAGGAGGAGCTTGCAGAGCGCGACGCGACGCTTCTCACCACCGGAGAGGTGGGCGACCGTGGCGTCGGACGGCGGGCAGCGCAGGGCGTCCATCGCCTGCTCCAGCTGCGAGTCGAGGTCCCAAGCGTCGGCGGCGTCGATCGCCTCCTGCAGCACGCCCATCTCGGCGAGCAGGGCGTCGAAGTCGGCGTCGGGCTCGGCCATCGCGAGCGAGATCTCGTTGAAGCGGTCGATCTTGCCCTTGATCTCGCCGACGCCCTCCTGGACGTTCTCGAGCACCGTCTTGTCCTCGTCGAGTTCCGGCTCCTGCATGAGGATGCCGACGCTGAAGCCCGGCGTGAGCTTCGCCTCGCCGTTCGAGGGGGTGTCGATCCCCGCCATGATCTTCAGGATCGTGGACTTACCGGCACCGTTCGGGCCGACGACGCCGATCTTCGCTCCGGGCAGGAACGCCATCGTCACGTCGTCGAGGATGAGCTTGTCGCCGACCGCCTTGCGGGCGCGGACCATCGAGTAAATGTATTCAGCCATGTCGCCGTCCAGTCTACGGGCGGACCCTCCGTTTGCGCTGCACGACGACGCCCGCGATGACGGCCGCCGCCGCGATCGCGCAACTCGTCGTCACCTCGAGGAGCCGGGCGGGTCCGCCGAAGAACATCGACACCAGCAGCGCGACGAGCGCGACGACGACCACGACCGTGAGCCACGGGTGTCCCCACATGCGGATCCCGCCGACGCGGTCGCTGCTCTCCGACGCCGAGACCTGGTCGAACCGTCGGCTGCGCAGTTGAGCGACGGCGATCACGATCCACACGAAGATCGCGATCGCGCCGGTGGAGTTGACGAGGAACGTGAAGACCTCGTCCGGTGCGAGGTAGTTCAACAGGACGCACACGAGCCCGACGACGGCCGAGCACAGGATCGCGACCGCCGGCGTGCCGCGTCGCGTCGTCGCGCGGACCGCTCGCGGGGCCTCCCCGCGGCCGCCGAGTGAGAACAGCATGCGCGACGCCGTGTACAGCGAGGCGTTGAGCGTCGACAGCAGGGCCGTGAAGACGATGATGTCCATCGCCACCCCGGCACCGGGGATCCCGGCGGCGTGCAGCATGGTGACGAAGGGACTGATCCCCGGCGTGATCTCCGTCCACGGCACCACGATGAGGACGACCAGGATCGAACCGATGTAGAACAGCAGGATCCGCCAGACGACCGAGTTCACCGCTCGCCGGACGGCACCCTTCGGGTCCACCGATTCTCCTGCCGCGATCGTGGCGACCTCGGCACCGAACATCGAGAAGATGATCGGCAGCAGCGCCGCCAGGACGCCGCCGATACCGAACGGCAGGAAGCCCCCGTCGGTCGGAGCGAGGTTGGCGACGGTCGCCGTCTCGGTCGGGACGACGCCGACGATGATGAGCGATCCGAGCGCGATGAACAGGATCACGGCCGCGATCTTGATCGACGAGAACCAGAACTCGAACTCACCGAACGACTTCACCGAGACGAGGTTGGCGGCGAGGAACGCGACGGTGATCACGAGCGCCGGGATCCACTGCGGGAGACCGGGCACCCACTGGCTGACGATCTGCGCTGCGGCCGTCGCCTCGATGCCGACGACCACGACCCAGAACCACCAGTAGAGCCATCCGATCGCGAGACCGGCCCAGGGGCCGATGAAGCGCGAGGCGTAGGCGGAGAACGACCCGGTCTCGGGCGACGCGGAGGCCATCTCCCCCAGCATGCGCATGACGAGCACCACGACCACGCCGGCCAGGGCGTACGCGAGGATCACGCCGGGCCCCGCTGCGAGGATCGCCGTGCTCGACGCCACGAGGAGCCCGGCGCCGATCATGCCGCCGAGGGCGATCAGCGCCAGATGACGAGGCTTGAGTGTATGCGCCAACGCCGTCGGCGCCACGGCCAGACGTTCGTCGGCCAGGAAGACGGCCTCGGTGGCAGGTTCCCCGCCAGGTGATGGGTTGGCGGTCATGCGGGCCCTCGATTCCGGATCGAGCCACCTAGGAGGTGGCGATATCTGAAATGTCAGGTTATGGCATGCCCACGGCTTGCACCAGCCCGGGAGTGGTCGGCGGCGCTACCAGTCGATCGCGCGGGTGACCCCGATGAGGCATCGCCCGGTGTCGAGCTGCGACACCACCGACGAGTGATACCCCGTCGCCGGCCCGTTCTGCCCGAGGATGCACTGCCCTTGCCACCGGATGGCGAACTGGATCGAGTCGGCCGGCTCGCCGATGCTCGTCGTGTCCGAGGAGACCTCCATCTCCGCCTTCGGGAAGCCGGCGGCGACGAGACCGTCGATGATCGCCTGGCCGCCAGCGGCGGGGTTCGCGGCGAGCGTGGCGGCGTTCACGGCGTCGAAGAACGGCAGGTTGTCGGTGGCGGTGCCCTCGGGGAGCAGCACGGGCGCCGCCGGAGCCGTCTCAGTGGCGGTCGGCGTCTGGCTCGGCGTGGCCGTCGGCTCGGGAGCGGGCTGGGAGCAGCCGGTCACGACGATGCCGAGCAGGCCGAGCACCACGCCGACCCGGACGCCGGCGATCGACGTGCGGCGACGGATCGAGGTGACGGCTGAGACGGGGCGGTCGCGGAGGCTCTTCTGCACGTCGAGCAGTCTACGCGGCGCGTCAGAACGGCGTGTCCTGCGGCGGTGCCGACGCCCACTCCCCGGTTCCGGTTCCGGAACCGGTCGACTCGGATGCGGCGGGCGCCGGAGACACCCCCGCTCCGACCGGCGACTCACCGGACCCCTTCGGTTGCCAGCCGATGTCGGGCCCGATGTGATCGGCTTCGATGTCGACCGACGTCCCTCGTCGCTCACCCTGCTCCCAGTCGCGGATCCGCAACCGGCCGAGCACGATCACGCGTTGTCCTTTGACGAGCGATGTGGCGGAGGCGGTCGCCAATCCACGGAAGGCGCTCACCGTGTACCAGTTCGTCTCCTGCGCCACCCAGGAACCCTGCTTCTGGTCGTACCGACGTTGCTGCGACGCCAGGCGGAAACTGGTGATGTCCAGCCCGGACGTCGTGCGATGGTGCTTGGGGTCTGTCGCGACGTGTCCGCAGACGGTGATCTGGTCGTTCATGGGTTCCTCTCCTGTCGGTCCGACGATCCTGGCGGTGGATCGCGGAAGCGTCCGGGGCGGGTCCGTGCCGATCGCCACCCCGGACGCGCTGCCAGCCTCACCGATCCCGTGGGCCCCGTGTCGAGCCGGGCGGCCCTCGTCGATGTCCACAACCGCGCACCTCGCTGTGGAGGACCCTCGCTCCGCTCTGACCAGGGCCGATGTCGGTGGCCCCGCATACGCTGACGAGTACCAGCCGGCAGTCCCAGTCCGGCATCGCCCCACCAGCGCACGAGGAGTCCCATGCCCAACGCCCTGAGCATCCGTCCCGGCTACTGGCGCGTGACGACCCCCGACGGCCGCGTGCTCGGCAACATCGAGGCCGTCGGAGCGGACGGCGTTCCGGAGTACCGGGCCAACCGGTTCCGACCGGCGGTCCTCGGGTACGCCCCGCTGGGCAGCTTCAGCGATCTCGCGGTCGCCATCGACGCCTTCCGCAACTGAGCGACGACCCTCCCGCCGTTCCCGTCGAACCCGGTGCGTCGCCCGTGTTCACGCCCGAACGAGGGGTAGTCTGCGGCCCATGCAGTGGTGGAATGACTTCGTAGAGTGGGTGACCTCAGCTGAGGTCCGCCCCATGCTGTTCGCTGCGGCCCTCTTCATCGTGGCCGTCGTGGTGTCCTCCCTCGTCGCCGCCGGCGCAAGCCGTCGCGCGCTGCGAGCCATCGTGGACCAGCGCGATCGAGAGCAGAAGAACGTCGCGATCCTGGCGCTCGTCGACGCCGCCACCGAGGCCAGCGTCTGGAACTCGCTCACCCCGCAGGAGCAGGTGCTCAGCGATCGGGCCGTCGCCCAGGCCGACACCCTCGTGCGGCTCAGCCCGATCAAGGGTGCGGCCGTCGCTGCGGACTGGGCGAACCACCAGCTCCACGAGATGAAGCGCAACTCCGCGACGTTCGGGTACGAGTTGGACCCGGTGGTCGAGGACTTCCGCGACCGCCTCGTCGAGTGGTCGAAGAAGCCGGCACGGGCCCGCAAGGACTTCGACGGCGACCTCCGTCGCTGGCGCGCCGAGTCCACAGGATCGGAACAGGCGCTCGTCGCGGAGCAGGAGTCGTGGGTCGCCAAGCAGCACCACGAGCAGTACGCCGCGGTGAAGCCCGCGTCCACCGCCCCGGCATGCACGGCCCGGCGACATCACCCGCTCGACGGGCGGCACGATCAACACCAGCACGACGCAGCGCATCATCGACGACGTCGCGGTCCTGGAAGCCGAACGCAAGCAGTCCAGCGTCAGCTGACCACCGCGACTGACAGACGGCGGCCCGATCATCCGATCGGGCCGCCGTCTTCGTGTCAGGGGTGCGTGGTCAGCGCCACCAGGTGTCGAACTTGCTGACCGGGACCTGCCGCTTGTGCTCCGTCGCCGCGTACCGGGCCTCGATCGCTTCGGCGGCCACCGGATCGATCTCGCTCCCCTCGAGGAAGTCGTCGATCTGCTGGTAGCTGAGCCCGAGGTTCTCCTCATCGGTCTGGCCGGGGGTGCCGTC
This sequence comes from Plantibacter sp., assembly GCF_059073635.1. NCBI lineage: Bacteria > Bacillati > Actinomycetota > Actinomycetes > Micrococcales > Microbacteriaceae > Plantibacter > Plantibacter sp. The sequence continues at coordinate 229,912 of NZ_JCACOF010000012.1, read as the reverse complement.
GAGGAGATCGGCGGTCGGGGCCTTCAGGTAGAGGCGTTCCGGAGCGTCGAGCGACTCGAGGAGCGCACGCCCCTGACGCTTCGTCAGGCCACTGAGCGGGAGCACGTCGGCCCCGCCGTCGCCGAACTTCGTGAAGAAGCCGGTGACCGCCTCGGCCGCGTGGTCCGTCCCGACCACCAGGAGCCCCTGCTGACCGGCGATCGCGTACTGCGCGACCATCCGTGCGCGCGCCTTCGCGTTGCCCTTGACGAAGTCGCTGAGGGGTTCGCCGGTCGCATCCGCGTACTCGGCTTCGAACCCGTCGACCGCACGTTGGATGTTGAACACGACGGAGTCGTCCGGGCGGATGAACGACAGCGCCAACTGGGCGTCGTCCTCGTCGTGCTGCACGGCGTACGGCAGACGGACGGCGACGAACCGGGCCTCGCCACCCTCGGCTCGGACCTCTTCCGCCGCGAGCTGGCACAGGCGCCCGGCGAGCGACGAGTCCTGTCCCCCGCTGATCCCGAGCACGAACCCCTTCGTGTGCGTCGCCCGCAGGTACGACTTCAGGAAGTCGATCCGGGAACGGACCTCGGCCGCCGGGTCGATCGTGGGGCTGACATGGAGTTCCGCAATGATGCGGGCCTGGATCTCGCGCATGTCCCCAGGCTACTCGCTCACCGGAGGCGCACCCGGAACTCCGAGGCACTTGCAACACACCGGAAACACGGCTCGGTGGGCGAGGCGGGTCTCAGGCCCAGCCGAGCTCGTGCAGCCGCTCGTCGTCGATGCCGTAGAAGTGCGCGATCTCGTGGACCAGGGTGGTGTGGATCTCGTCGGCGAGCTCGTCGAGTGTCTCGCACGCCGCCAGATGCGGCTCGCGGTAGACGATGATCCGGTCGGGCATCTCGCCGAAGCCGTAGCGGTCGCGCTCCGTCAGGGCGACGCCGTCGTACAGCCCGAGCGTGTCGAGCGTGCCGTTCTCAGGCCGGTCCTCGACGACGAAGACGAGGTTGTCGAGACCGTCGACCATCTCGTCGGGCAAGCGGTCGAGTTCGTCCACCACGAGGGCTTCGAACGCCTCGGTGTCCAGCTCCAACATGCCCGCTCCCCGGATACGACAGAAGCCGGAGGGATCCTCCGGCTTCTGTACGACATGGGGTGAGTAACGGGGCTTGAACCCGCGACCTCCTGGACCACAACCAGGCGCTCTGCCAACTGAGCTATACCCACCATGCGACCTGCTCCGCGGAGACCGCGTCACAAGCGACTGGACGAGTCTATTACATGTTTGGGGCGTACCGTGACACGACCGCTTCCGAAACCTGCTTCGCGTCGTCGGAGGACGGGCCGGGGAGGTCGACGAACAACGCTCCGCGGTAGTAGGCGAGCTCACGGATCGACTCGAGGATGTCCGCCAGCGCGCGGTGTCCGCCGTGCTTCGACGGGGCGTTGAAGTACACCCGCGGGTACCACCGACGGGCGAGTTCCTTGATGGAGGAGACGTCGACGTTGCGGTAGTGCAGGTGGGCGTCGAGCCGCGGCATGTACCGCGCGAGGAATCCTCGGTCGGTCCCGATGGTGTTCCCGGCCAGCGGTGCCTTCGACTCGTCGGGGACGAAGCGCTGGATGTACTCGATGACCTGGAACTCGGCGTCCGCGACGCTCACGCCGTTCGGGATCTCCTCGAGCAGCCCCGAGGTGCGGTGCATGTTCGTCACGAACTCACCCATGTTGTCGAGTGCCGACTGGTCGGGCTTGATCACGACGGAGTAACCCGGGTCGAGGATGTTCAGTTCGAAGTCGGTGATCACGACGGCGATCTCGACGAGTTCGTCGACCTCCAGCTCGAGTCCGGTCATCTCGCAGTCGATCCAGACCAGACGGTCCCCAGCTGTGCTCATGGGTCGAGTCTACTCAGCACGACCGACGCCGCCGGTTCCGTAGACTCGAGCGGTGATCATCGCCATCTCCGTCCTGCTGCTCGTCAACGGTGTCTACAACGTCGTCGTCTGGCCCCGCTTCCTCAAGCGGATCGTCGCCGACCCGCGTGCCCGCGACGATCAGGGACGTGCGACGACGTTCCTGCGCGTCCACGTCATCCTCATCAGCATCGCCCTCGTCCTCGCAGCCCTGTCGCTCGTCTTCGGAGTCCTCGGCCTCCTCGGCGTCGGCGCCTGAGACACCGCTGCGGTATCCTGGACGACGCCCGCCTCCGTAGCTCAGGGGATAGAGCAGGAGCCTTCTAATCTCTTGGTCGCAGGTTCGAATCCTGCCGGGGGCACCTCACACGACATCGCGGACCCTTCGTCATTCAAGCTCGAGGGACCGGAACCTCGAGTCCTGACCCCTCGACACGCTCAGGGACCGATGACCGGAAGCTGACCCTTCGACCAGCTCAGGGACCGAGAACCCGGACCTTGGGTCTCAGGAACGGAGCCAGGGGCTCCAGCGTTTCGCTTCGTCGCGCGCGAGGGCGTCGAGGACGAGGGATGAGACCTGGTCCGCGGCGCCGGTCGCCTCGATGCGGAGACCGGCGTCGAGGTCGGGCCGCTCCCGCTCGATGAAGGCGTCCTCCTGGAGGGTCCACTCGGCGAGCCAGTCGACGCCGTCACCGCGCCCGATGAGGCGGTCGGTGCGCTGGACCACCGGCGCGTCGAGCCACAGCACCGTGTCGGCGAGTATTCGCGACGCCCGCGACGACGACCCGCAACCCTCGACGATGAGTGGACGGTCACTCGGCACGAGGTGCGCCTCCGCACGGGCGGACCGTTCCCAGTCCCAGCGCCGCCACTCCCCCGCGCGCCGCTCGGAGAACGGTGTGAGGATCCACTCGACGAGGAGTCGAGCACCCTCGTCGAGCCCCTCCCACCCCGGATACAGGTCGTCCATGTGGACGACCGTGCTGGCCGTCAATGCGGACGCCACCGAGGAGGCGAGCGTCGTCTTCCCCGTGCCCGACCGTCCGTCGATGAGCAGGACCGGCGGAACCGCGCTCACTGGCCCACGACCCGGAACGTGCCGGCGAGGACCGCCGTGGACAGCGCGAAAGCCATGATCACGATCGTCACCAGGACGGCGACGAGGTCAGCCCGGCCCAGGCGGGACGGTCTGGCCCAGGTGCGTTCGTTCGGTGCCCCGAACCCCCGCGCCTCCATCGCCGTCGCGAGTTTGCTCCCGCGGCGGATGGCGAACACCAGCAGCACGAACGCCATGGACGCGAACCGCCGGACCACTCCCCGGTCCCCCAGCCCACGGGCACGACGGGCGAGCGCGAGACTGCGCCAGTCGTCGATGAAGAGTCCGAGCATCCGCGCGCCAGCAAGGATCCCGAGCACGAACCGCGACGGCAGCTTCGTGATCTGGGACAAGCCGTCGGCCAGATCGGTCGGATCCACCCGCGCGAAGAGCAGGATCGTCGGGAGACCGAGCGCCAACACGCGGATCGTCACGGCGACCGCCAGCTCGATCGAGTTGTCCGTCACCCTGACGAACCCGAGCGACAGGTACTCCGTCCCTCCCGGCTTCGCGTACAACAGCATGCTGATCCCGCCGATGGGCGCGAAGACGAGCACCGGCAGTGCCCGCTTCAGCAGCGCGGTGAACCGCAGGCCGGAGAGCGGGAACAGCATCACTTCGAGCAGCACCGCCGTGCTCGCACTCACCCAGTCGATCGTCAGCAGCAACGGGACGGACAGGATGAGGACGGCCAGCACCTTCGTCACCGGATTCACGCGGTCGAGTGGCGGTCGATGGTGCAACACCGTCGAGCGGTCCGCTGCCGTGAGGCTCGTCATGCGGCCCGCCTCCCGAGTTCCAGCGGTTCGAGGAGGATGCGATGGTCGCCCAGATGTTCGACGACCCCCGCGTCATGCGTGACGGAGACGATCGTCGCGCCGCGCTCGAGCTCGTGCTGCAGCAGGCGGACGAGTGACAACCACGTGCGTCGATCCTGCCCGAACGTCGGTTCGTCGAGGACCATGACCGCCGGCCGGGCGGCGAGGACGGTGGCCACCGACAACCGGCGCTTCTGACCGCCCGAGAGGCTGAACGGGTTCGCCTCGGCAAGACGACCGAGACCGAGCGCCTCGAGGATCTCGGAGACCCGCTCGTCGATGGCGGTCCGGGACCAGCGGAGGGCCTGCAGGCCGACACCGAGCTCGTTCCGCACGGTCGATGAGACGAACTGGTGCTCGGGATCCTGGAAGACCGTCCCGATGCGTGTGAGCAACTCGGTGGACTTCCAGCGGATCGGCCGGGATCCCAGCCTGCCGGCGAGCTGCGGAGCGGCGGTCACCGTCCCCGTGATCTCCGGCAGCAGTCCCGCCAGCGTGAGCGCGAGCGTGGACTTCCCCGCGCCGTTGGGGCCGACGATGACGGTCGCCGCGCCCTCGGGCACCGCGAGCCCCAGGTGCTCCTGCACCGGCTGCTTCCGCGTTCGACCGATCGCCAGGTCGTCGGTCGTGATGACCGCCGCTGATGGGCCGGACACCGGACGAGGGGCCAACCCCAGCGGGATGCCCGGCACCCAGACACCCGCATCGGCCAGGCGCTGCCCGACGTCGTCGAGGACGAGGTCGGGTGGCCCGTCGGCGAGGACACCGCCGTCGGCGTCGAGCACGACGACCCTGGTCATCAGCTCGCGCCAGACGTCGACGCGGTGTTCGATGACGACCAGGGTGGACGAACCGTCATCGACCAGCCGAGCGACGGCGTCCCGCACCTCGGCCACCCCGGCCGGGTCGAGGTTCGCGGTCGGTTCGTCGAGCAGGAGGAGCGAGGGGTGCATGGCGAGTACGCCGGCGAGGGCCAGCCGCTGTTTCTGACCGCCGGACAGCGCCGAGGTCGAGTGGTCCAGCGGCAGGTCCAGTCCGACGGCCTCCAGCGAGGCGTCGACGCGGCGCCAGATCTCCTCGCGCTCGACGCCGAGGTTCTCGCAGCCGAAGGCGACGTCGTCGCCGACCTTGGACAGGATCACCTGCGAGTCGGGATCCTGCAGCACGAGCCCGATGCGACCCCTCGCTCGTTCAGGCGGAACGCCGTCCACGAGGAGCGAGCCGTGGGACTCCCCCTCGTCCGCACCGCCGAGGACGCCGGCCAGTGCGTGGATCAGCGTCGACTTGCCGGCACCGGACGCCCCCAGGAGGAGGACCCGCTCGCCCGGTTCGATCACGAGGTCGAGGTCGCGCACCGCCCAGGCCTTCCGACCGGCATGACGCCACCCCCAGTCCCGCGCGACGACGCGCGCCGGACCGGTCGCAGCCGCTCCCGGCACGATCAGACCTCGCGCCGAGCGTCCCGCCCCGACGCGAACCGACTGAGCGCTCCGGTCGACGCGAGTGCCCTGACGAGTGCCCAGCCGACGACACCGGCGAGGATCGCGCCCGAGACGAGCAGCGAACCGAGGTAGATCGCGTTGAACTCGACACCCTTCTCGAGGTTGCCCGACATCACGAGCTCGAGGAGCCACGCGCCGGCCCCGGCGCCGGCACCGGCGAGGATCGCCGGAACGAGGCCGAAGCGCTTGTACGCGAGCGCCGCGAACACCAGCTCGGCACCGAGGCCCTGAGCGAGGCCGGAGTACACCGTCGTGACGCCCCATGCGTTGCCGATGAGGGCGGAGACGATCGCACCGATGGTCTCGACGAGGAGTGCTGCGCCGGGCTTCCGGATGATGAGTCCGCCGAGCACCCCGCCGAGGAGCCAGATCCCGACGGCGATCCCGCCGAAACCGGGCGTGACGGCGCTGGCACCCGCGTACCAGAGTGATCCGAGCGTGTTCCACGCCCAGAAGATGAGGCCGGTCGCGACGCCGAGCACGGCGACCACGACGATGTCGACGACCCTCCAGCGCAAGGTCCGCGACGCAGCGCGTTCAGAGGGTGAGATCTTGGTCGATGCTGACACGATACGTGCCCTTCCTGTAGACGGAAAAGAGCACGGGATAGCGAGAAATGGTCTCCCTGCGCTGGCATGATCCAGATCAGGTTCGACGGTCGAAGGCGAATACCTTCCTCTCAGCCCGGTTCACCGGACTCCCGTGGTGGCACGAGTCTAACCCCTGCCGTGCGCAGTCGCACGACAGGGGTTCGACGGGGAGGGCTACTTCTTGAGGGCCTTGATGAGGCCGGCCAGCGCCTTGCCGCTCACCCAGATGAACGGGATCGCGACGGCGATGAGCGAGATGAGGTTCGGGTCGAAACGGAGACCCTCGTCGGTCTTGATGTAGGCACCGACCGGGATCGAGACGCCACCGCCGCCACCGCCGCTCGGGGCGTCGTCGCCGTCGCCCTCGGAGCCGCCGCCGAAGCCGTAGTACGTCAGCGCGACGGGCACGAGCTTCGTGCCGTCGACGTCCTGCTGCTCCCCGTAGGCTGCGGACACGCCGAGCCCCTTCGCCTGTTCTGCCAGCTTCTCCACGAGATTCGTCATACCGCGAGGCTACCGCTCGGTATCCACCGGTCCAAGGGGTTGATCCGTGCTCCCAGCACCCTGCGAGTCTCCGCGACTGCCGAGTCCGCGACGCCTCGGCTTGCCGAGGAGGGAGGCGGGAGCGATCGCGAGATCGCCGAACCGGCTCGCGACCCGGTCGATCGTCTGCTCGGCTTCACGCCACTCCTCGTCCGGGTCCCAGAGCCCGGCACCGGCCTCATCGGCGGGGACGAGCTGGTCGACCTTCACCCCGACGAGGCGCACGAGACGCCCACCGCGATCGAGGTCGTCGAACAACGACGCCGCCTCGTCGTAGACCCGACGCCCGACGTTCGTGGCCTCGCCGATGGTGCGCGACCGGGTGATGACGCTGAAGTCCGCATAGCGGACACGGATGCTGATCGTCCGGCCGGCGTAGCCGCCCTTCCGGAGCCGGATCGCGACGAGACCGGCGAGGTTCAGCAGCTCGCGCTTGAGGATGGTCGGGTCGGAGACGTCCGTCGGGAAGGTCACCTCGTGGCTGACGCTCTTCTCGCGTCGTGCCAGCTCGATGCCGCGCGGATCGATCCCGTTCGCGAGCTCGAGGAGTCGGCGACCGGAGGCCTCACCGACCGCGCGCTGGAGCATCGACAGCGGGGTGGAGGCGAGCTGACCGATGGTCCGGATGCCCCGGTTCGTCAGCTGCTCCTCCGTCCGACCACCGACGCCCCACAGCGCGCCGACCGGCAACGGGTGGAGGAACGCCAGGGTCTCGTCGGCGGGCACGACCAGCAGGCCGTCGGGCTTCGACAGGCCGGAGGCGAGCTTCGCGACGTACTTCGTCGATGCCAGGCCGACCGAGCACGGCAGACCGGTCGCGTCGAGGACCCGTTGCTTCACGAGCGCGGCGATCGTCCGTGGGCTCCCGAGCAACCGGACCGCGCCGGACACGTCGAGGAAGGCCTCGTCGATGCTCAGCGGCTCGACGAGCGGCGTGACCGACTCGAAGACCTCCATCACCCGGTCGGAGTACTCGCGGTACCTGCCGTGGTGGGGTGGCAACACGACGGCGCTCGGACAGAGGCGCATCGCCTGGGACACCGGCATCGCCGCGCGCACGCCGTACCGGCGAGCCTCGTAACTGGCGGAGGTGACGACCGACCGCCCCTCCTTGTTGCCCACGATGATCGGCAGACCGCGCAGCTCGGGCCGTTCCAAGAGCTCGACCGAGACGAAGAACGCGTCCATGTCGACGTGGAGGATGGGGGTACCGCTGTCGTCGGCATCGTGCGCCGAGACGCGACGAGACGCTCCATCCTGCCGACTCATGCCTCCATTGTCGCAGTCGCCTCCGACACGCTCTCCACAAGGGCCGAGGCGGGAGGGCCCGGCGACGCTAGGCTGTCCGGCGATGAGCACGCGAACGCGGACCGGGTCGGCCCCGGCGGTCCCAGACCTCTCCGGGCGGGACCTCGCCCTCGACCTCGTGCGCGTCGCGTGCGTCGTGACGGTCGTCATCGTCCACCTCCTGATGGTCGCGGTGGCCGTCGAGCCGGACGGCACGATCGGCATCTCCCGAGCGCTCGAGCAGCAGCCGTGGTTCGACACGGGTACCTGGTTCGGCCAGATCATGCCGCTGTTCTTCATCGTTGGCGGCTTCGCGACGATCACCGGCTGGCGCAGCACCGTCCGACGTGGTGGCGGGACCAGCGACTTCCTCCGGTCCCGGGTCTTCCGACTCGCCCTGCCGACGATCCCGGTCCTGCTCTTCCTCGCCGCGGGGCTGTGGCTCGCCGGGGCGCTCGGTGTCGACCCCGCCATCATCGAGGCCGTCGCCGCAGGCGTCGGCTCCCCGCTCTGGTTCCTGGCCGCCTACCTGCTGTGCCAGGCGGTCGCCCCGTTCCTCGCCACCTGCCACGACCGCCACCCCGTCCTGACCTGTGCGGCACTGCTGGCCGGCGTGATCCTCGTCGACGTCGTCCGTTACTCGACCGGTCTCCTGGGCATCGGTCTCGTCAACCTGGTGTTCGTCTGGCCGCTGCTGCAGCAGTTCGGGTTCTTCCTGGCCGACGGACGTCTCCGCTCCGTTCCGCGCCTCGTCCTCGTGGCCGTGGTGCTCGTCTCCTACGGTGCGCTCGTGCCGATCACGACCTGGCTGCCGTACTCGACCAGCATGCTCGGCAACCTCAACCCACCGACCCTCCCCCTCGTCGTCCTCGGCGTCGGGCAGCTCGCCCTGCTCGCCCTGGTGCACCCGCTGCTCACCGCCGATCATGCGGACCCGCGCCGCGCGAGCGGTCGTCTTCCTCATCGGGTCCCGGCTGATGACGGTGTACCTCTGGCATCTCCCCCTGATCATCGCGGTCGCCGGTCTCCAGCTCGCCCTCGGCATCCCCTTCGCGGAACCGCTGAGCGCGGCATGGTGGTGGACCCGACCGGTCGTACTGCTCGTCGTCGCGGTCCTGCTCGCGGGCGTCGGCACACTCCTCGGCCGCGTCGAGCACCCCCGCAAGCTGCGCCTCGACCCGGAGCGCAAGCCTGCACACGTCGCCGTGTGGATCGCGCTCGCGAGCGCCTTCATCATGCCCTTCGCGGAGATCTCCCACCCGCTCACCGCCGCGATGGCGGCTGCCGGCGCTGTCGGCTCGATCATCGCGGTCGTGCTCCTGAACCCGACCCGTCGGCCGGTCGAGCGCGTCGCGAGCGGATCAGACCAGGCCGTGGACCAGCGGCCGTAGCCATTCGCGGAAGGCCTCCCGGTCGTCCCGGAGCGACTCACTGACCACGATCGTGTCGGGCGCGACCACCCAGGCCCCCGGTCGGCAGATCGGGAGCACCTCGAGGTCCAACCGGAACGAGCTGGATTGCCGGCGCAACTCGAACTGGCGCTCGCGGATGAGTTCGTAGACGTCGGTGAGGCGGCTCGGCGATCGGCCTGCGAGCGCGCGCTCGTACTCCCGGATGCGAGCCGCCGCCCACCGGTGCGCCTCGTCGTACGCCCGGTAGGCGAGCTCCTGCAGGTCGAGGGCTCGATCGAACACCTCGAAGTGTGGTGGACGGACCTCGGCCATGAAGAGGCGCGTGTCGCGACGGGCGATCCCGGTCCACCAGCCGTCGAACTGGACCGCGAGCGCGTCGAGGTCGAGGCCGGCGACGTCGACCCGCTCCAGCCCCGGCGTGACCGCGGGAAGCTGCGCGACGCATCGCTCGCCGAGCCCTGCCATGTCGCGGAACGCGAGCGCCAGCATGAGGGCCATCGGAGCGTCTTCCGTGACCTGCCACCGCATGGTGCCTTCGACCAGCATGGCGGAAGTGTATGCCGGGCCAGCAGTCGGCACCAGGGCTTCCCCTGGCCGACGACATCGGGCCCGAGCCGCCGTCATCGACGGTGGCGCGGGCCCGATGGTGCAGCAGTGACCGCTACTGCGAGGCGCGCTCCAGGACGAGTTCGCGCACACGCGCCGCATCGGCCTGTCCGCGCATCGCCTTCATCACGGCGCCGATGACCGCGCCGGCGGCCTGGACCTTGCCGTCGCGGATCTTGGCGAGGACGTCCGGCTGAGCGGCCAGTGCCTCGTCGATGGCGGCGATCAGCGGACCGTCGTCGGACACGAGTGCGAGACCGCGAGCGTCGATGACCTCCTGAGGAGTGCCCTCCCCGTCGATGACGCCCTCGAGCACCTGGCGTGCGAGCTTGTCGTTGAGCGTTCCGGCCTCGACGAGCGCCGCGAGTGCCGCGACGTGCTCGGGTGACACGAGGCTCGTCGCCTCGACATCGCGCTGGTTCGCGATCCGCGAGATCTCGCCCGTCCACCACTTCCGTGCGGCGGCCGGAGCGGCGCCGGCCTCGACGGTGGCCGTGATCTCGTTCAGCAGACCACCGTTCACGACGTCCTGGAACTCCAGGTCGGTGAAGCCCCACTCGCTCTTCAGCCGACGACGACGGACGGCCGGCTGCTCGGGCAGGGCCGCTCGGAGTTCCTCGATGAGTTCGGGCGACGGCACGACCGGGAGCAGATCGGGCTCCGGGAAGTACCGGTAGTCGTCGGCGTCGCTCTTCGGCCGGCCGGCGGACGTCGCACCGGTGTCCTCGTGCCAGTGCCGCGTCTCCTGGACGATGGATCCGCCGTCCTTGAGGATCGCCGCCTGCCGCTGGATCTCGTAGCGGACGGCGCGCTCGACGGAACGCAGGGAGTTGACGTTCTTCGTCTCGGTTCGCGTGCCGAGCTTCTCCTGGCCGCGCGGGCGCAGCGAGATGTTGGCGTCGCAGCGGAGGTTCCCGCGCTCCATCTTCGCGTCGGAGATGCCGAGCGCCACGACGATGTCGCGGATCGCGGAGACGTAGGCCTTCGCGATCTCGGGTGCCCGGTGCTCGGTGCCGTAGATCGGCTTGGTGACGATCTCGACGAGCGGCACACCCGCGCGGTTGTAGTCGACGAGCGAGTACTCGGCACCCTGGATACGGCCGGTGGAACCGCCGATGTGCGTGAGCTTGCCGGCGTCCTCCTCCATGTGCGCGCGCTCGATCGGCACCGTCACGATGGTGCCGTCCGCCAGCTCGACGTCGACCGAGCCCTCGAAGGCGATCGGCTCGTCGAACTGCGAGATCTGGTAGTTCTTCGCGAGGTCGGGGTAGAAGTAGTTCTTCCGCGCGAAACGGCTCGAGGGTGCGATCGAGCAGCCGAGGGCGAGCCCGAGGCTGATCGAGTACCGCACCGCCTGCTCGTTCACGACCGGGAGCGACCCGGGCAGACCGAGGCAGACCGGCGAGATGTTCGTGTTCGGAGCGTCGCCGAAGCCGTTCGGCGCCGAGGAGAACATCTTCGTCTTGGTGTTCAGCTCGACGTGCACCTCGAAGCCGAGCACCGGCTCGTACAGTTCGAGGGCTTCTTCGTAGGAGAGGAGCTTGTCCTTGGCCATGGGTTACCGACCTCCGAGAGCGGGTGCCTGCGAGATGAGGGTGTGCCCCCACGTCGATTCGAGAAGCGCCTCGAGAGCGGCGCCGACCCGGTAGAGCCTGGCGTCCTCCCGTGCTGGCGCCATGAACTGGATGCCGACGGGCAGACCGTCTTCCGGGGCGAGCCCGATCGGCACGCTGATGCCGGGCACGCCGGCGAGGTTCGCCGGGATGGTGGTGACGTCGTTCAGGTACATCGCCAGTGGGTCGTCGATACGCTCGCCCAGCTTGAACGCCGTCGTCGGGGCGCTCGGGCTCACGAGGACGTCGACCTGGTCGAACGCCGCCGCGAAGTCGCGCTGGATGAGCGTCCGGACCTTCTGGGCGCTGCCGTAGTAGGCGTCGTAGTAGCCCGCGCTGAGCGCGTACGTGCCGAGGATGATCCGTCGCTTCACCTCGGGACCGAAACCGGCCTCGCGCGTCGCGGACATGACCTGCTCGACCGTGCCGCCACCCTCGGGCGTGACCCGCATGCCGAAGCGCACCGAGTCGAACTTCGCGAGGTTGCTCGACGCTTCGGCGGGGAGGATGAGGTAGTAGGCGGCGACGGCGTACTCGAAGTTCGGAGCGGAGACCTCGACGATCTCGGCACCGTTCGCCTCGAGTACCGCGAGCGCCTCCTGGAAGCGGCTCTTCACGCCGGCCTGGAAGCCCTCACCGTTGAGCTCGGTGACGACGCCGACCCGGAGGCCGCGCAGCACGTCGCCGCGCGCGCCCTCGCGGGCCGCAGCGGCCATCGACGGCCAGGCGTCGCGGAGCGAGGTGGAGTCGAGGGCGTCGTGCCCGGCGATGACGTCGTGGAGGAGGCCCGAGTCGAGGACCGTGCGGCTGACCGGCCCGACCTGGTCGAGCGAGGAGGCGAGCGCGATCGCCCCGTAGCGGCTGACCGCGCCGTAGGTCGGCTTCACGCCGACCGTGCCGGTCACGTGCGCCGGCTGGCGGATGGACCCGCCGGTGTCGCTGCCGAGGGCGATGGGCGCCTCGAACGCGGCGACCGCGGCAGCGGAGCCACCGCCGGAACCGCCGGGGATGCGGTCGAGGTCCCACGGGTTGTGGGTCGGGCCGTACGCGGAGTGCTCCGTGCTCGAGCCCATGGCGAACTCGTCCATGTTCGTCTTGCCGAGCGGCACGAGACCGGCGGCACGCGACCGGGCGACGACGGTCGCGTCGAACGGTGACAGGTACCCCTCGAGGATCTTGCTCCCCGAGGTGGACGGCATGTCCGTCGTGACCAGCACGTCCTTGATGGCGAGCGGGACGCCCGCCAGCTCGCCGAGGTCCTCGCCCGCGGCACGGCGTGCGTCGATGTCGGCGGCGACGTCGAGTGCGTGGTCCGACACGTGGAGGAAGGCGTGGACGTCGCCGTCGACCTGCGCGATGCGGTCGAGGTGCGCCTGGGTGGCTTCGACGCTGGAGACCTCGCCAGCGCGGAGCTTGCTCGACAGCTCGGCTGCCGTGAGACCGATCAACCCGCTCACTGCTCCTCCCCCAGGATCGCCGAGACCTTGAAGCGACCGTCGGCCGATTCCGGCGCGTTCTGCAGCGCCTGCTCCCGCGTGAGCGTGTTGCCGACGACGTCGTCGCGGTACACGTTCTCGAGCGGGATCGGGTGGCTCGTCGCCGGGACGTCAGGCGTGGCCACCTGCTGCACCTTCTGGATGTTGTCCACGATGGAGTCGAGCTCCGTCGTGAGGTGGGCGATCTCGTCCTGGCTCAGGGCGATTCGAGCGAGGTTCGCGAGATGCGCGACCTGCTCGGTAGTGATTTCCGACATGCGTCTCCCGTACGTGTAGCGGTGGCGGTCGCTCCAGTCTATTCGCCAGGGACGTGGTCGTCCGTCGGGCTCCGCCCCTACAGTGGGACGGTGACCCAGAACGACTCGAGCAGCCGTCCCCGTCCCCCGCACGAGCGTCCCTGGCTCGCGAGCTACGCCGCCGACGTGCCGGACGACATCCCCGAGCAGACCGGCAGCCTCGGCGATCTCGTCGAAGCCTCCGCCGCGAGCTACCCGGACGCCGTCGCGCTGGAGTTCTTCGGGTCGACCACCACCTACACGGAGCTCGAGGCGCTCATCGCCCGTGCCGCCGCCGGCCTGCGCGCACTCGGTGTCCGGGCGGGAGACCCCGTCGCCCTCATGCTCCCGAACTGCCCGCAGCACATCGTCGCGTTCTACGCGGTCCTCAGGCTGGGCGCCGTCGTCATCGAGCACAACCCGCTCTACACCCCCCAAGAGCTCCGCCACCAGTTCGAGGACCACCGCGCGACGTTCGCGATCGTCTGGGACAAGGTCGCCGAGCACCTGCAGGACTTCCCGGCCGACCTGGCGGTGCACTCGCTCGTGACGATCGACGTGACCCGGGCGATGCCGCTCCACATGCGCGCCGCTCTCCGTCTGCCCATCCCGAAGGCGAGAGCCTCACGGGCTCAGCTCACCGCGCCGGTCTCGGGCACCGTGCGGTGGGAGCAGCTCCTGACCTCGGGGCCGCTGCCGGCGAGCCACCCGAAGCCCGCGACCGACGCCCTCGCACTCATCCAGTACACGAGCGGGACGACGGGCTCGCCCAAGGGTGCCGCACTCACCCACGGCAACCTGCTCGCGAACGCGGCGCAGTCCCGCGCCTGGGTGCCCACGGTCAAGCGTGGGGAGGCCGTCGTCTACGCGGTGCTCCCGATGTTCCACGCCTACGGCCTGACGCTCTGCCTGACGTTCGCCATGAGCATGGGCTCGCGCCTCGTCCTCTTCCCGAAGTTCGACCCGGCGCTCGTCCTCAAGGTCATGAAGAAGCGACCGCCGACCTTCCTGCCCGCCGTCCCGCCCATCGCCGACCGACTCCTGACCGCGGCGACCGAGCAGGGCGTGTCGCTGCAGGGCACCGAGATCGCCATCTCGGGCGCGATGCCGCTGCCGCACGACCTCGTCGTCCCGTTCGAAGCCGCGTCCGGCGGCTTCCTCGTCGAGGGCTACGGGCTCTCCGAGTGCTCCCCGGTCATCTCCGCGAACCCGGTCTCGACCGCACGGAAGCCCGGGACCATCGGCCTCCCGCTGCCGAGCACCGAGGTGCGCGTCGTGGATCCCGACGACCCGGAGACCGACCGTCCGGCCGGCGAGGCGGGCGAGTTGCTCGTCCGCGGCCCGCAGGTCTTCAACGGCTACTACAACAAGCCCGAGGAGACCGCCGCCGTCCTGCTCCCAGGCGGTTGGTTCCGCACCGGTGACATCGTGTCCATCGACGAGGAGGGGTTCATGACCGTCGTCGACCGGATCAAGGAGCTCATCATCACCGGCGGGTTCAACGTGTCGCCGAGCGAGGTCGAGCAGGTGCTCCGCGGGCACGCGTCGGTCGCTGACGCCGCCGTCGTCGGGCTCCCCGATCCCCACTCCGGCGAGCAGGTCGTCGCGGCCGTCGTCGCGGCTCCCGGTGCCACCGTGGATCCGGATGCCCTCCGAGCCTGGGCGCGGGAGATCCTCACCCCGTACAAGGTGCCGAAGCGGGTCGTCGTCGTCGACGAACTCCCCAAGTCGCTCATCGGCAAGGTGCTGCGGCGCCAGGTCCGCGACGAGCTGCTGCAGGCCGACCAGGACTGAGGTCAGTCCGTCGGCACCTCGTCGGCGGACGCCGCACCCTCGGCCTCATCCGCGGCCGGGGCCTCCGGCTCGCCGAGCGCCGCCGGACCCTCGGAGACGAGCAGGGCGAACTGCTCGGCGTCGATGATCCGCAGACCGAGTGCTTCGGCCTTCGCGAGCTTCGACCCGGCACCCGGGCCGGCGGCGACGAAGTCGGTCTTCTTCGAGACGCTCGACGCAGCCTTCCCGCCCGCCTGCACGATCGCTTCCAGCGCACCCTCCCGGGTGAAGCCCTCGAGCGAACCGGTGGCGACGACGGTGACACCGGACAGCACACCACCGGCCGCGACCGCCGCGCCAGGCCCCGGGTGTCCGGGTGTCGCCCACTGCACGCCCGCCGCAGTCCACTCCTCGACGATCTCGCGATGCCAGTCGACCTCGAACCAGGCGATGAGGGCGTCGGCGATGATCCCGCCCACGCCGTCGACCTCTGCGAGCTCGTCGCGGGTGGCCGCACGGATGGCGTCGAGCGAACCGAAGTACTCCGCGAGTGACCGGGCGGCGACCGGGCCGACGTGGCGGATGTTGAGTGCCACGAGCAACCGTGCGAGCGGGCGGGTCTTCGCGCCGTCGAGGTTGGCGAGGAGTTCGATCGCGTTCTTGGACGGCACCGAGGACTCGTCGCCGTCGAACTCGGCCGCGGCCGGATCGTGCACGCCGTCCTTCTTGGCGCGTCGGCGGCGGAAGGGCGTGACGCGCTTCTCGGATCCGTCCTCGTTGAGCTTGGGCAGCCCGGTCTCGTTGTCGCGGACGATCACCGTGACCGGGAAGATGTCGGCCATCGTGAGCGAGAAGAGTCCGGCCTCGGTCGTCAGCGGTGGTTCCGCGGGCTCCACCGGCTGGGTGAGCGCCGCTGCCGCCACCTCGCCGAGCGCCTCGACGTCGAGCGCGCCACGGGAGCCGATGTGCTCGACGCGTCCGCGCACCTGCGCCGGGCAGCTCCGCGCGTTCGGGCAGCGCAGGTCGATGTCGCCCTCCTTCGCGGGGGCGAGGGTGGTACCGCACTCGGGGCAGTGCTCGGGCATGACGAACTCGCGCTCCGAACCGTCGCGGAGCTCGACGACCGGGCCGAGGACCTCGGGGATGACGTCGCCGGCCTTCCGGAGGACGACGGTGTCGCCGATGAGCACCCCCTTCGCCTTCACGACGTCCTGGTTGTGCAGGGTCGCCTGACGCACCTCGCTGCCGGCGACGAGCACCTTCTCCATGACGGCGAACGGGGTGGCGCGACCGGTGCGCCCGACGCTCACGACGATGTCGAGGAGCTTCGTGTTCACCTGCTCGGGCGGGTACTTGTAGGCGATGGCCCATCGCGGAGCACGACTCGTCGCGCCGAGCTCGCCGTGGAGCGCGAGATCGTCGACCTTCACGACGACGCCGTCGATCTCGTGCTCGACGCTGTCGCGGTGGGCGCCGAAGTACTCGATGAACTCCGCCGCACCGGTCGCCTCGTCGTGGACCCGGTAGTGCGAGGAGGTCGGGAGCCCCCAGCTGTGCAGCAGCTCGTAGACCTGTGACTGCCGAGCGACGGGCGGCTGTTCCCACGCGCCGATGCCGTGGACGAGCATCTGCAGGCGGCCGAGCCGGTCGTGCATGAGTGCGAGCTGGGCCGGGTTCTTGCTCTCCGCCTTCTGGCGCAGGGAACCGCTCGCCGCGTTGCGCGGGTTGGCGAAGACCCGTTCACCGGCGGCCGCCTGGTTGGCGTTCAGTTCGCGGAAGGCCTCGACCGGGAAGAAGATCTCGCCCCGGACTTCGACGACCTCCGGGAACTCGACCTCGGGGTCGGACGACGTCAGGCGTTCGGGGATGGAACGGATGTACCGCAC
Organism: Plantibacter sp.; assembly: GCF_059073635.1. Classification (NCBI taxonomy): domain Bacteria; kingdom Bacillati; phylum Actinomycetota; class Actinomycetes; order Micrococcales; family Microbacteriaceae; genus Plantibacter; species Plantibacter sp. Next base: position 213,111 of record NZ_JCACOF010000012.1, on the reverse strand, counting down.
GTTCTCCGTGACGTCCTCGCCGACGACGCCGTCGCCGCGCGTGGCCGCGCTCACGAGGCGGCCGCGCTCGTACCGGAGGTTGATGGCGAGGCCGTCGATCTTCAGTTCGCAGAGGTACTGGACGGACCCTCCGGCGTCGCGCTCGACCTTGGCGGCCCAGGCGAGGAACTCCTCGATCGAGAAGACGTTGTCGAGGCTGAGCATGCGCTCGAGGTGGGTGACCGGGGCGAACAGCGTGGTCTCGGCACGCCCGCCGACGGTCTGGGTGGGGCTGTCCTGGCTCTGCAGCTCGGGGAAGAGACGCTCGAGCTCCTCGAGCCGACGGAGCATCGCGTCGTACTCCTCGTCGGAGGCGAGCGACTCGTCGCGCTCGTAGTACGCGTCGCGAAGCTCGAGGATGCGCGAGGTGAGTTCCTCGGCCTCGGTCGATGCCTGCTGGAGGGTCTGTCCGGTGCTGTTCGCCACGGCGTCCAGTCTACGAGCGGCGTCCGACACCGGCGGGCGCTTGACACCCGGCACGTCCTCCCAGATGTGCGCAACCGGGTCGGGGCGGGTCTCATCGAGGAGTAGGGTGTCGCAGTGCCGCAGGAACCATGCGCGCGGAATCGGAGGAACCATGTCCCAGTCCAGCAGTCCGGGAACGGGGGCGGCTCCTACCAGCAAGCAGCTGACCGCGCGCGTCATCGGCATCTCCGTCTCGGCCGCGGTCGGTGGCTTCCTCTTCGGGTTCGACTCCTCCGTGGTGAACGGCGCGGTCGACGCGATGCAGGACCACTTCGCGCTCAGTGAGGCGCTCATCGGCTTCGCGGTCGCGTCAGCGCTGCTCGGTTGCGCGCTCGGCGCCTACCTCGCGGGCCGGATCGCCGACAGCCGCGGCCGCATCTTCACGATGCTGCTCGGTGCAGGCCTGTTCTTCATCTCCTCCTTCGGAGCCGGCTTCGCCTTCTCCCCCTGGGACCTCGTGATCTGGCGCATCGTCGGCGGGCTCGGTATCGGCATCGCCTCGGTCGTGGCTCCGGCGTACATCGCCGAGATCGCCCCGAGCGCCATCCGCGGCCGTCTCGCCTCGCTGCAGCAGCTCGCCATCACGCTCGGCATCTTCGCCGCGCTCCTGTCCGACTCCGTCCTGGCGGGCGCCGCCGGCGGCGCCTCGAACCCGCTGTGGTTCGGCGTCGAGGCCTGGCGCTGGATGTTCATCGCCTGCGCGCTCCCGGCCGTGGTCTACGGCGTGCTCGCGATGCGGCTCCCCGAGTCGCCCCGGTTCCTCGTCCGCAAGGGCAAGTCGGACGAGGCCCGTCGGATCTTCGCGACCGTCTGGCCGCAGGAGGAGGTGGATCGCGCCGTCAAGCTCGCCGAGCAGGCGGTGAAGGACGATGAGCAGCAGAAGAAGGCGACCCTCTGGGGCGGACGCTTCGGGCTCCTGCCGATCGTCTGGATCGGCATCATCCTGTCGATCTTCCAGCAGTTCGTCGGCATCAACGTGATCTTCTACTACTCGACGACGCTGTGGAAGGCCGTCGGGTTCCAGGAGTCCGACTCGCTCCTCATCTCGGTCATCACCTCGGTGACGAACGTCGCGGTCACCGTCGTCGCCATCCTGCTCGTGGACCGCATCGGTCGACGGCCGATCCTCCTCGCGGGTTCCATCGGTATGACGGTCTCGCTCGGCGCGATGGCGATCGCGTTCACGCAGTCGGTCACCGACAGCGCCGGCGAGGTCTCGCTGCCCCAGCCCTGGGGCACGATCGCCCTCGTGGCCGCCAACGTGTTCGTCGTCGCGTTCGGCGCGTCGTGGGGACCGCTCGTCTGGGTGCTCCTCGGCGAGATCTTCCCGAACCGCCTGCGCGCGAAGGCGCTCGGTGTCGCGGCGATGGCGCAGTGGATCGCGAACTTCCTCATCACGGTCAGCTTCCCGGCCCTCGCCGCGTTCTCCCTGCCGGTGACCTACGGCATGTACGCGCTGTTCGCGCTCCTCTCGTTCGTCTTCGTCCTCGCGAAGATCCCCGAGACGAACGGCCTGACGCTCGAAGAGGCGGAGACCCTCTTCGTCAAGAAGCCCAAGAAGTCCAAGGCGGGCGCACAGACCCGATCCTGACGACCGACGCAGAACGCCCGACGAGCCTGGCTCGTCGGGCGTTCCGTCGTTCCTGGGGTCCTCAGGCGGAGGCGGCGGCTCCGACGGGCACCGCACTGACGGTGCGGTCGATCGTGAACTGGCCGAGGACGCGCGTCCCGCTGTACAGCACGGCGGTCTGTCCGGGAGCGACGCCGTCGAGTGGCGTCTCCGGGTGGACGACGAGCTCGCCGTCGACGAGCGTCAGCGCGGCGGGGACCGGGTCGGCGTGCGCACGGATCTGGACGTCGCACGGGATCGGTGCGACACCGACCTCCGGCGTCCTCCCCGCCCAGGTGAAGCGCGAACCGGCGATCTCGCCGATGGCGAGCGCCTCCTTCGGCCCGACGACGACCGTGTTGTCCTTCGGACGCACCTCGAGGACGAAGCGCGGACGTCCATCCGGCGCCGGCACGCCGAGGTGCAGGCCCTTGCGCTGGCCGACGGTGAAGGCGTGGGCACCCTCGTGCGAACCGACGACGGCTCCGTCTCGGTCGAGGACCTGGCCGGTCTCGGTGCCGACCCGCTCCCCCAGCCAGCCCTTCGTATCGCCGTCGGGGATGAAGCAGATGTCGTGGCTGTCGGGCTTGTTCGCCACCGTGAAGCCGCGCTCCGCGGCCTCGGCTCGGACCTCGGCCTTCGACGGTGTCGCGCCGAGCGGGAACATCGAGTGCGCGAGCTGTTCGGCGGTGAGCACGCCCAGGACGTACGACTGGTCCTTGGCCCAGGCACTCGCGCGGTGCAGCTCACGATCGCCCTCGGGGCTCGTGACGATCGTGGCGTAGTGACCGGTCACGACCGCGTCGAACCCGAGGTCGAGCGCCTTCTCGAGCAACGCCGCGAACTTGATCTTCTCGTTGCAACGCATGCACGGGTTCGGGGTCCGGCCGGCGCGGTACTCGGCGATGAAGTCGTCCACCACGTCGAGCTTGAAGCGCTCCGAGAAGTCCCACACGTAGTACGGGATGCCGATCAGGTTCGCCGCACGCTGGGCGTCCATCGAGTCCTCGATGGTGCAGCACCCGCGACTGCCGGTCCGGAGCGTGCCCGGCATCCGGCTGAGCGCCAGGTGGACGCCGACCACCTCATGGCCTGCGTCGACGGCGCGTGCCGCTGCCACGGCGGAGTCGACTCCGCCACTCATCGCTGCCAGAACTTTCACCGGGCAAGTCTACGCGCCAGCCGCTGGACGGCCACCCGCAAGCGGTGACGGGACGGCTGCTCAGGGACGAGCGCCCAGCGCCGTGTCGCGGTCGGCGGAACCGGCCCGACTCGCCTGTGCGTACGCGCGCGGCAGGGCCTGGAGGAAGTCGTCCACGTCCGTCTCGGTCGTCGTCCGACCCAGCGTGATCCGGAGGACCGATCGGGCCTCCGTCTCCGGGCGTCCCATCGCGAGCAGGACATGCGACGGTTCCGGGACGCCGGCCTGGCAGGCGGAACCCGTCGAGACCGCCACCCCTGCGAGGTCGAGGAGGAAGAGCATCGAGTCTCCCTGTGCGCCGGGGAACACGAAGTTCGCGTTCGACGCGAGTCGCTCGCTGGGATCGCCCGTCAGCTCGGCCTCCGGAACGGTCGCCCGCACGCCGGCCACGAGTCGGTCGCGCAAGGTGCCGAGACGCTCCTGCTCCGCGGTCCGCTCGAGCGCCATGAGCTCCGCGGCGACGGCGAATCCGACGGCTGCCGCGACGTCCTGCGTGCCGGAGCGGAGTCCGCGCTGCTGTCCGCCACCGTGCTGCAACGGCTCCACCACGGCTGCGCGGCTCACGACCAGCGCTCCGATCCCCACGGGACCACCGATCTTGTGCGCGGAGACGCTGAGCGCGACGAGACCACTGGCACCGACCGATCCGGATGCGGCGCGAAGGTCGGCGAGGTCGATGGGGAGGTGTCCGTAGGCCGAGACCGCGTCCAGGTGGAACGGCACCGCGGCCGCTGCGGCGAGCGCCGCCAGCCGGACGACGGGCTGGATGGTGCCGACCTCGTTGTTCGCCCAGAGCGCCGTCGCCACGGCGATGTCGGGGCCGTGGTCGGCGAAGCGCTCGGCCGCCGTGTCGAGTGAGACCCGGCCCAGGTCGTCGAGCGGGATCCAGAGCGGGGATGCACCCTCGTGGCGCTCGAGCCATTCGACGGTGTCGAGCGTGGCGTGGTGCTCCCCCGCGGGTGCGAGCACGGCGGCGCGGCGTCGATCCTGCTGGCGGTGCCAGTAGAGCCCCTTGAGGGCGAGGTTGATGGATTCGGTGCCGCCGGAGGTGAAGACGAGTTCGATGGGGTCGCACCCGAGGGTCGCAGCGACCCGCTCACGTGCCTCTTCGAGGAGGCGGCGGGCCTGTTGCCCGGGGCCGTGGATGGAGGCCGGGTTGCCGACGGTCGCCATCGCGGACGCGTAGGCCTCGATCACCTCGGATCGCACCGGGGTCGTCGCGGCGTGGTCCAGGTACACCACCATGCCGCTCCTCCCCTCGCCGCGGTGTCCGCGGATCTTCGCGCACTCCCGCACTCACTACTGTAGAACCCATGAACGCTGGTGACCCCTTCCACGATCTCGGCGTCCGCCTCGGCCCGTCCGGTGGTGAGCTCCGTGTGTGGTCCGAGCATGCGGATGCCCTCGAACTCGTGATCTTCGACGACAAGGATCTGAACTGGATCACCCACTCGGTCGAGATGACCCGCGACGACGACGGGGTCTGGAGTGGGAGTTCCGAGGAGCTGGTGCTCGGCCGACGCTATGCGGTCCGCGCCTCCGGGCCGTCCTCGCCGAACAACGCCTTCGACCCGAGCCTGCTGCTGCTCGACCCCTACGCCCGCGGGCTCGCCCGCGTGTCGGCCGAGCAGTGGCGTTCCGTCGTCGTCGACGACGCGTTCGACTGGGGCGGTGTGCAGAAACCCCGTGTCCCGCTCGACCGGACCGTCGTGTACGAGGCGCACGTCAAGGGGCTGAGCAAGCTGCACCCCGACGTGCCGGAGGAGCTGCGGGGCACGTACGCGGGCCTCGCCCACCCCGCGATGATCGCGCATCTGCACGATCTCGGGGTGACGAGCGTCGAACTGCTGCCGGTGCACGCGTTCACCTCTGAGCAGCGTCTCATCAAGCAGGGCCTCGTCAACTACTGGGGCTACAACACCCTGAACTTCTTCAGTCCACAGGCCTCCTACGCGACGAAGACGGCTCAGGCGGGTGGCGCGGACGAAGTCCTCCGCGAGTTCAAGGGCATGGTGAAGCTGCTGCACGAGGCCGGCCTCGAGGTCATCCTCGACGTCGTCTACAACCACACCGCCGAAGAGGGGCCCGGCGGCCCCCGCACGAGCTTCCGCGGCATCGACAACGCGACCTACTACCGTCAGGACGCCACCGGCGCCTACATCGACGTGACGGGCTGCGGCAACACCGTGGACTTCGGCCACCCGGTCCCCCAACAGCTCGTGCTCGACTCGTTGCGGTACTGGGCTGACGAGGTGCAGATCGACGGCTTCCGGTTCGACCTCGCTGCGACGCTCGGTCGGAACGAGGCGGTCGAGTTCACGCCCGACCACCCCCTGCTCGAGGCGATCGTCCACGACCCGTCGCTCGTCGACGCGAAGATGATCGCCGAGCCCTGGGACGTCGGGATGGGCGGCTGGCAGACGGGGAACTTCCCTGACGGTTGGCACGAGTGGAACGACCGGTACCGGGATCGTGTCCGCAACTTCTGGCTCTCCGACATCGACTACGCGAGACGGGCGGACGCCCCGGTCGGGATCGGTGGGTTCGCGACCCGTCTGGCCGGATCGAGCAACACCTTCTCCGCTGAGCGCGGTCCGCTGGCCTCCGTCAACTTCATCACGGCCCACGACGGGTTCACCCTGGCCGACCTCGTCTCGTACGACGTCAAGCACAACGTCGGGAACGGCGAGTCCAACCGCGACGGGACGGACAACAACCGCTCCTTCAACCACGGTGCCGAGGGCCCGACGGACGACCCCGCGATCCTCGCCGCTCGTCGCAAGGCGATGCGGAACCTGCTCGGCACGCTCCTGCTGTCGGCGGGTGTCCCGATGCTCACGGCAGGCGACGAGTTCGGGCGGAGTCAGCGCGGCAACAACAACGCGTACTGTCACGACTCCGAGCTGACGTGGGTCGGATGGACGAGGGAGCCCTGGCAGGACCAGTTGCTCGCGCACAGCCGTCGGCTCCTCGAACTCCGGCGCGAACACCCCGCCCTCCGACCGGAGCACTTCGCCGCCGCCGGGACGACGGTGCCCGGCGCGAGCGTCATGGACTGGTTCGACGCTTCGGGCGCGACCATGAGCACCGAGGACTGGACGAGTCCGCGGAACCGGACACTGCAGTTCTTCTCGACGAGCACGCCGGAGTCCGAGGAGCTCGACCGCGTGCTGCTCATCGTGCACGGCGTCGAGCAGCCGGTCGAGGTCACCTTGCCCGAGCACGAGGGCGTGACCGCGTTCGTGCGCATCTGGAACTCCGCGGACGACGCACCGATGTCCGAGGAGGAGCAGTTCGTCCCCGGCCAGACGGTCCCGGTCTCCGCCACGTCGATGCAACTCTTCCGAGCCGTCTGACGATGGCGAAGCGCAGGGCCGAGGGTGGCGGCACGCCGGCGACGGTGACGTTGACCTCGCTGGGCATCCCCTTCACCCCGCGCGCCTACCGACACGACCCGTCGGTGACGGCCTTCGGTCTCGAAGCCGCCACGGCGCTCGGCGTCGACCCGCCCAGGGTGTTCAAGACCCTGCTGGCGGAGGTGGACGGGTCGCTCGTCGTCGCGATCGTCCCGGTCGCCGACCAACTCGACCTCAAGGCGCTCGCGGCGGCCCTCGACGGGAAGCGGGCGACGATGGCGGACCCTGCCGTCGCCGAGCGGAAGACGGGCTACGTGGTCGGCGGCATCAGCCCGATCGGGCAGCGCACCACGCTCCCGACGGTGCTCGACGAGAGCGCCTTCGAGCACGAGACGGTGTTGGTCTCGGGTGGTCGGCGCGGGTTCGACCTCGAACTCGCCCCGTCCGACCTCGGATCGGCCGTCTCCGCCGTCGTCGCGCGGATCGCCAGATAGTCGGATCCCTCGACGCACCGGTCCGAGGGTCGCACCGGCGCGTCGGAGGAGATCGCCCTACTGGTCCGCCACGGCGACGAGCCCGAGTTCCGCGGGGGTGAGGAGCAGCTCGTGTCTCGGCACGATGCGCACCGTGTACCCGAACCCGCCGGCCCGATCGAGGGGAAGCGTCCCGGCGTACTCGAGCGTGTGCTCCGGCCGACTCGTCGACGGGGACTGCTGCTGCTCGAGCGGCTGCGTCCGGATGTCGAGCAGTTCACCCCCGGCACCGGGTACCCCGCAGACCACCTCGACGGTCACGTCCTCGGGTGACAGCGATCCCAGCTGGACGTAGGCGCGCAGCCGCAGCACGTCACCGACCTGCGGGACCGCGTCGACACCGCCGCTCTCGACATGGGCGACCGCCAGCTGCGGCCAGGCCTCGCGCACCCGCTGCTTGTAGGCTGCCAGCTCGCGCGCCCGCTGCTGATCGGACGCGTTCAGCTCGCGCTCCATCGCCGCCGCCGGGAGGTACATGCGCTCCGTGTACTCGCGGACCATGCGGTCGGCGCTGAGCGGTTCGGACAGCGTCGAGATCGTGTGTCGCACCATCTGCATCCAGCGCTGCGGCAGCCCGTCGTCCTCGCGCTCGTAGAACCGCGGCACCAGCTGGTGCTCGAGGATCTCGTACAGCGCCGTGGCCTCGAGGGCGTCGCGTTCCTCGTCGTCCGCCGCCCCGTCCGCCGACGGGATGACCCAACCGTTCTCGCCGTCCGCGTACTCGTTCCACCATCCGTCGAGGATCGACAGGTTCAGGGCTCCGTTGAGTGCGGCCTTCATGCCGGACGTCCCGCAGGCCTCGAGGGGACGCAGCGGGTTGTTCAACCACACGTCACAGCCGGGGTAGAGCGTCTTGGCCATCCCGATGCCGTAGTCCGGCAGGAAGACGATGCGCGATCGGAGCTCGGGATCCTGGGCGAACTGTACGAGGCGCTGGATGAGCCGCTTGCCGTCGTCGTCCGCCGGGTGTGCCTTGCCCGCGACGACGATCTGGACGGGCCGTTCGGGGTGGAGCAGGATCGCGCGCAGTCGGTCGGGATCGCGCAGCATGAGGGTGAGCCGCTTGTAGCTCGGCACCCGCCGGGCGAACCCGATCGTCAACACCTCGGGGTCGAGCAGTTCGTCGATCCAGGACGGGAGCACCGCTTGCGGGTTCTGGGTCCGATACCCATCGGCGATCCGGCGTCGCACGTCGGCGACGAGGCGCTCCCGCATCCCGTGCTTCCGCGACCAGAGCTCGGCGTCCGAGAGCGAGGGATCGGACCAGTCCGCCCGACTCGTGTCGGTCGTCCCCCACCGGTCCACGGCGAGGTCGACGAGCGACGGATCCGTCCAGCTCGGGGCGTGGACACCGTTCGTGATCGACGTGATCGGCACGTCCGAGACGTCGAAGCCGGGCCAGAGCCCTCGGAACATCGCCCGGCTCACCTCGCCGTGCAACCGACTGACGCCGTTCGCGCGCTGCGCCAGACGCAGGCCCATGATCGCCAGGTTGAACACGTCGGCCGAGCCGCCGTTCGCCGTCTCGTCGCCGAGTGCGAGGACGTCCGGTGCGGCGACGCCCGGGAGCAGGTCACCGCTGAAGTAGCGCGTGATCACCTCGCGGTCGAACCGGTCGATCCCGGCTGGAACGGGGGTGTGCGTCGTGAAGACGGTCCCGCCGCGCACGAGCTGCAGCGCCTCGTCGAAGGAGAGTCCGTTCCCGACGAGGTCGCTGATCCGCTCGAGCCCCAGGAAACCGGCGTGGCCTTCGTTGGAGTGGTAGACCTGCGGCAGCGCGTGGTCCGTGAGCTCGCTCCACTGCTTGATCGCTCGGACGCCGCCGATGCCGAGGAGGAGTTCCTGCAGGAGTCGATGCTCGCCACCCCCGCCGTACAACCGGTCCGTCACGCCGCGCAGGTCGGCGACGTTCTCCGGGATGTCCGTGTCGAGCAGCAGCAGTGGCACCCGACCGACCTCGGCGATCCAGACCCGTGCCGACAGGCTCCGGTCGTCGGGGAGCGCCAGGGTGACGGTGACCGGTGTCCCGTCCGGTTCCCGGAGCACGGTGACCGGGAGTCCGTCGGGGTCCTGCACGGGATAGGACTCCTGCTGCCAGCCGTCGTTCGTGATCGACTGCGCGAAGTATCCGGAGCGGTACAGGAGACCCACGCCGACGAGCGGCACCCCGAGGTCGGAGGCGCTCTTCAGGTGGTCGCCGGCGAGGATGCCGAGTCCGCCCGAATACTGCGGCAGGGCCGCGGCGATACCGAATTCGGGCGAGAAGTAGGCGATCGTCTGTGGTTTCGGGTCCGGGAGGCCCTGGTACCACCGCGGCTCCTCCAGGTACCGGCGGAGGTCGGCGTGCAAGGCGTCGGCCCGGCCGACGAAGTCCGCATCGGCGGCGAGTTCCGCCAGTCGCTCCGGTGTCACGAGTCCGAGGCCGCTGATCGGATCGTGGTCGGACTCGCGCCAGACGTCCGGTGCGATCTCGTCGAACAGGCGCTGCGTCGGCTCGTGCCACGACCACCGCAGGTTCGCAGCGAGGGCGGTGAGCGAGGTCAGGGACTCGGGGATGAGCGCGCGGACGGTAAACCTGCGGATAGCCTTCACGCGCTCACTCTATGGCAACCGCGGAACGCACCCGAACGCTCATCGGGCGGCCACCCGGGACACGGCAGCGCCCAAGGCCTTAGCATGACGCGCGACACCCCGCGCGCCCCTTCATCGGTGGTCGTTTCGCGGTACGGTCGGACCAGTGGCACCGAAGGAGATGGAACGCACTATGCCGAAGTCAGTACCGCAGTCCTCCACCGTCGACGACGCCGTACCGGTGTCGCTCACGCTGTCCCCGAGCATCGGGCGCATCCCGATCCTGGATCCGACGCCCTCGGTCGAAGGTGGCCGTTGGCCGGCCAAGGCGTTCTCGGGCGAGGTGGTGCCGTTCGGCGCGACCGCGTTCCGCGAAGGACACGACCTCATCGGCGTCGAGCTCCTGCTCACCGATCCGCGCGGGAAGACGGTCGCGCATCGGATGGCTCCGGGCGCCCCGGGCACGGACCGCTTCGAGGTCGAGGTCCAACTCGCGACCGAGGGCACCTGGCGGTACCAGGTCCGCGCCTTCGCCGACGAGTTCTCGACCTGGGAGCACAACGCCCGGGTCAAGATCGAGGCCGGCGTCGACGTCGAGCTCATGTACCTCATCGGCGCGGAACTCCTCGAGCGCGCCGCGACGGACAAGCTCCGCCCGGCGAAGGACCGCCGCTTCCTCACCGCCGCCGCCAAGCTCCTCCGCGACACCGACGCCGAGCCGGCAGCCCGGTTCGCGGTGCTCGACGACCCCGAACTCCTGGCCATCGCCGACCGCCGGCCGTTCGCCGGTCTCGCGAGCACGAGCGACGAGCGCGTGGTCCGCGTCGAGCGAACCCGGGCCGGCGTCGGTTCCTGGTACGAGTTCTTCCCGCGGTCGGAGGGTGCCGAGCGGAACCCGGACGGCTCCTGGACGTCGGGCACCTTCCGCAGCGCAGCCGGTCGGTTGCCGGCCGTCGCCGCGATGGGGTTCGACGTCCTCTACCTGCCGCCCATCCACCCCATCGGCGTGACGTTCCGCAAGGGGCCGAACAACACCCTCACGCCCGGCGAGCACGACCCGGGTTCCCCCTGGGCGATCGGTGGTGCCGCGGGCGGTCATGACGCGATCCATCCCGACCTCGGCACGGAGAAGGACTTCGTCGCCTTCGTCCGCCAGGCGAAGAAGGTCGGCCTGGAGGTCGCCCTCGATCTCGCGCTGCAAGCGTCGCCGGACCACCCCTGGGTGACCGAGCACCCCGAGTGGTTCACGACCCTCCCCGACGGCACGATCGCGTACGCCGAGAACCCGCCGAAGAAGTACCAGGACATCTACCCGGTCAACTTCGACAACGACCCCGAGGGCATCCGGGCCGAGGTGCTGCGCATCGTCCGGCACTGGATCTCGCTCGGTGTCCGCATCTTCCGCGTCGACAACCCCCACACCAAGCCGCTCGACTTCTGGGAGTGGTTGCTCGCGACCGTCAACCGGACGGACCCCGACGTCGTGTTCCTCGCGGAGGCCTTCACCCGTCCGGCCCTGCTGCAGGGTCTGGCGAAGGTCGGGTTCCAGCAGAGCTACACCTACTTCACGTGGCGCAACACGAAGGAGGAGCTCGAGGAGTTCCTCGGCGCGGCAGCGACCGAGACCGCCGACTTCCTCCGGCCCAACCTGTTCGTCAACACGCCGGACATCCTCACCGAGTACCTCCAGTTCGGTGGCCGGGCGGCGTACAAGGTGCGTGCGGCGATCGCCGCGACCGCCGCGCCGACGTGGGGGGTCTACGCCGGGTACGAGCTCATCGAGAACGTCGCCCGTCCCGGTGCCGAGGAGAACATCGACAGCGAGAAGTTCGAGTACCGTCCGCGGGACTGGGCCGCTGCGGAAGCCGCCGGCACCTCGCTGTCGCCGTACCTCACCCTGCTCAACCAGATCCGGCGTGCGCATCCCGCCCTCCGGCAGTTGCGCAACATCAGCTTCCACTGGAGCGACGACGACCAGATCCTCGTCTTCAGCAAGCATCTCGACCAGCGGTTCACCGGCACCGGTGAGCACGACACCCTGCTCGTCGTCGCCAACCTCGATCCGCACTCGGTCCGACAGACCATGGTGCACCTCGACCAGACCGTGTTCGGTGGCGTCCCGGGCGGCAGCTTCGACGTCACGGACCTCGTCACGGGAGCCGAGTGGATCTGGTCCGACAGCAACTTCGTGCGCCTCGACGCCTTCACCGAGCCCGTGCACATCCTGAGCGTGAGGATCCGACCATGACGACCAGCCCTGTGACCCCAGACGGAGCCGCTGCACCGAAGCGCTCCGGCCGTCGAGCCGCACCGATGCCGGTCGACGCCACACCGGCGCCCCGGGAGCTCCCGCTCCCCTCCGTCGAGGACTGGATCCTCGACGCCGTCGCGGAGGGCCGCTACCACGATCCGCACCAGATCCTCGGCCAGCACCTCGTCGACCTCGGCGGGGTGAGCGACCCCCTCGTGGTCGTCCGCGCCAGACGCCCGCTGGCCGAGCAGGTGACGGCGGTGCTCGCCAACGGTGCGCGCGTGGAGCTCGCGCACGTCCGCGCCGGCATCTGGCAGGGCTTCCACGTCGACGGCATCATCGACTACACGCTCGACGCCCGCTACAGCGACGGGTCGATCTGGAACGCCGACGACCCGTACCGGTTCGCGCCGTCGATCGGCGAACTCGACCTGCACCTCATCGGCGAGGGTCGCCACGAACGACTCTGGGACGCCCTCGGCGCACACGTCACCGAGCTGCGTGGGGTCACCGAGTCGGTCGCCGGCACCGCGTTCGCCGTCTGGGCACCCCACGCGCGCGCGGTCCGGGTCATCGGCGACCTCAACTCCTGGGACGGCACGGCGCACGCCATGCGCAACATGGGTGCGACGGGTGTCTGGGAGCTGTTCATCCCCACCATCGGCGCCGGCGAGCTGTACCGCTTCGAGATCCTGACCCAGCACGGCGACTGGGTCCGTCGGTCCGACCCGATGGCCCGGTTCACCGAGCGCTCCCCCGCCACCGCATCCGTGACCGGTGTCAGCGACTACCGCTGGACCGACGAGGCGTGGCTCGATCGGCGGGCCGCGAGCGATCCGCACAACGGACCCATGAGCGTCTACGAGCTGCACGTCGGCTCCTGGCGTCCCGGGCTCGGCTACCGGGACCTCGCGGACCAGCTCATCGAGTACATCGCGGAGCTCGGCTACACGCACGTCGAGTTCATGCCGCTCGCCGAGCACCCCTTCGGCGGCTCCTGGGGCTACCAGGTCACCGGCTACTACGCGCCGACCAGCCGCTTCGGTTCGAGCGACGACCTCAAGTACCTGATCGACCGTCTCCACGGCGCGGGGATCGGCGTCCTCATGGACTGGGTGCCCGGCCACTTCCCCAAGGACGAGTGGGCCCTCGCGAACTTCGACGGTCAGCCCCTCTACGAGCACCCCGACCCGCGACGTGGCGAACAGCCGGACTGGGGCACCCTCGTCTTCGACTTCGGCCAGCCCCAGGTCAAGAACTTCCTGGTGGCCAACGCCCTCTACTGGCTCGAGGAGTTCCACGTCGACGGCCTGCGCGTCGACGCCGTCGCCTCGATGCTGTACCTCGACTACTCGCGGAAGGACGGCGAGTGGCTGCCGAACGTCCACGGCGGGCGCGAGAACCTCGAAGCGATCAGTCTCCTCCAGGAGGCGAACGCGACGGCCTATCGACGGAACCCCGGGATCGTGATGATCGCCGAGGAGTCGACGAGTTGGCCCGGCGTCACCGCGCCGACGAGCGAGGGCGGACTCGGGTTCGGCCTGAAGTGGAACATGGGCTGGATGCACGATTCGCTCCAGTACATCGAGCACGACCCGCTCTACCGGTCGCACCACCACGGCGAGATCACCTTCTCGATGGTCTACGCCTTCAGCGAGAGCTTCCTCCTGCCGATCAGCCACGACGAGGTCGTCCACGGCAAGGGGTCCCTCCTCGCGAAGATGCCCGGTGACCACTGGCAGCAACTCGCGAACATGCGGGCCTACCTCGCCTTCATGTGGGCCCACCCCGGCAAGCAGTTGCTCTTCATGGGCCAGGAGTTCGGTCAGCCCTCCGAGTGGTCGGAGGAACGCGGTCTGGACTGGTGGATCCTGGACCAGCCGAGCCACCGGGCACTGCTCGGCCTCGTGTCCCGACTCAACGCCGTGTACACGGAGCACCCGGCTCTCTGGGCCCTCGACCACGACGCCGCCGGCTTCGAATGGCTCGACGCCGGGGACGCACAGAACAGCGTGCTCTCCTTCCTGCGCTGGGACGACGACGGCAACGTGATCGCCGCGCTCGTGAACTTCTCCGGTGCCCCCGTCGGGCCGTACCGGGTCGGTCTGCCTCGCGCGGGTCGGTGGGAGGAACTGCTCAACACCGACGCCGTGGAGTACGGCGGATCCGGCGTGGGCAACTACGGATCGATCGAGGCGTCGGCGTCACCGTGGGCGGGACGCCCGGCTTCCGCCGAGCTCACGCTCCCTCCGCTCGGCATGATCTGGCTCAAGCACGTCGGCTGACCAGGCTTCCGCAGCACCCGGATGCACGACGAAGGCCCGCCTCCTGAGGGAGGCGGGCCTTCGTCGTGCATCGGTCCGGTCAGTAGAGGAGGCCGGTCAACCGGGCCCTGGCCTTCATGACGCGCGGATCGGTGACGCCGGCGACCTGGAACAGCTCGAGCAGGCGCGTCCGGACGGTGTCCTTGCCCGACTGGTCGAGGTCGGGGAACAGCGTCAGCAGCCGGTCGAAGGCGTCCTCGAGGTGTCCTCCGGAGAGGTCGAGGTCGGCGACGGTCAGCTGGGCGTCGAGATCGTCGGGAGCGGCGGCCGCTCGTCCGCGGATCTCATCGAGGGTCTTCCCCGTGAGGCGGTGCAGCAGACGGACCTGGGCGAGGCCGGCCACAGCCATGTCGTCCTTCGGGTTCTGCGCGATGGCCTTCTCATACGCGGCGATGGCCGTCGGGTAGTCGGCGCGCTCGATGGCCTCGTACGCCTCGGCGTGGAGGGGCGGCAGCGGCTCTTCCACGGGCTCGGCGGGGGCTGCAGCGTCGCCATCGGCGACGACGGCCCGACCGGAGACCCCGTTCTGCTCGGCCAGCTGCAGCAACTGCTCGATCACGTCGCGCACCTGCGACTCCGGGATCGCGCCGTTGAACATCGGCACCGGGCGTCCGCCCACGACGGCGACGACCATCGGGATCGACTGCGCCTGGAAGGCCTGGGAGAGCTGCGGGTTCGCGTCGACGTCCACCTTGGCGAGCACGAAGCGACCGGCGTATTCCGCGGCGAGGCGCTCGAGTACCGGCGAGAGCTGCTTGCACGGTCCGCACCATTCGGCCCAGAGGTCGATGACGACGGGGACCACGGAGGACAGCTCGACGACCTGTCCGAACCCGTCGTCCGTCGCGTCGAAGACGAGGGACGGGACCTGGACGGTCTGGTCGGTCGTCGCGCCGGGCGCTTCTGCAGGCGCGCCTGGCTGGGTCGGCGCACCGGCGGGCGGCGTCTGGTGGCGACGCGCGAGGCCGGAGAGGTCGACGGCGCCGCGCAGGTGTGCCGCGCTCGGCTCCGCGGCACTCACGGGAGCTCCGATGCGGCGATGAGGGTCTGGGTGAATCCGAGCAAGGTGATCTTCTCTCCGGAGTTGACGGCTGGCACGTAGAACAGGAGCTGGTCGCCGTAGGTGGCCTGTGTCCCCTTCGCGCTCTCGGTGATCCCGGAGAGCGCGGCGACCGCACCCGAAGGTTTCACGGTAGCACCGGCTGTGACGACGGAGACCACCTCGCCCTCCTGCACGTTGACGGCGACGATCGCGCCGGAGTCGTTGGTCGCCAGCGCGACGTTCGGGCCGGTACCGGCGGCCGCCGAGAAGGCGATGCTCGCCGTCGTCGGCAGGTTGGCGGCCTTCGTCGCGCGGTCCGCGGCGACCTGCGTGCGGAAGACGTCGCCATCGGCGTTGAACAGGCCGGCGAAGGTGCTCGCGTCGCCGTTCGTGATGATGTCGGCGTAGGCCGCGGCGATCTCCTCCGGCGGCATGACGAGCAGCTTCGAGTCCGGCGGGACGCTCGCGGCACCGATGGTCGCGGGCGCGACGTTCTCGAGTCGGGCGCCCTCGAGGAGCTTCTCCGCGTAGACGACCTGGTAGTTCGACCGCGGGTCCTGCTGGGTCATCACGAGGACCGTCGGCGACACCGTCTCGTCGGCCTTGTCCTGGATCGCGGTCATGACCGTCCGTGGCCAGGCGTCCGTCGCCTGAGGCAGGGTGAGCGTGACGGGCGAGGCGGGGATGGGGGTCGCTCCGGCGGCGTCGGCCACCTTCGAGCGGAGGGCGTAGTTCGCGGTGCGCTCCTCGAGCGCCGGCCCGGAGAACCGGACGGCCGCAGCGGTGCCGTCGAGCGCAGCATCGGCCTCGGACGCCGCCGTCGAGATCCGCGACACGATCCGTTCGACCTGTGGCACGGTGACGACGGGCGCCGCGAAGTCCTGGTCCTGGCTGTCGGCCGGCAGGTCCGTCGCGGTGACGGTGGGCGTCGGTGACGGCGCTCCGATGGTCGGCCAGTAGTCCTGGGAGCAGCCGCTCAGGCCGAGCGTGCCGATGAGGACGAGCGGGACGCCCACGACGAGGGAACGGCGGAGCGGGGAGCGCTTCGTCTTGCCGGCTCCGAGTTCACGGGGGCGGCGCGGCTTCGGTTGTCTCGACATCTTCGTGATGCCCTTCTGTCCTTGTCCCGGACCCTTGCGACGCGGGCCTCGCGAGCGACGCATGCGCTGGATCCCCGAGAGGTAGAGCACGATGCCGGCGAGGAGCACGAGGATGCCACCGGCGATCAGCGGGCCGGCCCACGGGGTGGCGTTGTCGAGTGGCCAGGAGAGGCGGAGGGAATCCGGAGCGGCGGCCGTACCGTCGGTCGCGATGAGCACGTCGATGTCCTTCGGCAGGTTCATCGTCGCGATGACCGCGCCCGCCTCGTCGTACTCGCCGAGCCAGAGGTCGGATCCGCGCGGGTCCGGGCCCTTCTCGGAGGTGGTGGTGTCGTCGGTGGCCTCGGGGGCCGGCGTCGCCGACGGCTCCGGACTCGGGGTCGCCCCGTCGTCGGTCGCGTCCGCCTCGGCGGTGACGGTGGTGGTCGTCAGGGCGGTGCCGGCACTGTTGACGCCGACGCGGCTGTAGGGCTCGTCGCCGAGCCAGGCCGTGATGTCGTCGGAGCGCCCGTAGCTCATGAACACCTGGGTGTCGCCGCCCGCGCCCGCCACGATGGACTGCGCTCCCGGCTGCGACTGCAGCACGCTCCCGGGGATGACGATGAACCGATCACCGCTGTCGACCGTCGTGGACAGGCTGAAGGTGCCGGGCGAGAGGAACACGGTCCGTTGCGCGATTCCCGTCACGATCATGACGGCTGCCACGACGAACGCGGCGATGGCGAGAACGAAACGCACGGATTACTCTCCTCTGGCGTCGGAGCGACGCGGGTGATCCTGCGTCCGACGGGATCCGGCGGGTCGGGCCGGCAGGAGACGCAGGTGGTTCAGGCTATCGGAAATGACTGGGAGGCGGCTAGACGGCCGCTGAGAGGCCGGGGGCCGGCCAGTGGGTCGGGAGCGGCAGCGCCTCGGGACGCACTGCAGCGACGATCTCGGTGAGCACGCGTCGGGTCTGGCTCTCCCCCACCCACAGGTGCTTGGCACCGTCCACCGGGACGAGGGTGGCCCCGGGGAGGACGCCGAACCGTTCCGCCGCTTCCGCGGGTCGGAGGTAGTCGTCGAACTCGGGCACGAGGACGACCATCGGCCGGTCGTCGCCGGCCCAGGCCCGGAGCTCGTCCTCCGTCGTGCGGTGCAGCGGCGGAGAGAGGAGGATCACGCCGTCGACGGCCGGGTCGCGCCCGTACTTCAAGGCCAGCTCGGTCCCGAACGACCATCCGACGATCCACGGATGCGGAAGCCCGCGCTCGGCCACGAACGCCAGCGCGGCCTCGACATCGGCCCGCTCGCCGACGCCGCCGTCGAACGCGCCGTCGCTCGTCCCTCGCGGAGACGAGGTGCCGCGGGTGTTGAAGCGGAGCACCGCGATCCCCGCGAGCGCAGGCAGGCGCGCCGCGGCCTTCCGGAGCACATGGGAGTCCATGAACCCGCCGGCGGTCGGCAGCGGGTGGAGCGTCACCAGGGTCGCGACGATCTCGCCGTCGGCCGGCACCGCGAGCTCGCCGACGAGGGTCAGGCCGTCGGCCGTGTGCAGCTCGATCTCCTCGCGGACGGCGGGGAGCTCGGCGCCACCACGGATCTCGATGGTGTCGGTCATGAGTCAGTCCTCCGGGGCAGTGTGGTCGGGTCGTTTCGCGGCGTGCGTGCGTTCACCGGATCCGCCAGCAGTGGGAGTGCCAGTGCCGCCGGGCAGCGATGTCGGCCTGGTCGCCCAGGACCCCGTCAGCGCGCCACGTCACCACATGGGCGGTGCCGGGCGGGATGGACTGTCCGCATCCAGGACACACATAGGTCTTCTGCGCACTGGAACCGCTGACGGGCTGGACGAACCAGGATCCGTCTCGATGGTCCTCGGTGCGTTTCCACCCCGCCATCAGCCGTTCGAGACCGTTACCCTCGTCGTCGCCGGGCCGTGGCCGGTGGCGGTGGTGTCGGGGCATGGGTCAAGTCTAGGCTCAGCCTCCACGACCGTGTCGGGAGGCGGTTCCGGTCAGTACCAGCCGTTGGACTCCGAGTGGGCCCACGCGCCACACGGCGTGCTGTACCGACTCGTGATGTATCCGAGACCCCAGGTGATCTGCGTCGCGGGGTTGGTCGCCCAGTCGGCTCCGGCCGAGGCCATCTTGGAGCCGGGAAGCGCCTGCGGGATGCCCGTGGCGCCGGAGCTGGCGTTGTAGGCGTACACGTTCCAACCCGACTCGCGGTTCCACAGGGAGACGAGGCAGCTGTACTCGCCCTCGCCCCAGCCGTTGGCCATGACCATGTCGTAGGCGATGGCCTGAGCCGTACCCGGGTCGGGCGTGCCTGCCGCGGGAGCGCTGCCCGTGGACGAGGAACCGCCGCCGGTCGCGGCCGGCGTCGCCACGGGAGGCGGCGGAGGCGGAGCGACGACCTCGTAGCTGTCGCGGGCGAAGGTGTACTGGTAGTTCGAGCTTGCGACGACGGACTGCGCGGCGTTGCCACCGAACTGCGCCTGCTTCTCCGCATAGGAGGACGCCACGACGCTCGAGGTCGGGTCGACCATCGTCACGGCGACGAAGCCGAACGCAGCCGTCGCCGCGAAGATCCCGAGGACCTTCTTGCCGCGAGAGCGCGGCCGACGGTAGGGCTGAACCGCCTTACCGGTGTTCGGCTGGGCTGATGGTTTCCACGGGGTCACGTCAGTTGAGTCTTGAGGCACGATGCATCGATGGTAGCCGAGAATGCCTGATCAGGCCACCTGGTCGGCCGACGCTCAGCGAACCGCCAGCATGACGTCCACGACGCTGTCGAGCAGTGCGTCGACCTGGGACTCGCGGTAACCGGCCCATTCGTTGCGGAACACGGCCGTGCGGACGCGGTCGACGTTGAGCGGCGTGCCGTCGTGGAAGTAGGCGACGAGGCGATCCGCGAGGGCGTCCACGTCCTTCCGGCTGTAGCCGCGGGCGAGCAGGCTCACGCGCTGGAACCGCTGGCCCTCCGGCCTCGTCAGCCGGTTGAGGATGACCTGCGCGGTGCCGCGGGCGTCGCGCAGCCACTCCTTGGCACCGCGCTCCTCGACCGACCGCTCCCGCTCGCGGAGCGAGAAGGCGTCCTCGAGTCGCTCGAGCGCCGCGTCGACGTGCTCGGTGCTGTAGCCACCCCGGACGAGCCGGAACGCCACGTGCCGGATGTCCTCCGCGCTCAGGATCGCATCGGCGTCGGCGTCGGTGTCCTGCCCGTAGGCGGCGCGAGCGCGGTCGAGGAACTCGTCGACCTCGGCCGGATCGTAGCCACGCTTCGAACGTTTTGCGGTGGGGAAGATCGTGCTCACCGGACCATTCTCCCCCATGAGGGGCTGATCGGGCGAAATCGGACCGAGCCGGGACTCAGACCGCGAGTCCGCCGAACAGGAGGTAGACCACGTAGGCGACGACCGCCGACGGCAGGATCGAGTCCAGGCGGTCGAGGAATCCCCCGTGCCCGGGAAGCCACGAGCTCATGTCCTTCACGCCGATGTCGCGCTTGATGAGCGACTCCGCGAGGTCGCCGACCGTGGCACTGCCGAGGAGCAGCAGACCGAGCAGGACACCGACCCACCACGGGACACCGAGCATGAGGATCGCGAGCAGCACGCCGGCCACGACCGAGACGACCCCCGCCCCGGCGAAGCCCTCCCAGGTCTTGTTCGGGCTGATCACCGGCGCCATCTTGTGCTTGCCGAACGACAGGCCGCTCACATAAGCACCGACGTCGACGCAGATGACGAGGATCAGGAACGCCAGCGTCCACCATTCGCCCTCGGGCTGGGCGACGAGGAACACGGCGAAGGAGGCGAGGAAGGGGACGTAGACCTGGATGAACGTCCCGGACGCGAGGTCGCGGACGAGCGTGGGAAGGTCGGTCCGCTTCGAAGCGATGGCCTGCTCGGCCACGCGCCAGACGATGACGAGCAGGATGCCGAGCAGGACGACGGACCAACGCCAGACGTCGTGGAGGAAGAACGCCGCCGGCTGCATCGCGACGGCCGAGATGACGGTCGGGATCGCCGGCACCCGGCGCCCGGTCTGCTCGAGGGCCTTCCGCAGCTCCAGCGTGGCGAAGGCCACCACGGCCGAGGCCAGGACGACGAAGATCACCTTGAAGATGATCAGGCTCACGAGCATGATGCCGCCCGCGGCCACCCCGATGAGGATGGCGTTCACGAGGTTGCGGCCGACCCGCGCCTCGATGCGTTCGTTCGTCGCGTCGAACTGCGCCTTCGTCGCCTGGACCTGCCGTTCGATGTCGGCACGTTTGGCGTCGACCTGCCGCTCGAACTTCGCGCGGCGGTCCTTCAGCTGGGAACGCAATTCCTGCGGACCCGACTTGCCGGACCGGCCGGGTTCGGGCTTCGACGGATCGCTCGATCGCCCGGGAGCGACATCGTCTTCCACAGGTACCTCCAGCGGGCGTGCCGTCGGTCGAGGGACCGGTCGGCGAACGGAATCAGCGGTGGGACAGCGGCTCAGATGGAGAGCAGCTCGGTCTCCTTGGCCTTCAGCGCGGCGTCGACGGCGTCGATGTGCGACTTCGTGACGGCCTCGAGCTCCTTCTCGCCGCGTGCGACGTCGTCATCGCCGACCTCGCTCTTGAGCGCCTCGAGGTCGTCCTTGCCCTTGCGACGGATGTTGCGGATCGACACCTTCGCGTCTTCACCCTTGCCGCGGACGATCTTGACGTATTCCTTGCGACGCTCAGCGGTCAGTTCGGGCATGGTGACCCGGATGACGGTGCCGTCGTTCGTCGGGTTGGCGCCGAGGTTCGGGATGTCGCGGATCGCCTGCTCGATGTCGCGCAGTGCGGACTTGTCGTAGGGCGTCACGACGATCGTGCGAGCTTCCTGGTTCTGCAGGGAGGCGAGCTGCGCCAGCGGCGTCGGCGTGCCGTAGTAGCTCACCAGGACCTTCTGGAACAGCTGGGGGTTGGCGCGACCCGTACGCACCGTGGCGAAGTCATCCTTCGCGGCCTCGACGGCCTTCGACATCCGGGTACCAACATCCGAGAGGACATCCGCGATCACGAGCACTCCTTTGATTGCATTACTGGGTTCAGTCTAGTCGGGCGGCGGGCCTCGGCCTGGCCGCCCTGCCGCCTAGGCGGAGGTGACGAGGGTGCCGATCGCGGCACCGCGGATGGCCGCCGTGACGTTGCCGGCCGGCTCCATGCCGAAGACGCGCATCGGCATGCCGTTGTCCATGCAGAGGCTGAAGGCCGTCGAGTCGACGACCTTGAGGCCGCGCTGGAGCGCCTCCTGATAGGAGATGGTGTCGATCTTCGTCGCCGTCGGGTCGACGCGGGGGTCGGCGGTGTAGACGCCGTCGACGCCGTTCTTGGCGACGAGGACCTCGACGGCTCCGATCTCGAGCGCGCGCTGTGCCGAGACGGTGTCGGTCGAGAAGTACGGGAGTCCGGCGCCCGCTCCGAAGATGACGACGCGACCCTTCTCGAGGTGTCGCTCGGCACGGAGCGGGATGTACGGCTCGGCGACCTGCGTCATGGCGATGGCCGACTGCACGCGCGTGGCGGCGCCGGCCTGTTCCAGGAAGTCCTGGAGCGCCAGGGCGTTCATGACCGTTCCGAGCATGCCCATGTAGTCGGCTCGGCCGCGGTCCATGCCGCGCTGGCTGAGCTCGGCTCCGCGGAAGAAGTTGCCGCCTCCGACGACCACTGCGACCTCGACCTCGGCGGTCGCTTCAGCGATCTCGCGGGCGATCGACCCGACCACGTCGGGGTTGACGCCCAACTGGCCGCCTCCGAACGCCTCACCTGACAGCTTGAGCAGTACCCTGCGCTTCTTCTCCGGCATCCGCCTGTCCTTCCTCGTCCCTCACACAACTTAGCGTCAGGAGCCGCCCGCTGTCCGCGACAGCCGTCGACTCGCTGGCTGGATCGTCACCGATCCCACGTGCACGGGTATGCCCGCGCACGCAAAGGGGTCCGGATCGCCACTGGCGATCCGGACCCCGTCACAACTGCTACGCGCCGACCTTGAAGCGGGCGAACCCGGTCACGGTGAGGCCCGCGTCAGCGAGCACCTTCTGCACGGACAGCTTGTTGTCCTTGGCGTAGTCCTGCTCGAGGAGCGCGACCTGCTTGAAGTACGAGGTCACGCGGCCCTCGACGATCTTCGGCAGTGCGGCCTCGGGCTTGCCCTCGTTCTTCGAGATCTCGGTGACGATCTCGCGCTCCTTCTCGACCTCGTCGGCCGGGACGTCGTCGCGGCTGAGGTAGGACGGGTTGGCGAACGAGATGTGCTGCGCGATGCTGCGAGCCGTCTCCGCGTCGTCGCCCGTGTAGCCGACGACCACGCCGACCTGCGCGGGCAGGTCCTTGTTGGTCTTGTGGAGGTAGACGGCGAAGTGCTCACCGTGCACCACCGCGAGGCGGCGGAGCTCGAACTTCTCACCGATGATCGCAGCGGAGTCCGCGATGACCTCGGCGACGGTCTTGCCGTCGGCCGGAGCCGCGTTCCCCTCTTCGACGGTGGTCGCGCCGGCGGCGACGACCGCGTCGAGGACGAGGTCGGCCAGAGCGAGGAACTTCTCGCCCTTCGCGACGAAGTCGGTCTCGCAGGCGAGCTCGATGAGCGTGGCGGTGTCGCCGTTCTCCTTCGCGGCGACGAGGCCCTCGCTCGTGGAGCGGTCGGCACGCTTCGCGTTGCCCTTCGCACCCTTGAGACGCAGGATCTCGGTCGCCTTCTCGACGTCGCCATCGGCTTCGACGAGTGCGTTCTTGGTGTCGACCATGCCGGTGCCGAGCTGCTCGCGCAGCACCTTCAGGTCAGCGAGAGAAAAGTTGGCCATTGCTGGTGTCCTCCTTGATTACTTCTCGTCGGCGACGACGGCGGCAGCTGCGCCCTCGGCGTCGGCGGCGGACTCGGTTGCAGCGACCTCGACGTCTTCGACAGCCGGGGCTGCCTCGACGGCGTCGGTTGCGGCGATCGCCTCATCGGCGACCTTCTCGGTCTCGGCGGAACCCTGCTCGCCGCCCTGGAGCAGCTCCTGCTCCCACTCGGCGAGCGGCTCGGCCGGGGCGTCGCCCTCGGTCGGCTTCTGGTGGCGCTGGATGAGACCCTCGGCGGCGGCGTCGGCGATGATGCGCGTCAGCAGGCCGACGGAACGGATCGCGTCGTCGTTACCCGGGATCGGGTAGGTGACCTCGTCGGGGTCGCAGTTGGTGTCGAGGATGCCGATGACCGGGATGCCGAGCTTGCGCGCCTCGTCGATCGCGAGGTGCTCCTTCTTGGTGTCGACGACCCAGAGCGCCGACGGCGTCTTCGAGAGGTTGCGGATACCACCGAGCGACTTGTGGAGCTTGTCCAGCTCGCGCTTCTTGATGAGGAGTTCCTTCTTGGTGAAGCCGCTCTTGGAGGCGTCTTCGAAGTCGAGCTCCTCGAGCTCCTTCATGCGGGCGAGTCGCTTCGACACCGTCTGGAAGTTGGTGAGGAGGCCACCGAGCCAACGCTGGTTGACGTAGGGCTGGCCGACGCGCGTCGCCTGCTCGGCGATGACTTCCTGCGCCTGCTTCTTCGTGCCGACGAAGAGGATGGTGCCACCGTGGGCGACCGTCTCCTTGACGAAGTCGAAGGCCTGGTCGATGTAGCCGAGCGACTGCTGCAGGTCGATGATGTAGATGCCGGAACGCTCGGTGAAGATGAAGCGCTTCATCTTCGGGTTCCAACGGCGGGTCTGGTGCCCGAAGTGCACGCCGCTGTCGAGCAGCTGGCGGATGGTTACGACGGCCATGAGCCGTTCTCCTGTTCTGCGCTCGCCACCGCACCGCTGACGCGGACGGGTGGGAGTGCCTCGGTTGTCTGACGGACCGGATGGCCTCGTCCCTGGTGCCCGGCGCACGTCCGCCACGCTCCGGAGAGCGAGGACCGATTGGAAGTGGTGGCCGAAATGGCACGCGTAGTCACCCCGACGAGCGAGGTGCTCCGTTCAGCATAGCATCAGGCCACCGTGATGACGGCGCTCCACAGGCCGTCCGACCAGCGTCCGTCTCCCCGCTCCGAGGTGCCCACCCGCCCTCGCTCTCCCGAGCCCGTCAGGCTCGGATCATGATGACCTCGATCGCCAGTTGGTTCCTCGTCTCCTGCCTGGTGCTCCTCGCACCCGTGAGCACGTCTGGGGCGGCGCCGGCCTGGAGCTGGCCGATCGCTCCCCCGCACGTCGTCACCGAGCCGTTCGTCGCGCCGCCCGACCCGTACAGCGCCGGCCACCGGGGTATCGACATCGCGGCATCAGCCCGGTCAGCCGGTCGCCGCAGCAGCCGCCGGCGTCGTGACGTTCAGCGGGACGGTGGTCGACCGCCCACTCGTCGTGATCCGGCACGACGACGGACACGTCTCGAGCATCGAGCCGGTGGTGGGTTCGGTCGACGTCGGTAGCCGCGTGACCCGCGGGGCACCGATCGGGACGGTCGGCGTCGGCGGACACTGCGCCGACGGCTGCGTGCACTTCGGGGTGCGGCTCGACGGCGTCTACGTCAATCCGATGCTGCTGCTCGGCGAGGTGCCTCCGGCCGTCCTGCTCCCACTGACCGCGACCGCGGGGGCTCAGGCCCGCGGGTGGGCGTTGCGGTAGCTCTCCTTGATGCGTTCGACGGAGACGTGCGTGTAGATCTGCGTCGTCGCGAGACTCGCGTGGCCGAGGAGTTCCTGGACCGCGCGGAGGTCCGCTCCCCCGTCGAGCAGGTGCGTCGCGGCGGTGTGCCGTAGGGCGTGAGGCCCTGCCGGACCACCACCGGGCACGGCGTCGAGGAGCCGGGCGACGAGCGTGTAGACGGAGCGCGGGCCGAGCCGCCCTCCGCGCGCGCCGAGGAAGAGGGCTGCGCCGGGCGTCGGTCCGCGGTCGTTCGCGGCTGCACGGGCGACCAGCTGCGGGCGGGCGCTCGTGAGGTAGTCGACGATCGCCGACTGAGCGGGGACGCCGAACGGAACGACCCGCTCCTTGTCACCTTTGCCCGTGACACGGACGGTGAGCCGATCGAGGTCGAGGTCGTCCCGGTCGAGTCCGCACAGCTCGGACACGCGAAGCGCTGACGCGTAGAGCAGTTCGACGACGGCGAGGTCGCGGAGGGCGTTCGGCTCCCCCGATGCGGCGCGGTCCTCGAGCCCCGCGAGGAGGTCGTCGAACGGGCCCCGGCCGACGACGCGTGGCAGGGTCCGACCCGTCTTCGGACTCCGGAGACGTGCCGCGACGTCCGAATCGACCCTGCCGGTGCGCAGGAGCCAGGCGCTCCAGGCCTTGGCCGTGGCGGTGCGTCGCGCGAGCGTCGCCTTGGACGAGCCTGCCTCGGAAGCTGCCCAGAGCCAGTCGCGGAGGAGGTCCAGCGTCACGCCGTCGACGCCCTCGACATCGCGTCCGGTGGCGAAGTCGGCGAGCTGCCGGAGATCGGATGCGTAGGCGCGAACGGTCTGCGGCGACAACCGACGCTCTGAAGCGAGGTGCTCCGAGAACCCGTCGATGCTACTCCAGATGTCCACGTGGACAGCATGCCCCACGCGTCCGACGCCGTGGCCTTCCCCCGCCGACCGATCACCTCACGCCCGTCCGCCGACGAGCACCCAACCCTCGTTCGCGTTCCTCGACGGCCCCGGCGAGATCGAGCGCACCGAGCACGCCGGTGACCTCACGAGGACTCAGACCACTCGCTTTCGCAAGCGCCTCGACGGTGCGCGGCGAGCGAGCGCTCATCACATCACGGACCCGGCGTTCCTCCGGTGAGGCGAACGCCTGCGCGTCCGCGTCGACCGCGGTCCACCCGGCGAGCTCCGCCATCTGCGCGGCGTTCGTCACGCAGGTGGCGGCGTACTCACGGATCAGGCGGTGACAGCCCGCCGACGACGGACTCGTGACCGGGCCGGGCACGGCTCCGAGCGGACGCCCGAGGGACGCAGCGTGACCCGCCGTGTTGATCGACCCGGAGCGGTCTCCGGCCTCCATGACCACCGTCGCAGCCGAGGCTGCGGCGATGAGTCGGTTCCGCTGCAGGAATCGCCATTTGGACGGTGTGGACCCGCACGGTGATTCGCTGATGACGGCTCCACCGGCCTCGCGGATCCGACGGATGAGCGCGTCGTGACCGGCAGGGTACGGCCGATCGACCCCGCCTGCGAGGTAGGCCACGGTCACGCCTCCGCTCCCGAGGGCGGCTCGGTGCGCCGCGCCGTCGATGCCGTACGCGGCACCCGACACGATCGCGAAGCCCCGGTCGACGAGCCCGGCCGCCGCCTCGAGGGTGACGTGCTCGCCGTACCCGGACGCGGCCCGGGCCCCGACCAACGCGATGGCGCGTTCTCCCGCAGGCACGTCGGGAGAACCGCGCAGCCAGAGGGCGTGCGGCGCGTGCACACCGAGGTGGTCGAACCCCGCATGCCAGCCCGGAGCGCCTGGCAGGAGTAGTCGTACGCCGACCTCGATCGCGGTCTCGCACGCGGCGACGAGGTCAGCCGAGACGAGACGGGGGCGCCAGCGTTCCAGCGCACTTCCGAGCACGCGGGAGGCGGGAATCGCGGCGGGATCCTCGGACTCGGCATCGGCATCGGCCGACGTCGAGCCCGAGCCACTGGACCACTCGCTGCCGAGGATGCGGCGCTGCAGTTCGGTCGGCCCCACCCGGTCCAGGACCGCTGACAGTGCGCCCGCAGGGCCGAGCGCACCGACCACGAGCCCGGCCACGCCATCGCCCGGTTCGGCGATCATCGTCCAGGCCGCCCGAGCGAAGGCCGCCCGGATCCCGGTGTTGCCGACGTTGTCGTCGGCCACCGAGACGTGCTCGGCACCTCCATCCGCGCGAGGACTACCCACGGCCTCGGCCGGCTCCAGGCCGCCGAGTCCGCGGACGAGGCGTTCGACCAACTCGCGGTCCAAGCCGAACCACGCACTCATGAGATGCCCTTCCGCAGGAAGAGGGCGCGCCCCAAGTGCTCGGCTGTGGGGCTACCGGCCCCGTCGAGGTCGGCGAGCGTCCAGCTCAGTCGGAGGATGCGGTCGTAGCCACGCATGGTGATGCCTCCCCGCTCGAGGGAGCGGTCCAACGCGCTGGTGACGGATCTGGGCAGCCGCATCCGCGGGCTCCTGAGCCAGGTGCCGCTCGCCTGTGCGTTCGTGGTCCAGCCGGTGCCGGCCAACCGCTCGGCACTCGCGGCCCGCACCGCTTCGACGCGGGAACGAGCCTCAGCGGTGGAGACCCCGCCCTCCTGCGAGAGACTCGTCAGTGCCGAGGTGATCCGGTGCACCCGCACGCGGATGTCGATCCGGTCGAGGAGCGGCCCCGAGATCCGCCCGAGATAGCGTCGACGGGCCTGCGGTGGACAGGTGCAGACGCCGTCCGCCGTGCCGTACTGACCGCAGGGGCAGGGGTTCGCGGCGAGGACGAGTTGGAAGGCGGCCGGGAACGTCGCGCTGCCGTGCGCACGATGCACGGTGACCACGCCGGCTTCGAGTGGCTGACGCAGCGAGTCGAGGACGTCGGCGCGGAACTCCGGCGCTTCGTCGAGGAAGAGCACGCCGTGCGCCGCGCGCGCGGCTGCTCCGGGCCGGATCTGGCGCGAACCGCCACCGATGATCGCCGCCGCCGATGACGAATGGTGCGGGCTCTCCCACGGTGGTCGTCGGGCGAGCGCGCCGTCCGGCGGCAGACCGATGAGCGAGCGGAGGCAGCTGACCTCGACCGCGGCCTCGGGCTCGAGGTCGGGAAGGATCTCGGGGAGCCGGGCGGCCAGCATGGTCTTGCCGGCACC
The DNA here is from genome assembly GCF_059073635.1 of Plantibacter sp. NCBI lineage: Bacteria > Bacillati > Actinomycetota > Actinomycetes > Micrococcales > Microbacteriaceae > Plantibacter > Plantibacter sp. Next base: position 184,871 of record NZ_JCACOF010000012.1, on the reverse strand, counting down.
GGGAGGTCCGACCATCATGACGTGGTGCCCGCCGGCCGCCGCAGCGACCATCGCGTCGACCGCCTCCGGTTGTCCGACCACGTCCGCGAGATCGAGTGGGTCGGGCGTGGGCAGCCGATCGACCCGCTGTCGGACGGGTTCGAGGTCGATCGCGGAGAGTTCTGCACCGTGCCAGATGGCCGCATCACGCAGCGAGGTCGCCCCGATCACCGTGACGCCGGGCACGAGCTGCGCCTCCTCGACGTTGGCGGTCGGCACCATCACCGCGTCGTAGCCGGCGCGGGCGACGGCGAGGACGGCCGGCAGCACGCCGACGAGCGGACGGAGCCGACCGTCGAGCCCGAGCTCACCGAGATGGACGACCCGCTCGGCGGACTCCCGGCGGACGAGGCCGCCCACGGCGAGGCAGGCGATCGCCATGGAGAGGTCGAATGCGCTCCCCTGCTTGGGCAGCGACGCGGGAGACAGGTTGATCGTGAGCTTGCCACCGGGCAGCTCGCAGCCGGAGTTCGCCGTCGCACTCTTGATGCGGTGCGCGGCCTCACCGAGCGACTTGTCGGGAAGGCCGACGATCGCCATGCCCGGTACGGTCGCGGCGGCCGACGCCTCGACCTCCACGATCGCGCCCGTGAGGCCGGCGAGCGCGACCGACCAGGTGCGTGCGACGGCCATCAGGAGACTCCCCGCAGGTGCTGGAGTCGCATGTCCCCTTCGGACGGCAGCACGATGCCGACGACGTCGACGCGCATCCGCCGCGAGCGCGGTCGGTGCTCAGCGCACCAAGCCCCGGCGAGACGACCGATCCGGGCCAGCTTGCTCGGCGTGACCGCCTCCGCGGGATCGCCGAAGCCGACGCCGGAACGGGTCTTCACCTCGACGAAGACCAGCGTGCCGTCGTCGTCCGCGACGAGATCGAGTTCGCCCTGCGGGCATCGCCAATTGCGGTCGAGGATGCGGTATCCGCACGCCTCGAGATGATCCGCCGCCACTTGCTCGCCGCGTCGGCCGAGCTCGTCCTTCCGTGCCATGTGCACCTCCTGGCATCCAGCCAAGCGTGCAGACGAGGCTCGTTACCCAGAGGTGGGTCTGTCGTCGACGATCGCGCGGCGAGGCGTGCCTGTGGAGCGCTGTCGGTCGCGGGGGCCTCGCCCTACTCGTCGAGCGTGAGTTCCTTCGGGAGCTCGAAGTCACGCGAGGACAACTGCTCGACGTTGACGTCCTTGAACGTGAGCACCCGGACGCTCTTGACGAACCGGTCGGAACGGTAGACGTCCCACACCCACACGTCGGTCATGGAGAGCTCGAAGTAGAAGTCGTTCGCCGTGTCGCGTCGCACGAGGTCGACCTCGTTGGCGAGGTAGAACCGGCGCTCGGTCTCGATCACGTACTTGAACTGCCCCACGACATCGCGATACTCGCGGTAGAGGGCCAGTTCGACCTCGCGGTCGTAGTCTTCGAACTCGTCTTCGTCCATGGTCTCTCCAGTCTACGTGTAGGCGGGCAGCCAGCTGCTCCGGTGGTGGAGGGTCAGGCCGTGCTCGGAGAGGGCCGACAGATGCTGCGCCGAACCGTATCCCTTGTTGCCCTCCCACCCGTACTCCGGCAGTGCCTCGTGCAACTCGATCATCAGTCGGTCGCGGTGCACCTTGGCGAGTACGGACGCCGCGGCGACCGAGGCGCAGTCCCGATCCGCTTTGACCCTCGTGGCGATGGTGAGCGGTCGCTGGAGCGCCCGGCTCAGCCAGTCGCTGTTGCCGTCGAGCAGGACGGTCGATCCCGTGACGTCCGCGCCGACGGCGTGCAGTTCGAGCAGTGCCCGACGGCCCGCGAGTCCGAGACACGCGGTGATGCCGAGCTCGTCGACCTCCGCCGGACTCGCGAGTCCGACGGCCCCGTACAACACCCACTCGCGGGCCAGCGGTTCCAGGCGGGTCCTCGCTCGCTCGCTCAACAGCTTCGAGTCGCGGAGTCCCTCAGGGAACGGCCCGCACGCCGGGGCGACGACCGCGGCGCCGACGGCCACCGGGCCGGCGATGGCTCCGCGACCCACCTCGTCCATGCCGATGACCGACGGGACACCCGCAGCGAACAGTTCGTGCTCGACCTCGAGGGTCGGTTCGCTGACGGCCATCACTCCTCTTCTGGGGCGGGGATGCCCTGGAAGACGGACGGGTAGTTGTCGAGCCAGGCCCAGTTGCTGGACGGCCAGGTGATGACGAACGCACGCCCCACGACGTTGTCGATCGGGACGAAGCCCCCACCGGGGGTGTCGCCGTTGTACCGGGAGTCCTTCGAGTTGTACCGGTTGTCGCCCATGACCCAGAGCGAGCCCTCCGGGACGACGATGTCGAACGGGTCTCCGGACACCTTCTCGGTGCCTGCCGGAAGCTTCACGTACGGTTCGTTCAGCGGAACCCCGTTGACCGTCATCTGCCCGAGCGGGTTGCAGCACGACACGTGGTCGCCCGGCAGGCCGATGACGCGTTTGATGAGGTGGTCGTCGCTGTCGGGAGCGACGAGGCCGAAGATCGACAGCACCCATTCGACGGCTGCGGTGACGGGAGGCTGCGGAGCCTCGACCGTCTGCGGGAGCCAGCCGCCCGGATCCTGGAAGACGACCACGTCGCCTCGATTCAGCGAGACCACGTCGGGGACGAGCTCGTTCACCAGGATGCGGTCCTGGATCTGCAGCGTGTTCTCCATCGACCCGGACGGGATGTAGAACGACCGCACGAGGAAGGTCTTGATGAGGAAGGAGACCAGCAGCGCGACCACGAAGATGATGAGGAGGTCGCGAAGGAAGAGCAGCGCTCCGCGTTTGCCGCGGGGGCGCTGCTGGTGGTCGGGCGACGCGTCTGCCGCCAGGGAATTGTCTGTCATTTAACCGCCTGAGCTCCCCACCAGCTTATCCGGTGGGGAGCTCAGGAATGATCGCGGAGGGCGACCGGGAGGACGACTAGTTGTCGCGCTTCTCCTTGATCTTCGCCTTCTTGCCACGGAGCTCGCGGAGGTAGTACAGCTTCGCGCGACGGACGTCACCGCGGGTGACGACCTCGATGTGGTCGATGTTCGGGGAGTGGACCGGGAAGGTGCGCTCGACGCCGACCTGGTAGCTCACCTTGCGGACCGTGAAGGTCTCGCGGACACCCTCGTTGGAGCGGCCGATGACGACACCCTGGAAGACCTGGATACGGGACTTGTTGCCCTCGATGATGTTCACGTGCACCTTGACGTTGTCGCCGGCGCGGAAGTCGGGGATGTCCGACTTGAGGGATGCTGCATCGACTGAGTCGAGAATGTGCATGATGATTCCATCTCTGCGACCGCCACAGGTCGACCGCTGAATACGTTCGGAAGGAAGGGTGTGCCCGATGCCGGCGTTCCCCTGTGGCAGAACTGCGGAGGCACAAACAGCAATTGTGTCATGAAAGGGCCTCGGATGGGAAACCGGGCCCCGGTACGGCGCAGGCGACAGCGGCGGATACGGCCGCTCAGCGACGCTCGTCGGGCTTGGACTCCTCGATCACGATGAACTCGCCGCCGTCGATCGGACCGGGATCGAACCGCGGCTGCGGCGGGATCGCCGATCCGGGGACCGTGCCTGGCCCGGCGGCAGCGGCCATGCGCTCGAATTCGGCCATCGTCTCCCGGGCGCGGCGTGCCGTCTCGGAGATGAGTTGCGCGATGACGCCCCAGAAGGCGGCGAGGCCTGCGACGACGCCGAGGACCGCCCAGAGGGCGACGCCCGAGCTGAACGAGCCGAAGCAGATGATCGTGACGTGCCAGAGCGTGAGCAGGCCGACGTCCGTCCACGACACGAGCTTCGTCGTCCGGACGCTGGCCCTGGCGGAGATGAGGAACGCGATCGCGGCGAGCGCGATGGCGAGGATCGGCATGGCGATGAAGAGCCCGAACAGGCTCCAGCCGCTCTCACCGAAGAGTCCCCATCCGACGAACGGCCAGGCGGGCAGCACGAAGATCGCGGCGAATCGCCAGTAGTAGAACGCCCGACGGATGATCATGCCTCTCAGGCTACCGCCGGGCTCCTGAGCGCGCACTGGTCGTTCGCTGTCGGCCGATGTCGGTTCCGGGCCCGAGTGGTCAGAGGAGCTTGCGCTGCAGCGCCCAGGCGGCGAGTTCGTGGCGCGAGGACAGCTGCAGCTTGCGCAGCACGCTCGACACATGGGTCTCCACGGTCTTCACGGAGATGAACAGCTCTGTCGCGACCTCCTTGTAGGCGTAGCCGCGGGCGATGAGGCGCATGACCTCCTGCTCACGGGCCGACAGCCGGTCGAGCTCGTCGACGGACTCCGCCGTCTCCCCCGTCACGGCACCGAAGGCGTCCAGGACGAATCCCGCGAGCCGGGGTGAGAAGACCGCGTCGCCGTCGTCGACCCGCCGTGCGGCCTCCGCGACCTCGGCACCCGAGGAGCTCTTCGTGATGTAGCCGCGTGCACCGGCCCTGATCACCCGGACGACGTCCTCGGCGGCGTCCGAGACGCTGAGCGCGAGGAACCGGGTGGCGGGCGCGATCGACACCGAGCCGGCGATCACGTCCGCGCCACCGCCGCCGGCGCCACCCGGCAGGTGGACGTCGAGCAGCACGACCTGCGGGCGCGTCTCCCCGATCACCCGGATCGCCTCCTCCACGTCGCCGGCCTCCCCCAGCACCTCGATGCCGGGATCGAGTTCGCTGCGCAGTCCGGAACGGAAGATCGAGTGGTCGTCGACGATCACGACGGTCAGTGGTCGGTCGCTCATGGTCGGCTCCTCGGAACGGTCGGGACGGTGTCGGGCTGCGGCGCAGTCGGCGCGGCGTCGTGGACGGGCAGGACGAGACGGACCTCGGTACCTCGTCCGCCGGGCCCCGGACGGATGGTCGCCTCGCCACCGATGCGCTGCATCCGGCCGATGATCGACTCCCTGACCCCGAGGCGGTCCCGCGGGACCTGTTCCAGGTCGAAGCCGGGGCCGCGGTCGGAGATCGACACCTCGATCCGCTGCGGTGCCGTCTCCAGATAGACGGAGACGTCGCCGCCGGCGTGACGTGCCGCGTTGAGCACGGCCTCACGTACGGCGGCGAGGAGCGGCTCCGGAGCGTCGTCGATCGCACGCCCGACCGCGACGACGTCGACGCGCACCGCGTGGTCGGCCTCCACCGCGGCCGCGATGGTCCGCAGCTCGGTCGCGAGGTCGCCCGTCGGAGCGGTCCCGCCGGAGAAGAGCCAATTCCGCAGCTCGCGCTCCTGCGCCCTGGCGAGACGGGACGCCTCGCTCCCCGGACCGGCCTGCTGCTGGATGAGCGCGAGCGTCTGGAGCACGGAGTCGTGCAGGTGCGCGGCGATCTCGGCGCGGTCGGCCTCGCGCATCCGCGCGGCGCGCTCGTCGGCGAGGTCGCGATTGAGCTGGAGCGCCCAGGGGGCGATGACCACGGCGACCCCGAGGAGCACGGCGATCGCGGCGACGATGACCGTCCACATGTTCGGGCGGTCACCGGTGACGAAGAACAGGAGGATGCCGAGGACGACGAGGACGAGCGCTCCGAGTACGCGGATCAAGAGGGCACGTGAACCCTCACCGCGACCACGCTCGCCGAACTGCCGCCAGGCGAGTGCAGCTCCCGCGAGGACGACGATGACGGGGATGACGGCCTCGAGTGGGATGTCCAGCCCGGTCCGGGTCGCGATCAGCGCGGTCCCGGCCGCGAGCAGGGCGATCCCGAGCAGCACCTCCGTGATCGGCGCGCGACGGGGGCCGTCGAGGTCGCCTCCGTCATCGGTCGAGGCCGGCCGGAGCAGGTGCTCCCGAGGATCGAGCGGTGCGTCCGCGCCCTGCGTCGGCGTCATGACCCACAGCCACACGTAGAGGAGCAGGCCCGCTCCGCCGCAGCACGCGAGGATGACCGTCGCCGTCCGCACCGCAGCGACGGGGAGACCGGTGTGCTCGGCGAAGCCGGCGCAGACACCGCCGAGCAGGCGGCGCCTCGGCCGGATCATCACCTCGGTTCCCATGGAGCCATCCAAGCAGTTCGGGGTGCGGTCGGCACCCTGGGACAGCAGGATCAGGGTGCACTCAGGGTCATGCCGGATGGGCCCGACCCGGACGCTTCGCCAGAATCGGACCATGACGAACCACAGCACGCCGCCCACCGGAGCAGAACCGGGGGCACCCGCCCCGCAGGATCCGACGACCCGCTTCTTCGACTGGTGGCGGTCCACCGGTCTCCGTCGCTCGAGCGACTCGTGGCTCGGCGGTGTCGCCGGGGGTGTCGCGGCCCGGCTCGGCCTCGATCCGATGATCGTGCGCGGAGCCCTCATCGTCATCGCGATCCTGGGCGGGCCGGTCCTCTTCGTCTACGCCGCGGGCTGGGCGCTCATCCCCGACCAGCAGGGTCGGATCCACCTCGAGCGTGCGATCCGGGGCGTCTTCGACCCGGCGATCGTCGCGATCGGTATCCTCGCGGTCCTCACCGCCGTGCCGTTCATGCGCGGCCTCTGGTGGGACGGCGTGCCGCATGCGTGGAACCTGCCGGGGTGGCTGGAGTCGACCATGACCGCCGGTTGGGTGATCGCCTTGGTCGCCGCGGCGGTCTGGCTGATCGTGATGTTCTCCCGCCGCGACCCTGGGCGGGCGACTCCGCCTGAGACACCGCCGCAGCGCGACCCGTGGACCAGCGACGCCTCGATCCCGAAGCCGACGGCACCATCGCCCACGGCCTCCCCCTCGGGCCCTGCCGGCTCGGCCCCGGCCTCCCCCGGTGCCGCGAACCCGGTGTCGCTCGCGAAGGTCGACGGTTCGCCAGGTGATGCGGGCGCGACCGTCCCGCTCCCTGGAGCCACCACCGCCACCGCCACCGCGTGGGACGGGGCTCCGAGCCAGCAGCGCGGCTGGACGAGTCAGGAGTTCCGGGACGAGATGAGCCGCCAGCGAGCCGAGCAGCAGGCCGAGCGCGAGACGAAGGCTCGTGAGCGTCGTGCGCAGCACCCTGGAGCGGCCTTCGTGGCGATCACCCTCGGACTGGCGCTGCTCGCCGGTGCCGGCGCGGCCGTCATCGCGGCGAGCGCCGGGTTCTCGATCCCGGTCGTCGTGGTCATCGGGCTCGCCGCAGCGCTCGGTGCGCTCGCCGTCGCGACGATCGTCGCGGGCATCAGCGGACGGGAGAGCGGCTGGCTCGGGCTCTTCACCTGGGCCGCCGTGATCTCCTTGCTCGCCACCGGGGTGTTCCCACTCGGCTCCTCCTTCCTGCCGGTCGGACGCACGACCTGGACCGTGACGTCGACGGATGCGGACGACCGACGCGGCTACGTGATGATCGCCGGCCAACCCACGCTCGACCTCGGGGAGCTCGCCGACGACGACGCGTTGCGCGGTGGGACGATCGACGTGTGGATCCTCGCAGGCGAGGTCGACGTGCTCATCCCCGAGGACGTGCCGGTGATCGTCGAGTTCTCAGCGATCGCGGGCACCCTGGAGACGGGACGCGATGGTCGGGACCGGACGGACCGACGCGGCGGAGCCCTGTTCCAGGATGAGGCACGGTACGGACGAACGGCGTCAGGAGACACGACACGGGTACGGGTGTGGACGGTCGCCGGCAGCGCTGTCGTGACCGAGGAAGCGGAGGCGGGACGATGAGCGAGCAGGACGACCGGACCGGAGCGGCGGACATGTCGTCCCCAACCGACGCGGCGACGGGATCGGCTCCGTCGGAGACCGATCAGACGGCCACCACGGAGTCGACCAGAGCGCAGCCGGCCACAGCGCAGCCGACCACTGCACAGACGGCTGATGAGCCGAGGACCGATGCTGGCCCGAAGGATCGAGGCGGTCGACCACCGCGCTTCGGCACGATCCTCTGGGGCGTGCTCCTGCTCGTCTTCGCCGGCGCCATGCTCGTCACCAACCTCACCGAGGTGCGCATCGACCCCCTGGGGTGGATCACCGGGGCGATCATCGCGACCGGGGCCGTCCTCGTCGTCGCCGGCATCGCCGCCGCCGTGCGACGTCGGCCCTGACAGCCGTCACGCACAGGACCCCGGCGCGCTCAGGCGTCCGGCTCGTCGGCGGGCAGCAGATCCGGGCGGACCTCGCGGGTCCGCTCGATCTGCTGCTGACGACGCCAGGTGGCGATCGCACCGTGGTTGCCGCTCAGCAGCACCGGCGGTACCGGGAGTCCTCGCCACTCGGCAGGCTTCGTGTAGCTCGGGTACTCGAGGAGCCCGTCTTCGTGCGACTCCTCGACGAGACTCTCGGGGTTGCCGACGACGCCCGGGACGAGCCGACCGATCGCCTCGATCATCGCCATCACGGCGACCTCTCCCCCGTTGAGGACGTAGTCGCCGAGGCTCACCAGGCGGACCCGCGCTCGGCTGGCGGTGTGGTCGAAGACGCGGTGGTCGATGCCCTCGTACCGGCCGCAGCCGAAGACGAGGTGCGGCTCGGCCGCGAGCTCGCGGGCCATGGCCTGCGTGAACACCTCACCCGCAGGAGACGGGAAGATGACCAGCGGCTCCTCCTCGGTGTCGTCACCCAGGATGCCGTCGAGCGCCTCACCCCAAGGCTCCGGCTTCATGACCATGCCGGCTCCCCCGCCGTACGGGGTGTCGTCGACGGTGCGGTGACGGTCGTGCGTCGAATCCCGCAGGTCGTGGACGTCCAACTCGATGAGCCCGCTCTGCTTCGCCTTGCCGAGCAGTGAGAGGTCCAGGGCATCGAAGAAGGTCGGGAAGATCGTGACGATGTCGATGCGCATGAGGAGCAGTCTATTCGCGCGACGGTCGTCGTCCCGGTCGCGCCGGTCAGCCCGACAGTCCGGCCGAGGCCTCCTCGTAGCGGTCGACCACGAGGTCGACGATGCCCGGATCGGGAACCTCGCCGAGGTGGAGGAGCGGCGGCGTCACGAGGTCCGCTCCCGCCTCCTCGAGCAGCCGCGCGAAGTAGCCGGGCGCCAGCAGGTAGGTGGCGATGATGACCCGCCCTCGCGGTCGACTCGTTCGAGCCGCGACCACCGCATCGGGCACCGACGGCTGAGCCGCGGAGACGAACGCCGTCTCGACCGGCACCCGCAGTCGCGACTCCAGTCGACGTCCCATGTCGACGCAGTCGGCGACGGCCCTGGCGTCGGTGGACCCGGCCGCTCCGAGCACGATCCGATCGTCGGGCGTCACGTGCAGCGCCTCCAGTCGCCTGGCGAGGACCGCTACGAGGCGGTCGTCCGGTCCCATCGCCCGTCCGAGTGCCGTCGGCCGATCCGTCGCCTCGAGGTCCTCGACGAGGTCGACGTGGACGTGGAACCCCGCGGACAGGAGCAACGGCACGACCACCGCGGGCCGCTCGGGCTCGATCGAACCGAGGGTGGCCGGGACGTCGGGCTGCTGGACGTCGACGAAGCCACCGGCGACGTGGAGATCGGCACGCGATCGTCCGACGGCGTCGACGAGCGCGGCGACGGAGGCCTGTCCGATCGGGCAACTCGTCCCGTGGGACACGGCCAGGAGCGCCGGACTCGTCCGCGGACGCGTCTGCGGGCGGCGCACCGCGGTCTCGAGCAAGGTCATGCGTCCTCCCCCAGCTCGATCTCCACGAACCCGCCCACGATGCGGGTGCGGAACGTCTGGAGGAAGAGGTTCGGGTCGGTGAAGCACTCACCCGTGCCGAGGTCGTACACCTGCTTGTGCAACGGTGACGCGATCGTCGGTCGCTCCCCTCGAGAACCGACGATGCCGCGAGCCATCACCGGCGCGGCCGTGTGCGGGTCCCGATGGTCGACGGCGTAGACCTCATCTGCGCCGATGCGGAACACCGCGATCTGCCGGGCGCGGAGCAACGCCACCTCGCCCCAGGAGAGTTCGAGGTCGTCGATGGCGCAGACGCGTCGCCACTCGGCGAGCGCCGTCCGCCCGGTGTGCTCCTGCATCGTGATGCTCATCGTCGGCCTCCTGGTCGTGCGTCGGAGCACCGACGCTACGGGCGGGGTGTTTCGTCGGATCACCCGTGACGTTTCGGTGAGGTGAAACCGACCTCACATCCGCCCGGGCGTCGTGTGCGGTCCTGGACGCGTTCGGGACACATGCGGGCAACGGTCCGGAAACGCCGCGTCAGTACGCTCGCTGGAACACGAGCCGAGGGGGCCCATGATGATCGATCCCACCGCAGGAGATCTGCCGCGTCGCGTCGTCGTGGTCGGCGGCGGCCCGGCCGCACACCGTCTGGTCGATGCCCTGCACAGTCGCGACGCCGGGCGCACCATGCACATCACGGTCGTCTGTGAGGAGCTCCACCGTCCCTACGATCGTGTGGCACTGAGCAAGCGTCTCGACGATGCGGCGATCGACCTCACGCTCGCGCCGACGGGTGTCTGGGACGAGCAGCACGTGTCGCTCCTGCTGGGCGAACGCGCCGAACGGATCGACCGCGAGGCCCGGACGGTGCACACCTCCCTGGGGAGGGTCGTCTCATACGACGAGCTGGTCCTGGCGACCGGCTCCTCGGCCCCGGTGCCCGAGATCGACGGTTCGGAACACGCCCTCGTCTACCGGACGATCGACGACGTGGACCTGCTGGTGTCGGAGATCGCGCGCATCGGCTCCCTGCGAGGTCGTCCCGCCCGGGTGATCGTCGCCGGCGGCGGGTTGCTCGGGCTCGAGGCCGCCGGTGGTGCGGCACGGCTCGGTGCCGAGGCGAGCGTCGTGCACTCCGGGTCGTGGCTCATGTCCGCCCAGCTGGACGAGGGAGCCGGTCGAGCCCTCGGGCGCATCATCGGCGGCCAGGGCATCGGTCTGCACCTGGGGACGAGGCCCCGGTCGATCCTCGTGGACGAGCAGGGCGGTGTCTCGGGCGTGAAGTTCTCGAGCGGCCAGCAGGTCGACGTCGACATCGTGGTGTTCGCGATCGGGATCCGCGCCAGGGACGAGCTGGCCCGCGATGCCGGGATCGAGCTCGGTGACCGCGGCGGTGTCGTGATCGGGACGGACTGCAGGACGTCTGCGCCGGGTGTCTGGGCCATCGGCGAGGTCGCCTGCTTCGACGGTCGATGCACCGGTCTCGTCGCACCGGCGAACGCGATGGCCGAGGTCGTCGCGGATCGGCTGCTCGGTGGCGAGGCGGAGTTCACGACCGTCGACGACGCCACGAAACTCAAGCTGTCCGGTGTCGACGTCGCGAGTTTCGGCGACGCGCTCGCGCGCACCGAGCACAGTCTCGAGATCGTGTACGCGGACCCGGCACGCGGGCTGTACCAGAAGCTCGTCATGACGGACGACGCCAAGACCCTCCTGGGCGGGGTCTTCGTCGGCGACGCCTCGCCCTACGCCTCGCTGCGCCCGCTCCTCGGCGCCGAGCTGTCGAGTGAGCCGGCCGCCTACCTGTCGGCGTCAGGGATCGAGGCACCGGCCGGGGACGAGCTCCCCGACGCAGCGCTCGTCTGCGCATGCAACGCCGTCACCGCGGGGACCGTCCGCGACGCGATCGCGGGCGTGCACGGCGAGGCGTGCACCGAGTTGGGGGCGCTCAAGACCTGCTCCCGCGCCGGGACCCAGTGCGGCTCCTGCGTCCCGCTCGTGAAGAAGATCCTCGAGACGGAGCTGACCAAGTCCGGCATCGCCGTCTCGCGCGCACTCTGCGAACACTTCGAGCTGTCCCGGCAGGAGCTCTTCGAGACCATCCGGGTGCTCGGTCTCACCTCCTTCGACGAGATCCTCGCTCGCTACGGCACCGGACGCGGCTGCGACGTGTGCAAGCCGGTGATCGGTTCCATCCTGGCCAGCCAGCAGGGTGGGTACATCCTCGACGGCGGCCGGGGGACGCTGCAGGACACGAACGACCGGGCGCTCGCGAACATGCAGAAGGACGGCACCTACTCCGTGGTCCCCCGGATCCCCGGTGGCGAGATCACACCGCAGAAGCTCGCGGTGATCGCGCAGGTCGCCACCGACTACGGGCTCTACACGAAGATCACGGGCGGTCAACGCATCGACCTGTTCGGCGCCCGCCTCGAACAGCTGCCCGACATCTGGCGCATCCTCGTCGACGCCGGCTTCGAGTCCGGACAGGCGTACGGGAAGTCGCTCCGCAACGTGAAGAGCTGTGTCGGGTCCAGCTGGTGCCGCTTCGGCGTGCAGGACTCCGTGGGCATGGCGGTCCACCTCGAACTCCGGTACCGCGGCCTCCGGGCACCGCACAAGTTCAAGTTCGGGGTGTCGGGGTGCGCGCGCGAGTGCGCTGAAGCACGTGGCAAGGACGTGGGGATCATCGCCACCGAGCAGGGCTGGAACCTGTATGTGGGCGGCAACGGAGGGTTCCAGCCGACCCACGCGCAGCTCCTCGCCGGAGACCTCGACGACGAGACGCTCATCCGGTACATCGACCGGTACCTCATGTACTACATCCGGACGGCGGACCGACTGCAGCGCACCGCCAGGTGGATGGAGGACCTCGACGGCGGACTCGACCACGTGCGGGAGGTCGTCGTCGAGGACTCGCTCGGACTCGCCGCCGAACTCGAACAGGCCATGGCCGCACATGTGGACGGGTATGAGGACGAGTGGGCGGCGACCCTCGCCGACCCGGAGCGCCTCCGCCGGTTCCGTTCCTTCGTCAACGAGCCGGGCGATGCCGAACCGCGACTCGCGCGGGTCGCGGAGCGAGGCCAGTACCGGCCCGCGACGACGGAGGAGATCGAGCGCGGCGAGGCCGTCTATCTCGCAGGGCCTACCATTCCAGTGAGGGAAGGGGCATAGATGTCGGGTCCAGGCAGGGTCACGCTCGTCGGCGGCGGACCGGGCGATCCCGCGCTGCTGACCGTCGCTGCCGTCGAGGCCCTCCGAGACGCGGACGTGGTCCTCTACGACCGGCTCGCACCCCACGACACCCTCCCCGAGCTCGCCCCGAACGCGCTCCTCGTCGACGTCGGCAAGCGCCCCGGCCATCACCCGATCGGACAGGACGGTATCGAGACCGTCATGGTGCAACACGCGCTCGACGGCGCGGCGGTCGTCCGCCTCAAGGGAGGCGACCCGTACGTCTTCGGGCGCGGCAGCGAGGAAGTCCTGGCCTGCCACCGCGCGGGCGTCCCCGTCCGCGTGATCCCGGGCGTCTCGAGTTCCGTCGCCGTGCCCGCGGCTGCCGGGATCCCCCTCACGCACCGGAACCTGAGTCATCTCTTCACCGTGGTCAGCGGTCATGCGCCGCTCTCCGACGAGGAACATCGTCACCTCGCCGGCCTCGGTGGGACGATCGTCGTCCTCATGGGTGTCGGCACGCTGCCCTCCATCTCCCACGGGCTCCTCACCTCGGGGCTCGCCGCCGACACACCCGTCGCGATCATCGAGCGCGGCTACAGCGAGACCCAGCGCACCACCGTGGCCGACCTCGGGACGATCCTCCACGTCGCCGCGGCCGCCGGCGTGCGGTCACCGGCCGTCATCGTGATCGGCCACGTCGTCGCCTTCGCCTTCGACGGTGACGCCGAGGCCTCGGAACTGCTGGCGCGGGCCGAACGTCTGGGGGCATCGGCGTGACCGACACCACCCCGCCGGCCGCTGACGCCGGCCCGGACGTCACGACCCCGGTCCCGGGATTCCGCGCGGACCAGCTCGAGGGCTTCCGGATCGGCGTGACGAGCGACCGTCGATCGCAGGACCTCATCGACGCCTTCGAGCGGCGCGGCGCCACCGTCGTGCACGCACCGACGCTGCGGATCGCACACGCACAGCACGACGAACCGCTCATCGACGACACGCGCGACATCATCGCCGCACGCCCCGACGTCCTGCTCGCCACGACCTCGTACGGCATCCGACGGTGGTTCGAGGTCGCCGACGCCGCTGGACTCGGCGACGAACTCCTCGAGGCGCTCGCCGAGACGGCCATCCTCGTCCGTGGTCCCAAGGCACGCGGTGCCATCCGAGCAGCCGGTCTGAACGACGTGGGCATGAGCGACCGCGAGACCACCGCCTCCCTCGTCGACAAGGTCGTCGCCGACTACCCGGCCGGTCTCCGCGTCGCCGTCCAGCTCCACGGGTACACCGACGAGCGCCAGCTCGAACGGCTCCGTGCCGTCCACCAGGAGGTGCACACGGTCGCCCCCTACCGGTGGACGGACCCCGATGCGACCGACGAGCGCGTGCGGCGACTCGTCGAGGCGATCGTCAGTGGCTCGCTCGACGCGGTCACCTTCACGAGCGCCCCGTCGGTCGTCGCCCTGTTCACGGCCGCGGAGGCACTCGGTCAGGAGGACGCCGTCGTCGACGCCTTCCGTCGCGACGTGCTGTGCGCGGCCGTCGGCCCGGTCACGGCGGCGCCACTGCTCGCCCAGGACATCGAGCCCATCGTCCCCGAGCGGTTCCGCATGGGGGCACTCATCCGGCTGCTGTGCGAGCATCTCGAACAGCACGCGATCCTCCGAGCCGAGACGCTGCACGGCCCGATCGCCATCCGTGGCGCCATCGTGGAGCTGCCCGGCTCGCGGGTCCGGCTCCCCCCGAACTCCCTCGCGCTCCTCCGCGCCCTCGTCCGTGCGAACGGAGCCGTCCTCTCGCGCTCCGCGCTGGCCGACGCGCTGCCCGCAGCCGCGGACCACCACGCGCTCGAAGTACAGATGAGCCGCCTCCGCCAGACGCTCGGCGTCCCCGGACTCATCAACACGATCGTCAAGCGCGGCTACCGCCTCGACGTCTGACGGCGGCCGGTCCGGCTCCTGGACCGCGCGCGGTCATCCGCCTCACCGGGGTGATGAGTGCCTGTGAGCAGGCGGTGATCCAGGTGTTACCTCGCGGGTGGGGCCCCGAAACACGGCGTCGGTAGCTTCGGAGACAGCACACGTCCCGTCCCGCTTCACCGAACGCTCGGAGCAGCCATGACCACGAACCTCGAAGCAGTCGACGCCCCACCGACCACGGCGACACCGACCGTCACCCCGGTCGCACTGACCCACCGCCCCGGTCGTTGGATCGACGGGTGGAACCCCGAGGACAGCGCGTTCTGGGACCGGGAGGGCCGCGGCATCGCCGGGCGGAACCTCCGGTGGTCGATCTTCGCGGAGTTCCTCGGCTTCGTGGTCTGGCAGCTCTGGAGCATCGTCGTCGTCATGCTCCCGACGGCCGGGTTCTCGTTCTCCACGGCCGAGACCTTCTGGCTCATCTCGATGCCGAGCCTCGTCGGTGCGACCCTCAGGTTCCCGTACTCGTTCATGGTCCCGCGCTTCGGCGGGCGGAACTGGACGATCATCTCGGCGGGGCTGCTCCTCATCCCGTCCATCGCGCTCGCGCTGTGTGTGGGCAATCCGGACACCCCGTTCGGCGTCATGCTCGTCGTCGCCGGACTCGCCGGGTTCGGCGGTGGCAACTTCGCCAGCTCCATGTCGAACATCACCTACTTCTACCCGCAGCGGGAGAAGGGCTGGGCGCTCGGGCTGAACGCGGCGGGCGGCAACCTCGGAGCAGCGGTCGCACAGTTCGTCGTCCCCATCGCGGTCACCGTCGGAGCCGCCGCCACCCTCAACCTGAGTCTCGCCGGATGGATCTGGGTCCCCTTCATCCTCCTCGCGATGTTCGGTGCCTACCGCTACATGGACAACCTGTCGTCAGCGAAGGCGGACCTCCGCGGATCCGCCGCCGCGCTGCGGGAACCGCACCTCTGGCTCCTCGCACTCCTGTACATCGGCACCTTCGGCTCGTTCATCGGCTTCGCGAGTGTGTTCCCCAAGCTCATCGCGGACCAGTTCCCCGACTTCTCCTCCTTCGCCGTCGGTTCCGCGTCGATCTCGCTCGCGTTCCTCGGAGCCCTGATCGGTTCGCTGGCACGCCCCTTCGGTGGGCGTCTCGCCGACCGCTTCGGTGGGGCCGTCGTCACGATGAGTGCGTTCGCCGTCATGGCCCTGGGAGCGCTCGCGGTGCTGTGGACCCTGCCGCTGGCGAACTTCTGGCTGTTCCTCGGCTGCTTCCTGCTCCTGTTCGTCGCCGCCGGTGTCGGGAACGGCTCGACGTACCGCATGATCCCGAGCGTCTTCGCGGCGCGATCCGGCCTGCGCGACGCCCACCACCGCAGCGGCGACGTCGGGACGCAGCGCAAGGCCGCCGCCGCGCTCGGGCTCATCTCCGCGATCGGTGCCTACGGCGGCTTCGTCATCCCACAGATCCTCGGGCTCTCGCACGGCGCGACCGGTAGCTACTCGGCCGCGTTCATCGGCTTCATCGGCGCGTATGTCGTCCTGTTCGCGGTCACCTTCCTCGTCTACTTCCGCAAGAACGCGTCACTCGCCGGCCAACGACTGTGAGCCGTCGCTCCACCCGCTCCTGACCGAAGGACCACGCATGCCTCGTCCCACCGCCCCGGTGACCGACACCCACTGCCCGTACTGCGCGTTGCAGTGCGCGATGTCCCTCACCCGAACGACGGCGGTGGACGGGGTCGCTCCGAGGCTCCCGGTCGACGTCGCCGGGCGGGACTTCCCGACGAACCGGGGCGGCCTCTGCAAGAAGGGGTGGACGTCGGCCGAGCTCCTCGCGCGGGGCGATCGCCTCACGACCCCCTTGGTGCGCGACGCCACCGGTGAGCTGGTCGAGACGAGCTGGGATGCGGCCCTCGACCTCGTCGCATCGACCATCCTCCGCATCCGTGGTGAGCGCGGGGCGGACGCGATCGGAGTCTTCGGAGGCGGTGGCCTCACGAACGAGAAGGCCTACCAGCTGGGCAAGTTCGCCAGGATCGCGATCGGGACGAGCCGGATCGACTACAACGGCCGGTTCTGCATGTCCTCCGCCGCGGCAGCGGGCAACCGTGCGTTCGGGATCGACCGGGGGCTGCCGTTCCCACTGGAGGACCTCGACGGTGCGTCGACCGTCCTCCTCCTCGGATCCAACGTCGCGGAGACGATGCCCCCGTTCATCGGTCATCTCGTCGGTGCTCAGGCCTCCGGTGGCCTCATCGTGGTCGATCCGCGCCGCTCGGCCACCGCGCGACTCACCGAGACCGGTCGTGGACTCCACGTGCAGCCCGCGCCCGGGACGGATCTGGTCCTGCTCCTGGGGCTCACGCACATCGTCCTCGCCGAAGGGCTCGCAGACGAGGCCTACCTGGCCGAGCGCACGACCGGGCTGGACGGCCTGCGCCGCAGCGTGAGCGCGTGGTGGCCGGAACGCGTCCAATCCGTGACCGGCGTGCCGGCGCCGGTCCTCCGAGACGTGGCTCGTCGGCTCGCCGCCTCGGACGGCACCTACATCCTCACCGGTCGCGGCGTCGAGCAGCATGTCGACGGCACCGACACGGCCACCGCCGCCATCAACCTCGCACTCGTGCTCGGACTACCGGGCCGGCCGGGATCGGGCTACGGCACGCTCACCGGCCAGGGCAACGGCCAGGGCGGTCGCGAACACGGTCAGAAGTGCGACCAACTGCCCGGGTACCGCAAGATCACCGATCCGGAAGCCCGCCGTCACGTCGCCGAGGTATGGGGTGTGCCGGTCGAATCGATCCCCGGTCCCGGGCTGCCGGCCGTCGCCCTCCTCAACCGCCTCGGTGAACCGGAGGGCGTGCACGCCCTCCTGGTCCACGGCTCGAACGTCGTCGTATCCGCTCCGAACGTGCAGACGGTCCGGGACGGACTCGGCCGCCTCGAGCTGCTCGTCGTCTGCGACTTCTTCCTGTCGGAGACCGCCGCGCTCGCAGACGTCGTCCTCCCGACGACGCAGTGGGCGGAGGAGGAGGGCACCATGACCTCGCTGGAGGGGCGCGTGATCCGCCGCCGGCGGGCGCTCGATGCTCCGGTCGGCGTCCGCAGCGAGCTCTGGATCATGCACGAACTCGCCCGTCGTCTCGATGCTCCGGGCCGATTCGAGCTGGACCCGTCGATCGTGTTCGACGAGTTGGCGGCCGCATCCGCCGGAGGCCTCGCCGACTACTCGGGACTGAGCCACGCCCTCCTCGACACCGGGCTCGCCGCGTACTGGCCGTTCCCCGTCGGCAGCGGCGGCACGCCCCGGCTGTTCACGGAACGGTTCGCACACGACGACGGTCTCGCCCGGATCATCCCGGTCCGCCCCGCGACGGTCTCGGAGTCACCGGAGACCGGGGAGGAACTCACCCTGACGACCGGACGCCTCCTCGAGCACTACCAGTCGGGCACCCAGACCCGCCGCGTCCCCGAGCTCGACGACGCCCGTCCCGAAGTCTTCGTCCAGGTCCACCCCGCGACGGCGGCACGACTCGGGATCGTCGAAGGCGGACTGGTCGAGGTCTCGAACCGTCGGGGCACGCTGACGGCTCGAGCCAGTGTCGACGGCGACATCCGTCACGACACCGTCTTCCTGCCGTTCCACTACCCGGGCGACGCGTCGGCGAACCTCCTGACGCAGGACGCGGTCGATCCGATCTCGGGGATGCCGGACTTCAAGCGCGCGGCGGTGCGGCTGCGCCCGGCCGCTGGCACACCGCTGCCGGAAGCCACAGCGACCGGAGCCCTCCGATGAGTCCGCGACCAGGTCGCGCACTCCGCATCGTCGTGGTCGGATTCGGCCCGGTCGGTGCGCGATTCGCCGAGGAGGTCGCCCCTGGCGTGCGGAACGGCTCGATCGACGTGACCGTGGTCGGGCAGGAACCGGTCGACGCGTACAACCGGGTGCTGGTCGCCGATCACGCGGTCGGCTCGACCGGACTCGCCGACATGACGCTCGTCAGTGCCGAGGACCTCGCCCTGGACGGTATCCGTGTCCTGCGCGGCACGACCGCGATGCAGATCGATCGCGAGACGCGGACCGTCGAACTCGACACCGGGGAGACGCTCCCCTACGACCGCCTCGTCTTGGCGACGGGTGCGCGCGCGAACGTTCCGACACTCGACGGCGTCGATCGACGGAAGCGGGACCTCCCGGCGCTCGAGAAGTATGGACGGTCGTTGCTGCTGTCCGACCACGACCTCCCCCGCGGCGTCTGCACCCTGCGTGACCTCGCGGACGCCGACACCGTCGCCGGGGTCGTCCGATCCGGCGGCCGGATCGTCGTCCTGGGTGCCGGTGTCCTGGGACTGGAGCTCGCGCTCTCCGCCGCGCGCGCCGGCGCCGACGTGGTCGTCGTCCACCACGGCCCCACCCCGATGCCGCGGAACCTCGACCGCGGCGGCGGCTCCGTGCTCGCCGCGGCGCTGCGGGCAGCAGGCGTGGAGGTCATCGCACACAGCCGCGCCGAGGCGATCGGTCATCGGGACGACCCCGCGGGCGGGAGGCACTTCGATGCGCTGATCACCGCTGACGGGAAACGGATCACCGGCGATCTGCTCGTCCTGTCGTGCGGGGTGAGCGCACGCGCCGATCTGGCGATCCTCGCCGGGGTCCGTGTCGGCTCCGGCGTGCTCGTCGGCGAAGACCTCAGCAGCTGGTCGGACGAACGGATCTTCGCCATCGGCGACTGCGCGCACGTGCTGGCGCCGACACCGGAGCTGCGCAGCGAGCGCATCGTCCCCGGCGGCCCGTCGGGGCTCATCGGCCCAGGATGGCGGCAGGCCGAGTGGCTCGCCGCTCGATTCCTGATCGAGGCCGCGGCCGGCGGACCACCGCTCGAGCTGGGTCCACCACCGGTCGAGCGGGCGAGCACCGTCGCACTCAAGGCCGAGCGGGTCGACGTCGTCGCGGTCGGCGACGTCCAGGCCGAGCCCTGGGACGTCGAGTCGACGACCGCTGACGGGTGCAGCGTGCATCCGGCCGCTCCGCGCAGCGTCTCGGTGTGGGCGGACCCCGACCACGGCCGCTACGTCAAGATGATCACCCGCGCCGGGGTCCTGACCGCCTTCGTCTGCATCGGTATGCCGCGAACTGCGGCCGAGCTGACGCTCCTGTACGACGGGGGCGGCGAACTGCCGGCGGATCGCTCGGTCCTCCTCCGGCTCGACGGGCCGGACGCGATCGGTGGTGCCTCCGCCGATGCGTTCGCCCCCTCGACGACCGTCTGTACGTGCAACGGCGTGACGGTCGGCAGGATCATGGATGCCGCGCAATCGGGCAGTACCACGGTTGCCTGCATCGGCAAGGCGACCCGCGCCGGTACCGGCTGCGGTGGGTGCACCGGCCGGATCGCCGCGGTCCTCGAGCGGGTCGCGGACGGTGATCGTCAGAGCGAGCCGGTACCGGCGTGATCTGCCGGAGACGACGACGGAGGCGCCGGTTGCACGCAACCGACGCCTCCGTCGTGGGTGTTCCGAGCCGGGAGAACCGACTCGGAACGCGATCTACTGCTCCGGCTGCGACGCTCCGGTGTCGTCCTGAGCCTCGTCGGAGGCCTCGGATTCGGCTGGGCCGGCCGTCGTCGTCTCGGGGGCGTCGTCGGCCTCCGGGAGTTCCTCGAACAGGCCGGTGGGCGGCGTGACCGTGACGATCCCGGCGGCGATGTCGACCGTGGGGACGATCGCCTTGACGAACGGGACCATGACCTCGCCGTCGCCGGTCTTCACGATCAGGAGGTCCTGAGCCGGGAAGTGGTCGACGCGAGCGACGGTACCGACGGCGACGCCGTCGCGGTGCACGGCCAACCCGACGAGCTGGTGGTCGTACCACGCGTCGTCGTCGACCGGTAGCTCGGTGGGGTCCTGCTCGACCCAGAGGATCGCCTTCACGAGGGTCTCCGCCTCACTGCGATCGGAGATGCCGACGAAGAAGGCGACCGGCTGGCTGTTGTACCAGCGCAGTTCGATGAGCTCGAGCGTCTTGCCGCGCCACTTCGATCCTGCGGGGACCTGGAGCGTGAACGTCGCGCCCGGGGTGAACCGGTGCTCCGGCTCATCCGTGTAGAGCTCGACCTTCAGGGCGCCCTTCAGGCCATGGGCTTTCGTGAGCCGACCGACCCGCAACTGGGTCTTCGGCTCCGTCTCGTCCGCCACCTACGCGCTGGCGCCGGAGGCGTCCGTGTCGACCACGTCGACCCGGACCCGCCGACCGTCTGCCAGCGCTGCCACGAGGGTGCGCAGGGCTTTGGCCGTCCGGCCGGCACGACCGATGACCCGGCCGAGGTCCTCGGGGTTCACACGAACCTCGAGGACCTCGCCACGGGCGGAGTTCTGTGCCGTGACGCGAACGTCATCCGGGTGATCGACGATCCCCTTGACGAGATGTTCGAGCGCGGGAGCGAGCAAGACTACGCCTGCTCTGCTTCAGCGGCGTCGGCAGCGGGCGCCTCGGCCTCGGCCGGAGCAGCCTTGGCCGCGGGGGCCTCAGCCTTCGGCTTGAGGACGGGCTTCTTCTTCTCGTCGGCGACGAAGGCGGCCTTCGGCTCCTTGACGCGGACGGTGCTCACGGCGTCCTTGTCGCCCTTGAACTTGCCCCAGTCACCGGTGAGCTTGAGGAGTGCTGCGACCTGCTCGGTCGGCTGGGCGCCGACGCTGAGCCAGTACTGCGCACGCTCGGAGTCGACCTCGATGAACGAGGGCTCCTCGGTGGGGTGGTACTTGCCGATCTCCTCGATGACACGACCGTCGCGCTTCGTGCGCGAGTCTGCGACGACGATGCGGTAGTACGGCGCACGGATCTTGCCGAGACGCTTGAGACGGATTTTGACAGCCACGATTCTCCTGAATGATGTGATGTTTGATGTGCTCGCTGCCGAAAGGTGGGGCCACACGCTCGACGCGAAAACTGTGGTTGCTGCGGGCGTCGGATAGAGGGTCGAACTCCGCGCAGACTCAACTCTCTATTCTGCCAGACATCGGGCGATCTGGGTAATCCGGCGACACCGATACCGGATGACCCCTCCACCCCGTGTGAAGATGGGCTGGCGCGTGGCATCCGGCCGCGCCCTGCGGGAGGTCGACGCCAATGCCCATCGAGTTCGCCAGATCCGAGCGTTCGACCGTCGGCCTCGAATGGGAGGTCGCCCTCGTCGACCGCGACACCGGCGATCTCGTCGGCGCAGCGGACACCGTCCTGTCGGAACTCCGCACGAGCGACGGTTCCGATCATCCGCAGATCACCAACGAGCTGCTGCTCAACACCGTCGAACTCGTCTCGGGTGTGCACCACACGGTCCCCGAGGCGATCGCGGACCTCGAGGGCCAGCTGGCCGAGGTGCGGGCGATCACGGATCCGATGGGCGTCGAACTCATCTGCAGCGGTTCGCACCCGTTCGGCCAGTGGTACGACCAGCAGGTCACCGACAAGCCCCGCTACCACAAGCTCATCGACCGCACCCAGTGGTGGGGTCGCAACATGATGATCTGGGGCGTGCACGCGCACGTCGGCGTCGAGACGGTCGACAAGGTCCTCCCGATCATGAACGGGCTGCTGACCTATCTGCCCCACCTCCAGGCGCTGTCGGCGTCCAGCCCCTACTGGGGCGGGGTCGACACCGGGTACGCGTCGAACCGCGCGCTCATGTTCCAGCAGCTCCCGACGGCGGGCCTCCCCTACCAGCTCTCGGACTGGGAGCAGTTCGAGGCCTACGTCGACGACATGACGGTGACCGGCATCATCGAGGACCACACCGAGGTCCGCTGGGACGTTCGACCGTCGCCGCAGTGGGGCACGGTGGAGATGCGCGCGTGCGACGGAGCGTCGACCGTCGCGGAGTTCGGCGCCCTCGCCTCGCTCATCCACTGCCTCACCGAACACCTGTCCGACCGCCTCGACGCCGGAGAGCGCCTGCAGACCCTGCAGCCGTGGTACGTCCGCGAGAACAAGTGGCGTGCGGCGCGGTACGGCCTGGACGCCGAGATCATCCTCGACTCCTCGGGCCACGAGCGCCTCGTGACCGACGACCTGCACGACCTGCTCGACACCCTCGCGCCGGTCGCTCGCCGGCTCGGCTGTGCGGACGAACTGGCGAGCATCGCCACGATCATCGAGCACGGCGCGAGCTACCAGCGACAGCTCGCCGTCGCCCACGCGAACGGCGGCAGCCTGCAGGCGGTCGTGAGCTCGCTCGCGAAGGAGCTGCGACACGGGGTCCAGCCCTCCGCCTGACGAGGCGGCGTCACTCAGCGCGGTCGAGCGTCCCGATCCGCGTGCCGGCGTCGTCGGTCACGGTCAGGCGCCCGCCGTCGTCCGAGAGCGTCGCCTGTGCGATCCCCCGCAGCCAGGTGTCGACGCCCGGGCACGCCATCAGGGTGCTCGCGACGTCGGAGACGACGACCGCGTCGTCCTCGGCGCGCCAGGAGCCGGAGAGGCTGTTGCAGCCGTCCGAACCACTCACGCGACCGTCGTCGGTGAACACCAGGTGCGGGTCGGCCGCGCCGGTCCCCTCACCCCAGGTGCCCAGGACGCGTTCGCCCGGAGACGGAGCGGAGCACCCGGCGAGCATGCCCGCGGCCAGGACGACTGCGACGACCGAAGCCGCTGTCCTCAGCGCGCGCATACCACCTCCGCTCGACTCAGCGACCCAGGAACTTCTGCAGCTCGGCGAGCTCCGCCTCGGTCGGGGCTGCCGATCCCGACGACGAACCGCCGCCGAGGCCGAATCCAGCGCCCGTAGCGGCAGCCTGCGTCTCGACGGCACCGGCGTTCTCCGCCGCGCGCTTGGCCGGGTTGCCTGAGCGGGAACCCTTCTTCTTGGCCTGCGGCTTCGGTCGGTTCGTCCGCGCACCGGGGACCGGACCCATCCCGGGGATGTTCGGCACGCCACCCTTGGCGACGGTCTTCATCATCTTGGCCGCCTGCTCGAAGCGGTTGACGAGGGCGTTGACCTCGGTGACGGTCATGCCGGAACCCTTGGCGATGCGCAGGCGCCGGGATCCGTTGAGGATCTTCGGGTTCGTGCGCTCGGCCGTGGTCATCGACTGGATGATGGCCTCGGTGCGGACGATCTCGCGCTCGTCGAAGTTCTGGAGCTGCTCCTTCATCTGCCCCATGCCGGGGAGCATGCCCATCATCTTCTTGATGGAACCCATGCCGCGCAGCTGCTGCATCTGCTTGAGGAAGTCGTCGAGCGTGAAGGAGTCGGTCGCGAACTTCTCCGCGACCTTGCGCGCCTCCTCCTCGTCGAAGTTCTGCTGCGCCTGCTCGATGAGGGTGAGGATGTCACCGAGGTCGAGGATCCGGCTCGCCATGCGGTCGGGGTGGAACGGCTCGAAGTCGTCGAGACCCTCACCGGTCGACGCGAACATGATGGGGCGTCCGGTGACCGAGGCGATCGAGAGTGCCGCACCACCGCGGGCGTCGCCGTCGAGCTTCGAGAGCACCACACCGGTGAAGTCGACGCCGTCGAGGAAGGCCTTGGCCGTCGCGACCGCGTCCTGACCGATCATCGCGTCGATGACGAAGAGGACCTCGTCGGGATCGACCGCCTTGCGGATGTTCGACGCCTGCTTCATGAGCTCGGCGTCGACGCCGAGTCGTCCGGCGGTGTCGACGATGACGGTGTCGTAGAGCTTCTGCTCGGCGAACCGGACGCCGTCGCGGGCGACCTTGACCGGGTCGCCGACCCCGTTGCCGGGCTCGGGAGCGTAGACGGGGACGCCCGCCTGCTCTCCGACGACCTGGAGCTGGTTGACGGCGTTGGGGCGCTGGAGGTCGGACGCGACGAGGAGCGGCGTGTGGCCGTCCTTCTTGAGCCACTTGGCGAGCTTGCCCGCGAGTGTCGTCTTTCCGGCGCCCTGGAGCCCGGCGAGCATGATGACGGTCGGCGGCTTCTTCGCGAACTCGAGACGGCGCTGCTGTCCGCCGAGGATCGTGACGAGCTCGTCGTTGACGATCTGGACGACCTGCTGCGCCGGGTTGAGGGCCTTGCTCACCTCGTCGCCGAGGGCGCGCTCGCGCACGCGACCCGTGAAGTCCTTGACGACGTCGAGTGCGACGTCCGCGTCGAGGAGGGCGCGACGGATCTCGCGGACGGTGCCGTCGACATCGGCCGCGGAGAGCTTGCCCTTGGTGCGGAGGTTCTTGAACGTGTCCGCGAGGCGGTCAGAGAGTGTGCCGAACGTTGCCATGATCCCTCCAGTTTAGGGCAGACCGCGGCGCGACCCGGTCGATCGCCGCCACGGCTGGAAGATGAGTATTTGGACGGCGTCCAACAATGCTATCGTGGCGGCCATGACACAGCTCCTCATCGCCGGGCTCGCGCCCGCATTCGTCCCGTACCGCGAGGGTTGGGCGCTGCAGCGTCGGGTCCATGAGGCGGTCGTCAGCGGAGCAGGGCCGGAGCACCTCATCCTGTGCGAACACGAGCCCGTGTACACGGCGGGCAAGCTGACCCGGCCGCATGAGCGTCCCGACGACGGCACACCGGTCGTCGAGGTCGACCGCGGCGGCCGCATCACCTGGCACGGACCCGGACAGCTCACCGGCTATCCGATCGTCCGCCTCCCGGAGCCGGTCGACGTCGTCGCGCACGTCCGCCTGCTCGAGGAGGTCATGCTGCAGACGATCACCGAGCTCGGCGTCATCGGCCGCCGCATCGACGGACGGTCGGGTGTCTGGGTCGACCCCGTCGCCGGCGGACCGGCCGCGAAGATCGGCGCCGTCGGTGTCCGGGTGCAGGCGGGGGTCACGCTGCACGGCTTCGCGCTCAACTGCGACAACTCCCTCGAGCCCTTCGGCCACATCGTCGCGTGCGGTATCGCCGATGCCGGGGTCACCACGATCAGCGCCGAGCTCGGTCGACGGATCACGCCGAGCGACGTCGCCGAGCGCGTCTCCGAGATCTTCGAAGCGCTCCGGCCCGGTTGGACGGCCGCGTCCGTGACCACGATCGGAGCGGCCGCGTGAGCGGCTGCGGCGCACCGGCACCCGTTCCCACGGCGGACACCGGCGGACGGAAGCTCCTGCGACTCGAGGTCCGGAACGCCCAGACCCCCATCGAGCGGAAGCCCGACTGGATCAAGACCCGCGCGACGATGGGACCCGAGTACCGGCAGCTCCAGGCGCTCGTGCAGGAGGAGGGCCTCCACACGGTCTGCCAGGAAGCCGGCTGCCCGAACATCTTCGAGTGCTGGGAGGACCGCGAGGCGACCTTCCTCATCGGAGGGTCGCAGTGCACGAGGCGCTGCGACTTCTGCCAGATCGACACCGGCAAGCCGGCCGACTACGACCGTGACGAGCCACGGCGGGTGGCCGACTCGGTGCAGCGGATGCGGCTGCGTTACGCGACCGTCACCGGTGTGGCGCGCGACGACCTCCCCGACGAGGGGGCGTGGCTGCACGCCGAGACCGTCCGGCGCATCCACGAGACGAACCCGGGGACGGGGGTCGAGATCCTCGCGACCGACTTCTCCGGCAACCCCGACCTCCTCGGCGAGGTGTTCGCCTCCCGACCGGAGGTGTTCGCACACAACGTCGAGACGGTCCCACGCATCTTCAAGCGGATCAGGCCCGCCTTCCGCTACGAGCGCTCCCTCGACGTCCTGACCCAGGCGCGTGCCGCCGGCCTCATCACGAAGTCCAACCTCATCCTCGGGATGGGCGAGGACCGGAGCGAGATCAGTCAGGCGCTCGAGGATCTGCACGAGGCCGGCACCGACATCATCACCGTCACCCAGTACCTCCGGCCGACGCCTCGACACCTCCCGGTCGACCGCTGGGTCAAGCCGCAGGAGTTCCTGGAGATCAAGGAGGAGGCCGAGGAGATCGGGTTCCTCGGTGTGCTCGCGGGACCGCTCGTCAGATCGTCCTATCGCGCCGGACGCCTCTGGGCGCAGTCGATGACGGCGAAGGGCCGCGAGGTCCCCGAGGGACTGCAGCACCTCGCAGACGCCTCACTCGGCTTCGCCCAGGCGGTCTGAGGCCGACGCCTCGACCTGTCGGGCTCAGTCCTCGCTCGTGACCCCGGTGACCTCGCCGTCGGAGCTGTACGCGACCATGAGCACGCCGTCGAGCTGGTCCGCGTCGAGCGAGTACTCGAAGATCGCGAACGCCTCGTCGCCGTTGTGCTGGTGCGGCGCGAACCCGACGCTCAGCAGCGTCATCGACCGGATGACGTCGACGTCGCGGTCTCCGGACTCGTCGACCAGGACGTCCGGCAGGGACTCCCCCAGCTCCTCGACGGCTTGGATGATGTACTCGGTCACCTCGGAGGTGCGGTCGTCGACCTCGCTCAGCATCGCCTCACGCGAGCGCAGGTCGAAGCCCTCCAGGGCGAGGATCATCGCCGCCGCCAGGTCGAGTGCGTCGGCCGGGATGTCGTCCTCGTCGGGGGCGCTCAACGAGATGGAGACGGACTGCTCCCCGACGTCGATGTTGTCGGACCAGTAGACGCCACCGCCAGGCTCGGTCGCGATGATGCCGAAGTAGTCGTGTTCGATCGCCATCAGCTGCCCACCAGGTTCTGTGCGAAGACGTGCGGCGTGAAGCCGGTGAGGTCGCCGATGCCCTCGCCCTGACCGACGAGCTTGATCGGGATGCCGGTCTTCTCCTGCACGGCGAGGACGAACCCGCCCTTCGCGGAGCCGTCGAGCTTCGTCAGGACGAGCCCGGTCACCCCGGCGTGCTCGATGAACGCCTGCGCCTGCGACAGACCGTTCTGACCGGTCGTCGCGTCGAGCACGAGGAGGACCTCGGCGATGGGCGCCTGCTTCTCGACGACGCGACGGATCTTGGACAGCTCGTCCATGAGCCCGCCCTTCGTCTGCAGCCGACCGGCGGTGTCGATGATGACGATCTCGGTGCCGGTCTGCTTGGCGTACTCGATCGTCTGGAAGGCGACGGAGGCCGGGTCCTGCCCCTGCTGCTGGGGGCGGACGATCTGTGCGCCCGCGCGCTCAGCCCACGTCGCCAGCTGCTCGACGGCAGCGGCGCGGAAGGTGTCCGCTGCCCCCACGACGACGGTGCGGTCGTAGTTGCGGAGGAACTTCGCGAACTTGCCGATGGTGGTCGTCTTGCCGACCCCGTTGACGCCGACGACGAGGACGACCGCCGGACGCTCGCTGAGCTTCAGCGTCGTGTCGAACTTCGACAGCCGCTCCTCGACCTCCTCGCGCAGCATGCGCTGGAGGTCGCGCGGGTCGGTGGTCCGGTAGCGGTCCACGGAGGCGTGCAGGCCCGTGACGATCGACTCGGTGACGTCGGGGCCGAAGTCGGCGCCGATGAGCGCGTCCTCGAGGTCCTCCCAGGTGGTCTCGTCGATCGTCGGACGTTGGAACATGCCTTTGAGGGCACCGGAGAGTGACCAGGGTGTGCGTGCAGCCATGGTCTCAGCGTAGCCGTCGGCGACGCGGTCCCGTCGCGTGGGGACGAGACCGGATCAGCTCGCGCGTTCCGCTGCCACGCGCTGACCGACGACGGCCGACACCCCGTCCTGGCGCATCGAGACGCCGTAGAGGGCGTCGGCGATCTCCATGGTGCGCTTCTGGTGCGTGATGACGATGAGCTGGCTCGTCTGACGGAGGTCCTCGAAGATGGTGAGGAGCCGCCCGAGGTTCGCGTCGTCGAGGGCCGCCTCCACCTCGTCCATGATGTAGAACGGGCTCGGTCGGGCTTTGAAGATGGCGATGAGGAGGGCGACCGCGGCGAGCGAGCGCTCCCCGCCCGACAGGAGCGACAGGCGCTCGATCTTCTTGCCGGCGGGCTTGACCGACACCTCGATGCCCGTGGTGAGCATGTGCTCGGGGTCGGTGAGCGAGATGCTGCCCGTGCCGCCCGGGAACAGGATCGGGAACACCTCGGTGAAGGCGGCTTCGGTGTCGGCGAACGCCGAGGCGAAGATGACCTCCATCTTCCCGTCGATGTCCTCGATGATCGACAGCAGGTCGGCGCGGGTGCTGGTGAGGTCGGCGAGCTGTTCGGTGAGGAAGCGGTGGCGCTGTTCGAGTGCCGCGAACTCCTCGAGCGCGAGCGGGTTGACCCGCCCGAGTTGGGCGTAGGTGCGCTCCGCTGCTGCGAGACGCTTCTGCTGCTCGGCGCGGACGTAGGGCGTCGTCGGCACGTCGTCCGACTCCTCGGTGGGTTCCTCCTCCGGCTCGGCGTCCGGCGTCACGGAACCGTCGGCAAGCGCCTCGGGCGCCTCGTCCGAGTCGGGCGTCGCCGTCTCGGGTGAGACCTCCGGACCGGTGTCGTCGGCCGTTCGCACAGCCGAGCGGGCGGTCGCGCGGGGTGTCGGAGGGTCGACGGGCACCGGAACCTCGGGCCCGTACTCGGCGACGAGCACGTCCTCGACGAGCCCCAGCTCCGACCCGGCTCGCTCGAGCAGACCGGACAAGTGGAGCTTCTTCTCGTAGATCTGGAGTTCGAGGCCGTGGACGCTCTCGGTGACGACCTGCAGCCGCTGCCGGAGCGTGTGCTCCTCGCCGCGCAGTCGCACGAGCTCGGCGTTCCGGCTGGACCGCGTCGCCTCGGCTGCCGCGAGCGCGACGCGGGCCTCGGTGACCGACCGGTCGACCGAGTCGAGGACGGGCGGGAGCGCCTCCGTCACGGCGGTGGCGGCCGCGGCCTGGCGCGCACGGATGACGGCACGCCGAGCCGCTTCCTCCGCTGCCGCCTGGTCGGCCTGCCGCTGCCGCTCGAGGTTCGCGACCGCGAGCTCCTCAGCCCGCACGCGTTCGCGCGCGGTCTCGAGGAGGAGGCGGTGCTGCACTTCGGCCTCGCGCGCCGCGTCCAGTTCGGCGGAGAGCCCATCGCGTGCCGAGACGTCGAGGAGCGGTCGTGGACGCGCGCGAGCGGTGTCGTGGTCCAGCTTGGCCCGCTCCACGGCGGCAGCGGCGTCGGCGACGGCCGCCTCCGCCGTCCCGGCAGCGGCGAGCAGGCGGTCGTGTTCGGCCTGCGCGGATTCGTATCGGACCGTGACCCGGTTCACGCGCTCGGCCTGTGAGGCACGGTTGGCGTCGAACTCGCGGAGGGCGCTGAGCGCAGCCTGCGCGGTCTGCTTCGCCTCCTGCAGGATCGTGCGCTGCTCGGCCAGTGCGAAGCGCGCCCGTTCGATGAGCGACTCGACCTCGCCGTGTCGATCGGCTGCCGCATCACGTTCGGCCAGCAGTTCGATGCGGCTCTGCGCTCCGCCGCTCCCCCCGCGGACGATGCTGTCCGTGACGACCGCGCCGTCACGGGTCACGAGGGTGAACGCGCTGAGCGACGAGCCGAGTCGGTCGTACGCCGCGATCGCGTCGTCGAGCGAGTCGACGACGAGGACCGAGGCGAGGATCCCCAGCACGCCAGGAGGGGCCTCCACCAGCTCGGCAGCCGAGGTGAACCCGGCGGGCACGTCCGGGACGTCTCGCGCACCGTCGGCGATGACGATCTCGACCCGGCCGAGATCCTGATCGGCCGCGTGATCGAGCGCCCGCCGGGCAGCGTGCCGGTCGACGGCGACGGCGGCCTCCGCGAGCGTGCCGAGCGCTGCGGCCACAGCCGACTCGTGGCCGGGTCGGACCTGCACCCGGTCCGCGACGATCCCGTCGATCCCGTCGAGACCGCTCGATGCGAGTTCGGCCGAGCCGGTCTTGAGGTCGAGGGCGCGCGAGAGTGCACTGGTCTTGGCACCGAGCGAATCGCGTTCACGTTCGAGGGTGTGGAGCTGCTCGCGCAGGCCCTCGATCTCCCCTTCGGCCTCCGCCGCGCCGCGTTGGGCCGCCTCGTAGGCGTCGTCGAGTCCGGAGTCGGCGGCGTCCGCCAGGGTCGGGTCGTCCTCGAGCGCCTCGTACTCCAGCCGTGCCGCGTCCAGACGGAGGGCAGCGGCGTCGATCGCGTTCTGCTGGCGCAACGCCTCGCCACGGACCGCGGCGAGTTTGGACCCGGCGGCGTCGACGGCGCCCGCGAGCTTGGAGAGCTCCAGGTCGTGTCGTGACACGAGCGCGCTCTGCGCTGCGATCTCGACGTCCACCGCGTCGAGTGCGGCACGCTTCGCGCGGGTGTCCGCCTGCGCCTCCTGCAACGCGCGCTCCGCGTCGGCGACCGCCACCCGCAGTCCGTCGATCTCCGCGGTCGCGTCGGCGACCATCTGCTTCGTGATCCGCGGTTCGGCGGCCGTCGTGTCCGTCGATGATCCGAGGAGCGCGAGCCGCTGGTTGGCGAGCGTGTACAGGTTCCGGAGGCGCTCCTGCACGCTCTCGAGCTCGAAGGTGATCCGGCGGGCGTCGTCGACCGCGTCGCCGAGTTGCGCCTGCTCGATCCGGTTGATCCGCAGTTCCGCCTGTTCCAGCTGCTCCTGGAGGACGAGGCGCTCGCTGTGGCGCTCGCTCTCCGAGCGGTTGTGCTCATCGAGGGAACGCCGGAGGCCCACGACGTCGTCCGCGAGGATCCGAGCGCGGGCGTCGCGGACGACCGCGGCGATCGTCTGCGCCTCCCGGGCGATCTCCGCCTGACGACCGAGCGGCTTCAGCTGCCGGCGGATCTCGCCGGCGAGGTCGCTCAACCGCGTGAGGTTGGTCTGCATCGCCTCGAGCTTCCGGAGCGTCTTCTCCTTGCGTCGGCGGTGCTTCAGGATGCCGGCCGCCTCCTCGATGAAGCCGCGGCGCTCCTCGGGCGTCGCCCGCAGCACCGCGTCGAGCTGTCCTTGCCCGACGATGACGTGCATCTCGCGGCCCAGCCCGGAGTCGCTCAGGAGCTCCTGGACGTCGAGCAACCGGCACGTGTCGCCGTTGATGGCGTACTCGCTCCCGCCGTTGCGGAACAGGGTGCGGCTGATCGTCACCTCGGTGTACTCGATGGGCAGTGCGCCGTCGCTGTTGTCGATGGTGAGCGTGACCTCGGCTCGACCGAGCGGGCCCCTGGTCGACGTGCCGGCGAAGATGACGTCCTCCATCTTGCCGCCGCGGAGGGTCTTCGCCCCCTGCTCGCCCATCACCCAGGCGAGCGCGTCGACGACGTTCGACTTGCCGGAACCGTTGGGACCCACGACGCAGGTGACGCCCTGCTCGAACGCGAAGGTGGTGGGGTGCGCGAAGGACTTGAACCCTTTGAGCGTCAGGCTCTTCAGGTACACGCGCACCTCCTCTCCCGCGTCGCGGATGCTGTGCACTACGGTAGCGAATCCGCGGACGGACGAGGGACACCACGCTGTGCCGGCCCGCCGGGGCGGTCGTAGCATGGACCGCATCACCCAGGACGGTCTGGTGTGGGAGGGAGGCGACGATGCGCGTCACGATCGACGAGGTCGAGATCCCGGCGTCCGGGAGCTCAGCCGTGTTCGACGCGGTCCAGGAGGTCGCGAACACGCTCGAAGCGGAGATCTGGTCCACCGACGACTTCGCTCTGACCTCCGCAATGACCCTGCCCGAGTACCGCGACCAGCGGTTCCAGCGACGCGTCCTGCTCGCCGCCGCCCTCGACGGCCGTGTGGTCGGTCGCGGCTGGCTCGGGTACGGCACCGAGGCCGACGCGGTGACGGCCTCCCTGGACGTCGGTGTCCTCCCCGACGCGCGTCGTCGTGGGATCGGCACAGCGCTCCTGTCGGAGCTGGAGCGACGGGCCCTCGCGGCCGGTCGCCCGACGGTGACCGCCTTCACCCAGCACGCCGTCGACGACATCCCGGCCGGCGAACCGCTCCTCGGTGCGAGCGTCGGCGAACGGGCGATCCCCGCGAACGCCGCGGCCAGCCGGTTCATGCTCGATCGTGGATACGCCCTCGCCCAGGTCGAGCGGACCAACCGCTGCGACCTCGCCTCGATGCTCGGGGAGCTGCCGGACATCGTCGCGACGTCGACCGCCCGAGCCGGGCACGCAGTACCGCCTCGTGCACTGGGTGGACCGCACCCCCGACGAGCTGCTCGGCTCGCTCGCCACGGCCCGCGAACACATGGCGACCGACATCCCGGCCGCCGATCTGGAACTCGACCCCGAGGTCTGGACGCCCGAGCGGGTCCGCGCCCGCGAGGCACAGCTGGCGGCGTCTGGCGACCACGCGATCGTCGTCGCCGCCGTCCACCGCGACAGCGGCGCGGTCGCCGGGTACAGCGAGCTCGTCCTCGGCGAGGGCAAGGAACACGCGGAGCAGTGGGACACGCTCGTGCTCGCCGACCACCGGGGACACGGCCTCGGACTCTGGATGAAGGCGGCGAACCTCCTCGCACTCGCCGATCAGGCACCCGAGCGGTCCCGGATCTACACCTGGAACGCCGACGAGAACGCGCACATGCTCGCGATCAACGACCGACTCGGGTTCCGCATCGTCGGCTACTCCGGAGAGTGGCAGCGCCGACTCCCCCGCAGACGACTGATCGTCAGGTGCGGCGCTGGCACACGGGACAGCGGTGCGAGCCCCGGTTCATGAACTGCTCGCGGACGATGAGCGTGCCGCAGCGCGCGCACGGTTTGCCCTGCCTGTCCGTAGGCGTTCAGGCTGTGGGCGAAGTACCCCGCCTGACCGTTGACGTTCACGTACTGGGCGTCGAAGCTCGTCCCGCCCTCGGCCAGGGCCTTGGCGAGCACGGCACGGACCTCCTCGAGCAGCCGGCCGGCGCGTCCGAGCCCGAGACGGGCGGTCTCCTGCTCGGGGTGGATGCGCGCCGCCCAGAGCGACTCGTCCGCGTAGATGTTGCCGATCCCGCTGACCAGGGTCTGATCGAGGAGCGCCCGCTTCACACCGGTGCGTTTCTCGCGCAGTCGTCGGAGGAAGCCGGCGTCGTCGAAGGCCGGGTCCATCGGGTCGCGGGCGATGTGCGCGACCTGGTCGGGCACCATCGCGACCTCGTCGCCGAACCCACCTGCGGCTCCGTCCGTCGTCGGGACGAGCGCGGTCACCGCCATGGAGCCGAAGATCCGCTGGTCCACGAAGTGCAGCCAGAGCTCGCCGTGCTCGGGATGCTCCAACTGCAAGCGGATGCGCAGGAGTCGGTCGGCGTCATCGCCAGGTGACCGGAGCAGCATCTGCCCGCTCATGCCCAGGTGACCGACGATCGCCTCATCGTCGTCGAGGGGGAACCAGAGGAACTTCCCGCGTCGGACGGCAGATCGGATGGTCCGCCCCGTCAGCCGTGCGGTGAAGTCGGCGACACCACTCGCGTGGCGGCGCAGGGAGCGTTCGTCGAAGACCTCGACGCCGGCGATCGTCGCGCCGCTGACGGCGGGCTCCAAGCCGGCGCGGACGACCTCGACCTCAGGGAGTTCCGGCACTGATCCTCGACCAGGCTTCCAGGGCCGCCGCCATCTCGGCGTGCTTCTTGCTCGTGCCGGAGCCCGTCGCCGTGACCGCGGTGCCCACGGTGACCGTCGCGACGAACCGTCGGTTGTGGTCGGGGCCGGAGCTGGCGATCTCGTAGACGGGCGCCGGCGCACCGATGGCCGCGGCGGCCTCCTGGAGGCTCGTCTTCGGGTCCATCGCCGCGCCGAAGCGCTCAGGGTTCTCGAGGAGGGGGTTCACCAGGCGCAGGACGAGTGCCGTCGCGGCGTCGGGTCCGGCCGACAGGTACGTCGCGCCGATGACGGCCTCCATCGTGTCGGCCAGGATGGACGCCTTGTCGCGGCCTCCGGTCTGGTCCTCGCCCTTGCCGAGCTTGATCCGCTCGCCCAGACCGATCGAACGCGCGACCTCGGCGAGCGCGATCGTCGAGACGAGGCTCGCCCGACGCTTCGCCAGCTGCCCTTCGTCGAGGTGCGGGAAGTCGCGGTAGAGCATGACGGTGACGGCCTGCCCGAGGATCGAGTCGCCGAGGAACTCGAGGCGCTCGTTGTGCGGGAGTCCACCGTGCTCGTACGCGTACGAGCGGTGCGTCAGCGCCAGGTCGAGCAGCTCGTACGAGACGTCGACACCCAGTTGCCGTGCGAAAACGACCACACCGGGATCGGTCTCCGATGCGGAGCCGATTCCGGTGTGGTCGGAATGATTCGTGTTCACGCTGTTCGAACGCGGACGTTCAACGCGCGGATCAGACGTCTGCGACCTTGCGGCCCTTGTACTCGAGGTACAGGGCGGTGCCCTGCGAGTCCTCGACGACCTTGGCGCGGTGCGGCAGGCTGTACGTGACGCGGCCGTTCTCCACCGTCTTCACGAGCGTCGGCACGGCGGCCTTCCACTGCGAGCGACGCGAGCGGGTGTTCGAGCGCGAGACCTTCCGCTTCGGGGGGTTTCCAGCCATGATCTATCTCTCTTCTGTGTCTGCAGCGGCGCGCTGGGCGCTACTGGCGTCTGTGTCAAGTACGGAGTCTGAGGACAAGCCCGCGAGCGCAGACCAGCGAGGATCTGCGACGTCGTGAGGGTGTCGTTCCGGACGTTCGGCCAGCCGCTCACCGGTCTCGGGGTCGAGTCCGGGGCAATCCGGCTGGCACACCGGCTGAAACGGTAATGCGAGAACTACCGCATCTCTGACCAGAGGTTCAAGATCCACGTGGTCGTCGTGAACCTCGAAGTCAGACGCTTCCGAATTAGGATACGCGAAAAGTTCCTGAATCTCGACTTCGACAGGCAGTTCGATGTCGCGGAGGCAACGGCCGCACTCGCCGGTCGCCAGTGCGTCGACGTCGACGGTCACGAGGATCCCCTCGTGCACGGACTCGAGACGCACCTGCTCGGAGAGCGTCGTGCCCTCCTGGACGGCGACCAGACCCTCGCCCCAGCGCTCGGCGAGCACCACCTCGAGGTCGTGCTCGCGCATCTCCCCGGGACGGTTCACCAGATCGCGCACATTGACGCTGAACGGCGAATTGTTCGTTCTCTTCCTAGTCACGATCGACGATTCTACGCCGAACCCGACCGGGAGGACGCCCTAGCCCTCCTGGAGGAAGGTCGCCACCACCTGCGGGACGTACGGGCTGACATCGCCACCGAGCGCGGCCACCTGCCGGACGAGTGAACTGGAGACGTGCGCGTGCGCGGGATCAGGCAGGAGGAAGACCGTCTCCACGCCGGCGAGGCTGCGGTTCATGATGGCCATGGGCGTCTCGTACGCGACGTCGACCTGCGAGCGGATGCCCTTCACGAGCACGCTCGCGCCGACGTCCGTGCAGTAGTCGACGAGCAGGCCGACGTTCCACTGCGCGACGACGATGTTGTCGGGCAATCCGCCGTCGGCGATGGAGCGCTCGAGCAAGGACACCCGCTGCGGCATCGGCAGCAGCGCGGACTTGTCGGGGTTGTGCACGACCAGCACGTGCAGTTCGTCGAAGATGCGCGCCGCCCGCTCGATGACATCCAGGTGACCGAGGGTGACTGGGTCGAACGATCCGGGGACGACGGCGATCCGCTTCATGCCGCCAGCCTATCGGTGCTCAGTTCTTGGCGAGCGCGGCGCGGTCGGATTCGTCGAGGCGTCGGCGGAGCGCTTCGGCCAGCACCGGGTGGTCGGCGAGGTCGGGATCGGTGTCGAGGAGCTCGGCGGCATCCGCCCGCGCCTCGATGATGACCTCGCTGTCGTGCACGACCCGGAGCAGCTTGAGCGAGGACCGCCCGCCCGACTGCATGCTGCCGAGGACGTCGCCCTCGCGCCGCAGCTCGAGGTCGACCTGCGCGAGGTCGAAGCCGTCGAGCGTCGCGGCCACCGCGTCGACGCGCTCGCGTGCGGTGCTCTCCGCCTCCGCCGCGGTGACGAGCAGACACAGCCCCGGGACGCCGCCTCGACCGACGCGTCCGCGGAGCTGGTGGAGCTGCGACACCCCGAAGCGCTCCGCGTCGAGCACGACCATCGTCGAGGCGTTGGGGACGTCGACGCCCACCTCGATGACCGTCGTCGCCACGAGCACGTCGATCTCACCGGCGGCGAAGGCCCGCATCGTCCGGTCCTTCTCCTCCGCGCTCATCCGGCCGTGGAGGACGTCGATGCGTCGCGACGCGAGCAGCGGGTGGGTACGCAGCTGCTCCACCGTGGTGAGCACGGACGCGATCGGGCGCGCCGGGTCGGCGTCCTCCTCGAGTTCCTCACCGGGCTCGACCTCCTTGGCGTCGATCGCCGGGCACACCACGAACCCCTGCCGCCCCTGCGCGAGTTCCTCGGCGAGGCGCTCCCAGACGCGGGAGATCCACCGCGGGTGATCGGCCAGGGCGACCACGAAGCTCTCGATCCCCTGCCGCCCGCGTGGCAGCTCCTTGATGATGCTGACGTCGAGGTCGCCGAAGACGGTCATGGCCACGGTCCGTGGGATCGGCGTCGCGGTCAGCACGAGGACGTGCGGCGGTGTGCGTCCCTTCTGGCGGAGCTGGTCGCGCTGCTCCACGCCGAAGCGGTGCTGTTCGTCGACGACGACCATCCCCAGATCGGCGAAGGTCACGGCGTCACCCAGCAGAGCGTGCGTCCCGATCACGATCCGGGCCTGGCCGGCGACGATCCGCAGCAGCGCCCGTTTGCGATCGGACGTCGGCAGCTGGCCGGTGAGCAGCGTCGGCATGAGTTCGGCCGAGAGGTCGGGGCCGAGCGAACGGACGATCGACCGCAGGTGCTGCGCCGCGAGGACCTCGGTGGGCGCCAGCAGCACCGACTGTCCCCCGCTGTCGGCGACGGCCGCCATGGCCCGGAGGGCGACGAGCGTCTTGCCCGAGCCGACCTCGCCCTGGACGAGCCGGTTCATCGGATTGGGCTGCGCGAGATCGGCCGCGATCTCCGTGCCGACCGTCTGCTGGTCGCCGGTCAGCTCGAACGGGAGCGCGGCATCGAGGCGCTCGAGGTAGCCGCCGGCTTTCGGCACGCGGGGTTCGGCCGCCAGCGCACGGGTGGCGGCGCGCTGCTGGAGCAGGGCCGTCTGGAGGAGGTACGCCTCCTGGTACCGCAGGCTGCGGCGACCGCGCTGCCAGTCACGATCGACCGTCGGGCGGTGGACGGCACGGATGGCGGCGTCGAAGGAGAGCTCACCCCTCGCCGCCCGGACCGACCGCGGGACGGGGTCCTCCTGCGGCGGCAGGGCGTCCAGAACCAGCTCGACGGATTGTCTGAGGTTCCAGCTCGTGATCGTGCTCGTCGCCGGGTAGATCGGGATGGGGGCCTCCGACCACGCCTTCGCCTGGGCGTCGGCGAGCGCCGGGGCTTCAGCGTCGTCGGGGAAGATCTGGTACTGCGGGTGGGCGAGCTGATAACTGCCGCGGTAGTCGCCGACCTTGCCTGCGAAGATGCCGCGGAGTCCCGGCCGGAGTTCGTTCGCGCGCCAGGGCTGGTTGAAGAAGGTGAGGTTGAGCCGACCCTGACCGTCGGAGATGACGACCTCGAGGATGGAACCCTTGCGTTGCTTCATCTGGCGGTCGCGGACCTCGAGGACGTCGGCGACGATCGTCACGTCCTCGCCGAGCGGCAGCAGGCCGATGACCGTCAGCTCGCCGCGCTTCGCGTAGCGACGCGGGTAGTGCTCGAGGAGGTCGCCGACGGTCTCGACGCCGAACGCCTTCTGGAGTGCCGTCGCGGTTCGGCCGCCGAGGACACCGCCGAGCTTCGTGCCCAGCTCGATCCCCGTCATGCCGTCGATTCTATTCCGGACCTCGGACACCGCGGTTCGCTCGGCTTCGCGCAGCCTGCGAGGATGGGACCATGGCCGGCATCAGGATCATCTCGGGTTTCGCCGGATCACGCACGATCCGGGTCCCGGGCAGCGGGACACGACCGACGAGCGATCGCGTCCGCGAGGCGCTCTTCTCCGCGCTGGAGGCCCGCGACGTGCTCGCCGGAGCCGAAGTGCTCGACCTGTACGCAGGGTCGGGGTCGCTGGGGCTCGAGTGCGCCAGCCGGGGTGCCGCCGTGGTCACCCTCGTCGACCGCGGGTCTGAGGCCGCGAAGCTGTGTCGGGACAACGCGAGGATCGTGACCTCGGCAGCACCTCGCGGTGCGGCACCACGCATCACGGTGCACGCCAAGTCGGTCGGCGCCTACCTGTCCGGGGCGACGGTCCCGTCCGACCTCGTCTTCATCGATCCCCCGTACGACCTCCCCGAGGCGGAGCTCACGGCCAACCTCGCCGCGCTCGTCGGTCTGGTCACCGACGACGGGCTCGTGCTCGTCGAGCGGAGCTCCCGCTCGCCCGAACCGACCCTTCCCCCAGCGCTCGAGGTCCTGCGGAAGAGCACCTACGGCGAGACCGTCGTCTGGTGGATCACGCCGGTCTGAGTCACCGCGTCACCGTCACCGCGTCACCGCACGGTCCTCGCGCCACGGCGGCCGGGCACACCGCTCAACCGGACGCGTCGTCCCAGTCGCGGTAGGGGTCCCAGCCGGCGCGGCCGTCGTAGGCCACACCGTCGACGAGGACTCCGGCACCGGTCCGGGCCGTGCCGATGGTCCGGAAGCCGGCGGGGATCGTGGTGGCGGCCGGGAACGTCGCCAGGAGGGAGTGGTCCTCGCCGCCGGCGAGGGCGAGCGCCACGTCGGCACCCAGGTCCTCGGCCCGGAGGTCGATCGCGACCCCACTCGCCCGCGCGAGGCGACCGGCGTCGAGCGCGAGCCCGTCCGACAGGTCGAGCATCGCCGTGGCACCGGCGACGGCGGCGACGACACCGGCGGCGATCGGTGGCCGTGGTGCGAGTTGTGCCTCCACCTCGACCCGGTGATCGCGTCGCAGGCCGGCCGCTGCCTCGGCCGAGGGCACGCCGTCGGCGTCGACCCCACGTGAGAAGAGGAGTCGCAGGCCTGCCGCAGCCGAACCCAACTCCCCCGCGACCGCGACCACGTCGCCGGGTCGCGCTCCGTCACGTCGGACGGGGGCACGACCCTCCAGGTCGCCGAACGCCGTCACCGCGATCATGAAGACGTCGGACACGGCCAGATCGCCGCCGACGACACCGCAGCCGGGCGCGAGCTCGGCACAGGCGTCGCGCAAGTCCGTCTGCGAACCCGTCGAGCACGGCGACCGGCAGGTGCTTGGGCATGGCGAGTGCGACGACGAGTGCCGTCGGACGCGCCCCCATCGCCGCGACGTCCGCCAGGTTGCTGGCCGCAGCCTTCCACCCCAGGTCGTGGGCGCTCGACCACGCCAGCCGGAAGTCCGGCCCGTGGATCATCGTGTCCGTCGTGACGACGAACCGACCGTCCGGCGCCAGGACGACCGCGGCATCGTCACCCGGCCCGAGGAGTTCGGCGTCGGCGTGCGGCAGGCGAGGGAAGATGCGCTCGAGCAGCTCCCCCTCGGCGAGGTCCCCGACACAGGGCCCGACCGTTCCGTGATCGTCGGACGCGCTCCCAGACTCGTTCATGGGATCAACGGTAGCCTGGTGGGCGATGTCCCCGATTCGTGTGCTCCTCGCCACCGCCCTCGCCGCAGCCGCAACCCTGGCCCTCGCCGGCTGCGCGCCCGCCGTCGCGCTCGAACCCGCCGCCGATGCGAACAACCCGCAGTGCGCTGAGGTCACGGTGCGTCTGCCCGACGTCGTCGCCGAACTGCCCGAGCGAGGGACCGACGCCCAGGCCACCGGCGCCTGGGGCGATCCCGCGACGGTCCTCCTGCACTGCGGCGTCGCGATCCCCGGCCCGACCACGCAGCAGTGCCAGTCGGTGAACGGCGTCGACTGGATCATCGACGACGCCGACGCGCCGAACTACCGGTTCACCACCTTCGGGCGCACGCCCGCGGTCGAGATCGTGCTCGACGGCGACGCCGTCGCCAGCAGCACCGTCCTGGCCGATCTGGCGCCTGCCGTGTCCGTGCTCCCCGTCACCGGGAAGTGCACCGCCCTCGGCGACGCCGAGCTCCCGATCCCCACCGACGGCTGACCGTTCCCGGCGCCGCTGCCGTTCAGGAGCGGGCGCGCGCGACCTCGATCAGCTCGGTGATGAGCTCGGGGTAGCTGAGCCCCGAGGCCAACCAGCAGCTCGGGAACATCGAGATCGGGGTGAACCCCGGCATGGTGTTGACCTCGTTGACGACGAAGCCGTCCGCGGTCAGGAAGAAGTCGACCCGGGCGAGCCCCGCGCAGCCCAACGCCTCGAACGCCCGACGCGAGAGGTCCTGCATCTCCGACAACTGCTCGGGACGAAGGTCGGCGGGGCAGACGAGCTCGATACCGGGTGCGTCGAGGTATTTCGCCTCGAAATCGTAGAAGTCGCGTCCGGTCACGACGACCTCGCCGGCCACCGAGACCCGAGGTGCCTCGCCGGGGAGGGACTCGAGGACCGCACATTCGACCTCTCGGCCCACCAGACCGGTCTCGACGAGCACGGTCGAGTCCTCGGCGAGGGCCAGTTCGATCGCTGCACGGAACGCGTCCGGCGTCGACACCTTCGACACGCCGACGCTCGAACCGGCTCGCGCCGGCTTCACGAACGCCGGTGACCCGAGCGATCCGAGCGATGCGAGCACCTCCTCGGGTGCCGTGGCCCACTCGTGGGCGGTGAACCGCACCCACGGCGCGACGGCGATCCCGGCGGCCTGGAGCACCGTCTTCGTGAAGTGCTTGTCCATACCGAGGGAGGACGCGAGGACGCCGGAGCCGACGTACGGGAGGTCGACGAGCTCGAGCATGCCCTGCACGGTGCCGTCCTCGCCGAACCGACCGTGGAGGATCGGGAAGACGATGTCGATGGGACCGAGGGTGAACGGGACGCCGTCCTCCCCGACCACGGTCAGCTCACGGCTGCCGACGCGCTCAGGCCAGCGCACGGCCGGCCGCGAGGGGTCGACCTCCGGCAAGTGCGCGGGGTCGAGCGCGTACCGGCTCGGGTCGTCGACCTCGAGGACGTACGAGCCGTCGTGGGCGATCCCGACCGGGTAGACGTCGTACCGTTCGCGGTCAATCGCGGCGAGGACGCCGCCCGCCGTTGCGCAGCTGATCGAGTGCTCGCTTGAACGGCCTCCAAAGAGCACCACCACTCCGGTCTTGTGCGTCATCGTTGCTTCTCTCCCCCTGGGGTTCGTCGTCGTCGGTCGTGAGGTGCGGTGCGATGTCCTTCGGGTCGAGCGTGCCGTCGAGCACCTGCTTGACCTGTTCGACGATGGGCATCGCGACCCCCTTCGCCTTGGCCAGCTCGAGCACCGGTGCAACGGACGCGAGCCCCTCCGCGGTCTGCTGCATCTGTTTGACGACGTCGTCGAACTGATACCCCTGGCCGAGCAGACGCCCCGCCGTGTTGTTCCGGGACAGCGGCGACTGGCACGTCGCGATGAGGTCGCCGAGCCCGGCCAGGCCTGAGAGGGTCTCCGGCTGCGCGCCGTGGGCCACCGCGAAGTCGGTCATCTCGACCAGCCCGCGGGTGATGATGGAGGCCTTCGTGTTCTCGCCGTAGCCGACACCGTCGACGATGCCGATCGCGACGGCGATGAGGTTCTTGAGCACACCACCGAACTCGGTACCGATGACGTCGGTGTTCACGAAGCTGCGGAAGTACCGGTTGCGCGCGAGGAGCGCGACCGTCTGCGCCGTCTCGAGGCTCTCCGAGGAGATCACGGCGGCCGTCGGCTGCTCGCGGGCGATCTCGAGCGCGAGGTTGGGGCCGGAGGCGACGGCGATGCGTGACGGGTCGATGTCGAGGGTCTCGCGGATGACCTCGCTCATCCGGGATCCGCTGCGACGCTCGACGCCCTTCATGAGCGAGACGACGATGGTGCCGTCCTCGAGGTGCGGGCGGAGCGCGATGAGGTTGTCGCGCAGGGACTGGCTCGGGACGGACAGGAACACGACCGAGGCAC
Source organism: Plantibacter sp. (assembly GCF_059073635.1). Lineage (NCBI taxonomy): Bacteria > Bacillati > Actinomycetota > Actinomycetes > Micrococcales > Microbacteriaceae > Plantibacter > Plantibacter sp. Next base: position 142,509 of record NZ_JCACOF010000012.1, on the reverse strand, counting down.
CGCGCACGGCGTCGACCATGCTCGCGGTCGCCGTCATCCGCATCGGCAGGTTGATCCCGGGCAGGTAGTCACTGTTGCGCTTGGCTTCGGTGATCTCGCGAGCGAGCTCGGGCCGTCTGGCCCACATGACCACGTCGGAGCCACCGTCCGCGAGGATCTTGCCGAACGTCGTGCCCCAGCTGCCCGCTCCGAGCACGGCGACCCTCGTGGCGGCCGGTGGTTGCGGAACGTTCCTAGGACTCAAAGCGGCCTGTCTCCTTCTGCTGGTGTTTCGAGGGATCCCAACGCTCCGTGGGAGCTTGAGCACCGCGGAGTTCCTCGCAGAGGGCGGTGATGGCCTGCATGACGACCTCGGTCGCCTCGTTCAGCGTCTTCGAGTCTAGCTGCCGCCCGGCGAAGGCCGAGAGGTCCACCGGCTCGCCGATGGCGACCTCGACGCGCTTCCGCAAGGGGAACACCCGCAGCCTGCCGTACCGTGGCATGACCTCCTGCGTGCCCCAGTGCGCAGCGGGGATGATCGGCAGGCCGTGCGTGAGGGCGATCCGGACCGCGCCGGTGCGCCCGCGCATCGGCCACAGGCCCGGGTCGCGGGTGAGCGAACCCTCGGGGTACACGACGACGCCCTGCCCGCGTTCGGTCAGGTGTGCTGCGGCGCTGACCGGGTCCATCCCGCGGGCGGAGCCCTCGCGCTCGACGGGGATCTGTCCGGACTTCCGCAACAACCACCCGACCACCGGGACCGTGAACAGACTGCCCTTCGCCATGAAGCGGGGCTGTCGCCCGAGCCGCCAGACGGCCACGCCCATGATCAGCGGGTCGAACTCGCTGTCGTGGTTGGGCGACAGGATGAACGGCCCCTCCTGCGGCAGGCGTTCGCCGTGCCGGACGCGGAGCTTGACGAGAGCACTGAACGGCGGGATCGCGATCGACGACAGCAACCAGTAGATCGACGGCCTCGACCGTTCCACCCCCACGGCGGACTACTTCGTTTCGAGGACGAAGTCAGCACCGAGCTGCTGGAGCTTCACGATGAAGTTCTCGTACCCACGGCTGATGATGCCGACGTTGCTGACCGTCGACTTGCCCTCGGCGGTGAGCGCCGCGATGAGGTGGCTGAAGCCACCGCGGAGGTCGGGGACCTCGATGTCGGCACCGTGCAGCGGCGTCGGGCCGTTGATCACGGCGGCCTGCTCGAGGTTGCGCCGCGGCACGCGACGAGGCGTACCCGACAGCCCGTTGGGGTGCACGACGATGTTCGCGCCCATGGTGTTGAGCGCGTCCGTGAAGCCGAACCGGTTCTCGTAGACGGTCTCGTGGACGATCGACTCGCCCGTCGCCTGCGTCAGCGCGACGATGAGGGGCTGCTGCCAGTCCGTCATGAAGCCGGGGTGCACGTCGGTCTCGATGACCACGGGCTTCAGCTCCTCCTTGCGGTAGAACCGGATGCCGTCGTCGGTGATGTCGAACCCGCCACCGGCCTTGCGGAAGATGTTGAGGAACGTCATCATGTCCTGCTGCTTCGCGCCGCCGACGAAGACGTCGCCGTCGGTCGCGAGCGCGGCCGACGCCCAGCTCGCTGCCTCGTTGCGGTCGCCGATGGCCGTGTGGTCGTACCCCTCGAGCTTGTCCACGCCCTCGATGAGGATCACGCGGTTGGGCTCGTAGGAGATGATCGCGCCCATCTTCTGGAGGACGGCGATGAGATCCATGATCTCCGGCTCGATCGCCGCACCCTTGAGCTCCGTGGTGCCCTTGGCGCGGACCGCCGTGAGCAGGACCTGCTCCGTGGCGCCGACGCTCGGGTACGGGAGATGCACCGTCGTCCCGTGCAGACCGTTCGGGGCCGAGAGACGGATGCCCTGCGGGAGCTTCTCCACGACCGCGCCGAACTTGCGGAGCGCGTCGAGGTGGAAGTCGATGGGGCGGTCGCCGATGCGGCAGCCTCCGAGGTCGGGGATGAACGCCGCCCCGAGGCGGTGGAGCAGCGGCCCGCAGAACAGGATCGGGATCCGGGAGAAGCCGGCGTGTGCGTCGATCTCCTCCATGTGGGCGGACTCGACGTTGGTCGGGTCGAGGCGGAGCTCGTTCGGGTTCTCGCCCTCCGTCACGTCCACGCCGTGGATCTCGAGCAGGGAGCGGACGACCCGGACGTCGCTGATGTTCGGCACGTTGCGCAGGACGCTGACGTTCTCGCCGAGCAGCGACGCGACCATCGCCTTGGTCACGAGGTTCTTGGCACCCTTGACCTCGATGCGGCCTCTGAGCGGGATACCGCCGTTGATCGTGATGCGGTCGACATCGAGTCCGACCGACGAGCCTGCCGCCTGTGACGCCTGGACGAGTGAATTCAAACCGGTACCTACTGCCTTGCTACTTGACGGGAATGGTGCGGGGCAGCCAGTTCGGCCGCCGGGCCTCGAACGCGGTGATCTGCTCTTCGCTACGGAGCGTCAGCCCGATGTCATCGAGTCCTTCGATGAGCCGCCACCGAGTGTAATCGTCGACCTGGAACGAAACCGTGAGATCGCCGACCGTGATGGTGCGGGCGATGAGGTCGACGACGGAATCGGACGCCGGGAGCGGCCTCGATCGCAGCCCAGAGCTGCTCGAGCTCCTCCTCGCTGACCTGGGCGGCGAGGAGACCCTGCTTCCCGGAGTTCCCGCGGAAGATGTCGCCGAAGCGGGACGACACGACGACCTTGAACCCGAAGTCGCGCAAGGCCCACACGGCGTGCTCACGCGACGAGCCGGTGCCGAAGTCGTGCCCCGCGACGAGGATGCTGGCACCCTGGTAGACGGGCTGGTTCAGGACGAAATCGGGGTCCTGACGCCACCCCGCGAAGAGCGCGTCCTCGAAGCCGGTCTTCGTGACCCGCTTCAGGTAGACGGCGGGGATGATCTGGTCGGTGTCGACGTTGGAACGCCGCATCGGAGCGGCGACGCCGGTGACGGTCGTGAACTTGTCCATCAGGCGTGCACGCCTTCCTGCTCGGTGGCGGCGTGTCTGCCGGGCTCGACCTCGAGATCGGCAGGGCTGGAGAGTGTTCCGCGGATGGCGGTCGCCGCGGCGACGAGCGGCGAGACGAGGTGCGTGCGGCCGCCCTTGCCCTGGCGACCCTCGAAGTTGCGGTTCGACGTCGAGGCGCAGCGCTCCCCCGGAGCGAGCTGATCGGGGTTCATCCCGAGGCACATGGAGCATCCGGCGAACCGCCACTCCGCACCGAAGTCGGTGATGATCTTGTCGAGCCCCTCGGCCTCAGCCTCGATCCGAACCCGGGCGGAACCCGGGACGACCATGACCCGCACACCCTCGGCCTTCGTGCGGCCCTCGATGACGGATGCGAACGCCCGCAGGTCTTCGATGCGGCTGTTCGTGCAGGAGCCCATGAAGACCGCGTCCACCGGGATCTCCTTCATCGGGGTGCCGGCTTCGAGCGCCATGTACTCCAGGGCGCGCTCGGCGGCGGACCGCTCGTTCGGGTCGGCGATGGCCGCGGGGTCGGGCACGTTCTCGCTGAGCGAGACGCCCTGGCCCGGGTTGGTGCCCCAGGTGACGAAGGGTTCCAGCGTGTCGGCGTCGAGGAAGACCTCGGCGTCGAAGGCGGCGCCTTCATCGGTCGCGAGGGTGTCCCAGTAGGCGACGGCCTCGTCCCAGTCGGCTCCGGTCGGAGCGTGCGGGCGGCCCTGCAGGTAGTCGTAGGTGATCTGGTCCGGGGCGACCATGCCGGCCCGGGCCCCGGCCTCGATCGACATGTTGCAGATCGTCATGCGGCCCTCCATGGAGAGCGCACGGATCGCCGAGCCGCGGTATTCGAGGACGTAGCCCTGCCCACCGCCGGTGCCGATCTTCGCGATGACGGCGAGGATGATGTCCTTCGCGGTCACGCCCGGCCGCAACGTGCCCTCGACGGTGATCGCCATGGTCTTGAACGGCTTCAACGGCAGCGTCTGCGTGGCCATGACGTGCTCGACCTCGCTGGTGCCGATGCCGAAGGCCATGGCCCCGAAGGCGCCGTGGGTCGAGGTGTGCGAGTCGCCGCAGACGACCGTGATCCCGGGCATCGTGAGGCCGAGCTGCGGACCGACGACGTGGACGATCCCCTGGTCGAGGTCGCCGAGGGAGTGGATCCGCACCCCGAACTCCGCGGCGTTGCGACGGAGGGTCTCGATCTGTGTGCGGCTCGTGAGGTCGGCGATCGGCTTGTCGATCGCGAGCGTCGGGGTGTTGTGGTCCTCGGTCGCGATCGTCAGGTCGACGCGACGCAGCGGCCGGTCGGCCAGGCGCAGACCGTCGAAGGCCTGCGGGCTCGTCACCTCGTGGACGAGGTGCAGGTCGATGTAGATGAGGTCGGGCGTGCCGTCCTCGCCCTTGACGACGAGGTGGTCGTCCCAGACCTTCTCGGCGAGCGTGCGCGGGTGCTCGGGAATGCTCGGGACGGACGGATCGGCGTTCAGCTGCGACATGTCGTGGAATTCCTTCAAACGATGAGTGGTCAGGCGTCAGCGACCTCCGCGACGAGGGAGCCTGGAACTAGGCCTCGTCGCGGCTGGGAAGGAGGAGCAGCCCGGACAACATTCGCCCAGCGTACCACCCGGTCCGTGGCGAAGCCGTCGGCACCGTCGTCGCTCGAGGGGACGCCGGTGCCGACACCGTGCTACTTCGGCGCGTCGATCCCGACGCGGTACTGCCCCTGGTCGTTGATGACCTCGACGGCCACCGGGTAGCTCTTCGCGTTGTACGAGAAGGTGCACTCGAACTGTGTCCCGGTCGTGGCCGGCTGATCACTCGGGCACTCGACCTTCTCGACGTCTGCGAGGCCGAAGTCCTGCTTGAGCACCTCGGCCACACCGGTCTGCACCGAGCCGCGGTCGAGCATCGGCGTGAACAGGCGACCGACCGAGAGGAGGGTGAGCGGGACGGCGATGAGCGATGCGGCGACCGCACCGATGAGCACGCCGATCCAGAGCTTGCGCCCGAGCGGCTTGCGGGCGGCCTTCGGCTCCGAAGCAGGCTGCTGGCCGGTCGCCGCCGTACTCGGGGCCGGGACGGAACGGACCGGTCTGCTGTGGGCCGGACTGCGATCCATGCTGCTGTGGACCTGGCTGGAACGGGCCGTTCGGGTGCTGCGCCTGTCCCGGACCGAAGGGCTGTGGCCCGGTCGGGCGTGCCTGACCGTAGGGCGGCTGACCCTGCGGCCCCTGAGGCTGGCTCTGAGGCTGGCCCTGCGGCGCGCCGAGCGGACGTCCCTGTGGAGCCTGGCCGGGGGCCCGACCCTGCTGAGGACCCCCGGGCGCGTGACCGGGCTGACCAGTTCGATGTCGGGGGCCGGAACCCGTCCGGACCGCCTGGCCGCCCCTGCTGCTGCGGCTGCTGGTTCGGAGCCTGCGTTCGAGGGCCGCTGCTGCTGCACCCACGGCTGCCCACCGGGCGCGCCGGCGAACGGCGCTCCGGGCTGGGCGGGCGGTTGCGGCGCAGGACCGTTGGGCTGCTGCCCTGGGGCGCCTCCCTGCGGACGGGGCCCTCCGCCGGTCTGACCAGGTGCGGACGGCTGAGACGGGCCGTTCTGCGACGGGACGCCCTGCGGTGGTCCGTTCTGACCCTGCGGCGCGCCGTTCTGGGGTGCACCGTTCTGCGGCGGCGTCTGACGCTGCGGGCTTCCCGGTCCGAACTCCAGGCGGGGTGCGTTCGGGTCGGGGAATCCCGGCGGCTGCTGGTCGGGGCGCAGGGGGCCGCCGACCGGGGGCTTTCCGAGGTCCTCGGGTTTCTGGTCGTCGGTCATTTCCTCAACTCCTCGATCCGATCCCAGAACGCGGCCTGATCGGCCGCCGGGATCACCGTCACGTCGAATCCTGATGGTGCGGTCGGCAGGTCTTCGAGCGTCGACGTACCCGACACCTCGAAGCCGGCCTGCAACTGCAGCTTGGTCTCGCTCTCGACCGTCCCGCTCAACTCCATCTTCACGAGGCCGCCCTCGGCGTTCTGGAAGATCGTCACCGGCAGGAGGGTCGCCAGGTCGTCCTCGCTGAACGACGACACGAGGTCGTCCGGGAGGTCGAAGAGCGTCCCGACGGCCAGCACGCTCTCGAGGCTCGCGCTCGTCGAGATCTGTGAGGAGCCGTCGTTCCGCATCGAGACCACGACGCTGCTGAGCGACGCCGTCCCCCGAGCTGCGGGTCGTTTCGACCGCGGAGTAGATGTCGCAGGCGATGGAGATGCCCGGGTAGACGCAGGCGGGTCCGAGTGACCCCTCCGCGTCCTCCTCGGCCACGTACTGCGTCTGGACGGCCACCCACTCCGTCGGCGCGAGCTCCTTGAGTTCACCGCCGAGCAGCAGGAGGTCGTAGTCGACTCCCGCCTGGTGATAGATGTCGACGGTGTCGCCGTCGGCGGAGCCCTTGTCCTGGCTGAACGAGGCGGTCGGGTCGCCGAAGAGGACCACCGAGTCGTTCTCGTGCGACTCGAGGTCTCCCGAGACGGCGTGGACGTATGCCGACCCGATCACGTCCGGCGCCTGGCCGATCTGGGCTGACAGCAGCTCGAACCTCGCCTCGGCGAGATCCTGCATGTAGCCTCTGCTGGGCGGCGGCGTCGGGGAACGCCGATCCGGGCGTCGTGCAGGCGCTCAAGGCGAGTGCGGCGCTCCCGGCCAAAGCCAGGACACCGATCCGCCGACGGTGTCGCGTCATGCTCGTGCGGGCGGTCATGACCCCTCCGCCAGAGCGTCGTTGTACAGGGTGAGCGCCCGCTGTCCGAGGACGGGGCCCTCGAGCCAGGAACCGTCGCCGCGCGAGGTGACCGAGGTGACGTACCCGGCGCCGGTGGCTGGATCCAGCCGGGTGAGCCAGCCGCCGCCCGAGCAACCCGGGGTCATGAGGCAGTCGACCCGGTAGCCGGCATAGCCCTTGGTGGCGGCCTGGCTCGCGCAGTAGCGCTGCGACTGACCGTCGAACGGGGCGGCCGACGGGTAACCGATCACGGTGATGCCCTCTGGCGGGGTACCGAAGGAGATGCCCTGACCGCCGGTCACCTCCTGGATCTTCTGACCCGCACGCGTTCGGGGCGAGTCGGATGAAGGCGAAGTCGTAGGCCCAGCCGTTGCCGCTCGTCGCACCACTGGCGTCCGACGTCGCCTCACTGGTGAACTCGTCGGGGACGTAGGTGCTGACCCCGGCCCACTGCCCGTAGGGCTGGGTCTGGCCGTTGGCCGCGTCGGCCGGGATGAAGATGATGTTCTCGGCGAGCTGTTTGCCGTACGTGTCCCAGACGCAGTGGCCCGCCGTCAGGACGAGGTCCATGGTCGGGGCGTTGACGACGCTCGCGGAACAGACGTAGGTGGCGCCACCGATGGAGAAGTAGAGACGTCCCTGCGTGGCCGCCGCCAGTCCGGTCGCCGGGTACGGGTCGCCGGCTGCTGTCGGGGCGATGGCCTTGACGTCGACGTCGGGACCGACACCGGTACTGGGGTGCACGACCACGCCGGTGGCCTGGTCACCCGTGAGCGTGTCCTCCCCCGGCTTCAGGTCCGGTGCCGTCGCTCCCCCGAACTTGTCGTCGGTCCAGTAGTCGTTGACCTCCTGGGGACTCGCGTCGAAGTCCTTGCGCAGGGTGTCGTCGGTGCCGCCGGCGACGTCGACGACGGGGCCTGCACCGCCGGCTACGGGCTCCCCCGTCACCGGGATGGAGCACCCCGTCAGCAGGGCGGCGAGGATCAGGACTGCGGCTGTCGCCGGAGCGCGGCGCTTCTGCTTCACGGTCACCCGGCCAAGCTAGCACGCAGCGGCACTCGGCGAGATCGGTGCGGGCCCTGCCTTCCGCGCACCCCGGAGGGCCTGCGTGGACATCCCGGGGCACGTTCGAGCCGCCAAATGAACGAAGCCCCGCTCCCTGATGACTCAGGAAAGCGAGGCTTCGTTCGGTGTTGTGACCCCAACGGGATTTGAACCCGTGCTGCCGCCGTGAGAGGGCGGTGTCCTAGGCCGCTAAACGATGGGGCCGTAAGCAACGGATATGAGTATGCCATACGATTTCGAGCCGTACAAATCGAGGCCACCAGCGGCATCCGACGGGCGTGTCGCGCGGTGGTCGCGGTCGGCCGGACAGGCTCAGGCGAGCACGCGGAGGGCACCGGGGACCACATCGATCGTGACCGGCAGCGGACCGATGCGCTCCCCGTCGGCATAGGCCGTGACGCCGTCCGCGGCGATCGAGACCGAACGGACCCGCGACAGTCGCACGATGTCGAGATCCGTGTGGGCACCCGAGAAGACCTTGGGGAACAGCCGGAGGAACCGGAACCGTGACACGGGTGCGACGACGAAGAGGTCGAATCGGCCGTCGGCAAGGTCCGCCTGTGGCGCGATGAGCATGCCGCCACCGATCGAGGTGTTGTTCGCGACGGCGAGGAGGACGGCGTCGACCGTCTCCGGCGCCCCGTCCACGGTCAGCTCGTATCGACGCGCGCGGAGGGCGAGGAGCTCACGGAGGATCGCGATCGTGTACCGACTGCGCCCGCGCGGCCGTCGCATGCGGTTCGCCCGTTCGTTGACGAGGGCGTCGAAGCCTGCGGACACCGCACCGACGAACCAGGTCGTCCGCTCGCCGTCGGTCACCGTGCCGGCGTCGATCACGCGCGGCTCGCCCTCGAGCGCACGGAGCAGGGACGCGATCGCGGCTGTGGGATCCCCCAGCGGGATCCCGAGTCCCCTGGCGATGTCGTTGCCCGTACCGGACGGGACCACGCCGAACGGCAGGCCCGAGTCACGTACCGCCTCGACGGCCAGACTCACCATGCCGTCGCCACCGACGACGACGAGCGCGTCCAACCCGGCCTCGATCGCAGTCTGCACCGCACTCCGGAGCTGTCCGACGGTCTGCTCCTGCAGGCGGACGGCGCGATGCCCGGCTTGCTCGAGGGCGTCGAGCACCATCGGGCCCACGGCTCGGGTCGAGCCGAACGACGCGGTCGGGTTGATGGCGACGCCGATGCGTCGGGGCTGCGTGGTCACCTGCCGATTCTGACAGGCCCACGGCGGGTGGATACCCGGACGACCGGGTTGCCCCCGGCGCTCCCACGGTATTCACTCGTCCTATGAGACTCACGAAGTTCGAACATGCAGCATTCCTCCTCGAGACGGACGGCGCCAAGCTGATCGTCGACCCGGGCGCGTTCACGTCCCCGATCGCCGATGTGGAGCACACCGCGGCGGTCCTGATCACGCACCTGCACCCCGACCACTGGACCGCGGAGCACCTCGACCGCATCCTCGCCGCGAGCCCGGAGGCCGTCCTCTACGGACCGGCCGGTGTGGCCGCCGCCGCGGACGGGTACGACATCACCGTCGTCGCCCCGGGAGACGTGGTCGAAGCGGGGCCCTTCACGCTCCGCTTCTTCGGCGGGACCCACGCGGTCATCCATTCGTCGATCCCGGTGATCGACAACGTGGGCGTCCTCATCAACGACCTCGTGTACTACCCCGGCGATTCCTTCGCCGTCCCCGAGGGCGTCGAGGTCGACGTCCTGGCCGCCCCGGCGGGTGCACCGTGGATGAAGATCTCCGAGGGCATGGACTTCGTCACCGCCGTCGCGCCGAAGCGCGCGTTCGGGACGCACGAGATGGTGCTCTCGGGGCCGGGACAGAGCATGTCGCACGACCGCCTGCAGTGGGCGACCGAACAGGGCGGCGGGACCTACTACCCGCTCGCCCCGCTCGACACGCTCGAGGTCTGAGACCGGTCGACTACCGGCGGCGGAAGTTCGCCGCCGCCGGGCAGTCGAACGGGTCGCGGGCCGAGAGGCCGACCCGGTTGAGGTACTCGATGACGATGGCGTAGGACTGCAGCAGGGTCGTCTCGGTGTACGGCACCTGCTGGGTCTCGCAGTGCTCCCGCACGATGACGCGAGCACGAGCCAGAGCCGGGCGAGGCATGCTCGGGAACAGGTGGTGCTCGATCTGGTAGTTCAGGCCGCCCATGAAGGTGGCCATGCCGAAGCCGCGGACGTTGCGCGAGGTCAGCACCTGCTTGCGGAGGAAGTCGAGCTTCATGTCGGCCGGGATGATCGGCATGCCCTTGTGGTTCGGCGCGAAGGACGCACCCATGTAGACGCCGAAGACCGCGAGCTGGACGCCGAGGAACGCGAACGCCATGCCGACGGGCAGGAAGAGGAAGATCGCGGCCAGGTACAGACCGACGCGGGCGACGATCATGCTGATCTCGGCGGCGCGGCCGTCGACCTTGCCCGGACCGAAGAGGGTCTTGAAGGACAGCGCGTGGAGGTTGATGCCCTCCAACATGAGGAGGGGGAAGAAGAGGTAGCCCTGCTTGCGGGTGATGAGGGCCTGCAGGCCCTTGGCCTTGGCAGCGTCCTCCTCGATGAAGGAGATCGTGTCGATCTCGATGTCGGGGTCCTTCGTGACCTGGTTCGGGTTCGCGTGGTGGCGCGTGTGCTTCGTCATCCACCACGAGTAGCTGATGCCGACGATGCCCGCCGCGAGGAACCGGCCGGCGCGGTCGTTCGCGCGGCCCGACTCGAAGACCTGGCGGTGCGAGGCCTCGTGGGCGAGGAAGGCGAACTGGGTGAGGATGATGCCGAGCGCGCCGGCGATGAGCAGCTGGAACCAGGACTCGCGGAGCAGGACGAACCCGGTGACGCAGCCGAGGAGCGCGATCACGAGGAACGAGAACGTGAGGATGTAGAACGTGCGGTGGCGGCGGAGGAGTCCCGCTTCGCGAACCGTCTTCAACAGCGACGAGTAGGAGCTGGTGACGTTCGCAGCGCCGGGCTTGCGGGGGCTCGTGGCACGAACCGGGCCGAGGATGGCTTCAGTTGACATGGGCACTCCGGAGGAATCGTGTCGACTTCCCAGCCGGGGCGATGAGCGGATGCTCGGACGAGCGCGAGCTCTGCAGATGGCCACAGCCTACGGTCGGTGTCTGAAGAATCACCCCACATCACGACATCCGACCCCAGATCAGGCCACTCACCCGCCAGTTGTCGAGAAAAGACGCAGAATTGGCCAATCCGTTACGTGTTCGGCTGCCGTTTCGAGCCGAGATGGGCTAACGTGGATCGAAGTTGTTGTGTTGCGCAGGTATTTCAAGCCGCGTTTCCACCGATGGATACGCTGCTTTTCTGAGGAGCGAGCAAAGAACACCGCGACGAACGGGCCCGAAAGTCGGGAACGGTCACTCATGAAAGAGGAAATACATGTCAACTGGAACTGTGAAGTGGTTCAACGCCGAAAAGGGCTTCGGATTCATCACTCCTGACGACGGCAGCGCCGACGTCTTCGCACACTTCTCCGCCATCGCGACGAGCGGCTACCGCTCGCTCGAGGAGAACCAGAAGGTCGAGTTCGAGACCAACCAGGGCCCCAAGGGCCTGCAGGCCGAGAACATCCGCCCCCTCTGATTCTCTGATCAGTCGGAGCTGACGATCCGAGCGGCCGGTCATTCCAGCCCTCGCGTCTGAGACACCGAGAACCGCCCCTGACGTTCGCGTCAGGGGCGGTTCTGTGTGTCCGGGGTGGGTTTCGTGTTTCCGGGGCGGTTCCGTTCCGCGCCTCCGGGCGACTCTCCTGCGGCTACTCCTGGACGGGGAGGATGAGCTCAGGACCATCGCCCTGCAACGGCGCCACCCGGTGGAAGACGAGCTGCTCCGCGACGTCGGTCGCTGCGGACACCATCTCGTCGACCTCGTCCTGGTCGGCCTCGTGGTGCGGATCGAGCCAGGCGTCCCAGCATTCCGGAGGCAGCGTCACGGGCGTCCGTGGGTGCAGCTCCTGCAAGGGACCGACCGCCGGCCGCGTGAGGATGGTCGCGCTCAGCACCCAACGCCGTGGGTCGTCGTCCGGTAGCGAGCGGTCGCGCCACCACGAGTAGAGGGCCGCGAAGACGATCGGTTCACCACCAGCGGTCTGCACGTAGTACGGGGTCTTCGTCGCACCCTCGGTGTGCCACTCGTAGTACCCGGCGGCAGGGACCAACGCGCGCTTCTGCTTGACCGATGGCGCGAACGTGGGCTTGGTGGTGACCTCCTCCGCGCGAGCGTTGAAGGTCGGGTACTGACTCTTCAACTCGGTGGCGAACGACGGCACGAGTGACCACCGCGCCGATTCGAGCCGGCGGACCACCGGCCCCGTCTTCACCGAGTCGAGGATGATCGGGATCTGCTCGGTCGGGCGCACGTTGTACGAGGGCCCGGGCAGCTCGGCAGCCGCGTGGTCGATGTCGAAGAGCTCGATGAGTTCCTCGGTGGATTCGGTCACGACGAAACGTCCGCACATGGGCCCAGCGTACCGGGCGCTGCTGACACCGCGGACCGCGTGTCGGTGGGATGCAGGACCATGGTCGAGTCATCCGTCAGTCGTCGTCGAGACCGGATCGAGCCGGTTGACTTGTTCGAAGATATGTTCGAATATTGAGCCATGGCCCTCCGCGCACTCGTCGACTCCCCCGTCAGGGCGGACACCGCGACCGAGCTGCACGAACTCCAGGGGCGCATCAAGCGGATGCAGGGGACGCGCCTCGACACCCGATCCCTGCCGACCGCTCCTGAGCTCTCCCGGCTCCTGCCCGGTGGCGCCCTCCAGGCCGGAGGCAGCTACTCCGTGCTCGGCTCCACGGCACTCGCCATGTCGCTCATGGCCGGACCGTCCGCAGCCGGGACCTGGTGCGCCGTCATCGGTCTCCCGTCGTTCGGCGTGGAGGCGGCGGCCTCCATGGGCATCGACCTCGAACGACTCGTCCTCGTCCCCCAGCCCGGTCCGGACTGGCTCACGGTCACCGCGGCCATGGCCGACGTCGCCGGCGTGCTCATCACAGCGCCTCCCGGACGGATCGCCCCGAGCGACGCCGCCAGACTCGCGGCTCGCCTCCGGCAGCGCGAGGCCGCACTGATCGTCCTCGGTTCCTGGCCGCAGAGCGATGCGACGTTGCGCGTGACCGAGAGCTCCTGGAGCGGCCTCGGGGCGGGGCACGGACATCTCCGGCATCGGCGGCTCACCGTCAGCTCGATGCTCGGCCAGGGGGCTGCGGGCCGGCCCAGGACCGCACACCTGACGCTGCCCCTGGGATCGACCGAGGGTCGCACCGCGCCGCTCGCCGGCTCCGGCCTCCTCGACGACGACACGGTCGTCCGGCTCCCGATGGTCGTGAACCGATGACGACCGAACCGCCTGCGGGACCGGTCGAGCGCACCATGGTCCTCTGGTGCCCCGACTGGCCGATCGTGGCGGCACGACTCTCCGGGACGCTGTCCGAGGACACGACCGACGCTCCGCTGGCCCTGGTCGAGCATGGTGAGGTCCTGGCCTGCGACGCCACCGCACGTCGAGCAGGAGTGCGGCGAGGACTCCGTGTCCGCGAGGCTGAGGCCCGCTGTCCGGAACTGGCGACCGCCGACTACGACCCGGTCGTCGACACCCGCGCCTTCGAGCCGATCCTCCTCGGCATCGAGGAGCTCATGCCGGGCGTCCAGCCCTTCCGGGCCGGGCTCTGCGCCATCCGATCCCGAGGACCGAGCAGATACTACGGCGGCGAGTCGGCTGCGGCGGAGGTCCTCCTGGCCCGCCTCGACGAGCTCGGTGTCCCCGATGCACGGATCGGCATCGCCGACGGCCCCTTCGCCGCGGAGCAGGCCGCGAGGTCCACCGCGTTCCAGCAGGACGGTTCCCGGATCATCGTCATCCCCTCCGGAGCCTCTCCCGCCTTCCTGGCCCCACTCCCCCTGTCCACACTCGGGCGCCCCGAACTCAGCTCACTGCTGCACCGGCTCGGGATCAGCACCCTGGGGGCGTTCGGCGCACTGCCCGCGACCGAGGTCCGCGACCGCTTCGGCCCCGACGGCGCCCGAGCGCACCGCCTCGCAGCCGGCGCGGACGCCCGAAGCGTCGTCCCTCGCGTGCCGCCGACGGAGCTGGCCGTGTCGATCGCCTTCGAGCCCCCGCTCGACCGCATCGACCAGCTGACCTTCGGGTTCCGGCAGTCCGCGGAACGGTTCATCACCGGCCTGGCCGAGGCCGGCCTCGTGACCACCGCGATCACGATCAGCATGCGGAGCGAGCGCGGGGAGCGCTCCACCCGCACCTGGCTCCACCCACGCTGGTTCACCGCCGGCGACGTCCTCGATCGCGTGCGCTGGCAGTTGCAGGGCGCGTCCAACATCGATCACGGACTCGCCTCCCCCGTCGAACTCGTCGAGGTCGTCCCGGAGACCCTCGACGACGCCGCGGAACACGAGGAAGGGCTCTGGGGCAGCGGACCGGATGAACGCATCCACAGCGGACTCGCCCGCGTCCAGAGCATGCTCGGTCACGACGGCGTCGTGACCGCGGTGCCGTCCGGCGGACGCCTCCTCCTCGACCGCCGCATCCTGGTCCCCTGGGGCAGTGTTCCACCGGGTGGTGAGGCGGCCGTGGCCGAACGCAGGAACCGGCCCTGGCCCGGGACCATCCCGGGAGCGGCTCCGTCGACCGTCTTCGACACCGCCGTGCCGGTCGAGGTCGTCGACGCGACGGGACTGGCCGTGGCGGTCGACGAGCGCAGCACCGTGAGTGCAGCGCCCGCACGGTTCTTCGCCCTCTCGGACTGGCACGTCATCGACGGCTGGGCCGGCCCCTGGAGCATCGACGAACGCTGGTGGGACGACGACGGCCACCATCGCGTCCACCGTCTCCAGGTCCTCGACGACTCGGGTGAGGCCTGGCTCCTCCTGCTGGAGGAGCAGCACTGGAGGGCCGAGGCCCGCTACGACTGAACCGCATCACGTCCGCACCGCACCGCATGACGAAGGAGCCCAGCATGGGATGGAACAACCCCCCGGTCTCATGGTCGGAGTTCGAGCGCCGTCTGTCCGACGCGAGCCGACCGGCCACCCTGCCGCTGGGAGCCGACGGCGGGGACAGCCCGGCCTGGTCGCGGAAGCGTCAACCGTACGTCCCCGAACCACCGGAGCAGCGCCCGACGACGACGCGGGTCCCCTATGCGGAACTCCACGCGCACTCGAGCTTCAGCTTCCTCGACGGCGCGAGCCCGCCGGAGCGGCTCGTCGAAGAGGCTGCGGCACTCGGCCTGCACGCGCTCGCGCTCACCGACCACGACGGTTTCTACGGCGTCGTCCGGATGGCCGAGGCGGCGGAACGGTTCCCCGACCTCCGGACGGTCTACGGTGCCGAACTGTCCATCGGCTTGGACCGGCCGCAGAACGGCGTCCCCGACCCCGTCGGGCATCATCTACTCCTGCTCGCCCGTCGAGCAGAGGGGTATCACCGCCTGGCCGGCGCGATCACGGACGCACAACTCGCCGACGGAGCCGAGAAGGGCCACCCGATCTACGACCTCGAGCGGCTCGCCGCCTCCGTCGCCGGCCACGTGACCGTGCTCACCGGGTGCCGCAAGGGGTTCGTCCGCACCGCGCTCCGTGAGCACGGTCTGGAGGCCGCCGCCGCCGCGGTCGACCGACTCGTCGCCCTGTTCGGTCCGGAGCACGTCGTCGTCGAGTTGAGCGACCACGGCCACCCGGAGGACTCGGCGGAGAACGATGCACTCGCCGAGATCGCGGCGTTGCTCGACCTCACCGTCGTCGCCACGGGCAACGTCCATTACGCCACGCCCGAGCAGCATCGACTCCAGACCGCGCTGGCGGCCGTCCGAGCACGACGCAGCCTCGACGAGCTCGACGGATGGCTTCCCGCGGCCGGAACCGCGCACCTGCGGAGCGGAGCCGAGATGGCGGACCGGTTCGCCAGATATCCCGGAGCGGTGGCACGGAGCGTCGAGCTGGCCGACGAACTCGCCTTCAGCCTGCGGGCGGTCCGCCCGAAGCTCCCGCGACAGCGCGTCCCGGAGGGCCATACGCCCATGAGCTGGCTTCGGCACCTCGTGCTCGAAGCCGTCCCCGTCAAGTACCCCGACGCCACTCCCGAACACCTCCGACGCATCGAACGGGAGCTCGAGGTCATCGAGCAGAAGGACTTCCCCGGGTACTTCCTGATCGTGCACGACATCGTCAGTTTCGCCCGCGGCCGGGGCATCCTCTGCCAGGGACGCGGTTCCGCCGCGAACTCGGCCGTCTGCTACCTGCTCGGGATCACCGCCGTCGACTCGATCTTCTACGAGCTGCCGTTCGAACGGTTCCTCTCCAGCATGCGGGAGGAGGAGCCCGACATCGACGTCGACTTCGACTCCGACCGGCGCGAGGAGGCCATCCAGTACGTCTACGAGACCTACGGGCGCCGCAACGCCGCTCAGGTCGCGAACATCATCAGCTATCGGCCGAAGTTCGCCGTCCGCGACACCGCCAAGGCGCTCGGGTACAGCCCCGGTCAGCAGGACGCCTGGTCGAAACAGGTCGAGCGTTGGGGCGGGGTCATGTCGAGCGCCGACCACGACATCCCCGAGCGCGTCGTCGGTCTTGCGCAGCAGATGCTCACCCTGCCCCGGCACCTGGGCATCCACTCGGGTGGCATGGTGCTGACCGATCGGCCGGTCGGCGAGGTCTGCCCGATCGAGCACGGGCGCATGGACGGTCGCACGGTCCTCCAGTGGGACAAGGACGACTGCGCCTGGATGGGTCTCGTCAAGTTCGACCTCCTGGGTCTCGGCATGCTCTCGGCCATCCAGTACTGCTTCGACCTCGTGGCCGAGCACACCGGGGAGCGCTGGACCCTGGAGACCATCCCGAAGGACGAAGCAGGGGTCTACGACCAGCTCTGCCGGGCCGACACCATCGGGGTCTTCCAGGTGGAGAGCCGCGCGCAGATGGGCATGCTGCCGCGCTTGCTCCCCCGCCGGTTCTACGATCTCGTCATCGAGGTCGCCATGATCCGCCCTGGGCCCATCCAGGGCGGCGCGGTGCACCCCTACCTGCGCCGGAAGACCGGCCAGGAGCCCATCACCTACCTCCACCCGAGCCTCGAACCGGTCCTCGAACGCACGCTCGGCGTGCCGTTGTTCCAGGAGCAGCTCATGCAGATGGCGATGGCCGTCGGTGGGTGCTCGGCCGAGGATGCTGACCTCCTGCGCCGGGCGATGGGATCGAAGCGCGGCGAGGAGAAGATCGAGAGCCTCAAGGACACGCTGTACCTCGGCATGGCCGGTAACGGCATCGTCGGTGCGGACGCCGATGCCGTGTACGCCAAGATCCAGGCCTTCGCCAACTTCGGCTTCGCCGAGAGCCACTCCCTGAGCTTCGCCCTCCTCGTCTACGTGAGCGCCTGGCTGCGCCTGCACTACCCGGGGGCCTTCCTCGCGGCCCTGCTCCGCGCGCAGCCCATGGGGTTCTACTCGCCGATGACCCTCGTCGCCGACGCCCGCCGACACGGCGTCTCCGTCCTGCGTCCCGATCTGCATCGCTCCGGCGCACAGGCCGGCCTCGAAGCGCTCGACCCGGAGGCCACCCCCGGCGCCCCGGTCGCTCCCGGCGGGCGCACGCGCTGCCTCGAACACGAACAGGGGCCGACCGGGCTCTTCGATCCGCTCCTTCCCGACGATTCGGCAGGACACCGGCGCGACGGCGCACTCGCCGTCCGGCTGGGACTCTCCTCCGTCCAGGGGATCGGTGAGGAGCTCGCGAAGCGGATCGTCGCCGAACGGGAGTCCGGAGGGCTGTTCACCAGCCAGGCCGACCTGGCCAGGCGGATCGGCCTGAGCTCCTCGCAGTTGGAGTCGCTGTCGGCGGCAGGCGCCTTCGACGGATTCGGCCTCACCCGTCGTGAGGCGATGTGGGGCGCAGCGCAGGCCAGTCGGCATCGTCCCGACCAGCTCGAGGGGACGTTCACGACCGTGCAGCCGCCGTTGCTCCCGGTTCCGACGGCCGCCGAACAACTCATCTCCGACATCTGGTCGACCGGGATGTCGACCGACGACCACCCCATCCGCCACGTCCGTGCCGAACTCACACGACGAGGTGCGCTGCGGTCCGACGAACTCCTGACGGCGCAGACGGACCGTCGCGTGGAGGTCGGGGGTGTCGTGACGCATCGGCAACGGCCGGCGACGGCGAGCGGCATCACCTTCATGAACCTCGAGGACGAAGCGGGACTCGTCAACGTGATCTGCAGTGTCGGCGTCTGGAACCGGTATCGCCGCGTGGCCAGGGAAGCCCCGGCGATGGTGGTCCGCGGCATGCTGGAGCGATCACCGGAAGGCATCGTCAATCTGGTGGCGGATCGGTTGGAAGCGCTCCGGATCGGGGCGAACACCCGTTCGCGCGACTTCCAATGACCCGTCACGACCAAACCGCGGCGGGCTCCTCCTCCGAACACCCTCTACAGCACAGCACGAGACTCATGGGATTCCCAGGCAGGCCCCGGGAAGGAATGACCGGGAGCCACCCGGCGTTGTCCCCAGTGTTGAGTAGACCAGAAGGGGGTCACCCATGGCGAGAGTGTACGAAGAGATCGAAGGCCGGACCGGCGAGGTGGAACGGTACCGTCACCACCCGAACGGCAAGGGCATGGTCGCAGCTCGTGCACTGATCGATCCGTCGGCGTTCATCGAACGCACCACCTTCGTGGAGGCTGACGCGGACATCCGTGCCAACGCCTGGATCGGTGCCGGAACCTGGATCGACCGGTCCGCGGTGATCGGCGAAGGCGCCTTCATCGGCGCGAACGTCCACATCGGGGAGCGCTGTGTCATCGGACGCGGAGCGCGGGTCGGAAGCGACGCCCGTCTCGGCGCCGACGTCCAGGTCGCCCACGGCGCGAGCGTCGATCGGGATGCCAGGGTCGCAGACCGCACCGTGGTCGGCAGTGAACGACCGGTCATGACCGAACCGACGGTCCGTCAGACGAACCGCGCCCCGCGCCGACCTCGTGCGAACGGCACCGACCGGTTCGGGAAGGCCGCCTGACCGGCAGACCGCTCCACCACCGTCATGCAGGGCCCGGACTCGTGAGTCCGGGCCCTGCGTCGTCTCCGCCGGACGCGACGCACATGTCAGACGACTAACATATCAGGATGGACCTGAAGGACTACCTGCGCATCCTCCGCCATCGCTGGCTGCTCATCGTCGCGATCACCGCGGGAGCAGCGGCGCTCGCCCACGGGTACACCCTCATCACCCAACCCGTGTACCAGTCGACGGGCCAGCTGTTCGTCGCCGTCACCGGCGGCGACTCCGTCGGCGACCTCAATCAGGGCAACGCCTTCGCCCAGAGCCGCGTCGCCTCGTACGTGATCCTCGCCACCGGTTCGACCGTGCGGTCCACGGTGGCCGACCGCCTCGACCTCGACCCCGCGTCGCTCATCGGGACGATCTCAGCGTCCAATCCCGCGCAGTCGGTCCTGATCGACATCTCCGCCGTCGACAGCGATCCGGTTGCGGCAGCCCGCATCGCGAACACCGCAGCCCAGGTGCTCGTCGACCTCGTCGACGACGTCGAGAGCGCCAACGAGGTGGACTCCGCCGGTGCGCTGGGCGATCCGACCCCGGTCGGGCTGACGATCGTGGAAGAGGCGTCTCCACCCCGGTCCCCCGTCGCGCCGAACGTGCTGCAGAACCTCGCGGTGGGCATCCTCGCCGGCCTCGCCCTGGGCGTCGGGATCACGCTGCTCATCGAGGTCCTCGACACCCGACTCCGCGGTCGCTCGGCGATCGAGAAGCTCACGGACACGAGCATCCTCGGCGCCTTCCACACGGAACCCACCGACGCGGCCCAACTCATCCTCGGATCGACGGAGAGCTACAGCCGGCGCGCCGAGAGCTTCCGGCAGCTTCGGACACACCTCCAGTTCGCCTCCATCGACGGCGGACTCCGCAGTGTGATGGTCACGTCCTCGGTCCCGGGCGAGGGGAAGAGCACCACCGCGGCGAACCTCGCGCTCGTCCTCGCAGAGGCGGGGAACTCCGTCCTCCTCGTCGATGCGGACCTGCGCCGACCCCGCCAGCACGAGATGTTCGGTCTCGAGGGTGCGGTCGGGCTCACGACCGTGCTCACCGGCAGGATCAGCCTCGGCGATGCCTCGCAAGCGGTCGACGGGGCGGGGCGTCTCGCCGTCCTCACCTCCGGCGAGCTGCCGCCGAATCCGAGCGAACTCCTCGGATCAGCGGCGATGGAGCGTGCGCTCTCCGAGATGGAACGCGCGTACGACGTGGTGGTCATCGACACGCCCCCGCTCATCAACGTCTCGGACCCGACAGCACTGTCGACCCTTGCGAGCGGCGTCCTGCTCGTGGCGTCGGCCGACGGCCGACTGCACCGCGACCAGCTCCGGCAGTCCCTCGAGAACCTCAGCTTCGTCCAGGCGAAGCTCCTCGGGGTCGTCCTCAACCGCATCGAGGTGGCTCGAGGAGAGCAGTCGTCGTCCTACGCGTACTACCACCGGACCGCCCCGACGCGTCGACCACGGCGGACCACGGCATGAACACCCCGCTCGATCCGCCTCCGACCCGGATCCTGATCGTCTGCACCGGCAACATCTGTCGATCCCCGTATGCCGAGTTCCTCCTCGGCGGCGGGCTGTCGGAGGTCGACGCGTCCGGCTTCGAGGTGCGGAGCGCCGGGACGGGCGCGCTGCGCGGACACCCGATCGACGCCTCGAGCGCGGCGTTGCTCGGTCCACTCGCCGCGACGGCAGCCGGCTTCACCGCGACGCAGCTCACCGCCGGCCTCGTGGCTCGACAGGACGTCGTCCTCACCATGACGCGGGAGCATCGCAGCGCCGTCCTCAGGCTGTGCCCGGAGGCGCTGCGTCGGACCTTCTCCCTGCGTGAGTTCGCCCGGCTCCTCGACACCGTCGACTCGGGACGACTCCCCCGCGCGCGAGCAGCGCGCTGGATGCGTCTTGCCCCCGAGCTGGCGGCCAACCGGACGAGCGCACGACTCCCGGATCCGGCCCAGGACGACGTCGTCGACCCGTTCGGTCAGGGCCCGGAGGTCTTCCGTCGGATGGCGTCGCAGATCGCCCCGGCGGTCGAGCGCATCATCGCGTTCGAGCGCACTGCCGTCGAGGAGGATTCGGGGCCTCGTTGAGGACGTCGGTGTGCCACTGCGCCCACCGGCCCACGGACGGGCCGAGCACGCCGCAAACGACGAAGGCCCGCGAGGTGATCGCGGGCCTTCGTCGTGATGTTGCCGTCTGGCTGGGGTACCTGGACTCGAACCAAGAACAACTGAACCAGAATCAGTCGTGTTGCCAATTACACCATACCCCACTGTCAGAACCGAAGCCCCGACCGAAGAACAACACTAGCCTACGGAGGCGGCCGTCTCAAATCGAAGCGTCCCGGGCGCGTCGCGGGTCGCTCAGCCGGGGACGCCCGCGAGGTCCCGGTTGAGTGCTCTGGACACCCGAGCGCCGTTCCCGGCCGCGACGATGAGCTGCTGCGGACCGGGAGGCGTGATGTCCCCGGCGGCGTACACGCCCGGCACGGACGTGCGACCCCAGGCGTCGACCACGACGTACCCGTCGGTGTCGCGATCGAGTGAGAGCTGTTCCAGATATCCGAGGGGCGCGGCCCACTGCGGCCGCACGAAGCCCCCGGAGCGCGGGATGAGCGCACCGTCGGCGAGGCGGACACCGGTGAAGCCGTCGCGACCGCCGTCGAGCTCCGCGATCGCTCCGCGCTCGACCCGGATGCCCGCGGAAGCGAGCGCGGCCTCCTCGGGGCCGGTGACGGTGTCGGTGCCGTTCGTGAAGACGATGAGGTCCGACGACCACTGTGCGATGAGGATCGCCCATTCCGCCAGGTCCGTCGTCTCGCCGATGAGCGCGAGCGGCGCGTCGGCCTTCTCGTACCCGTCGCACTCGACGCAGCTGTGCAGATCCGTTCCGTAGAAGGCCCGCAGGTTCGCGACCTTCGGCAGCGTCTCCGTGAGACCGCTCGCGACGACGACCGTCCGGGTCACGACGTCGCGATCCGGTTCGCCGCGGACCCCCTGGGCGACGACGTGGAAGCCGTCAGCGGTCGCCTCGATCGACTGCACGGACGCGAACTGGACCTCCGCGTTCGCGTACGCGGCGACCTCCTCGCGCCCCATTCGCCGGAGATCCAGCGGAGCGATGCCGTCGCGGGTGAGGAAGCCGTGCGAGCGCAGCGTCGCAGCGTGCCGTGGGCGATTGCCGTCGAGCACGAGGATGCGCCGACGCGCGCGCGCCAGGTTCAGCGCGGCCGAGAGTCCCGCGGGTCCCGCGCCGACGACGACGACGTCGTACGAGTCGCTCATGACGCGAGGTGCGCGGAGAGCCGATCGAGTCGCGTGATCGATTCCGTCTTCCCGAGGATCTCGAGCGACTCGAAGAGCGGCGGGGAGATCCGACGCCCGGACGCCGCGACGCGCAGCGGGCCGTAGGCGATACGGGGCTTCAGTCCGAGGCCCTCGATGAGCGCACCGGCGAGCGCGTCCTGGATCGATCCGGCCGTCCACTCCGACTCGGGGACGAGCTCGAGCGCGCCGATGGACGCGGCGAGCACCTCGCCGGCGTTCGCCGGAAGACCCTTGAGCGCGTCGTCCTGGTACTCGAGCTCCGCGGCACCGCGGAACAGGAAGCCGAGGAGCGCGGGGACCTCGCCGAGCAGCGCGATGCGCTCCTGGACGAGCGGGGCGGCCTGCTCGAGCACGGCCTGCTGCGCCTCGGTGACGGGCTCGCTCACCACACCGGCCTCGACGAGATACGGCGTGATGCGGCCGAGGAAGTCGGCCGGCTCCAGCAGTCGGATGTGGTCGCCGTTGATGGACTCCGCCTTCTTGAGGTCGAAGCGCGCCGGGTTCGGGTTGACGTCGACGACGTCGAACGCGGCGATCATCTCGTCGATCGAGAAGACGTCGCGGTCGCCGCTCAGCGACCATCCGAGCAGCGCGAGGTAGTTGATGAGCCCCTCCGGCACGAAGCCGCGGTCGCGGTGGTGGAAGAGGTTCGCCTCCGGGTCGCGCTTGGAGAGCTTCTTGTTGCCTTCGCCCATGACGTACGGCAGGTGACCGAACCGTGGGACGAAGGTCGTGAGGCCGATGTCGATGAGCGCGTGGTACAGCGCGATCTGCCGCGGCGTCGACGGCAGCAGGTCCTCGCCGCGGAGGACGTGGGTGATCTGCATGATGGCGTCGTCGACGGGGTTCACGAGCGTGTAGAGCGGCTTGCCGTTCGGGCGCACGAGGACGAAGTCCGTGAACGACCCGGCCGGGAAGGTGATCTCACCGCGCACGAGGTCGTCGAAGCTGAGGTCGTCGTCCGGGACCCGCAGACGGAGCGCCGGCTCGCGGCCCTCGGCTCGGAACGCGGCGCGCTGCTCGTCGGTGAGGTCGCGGTCGAAGTTGTCGTACCCGAACTGCTTCGGCCGGCCGGCCGCCTCGTTGCGCGCGTCGATCTCGTCGGCGTTCGAGAAGCTCTCGTAGAGGTGCCCGGCAGCCGTCAGCCGTGCGATCACGTCGGCGTAGATGTCGCTCCGCTCGGACTGCCGGTACGGCGCGTGGGGTCCGCCGACGCCGACGCCCTCGTCCCAGTCGAGCCGCAGCCACGTGAGCGCGTCGACGAGCTGCTCGTAGCTCTCCTCGCTGTCGCGAGCGGCATCGGTGTCCTCGATCCGGAAGACGAGCTTGCCCCCCGTGTGCCGGGCGTACGCCCAGTTGAACAGCGCCGTGCGGACGAGACCGACGTGGGGCGTGCCGGTCGGCGACGGGCAGAACCGGACGCGGACGTCGGTGCCGGAAGCCGTGGAGAAGGGGTGCGTAATCGTGTCAGACATCGCCTGTCATCTTAGTCGCGCCGCCCACGGACGCGGCGATCCGCAGGAGTGCAGCGACGGCGGGGATACGGTCCGCGTGCTCGGCGCTGACGAGGTGGAGCGCCCGGTCGTCGTCGTTGCGCGTCGGCAGCACGACCACCTCGGTCGGCAGCTGTGCGGCCGCGAGCGCGAGGGTGGGTAGCAGGGCGACGCCGAGCCCGGCCGCCACCAGGGCGGTGACCGCGATCGCATTGTCGGTCTCGTGCGCGATGACGGGCTCGAAGCCGCTCGACCGGCAGAGACCGAGGAGATGACCTCGGCAACGCGGACAACCCGCGATCCAACGCTCACCGGCGAGGGCCGCGAGGTCGACCTGCCGATCACCGGCTCGAGCGTGGCCGACCGGGAGCACGAGACGCATCGGGTCGGTGCCGAACCGGCGCACGCGGAGTCCGGCCGCGCTCTCCCGATGCGGGTCGTCCGGATCGTCCGGGTAGCTGAAGGTGATCGCGACGTCGGCTTCACCGGCACGGACCGCGGCGACGGCCTCCGGCGGTTCGGCCTCGACGAAGGAGACCCCGATCCCCGGATGCTCGTCGGCCAGGCGAGCGAGGAGCTGCGGCACGAGCATCGACGACGCCGAAGGGAAGGCGACGAGGCGCACCCGCCCACTCCGCAACCCCGCGAGTGCCGCGACCTCCTCGGACGCCGCGCGCACCGCTCGGTCCACCGCCACCGCGTGTCCGGCGAGGATCGCACCGGCCTCGGTGAGGCGGACGCCCCGACCGACGCGCTCGACGACCGGCATGCCGAGCCGACGCTCGAGCCGGCGGAGATGCTGGCTCACCGCCGGTTGACTCGAGCCGAGCGCGTGCGCGGCGGCCGTGATCGACCCGGTCGAGGCGATGGCGCCGACGACGAGGAGGGAACCGGCGTCGAGGGCCGATGACGAGGGCTGCGGTGAGAGGGTGGACACCCTCGAAGCATAATCCCTCGTTATGGTTCTCATCGAGAGTCGGTCCTTGTCGTATGGATACCCGGCGAAGAGACTGGATGCATGAGCACCCTCAGCCTCCAGGAAGCCAGCGGATCCTTCCCATCCGCACCCGGCTACCTGGCCGCCTGCACGCTGGGACTGCCGACGATCGGCACGACGGACGCCATCATGGCCGACCTCTCCGCCTGGCAGGCGGCTCGAACCGATGCAGCCGCCTACGGCGCCGTCGTCGAGCGGGTGCGCGGCTCCTTCGCCGAGCTGGTCCACGTACCGGTCCGCTCGGTCGCGATCGGATCCCAGACCTCCGCCATGGTCGCCATGGTCGCGGCGTCCGTGCCGGACGGCGCCGAGGTCCTGTGCGTCGAGGGCGACTTCAGCTCGCTCGTCGCCCCGTTCCTCATGCAGGCGCACCGCGGCGTCCGTGTCCGCCACGCGCCGCTCACCGAACTCGCCGCCCATATCGACGCCTCGACCTGGCTCGTCGCCTACTCCGCGGTGCAGTCCGCGACCGGCGCGGTCGCCGACGTGGTCGCGATCCGTGAGGCGGCGGCCGTCCACGGCACGCTGACGCTCAACGACCTCACCCAGGCGGCCGGGTGGCTCCCCGTCGACGCCTCGGCCGACGACATCACCGTGTGCCACGCCTACAAGTGGCTCTGCGCGCCACGAGGTGTGGCGTTCATGACGGTGCGCGACGAGGTGATGGACCGCCTCCGGCCGAGCCAGGCCGGTTGGTACTCGGGTGACGACGTCTGGTCGTCCTGTTACGGCCCGTCGTTGCATCTCGCCGAGAGCGCACGACGGTTCGACGTCTCCCCCGCCTGGCAGGCCTGGGTCGGCGCCGAGCCCGCCATCGCCCTCTTCGCGGCGGTCGACGCCGTCGCCGTGTACGAGCACGACACCCGGCTCGCAGCAGCGCTCCGGGCGGGCATCGGCGAGAGCCGGTCGCTCCTCACCGGGACGGCCTCGGCCATCGTCACGTGGACGGATCCCGATGGACACGACCTCCGGGCGCTGCAGTCGGCCGGGATCACGGCATCGGGTCGCGCCGGCCGGGCGAGGGTCGCGTTCCACCTCTGGAACACCGACGACGACGTCGCAGCTGCGCTGACCGCTCTCGGTCAGCGCAGCTGACGCGGGTCAGGGTCGGCGGCCGGTGTTCCGGAGGATGCCGATGCCCGAGACCTCGACCTCGACGACCTGGCCGTCGGTGAAGGGTCCGACGCCGGCCGGCGTCCCGGTCAGGATGACGTCGCCCGGGCAGGAGCGTCCAGACGGCGGACGCGTACTCGACGATCGCGCCGATGGAGTGCACCATGTCGGAGAGTCGGGGCGTGCTGGCGGACCTCACCGTCGACGCGGGTCTCGATCGTCGCGCCGTCGAAGGAGAACTCCGTCTCGATGTAGGGGCCGAGCGGGCAGAACGTGTCGAAGCCCTTCGCGCGGGCCCACTGGCCGTCGGACTCCTGGAGGTCGCGGGCCGTGACGTCGTTGGCGATCGTGTAGCCGAAGATGACCTCGTCGGCACGCTCCGCGCTGACGTTCTTGGCGACGCCAGCCGATCACGATGGCGAGTTCGCCCTCGAAGTCGATGCGCTCGGACTGCTTCGGGAAGACGACGGCGTCCCCCGGCCCGACCACGGAGGTGTTGGGCTTCAGGAAGAGCAGCGGCTCGGTGGGAGCCTCCCCGCCCATCTCGGCGGCGTGGTCGCGGTAGTTCTTGCCGACGGCGACGACCTTGGAGCGAGGGATGACCGGCGCGAGCAGGACCGCATCCGCGAGCGGGACGCGCTCCCCCGTCGGTTCGAAGCCCGAGTAGAGCGGATCGCCGTCGAGGACGACGAGATCCGCATCGTCGATGATGCCGTAGCGGATGGCCTGATCGTGACTGAAGCGAGCGATTTTCACCAGGCCAGCCTATCCCGAGGTGCCGCCGGCGACACGGAAGCCCCGCACGAGGTGCGGGGCTTCCCAGGCTGCTCGGAGGCTACTCGGCGTCGAGACGCGTCATCCACCCGTGACGGTCGGGCAGGCGGCCGTACTGGATGTCGGTCAGTTCCTGACGCAGCGACATCGTGAGTTCGCCCGCCGGAGCGTCGGCGTCGCCCACGGTGAAGTCCTTGGCCTTCAGCTGCGCGATCGGCGTGACGACCGCAGCCGTCCCGCAGGCGAACACCTCGACGATGTCGCCGCTCTCGACGCCTTCGCGCCACTCGTCGATCGTGACCCGGCGGCGCTCCACCCGGTGTCCGCGGTCCTCCGCGAGCTGCAGGATGCTGTCGCGGGTGATGCCCTCGAGGATCGAGTCCGACTCCGGCGTGACGAGCGTGCCGTCGCGCTTGACGAGGACGACGTTCATCCCGCCGAGCTCTTCGATGTAGGTCGCCTCCTGTGCGTCCAGGAAGAGCACCTGGGCGCAGCCGTGCTCGTACGCCTCGGCCTGCGGGAGCAGGGAGGACGCGTAGTTGCCGCCGGTCTTCGCCGCCCCGGTGCCGCCCTTGCCCGCACGGCTGTAGTCGGTGGACAGCCAGATGGACACGGGGGTGACGCCGCCGGTGAAGTACGCGCCGGCCGGGCTGGCGATGACGTAGTAGTTGACCTTCTTCGCCGGGCGGACGCCGAGGAAGGCCTCCTTGGCGAACATGAACGGCCGCAGGTACAGGCTGGTCTCCGGCGCGGACGGCACCCAGGAGCCGTCGACGGCGATGAGCTGCTTGATCGACTCGACGAAGTACTCGACCGGGAGCTCCGGCAGCGCGAGCCGCTTGGCCGAGCGCTGCAAGCGGCGGCCGTTGGCGTCGGGGCGGAACGACCAGATGGAGCCGTCGGCGTGACGGTACGCCTTCAGGCCCTCGAAGATCTCCTGGGCGTAGTGGAGGACGGCGGCAGCCGGGTCGAGCGAGATCGGACCGTACGGCCTGGACCCGTGGGCGGTGCCATCCACCGCGCTCGGACCAGCAGATGTCGACCATGTGGTCGGTGAAGTGCTGCCCGAAGCCCGGGTCGGCGAGGATCGCGTCGCGCTCTGCGGCGGGGACGGGCTGCTCGTTGGGGGTCACGGTGAAGGCGAGTTCGCGCTGCGCCATGGGGAGGTTGATCGTCATGATGGTGTCTTCCGTCGTGATCTGCGTGTCTGGTGGGCGTCTACCGGTTCGCCGCGAGGGCCGCGATCGCATCGCCGACCTCGGTCGTCGTGCGTGCTGCGCCGGTGCGGGCGGCGATGTCGGCGGTGACGGCAGTGGCGACTCGCGCCGCCTCCGTCTCGAGGCCGAGATGCGACAGCATCAGGGAGACGGAGAGGATGGCGGCGGTCGGGTCGGCCAGCTGCTTCCCGGCGATGTCGGGCGCCGATCCGTGGACGGGCTCGAACATGCTCGGGTACGTGCCGTCCGGGTTGATGTTTCCCGAGGCCGCGAGTCCGATGCCGCCGCTGATCGCGCCGGCCAGATCGGTGAGGATGTCGCCGAAGAGGTTGTCCGTGACGATGACGTCAAATCTAGCAGGATCCGTGACGAGGAAGATGGTGGCCGCGTCGACGTGCAGGTAGTCGACCGCGACGTCGGGGAACTCCGCGGACACCGCGTCGACGACGCGCTTCCAGAGCGACCCGGCGAAGACGAGGACGTTGGTCTTGTGGACGAGGGTCAGCTTCCCCCGACGCGCGGCCGCAGCGGCGAACGCGTAGCGCACCACCCGCTCCACCCCGTAGGCGGTGTTGACCGAGACCTCGTTCGCGATCTCGTGCGGCGTGCCCTGGCGGATCGCTCCGCCGTTGCCGACGTACGGCCCCTCCGTGCCCTCACGGACGACGACGAAGTCCACGTCGCCGGGCTCGCTCAGCGGGCTCGGGACGCCCGGGTACACCACGGTCGGGCGCAGGTTGACGTAGTGGTCGAGGCTGAACCGGAGCTTGAGGAGCAGCCCACGCTCGATGTTCGCGTTCGCGAGCCGGGGGTCGCCGGGCACGCCGCCGACCGCTCCGAGGAGGATGGCGTCGTGCGAGGCGATCGCGGCGAGGTCCGCGTCGGTCAGCACGTCGCCGGTCTCGAGGAACCGCGCGGCGCCGAGCGAGAAGGGCGTCTGCTCGAACCGGACGTCGCCACCCTGCACCGCCGCATCGAGGACCTTGAGCGCCTCGCCGACGACCTCGGGACCGATCCCGTCGCCGGGGATGACTGCGAGCTTGACGGTGCGGGACATGCGACTCCTGAGGATGCGACGACGGTGTGCGCCCAGCTTAACGCCTCCGACCTCGGGCGGATCGTGCCACCCGTCTCCGGGTGGCACGATCGACGGAGCCCTACCGGACCCGGCGCAGACCGATCGCCGCGACGAGCATGGCGGCCACGATGAGGCCGACGCCGATCCACGCTGCGACACCGACACCGCTGTCGAAGGCGTGCCGCGCGGAGTCCATGAGTGCACCCGCGAGGTCACCGGGCAGCTGCTCGGCGACCGTTCGCCGCACCACCCAGGGTCTCCCCCGCCGCCTGCTGCTGCGCAGCGGTCAGTCCGTCCGGCAGGACGACCGAGGAACGGTAGGACGCGGTGAGCACCGTACCGAGCGTCGCCGTGCCGAGCACCGCGCCCAGCTCGTAGGCGGTCTCGGAGACACCGGACGCCGCACCGGCCTTCTCCGGCGGCGCACTCGCGATCACGAGCTCGTTCGACACCGTCTCGGCGGAGCCGATGCCGAGCCCGAGCGCGACGAACGCGAGGCCGATCCCGAGGGCCGACACGTCTCCCCCGGTGATCGCGATGGAGGCGTAGCCGACGGCGGAGACGACGAGTGCGATCGGGACCACGATGCCCGGACGGACCCGCTTGGAGATGGGCACGATCACGAGGCCGGCGATGATCATCACGATGAGGCCGGGGAGCAGGACGAGCCCGGCGTCGAGCGGCTGCAGGCCCAGCACCAGCTGCAGGTGCTGCGACACGAAGAACAGCCCACCGACGAGCGCCGTCACGCTCAGCAGGTTGATGACCACGGCGCCGCTGAACGAGGCCCGCCGGAACAGGCTCAGGTCGAGCAGCGGATGCTCGAGGCGGAGCTGACGGCGGATGAACAGGACGCCACTGACCACGCCGACGACCATCGAGACGACCGTGAGCAGGTCGAAGCCGGCTTCCGCCAGGTGCTTGATGCTGAACACGAGCGGCGTCATCGTCAGGAGGATGAGCAGGATGCTCGGGACGTCGATGCGTCCGGGGTTCGGGTCCTTCGACTCCGGGATGAGGAAGGGCGCGAGGACGACGAGCGGCAGGAGCACCGGGACGGCGAGCAGGAACACCGCGCCCCAGGCGAAGTGCTCGAGGATGATCCCACCGACGATCGGCCCGAGCGCGCTGCCGGCGGCGAACCCGCTGGCCCAGACGGCGATGGCGAACCGTCGCTGGTCGCGGTCGAGGAAGATGTTCCGCAGCAGCGAGAGCGTCGACGGCATGAGCATCGCTCCGAAGAACCCGAGCGCCGCCCGAGCCGCGATCAGGAGCTCGGCGCTGGGCGCGAACGCCGCGGCGACGGAGACGACACCGAATCCGATGGAGCCGATGAGCAGGAGGCGACGACGACCGATGCGGTCGCCGAGGCTGCCCATCGACACGAGCAGGCCGGCGAGGACCAGCGGGTAGATGTCGACGATCCAGAGCAGCTGCGTCCCGGTCGGGGTGAGCGCGCTCGAGATCGCGGGCAGCGCGAAGTTGAGGACCGTGTTGTCGACCGACACCAGCAGGACGGGGAGCATGAGGACGGCGAGCGCGAACCAGGCTCGCCGACCGGCACGGGGAGCGGCGACGGCGGTGGGTTCGGTGGCGGTGGACACGGTGACCTCTTTCAAAGCGTGGAGAACGGCGCCGGTCGGGCGCCGCCCGCTCGACTATACCGTCCAGCCGGTATAGTATCAATCCGAATCCGACGAGCCGAATACGATGGAGCCATGGCGAAGCAGACCGCAGCCCGAGAACGCGTCCTCGACGCCTTCGCCGAACTCCTCATCGAGCAGGGCGAACGCGCCGCCACCCTCGACGCCGTCGCCGCGGCGGCCGGCGTCTCCAAGGGCGGACTGCTCTACCACTTCGGCAGCAAGGAGGCCCTCGTCGACGGCCTCATCGAGCGGCTCTCGGACATGAGCGAGGCCGACACGGCGCGGATGCTCGCGGCCCCGGAGGGCGTCGTCGAGTACTTCGTGCGCACCTCCGTCGACTGCGGCACCCCGTTCGACCGGACGATCATCGCCGTCGCGCGGCTGGCGCAGGGACAGCACGCCCAGGCGAGCGACGCGATGGCGGACATCCGCCGGAGCTGGTTGCGCACGGTGGAGGACGCCGTCGGCGACCCCGACACCGCTCGTGCCATCGTGTTGATGTCCGACGGCCTCTACGCCAACACGGCGCAGCTCGGCATGGGTGTCAGCGACCCCGACGAGGGCAGCGACGAGTCGATCGAGCGGCTCCTGGCCGTCATCGCGCGACTGCTCCCCGCCGGCGGGCGCTGAGCCGCGACGCCCGCCGGGCGCACCGGAACGGCGTCGGCGCCTCGGCCTGCGGACGACGATGCCCCGCACCGGTCGGCGCGGGGCATCGGGTCGGAGCAGCGGTCGGGCTACTGCTCGGTGATGTCGATCTCGCGGAGCAGCGTCGCGTCGATCGTCTCGCGGATGACCTCGAGGACGTCGTCGGCGACCGGCGAGTCGACCGTCAGGACGCTGAGCGCCGGGCCACCGGCCTCGTGACGGGCGATCTGCATGCCCGCGATGTTGATGCCCGCCTCGCCGAACCGCTGGCCGTAGACGGCCACGATGCCGGGTCGGTCGGTGTAGACCATCACGATGTGGTGCTTCGCGAACGGCACCTCGACGTCGTAGCCGTTGATCTCGACGATCTTCTCGGTCTGCTTCGTGCCCGTCAGCGTGCCCGACACCGAGATCTGCGATCCGTCGCTGAGGGCTCCGCGCAGCGTGATGACGTTGCGGTACTCCTCGCTCACCTCGTCGGTGAGCAGGCGCGTGACGACACCGCGCTGTTCGGCGAGCAGCGGGGCGTTCACGTACGAGACCGTCTCGCTGACGATGTTCGTGAAGATCCCCTTGAGCGCGGCCAGCTTCAAGACGCTGACGTCGTACCCGCTCAGCTCGCCGTGGACCTCGACGTCGACGCTCGTGAGCGACGAGGTCGACAGCGCGGCGAACACCTGCCCGAGCTTCTCGACGAGCGGGATGCCGGGACGGACGTAGGGGTCGATCACGCCGCCGGCGACGTTGACCGCGTCCGGGACGAGTTCGCCGCCGAGCGCGAGGCGCACGGACTTGGCGACCGAGACGCCGGCCTTCTCCTGTGCCTCATCCGTGGACGCACCGAGGTGCGGCGTCACGATGACGTTCTCGAGCCCGAGCAGCTTCGTGTCGGTGGGCGGCTCGCTGACGAAGACGTCGAGGCCGGCACCGGCGATGACGTTGTTGGACAGCGCCTCGTACAGCGCGTCCTCGTCGATCAGGCCGCCGCGGGCGACGTTGACGACGTAGGCCGTCGGCTTCATGAGCGCGAACTGCGGGCCGGCGATCATGCCCGTCGTCTCCGGCGTCTTCGGCATGTGGATGGTGATGAAGTCGGACTGCGCCAGCAGCTCGTCGAGCGTGACCAGCTGCACCCCGAGCTGCTGCGCACGAGCGGACGTGATGTAGGGGTCGTACGCGATGACGTTCGTGCCGAACGCCTGCAGACGGGCCGTGATGAGGGCACCGATACGGCCGAGGCCGATGATGCCGATGGTCTTCTCATAGAGCTCGGTACCGGTGTACTTGGACCGCTTCCACTGCCCCTGGGCGAGCGCGGCGTGCGCGGCCGGGATGTGGCGGGCGAGGCTCAGGATGTGGCCGACGGTGAGCTCGGCCGCGGAGATGATGTTCGACGTGGGTGCGTTGACGACCATGACCCCGGCCGTCGTGGCGGCCTTGATGTCGACGTTGTCGAGACCGACACCCGCGCGCGCGACGACCTTCAACCGGGTGGCCGCCTGGATGGCCTCCTCGTCGACCTTGGTCGCGGATCGGACCAGGATGGCGTCGGCGTCGGCGATCGCCGCGAGCAGAGCCGGGCGGTCCGTCCCGTCGACGGAGCGCACGTCGAAGTCGGGCCCGAGGGCGTCGACGGTTGCTGGTGAGAGTTCTTCGGCGATCAGTACGACCGGTTTCGACACGGAACGGTTCCTTCGCAGTAGCAGTGGGGTGGGCAGCGCGTCGGTGTCCGGCGGCCATCGCAAGCCTATCGGAGGCGCACCGGGCGGTTCGTCGTGTGACGATGCGGCGGCCGGGTCAGACGGAGAGGTCGATCAGCTGCTGCGCGCCGAACATCGCGAGGACCGACAGCGAGATCGCCGCGACGACGCACAGGGCGACGAGGTAGCGCACGGCCTGCTCGCCGAGCGACCGCTCGCGACCGGTCCAGAAGGCGATCGCGAAGGCCACGACCGGCAGGAGCAGGCCGCCGATGAGGACGACCCAGCCGAGCGGCAGGACCGGAACGGCGAGGCCGTTCGCCGTCCCGACGATGCCGACGAGGTTGCCGACGGCTTCGAAGACGTCATAGGCGAAGAACAGGCCGAACAGGACGGCGATGGACCAGCTGAGCCAGCCGGGTCGCTCGGCGGCGGGTTTCGACACGGGGTCCGCGGTGGTGGAGGGCATCAGGGTCACACTCCTCGGAGGAACGGCCAGGGCAGGATGAGCACGACACCGAGCAGGAGCATCGCGATCCTGACGACGGGTCTGCCGCCACGCGTCAACCAGAGCGTCGCGGCCATCCACACGGGTCCCGCGGCGACCGCGAGTCCCTGTCCGAGATCGAACATGAACCGGCCGACCGCGTCGCTCGGCACGGCCGCGTCAGGACGGAACGCCGAGATCAGCCAACCGACGCTGTACAGCAGGAAGACCCCACCGAAGATGCCGAGGGTGACCAGCATGACCGAACTCATCTGCTCGCGCTCTCCGGCGGCAGCCTCGTCCGTGACCCGGTCGGTCGGCTTCGCGACGTCGACCTCGACAGGAGGGGCGACCGGTTCCGCGACCTGGACCGGCCGACTCCGCGGCCGGCTGGACCGCCGCGGTCGCCCGACCACGCGTGATCGGCTCCGGCGATGCGGGCTCGAACGTGGTCCGGTCGCCGGAAGCCGAGGCGTCGAGCGTCGGATCGTCGTCGCCCGCCCAGCTCAGCGCGTCTTCGTCCCGCGGCTCAGTCATACCGCCAGCCTATCGCCGCCGGGCCGACCACCGAGTGCGGCGATCCGGACGCGACGGAGCAGAATTGCCTGGTGAACCCGTTCCCGCTCCTGCAGTCCGCCCTGACCGTCGTCCTCGCGATCATGTTCATCGGCATGGGAGTCCTCCACTTCCTCCCGGGACCGGCGAGGACCATGGCCGCGATGATCCCGGGACCCCTGCGGGGCAGCACCATCACACCGCGGATGCTCGTCGCCATCACCGGTGTGTGCGAGATCGCGGGCGGCGTCGGCCTGCTCGTCCCACCCACCAGGCTCGCCGCAGTGGTCTGCCTGATCGTGTTCCTCGTCGCGGTGTTCCCGGCGAACGCCGCGGCCGCGCGGCAGCCCGAGCGGTTCGGCCGCCTCGCCGTGCCGTTCGTCCCACGGCTCATCGGTCAGCTCGTGCTGATCCTCGCCCTCGTCATCGTGGCGATCTGATCGCTCGACGGGACCTGTCGACGATCCCGTCAGTGCCGACGGATCTCAGACGGCGACGGCAGCGCGCCTGGCCGCGGCCACCGCGCGAGCGACGGTCGTCGCGTCCGTGATGTCGTAGCTCGGCGACCCTCCGCCGGGGCCGGTCTCCGTGACCCGGCCGGCACGACGACGGGCGGAGAGGTGCACCGCGTCGACACCCGCCCGCGCGAGGGCGGGGA
This sequence comes from Plantibacter sp., assembly GCF_059073635.1. NCBI lineage: Bacteria > Bacillati > Actinomycetota > Actinomycetes > Micrococcales > Microbacteriaceae > Plantibacter > Plantibacter sp. The sequence goes on along the minus strand of NZ_JCACOF010000012.1, from coordinate 107,931 downwards.
TCGCATCGATCGTGACGCCGCCACCGGCCATGATCTGCATCGAGCTGTCGCCCCTCGAGGCCATCTGCGCGAGCTTCTCCGCGCCGTCGATGCTCGCCCGCGCGCCGCCGGACGTCAGCAGACGGTCCACACCGGCGTCGCGCAGCTGGTCGGCGGACCGGACGGGGTCGGTCGTCGCGTCGACGGCCCGGTGGAACGTCACCGCGAGCGAGCCCGCAGCCTGACGCAGCTGCGCCAGCGCCTCCAGGTCGATCGTGCGATCGGACCGGAGGGCGCCGACGACGATGCCCGCAGCACCCGCGGCCTCGAGCGCGAGGATGTCGCCGGACATGACGTCGATCTCCGCGGGCGAGTAGACGAAACCGCCCTCTCGCGGACGCACGAGGACGTGCACGAAGTCGCTGAGCCCGGCTTCGTCCGCAGCGCGGACCGCCGCCATGACCAGTCCGATGGAGGGGGTGAGCCCACCGGTGCCGAGGGCCTGGCACAGCTCGACCCGCTGGGCTCCCTCGCGGATGGCGATGCGGACCCCCTCCACGTCCTGGACGGCGATCTCGACGGCGATTGGCGACTGGAGGCTCATTGGACCCATTGTTCCAGTGATCCGCTCGAGCCGAGGACGCGCACGCCGCTGCGCTACTTGTCCGTGCCCTGCGACACCGAACCCTGCAGCTGGCGCTGGAAGATCAGGTACACGATGAGCACGGGGACCACGGTGATCACGGACGCCGCGAAGAGCGCACCGAAGTCCACCGAGTACCCGGCCTGGGCGGCGAAGGACGCCATCCCCTGCGTCAGCACGTAGTTCTGCGGGTTCGAGTTGAGCGCCACCGGCAGGAGGAACTGGTTCCACAGCCCCACGAAGTTGAGGATCGCGACGGTCGCGAGCCCCGGCCTCGCCATGGGCAGCATCACCTGGAAGAAGGTCCGCCACTCCCCCGCTCCGTCGATCGCGGCCGCCTCCGCGATGGAGACCGGCAGCGACTTGAAGAACGAGAACAGGAAGAACACCGTGAACGGGAAGGCGAACGCCGCGTACGTGAGGATGAGTCCCGGGAGCGAGTTGAGCAACCCGAGGCTCTGCAGCACGAAGAACAACGGCACGATCGCGAGGAACACGGGGAACGTGAGGCCGGCGAGCATCAGGTAGTAGATGGCCCGGCTCCCGAAGAAGCGGAACCGCGCCAGCACGTACGCACACATCGAGCCGAACAGCATGGTCACGATCAGGGCGCCGAACACCACCACGATCGAGTTCAGGAAGAAGCTGCCGATACCGGCCGTCGTCCACGCGTTCACGTAGTTGTCGAAGTTCCACTTCGACGGCAGCGAGAACGGCGAGGCGAAGATCTCGGAGCTCGTCTTGAACGACGACATGACCGTCCAGAGCAGCGGGACGACGACCACGATCGACCAGATGATGAGCACCGTGTGCGATGCCGTCCCGACGACGCGGTCGCCCGTGGTCGGCTTGCGGCTGGCCGGTGTGCGCGTGCCGGTTCCGACGACCGCCGGGTTCGCGGTCGTCGCCGTGGTCTGGACGGTCATTCCGCCACCCCTTCATCGTTGCCGCCGGTGAGTCGGCTGACCAGGAAGACGACGCCCGCGAACATCAGGGTGACGAGCGCGAGCACGACCCCCATCGCGCAGGCGTAGCCGAACTGGCCCTTGGTGAACGCCGTCGTGAACAGTTGCTGCGACATCACGAGCGTCGTGTTGGACGGGCCGCCGCCGGGATTCAACGCGGCCATGTACACGAACGCGTCGAGGGCGAGGATGCCCATGTAGATGTACGCCGTCTGGATGTTGTCGCGGATCAGCGGGATCGTGATCGTGAGCGCGGTCCGCAGGCGGCCCGCGCCGTCGATCCGTGCCGCCTCGTACACTTCGGCCGGCACGCCCTTGATCGCCGCGATGAAGAGCACCGTGTAGAACCCGATGAGTCCCCAGACGATGACGAACATGGTCGCGATCATCGCCGTGTCCGGCGAACCGAGCCAGGCGAAGGAGGTGAACTGGTCGAGCCCGATGCCGGTCAGGAAGCCGTTCAGCAGCCCGGACGACGGGTCGTAGATCTGCTTCCAGATGAGGCCGATGACGATGGCCGGCACGACGTACGGGAAGAAGGTGATCACCCGGTACACGCTCGAGTTGCGGAGGCCGCGGATCGGACCGTTGCTCGGCCCGCCGATCGTGATGAGGGAGGCGAAGAGGAACGCGATCCCGAGGGTCACGAGCGGCAGGACGATCGCGAGCGCGACGCTGTTGCCCATGGACTGGAGGAAGGTCTGGTCCTGGAAGAGCTTCGTGTAGTTCGAGAACCCGACGAAGTCCATGCCCGGGGAGAACCCGGACCAGTTCGTCAACGAGTAGTACGCCGCCTGCGCGAACGGCGAGACCACGAAGACGACGTACCCCACCACCGGCACGATCAGGAAGACCAGGAAGAACGAGACCCGGTCGAACGTGAAGTCCCGGCGGCGCAACCGCCGGGCGGCGGGAGGGGTAGCCCCTCCCACCTTCCCGATCGGCGTGCCGACCGCCGTCATTTGACGGTGACCTTGTCCACGGAGTCGTCGTTGCGGACCTTGTCGGAGATGTCCTGCATGCCCTTGGTGAGCGTGGCGACGTCGGAACCACCCTGCAGGAACGTGTTCCAGAGGACGAGGAGGTCCGTGTTGAGTCCGTACAGGTCGATGAAGCTCCACGAGAACACATCCGTGCCCGCGTCGTTCAACATCTTCACCTGGGACACGAGCGCCGTCGAGCCGAAGCCGTCCTCGGGGATCGTGTCCTTGACGATCGTCGACGAGAAGGTCGTCTTGGCGAAGTTCACCGCGGCGTCGTTCGACAGCATGGCCCGCAGGAACTCCTTGCCACCGCCGACGTTCTTGCCCTGCGACGGGACGATGAACCCTTCACCGGCGGTGCTGTGCAGCGCCGAGTACGGCAGGGCTGAGTCGGCGGAGACCGTCGGCTCGGGCGCGCCGGTCATCTTGAATCCGTCCTTCGTCTGGGTCTTCATCTCGTTCTCGATCCAGCCACCCGAGGGGTAGAGGATGAAGTCCTCCGAGTTGCTCCACTGCGCCTGCGCAGCGGTGAACTGCGTTCCGGCGCCACCGGGCTTGACGTAGCCGGCGTCGATGATCGCCTTGAGACCCTTGAGCACGTCCTGGACGGCCGGCTTCGACCAGCAGTCCGCCTCGAGGTTCTCGAGCGCCAGACGGACCTCGTCGCCGCCCTCCTTGATCGCGGACGCGATCGCCATCGTCAGGTAGTAGGTGGCCGCCTCGGTGCCCCAACCGAACAGGTACTTGCCCTGCGCCTTGGCCTTCGCACCGAGATCGAGTGCCTCGGCCCAGGTCTTCGGGGGCGTCCAGCCGTTCGCCTCGAAGAGCGCTGCCGAGTACCAGACCGCGTAGACCGTCAGCACGTAGTTCAGCTGCACGAACTTGCCGTCGAAGGTGCCCGGCTCGACGACACCCGGGTAGAGGGTGTCCTTGATGACCTTGCCCTCGTAGTTCTTCGCCTCGATGACGTCCGTCAGGTCGGCGAGCTGCTCGCGGATCGTGTTGATGCCGATGAGGCCGGCGCCGCTGTTGTCGATGACGTCCGGCGGGTTGCCGGCGACGAACCGCGGCTGGAGGGTCTGCGCGATGTTCGTCGCGGCCGTGACCTTGACGGTCGAGCCTGCCTGCTGCTTCTCGACGAGCTTCCCGGCGAACTCGGTGTACTCGATGCCGTACCCGCCCTTGAAGATGACGGCGTCGACCGTCGAGTTGGCGGCCATGCCGAACGGGTTGTCGGCCGAGACCGGTCCGCCGGTGGTGGTCGCCCCGCCTCCGCCGCCGACACAGGACGCGAGCGTCCCGCCCAGCGGGAGGAGGATCGCGGTCGCGAGTGCTCCTCGCAGGAAATCGCGGCGTTGGAGCGTTGCTGGCTGCTTGTCCATCGGTCTACCTTCCAGTGATTCGAGTGTTGCCCGGGTGTGGTGCTGTCGGGGTGGTGTTGTCGGGTGTGTGGTGCGGGTGTTGCGACGCCTCGGGTTCAGGCGTCACGTCTGATCCGGCCCCGGTAGCGGTCCTCGAGCACACTGTTGTGCTCGTCGCCGCCCGGGATGTTGGCCGAGATGTAGAGCGGTGGGGTCTCGCCGGTCGCCGCGATCCTCGCCGCGACGCCGATGGTGAGGAGCTGCGCGAGGTAGGCCGCCGTGATCGAGGACACCGCGCCGACCGGGACGCCGTCCTGGACCTCGATGGTCGCGTCGCCGAACGGAGCACGGTTGTCGAGCACCACGTCGGCCACCTCGGAGAGCCGCAGCCCGCTCGGGTGCTTCGGCTCGACGCGCGAGGTGTGCTCGAGCGAGGTCACGGCGATGACGGGGTGGCCGTGCTCCTTGGCGATCAGGGCGAGTCCCACGATCGACCCGTTGACGCCGGAGTTCGACGCGATGATGAACACGTCGCCCTCCCCCACCGGTGAGATCGCGAAGAGCTCCGCCGCGACGTCGCCGCTGCGCTCCAGCGCGGCACCACCGAGGTCGTCGACGGACCGTTCGCCGCGGAGGACGACGTCCCGCAGGGCGATCTTGTTCGTCGGGATCAGTCCACCGGCGCGGCCGGCGATCTCCATCGCGAACGCCTCCGAGTGGCCGGTGCCGAACGCCTGGATGACCGCTCCGCGTTCGAGGGCCGCGACCAGCAGGTCGATCGCGGGGTCGAGTTCGCCGGACCGGGCCGCCTGGGTGATGTCCGCGAGGCGCGAGGTGACCTCGTCGGTGTAGCGATCGACGTGATCGGTCCAGGTGGTGGTGGATGTGGTGCTCATTCGGTTCCTCTCAGACGCCCACGGGCGAGGCGGTCTCGGACAGGGCTCCGGCCTTGGTGGGTCGGCGGTGCGGGGCGACCGCGAGGGCGGAGGCCGCGAGGCGCTTGGTCGTGCGCTCGAAGTTCTGCTGCGCGACGAACAGGTACAACAGATCCAGGACGAACAGCTGACCGTGCTTGGCGGAGAGGTCGTCGGGCTGCAGGAACCGTTCGTGGGCCGAGGTGATGATGGCCAGCGTCGACGCGGCGACGAGCGGGGAGTCCGGGTTGTTGCTGATCGCCACGGTGAGCGCGCCCGCGCGACCCGCCTGGCGGAGCATCTGGATGGTCTCCTCGGTGCGCCCGGTGTTGCTGATCCCCAGGGCGACCGAGTCCGGGCCCTGGATCGCCGCGCTCGTGAGGCCCGCGTGGACCTCCGACCAGGCGTGCGTGCTGATGCCGATCCGGTACAGCCTGGCCTGCATCTCGTCGGCGAGCATCGCGCTGCCGCCGACACCGTAGATGTCGACGTTCCGGGCTGCGCGCGATGGCTGCGGCGATCTCGAGCATGACCTCGAGGTCGATCACGTCGGCGGTCTCCCGCAGCGTCCGGGTGTGCGCGTTGAGCAGCGTGCTCAGGACGTCCGGAGCCGAGTCGTCGGGGCCGAACGCCCGGCCGATGTCGGTCTGCCAGGAGTCGCGTGCGGTGCTGCGACCGAAGTCCTTGGCGAGGTCGACCCGGAACGGCGCGTAGCCGGTGTACCCGATGATCCGGCAGAAGCGGGTGATGGTCGCCGCTGAGACGCCCGAATCGGCTGCGAGCTCACCGATCGTGAGGGTGAGGGGCGCGTCTGGGTTCTCCAACAGGTAGTCGGCGATACGCAGCATGACCCCGGACATCTCCGGCATCCGCGACCGAATCCGGTTGGTCACGCCGGTGGCGTGCTCGACCGGTGGGTCGGTGCGGATGGAAACAGTCATGGAAATTCCTTTTCTCCTTCGTTGGAGTGACGCGAAACTGATTCTTACAGTACGTTGTGGCCCACGGCAACATGTTTCGAGATGATGACGATGATGAAAACAACTCTGGCGGTCGACGCCGGCGGCACCTCGTCCCGCGCGGTGCTCGTGGACGCCTCAGGACGTCGCCTCGGTTCCGGGCGCGCGGGCGGCGGGAATCCGACGTCGTCCGGTGTGGACAGCGCTGCCACGCAGATCGCGCTCGCGGCTCGTGCCGCACTCGACCAGGCCAGGACGACGTCGTCCATACCGCCCCTCCCGTCCGGGTCGCTCGTGGTGATCACGCAGGCGGGGCAGGTGTCCGACGCCTACCGCCGCGCCTTGGACGCACACCTCGTACCGCTCGGACTCGGACCGGTCGTCATCGAACCGGATCTGCTCGGCATGTACGGCTCCGGCTCGGCGTCGCCGGACGGCGTCGTGCTCGTCGCGGGGACCGGGAGCGTCGCGGGACGGATCAAGGACCGTCTCGTCGTCCGGGAGGTCGGCGGTGCCGGCTGGCTCCTCGGCGATGGCGGCTCCGGATTCTGGATCGCCCGGCGCGTGATCCGCGCGGTCGCCGCCGACCTCGACGGCATCGGCCCCCGCACGGGCCTCACCCCGCTGCTCTCCCAGGCGGTCGGGTTCACTCCGGACCCGTCCTCATCCGGTGACGCGGACCACCGCCGGTCCCCGGTACTCGACACACTCATCCGCTCGGTGAACGACGGTCCCCCCATCGCCATCGCCCGCCTGGCGCCGCTCGCCTTCCAAGCCGCGGACGACGACGTCGCGCGGTCCATCCTCGACGCTGCCGTCGACCGCCTGGCGGTCCTCGTGGAACGGGTGCTGGCTCCGGATTCGGACCACAGGGAGAGCACGCTCGTCGTCGGCGGCAGCGTGCTCGTCGACGGACTCCTCCCGTCCGTCCCCTCGGCCGCGGAGCGCCTGTCATCGGCTGCCGCCGGGGCCCGACTCGTCCCGGTCGCCGACGGCCTCGTCGGAGCCGCCGCCCTGGGCATCAGGATGCTGGGCGGGGACGTCGACGACGCGACCCTCAGCCGCCTGCGCGAGGACCTGGCTGCTGGAGAGAAGCGGTGACGCGGTGATGGCGGACCGGATCGCCGTCATCGGCACCGGTGCCATGGGACTGGCGCACGTCCGCGCGCTCGCCGGACTCGGTGCAGCCGACCGGATCACTTACCTGTGCTCGGCTCGGTCGCCGAGAGCCATGCCGGAGGCACCGGCCGCACGACTCACCACCTCGGTCGACGAGGTGCTCCTGGATGCCTCCGTGGGGATCGTCGTCATCTGCACGCCGACCGACACCCATCGGGATCTCGCCGTCAGGGCGCTCCGTGCCGGCAAGCACGTCCTGCTGGAGAAACCGATCGCCCTGACGCTCGCCGACGCCAACGCGATCCTGCAGGCCGCCGACGAGTCCGGCCGGACGTTCATGGTCGCGCACGTCGTCAGGTTCTTCGGCGGGTACGAGGCGATCGACGACGCGGTGCGGGCCGGGGCTGTCGGCACACCCCTCGCCGTCACGGCCGAACGGCTGAGCTCCCCCGCCGCCCCGTCACCGTGGTGGCAGGACGAGCGACGCTCCGGCGGCCCCCTCGTCGACTTCGCGATCCACGACTTCGACCAGCTGAACCAGCTCCTCGGTCAGCCGCGATCCGTGTCAGCACGACGCACCGGCACCGGTCGCCCGATCGAGACGACGGTCGACTACGCCGACGGCGGGATCGGGCGCGTCCTCACCTCCATGGAGCTCCCGCCGGCCTTCGGATTCAGCTCGGCCATCGAGGTGCTCGGCAGCACCGGGCTCATCGCCCACCGATTCGTCGGTGCGTCCCCGACCCACGCACCGCCGCTCTCGGTCGACGCGCTGGGATCGGCCGCCGCGCACGGCCCCTACGACCTCGACGAGACCGATCCCTACCGACGACAGATGGCCTCCTTCCTCGACTGCGTGAAGCGAGACGTCCAACCGTTCCGAGTGACCGGCCGGAGTGCCCTCGCGGCCCTGACGGTCGCGTTGGCGGCGAAGGCATCGCTGGACACCGGCGTGCCCGTGCAGGTCTTCGAACCCCACGACGCCTGAACCGTCGACGCGCAGGAGGTCCGACGTCCTGACCACGCCGGCCCACCGGACAGCAGACATCCGACCTTTCGTGTTAGCCTGCCCCCGCACCGCCGTGAACCCACTCGACGATCGAAGGGCCGCCGTGACCGAGACCACCATCCCCCGACCCGACACCGCCTGGTTCGACGAGGCGAGATTCGGATTGTTCCTGCACTGGGGCCTCTACGCCCTCCCGGCACGCCATGAGTGGGTGCAGACGCGGGAACACCTCTCGGCCGAACACTACGAGCGCTACCGCGAGCACTTCGACCCCGACCGGTTCGACCCCCGCGCCTGGGCCAAGCAGGCCAAGGCGGCCGGCTTCCGGTACGCGGTGCTCACGACGAAGCACCACGACGGCTTCTGCCTGTGGGATTCGGCACTCACCGACTTCACGTCCATGCACACGCCCGCCGGCCGTGACCTCGTGGCGGAGTTCGTGGAGGCCTTCCGCGCCGAGGGGCTCCGGATCGGCTTCTACCACTCGCTCATCGACTGGCATCACCCCGACTTCACGGTCGACGGCATCCACCCGCGACGCGACGACCCCGAGGCGCTCGCAGCGAACGCCGACCGGGACTGGTCCCGCTACCGGGACTACCTGCACGGCCAGGTGCGCGAGCTGCTCACCGGCTACGGCCCGATCGACTACCTCTTCTTCGACTTCAGCTACTCGCAGGGCATCGAAGGTCTGCCGGGGAAGGGCGCCGCCGACTGGGGCTCCGAGGAACTCGTCGAGATGATCCGCGGGCTGCAGCCGGAGATCCTCATCAACGACCGCCTCGAACTCCCGGGCGACGTCACCACCCCCGAGCAGTACCAGCCCGTGGTGACACCGGTCGGTCCCGACGGCGACCCCCTCCGGTGGGAGGCCTGCCAGACCCTGAACGGCAGCTGGGGGTACGACCGCGACAACCTCGACTACAAGTCGCCGGAGCTGCTCCTGCGGATGCTCATCGATTCGGTCTCGAAGAACGGCAACATGCTGCTGAACATCGGACCGACCGCGCGCGGGACGATCGATCCTCGCGCGATCGAACGACTCGACGTCCTCGCCGACTGGTTCGCGCTCCACGAGCGGGCGATCCGAGGATGCGGCCCGTCGGAGTTCAGCAGTCCGACCGACGTCCGATACACGCAACGCGGCGACCGGCTGTACGTACACGTCTTCGCCTGGCCGTTCGTGCACCTGCACCTGCCCGGTCTCGGCGGCCGGGTGCGCTACGCGCAGCTGTTGTCGGACGGCTCCGAGGTGCCGTTCCAGGTGCATCGCCCGGAGCACGATCTGCCGAACCAGCACACCCAACCGAAGGGACTCGGTCCCGACACGGTGACCCTGCACCTGCCGATCGGTGAACCCGACACCCCGATCCCGGTCATCGAGATCTTCCTCGAGCCCGGCACGACCGGAGCAACGACGGCCTGAGGCTCCCGCAGACGACGGAACGCCCGCCCCGACGGATCGGGGCGGGCGTTCTGGCTCGGTGCCGCTGAGCGGCTGGACGAGCGGAGACTAGCGGGCGACGCTGCCGTCGACGTAGTCGTCGTCGTTCGAGGCGTTCCACGCGAAGAGCTTGCGCAGCTCGCGACCGGTGGCCTCGATCGGGTGGTCCTCGCCCTTCTTGCGCAGCTCGAGGAACTCGGGCGCGCCGGCGTCCTGGTCGTCGATGAAGCGCTTGGCGAAGGTGCCGTCCTGGATGTCCTTGAGGACCGCCTGCATGTTGGTCTTGACGCTCGGGTCGATGACGCGCGGGCCGGAGACGTAGTCGCCGTACTCAGCCGTGTCGGAGACGCTCCAACGCTGCTTGGCGATGCCACCCTCCCAGATGAGGTCGACGATGAGCTTCAGCTCGTGGAGCACCTCGAAGTAGGCGATCTGCGGCTGGTACCCGGCCTCGGTCAGGGTCTCGAAGCCGTACTGGATCAGCTGCGAGACGCCACCGCACAGGACGGCCTGCTCGCCGAAGAGGTCGGTCTCGGTCTCCTCGGTGAAGGTGGTCTTGATGCCACCGGCACGGAGGCCACCGATCGCCTTGGCGTAGGACCAGGCGAGCGCCCAGGCGCCACCGGTCTCGTCCTTCTCGACGGCGACGATGACGGGGACGCCGCGGCCGGCCTCGTACTCGCGACGAACGGTGTGGCCCGGGCCCTTCGGGGCGACCATGAAGATGTCGACGCCCTCAGGAGCCTCGATGTAGCCGAAGCGGATGTTGAAGCCGTGGCCGAAGACGAGCGCCTTGCCCGGAGCGAGCTGGTCCTTGATGGACTCGGCGAAGATCGTGCGCTGGTGCTGGTCCGGAGCGAGGATGACGATGACGTCGGCCCATGCGGAGGCGTCGGCGACGTTCTTGACGGTGAAGCCCTGCTCCTCGGCCTTGGCGATCGACTTCGAGCCGTCCTTCAGGCCGACGACGACCTCGACACCGGAGTCGCGGAGGTTGAGCGCGTGTGCGTGGCCCTGCGAGCCGTAGCCGATAACGGCAACCTTCTTGCCCTGGATGAGCGACAGGTCTGCGTCCTGGTCGTAGAAAATCTCAGTCACTGGTGGTTCTCTCCTTGGTTGTGGTTTCGCAATATGCCGCAGATGCGACTAGTTCTTGAAGACGCGTTCGGTGATGGACTTCGAGCCGCGCCCGATGGCGAGGAGACCCGATTGGGCGATCTCCTTGATGCCGTAGGGCTCGAGCACCTTGAGGAGCGCGGTCGTCTTCCCGGAGTCGCCCGTGACCTCGATCACGAGGGCGTCGGTCGCCACGTCGACGACGCGGGCCCGGAACAGGTTGACGGCCTCCAACACCTGGGAACGGGTGGAGTTGTCGACGCGGACCTTGATGAGCAGGTGCTCGCGCTGGACGGACTGCGCCGGATCCAGCTCGACGATCTTGATGACGTTGATGAGCTTGTTCAGCTGCTTCGTCACCTGCTCGAGCGGAAGCTCCTCGACGTCGACGACGACCGTGATCCGGGACAGACCCTCGATCTCGCTGTGGCCGACCGCGAGGCTCTCGATGTTGAAGCCCCGGCGGGCGAACAACCCGGCGACGCGGGTCAGCAGACCGGGCTTGTCCTCGACGAGGAGGCTCAGGACGTGGCTGCTCATGCTCAGGCCTCCTCATCGAACGACGGACTGTGGTCCTTGGCGTACTGGACGTAGCTGTTGCTGACACCCTGCGGCACCATCGGCCACACCATCGCGTCGGCACTCACGACGAAGTCGATGACGACCGGACGGTCGTTCGTCTCCAGGGCGAGCTTGATGGCGGCGTCGACCTCCTCCTCCTTCGTCACGCGGATCGCGAGGCAACCGTAGGCCTCGGCCAGCTTGACGAAGTCGGGGATCCGGATGGTGTCGTGCCCGGTGTTCAGGTCGGTGTTCGAGTACCGACCGTCGTAGAAGAGCGTCTGCCACTGGCGGACCATGCCCAGCGAGGAGTTGTTGATGATCGCGACCTTGATCGGGATGTTGTTGATCGTGCAGGTCGCGAGTTCCTGGTTGGTCATCTGGAAGCAGCCGTCGCCGTCGATCGCCCACACGTGGCGATCGGGCTGGGCCACCTTGGCGCCCATGGCCGCGGGGACCGAGTAGCCCATGGTCCCGGCACCGCCGGAGTTCAGCCAGGAGTTCGGACGCTCGTACTTGATGAACTGCGCCGCCCACATCTGGTGCTGGCCGACGCCCGACGCGAAGACGCCCTCCGGACCGGTGATCTCGCCGATGCGGGAGATCACGTGCTGTGGCGAGAGCAGACCGTCGGTCGGCTCGGCGTAGCCCAGCGGGAACTCCTCGCGGAGACCGTCGAGGTAGGACCACCACTCGGCGATGTCGGGGGTGACCTCGCGGGCGGCTGCCTCGAACGCCGACTGGAGGTCGACGATGACGTCCTTCGCGTCGCCCACGATGGGCACGTCCGCGATGCGGATCTTCGAGATCTCGGCCGGGTCGACGTCCACGTGGACGACCTTCGCGTTCGGCGCGAAGAGCGAGGCCTTGCCGGTCACGCGGTCGTCGAATCGGGCACCGAGCGACACGAGCAGGTCGGCCTCCTGCAGCGCGAGCACTGCCGGGACGGTGCCGTGCATGCCGGGCATGCCGAGGTGCTGCGTGTGCGAGTCGGGGAACGCCCCGCGAGCCATGAGCGTCGTCACGACCGGAGCCCCGGTCGCCTCGGCCAGCGCGAGCAGTTCCTCGGAGGCCTTGGAGCGGATCACGCCGCCGCCGACGTACAGCACCGGCTTCTTGGCGTTGACGAGCAGCTGCGCAGCGGCCTGGATCTGCTTGCCGTGCGCCTTCGTCACCGGGCGGTAGCCGGGCAGGTCGACCTTCGGCGGCCAGATGAACGGCGCCTCGGCCTGCTGGGCGTCCTTCGTGATGTCGACCAGCACCGGTCCGGGACGGCCGGTACCCGCGATCTCGTAGGCCGCGGCGATGGCCGCCGGGACCTCCTCCGGGGTCTTGACGAGGAAGGAGTGCTTCGTGATCGGCATGGTGATGCCGACGATGTCCGCCTCCTGGAACGCGTCCGTGCCCATGAGGGTCGAGAACACCTGACCGGTGATCGCGACCATCGGCACCGAGTCCATGTAGGCGTCGGCGATGGCGGTGACGAGGTTCGTCGCGCCGGGGCCGGACGTCGCGATGCACACGCCGATCCCGCCACCGGCGGCGGCGTATCCTTCGGCCGCGTGGCCGGCGCCCTGCTCGTGTCGGACCAGGATGTGACGGAGCTTCGTCGAGTCCATCAGCGGGTCGTAGGTCGGCAGGATCGCTCCGCCGGGCAGACCGAAGATGTCGGTGACCCCGAGGAGCTCGAGCGATCGGACGATCGCCTGGGCTCCCGTCAGGATCTCCGGTGCGGCCGGGGCCGCAGGTGTTCTGGGATGAGGCACGGGTTGGGATTCCGTGGGCATGATGATTCCTTCAGCGATGAGATGCACGAACGAGATGCTCGGTTATCCCGTGATCGCGCCCTCCGCTGCGGAGTGCACGAGACGAGAGTACTTTGCGAGAACGCCACGGGTATAGCGCGGGGGAAGAGGCGCCCAGCCGTCGCGGCGGGCTTCCAGCTCTGCTTCGTCGACGAGTAGGTCGAGCGAGCGGCCAGCGATATCGACCCGTATCAGATCACCATCGCGCACGAAGGCGATTGGACCTGCGTCCACCGCTTCGGGTGCTATGTGGCCGATGCACAGTCCGGTTGTGCCGCCTGAGAATCGACCGTCCGTCAACAGTAGTACATCCTTGCCGAGTCCGGCGCCCTTGATGGCGGCCGTGATCGCGAGCATCTCGCGCATCCCCGGCCCACCCTTCGGGCCCTCGTAGCGGATGATGACGACGTCGCCCTTGTTGATCTTGCCCTCGGTGAGCGCGTCCATGGCTCCGCGTTCACGTTCGAAGACCCGCGCGGGTCCTTCGAAGACCTCGGCGTCGAATCCGGCCGTCTTCACGACGGCGCCCTCGGGCGCGAACGACCCCTTGAGGATCGTGATGCCGCCGGTCGCGTGGATCGGGTTGTCGAGCGTGCGGATGACCGTGCCGTCGATCGGGTCGGGGTTGATGTCGGCGAGGTTCTCGGCGACCGTCTTGCCGGTGACCGTGAGGCAGTCGCCGTGCAGCAGACCGGCGTCGAGCAGCGCCTTCATGACGACGGGGACGCCGCCGTGACGGTCGACGTCGTTCATGACGTACTGGCCGAACGGCTTCAGGTCGCCGATGTGCGGCACCTTGTCGCCGATGCGGTTGAAGTCGTCGAGCGTGAGGTCGACCTCGGCCTCGCGGGCGATCGCGAGCAGGTGCAGGACCACGTTCGTCGATCCGCCGAATGCCATCGCGACGGCGATGGCGTTCTCGAACGCCTCCTTCGTCAGGATGTCGCGCGCGGTGATGCCGAGTCGGAGCATGTTGACCACGGCCTCGCCCGAGCGGTGCGCGAAGTAGTCGCGACGGCGGTCGGCCGAGGGCGGCGATGCCGAACCCGGGAGGCTCATGCCGAGCGCCTCGGCGACCGACGCCATCGTGTTGGCCGTGTACATCCCGCCGCAGGCGCCCTCGCCCGGGGCGATGGCGCACTCGATGCGCTTCAGGTCCTCTTCACTCATGTTGCCGGCCTTGCAGGCCCCGACCGCCTCGAAGGAGTCGATGATCGTGACCTCCTTCTCGGTGCCGTCGGAGAGCTTGACCCAACCCGGCGCGATCGATCCGGCGTAGAGGAAGACCGAGGAGAGGTCGAGCCGCGCGGCGGCCATGAGCATGCCCGGCAGCGACTTGTCGCAGCCGGCGAGCAGGACCGTGCCGTCGAGGCGCTCGGCCATGACCACGGTCTCGACGCTGTCGGCGATGACCTCGCGCGAGACGAGCGAGAAGTGCATGCCCTCGTGGCCCATCGAGATGCCGTCGGAGACGGAGATGGTGCCGAACTGCAGCGGGTATCCCCCACCCGAGTGCACGCCCTCCTTGGCCCCCTGCGCGAGGCGGTCGAGCGAGAGGTTGCAGGGCGTGATCTCGTTCCACGAGCTCGCGATGCCGATCTGGGGCTTGTCCCAGTCCTCGTCGCCCATGCCGACGGCGCGGAGCATGCCGCGCGAAGTGGTCGCCTCGATCCCGTCGGTGACGGCACGACTGCGTGGTTTGATGTCGATCTCTGGCATTTTAAGAGTCTACGGCTTCCTTGTTGCTTCGATATTCCGCGAGCATGCCGAGGACGCGCGCGATCTCGGAGGGTCCTTCGACCCTGAAGTCGGCGGCGGTCACGCCGGTGCCGCTCTTCACCCCGAGGTCGCCGGGGCCGAGTGCGCCGAACGCGTCCTCGTCCGTGACGTCGTCGCCCGCGTAGAACACGGCATCTGCTTTGGTGTACCGCCGGAGGTGTTCGACGGCTTCGCCCTTGGTCGCGCTCCTGAGCGAGAACTCGAGGACGTTCTTGCCCTCTCGAACCGTCAGGGCGCCGAACTCGTCCTTGGTGTGGGCGAGTGCTTCGAGGTGGGCGATCCTGGAGTCTTCTTCACTGGCGAGCCTCGTGTGCAGGGCGAACCCTGCCGGCTTCCGCTCGATCCAGACATTATCGTAACCCTCCGCGACGTCCTGGAGGATCCGTTGGAGGGTCTCCCGCTGTTCGCGTTCCTCGTCGTCGAGGGCGAGGGCGTCGTCGGGGTTGTCGAGACGGATCTCGACGCCGTGCGAGCCGGCGAACAGGGCGTGGTCGGGCAGCTCGGCCACCGCCACGAGACTGTCGATCGCGCGCCCGGACACGAGTGCGACGCGCGTCCCGGGCAGGTCCATCAGCGCCAACACTGCCTTGCGGGCCGCGGGCAGCGCCCGCGCCTGGTCCGGGTCGTCGACCTCGGGGGCCAGCGTGCCGTCGAAGTCCAGGGCCACCAGGAGCTTCGGGACGTCGGCCAGGCGGCGGAGTTCCGCACGCAGTCCGAGGGGAAGCCCCCCGAGGGTGTCGGTGGGCTCGTCGGTGGTGCTCATGACTGGGTGGTGCTCCCCTGCTCGATGGTCGGTGACTGGTCACGCACACGCTGCAACTCGTCGAGGAAGGACGCCGACCACCGCGCGACGTCGTACTCCATGACGCGCTTGCGCAGCGCCCGCATGCGACGACCACGCTCGGCCTTCGTCATGTGCACGGCCTGGAGGATCGCCGACTTCATCCCCTCGATGTCGTGCGGGTTGATCTTGAGGGCCTGCTTCAGCTCGTCGGACGCGCCGGCGAACTCGCTCAGCACGAGGACGCCGTCGTTGTCGTAGCGAGCGGCGACGTACTCCTTCGCGACGAGGTTCATGCCGTCGCGCAGGGCTGTGACGAGCATGACGTCGGCGGCGAGGTAGAGGGCAGCCATCTCCTCGCGGGGGTACCCGTGGTGCAGGTACTGGATCGCGGTGTGGCCGATGGTGCCGAAGTCGCCGTTGATCCGGCCGACCGTCTGCTCGATGTCGTCGCGGAGCTGACGGTACGTCTCGACGCGTTCGCGGCTGGGGCTGGCGACCTGGACGAGCGTGACGTCCTCGACCGCGAGCTTGCCCTGTGCGAGGAGCTCTCCGAAGGCCTTGAGTCGGTGCCCGATGCCCTTCGTGTAGTCGAGGCGGTCGACGCCGAGCATGATCGTCTCCGGGTTGCCGAGCTCCTCGCGGATCTGCTTGGCACGGGCGATGATGTCGGGGCGCTGCGCGAGGGCCTGGTACCCCTTGCTGTCGATCGAGATCGGGAAGTGCCGGGCGATCACCGTGCGGTACGGGGCGCCACGCTTCGAGGCGACCGGTGCCGCGTCCGTCGTGACCGACACGAGTGCCGCATCGAGCGGGACCTGGATCGCGGCCCCCTTCGTCTCGTACCCGAACAGGCGGCGGACCGCCCGGGAGAAGTTGCCCGCGTCCGCGACGCGCTGGAAGCCGATGACGTCGGCGCCGAGCAGTCCCTCGATGATCTGGCGTCGCCATGGGAGCTGCGAGTAGATGCCGTAGGCCGGGAACGGGATGTGGTTGAAGAAGCCGATCGTGAGATCGGGTCGCAGCTCACGCAGCATCTTCGGCACGAGCTGCAGCTGGTAGTCCTGCACCCAGACGGTCCCGCCGTCGGACGCGGCCGCTGCGGCCGCCTCCGCGAACCGTCGGTTCACGGCGACGTAGGAGTCCCACCACTCGCGGTGGTAGCTCGGCGGAGCGATGACGTCGTGGTAGAGCGGCCAGATGGTGTCGTTCGAGAAGCCCTCGTAGTAGCGGGCGATCTCGTCCTCGGACAGCGGGACCGGGATGATCCACATGTCGTCGTTGTCGAACGGCTCGATCTCGAGGTCGGCGGAGCCGGCCCATCCGATCCAGGCGCCGTCGGCACCGCGCATGACGGGTTCGAGGGCGGTCACGAGTCCACCGGGTGAGGTCCGCCAGCTCTCGGCGCCGTCTGCATCGACGACGCGGTCGACCGGCAGCCGGTTGGATACCACGATGAAGTCGAAGGTCGACGCTGATCCGCCGTCAGGCGCGGAATATCTGGTGATGATGGCCCTCCCGGGGTACTCGGGTTCGCTGTTCAGGCTAGCAGCGTTCCGCATGGCGAAACCGCGTGTTCAGACGGCGAGCATATGCTTGCGCTGATGATCCGCCATGGCATGAGCACCTCCTGCGTCTACCCGCTGGGAACCCGGCGCGCGTTCGAGTTGGCCGCCGAAGCCGGCTACGACGGCGTCGAGGTCATGGTGACCCAGGACCGCGTCACGCAGGACGCCGACGCCCTCCGCGCCCTCGCCGCCGAGACCGGGCTCGACATCCTCTCGATCCACGCGCCGGTCCTGACCCGGACCGCGTTCGTCTGGGGCCGCGACCATCGGGAGAAGCTCCGCCGCTCGGCCGAGCTCGCCGCCGCCGTCGGCGCGTCGACCGTCGTCGTCCACCCGCCGTTCCGCTGGCAGCGGCGCTACGCGCACGCCTTCGTCGACCTCGTCGCCGAGCTGAGCGAGACGCACGGACTCGAGCTGGCCGTCGAGAACATGGCGTGCTTCCAGAGCCGCGGGCTCCGGGTGCAGCCGTTCGCCTTCGGCTACGACCCGGCCCCGCTCGCCTGCGCCGCCCTGACGCTCGACTTCTCCCATGCGGCCCTCGCGGGTGAGGACTCGCTCGAGATCGCGACCCGCTACGGCGGCCGCCTCCGCCACGTGCACCTGTGCGACGGGACCGCACCGTCGCCGCGGGGTGCCTTCCTCGACGAGCACCTCCTCCCGGGCGACGGTGAGCAGCCGGTCGCCGAGGTCCTCGAGCTGCTGCGCGCGGCGGACTGGTCGGGAAGCATCGTCGCGGAGGTGCACCTGCCCGCGACCGGCGGCGACGCGCTCCGCCTCAGCCAGCTGCGCGCCTCACTGGCCTTCGCGAAGCGTGCATTCGCTAGCACAGGCGAGAACCCGAAGGAAAGCCCGGATGCGGGGGGCCTCCCCTACCGGCTAGCGTGAAGTCATGCGCAAATTCCTCTTCAACGGCAGCATGATC
Organism: Plantibacter sp.; assembly: GCF_059073635.1. Lineage (NCBI taxonomy): Bacteria > Bacillati > Actinomycetota > Actinomycetes > Micrococcales > Microbacteriaceae > Plantibacter > Plantibacter sp. The sequence goes on along the minus strand of NZ_JCACOF010000012.1, from coordinate 90,023 downwards.
TCCACGGTCTTCGGCGGGATCTCCGCCCTCCAGGCGACCCGACAGGGACCGCGGGACTGGAAGCTCGCCCTCCTCTGGGTGAGCTGGGGCATCTCGCTCGCCCTCGCGATCAGCTCGGTGCTCGACGACAGCAAGCAGGCTGAGATCGGCCGCTGAGGTCGCGCCGCCCGCGCTACCACGACCGCCCGGAGAACCCGAGAATTGGGGCGCTCACCCGCGTGTCTCCGCGTCGTTCCGCGCCTCGTGATCGACAATGAGGGCAGTCCAGCCTCACGGATGATCCGCTTTCGATGAAGGGCCCGCCATGTTCGGTCGCCGACGCCACGCAGCACCAGTCTCCGCATCGAAGCTGACCGAGAAGCAGCTGTTCGACCTCGTCCACGCTCGACTGGCGAGCGAGCTCGGTGCCAACGGTGCCTGGGTGCTGTCGCGCCGCACCCCGAGCTCCGGCGATGAGATCTTCCACGAGGTCTACGCCCAGCAGCTCGCCCACGACATCGCGACGGACATCGACCTCGAGCAGGCTGCGGTGACGGTCCGTGCCGAGGCCGCTCCGGCGCGCGGATGGCGGTTGTGGTCTCGTGGCCAGGAAGAAGCCGCGGTCGATGTCGCCGACGAGGTCGAGACCGTCGAGGTCATCGAGCCGGCCGTCGTCGAGGAACCTGCCGCCATCACCGAGACGATCGACGCGCCGTCCGAGGCGCAGACCGATGACGACCACCCCGATGCCGCGGCTGACGACACTGAGCCGACGCTCGTCGAGCGAACCCTCCTCGAGCCGCAGCACTACCCCATCACCGTCTGGGCCGAACCCGAGTTCATCGACGCGAGCCTCGTCAACCCGGTGCCGGCGCGCCGCAGCTCGGTCGCCTGACCGGCCACGCACGTCGAGAACGGCCGTCCACTCCGGTGGGCGGCCGTTTCGTCGTACCGGGCCGTTGAGCGGGCATGACGCCTCATCGAACCCGAATCGATGAGGCGTCACGGCGCTGGTGGGCACGAATGCCCGACCGTCGCTCTGCTCCGCACGGTGGGGTGACCACGCGGAGGCTTTCGTCGGCAAGGGCAGGACCCGATCCCGCCATGCTGCCGACCCTTCCAGGGTCTCATGCCCGCGCTCTACTCGGTTCCGATGACGCGAATCGGACGGGAGCTGTCGCGAAACGTCACCGGAGCGTTTCGTCGGGCCGTAAGCCCGAACGCGAGTCGAGCCGAAACGCAGAACGGCCCCGTCCGAAGACGAGGCCGTTGCTGGTGTGGTGCACCCCCCCGGACTTGAACCGGGAACCCACTGATTAAGAGTCAGTTGCTCTGCCAATTGAGCTAGAGGTGCGTGGTTTCGGAGTGTTCCGAACCGAGATATGACACTAGCACCCAACTGGCCCGGGTGCGAAATCGAGCCGGTCGGCGTGTCGCGGAGGCACGTCGCCGGCCCCTCGAGCGTCGTTCGATCAGGCCCGCGCGACCCTATCCTGGAGAGGTGACCGAACCCGTGACCGTCTCCCCCGCCGACCTCGATCTCGCGCTCCGGCTCGCCGACGCGGCCGACCGCATCGCGATGGACCGCTTCGAGGCTCGCGACCTCGAAGTCTCCACCAAGCCGGACCGCTCGCACGTCACCGACGCCGACCTCGCCGTCGAACGCGCCATCCGCGGCATCCTCGAGACCGAGCGCCCGGACGACGGCGTGTTCGGCGAGGAGTACGGCGCGCAGGGCCCGACGGATCGGCAGTGGATCATCGACCCGATCGACGGGACGGCGAACTTCCTCCGCGGCGTCTCGAACTGGGCGACGCTCATCTCCCTCGCCGTCGACGGCGTGCCTGTCGTCGGCGTCGTGAGCGCACCCGCCATGCACGCCCGCTGGTGGGGTGCCATCGGACACGGCGCGTGGGGCGTCCGGTTCGGCGAGACCACCCCACGCCGGCTGTCCGTCTCGGGGGTCTCCGACCTCGCCGACGCGTCCTTCAGCTTCCAGAGCATCGCGCAGTGGGCCTCGGTCGGGCGGATCCCCCAGCTGCTGGCCCTGTGCGGCTCCCTGTGGCGCGATCGGGCCATCGGTGACATGTGGCCCTACATGCTGCTCGCCGAGGGCTCGATCGACGCCGTGGCCGAATTCGGCGTGCAGGAGTACGACCTGGGCGCCCACGTGCCGATCGTCCTCGAGGCCGGCGGCCGCTTCACGGACATCGACGGCATCGAGACCATCTCCACGCGGAGCTCCCTCGCGACGAACGGGCGCCTGCACGACGCCTTCCTCGCCGAGCTGCCACCCGTCGGCTGACACGAGCGCACGGCACGGCGCAAGCCCGCCGAGCGGGATCCGACCGCGTCGTAGCCTGGGCGGATGGTACGACTGAGGCGCAGCGACGTGAACGGACAGGGCATCCGACGGGTTCGATCCGGGCGCGGTTTCAGTTATCGAATGCCGGACGGTTCGCTCCTCGACGATCAGGAGATCCGGGCACGGATCGACGGCCTGGTGGTCCCTCCGGCGTGGAACGACGTCTGGATCACCCCCTACGCGAACGGGCACATCCAGGCGACGGGGATCGATGCAGCCGGGCGACGGCAGTACCTCTACCACCCGTCCTGGCGCGAGCGTCAGGACCGGAGCAAGTTCGACCGCGCCCTGGCCCTCGCAGAGGCGCTCCCTGCCGCGCGAGGTCGGGTCACCCGGGACCTCCGGCTCGAGGGATACCCGCTGGCACGGGTGTCAGCCGGCGCGTTCCGCATGCTCGACACCGGCTCCCTGCGCGTGGGCGGCGAGCAGTATGCGGAGGCCAACGGCAGTCACGGCCTGTCGACCCTCGAGGGAGCGCACGCTCGTGTGAGCGGCGACACCGTCGCGCTGAAGTTCCCGGCGAAGAGCGGACAGCCCTGGGAGTCCGACATCGTCGACGCCGACCTGGCCTCGCTCATCCGCTCCTTGAAGCGCCGTGGACCGCACGCCCGCCTCCTGGCCTGGAAGGACGGGAACCGGTGGCGCCACCTCCAGGCGAGCCAGATCAACGACTACGTCCGGGCGCAGACGAACGGCGAGTTCACCGCGAAGGACTTCCGGACGCTGCACGGCACCGTCGCGGCCGCGGAGAGCCTGGCGAAGGCCGGACCCGTGCAGAGTAAGACGGCACGCTCGAAGGTCATCGCACAGGCCATGCGCGACGCCGCAGCGGTCCTCGGCAACACCCCGGCGATCGCGAAGTCCAGCTACGTCGACCCGCGGGTCGTCGATCGCTATACGCACGGCGAGACGATCCCTCCGGACGGTCGCGGCTCACCGGAGACGGCGCTCCGTGTCCTGCTCGTGGGGACGGACGAATCGTCCTAGCCGTGGTCCTGGTCGTGGGACTCGGTGCCCGCGTCGCGCGACGCCCCGTTCCCCGCGAGGTGCCCCTCGACCTCGGACTCCGGGATGAGCTGTAGCCCTCGCGGGGTGTGCGATGAATCCGAGAGGACCTCGAGCCACGCGCGGTTGAGTTCCGGCGGGCGGCTCCCGAAGAAGCGGAACTGCAGCGGGATGCTCGGGGACAACCAGAGCGACCGTCGTCCCGAACCGTGTTCGGGATCGTTCGCCCAGCTGAGGAAGAAACTCTCCTGTCGGCGCAGCTTCGCCCCGATGACGGCCTTCAGGTGCGCGAGCGCGCGGTCTTCGATCTCGTACTCGTCGCCGGACCCGTAGATGAGCATTCCCATGGGGACATTGTGCCGCTATTCGGGCGTGTGGCCGGGATGTCGTTCCTCGCCGAGTTCTTCGCGTCCCGCGAGCTCGTCGCGGACGAGGACGGCCGCGTCGAAGTTGCCGCTCCGGTACGCCGCCCGGGCGACCATGTGCGCGGAGATCGGCGCGGTGAGGCTCTGGAACACGATGATCGCGATCGCGATCGTGATCGTCCCGACCGTCGGGCTCGAGACGGCGACGTCCGCCATGATCGCGATGAGCCCGAGGATCTGCGGCTTGGTCGCCGCGTGCAGGCGGGACAACACGTCGGGGAAGCGCAGGAGGCCGACGCCGGCGGCGAAGCACATGATCGCCCCGACGAGCACGAGGGCACCGGTGACGATGTCGCGGATCAGCTCGCCGGTCATGCGTCGTCCTGCTTCGACATGAAGCGCGCGACGCTGACCGAGCCGACGATCGCGAACATCGCGAGCGCCAGGAGGACCGGCAGGCCGTCCGTGTGACGGTTGATCGCCATCTCGGCCCCGATCGCGCACATGACGGTGGCGACGAGCACGTCGGAGGCGATCACGCGGTCGAGGAGGCTCGGCCCGCGGATGATCCGGTAGACCGCTGCGAGGGCCGCGGCACCGAACAGCACGGAGACGATGATGATCACGACGAGCATCACTGCCCCCTTCCGATCGAGACGTGGTCATGGTCGTGGCGGAGGGCGTCGGCCTCGGCGCGCGAACCGATCGCGAGGATGAGCCGTCGCTCCGTTCCGAGGACTTCGGCGATGACCTCGTCGATGTCGGCGTCGTCATGCACGTTCAACGCGTGCAGGTAGAGCGTCGACGCCGTGCGGTCGAGGTCGACCACGATCGAGCCGGGGACGATCGAGACCGCCTCCGCCGTCCAGCTCATGATGAGGTCGGAGGTCGTCCGCAGACGGACCGCGATCACCGCGTTACTGGAACGGAACCTCGGCTTGAGGACGAGCCACGCGATCTCCGCACTCGCCCGCACGATGTCGACGAGGAGCTTGCCCAGGAAGATCGCGGTCCGCCAGAGGTTGATGCGGCCGCTCAGCTCGACGGCCGGCAGGTAGAACAGGAACGACACCAGCAACGCGACCCCGAGGCCGGTCACGAGGGTGAGCAGGTCGAACATCCCCCAGAGGAGACACCAGAGCAGGATGAGTCCGGCCAGGAGGAGGGCCTGGCTGAACAGTGCGCGACGACGTGACGGTTGCATTACTTCAGGTGCTCCGTTCCGTCGGGGAAGACCGCGGTGATGTAGTTGTCCGGGTCCTCGATGTTCTCAGCGGCCCGCGTGGCCAGTCCGAAGAGCGGCCCCGCGAAGACCGTCAGGGCGAGGGTCAACGCGACCATGCCGGTCGTGGCACCGATCATCGGGCGCGAGATGGTCTTGGTGTCGACCGATCCCGAGTCCTCGGGGCTCTCCGCGAGCTGGTCGAGCAACGGCGAGGAGTATCCGGCGACCTCGTCCTTCCCACGCCAGAAGCCCATGTTCCACACGCGCGCCAGGGCGTACAGGGTCAGGAGCGAGGTCGCGGCTCCGGCGGCGATGAGGATGTACGACAGCGGGTCGCCCAGGGCGACACCCGCCTGGAACAGCCCGATCTTGCCGAGGAAGCCCGAGAACGGCGGGATGCCGCCGAGGTTCATCGCTCCGATGAAGAACAGCACGCCGACGATCGGCGAGGCCTTCAGGATCCCGCCGAGGCGGGAGATGGAGGTCGTCCCGCCGATCCGCTCGACGAGACCGGTGGTGAGGAACAGCGTGGTCTGGACGACGATGTGGTGGACGATGTAGTAGATCGTCGCGGCGGTCCCGGCGACCCCGCCGACGGCGATGCCGAAGATCATGTAGCCGATATGGCTCACCAGAGTGAACGACAACAGTCGTTTGATGTCGGCCTGGGCGACCGCGCCGAAGATGCCGATGAGCAGGGTCAGGAAGGCGATGACCATCAACGGTGTCGCCAGCGGCACGTCCTTGAAGATGAGCGTGTCGGTCCGGATGATCGCGTACACACCGACCTTCGTCAGCAGGCCCGCGAACACCGCCGTGACCGGCGCCGGCGCGGTCGGGTAGGAGTCGGGCAGCCAGAACGACAGCGGGAACACCGCCGCCTTCACCGCGAACCCGAGCAGCAGTGCGGCGCAGAGGATCGCCTGCACCTCCATCGGCAGGTCGCGCACGCGGTCTGCCACGAGGGCGATCGTCACCGTGCCCGTCGCGCCGTAGATGAGGGCGATCGCGGCGACGAAGAGCAGCGACGACATGAGGCTGATGACGATGTAGGTGACGCCGGCGCGGATCCGCGCTCCGGTGCCGCCCAGGGTGAGGAGCACGTAGCTGGAGGCGAGGAGCATCTCGAAGCCGACGTACATGTTGAAGAGGTCGCCCGCGACGAAGGCGTCGAACAGCCCGGCCGCCAGGACCAGGTAGGTCGGGTGGAAGATCGACACCGGCGTCTCGCGGTCGCCGTCGACGATGCCCTGACCGATGGCGAAGATGAGGACGCCCAGCAGCATCAGGGCCGCGACGAGCAGCATGATCGCCGACAGCCGGTCGACGACGAGCACGATGCCCCACGGCGGGGACCAGCCGCCCAGCTCCACGACGATCGTGCCGCTCTGGTCGACTGCCGCGAGCAGGATCGCGCTGATCACGGTCACCGCGGTGAGCGCGACGACGCTGATCGCCACCTGCGTCTTGCGGCGGTTGCGGAACATGAGCGCGATCGCCGAGCCGATCAGCGGGATCATGACCACGAGCGGGACGAGTGCGTTCATTCGCCTGCCCCCTTCCTGGTCGTGTGACTGTCGTCGCCGTGCTCGTTGCTCTCGTCGAGGACCCGTTGGATGGCCTCGTCGTCCAGGTCGACCTGGTTGAAGACCGCCTCCGTCGCCGCCTCGGTGTCGTCGGCGTGCTCATCGCTGAGGGTGTCACCCTCGTCGCCGAGCTGTGCCAACCACCAGGTCCGGTAGATGAGCGCCAGGATGAAGGCGGTCACACCGAAGTTGATGACGATGGCCGTGAGCATGAGCACCTGCGGCACCGGATCGACCATGCGGTCGTCGGAGGCGGTGCCCGTGACGAGCGGTGCGGTGCCGCTCGGGCCGCTCATGATCAGGATGAGGAGGTTCGTCGCGTTGCCGACGAGCACGAACCCGATGAGGAACCTGGTGAGGCTCCGCTCGAGCATGACGTACACCCCGGTGCCGTACATGACGGCCATCAGGACGACGAGGGTCAGTGAGGCGCTCATTGCTCGGCCTCACTCGCCGAGAACTCGTCCGTACTCTGCTCGTCGATGTCGGCTTCCTCCTGTTGACGGTCGACTTCGGCCCCGAGGCTGCGCAGGATGTCGAGCGCCAGTCCGACGACGACGAGGTAGACGCCGATGTCGAAGATGCTGGACGTGCCGAACGAGAGGTGTCCGAGGATCGGGACGTCGGCCGAGAAGTACGCGGACTGGAGCGCCTCACCGCCGAAGAACAGGGAACCGACGGCCGTCCCCACCGCGAGCAGCAGTCCGACGCCGAGCACCTTGCCCGCATCGATCGGCACGGCTTCGCCGAGCTCGTAGCGTCCGCCGGCGAGATACCGCATCACAAGCGCGAGGCCGGCGAGCAGACCGCCGGCGAAGCCACCGCCCGGCTCGTTGTGGCCGACGAAGAGCAGGAACACGGAGACGACGATCGCCGGGTGGAAGAGGAGCCGCACGAGGACTTCGAGGAGGATCGAACGGTTCGCCTCGGCGATCGCCCGGCCACCGATGAGCCATGAGTGCCGCCCCACCGCGTCGCGAGGTGCTTCCATCTCGCTGTCCGCGAGGTGGGGGTCCGACACGACCTGGGATCGGAGGCCCGGGATCCGTCGACGCCGCGCACCGCTGAGGCGCGGGACCTCGGCGCCCCGCTGTGAGACGAAGAGCAGGCTCGCGATGCCGGTGGCCACCACGACGAGCACGGAGATCTCGCCCATGGTGTCCCAGGCCCGGATGTCGACGAGCATGACGTTGACGATGTTCTTGCCGTGGCCCTCCTCGACGGCGAGCCTGGGCAGCTCGGTCGCGATGCTCTCGGCCTGTCGGGCGCCGAGGGCGATGATCCCGATGAGCCCCATGACCAGGCCGGTCAGCGTGCCGATGACGACCCGACGGACGCGGTGGACCGGGGCGTTGCGCTGGGCGATCTTGGCCGGGAGTCGGCGGAGCACGAGGACGAACACCACGATCGTGATCGTCTCGACGAGGGCCTGGGTCAGCGCGAGGTCGGGAGCGCCGTGCAGGGCGAACAGCGCGACGAGCCCGAACCCGGTGACGCCGACGAGCAGCACGGCGGCCATGCGCTGCTTCGCCCGGGCGGCCGCGATCGCCGCGGTCGCCATGATGAAGGCGATGGCCACCTGGGCGGGGTAGTCCCACAGCCGGATCTCACTCGGCCAGGCGCGCCCGAGGAGGGCGATCGTGCCGAGGGTCAGGACGAAGACCACGAGGATGGTGGACAGGTACTGGACGAGCCCGCCGCGCTGGGCGAACAGGGTGACCTTCGCGGAGAGCCGGTCGATGCCCTGGGTCGCCGCCCAGTACCCCTTCGAGGAGTCGATGAGGGGTGGCAGGCGGTCCTGCAGACGCGCGACCGGGAGCCTCCAGCGGAAGAGCAGCAGACCGAGCAGCACGACGACGGCCGAGATGCCGAGCGCCGGCTCGAGGCCGTGCCAGAGCGCGAGGTGGTAGTCGCCCTCCCCCACGGAGTCCGCGTAGGGCGCGAGCACCGTATCGATGGGCTTCGTCGCGAAGCCGAGAGCGATGGTCGCGACGGCGAGGATGCCCGGCGCGATCATGATCGTTCCGGATTCGGCATGCAGTTCGGTCGGCGCGGCGCCGCGCCGGTCTCCGAAGGCGCCCCAGAGGAACCGGGCGCTGTACGCGACGGTCAACACGGACCCGACGGCGGTCCCGATGATCGCGACCCAACCCCACACGTCACCCTCGAGCGCGCCCTCCAGCAGCGAGGTGAAGACGGCCTCCTTCGCGACGAACCCGAAGAGCGGTGGGATGCCGGCCATCGACGCGACCGCGATCGCCGCGATGACGGCGAGCACCGGCGTCTGACGCCCGAGACCGGAGAGGTGCCTCCAGTCACGCGTCCCAGCGCGGTGGTCGATGATGCCGACGACGAGGAAGAGTGCCGCCTTGTAGATGGCGTGGGCGAGCAGGAGCGCGACGGCGGCCAGGGCCGAATCACGGGTGCCGTACCCCGAGATGACCATGAGGAATCCGAGTTGGCTCACCGTCCCGTAGGCCAGGACCAGCTTGAGGTCGTACTGACGCAGCGACCGCCAGGCACCGGCGACCATGGTGAGGACACCCAGGCCGACGAGCATCGCGTCCCAACCCGGGGTGTCGGCGTAACCGGGAGCGAGTCTCGCGACGAGGTAGATCCCGGCCTTCACCATCGCCGCAGCGTGCAGGTATGCGCTCACGGGCGTCGGTGCGGCCATCGCGGCCGGCAGCCAGAAGTGGAACGGCACGAGCGCCGACTTCGAGATCGCGCCGACGAGGATGAGGAGGATGGCGACGGTGGTCGCGGGGCCGGTCAGACCCTGCTCGACGATCGAGGCGAGCGAGGTGCTCTGCGCCTGCACGGAGATCATGATGACGCCCACGAGCATGACGAGCCCGCCGAAGGTCGTCACCAGGAGCGCCTGGAGCGCGGCACCGCGACTCTCCTTGCGATCGGTGTAGTGCCCGATGAGCAGGTAGGAGAGCACACTCGTGATCTCCCAGAACATGAACATGACGATGATGTCGTCGGCGGTCACGAGACCGAACATCGTGCCGGCGAAGGCGAAGAGGAGCGCGGCGAAGCGACCGAGGCCGGGCTCGGTCGAGGAGAAGTAGCGGCCGCAGTAGAGCAATACGAGAGCACCGACGCCGGTGACCACGAGGGACAGCAGCCAGGCGAGCGTGTCCATCCGGAACGAGAGCGCGATGCTCAGTTGCGGGATCCACTCGATCGTCTCGACGACCGTGCCGCCGGCCGTGACCGTGCCGGTTTGGAAGAGCGTCCAGACGAATGCCGCCGCGGGCATACACGCGATGACGTAGAAGACCTTCGTCGACAGCACTCGAGTGAGTGTGGGCGTGGCGACGGCGATCGCAGCAAAAACAAGCAGGATTGTCGCCATGCAGGTCTCCCGGGTGGTGGCGGCCTCTGGACTCCCAGGTTAGCAGCCCGTCGGTACCCCTCCGACCCCAGGAACGACGACAGGCCCCCGCCGAAGCGGGGGCCTGTCGTCGACTCGGCAGCGTGTGACAACGTCCGGAGTGGAGATGGGGGGAATTGAACCCCCGTCCACTGCTGTGATTCTGCGCCTTCTACGGGCGTATCCCTTAACACGTTCTACTCGGCCCCGACCATTGACAAGGGCATCTTGGTCGACGGGCCCAGCCGAAGAAAAGTCCCGGATGACGTCGCGGCTCCGTCATCCAGCAAGTCCCCTAGATGACGCCAGGATCCGAGACGGGGACACGCTCGGTCTGACGGACTATCGGGCTCGCTTAAGCAGCGAGGGCGAAGTCAGTGCGCTTAGAGTTGGCACTTGTTGTTTTGCAGAGATCGTTAACGAGATAACCCTGCATCCTCGACCCGCTTCTCGCAGTTTCGCAGGCAATGTCGAAACCGATCATCCCCATGGACTCAGCGCCTCGGAGTACGAGGCGAAGAGGGTCGTTGTCACACGCTGTCGAGTTGTCAATCCACCGCGAGCGGTGGACGAGCACCTTGCGGTGCAGCTTTCAAGTGTACCGCGCCGAGGTGGCGCCTGTCACCTATTCGCCGAGCCGGTTCCTGGTGGCCATCGCACGCGCGGCCTCACGGGTGTCCTGCTTCTCGCGCAGGGCATGCCGCTTGTCGTATTCCTTCTTGCCCTTCGCCACGGCGATCTCCACCTTGGCCTTGCCGTCCTTGAAGTAGATCTTCAACGGCACGAGGGTGAAACCACCGGGGGCGATCTTGTGGGCGATCTTGTCGATCTGCTCGCGGTGCAGCAGCAGCTTGCGCTTGCGCCGCGGCGGGTGGTTCGTCCACGTGCCCTGGCCGTACTCGGGGATGTGCACCGCGTCGAGCCACGCCTCACGGCGGTCGATGAAGGCGTACCCGTCGACGAGCGACGCCCGCCCGGCTCGCAGCGACTTCACCTCGGTACCCGTCAAGACCATGCCGGCCTCGTAGGTGTCCTCGATCGTGTAGTCGTGGCGGGCCTTGCGGTTCGTGGCCACGACGTTCTCGCCCCGTTCCCTCGGCACGGTGTACTCCTGACGTTCTGGTTCGGATCCATCGGAACGGACCGGCCGCGATCGCGGCAGCCTGTCAGTCTAACGCAGAGCGAGCGGTGCGGTGGCCGCACTGCCTCCCCGCTAGACCTTGAGGTACCGCGAGATCGCGAAGTTGGCCGAGATCGCCGCCAACAGCACGCCGACGAGCAGCAGGATCGGGAGGACCACGAAGGCGTCACCGAGATCGACGAAGTTGACGTACCGCATGCGGTCCGCCAGGTATCCCTGGACGAACACCTGGACGATGGTGATCACCGCCCCGGCCGCGAGGATGGAGCCGATGAGCGCGGCGAACACACCCTCGAGGATGAACGGTGTCTGGATGAACCGGTTCGATGCACCGACCAATCGCATGATGCCGAGTTCCCGGCGTCTCGAGTACGCCGACAATCGGATGGTCGTCGCGATCAGCAGGGCTGCGGCGACCAGCATGAGTGCTGCGATCCCGATCGCCGTGTAACTGGCGATGTTCAGGACCGAGAAGATCTGGTCGAGGTACTGGCGTTGATCCGTCACCTGCTCCACGCCCGCGACGCCGGAGAACGCCTCGACGAGCACGTCGGACTGCGAGGCGTCCTTCATGTTCACCCAGAAGGTCTCGGGCAGCTGGTCCGCCGTGACGAACTGTGCGATGTCGTTGCCCTTGAACTGCTCTTGGAAGTTCGTGAACGCCTGCGCCTGGTCCTCGAAGTAGAACTTGTCCACGAAGGGCGCGAGGGTCGACGACTCCAGGGCGCTCTGGACGGCGGCGCGCTGCTCCTCGGTCGCGGCGCCGGCGGCGCAGGTGTCGCCCGCGCTGTCGGCGGTGCAGAGGTAGATCGCGACCTGTGCGCGGTCGTACCAGTAGTTCTTCATCTGGCCGATCTGCATCTGCAGCAGGACGGCCGTACCGACGAAGGTGAGCGAGATGAACGTCACGAGCACGACGGAGACGACCATCGAGACGTTGCGACGCAGGCCGTTCCAGACCTCGGACCAGATCAGTGCGAGTCTCACTTGGTCGGCCCCACGTTCTGCTCTCCGTCTTCAGTGCCGCGCGCCGCGGCACGCAGGCCGAGTCGCTCGGCGAGCGACAGGTGTTCGACCTCGATCGGGTCGATCTCGTTGCGTGCCGGGAGCCCGATGGGGCCCGTGGCGTTGCTCAGGCGTTGCGGAGGCGCGACCTCCGGGACCGCAGCCGCCGGTGGCACGGCGGGCTCCGCTTCCGGCGTCGTCGGCTCGGCCTCGGGCGCTTCCGGTGTCGATTCCTCGGCTCGCGTCGCCGGCGTCTCAGGCTCGGCGACGGGTGCTGCGGCCGGTTCCTGGATCGGCGTCGAGCCGGACACCCGGGTGACGACCTCGTCGGTGTCGGCCCGCGGCGTGGTCTCGCGCGAGACCGCGGCAGGCGCGGTCGGTGTCGGCTGGAGCGGTCGGCGTGGCCGCGGTGGCGGCGACCGCGGCTGCGGCCACGGCACTCGTCGTGGGCTCGGAGCTGGCAGCGACGGACGAGGTCGTGGTCGTCACCGGAACCGAGGAGGTCTCGACGGCGGGTGCGACCGGGGTCGAGGCCGTTGCGGGAGCTGTCTGTGCCGACGGGGCGGCAGCCTTGGAGGATCCTCTGACGAGACCCGGGATGGCCGCGGTCGTGCCGTATCCACCGTGGCGTTCGTCACGGACGATCTGGCCGTCCTGCAGCTCGATCACCCGACGCTGCATCTGGTCGACGAAGCCGGCCTCGTGCGTGGCCATGACGACCGTCGTCCCACCGGCGTTGATGCGCTCCAGCAACTGCATGATGCCGGCGCTGGTGGCGGGGTCGAGGTTACCGGTCGGTTCGTCGGCGAGCAGGATCTGCGGCTTGTTGACGATCGCGCGGGCGATGGCGACGCGCTGCTGCTCACCACCGGACAGCTCGTGCGGCAGGCGCTGCGCCTTGCCGTCGAGTCCGACCATCTTGAGGACGTCGGGGACGGCCTCCTGGACGAAGCCGCGCGACTTGCCGATCACCTGGAGGGTGAAGGCGACGTTCTGGTAGACCGTCTTGCTCGGCAGCAGTCGGAAGTCCTGGAACACGACCCCGAGGCTGCGCCGGAAGTACGGCACCTTGCGGTTCGAGATGGAACCGAGGTCGTGGCCGAGCACATGGATCTTGCCCTTGCTCGGCTTGTCCTCCTTGAGCATCAGGCGGAGGCAGCTCGACTTCCCCGACCCCGAGGCACCGACGAGGAAGATGAACTCTCCCCGGAGGATCTCGAAATCGACGTCGTTGAGCGCGGGACGCGAGGTTCCCGGATACTTCTTGGAGATGTGATCAAACCGAATCATGGCTCCTTGAGCTTAAGGAGCGACCTGCCGATTACGGGCAGGACACGCCCGCGATCCGTACCCTGTACGAGGGCTGGGCGAACACTATGCCGCGGTGCGCTACTCCGGCTTCGACATCGACCGCCAGCGGATGCCCGCCGCGATGAACCCGTCGAGATCGCCGTCGAACACCGCTGCGGGGTTCCCCTGCTCGTGCTCCGTCCGCAGGTCCTTGACCATCTGGTACGGCGCGAGCACGTAGGAGCGCATCTGGTCGCCCCAGCTCGCCGTGATGGTGCCGGCCAGCTCCTTCTTCGTCGCGGCCTCCTGCTCCTTCTGGATGAGGAGGAGTCGCGACTGGAGCACGCGCATGGCCGCGGCGCGGTTCTGGATCTGGCTCTTCTCGTTCTGCATCGAGACGACCGTGCCGGTCGGCAGGTGGGTGATGCGAACGGCGGAGTCGGTCGTGTTGACCGACTGTCCACCAGGGCCGCTGGACCGGAAGACGTCGACACGGATGTCCGACTCGGGGATCTCGACGATCTCCGTCTCCTCCATGAGCGGGATGACCTCGACGGCGGCGAAGCTCGTCTGACGCTTGCCGGCGGCACCGAAGGGGCTCATGCGCACCAGGCGGTGCGTGCCCGCCTCGACGCTCAACGTGCCGAAGGCGTACGGTGCGTCGACCTCGAAGGTGGCCGACTTGATGCCGGCCTCCTCCGCGTAGCTCGTGTCCATGACGGTGACCGGGTACTTGTGCTGCTCGGCCCACCGCAGGTACATGCGGAACAGCATGTCGGCGAAGTCGGCGGCGTCCACACCGCCGGCACCGGCGCGGATGGTGACGACGGCGGGGCGCGGGTCGTACTCGCCGCTCAGCAGCGTCTGCACCTCGAGGTCGCCGAGCACCTTCTGCAGGCTGATGAGCTCCTGGCGGGCCTCTTCGGCCGACTCCTCGTCCTGGGCGTCGGTCGCGAGTTCGATGAGCACCTCGAGGTCGTCGAGCCGGTTCGCGATGCTGGTGATGCGGGCGAGCTCGGACTGACGGTGGCTGAGGGCGCTCGTCACCTTCTGCGCGTTCGTCGTGTCGTCCCAGAGATCCTGGGCACCCGCCTGCTCGCTCAGCGTCGCGATCTCGGCTTCGAGACGGTCGACGTCGACGACGGTGCGGATGTCGTCGAAGGTCGAGCGGAGGGTACTGATCTGTGTGGAGAGGTCCAAGTCAAACATTTGGCTTCAGCCTACCGCGCAGGGCCGCGGGCGTACGATCGAGGGGATGACTTCCGACGAACGCCCGTTCCAGCTGCGCTCCGTGGCCGTCTCGGTCTTCCTCCCCACACTGTTGTTCTCGATCGGTGAAGGCGCCATCATCCCGATCATCCCGGCCGTCGCCGGGAACCTGGGGGCGACGCTCGCCGTCGCCGGCGTCATCTCCTCGCTCATCATGCTCGGCGAACTCGTCGGCGACGTCCCGTCCGGGTGGATCGTCAGTCGGATCGGCGAACGCTTCGCGATGATGTGGGCGGCGCTGCTCGCGGTCGTCGGGGTCGCGACGGCGGCCATCTCCCCCAATCCGTTCGTCCTCGCCGTGGGCATCTTCTGCATCGGGCTCGCGACCGCCGTGTTCGGTCTGGCCCGGCACGCGTTCATGACGACGTACGTGCCGATGCGGTACCGGGCGAGGGCGCTCTCCTCCCTCGGCGGTGTCTTCCGCGCCGGCACGTTCATCGGCCCGTTCCTCGCGGCGGGCGTCATCCACCTCACCGGGACGTCGCAGGCGGCGTTCTGGGTGATGGTGATCTGCTGCGCCGGGTCGGCGGTCACCCTGCTCGTCCTCCCCGACCCGGCGGAGATGTTCGGGCGACCGCCGTCGACGCGCACCGCCGACGGCGAGGAGCGGACCGAGGGAGAAGAGCTCGCGTCCGAGGAGTCGAGCGGCCTCATCGCTTCGATCCGCGCGCACGGCGCCGTCCTCACCCGGATGGGGACGACCGCCGCGCTCGTCGGCGCCCTGCGCTCGTGCCGGGCGGTCCTGCTCCCCCTGTGGGCCGTGAGCATCGGCGTCTCGGAGACGGACACGGCGCTCATCATCGGCGTCGTCGGCGCGGTGGAGTTCGCCCTCTTCTACGCCAGCGGTCAGGTGATGGACCGCTGGGGGCGGATCTGGACCGCCGTCCCCTCGATGATCGGGCTGGGCTCCGGGTTCATCGTCCTGGCCTTCACGCACGACCTCGACGAGGCGCGGGTCTGGTTCATCGCCGTCGCGCTCGTGCTGGCACTGTCCAACGGGCTCGGTAGCGGCATCCTCATGACCCTCGGCTCCGACCTCGCGCCACCGGACCGTCCCGCGCCGTTCCTCGGCGCCTATCGCTTCCTGGGCGACGCGGGCACCGCCGCAGCTCCCCTGGCGATGTCCGGGATCACCGCGGCTGCGTCGATCTCCCTCGCCGCCGGCACCATCGGCGGTGTCGGGCTCATCGGCGCGTTCCTCCTCTTCCGGTTCATCCCCCGCTTCATCGATCGCGGCACGCGCCCGTTCCCCTGATCGTCGGCAGGCTCCGTCCGCCCTCACCAGAAGACACTGCGCGCACTCGCGGTCGCCTCGATCCGGAGGCCCTGCGGGACGAACAGCGTCAGCATCGGTGGCCGCCAATCCGACGCCAGCGAGACCTCCGCGCTCCGGCCGTCCGGGGTCCGCGCCGCGACGATCTCGACGCCGGTGAGCGCACCCGCACCGCCGGTGATGAGGTCGTCGCGTGCACTCGAACGGACCGAGTCGTCATCGAGGACGGGTCGGAAGGTCCCGTCGGGCTGGATCGTGACGTCGTCGATGGAGAAGGACTCCGCGGCGGTCGCTGCCAGTCGGTCGGCGAGGTCGAGGAGCCGCTTGTGCTCCACGTACAGGGATGTGGCGGCGCTCCCGACGAGGACCACGGCGAGCGCCACGACGGCGAATCCGATCGTCAGGAGCATGGTGGACCCGTCCTCCTCGCCGACGTCCGGACGTCGGCGTCCGCCCGGCACCCTCATTCCGCCTCGCTGAACCGGTCGTCGAACCGGGAGATCGGTGCCGTCGCCGCGCCGGTCACGGGGACCGCGGCCTGGACGCCGACGATCTCGGGCATCAGCGGCAGGACGACGAGGATGTCGACGGTGACCGTGACGGCACCGCCGCGCTGCCCGCACGGGAGACCGGCTGGTGCGCAGTCGAGCGTGACGGACGACTGGGACCGGTCGAGCCCGAAGTCGTCGAGCGCGAGTGCGAGCGAGTCCTCGACGCGGTCGCGACCCGTGGCGTCGTCGTCGGCCCGCGCGTAGAGTTTCGCCGCCTGCGCCGCGGCCCCGCCGGCCGCGAGCACCGCGGCCTGCACCTCGGCGAGCGCGACGATGAGATAGACGATCGGCACGAGGAGGACCAGACCGACGGTGATGAACTCGAGGGAGGCCGATCCGTCGTCGTCCAGCGCGGTCGGTCGGCGACGCAGCTCATCACTCGAGTGTCTCGAGGACCGCATGACCCTCCACCTCCAAGACGCCGGGCAGTCCGATCAAGCCCACGACCGGAAGCGGTGCGCGGACGGTCACGGTGACGACGCTTGCTCCGCGATGATCGGCCAGCGTGGCGCCGACGTCACCCGTGTAGCCCTCCCCCACGGCGACGGCGATGAGCTGGCGTGCTCGGTCGGCGCCGTCGAGCAGTTCGGTGTCGGCCAGCGCGCCGAACCGGGCACCCTCCGCCGCCGCGTCGATGAGCGTGTTCCGGACGTGGAGGGCGAGCGCGAGCTGGACCACGGACATCATCAGGACGGTGAGGATCGCTCCGACGAACACGAACTCGGCGACGGCTGATCCGTCCTCGCCGCGCACGAGCCTCGTCCGCCATCCGCCGATCTCGGGCTCAGATGCCGGAGACACGGTCGATGGCCTGTTCGAACACCTGCGTGAGCGCCGGGCCGGCGACACCCCAGATGAGGAGGACGAGCCCGGCCGTCATGAGCGTGATGAGGACCCAGCCGGGGACGTCGCCGCGCTCCTCGGCGAGGAGGGAACGACTCCGGTGGAGCGTGCGGTCGAGGAAGGAGGGGGAGGACATGTGGAACCTTTCGTCAGAAGCCGGTCCGGAGCACGAACACTCCGGGGAAGACGGCGATGATGATGGACAGGGGCAGGATCAGGAAGACGAGGGGCACGAGCATCGCGACCTCCTTCTTCCCGGCGGATTCGAGGAGACGGCGTTTGGCGGTGTCGCGTCCGTCGTGTGCGTGGTCGAGGAGCACGGCTGCGACCGGTGTGCCGCGTTCGAGCGCACCGAGGATCTGGTCGACGCATCGCGACAGCATCGGCATCGCGAGTCGTGCCTCGAACTGCCGGAGTGCGGTGGCGAACGGGATACCGGTGGAGACGTCCGCCATCACCCGGCGGAACTCCCTGCCGAGCTCCCCGCTGGACCCGATGCGCGCCACGCGGTCCATCGCATCCGTGATCGCTTCGCCCGCCGCGAGACTCAGACTGAGGAACTCGAGCACCGTCGGCAGCTCCTCCTCGATCCGCGCGAGGCGGCGACTGGCGGCGAGCGCCAGCAGCTGGTCGCGGAGGACGATTCCGGCCACCGCCCCGACCGCGGGAAGCGGTGCTGCGAACGGGAGCGGGAGCCGACCGTTGCTGAAGGAGAACACGGCGAGCGCCGCGGCGACCGCGAAGCCGCCGAGCCCCCAGAGGAGTTGCAGCAGTCGGTACCGCTCGAGCGTCGGTCCCCCGGCTTGACCCAATCGACGGATGACGAGTTCCTGATCGGCGCCGACCAGGCCGAGCGACCATCGAACGGCGCGGAGGACCGGGACCAGCAGGGTCCCGAGGACCGGTAGCGGGTCGGTCGAGCGGCGCGCGGCTTGCGAGCGGGCGTCGCTGGAGAGGTCGGCGACATAGGGGGCGATGCGGTCCGCGAGCCGCGGTCGTCCGAGTGCCGGCAGGAGCATCGCGAGCGCCCAGAGGCCGACCCCGAGGATCGCTCCGAGGCTGACGGCCCACGCTCCGTCGGCACTCACCGGAACCACCGTCGTTCGGGCTGGAGGCGTCCGACGCGGAGCATCGCCTGGTAGGCGAGGGCGGAGACCACGACGCCGGCGATGATCAGGACCGCTCCCTCCCGGGAGTTGTAGGCGGCCGAGGCCTCCGGCCGGGACGACAGGAGCAGGAGGATCGCCCAGGGTGCCGCGACGCCCAGCCTGGCGGCGTTCACCACCCAGGACTGTCGCGCCTCGGCCTCGGCTCGGATGGCCGACTCCTCACGCAGCCCCGCGGACAGCGCTCGGAGCACCGCCGGCAGTTCCGTGCCTCCCACGTCGCGGGCCATGCGCACCGTCTCGAGGATGCGGTCGGCGACCGGGTCGGCGAGCGCGGTCTTCAGGTCGTCGATGCCGTCGGCGAAGCGGCCGGCAGCCCGGTAGTCGGCGCTGAACGCGGCGAACGCCGGGCGGAGCGGTGCGGGTCCGACGGTGTCGAGCGCGGCCACCGCATCCGGGAGCGAGAGCCCTGACCGGATCGCGGACAACAGGTGGTCCACGACATCCGGCCACAGTCCCCGCTGCAGGCGACGTCGAGAGGTGGCGCGGGCTCGGAGCACGATCACCGGGGCGACGAGTCCGGCGACGGCGACGACGGCGCTCAACGGCAGGACACGGCAGAGCGCCTGGACCACCGCGCCGGAGACGAGACCGGCGAGGACGGAGACCACGATGGCGGCCGCCCAGTACCGACCGGGCAGACCGGCCAGGATCAGGAGTTCGCGGAGCGCAGCGACCGGCCTCCACCGCTCCAGGGTGTCGCGCAGCGGCTCCGGGTCCGGCCACCACCAGGGTGCGACGGTGAGGAGGAGGCCTGCGGCGAGGACCGCTCCGACGACGAGACTCATCGCTCGCCGACGGCGAGGATCGAGGCGAGCGAGATCCCGGCCGCACGGTACTTCGCGTCGTTCAGCGGGAAGCGACCGGTGGCGCGGAGCTCTCCGTCGCGCTGCTCGAAGAGGGTGGAGGCCTCGATCGTGTGGGACTCCCCGCTCCCGCCGACCGCGATGATCTCCGCCACCCGTCGGCGTCCGGACCGGTCGAGCTCGCAGTGCACGACGAGGTCGACACAGGATGCGACGGCCGGGCGCACGAACCCCGAGTCGATGTTCCGGCCCGCCAGCAGTGGCAGCGTGCAGAGCTTGCCGATCGCGTCGCGCGCGGAGTTCGCGTGGATACTGCAGAGCCCGGGCAATCCGCTGTTGAGGGCGATCAGGAGGTCGAGGCTCTCCGCCTCCCGGACCTCGCCGACGACGATGCGGTCCGGCCGCATCCGGAGCGCCTCCTTGATGAGCCGACGCAGCGTGATCTCTCCCGTGCCCTCGAGACTGGCCTGTCGGCACTGCATCGCGACGACGTCGCGGTTGCCCGGCGCGAGCTCGAAGGTCTCCTCGACGGTGACGATGCGGAGGGCCGGGTCCAATGAGGCGATGAGGGCGCCGAGCATCGTGGTCTTGCCGGCCTGCGTCGCGCCCGACACGAGCAGGTTCGCCCCCGCGGTCATGCTCGCGCGCAGGAACTCGGCGGCCTGATAGCTGATCGACCCTGCGGCCACGAGCTGACCGAGGTCGCGGATCCGCGCGGAGAACTTGCGGATGTTGATGGACATGTGCCGACGCGTGACGTCGGGGATGACGACGTGCAACCGCGAGCCGTCCGGAAGCGAGGCGTCGACGAACGGGTTCGCGAGATCCACCCGTCGACCGGTGGCGCGCAGCATCCGCTCCACGAGATCGCGGACGTCACCCTCGCCGAGGACCACGTCCGTCAGCTCCGACACCCCACCACGGGCGACGAACACCTTCGTCGGCTCGTTGATCCAGATCTCCTCGACACTCGGATCGTCGAGCAACGGCTGGATCGCCCCGAACCCCGTCACCGCGGCGAGCACCTCGCTCGTCATCCCGTGCTCATCGTCGATCAGCGGCGTCGTGTCGTTCAACGCCCGCTCGTTGTAGCGACGCACCTCCTCGCGGGCGATCCGCCCCGCTCCCCCACGCCGACCCGGCTCCCCGAACTCCTCACGCACCCGGTCGCGCACGCGCGCCGTGATGATCTCCGCCGCTGTCCCCATGCCGCCATCCTGACGAACACCGGCCACACCCCGCAGAAGTTATCCACAGCACCACCCGCTCGACGCGTCACCGACCGGTCACTAGGCTCGGGGACCGTGCCGACCACCTTCCGCATCGACGGCTCCCGCATCCACGACATCTCCTCGTTCTACGAGGTGATGAACGAGCTCGTGATGCAGGACGAGGACTGGGATCTCGGCCCGAGCCTCGACGCCCTCGACGACGTCCTCTACGGCGGGATCGGCTCGCTCCGCGATCTCGACGACGTGCACTTCGTCTGGACGGACCACGACGCGAGCCGCACCGCACTCGGCGTCACGGCCACCCGCGCCTGGTTGCAGGAGAAGCTCGAGCGGGGCGCACCGTTCGACACGGCCCGGATCACCGCGCAGCTCGACGACCTCGACGCCGGCCGCGGCAAGACCTACTTCGACCTGCTCCTCGAGGTCTTCGCCGGCCACCCGGACATCCGACTCGAACTCGCCTGACCAGGTGTGGAACCGGCGGTCGCGCTCAGACGCTCAGACCGTCGCGAACCGCTTCGCCGAACGCTCCTTCGCCTTCTGCGCCTCGACCTCGCGGTCCTTCGGCGGGGCGGTCGTCACGAGGTCTTCGAGCAGATGGCGGGTGATGTGGGCGATCTCCGCGACCGCTCGATCGAACGCCTCAGCGTTCGCCTGGGACGGCTTCGTCGACCCGCTGATCTTCCGCACGTACTGGAGCGCCGCGGCCTCGACCTCGTCGTCGGTCGCCGCCGGCTCGAAATTGTGGAGGGTGTGGATGTTCCGGCACATGCAGGCATGGTAGCCCCGGCGCACGCCAGGATCCAGAGGTGATTCCGGTGCTGGTCCCGCGCCGCAACCGCTTGCGGCGGTCGACCCGAGCCGGAAGAGTGGGCGCCATGATCAACGGCTACACCGCAGACCAGGTCCGAGCCGCAGAGGCACCACTCTTGGACGCAGGGGAACCGCTCATGGCGCGAGCCGCCCACGGCCTCGCCGAAGAACTGCGGACGGTCCTCGCCGATCGCGCGGAGGGCCTCGAGGGCGAGGCACCCGACGTCTGGAAGATCCTGCTGCTCGTCGGCTCAGGCGACAACGGCGGTGACGCCCTCTTCGCGGCGGCGGAGCTCGCCGGCACGACCGGTCCGGACGACGTCCCGCTCGACCTCGTCGTGGCCAGGACCGGTGACCACGCCCACGAGGCGGGCTACGCCGCGGCGGTCGAGGCCGGTGTCCGCTTCCTCATGAACTCCCCCGCCGAACCGGACGACACCGCCGACGAGGCCAAGGGCGCCGCGATCGTCGTCGATGCCGTCTTCGGCATCGGGGCAAGCCGGAACCCCACCCTGCGCGGTGCGCCGAAGGCGATCGTCGAGGCGGTCCTCCCGGTCGTGCAGAACTCCGGCGGACCGACGGTCGTCGCCGTGGACGTCCCGAGCGGCATCGACCCCGACGAGGGAAGCGTCCCCGAGGGTGCCGTCCTGCCCGGCGGAGGTCACGGTCACCTTCGGCGCGGTGAAGGCCGGGCTCCTCATCCCGCCCGGCTCGGCCTACGCCGGCGACGTCCGCCTCATCGACATCGGTCTCGGACCGCAGCTGGCCGACGTCACGCCGTTCACGACGCTCGACCAGGCGGACGCCTGACCGACTGCCCCGCCCGGTCCGCCGCCTGGGCGATCGGCAACACCGACCACCCAGGCGGTGCCTGACGCTCAGGAGCCGACGGCGGCAGCCGATCGCCCTGACGCGACACCCGCGAGCGCGTGGCCCGCGAGCGAGCCGAGGGTCCGGAGCCCGTCGCGCGACAGCACCGACTCGAGGTGCCCCTGGACCGACGCGAACCCACGACCACGCATCGCGAACACGTCGCCGGACGCCGCATCGGCGGCGATCTCGACCCCACCGACCGGAGCCTCACCCGCCAGCCGTGCGGTGAAGGTGTTGTAGAACCCGATCAGCGACTGCTCACCGAAGAGGTCGAGGTCGAGCTGCAGCCCCTGTCGGGGCGCGTCGAGGCGTTCGATCGGCAGCCCGAGCTGGATCGCCAGCACCTGATGGCTCAGGCAGACGGCGAGCAGCGGCGCTCCGGCGGCGAGACGCGCTGACACGATCTCGTGCATCCGGCGGACCCGCGGGTCGGCGAGGTCGAGCGGGTCGCCCGGACCCGGGCCGGCGACGAGGAGGTCGACGTCCACGAGCGCGTCGGTCACCGCCGACCAGTGCTCCACGCTGACGGTCATCCCGAAGTGGCGCAGCTGGTGGGCGAGCATCGCGGTGAACTCGTCCTCGGCGTCGACGATGACCGCGGTACGGCCCGACAGTGAACCGACGGGTGCCGGGTGCTGCGGCTGCAACCAGAAGGACGCCAACCGCTCGTTCCGCGCTCGGAGCGCGTCCTGTACTCCGGGTTCCGCCGCGAGGTCGACGGTCGGGCCGAGCTCGGCGGGTGCCATGACGCCGAGCGCGGTCAACACGCCGGCCGCCTTCGCCGCCGTCTCGGCGACCTCCGACTCGGGATCCGAGTGACGGACGAGCGTCGCACCGGCGGGAACGCGGACGAGGCCGGCGTCGTCGACATAGGCGGTGCGGATGAGGATCGGTGCGTCGAGTTCGTAGTCGCCGTCGCCCACCGGGGTGAACAGCGCGAGCACGCCGGAGTAGTAGCCGCGCGCGTTCCGCTCGTGGCGGGCGATGACCGAGCACGCGTTCTGCATGGGCGAGCCGGTGACCGTCGGTGCGAACATCGTCAACCGCAGGACCTCGCGGACGTCGAGTTCGCTCGTCCCGGCGAGCAGGTACTCGGTGTGGGTGAGGCGCGACATCTGCTTGACGTAGGGGCCGAGGATGCGTCCACCGGAGGCACACACCCGGCTCATCATCTTCATCTCCTCGTCGACGACCATGAAGAGCTCTTCCGTCTCCTTGACGTCGCCGAGGAACGCGCGGAAGTCGTCGCCGGTCGCGCCGGAGCGCGGGTGGCGGAAGGTGCCGCTGATGGGGTTCATGGTGACGGTGCGTTCACCGGTCGACGCGTCGCGGGCGACCGCGACGTGGCGCTCGGGCGTCGCACCGGCCATCGAGACGCCCGGCGTGTGCACGGCGAAGGTCCAGTAGGCGCCGGTCTCCCCCGACAGGAGCGCGCGCAACCACGCGAGGACGGCGCGCTCGGCCGGCACCTCGGTCGTCGCGGTGAACTCGCGGCGGATGACGAAGTTGGCGCCCTCGCCGCGTCCGATCTCATCCTCGATGACGCGGCGCACGATCGACGCGTAGTCCTCGTCGGAGACGTCGAACCCGCCGTCGACCAGCGGGACCGCGTCGGCGGGGAGTCGCTCGAGCAGCTCGTCGAGCGTCACCGTCTCACGCTCGCTCACCACGAGGCAGCGCAGCGGAGCGCCGTCGTCCATCGCCGCGAAGCCGCGCTCGCGCACCTGGCGATAGGGCACGAGGGTGAGGACCTCGGGCTGGTGGTCGTCGCCGGCGGATCCGAGCGGGATGTCGGCGAGCGACTCGACGTCGACGACGTCGCCCGTGTAGAGGTCGACGGTGTCGCTGCCGTGTCGGCGGAGCACCGCGAACGGGAAGTCGGGGCCGGCGTGCAGCACGCGGTGGAGCAGGGTGGTCATGGTGGTGTCCTCAGGCTGGGACCGATCCGACAGGGCCTCCGAACGAGAACGACCGCCCTGTCAGGCGGTCGAGTCGTCGTGTGTGCACGTGCGCGGTCCGCCTAGGAGGCGGGCCACCAGCTCGTTGCACACGTCGTTCGCATGGAGCCGAGCATACACGGGCCGACCCGGGCTCCGCTGGCCGCGGCTCCTCCCCCGAAGCTCAGGACGTTCCCGACCTCGCTCCCGTAGACTGAGCGGGCCGCGGGAGTGGTGGAATTGGCAGACACGCAGGATTTAGGTTCCTGTGCTTTCGAGCGTGAGGGTTCAAGTCCCTTCTCCCGCACGCGACATCGTCGTACGCCGTTCCATCCCTCCCCCTACAGCAGGAGCTCCGCATGGTCCACACCGCCCTCATCCCCTGGCTCGACCCGGAGGGCATCATCACGGCCGTCGGTCCCTGGGCCCTCGTCGTGGTCTGCGCGATCGTCTTCGCCGAGACCGGCCTCCTCGTCGGATTCCTGCTCCCCGGCGACACCCTGCTCGTCATCACCGGTCTCCTCGCGTTCGGCTCCGCCCGCGTCATCGAGATCGACATCTGGTGGGTCTGCCTCGCGATCGGGTTCTCGGCGTTCCTCGGCGGCGAGGTCGGATACCTCATCGGGCACAAGCTCGGGCCGAAGGTGTTCGAACGCAAGGAGTCCGGCCTCTTCAGCATCAAGAACGTCGAGCGGACGAACGCCTTCTTCGAGCGCTTCGGCGCCCTCGCGGTCATCCTGGCGCGCTTCGTCCCGATCGTCCGGACCTTCGCCCCGGTCGCGGCCGGCATCGGCCACATGAACTACAAGAAGTACTCGCTCTACAACCTCATCGGCGCGCTCATCTGGGGCGCAGGGCTCACCTTCTTCGGCTACCTGCTCGGATACATCCCCCCGGTCGCCACCTTCGTGCAGAACTACATCGACGTCATCCTCATCGGGGCCGTCGTCCTCACCCTCATCCCGACCACCTGGCACTACATCCAGTCCAGCCGGAAGGCGAAGGCGCTGCAGGGCACCATCACCGAGGAGGAGCGTCGGGCCGCGGCTTCGAAGCTCGCCGACCAGGACGTCTTCAAGCGCGACCGCGGGAACGACACGGTCTGATCACCGGTGGCGCCGCTCGCACGAGCGGTCGCGACAGCCGGACCCGCCCGCGCGTCAGCGGTGGTGCGACTCCTCGTGCGAGGCGTGTTCCTCGGGTTCCAGCTGGAACGTCGAGTGCTCGACGTCGAAGTGGTCGTGGAGGCACGAACCGAGACGGTCGAGCAGCTCCCCCGTGCCACCATCGGCGAACACCTCCTGCTCGACGACGACGTGTGCCGAGAAGACCGGCTGTCCGGACGTGATCTGCCAGACGTGGACGTCGTGGACGGCGACGACGCCGTCGGTGCCGAGCAGGTGGTCCCTGATCTCCTGCACGTCCGTGTCGGACGGTGCGGACTCGCTGAGGACGTGGACGACGTCGCGGAGCAACGACCACGCCCGCGGCACGATCATCGCGGCGATCGCGAGCGACGCGATGGCATCGGCCTGAGCGAAACCCGTCACCATGATGACCACCGCGGCGATGATCACGGCGATCGAACCGAGGAGGTCGCCGAGGACCTCGAGGTACGCACCGCGCATGTTGATCGACGTGTCACGGCCGCCGCGCAGCACCTGGAGGGCGGCGAGGTTCGCCACGAGACCGATGACGGCGACGATCAACATCGGAAGGCTCTTGACCTCCGCGTCCGCCGGCTCGACGAGGCGGGACACCCCCTCGATGAGGACCGACACCGCGACGGCGATCAGGATGAGCGCGTTGATGAGCGCGCCGAACACCTCCGCGCGCTGATACCCGAAGGTCTGGCGGTCGGTGGCCGGTCGGGCGGCGACGATCGTGGCGACGAGCGCGATGATCAGCCCGGTGAGGTCGGACAGCATGTGCCCGGCGTCGGCGAGGAGGGACAGCGAACCGCTCACCCAGGCGCCGACGAGTTCGACCACGAGGACGGTCGCGATGATGGCGATCGCCACCGCGAGTCTCCTGCGGTTGGCGGTGCCGGCGTGTGCGTGATCGTGACCCATGATGCATCAACCGTAGGAGCTTCCCAGCGCCCGCGGAAGGGTTCATGCCGAGATAGGAATGGTCCTGAGTATCATGCTCAGCTGGCGGTCGAGGCGGGCCCCTCGGGCACGAGCCGCTGCAGCACCGGGACGAGTGCTCGGAAGGCGAGCGCGCGGTGGCTCAGCTCGTTCTTCTCCGCCGGTGACAGCTCCGCCGCCGTCCGCTGCTCACCGTCCGGGATGAACGCCGGGTCGTAGCCGAAGCCGTTCGTCCCGCTCGGCTCCGTCGCGAGGGCTCCGCGCCAGGTGCCGACGGCGACGTGCTCGAACGGCTCCGTCCCATCGATCCCCGGTGGCACCACGAGGGCGAGGTGGCAGGCGAACCAGGCGGCACGATGCTCCTCGTGCACGTCCCGCAGCTGATCGAGGAGGAGGGCGAGGTTCGCGGTCGAGTCGTGCTGCGAGCCGGCCCAACGCGCCGAGAAGATACCCGGCGATCCACCCAGGATCTCGACGCCGATGCCGGAGTCGTCGGCGAGCGCGATGGAGCCGGTGTGGGCGGCGGCGACCCGCGCCTTGATCAACGCGTTCTCGCTGAAGGTCGTGCCGTCCTCGACGGGCTCCGGGCCGTCGTAGGCGAGGACCGTGATCCCGGGGACGTCGCGGCTGACGAGCCGCTGGAACTCCTCGACCTTGTGCTGGTTGTGCGTCGCGAGGACGATCTCGACGCTCATCAGCGTCCGAGGGCCTCGAACTGGATGGCCTTGAGCGACGCAGCGCCACCGACGGCGAGGTCGAGCAGGGAGTCGAGCTCGCGACGGTCGAACGGGGCGCCCTCGGCCGTCCCCTGCACTTCGACGAACGATCCGCCGCCGGTGACGACGACGTTCATGTCGGTCTCGGCGCGCACGTCCTCGACGTAGGCGAGGTCGAGCATGGGCACACCGTCGATGATCCCGACCGAGACGGCCGAGACGCTGTCGGTGAGGGGCGACGCCTTCTGCGAGATGAACTTCTTGCCGCGCGCCCACTCGATCGCATCGGCGAGGGCGACGTAGGCGCCGGTGATCGCCGCCGTGCGGGTGCCACCGTCCGCCTGCAGGACGTCGCAGTCGATGACGATCGTGTTCTCGCCGAGGGCCTTGGTGTCGATCACGGCGCGGAGGCTCCGACCGATGAGTCGCGAGATCTCGTGGGTACGACCGCCGATCTTGCCCTTGACCGCTTCACGGTCCATCCGCTCGTTGGTGGAACGGGGCAGCATCGCGTACTCCGCGGTGACCCAGCCGCGACCCTTGCCGTTCAGCCAGCGCGGCACGCCGTTGGTGAACGAGGCCGTGCAGAGCACCTTCGTCCGGCCGAAGCTGATCAGTGCCGAACCCTCGGCCTGCTCGCTCCAGCCGCGCTCGATCGTGATGGGACGCAGCTGGTCGTTGGTGCGGCCGTCGGCGCGCGCGATGTCACTCATGGATGTGCTCCTCGAACTGGTGGGATGGAAGGTCGATGACGCCGGTCTGGACGAGCGAGACGGTGGAGATCTCCCGGCCCATCAGACGGTTGGCGAGGGCGATGAAGTCGTCGGCACTGCTCCCGGTCGCCTCGTACCGGTGGGTGGCAGGTTCGCTGCTGTCGCGCAGCAGGTCACGGGTGACGAGCACGCGGTAGACGTCGTTCGCGGTCTCGGTGTCGCTCGAGACGAGCGACACCTGCGGACCCATCACGTAGCTGATCGCGCCCTTGAGGAAGGGGTAGTGGGTGCATCCGAGGACGACGGTGTCGACGCCGGCGTGCCGGAGCGGGGCCAGGTACTCCTCCGCGGCCTCGAGGAGGTCGGGGCCGGTCGTGACGCCGGCCTCCACGAACTCCACGAACCGGGGGCAGGCCTGGCCGAACACCGTCAGCTCGGGATTGACCTCGAAGAGGTCCTGATACGCCCGCGAGTTGATCGTGCCCTCGGTCCCGATGACGCCGATGCGCCCGTTCCTCGTGCTCCGGACCGCGGTCCGCACAGCGGGCTGGATCACCTCGACCACGGGGACCGAGTAGCGTTCGCGGGCATCGCGGAGCATCGCCGCCGATGCGGTGTTGCAGGCGATCACCAGCATCTTCACGCCCTGGTCGACGAGCGAGTCGAGGACCTCGAGCGAGTAGCGCCGCACGTCGGCGATGGGCTTCGGGCCGTAGGGCGAGTGGGCCGTGTCGCCGATGTAGATCACGGACTCGGCGGGGAGCTGGTCGCTGACCGCTCTCGCCACCGTGAGTCCGCCGACGCCGGAGTCGAAGATGCCGATGGGTGCGTCGTTCACGATGACCCAGCCTACCGCCCCTGCCGATGGACGTCGCGGACCGACCGATCACCACGTTCCGAGCACGCTCGCGGCTAGGCTGAACGGGTGCACGAGTCCTCAGCTCTCCTCACCGACCGATACGAACTCACGATGCTGGACGCCGCCCTCCACCGCGGCACCGCGGATCGGGAGTGCCTGTTCGAGCTGTTCGCCAGACGCCTCTCCGGCGGCCGCCGCTACGGCGTCGTGGCCGGCACGGGCCGATTCCTCGAACTGCTCAAGCACTTCCGCTTCGGTGAATCGGAACTCGAGTGGCTGCGCGAGGAGGGCGTCGTCAGCACGACGGCGCTCGACTGGCTCGCCGACTACCGCTTCTCGGGATCGATCTGGGGCTACCGCGAGGGCGAGGTCTTCTTCCCCGGTTCGCCGATCCTGGTCGTGGAGGGCACGTTCGCCGAAGCCGTCATCCTCGAGACCCTGGCGCTCAGCGTGTTCAACTACGACAGCGCCGTCGCCACGGCCGCCGCGCGCATGACCTCAGCGGCGGGCAGCCGCCCCCTGGCCGAGATGGGCTCCCGTCGGACGGGCGAGCGGTCGGCCATCGCCGCGGCCCGGGCGGCGTACATCGCCGGCTTCAGCGCCACCTCGAACCTCGAGGCCGGACGCAGCTGGGGCATCCCGACGATGGGGACGGCCGCGCACTCCTTCACCCTCCTGCACGACTCCGAGGAGGACGCCTTCCGAGCCCAGATCGACACGATGGGCGCCGGGACCACGCTGCTCGTCGACACCTACGACATCGAGGAGGCCGTGCGACTCGGCGTACGCCTCGCCGGCCCGGAGCTGGGAGCCGTACGCATCGACTCCGGTGATCTGCCGATCGTCGTCGACCAGGTCCGCCGCCTCCTCGACGAGCTCGGCGCCACGTCGACCCGCATCACGGTCACCAACGACCTCGACGAGCACGCCGTCGCGGCCCTGGCCGCGTCCCCGGTCGACTCCTACGGCGTCGGCACCTCCGTGGTCACCGGCTCCGGCTCCCCCGCCATGGGCATGGTCTACAAGCTCGTCGCGCACCGCGACGACCAGGGCGACTGGATCAGCGTCGCGAAGAAGTCGGCTGAGAAGGCGACCGTCGGCGGCCGCAAGACCGCTGCCCGCGCCTACGACCGGCACGGGGTCGCCCGCGAGGAGCGCATCTACCTCGGCGACGGTCCTGCGGGCGAACACGAGGGTGCGGCCGACGCCGCCTCGGAACGCCCCCTGATGGTCCAGCTCGTCGAAGGCGGACTCGTGGACGAGCAGTACCTCGGCGCCGCGGGGACGCGCCAGGCGAGGGAACACCGGGCGCAGGCGGTGGCGGAACTGCCACCCCGGGCCGTCAGCCTCACCCGCGGCGACCCCGTGCTCCCGACCGTCTACCTCGAAGGCTGACCGCGACGACGCGTCTCAGCGTCGGCCGCGGTGCGCTCCGAGCGTCAGTCGCGGAGGAGCTTCTCGTAGATCTCCTTGCAGGCCGGGCAGATCGGGAACTTCTCGGGGTCGCGACCCGGCGTCCACTTCTTGCCGCAGAGCGCCTTCACCGGCTTGCCGCTCAACGCCGACTCGAGGATCTTCTCCTTCTTGACGTAGTGCGAGAACCGCTCGTGATCGCCGGGCTCGATGTTCTCGCTCTCGATCAGCTCCTCGAGCTCACGATCCATGATCGCCGTGCTCCCACCGTCGGGCGTGCCACCGGGATCGATCGTGCTCATCTGCTGCTTCGTGCTGTCATGCTGCGCCATGGCTCCATGGTACCGCCGGACGGCACCCGGGTCTCCTGCGGGCCGATCCGGTCGCCGACGTCGGGTCAGTGCGAGCTGGCGAAGCCGACGATCTCGGGGCTGCGACGGTCGAAGACGCGACCGCCGGCGAAGATCCCGATCGCGAGCACCAGGATGCCCGTACCCGCACCGACCGCGAGTGCCCCGAAGTTCCAGTTCGGCTCACCGGTGAGCCCGAGCACGGCCAGCCAGCCGGCGGGAATCGTGAGGAGCACCGTACCGAGCAGGCTCAGGAACTGTGCGGACATACCGCTGCTGCCCGGGACCTGCGGCTGCTGGAACGGGCTGTCGCCGGGAAGCGACGTCGGGTACGGGAACCGCGCGGACACGAAGCTCGCGATACCGGCACCGCTGAACAACAGGCACGTGCTCACGCCGATCATCGACGGCAGGGCGTCCCAGTCGCCGTAGAACAGGATGCTCAGCGTCGACCCGACCGCGATGAGCGGGATGCCGATGAGGAGCACCGGGAAGAGCCGGCCGATCCGATCCGATCGTCCGCGGACCCCCGAGGCGACGTGCAGCCAGACCGCGGTCGAATCGAAGGCGAGGTCGTTGTGCAGGAGCCAGCCGAGGAACCAGCACACGACCGGGAGTGGGACGAGTGCGAGGACGTTCATCGGGATGCCGGCGACGAGCATGGGCACGAAGAAGATGAAGGGCGCGATCGGGATGATCACGAGGGAGACGAGGTACCGCGGGTCGCGCAGCCAGTAGGTCATGCTCCGAGCGGCGATGGCTCCGGACGGGGAACCGGGGAGCAGGTCGAACCAGCCCAGACCGGTGCTGTCGCGGCCCGTCCCGAGGCGTTCCGGCGCCACGAGCAGTCGGGCGACGAACGCCTGCCAGGCGAACCAGAGCAGGGCGATGGTCGCCGCGGTGAGCAGCAGCTTGACGATCGCCGGCGCGATGCCACCGAGTGCGGCATCACCGGGGAACGACCAGACGGCGCCGAGCGGGGTCCAACTGAGGATGTCAGCGACCCGGCCGAGGACGGCGAACCCGTCGCGCTGCCAGTCCACGGTGGTGAGGGCGATGATCGCCGGGGCCACGGCGATGATGAGCACCAGCCCGAGGACACCCATGACCTCCTTGGCGCGACGCGTCGAGAGGAGGCTCGCGGAGATCGAGGTGGCGATCCGGGCCAGGAGCGCGCAGAGCAGCACGCCGAGGACCGCGGAGACCACGGCGAGGACGGCGGGCAGCGGCGACCGCGACCAGGTGACCACCGACGAGGCCGCGAGGACGGCGAGGACGAGCGACGGCACCGACACGAGCGCTGTCACGAGCAAGCCTGCGGACAGGGTGCGGTTGGGCAGCCCGAAGAGCGAGAACGCCCGAGGATCCAGCTGATCGTCGACGCCGAAGACGAGCGGAAGGATGATGAACCCCAGGACGACGGCCGATCCGGCCAGCACGAGCAGGTTGCGGGTGACCTCCGGATCGCCGCCGCGCAGCGCGACGAGACCGGTGCTCGCGAGCACGACGATCCACACGCCGACCGCGATCGCGAGGACGAGCCCGACCAGTCGCCAGGGGCTGCGGCGGAACGCGTTGAGCGTCAGCTGCAGTTTCAGTCGGAGAAGCTGTGCAACCATTCCATTCCCTCTGCCGACTTGCGGCCCCCGGCGAGCTCGACGAACCGCTCCTCGAGCGTGCCCGTTCCGCGCACCTCGTCGACGGACCCGGCGGCCAGCACCTTGCCCTGCACGATGATGGCCACGTGATCGCACACGCGCTGAATGAAGTCCATGCCGTGGCTCGAGAGCACGACGGTTCCGCCGTTGGCGACGTACCGCTGGAGGATCTCGATGACGTTCGCCGCGGAGACCGGGTCGACCGATTCGAACGGCTCGTCGAGGATGAGGAGACGCGGCGAATGGATGAGTGCGGCTGCCAGCGCGATCTTCTTCGTCATGCCCGCCGAGTAGTCGGAGACGAGACGACCGAGCGCGTCGTCGAGACCGAAGGCACGAGCCAGATCGGCGGTCCGCGACTTGACGGTCGCGGGGTCGAGCCCCCGCAGGACGCCGGAGTAGTACAGGAGCTGGCTGCCGGTCAGGCGGTCGAAGAGCCGCAGCCGGTCGGGCAGCACACCGATCGCCCGCTTGGCCTCGGCGGGATCCTGCCAGACGTCGACGCCCTGGACGGTGATCGACCCTGCGTCGGGACGGAGGAGACCCGTGACCATGGACAGCGTGGTGGTCTTGCCGGCGCCGTTGGGCCCGACGATGCCGTAGAAGGAGCCCCGGCGGACCTCGAGGTCGACGCCGTCGACCGCGACCGTGTCGCCGAACTGCTTGACGAGTCCCGAGATCGACAGGACGACGGGATGTGCGCCGTCGTCGGCAGCCTCGGTGCGCTGCGCCGTCGTCGCCGCAGGCGACGAGGTGGCGGCGGACGGCGGGGTCGCCGCGGGACGACCGACAGGACGCTTGGGGGCTGCCGCCGGAGCGACGACCTCCTCCTGCGGAGGCGCCACCGACACGGACTCCGACGGTGCCGGCGTCGTCTGCGGAGCCGTGTCGTCCGCAGCCTGCTCGGCGGTGGATGAAGCGCTCGCCGGGGTCGCGGTCTGCGTGTCGTCGGGCCGAGGCTCGTCGACGGCGATCCGGTCGGCGACCTCGGGGGACGGCTGCTCGGACGGCGCCGACGTCGTCGCCCGGTCGACCGATCCCGGTGCGCTGACCTCGTCGAGGACGCCGGCGACCGCGGCTGCCGTCTGTTCGGTCTGCTTCGCGGCGCTGGTGCGCGCCGGTGTGCGCTTGGCCGGCGTCCGGGCCGTCGTGGACTTCGTCGTCGAGGTCCGGGCGGTGGTCGTCTTGGCGCCTGCGGCCTTGGTCGCCGGCTTCGCGGCTGCGGGGCGCGCCGTCGTCGACCTGGGCGCCTTCGGGGCGGTGGTCGTCTCGGCCGACTCAGTGCCCTCCGCACCACCGGCTGCAGCAGCCGACTTCGCGGGCGTGCGCTTCGCGGCGGTGGTGCGCGCCGTCGTCGACTTGGTGCCCGTGGTCTTCGCCGTCGAGGTCCGAGCGGTCGTCGAGCGTGCCGTGGTCGCCTTCGGTGCTGGTGTGGTCGCGTCCCCGGACTCGCCCGAGGTCTCGCTCGCCGACGTGGTGCGGGTGCGGGGCGTGCTCGGCCGCTTCGCCGGGGCCTTCGCCGTTCCGGAAGCCCGAGGCGTCGTCGAGCGGGGTGCGCGCTTCGGTGCCGTCGGCGTCGCAGCGCCCTGATCGTCGGAAGCGGTCGTCGGCGCAGGTGCACCAGCGGCGTCGGCGGGGTTCGGCGTGCCCGGACTCGTCGACGTGCCGTCGGCAGGCGCGGGCTGCTGAGCGGGATCTGGCGGAGTCGTGGAAGTCACCAAGCAAACCTACCAACAGCGGCGGCCGCAGCGGACAGCGGAGTCTCAGGATGAACGGTTGACACATCTCCCCCAAGCTGTGTAAACGCCGGGTGGTCGATCACAAAACGACAACGGACCCTGGGAACCCCTGACAGACGGAGTTCACCGCGGCTAGCCTGTATTTTGGCATAACGGAGTGTCTTTCAATGCACGTCTTGGTTAATCCTCGGTGAATCGTCCACAGCATCGTGGCACCGCGTGATTCCATACCCACACTGAGGAGAACAACGTGACCACCCAGGTAGTGATCCTTGCCGCAGGGATGGGCAGCCGTCTCGGCCGCTCGCTCCCCAAGCCCCTGACCGAGCTCAGCGACGGCCGCACCATCATGCAGCAGCAGTTCGACAACATCCACCACGCGTTCGGAGCGAGCGCCAAGGTGACGATCGTCGTCGGCTACAAGCTCGAGCACATCATCGAGGCCTTCCCCGACGCCTCCTTCGTCTACAACGAGCAGTACGACCAGACCAACACCTCGAAGAGCCTCATGCGCGCCCTCGCGGCGTCTCAGGCCGGCGGCGTGCTCTGGATGAACGGCGACGTCGTCTTCGACCCGGCCGTCCTCGACCGCGCTGCCGCGATGATCGCCAAGGACCGTTCGTTCGTGACCGTCAACACCTCCAAGGTGTCCGACGAAGAGGTCAAGTACACGACGAGCGCCGAGGGCTACATCAAGGAGCTCTCGAAGACCGTCGTCGGCGGGCTCGGAGAGGCCGTGGGCATCAACTACATCTCGTCGCAGGACAAGACGATGCTGCACCGCTACCTGACCAAGGTCGGCGACCAGGACTACTTCGAGCGCGGCATCGAGCTCGCCATCGAGCGCGAAGGCATGCTCGTCGAGCCGGTCGACATCTCCGACCTCTACGCGGTCGAGGTCGACTTCGCCGAGGACCTCGAGCGCGCGAACCTCTTCGTCTGAGGGCCCCGTCCACATCGCACACGAACGCCGTCCCGACGCTGAGCGTCGCGGGCGGCGTTCCTGCGTCGCCTCGATAAGGTTGGTCCCGTGAGTTCTTCTGCTGAAACGCGGCCAAGGATGTCGCGTTCGGCGAGGTATCGCCACGCGCTCTGGATCCTGACCGTCCGAGACCTGCGTGTGCGCTACTCGACGAGCGCGCTCGGCTACGTGTGGTCCATCCTCGACCCCCTCGTCATGAGCGGGATCTACTGGTTCGTCTTCACGCAGGTGTTCCGGCGCGATGTCGGCGAGGAACCGTACATCGTGTTCCTCCTCGCCGCCCTGCTGCCATGGATGTGGTTCACCGGATCGGTGTCCGACAGCACGCGCGCCTTCCTGCGCGAGGCGAAGCTCGTGCGTTCGACGACGATCCCCCGGACCATCTGGGTGAACCGGATCGTGCTGTCGAAGGGCATCGAGTTCCTCGCGGCGCTCCCGGTCCTCGCAGCCTTCGCGATCTTCAGCGGCGCGCAGGTGAACCTCGACATCGTGCTGTTCCCGCTCGCCATCGTCATCCAAGCCGTCCTGACCATCGGGCTCTGCCTGATCGTCGCTCCGCTCGTCGTGTTCTTCCGCGATCTCGAGCGAGCCGTCAAGCTCATCCTGCGGTTCATGTTCTACGCGACGCCGATCATCTACAGCACGACGGCGCTGCCCGACAAGATCGAGCCCTTCGCGGCGTTCAACCCGCTCAGCGGCATCTTCGCGCTGTACCGTTCCGCGTTCTTCCCACAGGAGCTCAACTGGCACCTCGTGGGCGTGTCCGCCGCCATGTCGGCGGTCATCCTCGCGGTCGGTCTCCTCGTCTTCAAGCGCTGCGAGCGCTCCGTGCTGAAGGAGATCTGATGCCCACAGGTAACGCAACCGCCGGTCGGCCGGCGATCTCGGTCGCCGACGCAGGCATCCGGTTCCGGCGCAACCGTGGCGGTCGGCGGAGTTTCAAGGACCTCTTCGCCGGTCGCGACCGTCGCTCGAAGCCGGGCGAGTTCTGGCCCCTGCGCCACGTCTCCTTCGATGTCGCCCCCGGCGAGGCGATCGGCGTCGTCGGTCGGAACGGTCAAGGCAAGTCGACGCTGCTCAAGCTCGTCGCGGGCGTCGTCCTGCCCGACGAGGGCACCGTCGGTGTGCGCGAGGGCGTCGCGCCGCTCATCGAGATCACCGGCGGCTTCGTCAACGACCTGACGGTCCGCGACAACGTGTACCTGACGGCCGGCCTCCACGGCATGTCGCGCCGCGAGATCGACGGACGGTTCGACGACATCATCGCGTTCGCCGAGATCGCCGACTTCATCGACACCCCGTACAAGCACCTCTCGAGCGGGATGAAGGTCCGCATCGCCTTCGCGGTGATCGCGCAGCTCGAAGAGCCGATCATCCTCGTCGACGAGGTCCTCGCCGTCGGCGACCGGGCGTTCCGCGAGAAGTGCTACCGGCGCATCGAGGAACTCCTCGAGGGCGGGCGGACCCTGTTCTTCGTCTCGCACAACGAGAAGGACCTCAGGCGGTTCTGCACGAGGGGGCTCTACCTCGACAAGGGGGCGCTCGTACTCGACGCCCCGATCGACGACGTGCTCGACCGCTACAACGCCGACTACAACAGCTGAAGCCCGCCAGCAAGCGTCAGTCGACCCGCAGCGGGTCGACGTAGACTGGCCGCCCCGCCCACGAGGAGGTCGTCATGACCGGACCGCAGCAGGGACCCGTTCCGGGTCCCGCCCAGTTCCCCACCGCCGCAGCACAGCAGCCCATGCTGCCCGAGCCGGGATGGGTGCGGGCGCTCGACCGACTGCTCTGGGTCCAGCGACCGGTGGTCGTGGCGCACATCCGGTCGATCCGGCGGATGTACCCGAACGCGACGGCCGACCAGCTCATCCGCGTCCTGGAGCGCCGGTACCTCACGACGGTGACGACGACGGGAGCCGCCGTCGGCGCGACCGCTGTGGTCCCGGCGATCGGGACGGCGACGACCCTTGCGCTCTCCGGTGTCGAGACGGCGGGGTTCCTCGAGGCGACCGCCCTGTTCGCCCAGTCGGTCACCGAGGTCCACGGCATCGCCCTGGCGGATCCGATGCGATCCCGCGCGCTCGTCATGACCATGATGCTCGGCAAGGCCGGAACCGACCTCCTGCGCAACTTCGGATCCCAGGCGGCCGGCAAGGGAGTCCCGCGGCAGGCGTTCTGGGGCCAGACGATCACCCAGGGTCTGCCGTCGATGATCGTGGGTCCCGTCGCCGACCAGCTGCGGGTGCGCTTCGTGAAGCACTTCGCGGCGAGCGGCAGCGCCGGTGTCATCGGCAAGGCGCTCCCCTTCGGCGTCGGAGCGGCCGTCGGCGGTATCGGCAACCACATGCTCGGCCGACAGGTCGTCCGTGCCGCGCGCCAGGCGTTCGGACCGGCGCCGTTCGTCGTCCCACTCGACCTCGAGCCGCGGATGCGGGCCGTCTCCGGCCGGTCGGGCCTCGGGAAGATCCGCGACCAGGTGTTCCGACGCCGGAAGCACCTGGCCATCGAGTCAGGCGGCGATGCGGCCGTCGGCGACGGGTCCGAGCAGCGCCCCTGACCACCCGAGGCGAGCTCCGGATCACTCCCGACCGGGCCGCCCGGGATGCGGCATCCCTCCAGGTCCATCGCGTACCGTCGGAGGGTGAGACTTCCCTTCCTGCGCCGCCCCCAGAAGCCGTTCCCGGAAGGTCGCCACTTCGCGGTGACCTGGGGCCTGTCGGACGACTTCGGCGGCATGACCGAGGCGATGCTCCAGCGCTCCCGCGCGTTCATCAGACTGGCCGACACCCCGGTCGACGTCCTCACCTTCGACCACCGACCGGACTACCCCGAGTTGGCGTCACGGCTGCGCACGCGCGGAGACCTGATCGACGGACTCCGGGTCGTCAACCTCTGGGACTGGCTGCGTGACAACCCTCTGCCGGGTGGGTCCCTCGACCTGGCGCGCCACGGGTTCACCCCGCTCCCCCTGGACGACGTCGGCACGGAACGACGCCGCGGTGACGCCGTCCTCAGCCGCGAGCGACACGACGACGCGGGTCAGATCCTGCAGGTGGACGTCTACCGACCGGACGGCACCCTGCTCCTGTCCGACCGCCGCGACACGCGTGAACGGGGCGTGAAGGGCGGCCGCTCGGTCGTCCTCTGCGACGAGCAGGGTCGTCCCGTCCGCTCCTGGGGACGCATCTGGTCCCTGTACCGCGCCTGGTTCGACGCGCTCACCGCGGGCGGGCCGGCCTGGATGATCGTCGACAGCAAGACCATCGCCCCGTTCGTCCTGAGCTACCGGAAGCGCAATGTCGTCACCGCGCACGTCGTGCACGCCTCGCACCTCCAGGGCACGGAACGGCCACACGGTCGGCTGCGGGAGTCGCGGCGAGCGGTGTTCGAGGCGCTCGACGACTTCGACCTCGTCGCGCTCCTCAGTGATCGGCAGCTCGCGGACGTGACGACCATGCTCGGCGAGCACGCCTCGCTCAGTGTCATCCCGAACTCGCGCGAACTCGTCGCCCCGGAGGTCGCACGCGCTCCTCGGCCTCGCAGCCGCGGGATGTTCCTCGGCTCGCTCACGGCCCGGAAGCGGCCGGCGCACGCGATCCGCGCCGTCCTCGCCGCCACGTCCACGGACGGGCCTCCCCCGACGCTCGACGTCTACGGCGGCGGCGAGCTGCTCGACGAACTGCAGTCGCTCCTCATCGCCGAAGACCCGGAGCACCGCGTCGTCCTCCACGGCTACGACCGCTCCGCCCGGCAGCAGCTCGGCTCGGGTTCGTTCCTCGTCATGACCTCGACCTCGGAGGGCTTCCCGCTCGTGCTCATCGAGGCGATGGCAGCCGGGTGTCTTCCCATCGTGGTCGACGTCCCCTACGGACCGGCCGACATCGTCCGCGACGGTTGGAACGGGTTCCTCGTGCCGTCCGCGGAACCGGCCGTCGTGTCGGCCGCCATCGAGCGCCTGCTCGCCCTTCCTGAAACCGAGGTCGACGCGATGCGTCGCAACGCCAGAACGACCGCGGAGCAGTACGACGACGAAGCCGTCACCCGTCGGTGGGCTCAGGAGTTGCACGCGGCCGCTCGTCGGAAGAAGCGGAACGCGCTCGTCCCTCGCGTCGGCTGAGCATCCGGGAGCGCACCGCCGCGACCCCCGTCTGCACCCCTCGGCCGACGCGGCGCGCCAGGCCGTGGGACGGACGCTCGACGAGCTGGAAGAACCCGGCGGCGATCAGCAGGCTGAGTGGCACGCCCACGATGCCGACCAGCCACCAGCGCTCATCGCCGAACATGAAGGCGAGCGTGGCCAGGATCGGGGCGTGCACGAGGTACAGGCTGAACGACACCTTGCCGAGCCAGAGGACGGGCGGGGTCTCGAGGAGCCGCCGGGCGAACGGGCTTCCGATGGCGACGACGATGAGACCGGCCGCTCCCACGCCCGACAGACCCCAGAGCGCCTGACCCAGCGTGGAGGAGGACTCGACGAACGGTCGGGAGAGCCAGCTCGCGACGAGCAGGAGTGCGGAGCCGCCCGTGAGCATCGCCCACTGCAGGGGGCTGGACCGATCCGCCGCCCAGGCGCGGAGGTCGTCGAGCCGGACGGCGATCAGCGTACCGATGAAGAACGCCGGCAGGTACACGGCGGCGTCCAGTCCCGCGACCCGTCCGAGCACCATGATCACGGACATCAACGCAGCGACCGGCCACGCCCAGCGGCGCAGCAACCGAGCGAGCAGGACGGCGATCGGAAGGAGGAGCGTGAAGATCAGCTCCCAGCGCAGCGACCACAGGGTGTTCACCAGGGTGTAGCTCGCCGGTGTCAGGGT
Source organism: Plantibacter sp. (assembly GCF_059073635.1). Classification (NCBI taxonomy): domain Bacteria; kingdom Bacillati; phylum Actinomycetota; class Actinomycetes; order Micrococcales; family Microbacteriaceae; genus Plantibacter; species Plantibacter sp. Next base: position 50,577 of record NZ_JCACOF010000012.1, on the reverse strand, counting down.
GGCCTCCGTCAGGAGGTGCAGCGGGTCGACGCTCGTCGCGTTCGCGTTCGCGATCCACTCACCGGTGGTCACCGAGGCGGGATCCCTCGGGATGAGCAGGATGAGTGCGGCGGCGAACAGCAGCGATCCCCACACGGGGAGGTAGAGCCGCACGAACCGCGCGGCGAAGAACCCCGGCCAGCTCGCGCCGCCTCGCAACAGCGGGAGCGCGACGACGAGACCACTCAGGACGAAGAACACCTGCACCGCCTCGGTGCCGGCGAAGAGCAGCTTCAATGGTGTCTCGGTCGCGATGTCCCAGGCGGGCTCCGAGATCCGGCCCGTCGCGAAGGGTCGTGCGAGCAACGACACGTGGTAGAGCACCACGACGACGCTGGCGACACCACGGACTCCGTCGAGGGAGGCCAGTCGCCCGGAGGACGGATTCACCTGCCCGACCCTACGCGGTTCTCCTGGGCGCGGACTCAACGGCTCAGGGCGCCTCAGGCGCGTCCTTCGTCGTCGTCATCCTCGTCTTCGTCCTCATCGTCCTCATGCTCGTCGAGCTCCGGCCGGCCATCGGCGTGCGCGAGGGCGAACCGTTCCCATTCCGACATCAGATGCTCGATGGCGCTGTGGAACCTCGCCGTCGTCACCCCGGGCGTCGTGTCGCCGAAGTAGTACTCGACCCAGTGCTGCAGTCGCGCGACCGTCTCGGGATCACCGAGGAGTCGGTCGACTCCGTCGACGATGTCCGCTGCGTCCGAGGCATCGAGCCATTCACACGACGAGAGGTACCCTCCGGTGTCGATCTCCGCCTCCGGGTTCACGGGACGGGTGATCATGAGCGGCTTCCCGCTCGCGAGGCGGTCGTAGACCATCGCGGAGATGTCGACGATCGCCGCGTCCGCTGCCGCCAGCTGCCAACCGAGGTCGGCACCCGTGTCGACGACGTGTTGGGCCGAGGCGTCCGCTCGGTTCGCCTCCTGGAGCGCGGCCATGATCTCGCGGTTCGCGCTCGCGTACGCCGGATCGACGACACCGCTCCTCGGGTGCGGGCGGTACACGACGCGGTGCCGCCCGGTCGCGATGAGCGCTCGGACGAGGGCCACGCCGTGGCTCGCGATCGAGCCGTATGCCGCGGCCGCGCGGTCGCCCTCCCAGGTGGGCGCGTACAGGACCACGGTCCGCTCGTCGGGCGTGTACGGCAGTTCGCCCGAGTAGTGGTCCGCCTGCGGGCGGCCGATCATGATCGCGCGCTTGTCGAAGTCGTAGTCCCAGAGCACCCGCTCCAGCCGGTTCCTCGCCGCTTGGCCGGCGATGAGGCTGTAGTCGTAGGCCTTGAACTGGTTCGTGGTCATGTACATCTTGTCGCTCTCGCCATGGTTGACGAAGACGTGCCAGCGGGAGCCGTACCGGAACATCTGGAAGTTCTTGGCGTTCTGGTTGACGTACAGCACGACGCGGATGTCCTGTTCGGCCAGCGTGCGCTCGAGGGCGACGACCGTCCGGACGTAGGCCGTCGGGATCGGCGACTCCTCGAACAGCTTCGCCGCAGCCGTCGCACCGCGACTGAGGATGAGGACGGGCCACTGCTTCGACAGTTCGGCGAGCGGCCGGTACCACTGTCGGATCTGGTACATGTTGACGGCACCGTCCGCGAAGTACACGGCCACCTTGTAGCGCCCCGGCTCGATCACGGGAGCCGCCTGCATCTGCGCCGCGAGGACGGCTCTGGCCCGGCGGTTGGCGAGCAGGTCCTTGGCGAGCGTGATGGCACGACGACCGTCTCTGATCAGTCCCATGTCAGCTCCAGCATCCGTCAAGCGTAACGACGCCAGGTCACGGTGGGATCACGACGGGCCCCCGCCACTCAGATGACCGGAGGTCGCCCTGCGCGCGTCATCCGCCAGACCGTCCGCCAGCGCAGTGGACGACGTTCGCCGGGGTCCGTCCGCCACCCCTCGCGCCAGCCACCGAACCAGGGACGGAGGGCCTCCGGCTTCCGCCACCACCGGATCACCTGGATCGCGGTCCAGGAGCCCACGTACAGCGGGATGAGCGGCACCGGGAGGTTCCGCCGCGCGAGCCAGACCCGGTTCCGCGCGTTGAGCCGGTAGTAGGCGGTGTGCCTCGTCGGTTCGGTCACGGGGTGGTTCGCTTCGAGGGACGCCTCGTACCAGGCTCGCCTCCCCTGGTCCCAGACCCGCCAGGCGAGCTCGATGCCCTCATGCGCGTAGAAGAACGGATCTGCCCATCCACCGACGGCGTCGAACACCGACCGCGGCAACAGGACGGCCGCTTCGAGGCAGGAGAACACGGCGCTCGAATGCCCGGGGTCCTTGTCGCGGGTGCGCGGCACCCAGCGGGACGGCGTCGCTGCACCGTCCGCGTCGGCGAGCCGGGGCTGGATGAGGCCGATGGAGCGGTCCGCGTCGAGCATCGCGATGGCGTCGCGGAGGAACGTGGTGGACGGGATGGTCGCGTCGTCGTCGAGGAAGAAGACGAACTCCCCCTGCACGGCGTCGGCACCACGGTTGCGGCCGGCCGGGATCCCGAGGTTCTCCGACAGGGCCAGGCCTCGAGCGCCGTCCGGAAGTCCGGTCGGCTGCCAGCCGTTGCCGACCACGACCACGTCGAGCTCCACCGCTTGCTGGGCGAGCACGCTCTCCACGGCTGCGGTGAGTTCGACCGGGCGGGTCCCCTGCGTCAAGACCACGACGCCGACGGAGCGCGTGACCGGGATCGGGCCGGACATCACGCGTGGAGCCGCTTCGACGAGACGATCGCGATGAAATGCCCGACGAGCGTCAGGAACGCGAGCGGAACGAGGATCGCGAGCACCCAGCGCATCGCCTCGACGTCGCCGACGAACAGGCCGACCACGGAAGCGGCGAAGATCACCATGGTGAGCTCGACCGAGTGGAACAGCCGGTGGAACGGGAGGAACCGCGCCACCGTCCGCGCCGTAGCGAGCAGTCCCCCGCGCGGCGCCGACTCCTCGGTCGAGTAGGTGAGTTTCGGCGCCCCGAACCCGGCGCGGGCGACCCGCACCATGTCGTTCAGCGCCTTGTTGAGGACGACGAACAGCGCGAGTGCGAATCCGAGGGTGATCCAGACGAGGTCTTCGGGCGCATCGACCGGCCACGCGGCGGCACGGATGCCGAGGGCGATCGCGATGAGCGACTCGGTGGAGTAGTGGCCGACGGAGTCCAGGAACGCACCGGCCGGACTCGACGTCCGCCGCCAGCGCGCGACCTCACCGTCGCAGCAGTCGACGAGCATCTGCGTCTGGCCGAGCACGAGCGCGAGGGCCGCGCCCCCGAATCCGGGGATGAGGAGCGCGGCGGCCGTGGCCCAGCCGGTCAGGATCATCAGACCCGTCACGCCGTTCGCGCTGATGCTCGTGCGCAGCAGCAACCACGTGACGTACGGCGACAGGTCTCGCAGGTAGAGGTCGGCCGTCCAGTGCTCGGCGTTCTTCCGCGCGCGGACCTCCGGCGGTTGCGCCACGGCACGGAGCTCGGCGATCGTCCGCGGGGGCGTGAGCCTCGGACCGGTTCCGGCCGTGCTGGGATCCGACATCTAGACCGCCTTCGGTGGATTGCGCAGCGCGGAGATGCCCTTCGCGAGCGAGCCGTAGCCGAGCACGAACCCCGTGCCCCAGCAGAAGTGGATGCACGGCAGGACGGCGAGCATCCAGAGGCTCGTGCGTACCCCGTCCCGCCCGGTGACGACGATGCTCGCGAGCAGCACGATGGCCGCATAGGCGATGGGGGCCGCGAACCCGAGGAGCAGCCACGGCGTCGCCCCCGCACCCAGCTGGACCAGGCCTCCGAGCCCGAGCAGCGTGCCGAGCACGATACCGAGCACCAGGACCGGCGGCGCGAAGTAACGGAGCGTGCCGCGGGTGGGGAAGCTCCGGCTGAGCTCGCCGCGCCAGAGTCCGGTGGAGAAGAACTGCCGCGCCAGGGCGCGCATGCTCGCACGCGGGCGGTAGACGACGCGCAACGCGGGCGTGAACCAGACGAGGCCGCCGGCCTGCTTGATCCGGCGGTTGAGCTCCCAGTCCTGTCCGCGTTTGATGCGCTCGTCGAACATGCCCACCCGCATGAGCATCTCGCGGTCGAAGACCCCGAGGTAGACCGTGTCTGCCGGCCCCTCTCGACCGCCGACGTGGTGGGGCGTGCCACCGAGCCCGACGCGCGAGCCGTACGCCCGCGCCACCGCCGTCTCGAAGCTCGTGCGCCCCTGGGCGTCCATGATGCCGCCCACGTTCTGCGCCCCCGTGCGGAGCATGGTCTCGACCGCGAGTCGCGCGTAGTCGTCGGGCAGCTCCGAGTGGGCGTCGACCCGGATGACGATCGGATGCGTCGACGCGGCGATCGCCAGGTTGAGTCCGGCCGGGGTCGACCCGACGCGGTTCTCCAGCACGTGGATGCGCGGGTCGGCCGCCTGGAGCTCTCGGACGAGCTCGGTCGTGCCGTCGATGCTCGGCCCGACGGCGATCGTGATCTCCACGTCGCCGGCGTAGTCCTGCGCCAGGAGGCTGTCGACGGCTGCCCGGACGTGGCGGACGTCGTTCAACACCGGCATCACGTAGGAGACTCCGGGCGACGACGGTGCGTCGGCCTGGCCTGTGTCGTTCGACATGGGGGTTCACTCCGTGTTTCGTTCGATCGAGCCTAGCAGCCGGTCGTCGGGGTGGCCCGGACGCGGAGGACGCCCGCACGGTGGCCGTGCGGGCGTCCTCCGGGGCCTGACGCCCCGGGTGTCAGAGCGCGAGCTCGCCGAGCGTGACCTCGGCGGTCTGCGAGTCGTTGCCGCGGGTGAAGGTGAGCTTCGCCGTCGCCCCCGCCGCGAGCGCTCGCACCTGCGCGGTGAGGTCGTTCGCACCCGTGACCGGGACGCCGTTGAACTCGGTGACGATGTCCCCGGACTTCAGACCCGCGGCCTGCGCGGCGCCGTTGTCGGTGACCTTGTCGATGAGCGCGCCGGCGACCGTGCTCTTGGCGTCGCTCGAGGCGTCCTTCACGGTCGCGCCGAGCAGGCCGTGGGTCGCCTTGCCCGTCTTGATGATCTCGTCAGAGACGCGCTTGGCGATGTTCGCCGGGATGGCGAAGCCGACACCGATGCTGCCGCTCTGCGACGACGAGTCGGTGCTTCCGGCGCTCGCGATCGCGACGTTGACCCCGATGAGCTTGCCGGTGCCGTCGACGAGCGCGCCACCCGAGTTGCCGGGGTTGATCGCCGCGTCGGTCTGGATGACCGCGATGGAGATCGAGGAGGTCGGCGCGGTCGGGGTGGTCTGCCCCGGCACGTCGAAGTTCCACGGGCTCTGGTTGTCGCCGTTCGAGTCGCCGGACCCGCCGTCGTCGCTCGATCCGGAGTCCGGAACGGCGGAGGAGGCGACGGTGATGCTCCGGTTGAGGGCGCTGACGATGCCGTCGGTGACGGTCCCCGCCAGTCCGAGCGGCGCACCGATCGCGACGGCCGTCTCGCCGACGTTGAGCTTGTCGGAGTTCGCGAACTCCATCGGGCTGAGACCCGAGGCGTCCTCGAGCTTGATGACCGCGAGGTCGTAGATCGGGTCCGTGCCGACGATCTTGGCGTTGTACAGCTTGCCGTTCGCATCGGTGACCCGGATGGTCGGGTCGGCGACCTGGCCGTCCAGGGTGACCACGTGCGTGTTCGTCAGGACGTAACCGTCCTTGCTGAGGATGATCCCCGAACCGGTACCGGCGCTCTGCCCGCCCTGGACCGAGAGGGTCACGACGCTCGGCCCGGCCGTCGCGGCGATGGCCGTGGTCAGGCTCACGTCGGCGTCGTCGTTGATGGTGAACGCCTTCGAGCCAGCCTCGTTGCTCGAGACACTCGACTTCGTCGCGTTCGTGACCCAGAGCGTCGCCCCGGCGCCGGACGCTCCTCCGATGAGGGCGCCGACGGCGAGCATCGCGACCATGCCCGCGAGCGGGCGGTTGGTCTTCTTCGTCCGCGCTGCCGGTGGCGTCGGGACGCCGGGGTGCTGCCCGGTCGGCTGCTGGGCGTACGGGGACGCACCGTAGGGACCGTGCTGCTGACCGGGCTGCGGCTGGGCCGTGGGCTGCTGGCCGGTGGGCTGCTGGTACGCGGCGTACGGGTTCGGCTGCTGCTGACGGGAGAAGGCTGCGGACGGGTGCTGCGGCGCCTGCTGGTACGGCGAGCCCTGCTGGGCCGCGCCGTACGGCTGCTGCGTCGGCTGACCAGCGGGCGGTGCGGACCGGTGGCATCGCGGTCGGGGGCGGGAAGTACGCTCCTGAGGTCGACGGCCGTGCCTCGCCCGCGGGAGGCACTGTGCCGCCCGCCTGCTCAGCGGGTGCGGACTGCGGCGCGGTCTCACCGTTCGGGGTGGACTGGGGGTGTTCGGCGGGCTGCTGTCCGTCTGCGGTGTCGGTCATGGCGATTCTGCTCCTTCCAAGCGCAGTCAGCTTCCCGTGCTGAGCTGAGTGTTTCATTCGCGCCCGCTGTGCGCCGGCTAGGGCTTCGCCGCAAGGACCTGCGCACGGTGTCCTAGATTGGGAGCGGCCCGCGCCCGCGGCCACGGAGGGAGATCGACATGGTGGTTGACGGACCCTGGCGGCGCACCGCCGAAGGCGCCGGCCTCGTCGACGAGGACGGACACGTCTCGTCGACGATCTTCGCGGAGATGAGCGCGCTCGCGATGCAGACCGGAGCCGTCAACCTCGGCCAGGGGTTCCCCGACGAGGACGGACCCGAAGCGGTCCTGGCCGAAGCGGTCGCGGCCATCGAGCGCGGCGAGAACCAATACCCACCCGGCCCGGGCACCCTCGACCTCCGCACCGCGATCAGCGAGCACCAGCGACGGTTCTACGGACTCCAGCCCGACCCGCAGGGAGAGGTGCTCGTCACCGCCGGAGCGACCGAGGCGCTCGCCGCGACCCTGCTCGCCCTCGTCGAGCACGGCGACGAGGTCGTGACCTTCGAGCCGTTCTACGACGCGTACGGCGGACTCATCGCCCTCGCCGGCGGCCGGCACCGGACGGTCAAGCTGCGCGCACCCGACTTCCAGCCGGACCCGGACGAGCTCCGCGCCGCCGTCACCGACCGGACCAGGATCATCCTGGTCAACACGCCGCACAACCCGACCGGCACCGTCCTCGACCGCGCGACGCTCGACCTGGTCGCCGAGTTGGCGGAGCGCCACGATGCGATCATCGTGACGGACGAGGTCTACGAGCACCTGACCTTCGACGTCCGACACGTCCCCATCGCGACCCTGCCGGGTGCCGCCGGACGCACACTCACGATCTCGTCCGGTGGCAAGACCTTCAGCACGACCGGGTGGAAGATCGGCTGGTTGAGCGGACCCCGCGAACTCGTCTCGGCCGTCTCGACGGTCAAGCAGTACCTCAGTTACGTCAACGGCGCACCGTTCCAGCCGGCGATGGCGACCGGACTCCGACTGCCCGACGCCGCGTTCACGGCCATCGCCGACGGCCTGCGCGGCAAGCGGGACCTCCTGAGCGCTGGCCTCTCCGCCGCCGGTTTCGACACCTTCCGACCGGACGGCACCTACTTCATCGTGGCCGATGCGGCACCGTTGGGCTTCGACGATGCTGCGGCGTTCTGCCGGGCACTGCCCGAGCTCGCCGGCGTCGTGGCGGTGCCGCTGTCGGCGTTCTGTCTCGACCGGCACGACCCGGACTACGCGTCGCTGGTCCGGTTCGCGTTCTGCAAACGCGTCGAGGTGCTGGAGCGGGCCGTCGACGGCCTCGCCCGACTCCGCAGCTGACGCTCCGATGCACACGACGACGGGCACCGGATCGCTCCGGTGCCCGTCGTCTCATCGATCCGCTACTTGGTGAGCGAGTCCACGTACTCCTGGTTGTCGCTGATCCACTGCTTGACGACCGGCGCGTAGTCCTTCGAGTCACCCTCGTTGAACATCGCGTTCTCGAGCGAGAACAGTCGCTCCGAGTCGAAGTCGAAGTCCTTCAGCCACCCGGCGAGCGTCGGGTACTCGTCCGCGAAGTCGGCCTTGCCGAAGCTGTGGATGCCTTCGGCATCCCCGAGGGCGCCCTTCGGGTCCTCGAGGTCCTTGATCGGGAACGCGTCATAGGCCCAGTGCGGACGCCACAGCGTGACGGCGATGTTCTCACCGGCGTCGGTCGCGGCCTTCAGCTCCGAGAGCATCGCCGGGGTGCCCGAGGTCAGGAACTCCCAGTCGTCGAGGCCGTACTCGGGGATGACCTTGTCCTGGGTGGCCTCGGTCAGTCCGGCACCGGGGTCGATGCCGACGAGGCGGCTGTCGAAGAGGTCCGCGTTGGCCGCGAGGTCCTCGAGCGAGTCGACAGGGGCGTCCTCGTTGACGGCGATCGTGAGCTTGGCGTCGGTGTTCCAGGCGCCGAGGTCGACGACGTCGTCACCGAACTTCTCGATGTAGCTCGCGTGCGTGGTCGGCAGCCAGACGTCGAGCGTCAGGTCGTAGTCACCGGTGCTGAGGCCGGAGAACACCGGGGCGGGCTCCGCCTCCTCGAGGGTGACGTCGTAGCCCTGCTCCTCGAGCACGGCCTTCCACAGCTCGGAGGCCGCGATGCCCTCGTCCCAGCCGCTGAACACGGCGATGGTCACCGCCTGCTTGTCGCCGTTCTCGAGCGTCTCATCCGAGGCGCCCGCGGAGCAGCCGGAGATGGCGAGCGTCGCCGCCGCCCCCGCTGCGATGGTGGTTGCGATCTTGGTGCGGTACTGCATGTTCGATGATTCCTTTCGTCCCGCGTGACGCGGGGATCGGTGTCGTCGGATGGAAAGCTGTGTGCCGGTGGGTCACCGCACGGTGGTCGGCGACTCGGCGGGAGTGCGCTGCTCCTCACCTGAGGCGGTGCTGTCGGTCGTCGTGGTGCTCGAGGCAGGCGCCGGTCGGATCCCGCCGGGCGAGGACGGGGCAGCCTTCATGCGCTTCCCGCGCTGTTTGCGACCGCCGCCGAGGGAAGCCGTGAGACGGTCCAGGAAGATCGCCAGGATGACGACCGACAGGCCCGCTTCGGAGCCGAGCTGGATGTCGATCCGGGAGAGGCTCTTGACGACGTCGCCACCCAGACCGCCGGCGCCGACCATGCCGGCGATGACGACCATGGAGAGCGAGAGCATGATGACCTGGTTGACTCCGGCCATGATGTTCGGCATCGCGAGCGGCAGCTGGATCTGGCGGAGGATCCGCCACGAGGAAGCACCGAACGCGTTGCCGGCCTCGACGACCTCGCGGTCGACGTTGCGGATCCCGAGTTCCGTGAGACGGACGGCCGGGGCCAGCGCGAAGACGATCGTCGCGACGATGCCCGGGACGACGCCGATGCGGAACAGGATGAGCGCGGGGATGAGGTAGACGAACGCCGGAGTCGTCTGCATGAAGTCGAGCAACGGCCGGATGATCGACGACGCGACCTTCGAGCGGGCCGCCAGGATGCCGAGCGGGATCCCGATCACGATGGCGATGAGTCCGGCCACGAGCACGAGCGAGAGCGAGTCCATCGCGTTGTCCCACTGCTCGACGCCGACGATGATCAACAGCCCGACCGCGGAGCCGACGGCGAACACCGGGCCTCGTGCGACGAAGGCCAGCAGGGCGGCGACGATGATGATCACCCAGAACGGCGGACCGCTGAGCACGAGGTCGACGCCGTCGTACAGCCCCTGGAAGACGCTCCGGATGACGTCGAAGACGGGCTGGAAGACGTCGGTGATGAAGTCGACGAAGGCTTCGACCCACGCACCGATCTCGGGGCGGGTGATGGCGTCCAGGAACCCGGACGACTGGAGACGGATGCCGTTCATCGGACACTCCCTTCCGGCAGGATCGCTGCCGGTTCGGCGGCGCTGGTCTCGATCGACGAGGTCACGTCGTCGGGGTGCTGCGGGTCCTCCGCGGTCGACCGCAGGGTCGCCGTGATGAGCTCGACGGGCACCGTCGCCGGCGGCCCGACGAGGCTGATCTCGTCCGTGTTGGTCGGGACGTTGCCGACGGCGGCGAGCAGGGTCACCCGCGGGACGACGCCGAGCAGGCGCGTCCGCTCGTCCACGACCGCGACGGGCAGGGCACTCTCGACGGCGGACTCGAAGAGGTCGACGAGCGCCGCCTCCGGCGAGACCGTGGCGAGGTCGGCGGTGATGACGCTGCCGAGCTCGTGGTCGCCCGCACGGACGAGACGCAGCACGTCCTTGTCGCGGACGACGCCGAGGAGCTGCCGGCCCGGACCGACCACGAAGGCGGTCGAGGTCTGCAGGTCGCGCATGATGCGCAGGGCAGCCCGGGGTCCGGCGGACGCGGAGACGACGGAGCGCGCGGGTTCCATCACGCCACCGGCGGTCAGGACGCGGGCGCGGTCGACGTCCTGGACGAACTGGGCGACGTAGTCGTTCGCCGGGTCGGTCAGGATGTCGTTCGGGGTGCCCACCTGGACGATCCGGCCGTCGCGCATGACGGCGATCCGGTCGCCGAGGAACATCGCCTCGTTGAGGTCGTGGGTGATGAACACGATGGTCTTGCCGAGCTCGGCCTGCAGCTCGACGAGCTGCTCCTGCATCTCGCGGCGGATGAGGGGATCGAGCGCGGAGAACGCCTCGTCCATGAGGAGGATGTCGGTGTCCGAGGCGAGTGCGCGGGCGAGGCCGACGCGCTGCTGCATCCCACCCGAGAGCTGGCCCGGGAGCTTGTCCTCCCAGCCTGCGAGCCCGACGCGCTCGACGACGGCCTGGGCCCGCTCGCGTCGTTCAGCGGCCGGCACACCCTTCACCTCGAGTCCGTAGGCGGCGTTCTCGAGCACCGTGCGGTGCGGCAGCAGGGCGAAGTGCTGGAAGACCATCGAGATGTTGTCCTGTCGGACCGCACGCAGCTGCTTCGAGGACACCCCCGAGATCGGCTTCCCGGCGATGGTCACGGTGCCCGCCGTCGGCTCGAGCAGGCCGTTGAGCATCCGGATCAGCGTCGACTTGCCCGAGCCGGAGAGGCCCATCACGACGAAGATCTCGCCCTGCTTCACCTCGAACGAGGCGTCGATGACGGCTGCGGTGGTCCCGCCGGAGGCGAGTTCGTCACGCGAGGCACCGGCCTGCAGGCGTTTCACGGCTTCCTTCGGCTTCCTGCCGAAGACCTTGTACAGTCCCGTCGCGGAGACGGCAATCGTTTCGGTCATGTGTTCTCCTGGAAGCGCACGCGGAACCGCGGTGCGCTCTTCCTGTCGATCGTCAGGCCGGGTCGAACGGCTCTCGATCCGCCCCATCGGCGCACTGATGGACAGCGCGCGGGCTCGGATCACGTGGGGCGACAACGGCTACCGCGTGGCGTTCGACCGTACGTCCAGCACGCCGTCACGGGGCGACAGGGGGCGGGACGCGGTTACGTAGGTCAGCCCTTGCGGGCCGTCGACAACGCTAACGAAACTCACAGCTGCTGGCTAATCGACGATCCCCCAAAAGGCGGACATCGCGCACGGCCTCCATGGCAAAACCGAACATGGTCAGGGTTTTCCGCCCGAGTCCTTCGTTATGCGTTCGTGACCTTCGCCCGGCCGGTACAGCCGCGGATCGCCCTCACTCCCCCACCGCGACGCCGATGAACGAGTGATCGAACACCAGGCTCGTGCGGGTCGAGGCGACCGTCGGATCGGCCGACAGGTGCTCGACGACGAAGTCGCGGATGTGGGCGCTGTCCCGCGCCGCGAGATGGATGACGAAGTCCTCGGAGCCGCCGAGGAAGAACACCTGCACGACCTCCGGGAGCTGTCGGATGCCGGCGCTGAACTCGGCGATACGGGCGCGAGCCCCCGCCCTGATGTTGACGCTGATGAGCGCCTCGAGACCGAGCCCGACCGCGACCGGATCGATACGCGCCGAGAACCCCGTGATCACGCCGCGGTCGACGAGCGACCGCACTCGGGCGACACACGTCGAGGGGGCGATGCCGACGAGCTCCGCCATGCGGGCGTTCGTCATGCGTGCGTTCTCCTGCAGGAGCCGCAGGAGTGCGTGGTCGACGTCGTCGAGGTCCGCGCGTCCGTGCAGATTGTTCGTCATCCTGCGCCCACTCTCCTTTTCAGCCGAATCATCATCGAGTTCAGACACGAATTCCGCAAAAACTGCGGTGTTCATTTGGCTGAAACGCAGCAACCTCAGAATAGTCCCACACCGTCCACCGACGAGCGGGAGAGCCGAGCCTTGGCCCAGCCTGCGAGAGGAACCAGCCATGCGAATCGGCATCCCCACGGAGATCAAGAACAACGAGAACCGGGTCGCGGCGACGCCCGGCGGCGTCCACGAACTCGTCCGACACGGCCATGAGGTCGTCGTCCAGGCGGGCGCCGGCCTCGGGTCCGGCAATCTCGACGAGGCGTATCGTGCCGCCGGCGCGACCATCGCCACCGACGCGGCCTCCGTCTGGGCGGCGGGCGACCTCCTACTCAAGGTGAAGGAGCCCGTCGCCGCCGAGTACGACTTCCTGCGGGCCGACCAGACGCTCTTCACCTACCTCCACCTCGCGGCGGACCGTCCGCTCACCGACGCCCTGATCGCCTCTGGGACCACCGCGATCGCCTATGAGACCGTGCAGCTCCCCAACCGCTCCCTTCCGCTCCTGCAGCCCATGAGCGAGGTCGCAGGACGACTGTCCACGCAAGTCGGCGCCTACCACCTCATGCGCGCCACCGGTGGACGAGGGATCCTGCTGGGCGGCGTGCCCGGAACCCCCAAGGCGAAGGTCGTCGTCATCGGCGGCGGGGTCGCCGGCGAGCACGCCGCGGCCAACGCGCTCGGCATGCAGGCGGACGTCACGATCATCGACATCTCCATCCCTCGCCTGCGCGAGCTGGAGAACCGCTTCAGCGGGCAGATCCAGACCAGGCCGTCATCGGCGTACGAGATCGCGGAGCAGCTCCGCGACGCCGACCTCGTCATCGGCTCGGTGCTCATCCCCGGGGCCCAGGCCCCGAAGCTCGTCACCGACGCCATGGTGGCGGACATGAAGCCCGGCTCGGTGCTCGTCGACATCGCCATCGACCAGGGCGGCTGCTTCGAGGGCTCACGGCCGACGACGCACGACGACCCCACGTTCCGTGTCCACGACAGCCTCTACTACTGCGTGGCCAACATGCCCGGCGCCGTCCCGGAGACCTCGACGCGCGCGCTGACCAACGCCACCCTCCGGTACGCACTCGCCATCGCCGACCAGGGCACGGGACGACAGCGGTGGCGGCCGACGCAGCGCTCCGCGCGGGCGTCAACATCCACGCGGGTGCGGTCACCAACGCCGGCGTGGCCGCGGCGTTCGGCCTCCCCGTCGCGACGATGGGCTGACCCACCGCCCGCCGACGGCGGGCGATCATCCCCGGAAACGACGAAATCCCGGTCTCGAGGAGACCGGGATTTCATCTTTTCTGTTGCAGGGGCAGGATTTGAACCTACGACCTCTGGGTTATGAGCCCAGCGAGCTACCGAACTGCTCCACCCTGCGGCACAAGAGATAAACCTAGCATGCATTCTGAGGGCGTGCAAATCGCGTGCCGCTGAGCACTCCGATTCCGGCCGAATCCCTCCTCCTGGAACGCCGAACGGCGCCGCCCGTCAGGGCGACGCCGTTCGGATTGCAGGCTCGGAATCAGCCGTTCAGCAGTGCCAGCGCCTGCGCCAGTGCGTCGGAGATCTTCTTGTCCGCCACCCCGTAGGCAGCCCAGTCACCGCTCGCCATGGCCGCGTCCTTCTCGACCATCGCGGCCTTCGCCTGGTCGAGCAGCGTCTTGATCTGCGCGTCCACCGTCGGGTCACCCGTGCTCGGGGTCGAGCCCGTGTCGGTTCCGCCGCCGGTGTCCGTGCCGTCCGTCGGGGGCGTCGTGCTGTCGCCCGGGACGTTCGTGTCACCCGCATCCGCACCCGAGTCGCCGCCGAACAGGACGTCGAGCGCCTCGTCCAGCGTGTCCTCGAAGGCGATCTGGTCGCCGAAGGCGACGAGCACCTTCTGCAGGAGCGGGAAGCTCGTGTCGCCGGTGGACTTCACGTAGACCGGCTGCACGTAGAGCAGACCGCCACCGACCGGCACGGTCAGCAGGTTGCCGTTCAGCACCTCGGTCTGACCCTGCTTCAGGATGTTGATCTGGCTCGACACGCTCGGATCGGAGTCGAAGGTGTTCTGCACCTGGCCGGGGCCCGGTACGGTGTCGTCCTTCGGCAGGGTCAACAGCCTGATCTTGCCGTAGTCGGAGCTCCGCTTGCCGTCCTCGGCGCCGGCGTTCGCATCGACCGCGAGGTAGCCCGTCAGCACGTTCCGCGACTGCTCACCGCCCTGACGCGGGATGAACGTGGAGTACAGGGAGAAGGACGGCGCGTCCTGCTCGGGCAGCTGCATCGTCAGGTAGTACGGCGGCTGGTACTTCTTCTCGGTGTCGGTCGACTGCGGGTCGTTGGGGGTGACCCACGCGTCCTCGCTCGAGTAGAACGATCCGGCGTTGGTGACGTGGTACTGGCCGAGCACCGAACGCTGGACCTTGAAGAGGTCGGCCGGGTACCGGACGTGGCTCATGAGATCGCCGGACATGTCCGACATCGGCTTGACCGTCGACGGGAACACCTTCTGCCAGGTCTTGAGGATCGGATCCTGGTCGTCCCAGCTGTAGAGCGTCACCTTGCCGTCGTACGCGTTGACGGTCGCCTTCACCGAGTTCCGGATGTAGTTGACGTCGTCGAGCGCGTAGTTCTGCGCCGGCGTGACCGAGTCGGAGATCGTGTCGGACAGGCTCACGGTCTTCGAGTAGGGGTAGCTGGCGCTCGTCGTGTAGCCGTCGACGATCCAGACGATCTGACCGTCCACCACGGACGGGTAGGGGTCGGAGTCGAGCGTCAGGTAGGGAGCGACCTTCTGGACCCGGGTGAGCGGGTCGCGGTCGTAGAGGATCTGCGACTGGCTGTTCACGGAGTCGGAGAGGAAGATCTGCTCCGACTGGAACTTGAGCGCGTAGACGAGCTTCTTGAAGACGTTGTCGAGCTTGGGCCCGCCATCGCCGTCGAAGGTCGTGTAGGTCTGCGACTCACCCTGGGTGCCCGACGGGTAGTCGAGCTCCACCGGGTCCGCGCCCTTGGGAGCGCCGACGATGGAGTAGTCGGGCGACTGCTCACCGAAGTACACGCGCGGTTCGAAGTCGCCGAGCGCGCCGGTGGTGGGGATGCCCGACTCGAGGAAGACCGGCTCACCGGAGGCCGAGCGCTGGTTGCCGTAGGCGGCGACCAGACCGTACCCGTGGGTGTACACGACCGTGTTGTTGATCCACGACTGCGAGTTGTCGAGGCCGGCGACGTTCAGCTCGCGGACCGCGACGACGGCGTCCTGCGTCTTGCCGTCGATGTTGTAGCGGTCGACGTCGAGCTGCTTGTCGAAGGAGTAGAACTGCTTGAACTGCTCGAGCTGCGCGACCGAGGCGCTCACGAGCGACGGGTCGATGATCCGGATGTTCGCCGTGGTCTCGGCGTCCTGACGGAGTGCTCCGGGGGTCGCGTCGGTGGTGGCCGCGTACTCCTCCTCCTCGACGTCGGCGATCCCGTAGGCGTCGCGGGTCATGTCGATGTTCCGCTTGATGTACGGCGTCTCGAGGCTCTTCGCGTTCGGCTCCACCTGGAAACGCTGGACGATCCACGGGTAGAGGCTGCCGACGATGAGGGACGCGACGATGAGCAGCGCGGTACCGACGAGCGGCAGACGCCAGCGGCCGGTGAACGCGGTGACGACGAACAGGACGGCGACCATGAGCGCGATCCCGGCGAGGATGACCCGACCGGGGATGGTCGCGGCGACGTCGGTGTACGAGGCACCGGTGATGAGCGTGCCGGTGTCGTTCAGCGTCGTGTACTGGTCGAGCCAGAGGCTGACGGCCTGCAGGATCAGGTACAGCGCGGCGAGCACCGAGATCTGCACGCGGGCCGCCATGGAGATCCAGACCTCACGGCTGACCACCCGGATGCCTCCGTAGAGGTAGGTGACGACGGCGGTTGCGATGAGGGCGATCAGGACGACCGCCGAGGAGAAGGCGACCACGGCTTGGAAGAACGGCAGGTCGAAGAGGTAGAACGACACGTCGAGGTTGAACTGCGGGTCCTTGGTACCGGACGGGGTGCCGTTCATCCACAGCAGCACCAGCTGCCAGCGCGAGGCCGCGGCGACACCGCCGAAGAGCCCGAAGAGCGCCGGGATGCCGTAGGTCGCGAGTCGGCGGAGCGGCTCGACCACCTGCTGGTAGCGGTCGACCTGCGAGCTGAGCTTCGCGTAGACCGGACGGGTCCGGTAGGCGATCTCGATGGCCAGCCAGACGGGGAGGGCCATCCCCACGAACCCGACGAGGAACATGGCGATCGCCGCGATCCACTGCGTGGTCAGGACCTCGGTGAAGCCGAGCTGTTGGAACCACAGCAGGTCGGCGTAGAACCCCGAGAACACGAAGAACCCGATGAGGAGCGCGGCGATGATCGCCACCGTGATCGCGATCGGGGCGCGTCGGCGCTGAGTGGACAGGGGCTTCTCTGCTGCTGCGGATGTCACGTGTGGCCTCTTCAGATAGGGGTCGTCCCACCCATCCTAAAGCGGCCGGGCTGGGAGAGCGCCCGAAGTGGTCAACCGGCCGAGCAGGTGGGCAGCTTGCTCGTGTCGGCTCCGTCCGCGATGGCCTTGAGCGCTGTGAGCGAATCGTCGAGGGTCTTCACGGCGAAGACCGTCAAGCCGTCGGGGACGTGTCCGGCGACCTCGTCGCAGTTGCTCTCCGGTGCCAGGAACCACTCGGCCCCGGCGTCCTTCGCGCCGAACAGCTTCTGCCGGATGCCGCCGATCGCGCCGACGTTCCCGTCGGCGTCGATCGTCCCGGTACCGGCGACGTCCTTCCCGCCGTTGAGCTCACCCGGGGTGAGCAGGTCGATCATGCCGAGCGCGAACATCATGCCGGCGCTCGGGCCGCCGACGTTGTCGAGCTGGATGGTGATGTCGACGGGGAGGTCGTAGGTGGTCTTGGTACCGATGCCGATCACGGTCGAGGTCGTCCCGTCGGACGCGGTCGCGGTCGTCGGCGTGATCTCGACGGTGCTCGCCACTCCCCCACGCACGATGTCGAGCGTGACCGGCTTGTCCGTACCGTTGGCGTTGATCGCGTCCCGCAGGCCGGCCAGGCCGGTCACGGGCGTGCCGTCGACCGCGACGATCTCGTCGTCGAGCCGCAGCACCCCCTGCGCGGGCGCACCCTCAGCGATCTGTGCCACCACGATGTGCTCGGGAACCTCGTACCCGAGCTCGCGCAACGCCGCCGCGACCGAGTCCTGCTGCGAGTCGACCATGAGGGTCGCGTTCTGCTCGTCGCGCTGCTCGGTCGTGACGCCGGGCGGGAAGTAGAGGTCCATCGGCACGACGGCGCGGCTCGGGTCGAACCAGGCCGAGACGATGTCGAGCCAGCCCGGGCTCCGTTGCGGATTCCCGACCAGCTGGACCGTCAACATGTCGAGCGTGCCGCCGGTGTCGTAGGTCTGCTCGTCGTGGACCTCGATGAGCGGGACGTCGCCGTCGTCACCCTCGGTCGTACCCAGCACGTTGAACACGGGACCCGGCTGTTCGATGACGTACGGCGCGGGAACCGCCGACAGCACGCCGAGGAGGACGAGCGAGAGGCTGAGCACGATCCAACCGAACCGAGCGCGACGATTGCGACCCTGACCGGTCGGCGCCGAAGCGGTGGGAGCCTCATCGGCGAAGAGCGACATGCAAGCCTTCCGGAGTGTTCGCGGTGGGCGGAAACCCGACCAACCATACCCCGGCGATTCTTCAGCGAGGTGCGACTAGCGTAGAAGGCCCAGCACCGAGCTATCTGAGAGGCGGCTGACGTGCCAGAGGATTCCGACAAGAGTCCGGAGGACGAGTTCCGCGACATGCTCCGCGAGCTCCTCTCCGGCAACGGTTCGTTCGACCCGAGCCAGCTCGCCGGCGCCGCCGGCCTTCCCAGCGATCCGGCCAGTCTCGCTGCGCTCATGTCGCAGCTCCAGGGCGCACTCCGCTCCGGTGGCGACGGCATCAACTGGGACACCTCGCTCCAGCAGGCGAAGACCATCGCCGGGGACGGCTCCCAGGACACGACGCCCGAGCAGCGTGCGGCGTTCGAGCAGGCGTTCCACATCGCCTCCCTGTGGCTCGCCGACGTCACCGACGTGGCCGAGCTGTCGAGCGAACCGGCCCTGTACACGAGGACGCGCTGGGCCACGAAGACGATGCCGTTCTGGACGCAGCTCGCCGAGCCGGTGGCCACGAACATCGCGAACGCCCTGACCGGCGTGCTCACGGAACGCGCGCCCGAGGAGCTGTCGAGCATGATCGCGAACGCCGGACAGCTCGTCCGCGGCATCGGCGGCACGCTCTTCGCGATGCAGCTCGGACAGGTCGTCGGTCAGCTCTCCAAGGAGGTCGTCTCCGGCGGCGACATCGGCATCCCGCTGCTCGACGACAACGAGGCCGCCCTGGTGCCCCAGAACGTCGCCGACTTCGGCGAGGGTCTCGACATCCCGGCGGATCAGGTCCAGATCTACCTCGCGGTCCGTGAACTCGCGCACGCACGACTCTTCCGCCACGCCCGCTGGCTCCGCCTGCACCTCATCTCCTCGATCACCGACTTCGCGCGCGGCATCCGGATCGACACCGAGCGACTCGAGGAGCTCGCCGAGAGCTTCGACCCGTCGAACCCCGAGGAACTCCGAGAGGCCATGACGAGCGGTGCGCTCATCCCCGCCCGAACCGAGGCGCAGGACGCGAGCCTCGCCCGACTCGAGACGACGCTCGCCCTCATCGAGGGCTGGGTCGACGTGGTCACCGCGGCAGCCACCGAGCGTCTCCCCCGCTCCGCGGCCATCGCGGAGACCGTCCGCCGACGCCGCGCCGCCGGTGGGCCGGCCGAACAGGCCTTGGGCGCGCTCGTGGGACTCGAGCTGCGACCCCGCCGGCTGCGCGAGGCTGCGCAGATGTGGCAGCAGGTCACCGACGCCGTCGGTACCGCGCAGCGCGACGCCCTGTGGTCGCACCCCGACCTCGTGCCGACCGCAGCCGACATCGACGCCCCGGAGGCGCTCATCGCGCGCCTCGAAGCTGAGGCCAGGGGTGAGCGTCCCGAGCAGGACGAGATGGATCTCGCGCTCGAAGACCTCCTCCGTGGCGAGGAACGCGGCGACCAGCACGACGACGAGCCCGGTTCGGAGCCCTCCGGCCCGAACGGTGCCGGCGGCCCCCCGGTCTGATCCACGGCGACGCTCCACAGCTCGTCCTTCCGGGCGGGCTGTGGAGAGTGCCGACGCGACCGGTCGTCGACCCGCCATCATCGATGGATGACGACGCGCCTCGATCCCAGGAGACCGCTGCTCTGGCGAACCCCGCACAGCCTGCAGGTGGGAGTCGATGAAGCGGTCGTGCTCGACAGCGTCCGGACCGAGACCGAGCAGGTCGTCGCGGCACTGCGTGCCGGCTTCCCGGCTCTGGTCGAACGACGACTCGCGGACGCCTTCGACATCCCAGCCCACGAGATCGATCGCGTCCTCTCGACGCTCGACCCGGTGATCGAGCACGGCGGCCCCACCTCCGGCCCCGCCGTGACGCACCGGGTCGTCGTGGACGGCGCGAGCCTGGCGGCCGAGCTCCTCCGACGCCTCCTCTCCGAGCAGGAGGCGGTCGCACTCCTGCCACCGGAGTCCGGGTCGACCGGAGCCGGGTCGCACCCTGGCCGGGTCGACGTCGCCGTCCTCGTCGCCGACTTCGTCATCCCGCCGAGTCGGTACACGCGGTGGCTGCGCGACGACGTCCCGCACCTGCCGGTCGTGTTCAGCGATCGTGTCGTCCGGATCGGGCCGTTCGTGACACCCGGCTCAGGGCCGTGCCTGCACTGCGTCGAGCTGCACCGCACCGACGACGATCCGGCCTGGCCGGCCGTCGCCTCCCAGCTTCTCGGGCACCGCTCGCCACTCGACACCCAGCTCCTCGGTGCGGAGGTCGCGACCCGCGTGACCCGTCTGGTGCTCCGACACCTCGACGCGTCCCAGCCCATCCTCGCGAGCACCCAGCTGGTGGTCGACGCCGCGACCGGTGGGGTCAGGCGCCGCGTCGTCCGGGAGCACTCGAGGTGCGCATGCCGAGCTCTGCCAGGAATCGCGACGGCTCGCGACGACCACCGCGTTGCTGCGTCTCGGACCAGGACAGGTTGAGCAGCCGCTTGGCGCGCGTGATGCCGACGTAGAGGAGCCTCCGTTCCTCGTCCGCCTGCTCGAACTGTTTCGCGTAGGAGATCGGCAGATAGCCCTCGGAGAGCCCGATGAGGTGCACGGCCTCCCACTCGAGGCCCTTCGCCGAGTGCAGGGTCGCCAGCGTGACCGCCTCGACCGTCGGCTCGTGCTGCGCGGCCTGCCGCAGTTGCAGCTCATCCGTGAAGGCGCGGAACGAGGTCCCCTCCGGCGCCTGGTCGACGAGCCCCATGATCGCGTTGAGCGACTCCCAGCGGTCGCGCACCGCGCCGCCGCCGTCGGGCGGGTCCTGGCTCCAGCCGAGCGACCGGAGCACGTCGCTCACGGACTTGAACAGGGGCTCACCGCTGATCGAGACGGAGGCAGCGCGGAGCTGGAGCAGGGCCTGCCGTACCTCGGGCAGCTCGAAGAAGCGCTTGGAGCCGTGCATGACGTAGGGGATGCCGGCTTCGCCGAGGGCCGTCTCCAACGCCGCCGCCTGGACGTTGATCCGGTAGAGCACGGCGATCTCCGAGGCCGGGACGCCCGCCTGCAGCTGCACGAGGATCTCCGAGGCGACGCCTCTCGCCTCGGACAGCTCGTTCGGGTACTGCCGCAGGCCGACCGCCGGCGTCTCAGGGCGTGCGGTCTGGGTGCCCTCGTCGTCGCGTGCGGTGGCCGCTGAGAGGTGCAACGCCCCCGGGCGCCCCCGCATGAGCGTGTTCGCCGCGGCCACGACCGGCGGGGCGGAGCGGTAGTTGCGCTCGAGCCGGACGACCGTGGCGTCGTGGTACCTGGTCGGGAAGTCGAGCAGGTAGTCGGAACGGGCACCGGCGAAGGAGTAGATGGTCTGGCTCGCGTCGCCGACGACGCACACGTCCCGTCGACCGCCCAGCCAGAGTTCGAGGAGTCGGTGCTGCAGCGGCGAGACGTCCTGGTACTCGTCCACGACGAAGAAGCGGTACTGCTCGTGCACCTGCATGGCGACGGCGGGCTCGGTCTCGATCATGCCGGCGCAGGCGAGCAGGACGTCCTCGAAGTCGATGCGTCGGCGCTCGTCCTTCAACTGCTCGTAGGTCTCCTGGAGCGAGACGACCTGCTCGAGGGACAGCTTGGCCGGCAGCGGCCGGTTCGACGCCGCATACTGCTCGAGGGTCAGGCCGGACACCTTGCGCCATTCGATCTCGCCCGCCACGTCGCGCAGGGTCGCGGTGTCGACCCGCAACCGGAGCCGTTCGGCCGCGTGCCCGAGCACCCGGCCCTTGCTCTCGACGAGCGCGGGCACCTGACCGCCGACGACCTGGGGCCAGAAGAAGTTCAGCTGCGAGAGCGCGGAGGCGTGGAAGGTCCTGGCCGAGACGCCCTCGGCTCCGAGCGCCCGGAGCCGACCACGCAGTTCAGCAGCGGCGCGGCTGGTGAAGGTGAGCGCCATGACGCGCGACGCCGTGTAGGTCCCGGTCGCGACCCCGTAGGCGATGCGATGGGTGATCGCGCGGGTCTTGCCGGTGCCTGCGCCGGCGAGCATGCACACGGGTCCGCGGAGCGCCTCCGCTGCGACGGCCTGGTCGGGGTCGAGTCCGGCCAGCAGTTCGGCCGGACTGCTCATCGGGGCCCCTCGGTGGTGCCGCGCCTCATCGAGACCAGGATCCGCGAAGCCACTCGTCGATCACGGCTCGTGCGATCGACGACGGTCCGGGGAGGATGACGTCGGTGGCCGGGTCCTCGAGTTCCTCCCGCGTGAACCACCGGAGGTCGAGGATCTCCTGGCCGTCCGGGACGAGCGCCTCCGGATCCTGATCCTCCGCGAGCGGGGCGACGAAGCCGAGCATGAGCGAGCGCGGGAACGGCCACGGCTGCGAACCGAGGTAGACGGGAGTGCCGAGACGCATCCCCGACTCCTCGAAGATCTCGCGGGCGACGGCTTGCTCGAGAGACTCGCCGGCATCGACGTAGCCGGCCAGCAGTGAATACCGGTTGTGCTCCCACATCGCGTTCGACCCGAGCAATATCCGTCCCTGAGGATCGACGACCGCGACGATGACCGCGGGATCCATGCGCGGGAAGAGTTCGTTGCCGTCGACCGGGCAGTGCCGTGCCCAACCGGCGTTGCGGACGGTGGTCGGCGAGCCGCAGTGCGCACAGAACGGCTCGGCTCGGTGCCAGCCGGCGATCGCCAGCGACGTCGCCAGGATCCCGACGTCGCGGTCGGACAGCCGGTGTCCGCTCCGGCGGAGGTCGAACCAGCGGTCCTCATCCTCGGTGATCGCGTCGGCATCGGCGTCGGCGAGGACCCACAGCAGGATGTCGGTGCCCGGTGGGGTTTCCGGGGTGTCCTCGACGGTGCTTCCGAGGTAGACCATGAGCTCCGGCTCGGGCAGGTCCGAGGGATCCAGGAGGTCGAGCGCGTCGCCGGTCACGAGTGCGCGCCGGCCGCGGAGGACGACGGCTCGGGCGTTCGGATCGACCCGCAGTCCGTCGAGCACGTCCGGTCGTGAACGGAGCTCGCCGTGACGGTCGAGTCCGCCTCTCGCAAGCGGTAGACCGGCGAGTGCGCGAACCTGAATCGTCATGGACAACCTCTCTGAGGGCGTGGCGAGCGCGGCTCACCGGGACGGCCCCGTACCCTGGATGTCATGGCCAGATCCCATCTCACTCTAGCCGCGTTGGCCACCTCGGCCGTCGCCGACCTCCAGGTCCGCGGGTCCGGCGCGCACACCGCCGGCGGCGAGGGGAACTACGACGCGGCCCGTCTCGTGACGGCTGACGGGCGCGAGCTCATCGTGCGCATCCCGACCTCACAGCAGGCCGAGACGGAGCAGTCCGCGGACCTCATCGCCCTTCGCGCACTCACGCCCGGTATCCGCAGCAGGTTGCCCTTCGACGCCCCGACCGTCGTGGGCCAACTGCCCGTCGACGGCACTCGCGCCGTGGTGCTCGACTTCGTGGCCGGCAGTCACCTCGACCCGACCGCGCTCGGCCGCGACGAGGTCCTCTCGGACTCGCTCGGTGCCGCGGTCGCCGCGATCCACTCCCTCCCGACGGCCTTCATCGCGGAAGCGGGCCTCCCGCTGCTGTCCACCGAGCTCATCCGGGCGGACGCACACCGCATCGTGTCCCGCGCCGCCGAGACGAGGCTTCTCCCGACCGCCGTCCGGGAGCGCTGGCAGGCGGCCGTCGAGGACCACTCACTCTGGCAGTTCCAGCCCACCGTCATCCACGGATCCCTCGCCGCCGACCGGGTGCTCGTCATCCGTCAGGACGGCCACGGCCTGGTCAACGGCGTCATCGAGTGGGGCTCGCTGCGGGTCGGCGACCCGGCCCTCGACCTCCACTGGATCGCGACGCTCGGCGCGACCGGCGAGCAGGCGCTGTCCGCCTACGCGGCCTCGTGCTCCCGCGGACCCGACCGCTTCGTCACGCTCCGCGCCCGCCTGTACGCGGAACTCGAGATCGCCCGCTGGCTCCTGCACGGTCGCGACAGCCACGACGAGACCATCGTCGAGGACGCCGTCGCGATGCTCGACGGGCTCGTCGACCGCGTGCTCGGCGACGTGACGGACCCCCTCGGCACCACGACCGGACCCGTCCTCGACGTCGACGAGGTCGAGGACATGCTCGACCGCACGCCGATCGGCTCGTCCTCCCCCGGCATCGCCATGCAGACCGACACCTATGACCGGTCAGAGCTCGAGCGCGCCCTCGGCCGCGATCCCGGCGGCTCGGGCGATGACGACACCGACGACGGTGAGGCCGACGACGATCGCGACCACGCTGGAACCGACGCGGACGCGAACGCCACGGATCAGATCGACACCTCGTCGTTCGAGCTCTGGGACTCGGCGGCCTCCCCGAAGGACCGCTCCCACTCCGACAGGAGCTCCTCCTCCGAGTAGAGGCGTTCCGGCCGGAGCTGCACGTCGTGGCTCACGTAGTAGAGCACGGCGTCGATGCGCTCGGGGTCGACCTCCCGGTGGTGCGCGTACGCCAGACGGTAGAGCGCGAGCTGGAACGAGGCGTTCCGCACGTCCTCCGGCGTCGTGGGTACCGCGCCGGTCTTCCAGTCGACGATCTCGAACCGGTCCCCGCGCTCGAACACCGCGTCGAGCTTGCAGACCACCACCCGTCCGGTGTCGCCGAGCGGCACGTGGATCTCGGTCTCGACCTCGATCGGTCGGACGTCCGCCCATTCCGAGGCGAGGAACCGCTCGGTGAGCTCGTCGAACCCGATCCCCTCCGACGCGTCCGGCCCCGGGCGTTCGACGTCGAGCTCCTCGGGGAGCGCGTCGACCAGCTCCTGCAATCCGAAGCGTCCGTAGTGCGCCTCGACCCACG
Source organism: Plantibacter sp. (assembly GCF_059073635.1). Lineage (NCBI taxonomy): Bacteria > Bacillati > Actinomycetota > Actinomycetes > Micrococcales > Microbacteriaceae > Plantibacter > Plantibacter sp. Next base: position 26,004 of record NZ_JCACOF010000012.1, on the reverse strand, counting down.
AATGGAACCGGGTGCCGAGACGGGTCTGCCGGTAGGGCCGCTGCGGGACGGGGCGACGCAGACGTTCGAGTGCGGCCTCCGGTTCCGTGACGAACTCCTTGAACTTGGACGCGGGGATGCGCACGGGGAGTTCACCGCGCGCGGTCGTCGTCGCGGCACGGCGTCGTTCCTCGAGGAGCAGCGTCAGCTCGTTCTCGAGGGGACCGAGGGTCGCCAGCAGCTCGGCCTCGGGCCGTCCGCGCCGCTGGTCGACCTCGGCCGCCGCCCGCTCGACGACGCTCCGACGCGCGCCGAGCGGATCGAGTGGCCAGTCGAGGACCGCAGCACCGGAGTCGACCGGGTTCTCCTCGAAGGCGGAGGCTGCGGGGAGCGGTGCGATGACGCCCGCCGCGGCCAGCTCCAGGAGGTAGGTGCTCGCAGCACGGGGCCGCTTGCGATCGCCCGACCAGAACGAGCCGGTGAGCAGGAGGTCGTGCTTGGCGCGGGTCACCGCCACATACGCGAGCCGGCGTTCCTCGTCGAGCGCGCGTTCGCCGAGCGCCTCCGAGAAGGCGAGCTGAGCGTCGACGACCTCCTTCCGCGTCTCGGCCGTCCGCCAGGCGAACTCCGGCAGCTCCGCCGCGTCGCCTCGGAAGTCGTACGGCAGTGTCCCGAGACGCACCCAGCCTTTGCCGTCCTTCGGCTTGGCTGGCAGTTCGTCGACCACGAGCCGCGGGATCGCGACATGATCCCACTCGAGGCCCTTCGAACCGTGGATGGTGAGCAGTTGGACCGCACCCTGGTCGGGTGCGTCGCTCGCCGGTCCGAGGTCGTCTCGGGCGAGCGATCGGTCGATCCACGCCAGCAGGCTGCCGAGCGTCACCTGCTCCTCCGCCTGGATGAACGAGATGACCTCGTCGTGGAAGGCCTGCAGTCTGGCCGGAGCGCGCGCCGCGGAGCCGGTCGACTCGTTCGCGACGACCTCGATGTCGAGCCGCAACTCGCGCTCGACCGCTCTGACGAGATCGGGGAGGCCGCTGCCCGCACGACGCCGCAGGGAGGCGAACACCAGTCCGGCCTCCCGGAGACGCGAACGCGCCTCGTCGGTGAACCCTGCGGCGAGGCCCGCCGGCACGCGGTCCGCGGCGATGAAGTCGAGCGCGTCGATGATCGACCGCCCGTCGTCGTCGGCGACCGACTCACGGAGCCGGGCGGCCAGTTCGGCGTCGTACCGCTTCGTCTTCCAGTCGATGGCCTGCAGGTACCGGGCCACCTCCACGAGGTGTCCGAGGTCGTGGACGCCGATCCGCCAGCGAGGCCCGCTCAAGAGTCTGATGAGCGAGGACCCGGCACCGGGATCGTGGATGACCCGCAGTGCCGCCGTCACGTCGACGATCTCCGGCGAGGAGAGCAGACCGCCGAGGCCGAGGATGTGGTGGGGGACGCCGAGCGCCGCGAGGCCGTCGGCGAACTCCTGCATCGGTCGACGCGCCCGGAACAGGATCGCGGCCGAACCGGCCGGATCTCCCCCGCGTTCGGCGAGCAAGCGGTCCGCGCACCACTCGGCGACCACCCGGATCTCCTCGGCACCGGTCTCGGGGAACTCGACGGCGAGGGAGCCGGCCCCGGCGCCGGGCTTCGGCTCGAGGTCGAGGACTCGCAGCTTCCCCGCCGTCTGCGCCTGCTGCTGCAACGGGCGGACGAGGACGTTCGCGGCTTCGAGGACCGTGCGGTCGTTCCGCCAACTCGTGGACAGGTTGAACTGGGTGGCGGCGACCTCCCGACCGAAGTCGCGTGAGAACCGTGCGAGGTTCGCCGCGCTCGCGCCGCGCCAGCCGTAGATGGACTGGTGCGGGTCGCCGACCGCCATGACGGGGTGGTCGGCGAACAGGGTCGACAGCAGTCTGGTCTGCACGACCGAGGTGTCCTGGTACTCGTCGAGCAGGACGACGCCCGCGCGATCGCGTGCGACGGCGGCGACCTTCGGCGAACGTTCGCAGGCGGCGAGCGCGAGGGCGACCTGGTCGGAGAACTCGACGAGTCCCTGCCGGCGCTTCTCGTCGGCGTACCGGTGCGCGAGGTCGAGCAGGACCGGCAGGGCACCCACGACCTCGACGGCCTGGTCGATCTGCGCGTACGCCCCGCGACCGCCGTCGGGGAGCTCGCCGATGCCGACGAACCGTTCCACGAAGCCGAGCAGCTCCTCGGTGGTGCCGTCGATCTCGGCGAGCTCGTGACTCAGCGAGAGGACGAGCTCGGCCACCTGGTCGACGGACTTGCCGAGGGTGGCGAGCCGTTCGTCTCCGTGTCGGACCACGACGCGCCTCGCGAGTCGCCAGGCGGACGCCTCGGACAGCAGGACCGACTCGGGCTCACGGCCCACCAGGAGGGCGTTGTCGCGGAACAGGGCGTTCGCATAGGCGTTGTAGGTGGACACCTCGGGACGGTCGAAGAGCGCGTCGGCCGCGGGATCCAGGATCCCGATGTCCTGCAGGGCGGCGATCCGCTTGCCGATCCGTGCCGCCAGCTCACCCGCGGCCTTCCTGGTGAAGGTGAGCCCCAGGATCCCGTCGACGTTCACGTGCCGGTTGGCGAGCAGCCACACGACGCGTGAAGCCATGGTCTCGGTCTTCCCGCTCCCGGCACCGGCGACGACGAGTACGGGCGCCATGGGGGCCTCGATGACCTCGACCTGCTGCGCCGTCGGTTGCGGGAGGCCGAGCAGGCCGGCGAGCATCTCGGCCGAGTAGGTCTCCTCCGTGCTCACGAGCTCACCGCCGGGACGACGTGGATGGCGCACTCGCCGAACGCGAACGGGTCGTGGCAGTGGGTCCCGACGCGGGCCTCGAACACCGCGCCGGCCATGCCGACCGCGTCCGCCAGAACACGCTCGCGGAAGCGCTCGAGGGCTTCGTCGTCGAAGGCGGGCTGGGCCGGGTCGTAGTACTCCTTGCGCTTCGTGCCGGCCGACACGACGATGAGCTTCGCGCCACCGCTCAGCAGCCCCTCCGTACCGGTGATCGCACCGGACGCCAGCGCGAGCTGGTAGGCACCGAGCTGCGCCATGTCGGCGACCTCCCGGTCCTGTCTGGGCGCCGAGCCGCCGGTCTTGAGGTCGGCGATCACGACGCGCCGCGTCCCGTCGGCGTCGGGCACGAGTTCGACGCGGTCGATCGAGCCGCCGAGCACGGCCGCGCCGCCCAACTCACCGATGGGGATGCGGAGGCTGAACCGGCTCTCGTTGCCGATCGAGGTCACTCCTGCGCGCTCCGCGTCGTGGAGGTACGCGGACAGCCGGTGGACGAGTTCCGCCGCACGCCGTTTCGTCGCCGCGCCCTCCCAGTCCGCTTCGAAGTGGAGTTCGTCCCAGCGGTCCTCCACCGCCGCCCAGAGCGCGGCCTCGTCGGAGGACTCGGCGTGTTCGAGCGCGGCGTGCACGATCGTGCCGAGCCCGGAGGCGAACCCGGAGGCACCGCCGCCCAGTCGGGCGATCGCCCAGTGCAGCGGGCACTCCTCGAAGGCCTCCATGCGGGACGGGGAGACCGGCAGCTCCTCGACGGCGGGGTCGTGCAGCGGTGCCGTCGAGCTCGGTGCGGCCACGCCGTACCACTCCTCGGTCGGAGCGCCGGGGACTCCCGCTGTCGCGAGGATGGCCAGGGCCGAGGCGGACGCGGCACGCTCGGCCGGGTCCGCGGGGCGGATCCGGCGGGTGAGCGAGCGACGCAGGGTGCCGACGAGCCCCCGGAGCGACAGGGGCGACAGGGACGCCCGGTGCGGATCGGGTTCCGGGAGCAGCGTGAGGAACGGGCTCGCCTGGTGGTCGTCGTCGACGACCGCGACCACCATGAGCGACCGGTGCGCACGGGAGGTCGCCTGGGCGAAGAGTCGGAGCTCGTCGTGGAGGACCGCGCGTCGTGCGTCCGCCGTCGCCGTGGCCGTGCCCTCCAGCAGCTCCACGAGCTCCGAAGCGCCGAGCAGTGAGTCGCGGACCCGCAGGTTGGGCCACACGCCGTCCTGCATGCCGGCGACGACGACCGTGTCGAACGCGGTCCCGACCAGGGCGGCGGGCGTCGCGATCGTGACCGCCTCCCGGCGGCCCGTCGGCGCGAGGGAGTCGTCGCCGACCGTCTGTTCGAGCAGGCGGTCGAGGAAGACGGAGGCCGGGGTGTCGGGCTCCGCCTCGACGAAGGTACGTGCCGCATCGGCCAGCTGGGTGATCGCGTCGAGGTCGCGGTTCGCCTCCTCGGCGGCCTGACCGCTGCCCTTCGACAGCGAGACCCAGGGGCGCTCGAGCCTGCTCCGCGACCAGAGGCCGTAGACGAGCTCCTCGGCCGAAGCGCCCGCCGCCGCCTGCGCGCTCGCCTCGGCAAGGCTGTCGGCGAGTGAGCGGGCGCGGGCGGCGGAGGGCGTCTCGAGTCCGATGAGTGCACCGGGGACGGCGAACGCCTCCTCCAGCAGGCGGTCCGCGCTGCGGTCGAGGCCCTCAGCGAGATCGGCGTGGCGGAGCGCGGCCCGGAGTCGCCTGACCCCGATCGAGTCCAGTCCGCCGAGCGCACTGTGGAGGAGTTCGGTCACGACCTCGGCGTCGAGCGGCGTCCGTCCGAGCGCCACCGACATGGCGAGGAGGACCGACCTGACGAACGGGTGGTCGCGCAGCGGTGCTCCGCCGGTGCTCGCCCGGGTGGGCACCTCGAGGGAGGACAAGCCCCGTTCGATCGCCGGGATCAGCCCGCCGCTGCGGACGACCACCGCCATGTCGGCCCACGCGACGCCGTCGAGGACGTGGCGCTCGCGGAGGAAGCGCGCGATGACCGCGATCTGCTCGGCCGGGGAACCGGCCGCCACGGTGACGACGGAGTGTTCGGGCGTCTCCGCGTCATCGACCGGTGATGCGGCCGTGCGATGGAGGCCGGCGCCGGCCGTGCCGATGCGCTCGGCGACGCCGCGGACCGTCGCCCGGATGTCCGGTGTCCCGCGGTGGACCTGCCCGAGGACGAGCGTGTCCACCGGGCGACCGAGCACCTCGGCGAACCGCCCGAGGGCGTCGGCTCGGGCACCGTGGAAGGCACCCGTCGTGAGGTCGGGGTCGCCGAACGCGACGATCGTGACCCCGTGTCGGGCGAGCGCGGCGAACAGCTGCAGGACGCCGTGGGTCGCCTCCTGGGCGTCGTCCACGAAGACCACCCGCAGGCTGCCGAGCACGCCCGTTCCCGGTTCCTGTTCGTCGAGGAGCCGGACGGCGCGGGCGAGGGCCGCCGCGGGCGTGAGGTGTCCGCGCCAGTCGTCGGCGAGGAACCCCTCGATGAAGCCCGCGGACGCGACCCACTCCGGACGCCCGTGCTCCGTACCGAGCCGACGCAGCTCGGCAGGCGCGACGTCGTGTTCGACGCTGCGTTCCATGAGGTTCCGGAGCTCGGTGCGGAACCCCTGCAGGCGCCTGACCTCGGGACCGAGCTCCGCGGGCCACAGCGGACCGGTCGCGTCCTGTTCGTCGCCGAGGAGTCGCTCGGCGATGGTCTGGTCCTGCTCGCCGCCCGTCAGCAACCGCGGTCGTCCTGAACCGGCGAACGCCCCGGAGCCCGCGATGACCTCGAGCGCGAGGGAGATGGCGGTGCGCGCCAGGGATCCGGGTGTGGCGCGCGCGACCCGTGCCTCGAGGCGGTCGCGGAGGACCTGCGCCGACGACCGGGAGGAGGCGATGACGAGCACCTCGTCGGTGCGCAGACCGCGCGAGTGCACGCGTTCCGCGACCGCTTCGATGAGCGTCGTGGTCTTGCCCGTGCCGGGAGCCCCGAGCACGACGGCGGACCGGTCGTCCGCGAGCCGCAGCACGGCCTCCTGCGAGTCGTCGAGCCGGACGCCCGTGCCGACAGCCGGGTTGCCGACGGGCGCGCGGTCCGCGTCACGGACCGCACCCGTCGGATCGTCGGAGGCGTCGGGAACCGTCATGGTCCGCACGTTACCGGAGCCTCCCGACATCGCCGCGACGGCCGACCGGCGTTCCGCTGTTCGCTGACAGCAGCCGACCCGCGCCGGTCGGAGGACCACGACTCCCGTAGTCTTGCCCTACGCAACCGAAAGGCACTCAAGGTGGAAATTCGCATCGGAATCCTCAACAGCCCTCGCGAGATCGGCTTCGAGACCTCGCAGCCGGCGTCGGAGATCGAGCAGGCGGTCAAGACCGCGCTCGAGACGGACGCCAAGCTGCTCGCGCTCAAGGACGACAAGGGCACCAGCTACCTCATCCCGACCGCGGGCATCGGCTACGTCGAGCTCGGAACCGAGGAATCCCGCCGCATCGGATTCGTCGGCTGACCATGGAACTCCTCTTCGTCGTGCTCGGCGGTGCCATCCTCGGTCTCGCCGTCCGCTACCTCCTGCCCGGCCGCGACCAGCACGGGGCCGCGCTCATCCCGGCGGTCGCGACGCTCGTCGCCGCCGTCGTCTGGGTCGCGGCGACGTGGGCAGGCATGGCGTGGGACGGCGGCTGGATCTGGGTGCTCGCCTTCGGCGCGTCCGTCGTCGTGAGTGTGGTGGTCGACCTCGTGCTCGTCCGCGTCCGCACCTCGTCGGACGAGGCGATGCTGACCCGCTTGCAGCAGGGCGTCGCCGCCTGACCCGAGGCGCTCGATCGATCGACGCCGTCGCTCCACCCGGAGCGGCGGCGTCGTCGTGTCGGAGGGGACGACCGGTCAGGCCGTGAGCCCGAGCGCGTCCATCCGTCTGGTGTGGTTCGCGATGAGCTCCGTGTAGACCGGTTCGACCCGGGCGTCGTCCGGCAGCGCCTTGCTCTCGGTCACGAGGGCGGACCTGGCGACGAGCATGGTGTCGCCGAGCAACCGACGGCCCCACATCGCGAGCGTCGAAGCGCGCTCGGGGTGCGTTGCGATCACCCGGTGCAGGATCCCGACGAGCGGGTCCTCCTCCGGACCGGGGGCGACGATCGCGGCCAGGTCGCGTGCGTCCGCCCCGTCCAGGCCGCGCGCGAGCTGCGCGAAGAACTCGTCGAGGAAGCCCCGCGCCACGAGGACGCCCAGCAGGAGTTCGTCCCAGGTGCCGGTGCGCAGGATCGCCTGGAACTCGTCCCGCGTGCGTGCATAGGGTTCGAGCACGGCGCCCGGGTCGTCGCTCGTCCGGCGGAGCCAGGCGAGTAGCGCCTGGTGCTTGCGCAGCGCCGTGGCAGCGGCCTCGGCGACGGTCTCCCGGTCGGCGTCGTTCGGAGCGTGCTCGACCGCGAACGACAGCGTCATGAAGAACCCGAGCTGCAGCTGCGCCACCTGACCGAGGTAGTCCGCGGTGCTGGGCGCGAGCTCGTGGAGGTCGACGCGGGTCGCCTGGACGGCGTCCTCCCGCGAGCGCAGACGAGGCGTCTGGGTGCCGGGACGCCGACGTCGTGCAAACCAACGAGCCATGCGACCACCCTATCCGCAGCGCGCCGATCGCCGTGTTCCGCGCGCCCAGCGGCCTCTCGGGACGTCCCGGGTAGAATAGCCGTGCCCCGGCGTCGGATCGGGGCCCTACACCTGTGTGCAATCGAAGGTGTAGACCATGACTGCACTGACAGGTATCTCCGTGACTTTCTCTGATCTCGGTGTCGACCAGGACATCGTCGACGCCCTCACGACCAAGGGCATCATCGAACCATTCCCCATCCAGGAGCAGACGATCCCCCTCGGGCTCGCCGGCCAGGACATCATCGGCCAGGCCAAGACGGGCACGGGCAAGACCTTCGGGTTCGGCATCCCGATCGTCCAGCGCCTCGGCCTCGACCCGGCTCCCGGCGTCAAGACCCTCGTGGTCGTCCCGACCCGTGAGCTCGCCGTCCAGGTGTCCGAGGACATCGAGATCCTCATCTCGAACCGGTCGACGACGCTCGTCTCCATCTACGGCGGCAAGGCCTACGAGGGTCAGATCGAGCAGCTGAAGGCCGGCGCCCAGATCGTCGTCGGCACGCCCGGCCGTCTCATCGACCTCAACAACCAGCGCCTCCTCGACCTCTCGGGCATCACCGAGATGGTGCTCGACGAGGCCGACAAGATGCTCGACCTCGGCTTCCTCGCCGACATCGAGAAGCTCTTCTCCAAGACTCCCGCCGCGCGTCACACGATGCTGTTCTCAGCGACCATGCCCGGTCCGATCGTGGCCCTGGCCCGCCGCTTCATGAGCAAGCCGATCCACATCCGCGCGAGCGACCCCGACGAGGGGCTCACGCAGGCCAACATCAAGCACCTCATCTACCGCGCGCACTCGCTCGACAAGGACGAGGTGATCTCGCGCATCCTGCAGGCCGAGGGTCGCGGCAAGACCGTGATCTTCACGCGGACCAAGCGTGCCGCCGCGAAGCTCGTCGAGGAACTGACCGACCGCGGGTTCAACGCCGCGGCGGTGCACGGCGACCTGAACCAGGAGCAGCGCGAGCGGGCGATGGCGTCGTTCAAGGCCGGCAAGCGCGACGTCCTGATCGCCACCGATGTCGCCGCTCGTGGCATCGACGTCGACGACGTCACCCACGTCATCAACCACACGATCCCCGAGGACGAGAAGACGTACCTCCACCGCGTCGGCCGTACCGGTCGCGCCGGGAAGACGGGTATCGCCGTCACGTTCGTCGACTGGGACGACCTCCACAAGTGGGCGCTCATCAACCGCGCCCTCGAGTTCGGTCAGCCGGAACCGACGGAGACCTACTCCTCGAGCCCGCACCTGTTCACCGACCTCGGGATCGCGGAGGGCACGAAGGGCCGGCTGAAGCCCGCCAAGGCCGTCGAGCCCGCCCCGCGGCGCGAGGGTTCGCGGAGCGCAGGCGGACGCGACGGTTCGCGGACCGGCGGCGGACGCGACGGTTCACGGACCAGCGGCGGTCGCGGTGGTGAGCGCGGCGGACGCGGAGGCGACCGCACGCAGCCGACCAGCACCCGGCTCGAGTCCCAGCCGAGCACCCGCGCCCACTCGCGGACGCACGACGCCGCCTCGACCGACACCGTCGACCGCAGCGCGCCCGCAGCAGGCACCCACGACGGCCACGGTCCGGAGCACCGCGACGGCAACAGCGCTCCCCGCCGTCGGAGCCGGACGCGCCGCACCGCTCCCCCGGCTCCCACGGCGTAGGTCCGCCACGCAGAACGCCCGCACCCTTCCGGATGCGGGCGTTCTGCATGTCGCGAGCGCTGCGCTCGACACGGTTGGTGACCGAAGGATACCGGTCCCTGAGCCTGTCGAAGGGTGCTCCGACCGGCGGCCCCTCACATCCGCTGCGCCCCCGTGGGCACTTCGACAAGCTCAGTGACCGGGAGAAGTACACCCGGTCCCTGAGCGCGTCGAAGGGCACTCCGGACGCGCCGCAGATCAGTCAGGCAGGACGGGTGCCGAGCCGGTGGCCTCGGCCACGATGCGCCGGACCACGTCGATGTCCGTGGTGTTCTCGCCGAGGCGGTTCGGCTTACCGGTCCCGTGATAGTCGCTCGAACCGGTCGCGACGAGGCCCAGCTCGGAGGCGATACGCCGCACGACGACCTTCCCCTCCTCGGTGTTCTCGCGGTGCTCGATCTCGAGCCCGAACAGGCCCGCGTCAGCGAGTTCGCGGAAGTACGGCTCGGGCAGCATCCGGTCGCGGCCGGCCGGGACCGGGTGGGCGATCACGGGGACGCCACCGGCGGCGCGGACGAGCTTGACCGCGGTGAGCGGGTCGGGCGCGTAGTGCGGCGCGTAATACCCGGTGCGCGGATGCAGGATGCCGTCGAAGGCTTCGCCACGGTCGGCCACGATCCCGAGGGCGATGAGGGCGTCGGCGATGTGAGGCCGTCCGACGGTCGCACCTTCGCGGGTCTGCGCGAGGACGTCCGCCCAGGACAGCGGGTAGTCGCCACCGATGCGTGCCACGATGCCTTCGGCCCGCCGGAGCCGGGACTCCCGGATCTTCGCGGTCTCCTGGAGCAGGTCGCCGTTCAACGGATCGATGAGGTACGCGAGCAGGTGCACGCTCCGCCATTCGTAGCGGGTGCTCAGTTCCATTCCGGGGAGCAGGGTGATGCCCTGGCGGCGCGACTCGACGGCCGCCTCGGCCCAACCGGCGGTGGAGTCGTGGTCGGTGAGGGCGATCGTGCCGAGCCCCGCGGCACCGGCAGCGCGCATCAGCTGCGTCGGCGTCTCCGTGCCGTCCGAGACGCTCGAGTGCGTGTGCAGATCGGCGGGGCCGTGCATGTCTCGAGCGCTCACCACGCTTCCACCCTAGTCGCAGGTCCTGCCCCGAGGACTCCCAGACCGCTCGCCTACGCTGACGCGGGTGCTGAAGACCGTCGGTGGCGTCATCGCGGCCGTGCTCGCGATCGCGACCACGGCCCTGCTCGTCGTCGCCGTCCTCCCCGGGCTGTTCGGTCTCGAGCAGGCCCAGGTCGTCGTCCAACTGAGCGCGTTCCGCCTCCTCGTGGCGATCGCCGCCGCGGGCGGCGCACTGCTCTGCCTCGTGACGGCGATCCTCGTCCGGGGGTCCCGCCGCGTGCTCCCCGCCATCCTGGCGGTCGTCCTCGCCGCGGTCTCGGTCACCGGCGCCGTCGTCACGGCCAACCGCGGAATCGACGACCAGATGGTCGCCGGAGAGGCGACCGACCTCGCGGATCAGGTCACGGTCCTCGCCTGGAACACCCTCGGCGATGCCGTCGACCCCGGAACGATCGCGGCGATCGCGGTGCGTGAGGGCGCCGACGTCGTCTCCCTGCCGGAGACCTCGTCCGACACCGCGGCGGTCGTCGCCGCCGCGATGACCGCCGCCGGACGGCCGATGGTTGCGCATTCGACCGACGCCGACGCAGGAGGGACGAGCCTCCTCATCAGCACCGGACTCGGCGAGTACGCGGTCCGTGCACCGACGGTGACCGGCCCGACCGCCATCGAGCGCTCGGAGACCCTCATCGCCGATCCGGTCCTCGGTCGCGGACCGACCCTCGTCGCGGTCCACACCACGGCCCCACTGCCGAGTCGGCTCGACGACTGGCGTGCGGAGCTCGCCGATCTCGCCGGCCGCTGCACCGACGACGCGGACGTGATCATGGCCGGTGACTTCAACGCGACGCTCGACCACCTCGCCGGGTTGCGCGGCGTCGGCGACCTCGGCGCGTGCCACGACGCCGCGGCGGCCGACGCGGCAGCCGGGCTCGGTACCTGGCCGACCGAGCTCCCGGCTGTCCTCGGCGCACCGATCGACCACGTCATGGCGACACCGGGATGGGTCACGGTGTCTGCTCACGTCCTGACCGACGTCGACGGCACGGGCAGTGATCACCGGCCCGTGGTCGCGACGCTGCTCCCCCGCACGGGGAGCTGAGGGTCGGGCGCCTGTCGCGACCGCAGTGCGACAATGGAGGTATGGCGACTTCCGCAGACACATCCAGTTCGAACACCGTCCAGACCGAGGCGACCTCCAACCGGGCGGCCGCCTGGTCCGAGGGCTTCCGCGCCTTCATCGGCACCGGGTGGGCAGACCGCCCCGAGGTCCTGCCGGAGCCGCGGGAGACCGCCGGCCTCGCAGCGGCTCGTCGTGAACGCCTGTCGGCCCAGTTCCCCGGTCACCGTCTCGTCCTCCCCGCGGGCGGGATGAAGCAGCGGTCGAACGACACCGACTACCTGTACCGGGCGCACTCCGCCTTCTCCTACTACACCGGCTGGGCGGCCGACACCGAGCCCGACAGCGTCCTCGTGCTCGATCCCGAGGAGTCCGGCCACACCGCGACCCTGTACTTCCGCGAGCGAGCGGGCCGCGACACCGACGAGTTCTACACGAACGCCGCGATCGGCGAGTTCTGGATCGGTGCGCGTCCGTCGCTCGCCCAGGTGGCCGCCGACCTCGCGATCGCGACCGCCGACCTCTCGGCGTTCACCGCCGACGCCGCCGATCTCACGGTCGACGTCGACGACGACCCTGACGCGCGCCGTGTCCGAGATGCGCCTCGTGAAGGACGCCTACGAGATCGCGCAGATGCGTCTCGCCGTCGACGCGACCGCGCGCGGCTTCGACGACGTCGTCGCCGAACTCCCGAAGGTCCTCGCGCACGAGCGCGGCGAGCGCATCGTCGAGGGCGTCTTCGCCGGGCGGGCTCGCGCCGACGGGAACGGCGTCGGGTACGAGACCATCGCCGCCGCTGGACCGCACGCCTGCATCCTCCACTGGACGCGCAACGACGGACGGGTCGTCCCGGGCGACCTCATCCTCATCGACGCCGGCGTCGAGCTCGACAGCTACTACACCGCCGACATCACCCGCACGATCCCGGTGTCCGGCACGTTCACCGAGGTCCAGCGACGGGTCTACGAGGCCGTCCGTGAGGCGGCCGACGAGGCCTTCGCCATCGTCCGCCCCGGCATCCGGTTCCGCGAGGTGCACGCGGCCGCGATGGCGGTCATCGCACGCAAGACCGCCGAATGGGGCCTGCTCCCCGTCACCGCCGAGGAAGCGCTCCTGAAGGAGAACGAGCAGCACCGGCGGTACATGGTGCACGGGACGAGCCACCACCTCGGCACCGACGTGCACGACTGCGCCCAGGCCCGCCGCGAGATGTACGCCGACGCCGTGATCGAGCCCGGCATGGTCTTCACCATCGAACCCGGCCTCTACTTCCAGGTCGACGACCTCACGGTCCCCGAGGAGTACCGCGGCATCGGCGTCCGGATCGAGGACGACATCCTCGTCACCGAGGACGGCGCGGAGAACCTGTCGGCCGGCATCCCGCGCACCGCGGACGAGGTCGAGGCCTGGCTCGCGCGCTGAGCCCGTCCGCCGGGCGACGGCTCGGAGCCTGACGCGGCTGGATCAGCCCGCGTCGGTCTCCGGGCCGCGCTCCAGGAGGTTGCGTGCGCGGTTCGCGAGCTCACCGCCGACGATGAGGTCGTAGCGCGTCGCCACGACGAGCGTGGCCGAGGTGTACTCCTGCCGCTTGCGGGTCACCGAGTACGACACGATGCCGAACAGCATGCCGAACGCGGCACCCATGAGCACCGCGGCTCCGAGCAGCATGAGGTTCGTCTCGGGATTGAAGATGACGAGGACGAGCCCGAGGAACAGTCCGAGCCAGGCACCGCTGACCGCACCGGCTCCCGCAGCACGGCCGTAGCTGAGGCGACCGGTGACGCGTTCGACGCTCTTGAGATCACTGCCGACGATCGAGATCTCCTTGACCGGGAAATCGGTGTGGGCGAGCGACGAGATCGCGGCCTGCGCGGACTCGTAACTCTCGTAGCTGGCCACCGTCTCGCCTCGCGGGATGACGCCGAGCGCCGGGGCGCCCTTCCGGCCGAACTGTCGCGGATCACTCATGCCTCCATCCTCTCACCCCGCCCCGAGCGGGCACTCCAGGCCGACCACCGGCGGGTAGGTTAGTAGTCGTGAGTGCAACCAGAGTGTTCGTCGCCAGGCTCGCCGGGTGCACCGTCTTCGACCCCGCGGGCGATCGTGTCGGCAAGGTCAGGGACGTGCTCGTCGTCTACCGCACCGGCAAACCCCCGCGGGTCGTCGGCCTCATCGTCGAGATCCCCGGGAAACGCCGTGTGTTCGTGTCGATCGGCCGCGTGACGAGCATCGGCGCCGGGCAGATCATCACCACGGGACTCATCAACGTCCGCCGGTTCGAGCAGCGCGGTGGCGAGGTGCGCGTGATCGCCGAACTCTTCGGCCGACGCGTCGTCTTCCGCGCCACCGGTGAGGAGGCGACGATCGAGGACGTCGCCATCGAGGAGCAGGGCCCCGGCGAGTGGCAGGTGTCGCAGCTGTTCGTCCGCCGCCCGAAGACCACCGCCTCCCCCTTCGTGAAGGGCCCGACGACCTTCGCCACCTGGAACGAGCTGCGCGAGGAGCAGGAGCTCGGCGAGGCCCAGTCCGCCGAGCAGCTCATCGCGACCTACGCCGACCTGAAACCGGCCGACCTCGCGAACACGCTCCTCGACCTCCCGCGCGACCGGATGATCGAGGTCGCGGAGGAGCTGTCTGACGACCGCCTCGCGGACGTGCTCGAGGAGATGCCCGAGACGGACCAGGTGCAGATCCTCGCCCAGCTCGACGACGACCGCGCAGCCGACGTCCTCGATCAGATGCAGCCGGACGACGCGGCCGACCTCATCGCCCAGCTCCCCGAGGACCGCGGTGAGCACCTCCTCGAGCTCATGGAGCCGGAGGAGGCGGAGGACGTCCGCATGCTGCTCCGGTTCGACCCGGAGACCGCGGGTGGCCTCATGACGACCGAGCCGATCATCCTCTCCGCCGACGCCACCGTCGCGGAGGCCCTCGCGTCGATCCGACGCTCCGAGCTGGCACCGGCGCTGGCGGCCGGCGTCTGCATCACCCTGCCGCCGTACGAGTCGCCGACGGGACGCTTCCTCGGGATGGTGCACTTCCAGCGCATGCTCCGCTACCCGCCGCACGAGCGCCTCGGGACCCTGCTCGATCAGAGCCTCGATCCGGTGGGCGTGCGGACCTCCGCCGCCGAGGTCTCGCGGATCCTCGCGAGCTACAACCTCGTCCAGGTACCCGTCGTCGACGAACAGCACCGGCTCCTGGGGGTCGTGACGATCGACGACGTCCTCGACTACCTGCTCCCGGACGACTGGCGCAGCATCGACGAGAACGATGAACTCCCGGCGTCGGAACAGCGGCTCGGATCGAACGGAAGGAGGGCAGGTCGTGGCACGAGCTCCCCGCAATGAGGTCCGGCTCGACGCTCCGAAGGGGCTTCGGAGTTCCGTCCGTTCCATCCGCCGCGCCCCGGCCTCGCGCGACCGCTTCGGCCGGTTCACCGAGTGGATCGCCCGGGCGATGGGCACGCCGTGGTTCCTCCTCGGCCTCACCCTCTTCGTCATCCTGTGGATCGCCTGGAACACCTACGGTCCACTCGCCCTCCGGTTCGACTCCGTCGACATCGGCTTCGTCGCCCTGACCCTCGTGCTGTCGCTCCAGGCCTCGTACGCCGCTCCGCTCATCCTGCTCGCCCAGAACCGCCAGGACGACCGCGACCGCGTGCAGATCGAGCAGGACCGTCAGCGGTCCGAACGCAACCTCGCCGACACCGAGTACCTCGCCCGTGAGGTCGTCGCGCTGCGACTGGCCCTCAAGGACATGGCGTCGAAGGACTTCATCCGCGCCGAACTGCGCTCCCTCCTCGAGGAACTCGATCGGGATCGCACCGACCAGCCCGAACACGACGGGCCCGAGCGCCGGCGTGGCTGACGCCGGCGCGGCTGACACCGGCCTCGCCGAGCGGATCAGGACCGCGCTCGCCCGAGTCATCGACCCGGAGATCCGCAAACCGATCACCGAACTCGACATGGTCGGCCCGATCACGGTGGACGACACCGGTGCCGCCGACGTCACCATCAAGCTCACGATCGTCGGCTGCCCGGCAGCGGCGAGCATCGAGCGCGACGTGCGTGAGGCCACCGCGGCGACCCCCGGGGTGACGAGCGTCGCGGTCGACGTCCAGGTGATGACGACGGCGGAGCGTCAGGCACTCACGGAGCGCCTGCGTGGCGGCCGCAGCGCCCGCGGCATCCCGTTCGGCCCGGACTCACTGACCCGCGTGTACGCCGTCACAAGCGGCAAGGGCGGTGTCGGGAAGTCGACGGTGACCGCGAACCTGGCCGTCGCACTCGCCGCCAGCGGCCTGCGGGTCGGCCTGGTCGACGCGGACGTCCACGGGTTCTCCATCCCGGGGCTCCTCGGACTGGTCGAGAACGGCTTGGCCGTCAAACCGACGCAGGTCGGCGACATGATCCTGCCGCCCGTCGCCCACGGTGTGAAGGTCGTCTCGATCGGCATGTTCATCGACGCACCGACGGACGGCACCACCGCCGTCGCCGTCGCCTGGCGCGGACCGATGCTCCACCGCACCATCCAGCAGTTCCTGACCGACGTGTTCTTCGGCGACCTCGACGTGCTGCTCCTCGACCTCCCGCCCGGCACCGGGGACGTCGCCATCTCCATCGGCCAGCTGCTCCCCCACGCCGAGGTGCTCGTCGTCACGACACCGCAGCCGGCCGCCGCCGAGGTGGCCGAGCGCAGCGGCGTGGTGGCGCGCCAGACCGGGCAGCGCGTCCACGGCGTCATCGAGAACATGGCGGGTCTCCCCCAGCCCGACGGCAGCGTCCTGCAGCTGTTCGGCTCAGGGGGTGGCGAGGCGCTCGCGGCGCGGCTGTCGATCGGCCAGGACGCCCCGGTACCGCTCCTCGCCTCGGTCCCGCTCAGCGTTCCGCTTCGGGAGGGCGGGGACGCCGGGCTGCCGATCGTCCTCTCGGATCCGACGGATCCCGCGGCTGCCGAGATCCTCCGGCTGGCCGGTCAGCTCGCTGCGAGACCTCGTGGCCTCGCCGGTCGTCGTCTCGGCGTCAGCACGAGCTGAGCCGTCCGGGTCGGACGTGTGCGACCGAAGCGGACTCAGGTGGCTTCGAGGTCGAACGGGGGCGCGGCGGTCTCTCCGGCGGCGAGTCGGCGCAGGCGCTCGTCGGTCGCCGCCTGGATCGACTTCGGCTTCTCGAGCGATGGGACGGCTGCAGCGGCGGCCGCGGCAGCGGGAGCCGCGTCGAGCGGAGCGGTCGTCGCGACCGTCGGCGTCACCGGAGGCTCGTCGTCGAGGAGCGCCTCGCGGATGATGCGTCTCGGATCGTACTGACGCGGGTCGAGCTTCTTCCAGTCGACCTCGTCGAACTCCGGTCCCATCTCCTCGCGCATCCGGTCCTTGGCGCCGGAGGCGAGGTCGCGGAGGGTGCGGACGAGTCGCGCCAGTTGCGAGGCGTAGTACGGCAGCCGTTCCGGACCCAGCAGGAACACGGCGATGACCCCGATGATGAGGAGTTTGTCGAAGGTCAGACCGAACACGACATCAGACTACCGCGCGAGCCTCAGCTGTCGGAGCAGTTGCAGGCCATACGCTGGGATCCGGAGGCAAGGTGTCAGAACACAATCTCAACTGGAAGTACGCGGGCGACGTCGTCGTCGAGAGCGCGGCGATGCTCACGGCGCGCGCTCACGCGCACGAACTGGGCGTCGAACCGATCTCCCCGGCGATCGGCGCGCAGATCGCGGTGGTGGCCGCGGCCACCCGCGCGGAGTCCATCGTCGAGGTGGGCACCGGCACCGGCGTCTCCGGGCTCTGGCTGCTCCGCGGTGCCACGAGCGCGGTGCTGACGTCCATCGACACCGAGATCGTGCACCAGCAGCAGGCACGCGCGGCGTTCACGGAGGCCGGCATCACGACCAACCGCATCCGCCTCATCACCGGCAGCGCGCTCGACGTCCTGCCGCGGATGAACGAGAACTCCTACGACCTCGTCCTCGTCGACGGCGACCCGGGATCGGTCATCGAGTACGTCGAGCACGGACTCCGTCTGGTGCGTCCCGGTGGCACCGTGCTCGTCCCGCACGCGCTTTGGCGGGGCCGCGTGGCCGATCCGGCTCAGCGGGACGAGACCACAGGCCTCTTCCGCTCGCTCGTCCAGGAGATCTCCGCGTCGGACGCGGTCGTCAGCGCCCTGTCCCCGGCCGGCGACGGCCTCCTGCAGATCACCAAACCGAACCTCTGAGCCCTCCCCGCACGACGACGAACCGGCCGCCATCCTGACTCTGTGAGCAGTGATGGCGGCCGGTTCTCGGCTCATGCGGCGTCGGTGACGGGGATCAGCCCGCGCTCACCACACCCGCGAGTGCATCATGCAGTTCTTGAGCCTCTGCGTCGTTGACCGACACGACGAGACGCCCTCCCCCTTCAAGAGGCACTCGCACGATGATGAGCCGACCCTCCTTCACGGCCTCCATTGGCCCGTCTCCGGTGCGTGGCTTCATTGCGGCCATGCGAGTCCCCTCTCGTTATTCGACTGACCCCCATTATCTCGTATCACGGGGGCTCGTGATAATCCTGAGCGCGGCGAGGCGCAGGATGACGCCCGATCCGCGCTCAGGGAATGGTCCAATACGCGTTCGCGAGGCCGTACATGACGAAGATCCAACACCATTGCAACGCCAGCGAGACGATGACGACGCCACCGCGGTACCAGCGGTTCCGTGGGACGGCGACCGCACCGAGGAGCGGGAAGACCGGTACGAGCAGCCGGAAGACACTCGTCTGCGGGAAGAACACCGCGAAGAGGTACAGGAGGTAGGACCCCACCCACAACCGGAGGTCGGCACCGAGCCGGCGCACCGGTGGGAGGAACAGGAGCACGACGGAGCCGACGAAGATCGCGGCGACGACGGCGATGCCCGGACCATCCCCGAACCAGAACTGGCCGCCCTGGATCCAGGCCGAGAACGGGACGAGGGGCTGCTCCCCGATGAAGGCGGCCCGCCACGCCAGCTCCGTCTCGAGGTACGCCTCCGGCGTCCCGGTGACGAGACCGGCGATGACCATCCACGCGAATCCGGCGAGGGCGGCGAGGGCCCCGCCCGCGAGGATGAGGACGACCTCCCGGCGCGCGAGCGGGTCGCGGTGTCGCGTGACGATCCGCACGATGAGATGGAGGCCCAGCAGGAGCGAGAAGGCCAGGACTCCGGGGCGGGTGAACGCCATGACCGGGATGACGGCGAGGAGCCAGCCGTACCGGCGCGTCACGAGCAGGAGCAGCGCGAGCGTCAGCAGCAGCAGGAACATCGATTCCGCGTAGGCGACCTGGAACAGGGCGCTGAGCGGGGCGATGCAGAACAGCACGACGGCGAACATCGCCCGTTCATCGCCGAGGCGGATGCGCAGGAGCCGGTGGAACAGCAGGGCCGCCCCCAAGCCGCAGCACAGCGAGACGATCACGGCCATGACCGGCCACGGCAGGAAGGTGACGACCGAGAGCGCCTTCACGACCCCCGGATAGACCGGCATGAACGCCCACGCGTTCTCCGCGACCCGGCCGGCGTCGTCGAGCGGCAGCTGGGTCGGGTAGCCGTACGTCGCGATCCACCAGTACCACTGTCCGTCCCAGCCGGCGGCGAGCGTGCCGAGCGAGGGGAACGCGCCGAACCGGGAGTCCGGCGCCTGCAGCAGACTCGCGACCGCGAACATCGCGGTCGTCACCAGGCGGGACAGCACGTACACGATGGTGATCCGCCCCCACCAGGGCAGGCGGGCCCAGCGCCGGAGCATCGACGGCCGCTCCTCGACCTCGGTCGAGTGGGCCGCGTCAGCGACCATCGGGCCCGGTCAGCCAGGCGCGGAGCCCGCGCTCGCAGTCCTCGATGTGCGCGAGCGGGACGCGCTCGTCGTCGGCATGGGCGAGGAGCGGGTCACCCGGTCCGTAGTTGACGGCGGGGACGCCGAGTGCGGAGAAGCGTGCGACGTCCGTCCAGCCGTACTTCGGGGCCGGTGTGCCGCCGACCGCGGCCAGGAAGTCCTGGGCGATCGGCGCGTCGAGCCCGGGACGAGCGCCCTCCGCGACGTCCGTCTGCACGACCTCGAAGCCGGAGAAGAGCTCCTCGAGGTGGGCGAGCGCCTCGGCACCCGTCCGGCTCGGAGCGAAGCGGTAGTTCACCTCGACGGTGACCAAGTCCGGGATCACGTTCCCGGCGACGCCGCCGGTGATCCCGACCGCGTTGACGCCCTCCCGGTAGACGAGCCCGTCGACCTCGACCTCCCGTGGCGTGTACGAGGCGAGCGTCGCGAGGACCGGTGAGATCGCGTGGATCGCGTTGACGCCGACCCAGCTCCTGGCCGCATGCGAGCGCTTGCCGTGGGCGCTCACGTGGACGCGGAGCGTTCCGTTGCAGCCACCCTCGACGCCGGCGTTGCTCGGCTCGCCGAGGATCGCGAAGTCACCGACGAAGAGGTCGGGACGGTTCCGCGCGAGACGCCCGAGGCCGTTGAGGTCGGATGCGACCTCCTCGTTGTCGTACCACATCCAGGTGATGTCGACGATGGGATCGGTGAGCTCAGCCGCGAGCTTCAGCTGGACCGCGACGCCGCCCTTCATGTCGACCGTCCCTCGACCCCAGAGCACCGCCTCGCCGTCGCGCTCCTCGAACCGGGTCGGGACGTTTCCGTTGATCGGGACGGTGTCGATGTGGCCGGCGATGATGACCCGCTGTGCACGTCCGAGCGAAGTGGAAGCGACCACCGTGTCGCCGTCGCGCACGATCGTCAGGTGCTCGAGACCCTCGAGCGACGCCTCGATCGCGTCGGCGATGCGGGCTTCATCCCCCGAGACGGAGGCGATGTCGCACAGCTGCTGGGTGAGTTCCACCGAGGAGACGGACAGGTCGAGTACGGGGACTTCGGCTGGCATGGCACCAGTGTATTGGCCGTCGACCTGAGTGTTGGCCGGTACCCTGGAGCCATGACCGCTGCGCCTGCCGAGACCCCTGTTCCGACTCACGCCTGGGGCTCCGGCCTCGCGACCATCGCCGCCGACGGCACCGTGCTCGACACCTGGTTCCCCGAGCCCTCGCTCGGACGGATCCCCGAGGGCCGCGACCGCTGGATCGCCCCCGCAGACCTCGAGGCCCTCGCGACCGACGACGAGCGCCGGGCCGTCCGCATCGACATCGTCACGGTCGAGATCGAGCTGCAGGCCGCTCCGCAGAGCACCCCGGACGCCTACCTGCGGCTGCACCTGCTCAGCCACCTGCTCGTCCAGCCGAACACGATCTCGCTCGACGGCGTCTTCGCGCACCTCCCCATCGTCGTCTGGACCAACGCCGGCCCCGTCCACCCCGCGGACTTCGACCGCCTCCGACCGTCGCTCCTCCGCGCCGGCATCCACGCGACCGGCA
This sequence comes from Plantibacter sp., assembly GCF_059073635.1. Classification (NCBI taxonomy): domain Bacteria; kingdom Bacillati; phylum Actinomycetota; class Actinomycetes; order Micrococcales; family Microbacteriaceae; genus Plantibacter; species Plantibacter sp. Next base: position 5,300 of record NZ_JCACOF010000012.1, on the reverse strand, counting down.
TCGACAAGTTCCCGAGACTCCTCGACTACGTGACGCCCGACAAGGTCCGGATCGCCGACGCCTCGCGCGTCCGGCTCGGCGCCCACCTGGCACCGGGCACCACCGTCATGCACGAGGGCTTCGTCAACTTCAACGCCGGGACCCTCGGCGCGTCGATGGTCGAAGGACGCATCTCGCAGGGCGTCGTCGTCGGTGACGGCAGCGACATCGGGGGTGGTGCGTCGATCATGGGGACGCTCTCCGGCGGCGGGACGCAGCGGGTGGCGATCGGTCAGCGCGCCCTCCTCGGCGCCAACTCCGGCATCGGCATCTCGATCGGCGACGACTCGGTGGTCGAGGCGGGTCTCTACGTGACCGCGGGCACCAAGGTCGTCCTCGCGGGTGCTGCGGCCACGGCCGAAGGCGCGCCGCGTACGGTCAAGGCGGTCGAGCTGTCGGGTGTCCCGAACCTCCTGTTCCGTCGGAACTCACTCACCGGTGCCGTCGAGGTGCTCCCCCGCTCGGGCTCGGGCGTCGAGCTGAACGCGGCACTGCACGCCTGACCCGGCCTCCCGGGACGCAGAACGGCCCCGCATCCGAGGTGGATGCGGGGCCGTTCTTCGACAGGCTCAGGAACCGCCCTTCGACAGGCTCAGGAACCGACGGGACTAGCGCGTCGGGAAGGGACGCTCGGGCGAACCCGTGTACAGCTGCTGCGGGCGCCCGATCTTGGTCTGCGGGTCGAGGTTCATCTCACGCCAGTGGGCGATCCACCCGGGCAGGCGTCCGATGGCGAAGAGCACCGTGAACATCCGCGTCGGGAAGCCCATCGCCTTGTAGATGACGCCGGTGTAGAAGTCGACGTTCGGGTAGAGCTTGCGCTCCTTGAAGTAGTCGTCCTCCAGGGCGATCTGCTCGAGCTCCTGAGCCAGGTCGAGCAGCGGGTCGTTGATGCCGAGCGCCCGGAGCACCTCGCCGGCGCTCTCCTTGACGAGCTTGGCGCGCGGGTCGTAGTTCTTGTAGACGCGGTGCCCGAAGCCCATGAGCTTCACGCCGTCTTCCTTGTTCTTCACGCGGTCGACGAAGCGCTGCACGCCCTCGCCGGACTCCTGGATCCGGCCGAGCATCTGCAGGACAGCCTCGTTCGCGCCACCGTGCAGCGGACCCGACAGGGCGTTGATACCGGCGGACACGGAGGCGTAGAGGTTCGCTCCGGTGGAGCCGACGAGGCGGACCGTGGAGGTCGAGGCGTTCTGCTCGTGGTCCTCGTGCAGGATGAGCAGGAGGTCGAGCGCCTTCGACAGGACGGGATCGATCTCGTACGGCTCGGCGAGGTTGCCGAAGTTCAGCTTGAGGAAGTTGTCGACGAAGCTCAGCGAGTTGTCGGGGTAGAGGAACGCCTGCCCGACCGACTTCTTGTGCGCGTAGGCGGCGATCACCGGGAGCTTCGCGAGCATGCGGACCGTCGTGAGCTCGACGTGGTCGGGATCGTGCGGATTGGCGTCCGACTCGTAGTAGGTCGACATGGCCTGCAGGGCGCTCGACAGGACGGCCATCGGGTGCGCCGTGTGCGGGAGCGCCGAGAAGAACCGCTTGAGGTCCTCGTGGAGGAGCGTGTGGCGCCGGATCTTCTCGTCGAATCCGCCGAGTTCGTCCGCAGTCGGGAGTTCACCGTGGATGAGCAGCCAGGCGACCTCGAGGAAGGTCGACTGCTTGGCGAGCTGCTCGATCGGGTAGCCGCGGTAGCGCAGGATGCCCTGGTCGCCGTCGATGTACGTGATCGCCGACTTGGTCGCCGCGGTGTTGACGAACCCGTAGTCGAGCGTGGTCAGGCCGGTCTGCCGCGTGAGCGAGGAGATGTCGATACTCGACGCGCCCTGGGCTGACTGGTGGATCGGGAATTCGGCCGTTCCGCCGGGGTAGTTCAGGGTGACCTGCTGCGTCTCGGTGGAAGCCTGTTTCTCGACGTCGCCCACGGCGCCTCCTCATATCTTTGTGCGATAGGGACTCGACATCGCCCTCCGATACGACGGCGTGTCACATACAGCCTAATCGGCTTCGGACCCTACTGCTGTTTCCCACAGTGATCCGGCGACTTCCTTGGAGTTCACCCCGAAATCGGGCGGAGTCCCCGAAGTCGGGCCGCGGCGGCCGCGATGCGCTCGTCGGTGGCGGTCAGGGAGAGCCGCACGTGTTGCGGTCCGGCCTCGCCGTAGAACACCCCTGGACCCGCCAGGACACCGATCGACGCCAGGCGGTCGATACTCACCCAGGCGTCCTGGCCTTCGGTGATCCACAGGTACAGTCCCGCCTCGCTGCGGTCGACCCGGAACCCGGCCTCACGGACGGCCGGGAGCAGCACCTCGCGTCGGGCGCGGTAGCGGGCCTTCTGCTCCGCCACGTGGGCGTCGTCGCCGAGCGCCGCGACCATGGCGGCCTGCAGCGGGGCCGGCAGCATGAGACCCGCGTGCTTCCGGACGGTGACCAGCCGACGCACCAGGCGCTCGTCGCCCGCGAGGAACGCGGCACGGTATCCGGCCAGGTTGGACTGCTTGCTCAGGGAGTAGATCGCGAGGACACCCTCGGTGTCGCCGTCGGTCACGCGTGGATCGAGCACGGACGGGGTCGGGGTGTCGGACCACTCCCCCTCCCAGCCGAGTTCCGCGTAGCATTCATCGCCCACGAGGACGGCGCCGAGTTCGCGGGCTCTGGCTCGGGCTGCGCGCAGCTCGTCGACCGACAGGACACGACCGTCGGGGTTGCCGGGGGAATTCAGCCAGACCAGCCGGGTGCTCTCCGGCCATTCGGACGGATCGTCGGAGGCGAACGCCTCGGCTCCCGCGATCGCCGCGCCGACCGCGTACGTCGGATAGGCGGCCACCGGGTGGACCACGGTGTCGCCGGCGCCCAGGCCGAGGAGGAAGGCGAGCAGCGCGACGAGTTCCTTCGAGCCGATCGTCGGGAGGACGGCGTCGAGGCTGAGCCCCTCGACACCACGACGGCGCGCGAACCAGTCGACGATCGCCTGCCGGAGTTCGGGCGTCCCGACCGTGGTCGGGTACGCGTGTGCGTCCGTGGCCGCCCGGAGCGCATCCCGGATGAGGCCGGGAGTCGGATCGACCGGCGAACCGATCGAGAGGTCGACGATGCCGTCGGGGTGGCGACGGGCCTGCTCCGCATACGGGACCATGAGGTCCCAGGGGTAGTCGGGCAGCGGCTGCAGTGCCACGCGACTACTCGTGGGCTTGTGGCGGCAGCGCGGCGATGAGCGGGTGGTCCGAGGGGATCACGCCGACCTTCGCGGCCCCACCCGGGGAACCGATCTCGTCGAAGAACTCGACATTGGCCTTGTAGTAGTCCGCCCACTCCTCGGGAAGGTCGTCCTCGTAGTAGATGGCCTCCACCGGGCAGACCGGCTCGCACGCACCGCAGTCGACGCATTCGTCGGGGTGGATGTAGAGCGACCGTTCACCCTCGTAGATGCAGTCGACGGGGCATTCGTCGATGCAGGCGCGGTCCTTCACATCGACGCACGGCAGGGCGATCACGTAGGTCACGGGCGGGTGGCTCCCTTCACGAGCACTGAGTTGTCCAGTCTACGCCTGCGGCGAGACGGGGAACGGTTCGGGCGCCGGTCCCGCGGGACGGTCGTCGCGCGTGCGGGCGCGCTCCGGGAGCTTCGGCCACGCGACGACGAGGACGGCGATGAGACCGGGCGCGATGGTCCAGACGAGGCCCGAGACGCTCTGCGGGATGAGGACGGAGCCGCCGGTGCTCTCGAGCAGCAGGATCCCGATCATGAGGATGACCCCGAGCGCCGCTGCCGACGCTGCGAGCCGGTCCCCCAGGACGATGCGGAGTCCGACCAGGAGCATGGCCACGCCGAGGATCCCGAGCACCAGTCCGACCGGGAGGGCGACACCGAGGACGGAGGGCGCCCAGGCGTGCGCGACCGTGCCGATGGCGCCGTACGCCAGACCGACGAGGAACGCGAGGACGATCCCGATCACCCGCGACGCCGTGGACTGCTCGTGCGGTGCGTCCTGCTGCGGCGGTGTCGGCGGGAACCAGCGGTCGTCGCCGACCGTGCGGCCGTCTGGGAGGCTGGGGTCGGGGGCCGGATCGGTCATCCGCCGATTGTATCTGGACAGCCTCAGCATCAGGCGCTATGGTCGACGTCGGATAAGGTTAGCCTTACCCAACCGCGTTCCGAAGTCGCAGCGCCCCGCCCGGACCACGGTCCCCGCCCGGCGCGCCCTCGGATGCATCCCCACCCCGCAGACGACGGCCTCCCCTGGGCGACCGCCTGCTCGACGCCCGAAAGTCCGGTCACGTGCTCGCGAACTACCTCATCGGCCTCCGCGAAGGCCTCGAAGCAGGCCTCATCGTCGGCATCCTCGTCGCCTACCTGAACAAGCTCGGCCGCCGCGACGTCCTCCCCCGGTTGTGGCTCGGCGTCGCCGTCGCGATCGTCGTCTCGCTCGGTGTCGGTGCCATCCTCACCTGGGGACCGTACGGGCTGAGCTTCCAGGCGCAGGAGATCCTCGGCGGCGGACTCTCCATCCTGGCCGTCGGGCTCGTCACCTGGATGATCTTCTGGATGGGGCGCAACGCCCGAGAGCTCAAGCACGACCTCGAGTCACGACTCGACGCCGCCGTCGCCGGATCGGCGATCGGCATCGTCGTCCTCGGCTTCATCAGCGTCGGCCGCGAGGGCATCGAGACCGCCCTCTTCATCTGGGCGAGCGTCAACTCCGGTGAGAGCGCCGTCGTCGGCTCGATCGGCGCGCTCCTCGGCATCCTCACCTCCGTCGTCATCGCGTATCTCATCTACCGCGGATTCGTCCGGATCAACCTCGGCACCTTCTTCACGTGGACGGGGCTCTTCCTCGTCGTCGTGGCTGCCGGCGTCCTCGCCTACGGCGTCGGCGACCTCCAGGAAGCGGGCGTCATCCCCGGCTGGGGGCAGGCCGCGTTCAACCTGAGCGCGATCATCCCTCCGACGAGCTGGTACGGCACCGTCCTCGGCGGACTCTTCAACTTCACCCCTGCCCCGACCTGGGCGCAGTTCGGTGCGTGGCTGCTGTACCTGATCGTCACGCTCGTCTGCTTCATCCGGGTCTCGGGTCTCGGCCGTCGGCGCCCGACCTCGGTCACGAAACCGGTCACGACGAACGCCTGACCGGTCCCCGCCCCACCACGAACCAAGCACCAGCACCTTCCGACAGGAGTCTCCATGCAGCACCGCATCATCGCCGGCCTCGCCGGCGCGGGCGTCCTCGCCCTCGCCCTCACGGGATGCGTCCCGAACAAGACGGGAA
>NZ_JCACOF010000011.1:0-14810 GCF_059073635.1 Plantibacter sp. | reverse complement strand
CGGTCTCGAGGACCGGACGGTTCCCCGTGTTGCGGACCTCGACGACGGCGCGCACGGTGTCGCCGACGTCGTACCGGTCCTGGTCGAGGGTGACGGCACCGTACTCGACGCCCGAGTAGGACAGCCCGTCGCCGAACGCGAACGCGGGCTCCTGGGTGAGGTCGGCGTAGCGGTCACCGTGCTGGCCGCGGATCTGGTTGTAGTAGGTCGGCTGCTGGCCGGCGTGCCGCGCGAAGGAGATGGGCAGGCGACCGGTCGGCTCGATGAGACCGAGCAGGAGTTCCGCGATCGCGCGGCCACCCTGCATGCCGGGGCTCGCCGCCCACACGATCGCGTCGGCGTGCAGCGCGGACGGCGGCAGCACGAGCGGCTTCGAAGCGAGCAGGACCACGACGAGCGGCTTGCCGATGGCCGCCAGGGCGTCGAGCAGTGCCACCTGTCCGCCGATGAGCTCGAGCGTCGCGGTGGAGCGGCCCTCCCCCACGAGCTCGATGCGGTCGCCCACGACGGCGACGACCACGTCGGCGTCCTCGGCCAGCGCGACGGCTTCCGCGATGAGCGCCTCGTCGGGTCGCGCGGGCGTGACGACCGGCGGACGCGGCTGACCGTCGGGGAAGGTCGCCCCCGCGGGATCGGGCGAGAGCGTGAGGATGTCGGCTCCGAACGCGGTCGTGACCGTGCTCCCGGCGGGTGCGACCGCACGCAGGCCGTCGACCACGGTGGTGATCATCTCGCGCGGCTGGCCGTCGGGCAGCCAACCGGCCTGGCCGGAGTTGCCCGCCCAGTCGCCGAGCTGCATCTGCGCGTCGTCCGCGAGCGGACCCACGACGGCGATGCGCTGCGGCCCGGCCTCAGGCGTCACGATCGCCCTGCCTGCCTCGTCCGCCCGGTAGCCGCCGGCGAGCGGCAGCACGCCCTCATTGCGGAGCAGGACGAGCGAGCGACGCGCGGTCTCGAGGTTGAGTTCGGTGTGCTCCGGCGAGCCGATCACCGCGAGCTGCTCCGCGGCGTCCGGGTGCCGCGGGCGCTCGAACAGGCCGAGCGCGAACTTCAGGGTGAGGATGCGACGGACCGCCCGGTCGAGGTCGGCCTCCTCGAGCAGCCCGCGCTCGAGCGCCTCCAGGGCACCTTCGAAGAAGCCGGGCGTGGTCATCACCATGTCGTTGCCGGCGCGGATCGCGGCAGCCGAGGCGTGCACGTAGTCCGGGCTGACGTGCTGCTCCCACACCATGCGGCCCACGTTGTCCCAGTCGGTGATGAGCGTCCCCTCGTACCCCCACTCACCGCGCAGGACGTCGTTGAGCAGCCACTCGTTGACCGTGATCGGCACCCCGTCGATCGACTGGTAGCCGAGCATGAAGCTGGCGCAGCCCTCGCGGGCGACCCGCTCGAACGGCGGGAGGAACCATGACCGCAGCTTGCGCGGGGAGATGTCGGCCTCGCTCGCGTCGCGCCCGCCCTGCGTCTCGGAGTAGCCGGCGAAGTGCTTGGCCGTCGCGAGGATGGCGGTCGGGTCGGACAGGCCGTCGCCCTGGTAGCCGCGCACCATCGCGGAGGCCAGCTCACCGATGAGGAACGGGTCCTCACCGAAGGTCTCGCCGACACGTCCCCAGCGGAGGTCGCGCGCGATGCAGAGCACCGGCGAGAACGTCCAGTGGACACCCGTCGCAGCGACTTCGACGGCCGTGGCCCTGGCGACCCGTTCGAGCAGCCCCGCGTCCCAGCTCGCGGCCATGGCCAGTTGCGTGGGGAAGATCGTCGCGCCGAGGTGGAAGGAGTGACCGTGGATGCAGTCCTCCCCCACGATCAGCGGGATCCGCAGTCGCGTCCGCCCGACGAGTTCATGGGCGACCGCGAGGCGCTCCGGTGACGCGTGCAGGATCGAGCCGACGTGGGTCTCGAGCACGTGCGCCTCGATGTCGTCGCGGGCGTCGAGCTGCATCATCTGCCCGACCTTCTCGCGGACGGTCATCCGCTCGACGAGGTCGTCGACGCGGGCCGCGATCGGCAGCGCGGGGTCGAGGTAGCGGGCGTCCTCGAGGTGGCGGGCGGTGTCGGTCTTCATCGTTCGGTGGCTCCAGCGCGTTCGGTGTGGGTCGTGTCGGTGATCGTGGACGGGCCGGTCGTCTCGGTGCGGACGGCGGTGACGCTCGCCCCGGGCTTGATGCCGCGCTTGCGGAGGGCCCTGGCGCGTTCACCCGCCGAGCGGAGTCTCGGGTTCACGTACTCGTCGATCCCGAAGTTGATGAGCGACAGCGCGACGCCGAGCAGGGCGATGCAGACACCGGCCGGCACATACCACCACCAGAAGTCGGGGAACGCGCCGTTCTGCTGCGCCCAGAACAGGATGGTGCCCCAGTTGAGGTTCGTGATGGGGATGACGCCGATGAACGCGAGCGTGGTGAGCCCGAGCACCGCAGCGGTGACCGTGCCGACGAAGCTCGAGGCGATGATGGCGGTGAGGTTCGGCAGCATCTCGACGGTGATGATCCGGAAGAGGGACTCCCCGTTCGCCTTCGCCGCCTGGATGAAGTCGCGGTTCCGCAGCGACATCGTCTGCGCGCGGAGCACCCGCCCGCCCCACGCCCACCCGGTGAGCGCCAGGACACCGGCGATGAGGAACAGGCTCGGGTTGTCGTACTGGGACGCCACGATGATCATCAGCGGGAGCCCCGGGATGACGAGGAAGACGTTCGTCAGCGCGGACAGCGACTCGCTCGTGAACCCCGAGACGTACCCGGCGGTGACCCCGATGGCGACGGCGATGATCGTCGCGAAGATCCCGGCCAGGAAGCCGACGAGGAGCACGCCCCTGGTGCCGTAGATCAGCTGGCTCAGGACGTCCTCACCCATGTGCGTCGTGCCGAGCAGGTGCGCGGCCGACGGAGCCTGGCGCAGCGCGGTGAAGTCCTTCTCGAGCGGGCCGTACGGCGCGATGAGGTCGCCGAAGACCGCGACGAGGACGAAGAACCCGAGGATGCAGAGCCCCGCGATCGACTTGCCGTTCCGGAACATCGCGAACGACGACGCGAACCGGGCGGCGAACGAGCGACCAGCGGGCGTCGGCTTGGGCGCCTCGGCGGTGGCGAGGGCCTCGGTGGTGGGGATGGTCATGTCAGGACTCCATCTGGCGGGTGCGGGGGTCGAGCACCGCGTAGGCGACGTCGGCCAGGATGTTCGCGACGAGGACGGTGAGCGTGATGACGAGGAAGAGCCCCTGCATGAGCGGGTAGTCCTTCGCCGTCGTGGCGTCGAGCAGCAGCTTGCCGACGCCCGGGTAGGAGAAGACCATCTCCATGACGATCGTGCCGCCGACGATGAAGCCGAGCGACAGGGCGAAGCTCGACAGCTGCGGCAGCATCGCGTTGCGTGCGGCGTAGTCGACGAGCACCCGCCGGGTCGGCAGTCCCTTCGCCTGGGCGACGGTCACGTAGTCCTCGTCGAGGACGGTGACCATCATGTTGCGCATGCCGAGGATCCAGCCGCCGAGCGAGGCGAGCACGATCGTCGCCGCCGGCAGGAAGCCGTGCGCGATCACCTGCCCGAAGAAGTCGAGCGAGAACTCGGGCCTCGACCCCTTGCCGTAGGCGTGGGAGGCGGGGAACCAGCCGAGCAGGGTGGAGAACACCGCGATCGCGATGAGGCCCATCCAGAAGTACGGCACCGTCGAGAAGAAGGTGGACAGCGGGACGATGAAGTCCGCCTTGCTGCCGCGTCGCCATCCGATGAGGGCGCCGATGGACGTCCCGAGGACGAACGACAGGATCGTCGCGATCCCGACGAGACCAACGGTCCACGGGAGGGCGGCGGCGATCACGTCGGTGACGGGCGCGAGGCCCTTCGAGAAGGACCGTCCGAGGTCGCCCGAGAAGAGGAGCCGCCAGTAGTCGAGGTACTGCTCGAGCATCGACTTGTCGGCGTCGAGTCCGAACAGGGTGCGCAGTGAGTCCGCTGCCTCCGGGCTGATGCGGCCCTGGTTCTTGGCGATGTACGCCGAGACGGGGTCGCCCTTGAGCATCCGTGGCAGGAAGAAGTTGATCGTGATCGCGGCCCACGCGGTGAACGCGTAGAAGGCGGCGCGACGGAGGAAGAAGGTCATGCGATGGTCTCCGTTCCCGCGAAGTGGCGGTCGGGGTCGGGCGACGCGTTGCGGAGGGCGAGCGTGTAGGGGTGCTGCGGGCGGAGGATCACGTCGTCGGCCGGGCCTCGCTCGACCACCTCGCCGTGATGCAGGACCATGATCTCGTCGCTGAAGTGCCGCGCGGTCGCGAGGTCGTGCGTGATGTAGAGCACGCCGAGTTGCGACTCGCGCTGCAGCTCGGCCAGGAGGTTGAGGACACCCAGCCGGATGGAGACGTCGAGCATCGAGACCGGCTCGTCGGCGATGAGGAGGGACGGACGCGACGCGAGTGCGCGGGCGATGGCGACCCGCTGGCGCTGACCGCCGGACAGTTCGTGGGGCCGGCGGTCGATCGTGCCGGCCGGGTCGAGCTGCACGCGCTCGAGGAGGCGGTGCACCTCGTCCTCGACCTCGGCTTCCGGGACGACGTGGTCGAGGCGCAGCGGTCGCTCCAGGTGGTGGCGGATCGTGTGCGACGGGTTCAGCGAGGCGAACGGGTCCTGGAAGACCATCCGGACCTGCTGGCGGTAGCGGCGGAGTGCACGACCACGACGCGGGATCGCCTTGCCGTCGAGCAGGATGTCGCCGCTCGTCGCCCGTTCCAACTGGGTGAGGATCTTCGCGATGGTCGACTTGCCACTGCCGGACTGACCGACGAGGGCGAGCGTCTGGCCGGACCGCAGGGTGAAACTGACGTCGTCGAGCGCGAGCATGTGACCGGAGCCACGGACCCGGTAGCGCTTCGAGACGTGTGAGAACTCGAGGGTGGTCATGCGGTCACTCCTGCCTGGGTGGCCGACGTGGCGCCACCGGTCCCACGGACGAAGTCGCCGCGCTCGCCGGTGAGGCTCGGGAAGGACGCGAGCAGCTTCCGCGTGTACGGGTCCTTCGCCTGTCGGTAGATGCGTTCCGCCGTGTCGATCTCGACGAGCCGGCCGGCACGCATGACGGCGATGCGGTCGGAGATCTCGAGGAGCAGCGGGAGGTCGTGGGTGATGAAGATGACCGAGAAGCCGAACTCGGTGCGGAGCTCGGAGATCTGTTGGAGGATCTCGCGCTGCACGAGCACGTCGAGCGCGGTGGTCGGCTCGTCCATGATCATCAACTGCGGCTTCAGGGCGAGCGCCATCGCGATCATGACCCGCTGACGCATGCCGCCGGAGAGCTCGTGGGGGTAGGACTTCAGGCGGTCGCGGCCGACCCCGACGATGTCGAGCAGCTTGCCCGCCTCCTCACGGCGTTCGGCGCGTGACATGCCTCGGCGGTGCGTGGTGAAGACGTCGTCGAGCTGCCGCCCGATGGAGGTGACCGGGTTGAGGGCGTTCATCGCTCCCTGGAACACCATGGAGGCCTTGTCCCAGCGGAACGCGCGCATCTCCTCCTCGCCGAGCCGGCCGAGGTCGATGTCCTCGCCGGACTCGTCGTGGAAGACGGCGGTCCCGCCCGTGATGACCGCCGGTGGTTTGAGGAGCCGTTGCAGGCCGTAGGCGAGGGTGGTCTTCCCGCAGCCGGACTCGCCGGCCAGGCCGAGGATCTCGCCGCGGCGGAGGGTGAGCGAGACGTCGCGCACGGCTTCGACGGGTGGTTCCACGTCGTAGGTGACGCTGAAGGAGGACACCGTCAGCAGGTCGTCGTTGGTCACTGCATGAGTCCGTTCTGTGCTGATGAAGAGCGGCGCCGGACCGTCAGCAGGTCGTCGTTGGTCACTGCATGAGTCCGTTCTGTGCTGATGAAGAGGGTGCGGGGCGAGCCGAAGCCCGCCCCGCATCGGCGTGATGCCCGTGCCTACTTCGCGGCCTTGAGCTGCGTGAGGATGTAGACCGCGGTCGGCTGCGTCGGGTCGGCGGGCGCGTAGGGGTCGTCCTCGCTCGGCCATCCGGTGTAGTTCCGCGTGTTGTACGAACCGATGAACGGGCGCGTGCCGATCGGCATGGCCGGGACGTCGGAGACGAACAGCTTCTGCACCGTCTCGAGGGCGGCTGCGCGCGTCGCGTCGTCGGTCGCGTTGGCGTAGGCGGCGAGCGCCGCGGTGGCCTCCGGGCTGTCGTACCGCCCGAAGTTGAAGTCGGCCGCCTCACCCTCGGCGACGAGCCAGCGGCCGTCCATGATGTCGGAGTACAGGTCGTACGGCGTCGCGCCGGTGTCCGTCCAGTGCAGGATGGCCTGGAAGTCGCCGTCCGACTTCGCCGCCCACCAGGTGTCCTGGTCGGGGGTGTCGACCGTGGCGGTGACGCCCAGCGTCTTGACCGAGTCGGCGATGAGGCTGATGCCGGTCACGTAGTCGTTCCAGCCCTGCGGCACCGACAGCGTGAAGGTGACGGCCTCGCCGGACGGGTCGGTGAGGACGTCGTCCTCCCAGGTGTAGCCGGCGTCGGTCAGGACCTGCTTCGCGGCCTTCGCGTCGACGGTGTAGTCCTCGCCCTCGAACTCGGAGGCGATGAACGCGTCGCCCGCCGGGGTCGGGAGGCCGGTCACCGAGCTGAGCTCGGGGACGCCGCCCTCGCGGGCGATCTGCTGGTGCTGCTCGCGGTCGATGACGAGGTTCACCGCCTGGCGGAACGCGGGGTCGTTGAACGGCTTCGTCTGCGTGTTCACGAACATCGCGTCGACGGCGAGACCGGCGGCCGCCCAGTAGACGTTGTGCTCCTTGTCCTTGTCGAGGTACGCGGACTGCACGTTCGGGATGAAGGCCTGCGCCCAGTCGGCGTCGCCGTTGGCGAGGGCGGTGGTGAGGGCCGTGTTGTCGTTGTACGACACGTAGTAGAGCGTCGGCACGGCCGGCTGCTCACCCCAGTAGTCGTCGCGGGCGGAGAGTTCGACGCTCTCGGTGCTGAAGCTCGTGAGCGTGTACGGGCCGGTGCCGACGGGCTCCGGGTTCTCGAAGGTGGCGGGGTCGTCGACGGACTCCCACACGTGCTTCGGGACGATCTGCTTGAGGAGCACCTTGTCCTGCTTCACGAACATCGGGTTCGTGAACGAGAGGGTGACGGTGTCGCCTTCGGTCGCCACCGTGGTGAGGCCGAGGGCCGAGTTGTCGAGTTCGGGGTGGTCGATGAACTGCTGGAAGGTGAACGCGATGTCGTCGGCGCTGAACGCCTCGCCGTCGTTCCAGGTGACGCCGTCGCGGGCGGTCAGCGCGACGGAGGTGTAGTCGTCGGACCAGGCGATCTCGGACGCGAGCCAGGGCTTCACCTCCGCGCTCGGGTCGACGAGGTTGACGATCGCGAGCGGCTCCAGGATCGCGTTGATGTAGCCGAGCTTCATGGCGGACGAGTCGCCGACGTAGGGGTTGTTGGACTCGGTGGCGATCGAGCCGTCCGGCTTCGCGATCGTCAGGGCGGCGCCGCTCTCGGGGCCGTCGCTCGACCCGCCGCCACCGGTGCATCCGGTGAGCAGCAGGGCTGTGGCCGCGAACGCGGCCAGCAGTGGGGTTCTCAGCTTCATCGCTTTCTCCTCTTGGGTGTGCGCTGCGGCAGTGCGGCGCAAGTCGGGATTCGGTGATAACTTACTGACCATTCAGTAAGTTGGCAAGCGCGGTAGTGTCGGGCGCATCGAGGCCCCCGCGGAACGGACACCATGAGCACGGTGAAACGACAGAACACGGCGAAACGACCAGCCCAGCCACGCCCGGCGACTGTGGCGAGACGAGCCGAGGTCGTCCGCTCCGCGCTCGACGTCTTCGGCGCCAAGGGGTACGCGAACGGCACCCTCATCGACATCGCCGAGCTCGTCGACATGACGCCGGCGGGCATCCTGCACCACTTCGGATCGAAGGACCAGCTCCTCCTCGAGGTGCTCAGCTACCGCGACGCGACGGACGTCCAGGACCTCGACGACCAGCACATCCCCGGCGGTATCGACCTGTTCAAGCACCTGATCCGCACCGCAGCCGCGAACGCGCAGCGCGCCGGGATCGTGCAGGCGTTCGTCGTCCTGTCGGCGGAGTCGGTGACCGAGGACCACCCGGCCAGGCACTACTTCGACGACCGCTACCGGACCCTCCGACGCGAGATCGCGGAGGCGTTCGAGGTGGTGTGCGCCGAGCGGGGCGTGGATGCGCCCGAGACGATCCACCGTGCGGCGGCGTCCATCCTGGCGGTCATGGACGGTCTGCAGGTCCAGTGGCTCATCGACCCTGCGGACGTCGACCTCGCCGAGACGAGCGAGTACGCGATCCGGGTCATCGTCGAGTCGGTGCTCGGGCCGGGCGCGCTGGACGGCTGAGTCGCCCGAATCGGTCGGTTTTCGGGCTGATTTCGAGCGCTTTTGGGCGACTCACGTGCGGCTGAGGGCTACCGTGAGAGGCGGACCACTGCCCCGAACGGAAGGACGCCGACATGGCCGAGAAGCAGTCGAGCACGAAGAGCGGATTCAGCGCCGAGGAACGCGCGGCGATGAAGGAGCGCGCCAAGGAGCTGAAGGCGGCCGCGAGTCGCGAGGAGGCCCTGCAGGCCGTCGTCGACGCGATCGCCGACATGGAGGACGCCGACCGCGCGATCGCCGAGCCGTTGCATGAGCTGATCATGGGCGGCGACTCCGGCCTCGCGGCCAAGACCTGGTACGGCATGCCCGCCTACGTCGGTGCCGACGGCAAGGCGGTCGTGTTCTTCCAGGCGGCGGCGAAGTTCAAGGCGCGCTACGCGACCATCGGGTTCAACGACTCCGCGAAGCTCGACGACGGTGACCTGTGGCCGACCGCGTTCGGTGTCACCGCGTGGAACGACGCCGTCGCGAAGCGCATCGCGGACCTGCTCGCCCGGGCCGTCTGACCCCGCCCGGTCGCTGGGCCGGTCGCCCGTCGACAGGCCTCCTCCGCTCCCTGAGCCTGCAGAAGGCCCCGCGGACCCGCGAATCGGGCACCCTTCCCCCGGTCCCGGAGCCTGTCGAAGGGCCCACAAGGGACCTCCTGCTCCGGTGATCTTCTCCCGGTCCCTGAGCTTGTCGAAGGACCCACGGGGAACCCCACGAATCCGGCACCCTTCCCCCGGTCCCTGAGCCTGTCGAAGGGCACACGAGGAAACCTCGCCAATCCGGCGCCCTTCCACCGGTCCCTGAGCCTGTCGAAGGGCCCACGAGGGACCTCCTGCTCCGGTGATCTTCTCCCGGTCCCTGAGCCTGCCGAGGGGCACACGGGAACCCGCGAATCGGGCACCCTTCCCCCGGTCCCTGAGCTTGTCGAAGGGCACACGAGGAAACCTCGCCAATCCGGCGGCCCCCTTCCGGCCCCTGAGTCTGTCCAAGGGCCCACGAGGGACCTCCTGCTCCGGTGATCTTCTCCCGGTCCCTGAGCCTGTCGAAGGGCCCACGAGGGACTTCCACAGTCCCCCGACTCAGCATCTGGAATGTCAGTGGTCCATGGTGGACTGGTTCCATGACCGAGACCACCCGCACCGCGATCCGCGCGAGCGACGAGTACGCCGCGCAGCTCGAGGAGTTCTCGGACCAGTGGGCCGAGCTCCACCGGCAACAGGCCGTCCTGGACGCGCGGAAGGCGCGCCTCCTGGCCCGCTCCGCCGCCTATGCCGATGCCTTCGCGGACGCCACGGTCCCGGCGATCTTCCCGCCGGCTGAACGTCAGGCGCTCTCCCGCCGGTCGACGTGTGCGGCCCTCGCGATGGCGACCCGGATGCCGGAGCGGACGGTCCAGCGTGCGACGAACGACGCCGAACGTCTGGTGAATGACGCACCGGCTGTGCTGGCGTCGCTGGAGGCCGGCCGGATCTCGGCGCGGCATGCGCAGGTGATCACCGACCAGCTCTGCGACGTCCCGGCTGCCGGGCGGGCGGTGTTCCTCGACAAGGTCCTCGTCGTCGCCGAGCGCACCACGGCCGCTGGGCTCCGCACGAGCGCTCGTGTCCTGCGCGAGCGTCTCCACCCCGAATCGATCACCGCGCGAGCGGTCCGCTCGGAAGCGGACCGTCGGGTGGAGTTCGAACCGGCGGCTGACGGCATGGCGTGGGTGCACCTGTTCACCACGGCGCCGATCGCGCAGGGCATCGCCGAGCGGGTCGAAGCAGCCGCGGCCGAGTCGCGCGCTGCGGGCGACACGCGCACGTGCGCCCAACTGCAGGCCGACGCCCTGGCAGCCCTCGCGCTCACCGGCGTGACCCCGGACGACGTGATGTCGAGCCCGGTGCTCCCGCACCCGATCGAGGTCCAGGAGCACATCAAGCCCACCGTGCAGATCACGGTCCCGGCGCTGAGCATGGCCGGCGTCAGCGACGCCCCGGCGACGCTCGACGGCTACGGCCCGATCGACCCGGAGACCGCCGCCCGCATCGCGGTGAACGCCCCCAGCTTCACCCGGATCCTCGTCCAACCGGAAACGGGTGCGGTCCTCTCCGTCGGCCGCAATCAGTACCGGGTTCCGGCCGACCTCCAGCGGGCGGTCCGCCTGCGGGACGGCACCTGTCGGGCACCGGGCTGCGGCAGGCGAGCCACGGGCCTGCGACCTCGACCACTCGGTCGCCTGGGAGGACGGCGGCACGACGGATGTCGGCAATCTCGCCTGCCTCTGTCGACATCACCACCGGATGAAGCACCTGCCCGGATGGAACCTCGACCACGGGCCCGGCGGGGTGCTCGAGTGGACGACACCCGACGGGAAGCAGTATCGGACCGAACCCGATCCCGCGCCCTTCTGACCAGTTTCCGGTCCCTGAGCCTGTCGAAGGGGGTGGGTCCTCGTGGGCACTTCGACAGGCTCAGTGAGCGGGAGAGGTGTGCCCGGAACGATGAGGCATCCTCGTGGGCACTTCGACAAGCTCAGTGACCGGGAGAGGTGTGCCCGAAACGATGAGGCGTCCTCGTGGGCACTTCGACAAGCTCAGTGACCGGGAGAGGTGCGCCTGAACCATTTCGGTCCCTGAGCCTGTCGAAGGGCAGCCGTGCCGCGCAACCTCGGTCAACGGAAGAGGTTCACCCGGATGAACCCGGTCCCTGAGCCTGTCGAAGGGCAGCCGAGCCCAGGCACGTCGGTCGACGGGGAAGGTGCACGCGGGAGACTTCCAGCTTCTTCCTCACCTCCCGGGCAACGCCAGCCCGGTCGGTCGCCCTGACACCGCGAGCAAGAGGTCGAGCGCCGATCCCCGGACCTCGTCGCCTTCGCCCCAGCTCGTCCCGGCGTCCTCGGCGACGAGCCGAACCCCCTGGGCACGTTCCTTGCCGCCGCCCATCGAGACGCCGGTCCGGAGCTGGTACTCCAACGCCTCCAGGACCGCCGCTGTCGGGTAGTCCGCGCGGATGCCGAGCGGCCGACGGACGTCCTCCCCGTGCACGATGGCCTCGACGAGCCTGGTCGCGAGGTTCGCCGGCGGGGTGCGCGTCAGCTCGGTGGCGTCCGCCAGGGCGCGGAGCGTCTCCTGCGGATCGTTCCGCCGCTCCCGCTCGACCCCGCGTTCATTGTCGAGGTCGAAATCGAACCGCGCGGCGATGAGTCGTCGGGCGAATCCCAGCCGCGTCGTCTTCGCCGAATCGACGAGATGGGCGACGACGTCATGCACATCCCATCCGGTGCAGAGCGACGGCCTCCCCCACTGATCGTCGCTCAGCACCGACAGGTCCGCGACGAGCCGCCGACGCTCCTCGTGGACGACCGGCCACACGGTCCCCGGTGACACCCTCATCCGCGCCGGTCCCCCATCATCAGCGGTAGTGCTGCTCGCCCCGGGCGGCCTTCTCGACCACGTCCGCGATGCGCGCGGCCCTGATCGCGGGCGTCTTGATGTTGCTCAGGCGGAAGAACACACGGAAGCGGTCGGTGCGGCCGAGCGTCGCGAAGTACGCCGCCGCCTCGGGGTTCGCTTCGAGCGCCGCCTGCAGATCATCCGGTGCGACGGCGTCCTTCTGCCGGTACGCCACGTCCCACCGCCCGTCGGCCTTGGCGCGTTCGATCTCCGCGAGCCCACCGGGACGCATCCGCCCCTCCTCGATGAGGCGGGCGACGTGCTCCCGGTTGATCTGCGACCACGGGCTGCTCTTCCGCCGCGGGGTGAACGCCTGCAGCGTGTAGTCGTCGTCGAACCGTTTGCTCTGTCCGTCGATCCATCCGTAGCAGAGGGCGACGTCCAGCGCCTCCGACCAGGTGATCCCCGACGCCTTCGACGTCTTCTTCCGCAGCTTCAACCGCACGCCCGCGTCGCTCGGCGCACCAGCGAGGTAGGCCTCCCACTCATCGAGCGTGAGGTCCAGGATCGGTTTCTCCTCGAAGCTCGCCACGTGAGCGAGCGTAGCGCGCACGGGCGACGCAGCCCAGACCTCGGTGCAGCCCAGACCCCGGTGCAGCCCAGACCCCGGTGCCGTCCGGACCGCCACCCACGACTGGATAGGGTCGAAGCATGCTGATGAACGACGAGACGCTGTCGCGCGCCGCCGACACCCTGCGAGCCTGGGCCCTCGACGAGGACCTCAAAGCGCGAGTCCTCGCCCACCCGGAAGCCGCCGCCGTCGCCAAGCGGGCCGCCCTGCGATACATCGCCGGCGAAGACGCGGCCTCGGCCTTGCGGCTCCTCGAAGCGAACGCCGATCGTGGGCACCGCTGGAGCATCGAGCTCGTCGGCGAGTCCGTCCGCGACGCACGTGTCGCCGACGAGCAGACCGCGGAGTTCATCGACCTCGCCCGCCGGATCAGCGAATCCGACCAGACCGCGACGATCTCGCTCGACCTCTCCCACATCGGTTCCGTCGTCTCGCCCGAGCTCGGCCTGCGCAACGGCCTGGCGCTCGCGCAGGCGGCACGGGACGCCGGGACCTCGCTCATGATCTCCGCCGAGGGTTCCGACCGCACGGACCTGGTGCTTGTCGATCTTCGAGCAGATCGCCGACGCCTTCCCGGAGACCGGCGTCACCCTGCAGGCGCGACTGCACCGCACCCCCGCGGACCTCGACCGCGTGCTGGATCGGCCCGGGCCGATCCGCGTCGTGAAGGGAGCCTTCCTCGAATCGACCGAGGTCGCCGACCCCCGCGACTCCGCACCGATGACCGCGGCCTACATCAGCATGGTCACGCGACTCGTCGGGTCGGGCCACCGGGTCAACGTCGCCACCCACGACGCGAACCTCGTCGCCGCACTCGAGGGCGCGCTCGGCGACGACCTCCGTCAGCCGCACGTGGAGTTCGAGATGCTCCAGGGACTCGGCACCGAGCTGCTCGACGACCTTCGCCGCCGCGGGTTCGCGACGCGCGAGTACCTCGTCTACGGACCCGAGTGGTGGCTCTACGTCCTGAACCGGATCGCCGAGCACCCCGAGCGGGTCATCGAGGCGATCGCCGACATCGGCCCGATCGCGCTCCTCGCCTGATCAGCCGAGCGGGTCGGACTCCAGGCGGTGGAAGTTGCGGTTCTGGTAGACGAGCGCCGGCGCGTCCGTGCCGGGCGGGATGACCTCCAGCACCTCGGCGATGACGAGCATCGAGCTGCCGGCCGGGACCGTCTGCACGATCCGGCAGCGCAGCGCCGCACGGGCACTCGGCAGATAGGGCTCGCCGGTCGCGAGTCGCTCCCAGTGCTGTTCCGGGGTGAAGCGCGGCTCCCCCGTCTTGGCGAACGCCTTGGCGACCTCCAGGTGGTGGTCGGCCAGGAGGTGGACGACGACCGTTCCCGCGCTGAGCAGTCCGCCCGCGGACCCCGTCGCCCGCGTGACCGAGAAGGACAGCATCGGCGGGTCGACGGCCACCGACGCGACCGATGACGCCGTCAGCCCGACGTCTCCCCGATCGGTCGAGGCACTGATCAGCGCGACGCCCGCCGGGTGGTCACGGAACGCCGTCTTGAACCCGTCGACGGTCGCGGCGCGGGCGAGGGCATCGGGATCAGCGGACGGCGTGGTGGGAATGGTCATGCTTCAACCGTAGAACCTCAATCGGTCTTGAGGTCAACTCAAGGAGCAGCGATCTCCGGCTACTCGAACATCTCCGCGAGGAGCTCGTGCGGGTCGCCGTCGACCCGGTGCTTCGAGCGACCCTCGGGCCAGAACGTGACCCCGTCGTCGTCCCAGCACGGCACGACGTGGAGATGGAGGTGGGGGACGCTCTGCCCGGCATCGGCACCGGACGCACTCAGCACGACGACCCCGGTCGCGCCGAGCGCCGCCCGCATCGCGCGTCCCACCCGCTGAGCGAGGGCGGTCGTCGCCTGCAGGGCTCGCGGATCGGCGTCGAGCAGGCCGACGCTGTGCGCCCGCGGCACCACCAGGGTGTGGCCGGGCGCGAGCTCCGACTCGGGCAACGGCCGGAAGGCGACCGCCTCGTCCTCGCGTTCCACCCAGGTGACGTCGTCGGGCTCGTCACGCAGGATGCGGCAGAAGGTGCAGGTGTCGGGCATCGTCCCATTCTCGGGGCTCACCGCGGGCGCGTCGATCACCTCAGGACACGCGGTCGCGCGCACCCCGGATCAGGCGCGGGCCGACGATCCACACCAGCCCGATGACGACGACCACGACCCCACCCGCCCACAAGCCGACCGCGGGCGACACGACGAAGTCGAAGACGAACAGGACGATCCCCGCGAACAGCAGCGACGCCGCCCCGAGACACACCATGAGGATGCTGCTGGACAGCCGCACCAGCTGTGGCTTCGCCAGCTGCCGGAACACCAACCGGTGCATGATCACCGGGGCGAGCGCGAGGAGCGTGACCGTCACGGCCAGGACCACGAGGACGAGGTACAGCACATGGTCGAATCCACTGAGC
>NZ_JCACOF010000010.1:0-1055133 GCF_059073635.1 Plantibacter sp. | reverse complement strand
TGCCGGGGCGGCAGGGTTTGTCGACGCCCACGGTCGAGTTGCGGACGATCTGGACCGTGTGGGGTTCTTCGGTCGGGATCGACAGGGTTCCGACGACGGGAAGCCAGCCGCTGTCGCCGATGCGGTACTCGGCGGCGTACTCGACTTCGACGGTGATGGTCTTCGTCCCGACCGTCGTGTAGCGGTGGCTGGTCGGGGTCTTGGAGAACTCCGCGAGTCCGAGGGCAGCCCACGAGGATCCACCGGTCCGGGTGGTGGTCGTGTCGCCGTCGCCGTAGTCGAAGGTGAATCCGACGGGGATGAAGTTCACCTCCGCGACCTGGCCGAGGAGGGTGCCGGTGCGGGTGTGGCCGGAAGCAGCTGCGATGACGTTGGTGTGGAGCCCGCGGACACCCCAGGCGGCGGGCTCGGTCGTGACGGTGGGTGCGGCGGGGGCGAAGCTGGCGACGTCGCGGATCGTGACGGGGGCCGCCGGTGCTGCTTCGAGGTCGGTGCCGAGGTCGCCGGGGGTGAAGGTGTAACACTCGTCCGGCCGCATGAGGCTGCAGACCGTCCGCTCACCGTTGGGCCCGTCGGTCACCCCGGGTGGCAACTCGGCCGAGCCGCCGCCACCGCCGCCTCCGCCTGTCCCGCCGCCGGAACCACCGCCTCCACCCGAACCGGGCTGCTCGATGCTTCCACCGATGTCGACCGAGCCATTGCCGATGCCAAGCGCCAGCCATTACTCCATTGATTGTCATCGCTGCAGCCGCTAGCGGCCGCTTGCTGTACAGGAGCAGCGACGAGCATCAGCCCTGCCAGCGCGAACAGAGCCAACCAGCGTTGTTCCTCAGTCTTGCGCATGACGTCCCCCTCGTGCACTGCATCGTGTTCGATGAGGACAAAAGCGGATTGGCCAGCTGTCACCTGGGCCGATGTTCACTGACCAGGTTCGCGTCCGCGGGACGGTCCGGTGCGACCACTGAGTTGCCGTTGCTATCGAGAACATCCACTGGGGTGAGATCCATACACGCCGTTCCAATCGCAATCACCCCAGCCGCGTCGGGCTGGGCGTACCAATCTGAAACAGAGGTGGCGACGAGCGTCGGTGCGCCCACAAGTGTCTTTCCCGCAGTAGCGAGTTCGATGAGGCTGCCGTGCTCGAACTCGGCCAACTGGTCTCCGACGATGACGTCGATTCGATCAACGTCGACACCCCCTTCGACGAGGATCGTGTTCGAGATCCGCATGAACTCCTGATAGGTCTCCGTCACCGCAGCCAGTGCCTGTTCCTCGTTCTCGAAGACCGGCGGAGTGCTGCTCGGAGGGGGAGCCGGTTCGACTTCCGTGCACGCGGTGAGCGCGAGGAGTCCCACCGCCAGTGCGAGTGTGGAGAAGGTTCGAGGTGAGGAGATCGTTGACATCCCTCGACGCTACGGGCGGTCGAAGAGGCCGCCCGGGTTATCCACAGTGCAGATATGCCTACACCGACATATGTCGCGCATGAGGCCGTTGTGCCAGCGCGGTGCGCTGGCGTGAGCGCACCCCAGGGTAGGTGAGCGCGGGTCTCCGGAGGGGCGCGCTCACGTGAGGGACCCGCGCTCGCGTCAGCGCACCGCGCTGGCGTCAGGCCCAGGCCCAGGCGCCAGGGTCAGGAGCGGCCGAGCCACCAGGCGGGGGAGGCGGCGATGACCGTGCGGGCCGCGGCGTCGATGTCGTCGAGGTCGCCGGATCGGAGCCACTCCTCGATCGCCGCGACGGTGCCGGCGCCGGCGTAGGCCACGAGCATGCGCACGTGTCGCTCGGGCGTGATGCCGTCCTCGCGGGGTGGGGCGATGTGCGGGTGCCGGTCGAGGTGGTGCGCGAGCGCCTGCTCGATCCGCTCGGTGAGCGCGTCGCGCAGGGGTCCGATGAGCCGGGGGTGCATGGCGTTGCGGTAGATCGTCGCGTGCTCGGCGACGTGACGCAGGAGGTCGCGTTCGGACTCGTCGAAGACGCTCAGCGTCGAGTCGCTGTGCGCCGGCAGATCGGCGTGCGCCTGGAGCGTCTCATCCAGTTCCTCGCCGAGCACGTCGGCGAGCAGGTGGACGGGCGTCGCGGCGTGACGGTAGAAGGTGTCGCGGGTGATCCCCGCCACCCGGGACACTTCCGCAACGGTCACCTGATCGATGCGCTTCGCCGCCGCGAGGGTGTGGATCGCGTCGCGAAGGGCACTGCGGGTTCGTGCCTGACGAGGGTCCATGCGTTCACTCTAGTGAGGCCCGACCAGTCGGCTCGTGCCGCCAAGTTGCACCCCGGCTCGGAGAGTGCAATACTGCACTTCGTGATGCAGAGTGCAACTTCGACGAATCGGCTGTCCGACCGGATGGCCGCCACCGCCGCGCGCCTGACGACCGTGTCGCGTCGACTCACGGCCGCACAGGGGCTCAACGGCTTCACGATCGAGGAACTCTGCGAGGAGGTCGGCGTCTCGCGTCGCACCTTCTTCAACTACTTCCCGAGCAAGGAGGACGCCGTCCTCGGCATCGACGAGACCGAGGAGACCGAGCGGTTCGCCACCGAGTTCCTCGCCCTCGGCTCGCGGGGGTGGCGCGCCGTGCTCGACGACTTCATGCTCATCGCGGCCGGCCATGCGGAGCGGTCCGGGTTCGGTCTGGCCGAGCACGTCGACTTCCACGCCGCCCTCGAGCGCGAACCGAAGTTGCTGGTCCGGTTCATGGGCCTCAACCGTGAGCGCGAGCAACTGCTCGTCGAGCTCATCGCCGTGCGGGAAGGCGTCCCGGCAGACGACCCGCGTGCCCGCGCCTGCGCCGACCTCTTCGGGATGGCGATCAAGACGACGATGGCGCGCGTCTTCGGCAGCGGCGTCGCCGACATCGGCCAGGGCGGGGAGTTCGACATCGTCGGCTCCATCCGCGACTGCCTCGCGACGTATCGCAGCCATCCTCGAGCCCGACGACCCCGAATCCGCCGACGCCGGACCCACCGCCGCCGCGCCTCAGCATCCCCCACACGAACCCCACTCCCCGAAAGGACCTCCAGTGACCGCCGCCACCGCCGCACCCACCGAGGGCCCGATGCTGCTCACCAAGCGCCGCATCTGGATCATCTTCGCCGCCCTCATCGCGGGCATGCTGCTCTCCAGCCTCGACCAGACGATCGTCTCCACCGCCATGCCGACGATCGTCGGACAGCTGGGCGGCGTCGACCACCAGGTCTGGCTCACCACCGCCTACCTCCTGGCGACCACGATCGTCATGCCCGTCTACGGCAAGTTCGGTGACGTCCTCGGTCGTCGTCGCCTCTTCCTCGTCGCGATCGCCCTGTTCACGATCGCCTCCGTCGGTTGTGCGTTCGCGGGTGACTTCACGCAGCTCATCGTCTGGCGAGCCGTCCAGGGCCTCGGTGGCGGTGGCCTCATGATCCTGTCGCAGGCGATCATCGCCGACATCGTGCCCGCCTCCGAGCGCGGCAAGTACCTCGGCCCGCTCGGCGCCGTCTTCGGTCTCTCCGCCGTCGGTGGCCCGCTCCTCGGTGGCTTCTTCGTCGACCACCTCACCTGGCAGTGGGCGTTCTACATCAACATCCCGGTCGGCATCGCGGCCTTCGCGATCGCGTTCTTCACGCTGAAGCTGCCGAACAAGAAGGCGACCGCGCCGATCGACCTCCTCGGCGTGATCTTCCTCTCGGCGTTCACCACCTGCCTCATCTTCTTCACCGACTTCGGTGGCGACGCCGCGCACGGTTGGGGTGCCATCGAGACCTGGATGTTCGGCATCGGCATGCTGCTCGCCGCGCTGCTCTTCGTCATCACCGAGGCGCGCGCCAAGGACCCGATCATCCCGCTGTCGCTCTTCAAGAACCCGACGTTCATCAACGCGACCGCGATCGGCCTCACCCTCGGCCTCGGCATGTTCTCGGCGATCGGCTTCGTGCCGACGTTCCTCCAGATGTCGTCCGGCACCTCGGCAGCCGCATCGGGCCTGCTCATGATCCCGATGATGGTCGGCCTCATCGGTACCTCGATCGTCTCGGGGAACCTGATCACCAGGACCGGTCGCTACCGGATGTTCCCGGTCATCGGCACGCTCGTCACCGCCGCCTCGATGGTCGCGTTCACGACGCTCACGGCGGACACCCCGATCTGGCTGATCTGCGTCTTCCTGTTCTTCTTCGGCGCCGGTCTCGGCCTGATCATGCAGGTCGTCGTGCTCGTCGCCCAGAACTCGGTGGACGCGTCGATGGTCGGAACCGCGACCAGCACGAACAACTACTTCCGCGAGGTCGGTGCGTCGCTCGGTGTCGCCGTGTTCGGCACGATCTTCACCACGCGCCTCACGGCCAACCTGAAGGACGTGTTCGCGAGTTCGGGTGCCAGCGCGGGGGACGCTTCCAATGCGGCGGCGACGATCGACCCGCAGACGCTCAGCCAGC
Organism: Plantibacter sp.; assembly: GCF_059073635.1. Taxonomy (NCBI): domain Bacteria; kingdom Bacillati; phylum Actinomycetota; class Actinomycetes; order Micrococcales; family Microbacteriaceae; genus Plantibacter; species Plantibacter sp. The sequence continues at coordinate 1,050,720 of NZ_JCACOF010000010.1, read as the reverse complement.
TTCCGCCGGGCATCCGCGACGGTGTCGTGACCGCCTATGCCGACGCTCTCGCCCCGGTGTTCTGGTACCTGCTGCCGTTCATCGGCGCGGCCTTCCTGCTGTCGTTGTTCCTCAAGCAGATCCCGCTGTCCGACGTCGCCGGGCTCGTCGCCCGCGGCGAGGCGGTCGGCGGGGACGAGGCGGAGTCGCTCGAGGCCGCAGCGCGCGGCAAGGTGCCTGCCTCGACCACCGGGGCACCCGCGTTCGACCGGGCCTCGGGTGGCGACGGTGAACTGGCGGACGCTGATCGCGAGCAGTCGCCGCGGTAGGACTCGGCCGCTGCCTGACGCCGGCCCTGGGACACGTCGTCCCGGGGCCGGCGTCGTCATGCTGAGGGCTGCCTGAAACTATCTGACATGTGACTGATAGATGCGTATGCTGGGGGTGCTCGCCAGAGCCGGTGAGCAGAACGGAGCGGCATCATGTCGAATGCATCAATCCAGGGCCGGTTCGCCGGCAAGGTCGCGATCGTCACCGGGGGCGTGTCCGGCATCGGGGCGAAGATCACCGAACGGCTGGTCGCCGAGGGCGCCTCGGTCGTCGTCGCGGACATCAATGCCGAGCTCATCGCGCGTGCCGCCGAGACCTTCGGCGATCGCGTGTGGGGTCGGCGCACCGACGTGACCGACGAGGCTGACTTCTCCGCGCTGGTCGCCGAGACCGTCGAACGCTTCGGCACGCTCGACACGCTCTTCAACGTCGCCGGTGGATCGCGCGCCGGGACGATCACCGACATCTCCTTCGAGGACTGGGACTTCACGGTCCGACTGAACCTCTACAGCGCCTTCAACGGCACCCGGCTCGCCGCCCGTCAGTTCCTCGCCGAGGGCAAGGCCGGGTCGATCGTCAACATCGCTTCGCTCAACTCGCTCGTCCCCATGCACTTCGGCGTCGGCTACACGGCGTCGAAGGCCGGCGCGGTCATGTTGACCAAGCAGGCGGCGCTCGAGCTCGGTGAGCATGGCATCCGGGTGAACGCCGTGTCGCCGGGTCTCGTCGCGACGCCGTTGACGAAGTCGCTGACCGACATCCCCGGTGTGCAGGCCGCGTACGACGAGCGCATCCCGCTCCGACGTGCGGCTGCGCCGGAGGAGATCGCCGCAGCCGCCCTGTTCCTCGCGAGCGACGACGCGTCGTACATCTCGGGCGACAATCTCGTCGTCGACGGTGCCTGGCAGACCACCGGCTATCCGGACCTGCGACCGTTCATGAGCTGATCAGGTGGGGCCGACGGCTAGCCCTTCGGCGAGACGACCTTGATGCGGGAGTGACCCGAGGGGCCGCCGGTCGACTCGATGTGGGTCTTGAACGCCTCGAGCGCCCCACGGACGACCCGTCCGGCGAGCCCGAGCGCCGCAGCGGTCCGCTCCACCGCGGACACCGGCTTCCAGTGCACCGTGACGTCCACGCGGGTCTGCTGCTTGTCGATCGCGTCGAAGGTGGCGTCGCCACTGAACCAGACGTCGCCCTCGATGGTGCGCCAGACCAGACGCTCCTCGGGGAGCTGCTCCAGGATCTCGACGAGGAACTGCCGCGAGAGCTTGCTGATCGCGACGGTCCAGCGACTGTAGACCTCGCCGGTCAGCTTCACCTCGCGCACAGCCGGCAAGAACTCCGGGTACGACTCGAAGTCGACCCACTGCTTGTAGACGGCGGCGATGGGGAGGTCGACGATGATGCTGTGCTGGACGGTCGAGACCCCGTCCTCCGCCGTACGGGTTCGCTTCGCCGTCTCTTCGTCCCCGGGCTCGAACGATCCGTCGTCGGGGGCGGAGTCGGTGCTTCCTCGTCGCTTCATTTGTCCTTCTTGTCCTTGTTCTTGCCGTTGTTGCCGTTGTTGCCGTTGTTCCCGTTGTTCCCGGAATCGTCCCCGCCTCCGTCGTCTTCGACCGGTGCAGCGGGTTCGGCCGGCGCGACCGAACTGGGTTCCGGGGTCGGCGTCGGGGTCTCGACCGCGGGGGAGAGGTCGGCGCGGACGAGCGCGATCGCCGCACGGATGTCCGCGGCTCGGGTCGCCGAAACGGTCCCAGCCGCCTCAGCAGCGGCCAGCTGCGCCTCGAGCGCGTCGAGAGCCGCGAGCGCACCCGCAGTGTCGCCGTCGGCGGCTGCGTTCGCGACCACGAGTACACGACTCTGCAGGTCGCGGCCGGTGTTCGCGTCGAGGTCTGCAGCCGGTCCGGCGCAGCCACTCAGGAGGGCGACGACGACCAACGGTGCTGCGAACAGCCGGAGCCCTCGGTTCCAGGAGTTCCTCATGGCGTCACCTCCCGCAGGAGTTCGTCCAGATGCGTCGACAACGGTTCGGGCAGGGTGGGCAGCGTCGGGGCAGGCGGCTGTGCCTGGGACACGATGAACCAGACGACGGCGACCGCGATCACCAGCAGCACGGCCGCGAGGATCAGCCAGCGTCGAAGGCGCCGCGGCTGGTGCGCTGCGGCCGGTCGCCGTGCACCACCGTCGAGACGTCGCTCCGAGCGGCGAGTGCCGTCGAGCACCGCGGTCGGGCCGGTCTCGGCGCGCGCGCCTGTCATCGGCTCGAACGGCGTCGTCGAGACGAGCGGCTCGGTCGCTGCCGTCGGTGCCGGGTCGGCGGTCGTCGTCATCGCAGGTGCCGAGGTCGCCACGGTCACATCCGCCGGGTCGAGCACGGGGTCCATCGCGCGGACGGTCGTCGCGACGTCGAGGGCGGTGGGGCGTTGCGCCGGATCGGCGGCGGTCATCGCGGTGAGCAGCGACTTCCACTGGTAGCCGAGCTCGCCGGGGATCGTCGGCGACGCGTTGAGGCGTGCCATGAGCGACTCGTGCGTGGTGGTCTGCGGGTAGGCGCGGCGACCGGTCAGGGCTTCGAGGAGGACGAGTCCGAGGGCGTACACGTCGGCCGGAGGGGCCGGATCCGCTCCACGGACGAGCTCAGGACTGAGGTAGGCGACCGTGCCCATCAGTGAGCCCGGCGCGGTCATGCGGGTGCTGTCGATGAGGTAGGCGATGCCGAAGTCGGCGAGCTTCGCGCGGTACTCCTGGTGGGGCAGGATCGTCGGTCGCAGCAGCACGTTGGACGGCTTGATGTCTCGATGGACGACCCGCGCCGCGTGCACCGTGTGGAGCGCCTCCGCGAGGTCGACGGCCATCGCGGCGACCTCGGACGACGGAAGCGGCGACCGAGCGATGCGTTGGGACAGCGTCGGGCCGTCGACGTGCTCCATGACGAGGTAGGAGCCGTCACCGGCCACGACCCTGGCGTCGAACAGGGTGACGAGGGCCGGGTGGTTCAGCGACGCGAGCAGACGCGTCTCCGAGGCGGTCCTGGCGCCGTCGGTCGCATCGGTCGTTCCCGGGCGGAACAGCTTGACCGCCACCTTGCGCCCGAGCACCTCGTCGGTCGCCAGATGGACGGTCGCCATCCCGCCGGCACCGATCGGTCGCTCGAGTCGATACCGACCGTCCAGCAGTTCGCCGCTCTGGGACGGCGCGGTAGCGGGTTCGGTCATGGGTGGTGCGGCCGGTCCGGTCGTCAGAGGACGGGGCCGTCGTTGTCGGTCGTGCTGCGGCGGGTGACGCGTTCGCCGCTACCGGGGTCCACTGCGGAGCGCGTGGTCGAGGAGACCTGTCGGCGGCGGAGCACGAGGACGAGCGAGATGAGGAACACCACGGCGCCGGCGGCCATGAGGATGTACCCGATGAGCGTGAGGTCCACAGCGGGGACGTCGACGTTCACGGCGAAGGCGAGGATGGCGCCGATGACGATCAGGGCGATTCCGGTTCCGAGACCCATGAGTAGCTCCTCTTCTGGACGACCGTGAGTTCGAGCGGATCGCTCAAGGGGTGTTCACGGACGACTCAGCCTATTATTGAGTCAATCACGGTTGAGTCAACGGGGGTTGTGTCGGTGGAGTCGCTGGCGGTAAGGGCGTCCAAGTTCGCCGCGCTCGCGGAGCCGGCACGGCTGCGCATCGTGGACCTCCTGGCGCTCGGTGACCTCTCACCGACCGAGATCCAGCTCGCCCTCGGGATGGGGTCGAACCTCGTCTCCCATCACCTGAGCGTCCTCCAGCGAGCGGGGATCCTCTCGCGGTCGCGATCCGAGTCCGATGGACGCCGCAACTACGTGCGGCTCGTCCCGGGGGCGTTCGACCGCCTCGCGCCCGAACCGATCAGCGCCCCGGCGCGGGTCGTCTTCGTCTGCACGGCGAACTCGGCGCGGTCGCAGATGGCGGAGGCGCTCTGGCAGGACCGCAGCGACGTCCCCGTCGCATCCGCGGGCAGCCGGCCGGCGAGCGAGGTCAACCCGGGCGCCGTCCGGGCGGCGGCACGCCATGGCGTCCGGATCCGCCCGAGCGTTCCACGCGCGACGGCGGAGGTCCTCCGGCACGGCGACTTCGTCATCACCGTGTGCAACCGGGCGCACGAGGAGCTCGGCGGGCTGGACGACCTGCACTGGTCGATCCCCGACCCTGCCGCGCCCGCGACCGACGAGGCGTTCGACGAAGCGTTCCGGGACATCCGCCTGCGCGTCGACGAGTTCGTCAGCCGGCTGGCACCGGTCGCCGGATAGGACCGGGGCGCCCGGCGGTGGCAGCTGGTCGCGGCACCGACCTCATCCGGCGTCGGGCAGGAGTTCCGGGCACTCGCCGCCGGGGACGGTGGCCAACTCGAAGTGCCAGATCTCGTTCGCGTAGGTCTGGCAGAGGCCGTAGTCGGCGCCGTGCTCGATGAGCCAGTAGTCGGCGTCCGTCGCACCGATGTCGACGGCCGCCCCGCGCGTGTGCGAGGAGCCGTCGGGCGTCGCGACGTACTGCCGCGCGGCCGCCTCACTGCCGTACTGGAGGATCGCCTCGTCGAGCAGGTGCTGCTGGTACGCCGTGCTCCGCCATCCGGAGCTCACGTACAGCGCGATGTCGTCCTGCGCTGCTGCGTCGGTCGCCTGCTGGACGGCCTCCAGGAGGTCCGCATCGAGGTTCGCGATGGCCGGGAGATCGGTGTCGTAGGCCGAGTACCGGTTCTCCTCCAACACGCCGTCGTCGGTTCCGAACGCGCCATCCGTCGTGGTCGTGGTTCCGGCACCCGCGTCTCCGGACGGTCGCTCGGTCAGCGCGGTGATCCCGCGGGTGATGGTCGGCGCGACGCCCGTGCACGCGACCAGGGCGATCGCGGCGGTGAGGGCGACGGCCGTGGCGGCGAGGATGACGACGGCTCGGTTGGAGCCTCGGCGGGCGACGGTGCTCCGTCGGCCCGGGTGCCGGTGCGGCTGCTGCTGGTGCTGGATGCCGTGCTGCATGGTTCCTCCTCGGTCGGTCGTCGGTGTTCGGCACGCGACGACCAGGCCCCAGTCCAGCTCGACGGCGGTTGCGCGGGCGTCGGACGATCACCAGACGGTTCCGAAACACGGTGCCGCCTACGATCGACACGACGCCCATCGCGGGCGCCGGAGCGACGCCTTCGACGCGTCATCCGTCCCGAACACCGGAGGTCCCATGCGTGTCCTGATCGCCGAGGACGAGCAGTACCTCGCCGAGAGCATCCTCGAGGGCCTGCAGCACGAGGGGCTCGCCGCCGACCTCGTGTTCGACGGCGACACCGCGCTCGAGCGGCTCGCCGTCAACGCCTACGACGTCGTGGTGCTCGACCGCGACCTCCCTGGCACGCACGGCGACGACGTCTGTCGCTGGATCATCGCCCAGGAACTGCCCTGCCGGGTGCTCATGCTCACCGCGGCCGCCGACCTCGACGACAAGGAGAGCGGCTTCGAGATCGGCGCCGACGACTACCTGACCAAGCCGTTCGAGCTGCGCGAGCTCGTCCTCCGGCTCCGTTCACTGGCGCGTCGACCCAAAGCGTCGCTCCCACCCGTCCTCGAGTACGCCGGTGTGCGGCTCGACCCGTTCCGCCGCGAGGTGTACCGCAACGGCCGGTACGTGCGTCTGGCGAAGAAGCAGTTCGCGGTGCTGGAGATCCTGCTCGCGGCCAAGGGTGGCGTCGTGAGTGCCGAAGAGCTCCTCGAGCGCGCCTGGGACGAGCACGCCGACCCGTTCACGAACGCCGTGCGGGTGACGATGTCCACGCTCCGGAAGGTGCTCGGCGAGCCGTGGATCATCCACACCGTGCCGGCCGTCGGCTACCGGGTCCTGCCGCCAGGTGAGGCTCCCGCCGAGACGAGCGGCGCGGACGCCGACGACGAGGACGACGAGGTGGGCGCATGACCGCCGCTCCGGCCGTCGGTGACGACGCCCGGCCGACGTGGATGACCGCCCGCGTCAAACTCACCGCGACCTATGCCGCCTTCACCGTCGTGACGGGACTCATCGCGCTCATCGTCATCAACGTCATCATCTGGCGGTTCCCCAGCTATCCGCTCGCGCCCGCCGCCGACAGTCGACAGATCTCCGCCATCACCCGCGGCGAGATCCGCGATTCGCTCATCAACTACTCGATGCTCGCACTCATCGCGATGGCCGTGATCGGCACCGGCGTCGGCTGGATCGTCGCCGGACGGGTCCTGCGGCCGCTGCGGGACCTCAACGCGGCCGTGCGCGCGGCGGCGGAGGGCTCGCTCGACCACCGCATCGCGATGACCGGTCGCCGCGACGAGTTCCGCGAGCTCGCCGACCGCTTCGACGACATGCTGGCACGCCTCGAGCAGTCGTTCCTGACGCAGAAGCGGTTCGCGGCCAACGCCTCGCACGAACTGCGGACACCGCTCGCGACGATGAAGATGCTCATCGAGGTCGCCCAGGCCGACCCGGAGGGCCGCGACGTCGACCGCGCGTTGCGACGGCTGCACGAGACGAACGAGCGGGGGATCGCGATCGTCGAGGCGCTCCTGCAGCTGAACCAGCTCGATCGCCGACCGCTCGTGACCTCGCCCGTCGACCTGGCGGCGGTGGCTCGCGACGCGTCGCAGCTCATCTCGCCGGAGGCCGCGGACGCCGGGGTCACGATCTCGTCGACCCTCCGGAGCGCATCCGTGCGCGGCAACCGCGTGCTCCTCCAGCAACTGTTGACGAACCTGCTGTCGAACGCCGTGCGCTACAACAGCGGCGCGGACGGTTGGGTCTCGGTGTGGGTCGGACCCGACCCGCAGGCGCCGGGACGCGCCGTCGTCGTGGTCAGCAACTCGGGGCCGCTGCTCGACGAGGCTGAGGTGGCGCGGTTCGTGGAGCCGTTCGACCGGCGGGACGCCCGGATGGCGCGGGCTGCCGGTCCTGATCGGGGGAACGGTCTCGGGCTGACCCTGGGGGCCCGCATCGTGGAGCTGCACGGCGGGTCGCTGCGGCTCGCCCCGCTGCCGGCGGGTGGACTCGAAGTGACGGTGCTGTTGCCGGCTCACGACGCCGACCCGGCCGGAGCCTGACCGCGGAACGACAGGACACGGAACGACGGAACGGCCGACCGATCACAGGATCGGTCGGCCGTTCCGGCTGGTGCGGAGGTCACTGCACGGCGCAGGCCCTGGCCTCATCGAACAGGTCCTCCGGCAGGTCCCACACCCCGTTCGCATCCGGGTCCGGGACGTCGAACCCCTGGTCGCGCAGGCACTGGGCGCGGAGCCGGAGCTCGTCGGAGATCTCGGCCTTGCTGGGCTGATCGGGGTTCGCGGGCGGCGGGCCGAGTTCCTCGGCGCAGGCGTCGTAGGCCGTGTTCATCGCCTCGCCACCGTCGAGGGTGATCGCGGTGCCGGGTTCCGGGTCCTCGACGTCGAACCCCTGGTCGCGCAGGCAGCCGGCGAGGGAGATGGTGTAGTCGTCGAACGCCTCGGCGTAGGAGTCGGCGGTCGACGGCGATCCACCGCCCGACGGTGCTTCCGCGGATCCGGAGCAGGCGGTGAGCCCCAGCATGAGGGCGAGGACGGGGACGGCGAAGCCGATGGCTGTGGGTCGGCGCATGGGTGGTCCTTTCTGACGGGCGACCGGTGTCGGTCACCCAGCCATCCCATCAACCGGCCTGTTCCGTCCTCGTCTCCCGATCACCAGACGTTCCCAACACCCACCCCTGCCCGCGAACTGTCACAAACCGCTAGTCCCGCCCCTCCGGACTAGCAGCAAGTGACAGTTCGCGGGCAGGGGAGGGTCAGTTCATGCGTGTGACGATCCAGACGATCAGCGTTCCGACGATGAACGCGATGGGGATCCATGTGCCGGATCGTCGCAACCTGCGGCCGGGCGGAGCGACGCCCGGCGGCGGGGTGAGCAGTCCGATCGCGGGTGGGCCGGCCTGAGCGCCGGGTGCCAGCGGGTGCTCCGGAGCTCCGGACGTCTGCGGCTGCAAGCGGTCGTCCCGCCACCGAGCCCACTGGTCCAATTTCGTCATCAGCGCGTCGACGATGCTGAACAGCCAGGCCCAGGTGTCGGGATCGAGGGTCGACACCTCCCGTTTCGTGTAGAGGAACAGCCAGTCGTCGATGATCTCCACGTCGAGCTCGGCGGCGTGGTCGATGAACCTCGCCATGATGTCCGGCGTGAACAGGTAGAGCGCGTCGCGTTCGTAGCCTTCGGGGCAGTAGAGCGTGAAGTGCCGGTCGAAGTCCCCTTCCAGGGAGAGCCGCTGGGCCCGTTGGAACGCTGCCGGGAGGTTCGAGCCGAACCCGTTGTTGCCGATCGCATCGAGCACGATGTTCGGCAGGGGGACGTCGAGCTTCACCGCGACGTATCCCCAGTGGTGGGTCGTCGAACTCTTCCCGTGACGGACCGTGTACCGGTAGTTGCCGAACTCCACGGCGCGGGCACGACCACCCCGCAGCACGTCGGTCGACTGCCGCGACGATCCGATCCCGAAGATCATGCCGGGGAACGGAGGGTGGCTGAGGTCTGCGGTGTAGGTCATCCCGTTGGCCGCGGCGAACTGGGAGAGACGGAAGCGCTTGATGCGCCTCGTCCGCCAGGAGAGGACCGCGACCACTGCGACGGCGGCGGCCGCGAGGAGTCCGATCCCGAGCAGCGGTGTCGGGCCGGAGCCGCCCCGTGAGGGCGTGGGCAGCGTCCCCAACAGGACGAACCCGCCGACGGTGACCACGACGATCCCCGCGATCAGGCCGATGAGCAGCCGGGCGGACGGCGCGCGATGGTACGAGGGCGCCTTCGCCATGGCGTCACGGTCGATGGGGTCGATGAGCGCTCGGGTGTCGATCGTGCCGTCCATCCCCTCACGCTACCTGCCCGCGAACTGTCACCAACTGCTGGTCCGGGCGGCTCGGACTAGCAGCAAGTGACAGTTCGCGGGCAGGGGGAGGGGTTACATCGAACGGCGGAGCCAGCTTTCGACACCGGAGACATGGACCGTGACCAGCGCGCGGGTGAGTTCGGTGTCGCGCTTCTCGAGGGCGTCGACGATCGCGTGGTGCTCCTGCAGGGTGCGGGCGACGGCCTTCTCCTCGGTGAGGCCGCGCCAGATGCGGGCCCGGACCGTCTTGCTGCCGAGCGCGGCGAGCAGACTCGCGAGGTAGGCGTTGCCGCTCAGCTCGATCACGCGGGCGTGGAACTGCAGGTCGTGCGCGACGAGGTCCTCGACCGTCGTGGACTCGTCGACCTCATCGACCATGCTGCGCAGCTCGGCGATCCGCTCGTCGTCGAGGTGCTGGATCGCCATCACCGACGCGGAGGGTTCGAGGATGCGGCGCACCTCGAACATCTCGATGAGGGAGGCGTCGGCGTGCATGTCGATGACGAACGACATCGCCTCGTGCAGCAGGCTCGGCTCCAGCGTCGTGACGTAGGTGCCGTCGCCGCGACGGACGTCGAGCACGCGGATCAGCTCCAGCGCCTTCACCGCCTCGCGGAGGGAACTGCGGGAGAGCCCCAGGGTCTCGCTGAGCTCCTTCTCCGGAGGGAGGCGCTGGCCGGGTGTGAGGTCGCCGGCGACGATCATCGCCTGGATCCGCGCGATCGCCTCGTCCGTGACTGCCATGCGACCCCCTGCTCGAGCGAGACGGTCACGTGGAACACCGCCTCGCGCCATGATACATCCGACGTTTCCGCGGGCCGCACCCCGACCAGGCTCCACGCACCGCCGACATCGGGCACCTTGTGTTACGTCAGGTTGAGCGCCCTCTCGCGGCCCGTCCGATCACTCCCTACTGTTGCTGCAACCCGACGTCCCGGTGCGCCCCGACCGCTCCGACAGCGGATGTCGGCACGCTCCACCACCCCCTGCACCGTCCCGCACCCCACCGTCATCTGGAGTCCCCATGCGTCGTCGATCGCGCCTCGCGCTGTCTCTTGTCACCCTGGCCGTCGTGGCCGGCCTGGCCACCGGTTGTTCGCTCAAGCAGTCCTCGTCCAGCGAGTCGACGAGCGGCGCCGCTGCCAGCTCGGCCGCCTCAGACGTGGACGTCCCCTCGCTCAAGGGCAAGACCGTCGGCGTCGCCGCCAAGGACGTCGTCCGCGACTTCGGCCGCCTCACCTACCAGGGTGTGCAGGACCGCCTGGAGGAGCTCGGCGCCAAGGTCGTCGCCACCCAGGCCGACGCACAGGACGACAAGCACCTGGCCAACGTCGAGAACCTCGTCTCACAGAAGGTCGACGCGATCGTCGTCATCCTCGGCGACGCGACCACGCTCGCCCCGGCGCTGCAGCAGGCGAAGGACGCCGACATCCCGGTCTTCACGATCGACCACGCCAGCGAGAACTCGGTGAACAACATCGGTTCCGACAACTGGCAGATCGGCTCCACCCTCGCCCGCACCCTCGCCGAGGACATCGGCGGGAAGGGCAAGGTGCTCGTCTTCAACGGCTTCTACGACGTCACCCCCTGCCAGATCCGCTACGACGAGTTCAAGCTCGTGCTGAAGAACTACCCGAACATCGAGATCATCGAGCCCGAGCTGCAGGACATCTACGAGGGCACCATCGAGGACGCCAAGCAGAAGACGAACGATGCGCTCACCCGCTACCCCAAGGGCGAGATCTCGGCCGTGTGGTCGTGCTGGGACCTCCCGGCGATCGGTGCCTCCCAGGCCATCGACGCGGCGGGCCGCGACGAGATCAAGGTCTACGGCGTCGACGCCGAGCCCGGAGCGCTCGACCTCATCCAGGACCCCGACTCGGTGTACCAGTTCACGGTCGCGCAGCAGCCGACCCTGTTCGGGACGACGAGCGCGAACAACGTCGCCCTGTACCTCGGGGGCAAGCAGGACGAGGTGCCGCTGAGCACCTACCTCGACGCCGTGTTCATCGACAAGGCGAACGTCGCCGACGAGCGCAAGCGACTCGGCCTGGAATGACGCACGACACCTCGATCGACGGTCAGGCCGCCCAGCGCTCGCTGGGCGGTCGGCCCGGTGCCGCCACGGCCGAAGCCTCGGCTCCCGCCGTGAGTATGCGTGGCATCGCGAAGGACTTCGGCGGCGTCCGGGTGCTGGACGACGTCGACCTCGAGGTGCACCCCGGCGAGGTCGTCGCGCTCGTCGGCGAGAACGGCGCGGGCAAGTCGACGCTCATCAAGATCCTCACCGGCCTCTACACGGCGAGCGAGGGCACCATCGAGATCGACGGTGAACCGGTCGTCATCCGCAACCCGGGCGACGCCGAACGCCTCGGTGTCCGCGTCATCCACCAGGACCGCCACCTGGCCGGTCGCCTCACGGTCGCGGAGCAGCTGTTCCTCGGCTCGCGCTCCGCGTTCCTCACCGGCCGGCAGCTCGACCGGCGCGCCGAGCGGGAGCTGCTCGACCTCGTCGGGCTGGACGTGCCGGGCAAGACCCTCGTCGACGAGCTGAGTGTCGCCGAGCAGCAACTCCTGCAGCTCGCGATCGCGACGATCACGCGCCCACGGGTCCTCGTGCTCGACGAACCCACCGCACCGCTCGCCGCCGGCGACGTCGAGCGGCTGTTCCGCACCGTCCGGACCCTGCAGAGCCAGGGCGTCGCCGTCATCTACATCTCCCACTACCTGCAGGAGGTGCGCGACATCGCGTCCCGCGTCGTGGTCCTCCGGAACGGTGAACGCGTCGGTGCCCTCGACCTCGCCGATCCCGACGCGACCCTCGACGCCATCGTCCAGCTCATGGTGGGGCGGAGCGTCGAGGAGTTCGGCGACCGCGAACGGATCGTCGCCGACGCCGTCGCCGAACCGGTCCTCGCGATCGACGGCCTGACGGTCGCGGAACGGCTGCACGGCGTCTCGATCGCCGTCCGTCCGGGCGAGATCGTGGGCGTCACGGGGCTCGTCGGATCGGGCCTCGAGGAACTGGCCGACGCGGTCACCGGGCTCCGGGCGCACGGCGGAACCGTGCGGCTCGGCCGGGCGACGATCCGCTCGCCGCGCGCCTTCGTCCGGGCGGGTGGGGCGTACGTGCCGGCGAACCGCCACCGGGACGGCATCCTGAACCGTCAGTCCGTCCGCGAGAACCTCACGCTCGCCGCGCTCGACCGCATCACCGGGCTCGGCGGGATCCTGCGTGGTCGACGCGAGCGGGAGATCGCCGCCGACCTCGTCACGAGGCTCGACGTCCGGCCCGCGAACGACACCGCGGTGGCCGGGAGCCTCTCCGGCGGCAACCAGCAGAAGGTCGTGCTCGGTCGATGGCTCGCGGCCGGGTCGACGGTGTTCGTGCTCGACCAGCCGACCTCCGGCGTCGACATCGGGTCGCGTCAACAGATCTACGCGGAGATCGACGCGCTCGTCGCGCAGGGCGCCGGCGTCCTGCTCGTGAGCGTCGACCTCGAGGAACTGATCGGCCTCGCCGACCGCGTCCTCGTGCTGTACCGCGGGACGATCCGGACCGAGCTGCCCCGATCGCAGGCGACCGCCGACACGATCCTCGCCTGGTCGACGGGCGCCGCCGAGGTCGCGTCAACGCCGCCGGCCCCCTCGGTCCCGCCGGTCCCTGAGCTTGTCGAAGGGCCCACGTCGTCGACGCAGGCTGATCCCCCGAGGTCTGCCCCGTCGGCAGACCCTGGAGGCGGCACACTGCCCACCCGAGGAGCTTCCGCATGACCGCCCTCTCCGCTCCACCCGTCGCGCCCGGCCAGGCGCCGTCGGCCGCAGCCGAGTCCGCGACCAAACGTCGTCGCCCGGTCTCCCGGCTGGGACTCATCGGCTACGCGATCGTCGTCATCGAGGTCGTCGTCTTCGCGGTCGCCTCGCCCGGCTTCCTCGACCCGGCCAACCTCGCGACGATCCTCACCCAGTCGGCGGTCTACGCGATCGCGGCCTTCGGACTGTCCATCGTCGTCGTCACGGGCGGTGAGGACGTCGTCCGCGGCGGCATCGACCTCTCCATCGGCGCCGTCCTCGGCTTCTCCGGTGCCCTCGTCGCGGTGCTCCTGCAGGCCGAGCTCGGTCTGCCGCTCGCGCTGCTCATCGGGCTCGGAGCCACGGCGGTCATCGGGCTCGTGAACGGTCTCGTCGTCGTCGCCGGGATCCGCCCGCTCCTCGTCACCCTCGCGATGATGAGCATCGTCACGAGTCTCACGATCGTCATCACGAACAACGTGAAGGTGCCGGTCTCCGACGCCGGGCTGGTCTGGTTGCGGAGTGGACACGTCGTCGGTGTCCCTGCGGCGGTCGTCGTGCTGCTCCTCGTCTTCGCGGTCGCCGCCTTCGCCACCGGGCGCACCAGCTGGGGCGTGAAGAACGCCGCGGTCGGGCAGAATCCGACGGCCGCCCGGGTGGCCGGGATCGACGTCAACCGCCACATCGTCGTCAGCTACGTGCTCGCGGCGGTCCTCGCCGGGATCGCGGGCGTCCTCATGACCAGTCGGTTGTCCGCTGCCCTGCCGGGGATCGGCGAGCAGTCGCTCATCGACATCCTCCTCGCGACGTTCCTGTCCATCGCGTTCTCCCGTCGGCTCGTCGTCACGATCACGGGGACCCTGTTCAGTGCCGTGTTCGTCGCGATCCTCACCAACGGCTTCAGTCAGCTCGGCGTCCCGAGCCAGTGGATCGGCATCACCAAGGGTGTGCTGATCCTGCTGGTCCTCGCGGTCGCCGCGATCCGCGAACGGAGCGTCAAGCGATGAGTGTCGACACGCGCACGCAGTCCTCCGCCACCACCGGCGTCTCCGTCCCGAAGGCCGGGTCGGCTGGAACGGGAGGCGGCGATGACCAGCGTCCCGGCGGCCCGCTCTCGAGGCTGACGGTCCGTGGCCTCGGTGCCGCGGTGCCGCAGGCGCTCGCCCCCGCCGTGCTGGCCGTGCTGCTCATCGTGTTCGCGGTGCTGTCGCCGTCGTTCCTGACCGCCGACAACCTGCTCGGGGTGCTCAACCAGAACGCGCTCCTCCTGCTCGCGGCCGTCGCGATGACGGTCGTCGTCCGCGCAGGCGGCATCGACCTCTCGATCGGTGTCGCCATCGACCTCGCGGCGCTCACCGCGTCGGCGCTCCTGGCCGACGACTACGTGGCCTGGGTGGCGATCGTCGGCGGTCTGGTCGTCGGCCTGCTCGTCGGGGCCGTGAACGCGTTCCTCATCGTGGTGCTGCGCATCCGACCGTTCCTCGCGACGCTGAGCGTCTGGTTCATCGGTGGTGGCGTGCAGCAGGTCGCGACCGACGGCGGGTCGCCCATCTACCTGTCGCGGAGCAGTGTGCCGGACGAGTTCGCGTGGCTGGGTGCCGGAACCGTACTCGGTGTCGCGGCGCCGATCGTCGTCGCCGTGCTCGTGCTGATCATCGTCTGGGCTGCGCTCGAACGGAGTCGCTGGGGTCGGGTGCTGACCGCGGCGGGTGAGCAGCCGACGGCGACCCGGATCTCCGGTCGGCTGGCGGGGACGTCGATGGCGACGGCGTTCATCTTCGCTGCCGGGATCGCGGCCATCGCCGGGCTGATCCTGGCCTCGCGGAGCCAGGGCTTCGTCGCGAACAGCGGGCAGCTCTACGTGCTGGACTCCATCGGTGCGGTGTTCATCGGGACGACGCTGAGTCGGACGGGGCGGCCGAACCTCTTCGGGACGCTCGTCGGCGTGCTCATCTTCGCGCTGCTGACGAACGGGATGAACCTCATCGGGCTGTCCTTCTACTGGCAGGGTCTCGCCCGCGGTGTCGTGCTCATCCTGATCCTGCTGCTCGGTGTCCTCCTGGCGCGCGACCGCGCCCGCAAACCCCTCACGTGACGTCCATCCGAGTCTGGTGGTGCGGTTGCGCCAGCGCGGTGCGCTGACGCGAGGAGGAGTGACTCGGCGCGAGCGCGCCCCGCACGCGTGAGCGCGGGCCTCTGGAGACCCGCGCTCACGCCCATGCCCCGCGGTGACGTCAGCGCACCGCGCTGGCGTCACCCGAGGGAACGGATCAGACCCGGAGGTCGAGCCAGGCGACCTGCTCCGGGGTCAGCTTCAGGGAGAGGGCGTCGGTCGACGAACGGGTCTCCTCGATGGACCGCGGCCCGATGAGGGCGAAGGTCGGGAAGTCCTGCGCCAGGACGTACGCCAGGGCGATCGCCGTCGGCGCGACCCCCAGCTCCGAGCCGAGCTGACGCGCACGGGCCAGCCGCTCGAAGTTGTCGTCGCTGTAGTAGCAGCGCACGAGGTCCGGGTCCGACAGGTCCTCGGGCTCGGCACGCCCGGTGAAGAAGCCGCGCGCTTGCGACGACCACGGCAGCAGCGGCGTCTTCGTCTCCTCGAGCCACGCCCGGCTCGTCGGATCCGTCACCTCCACGCACCCGGCCCACGGCACGTCGAGTGCGCGAGCGAGACCGAAGTGGTTGCTCAGCGCCGCGAACCCCCGCTTCCCGTTGGCCGCCGCATAGGCGTTCGCCTCCTCGAACCGGTCGATCGTCCAGTTGGAGCCACCGAACGCACGGATGCGACCGGCCTCGGCGTGCTCGTTCAGCACGTCGACGAACTCGCCCACCGGCACCTCCACGTTGTCGCGGTGCATGAGGTACAGGTCGAGGTGGTCGGTGCCGAGACGGTCGAGGCTCTCGAACAGCTGCCGGGAGATCGACTCCGGGTCGCAGAACGGTGTGTGCGCACCCTTGCCGATCACCACGACGTCGTCGCGGAGACCCCGGTTGGCGAGCCAGCGTCCGAGCAGCTGCTCCTGGAGCCCGTCGCCGTACAGCCAGGCCGTGTCGAAGGCGTTGCCGCCGCGCTCGAAGAAGTCGTCGAACATCGCCGACGCGTGCGACAGGGTCTGCTGGTTGTCGACACCCATCACGAGCCGCGAGATGTCGTGGTCGATGCCCGCGATGCGACCGGTCGGCATCGGGAGCTCGGCGCGCACGGCGAGCGGCCGGCCGGAACCGGTCGGGATGTCGGTGTCGATCGACTCGAACGGGTACTCGAGGCCGATCGCCTCACGCCACCGGTCGAGGGTCGCGAGGTTGCCGAGCGAGTCCGCCCAACGCATCTGCGGCGCCTGGCCCGCGTCGGCGAACGTCGCGACCGCATCGGCCTGGATCGCGTACTGCGGCGCCCCGGGGATGTGGATCGACTCGGTGCCCGAGATGGTGCGGACCTCGATCGTCGAACCGTCCTCGACCGACGGCAGCCACGGGTCCGACACGATGATCTGCCCGGTGGACCCCGTGACGACCACGCGGTTGTCGTCCTGCAGGCGGACGCCGCTCGTGACGTGCGCCGTGATGCCCGACGGGAAGACGAGCGAGGCGCTGGCCCACTCGTCGACGCCGGTCGAACCGATGGTGCCGTTCCCGGTGACCTCCGTCGGGTCGGCGAACGGCGCACCCACGGCGGCACCCGGCGATGAGCCGCGAGATGGAGACGGGGTAGCCGCCGACGTCGAGGATGCCGCCGCCCGCCAGCTCCGGGTTCATGAGTCGGTGGTCGGCGGGCAGGTCTGCGGCGAACGCGAACGACGCCTCGATGTGCTGGACGTCGCCGATGGCACCCGACGACACGAGCTCGACGAGCTTCGCGGTCTGCGGGTGGAAGCGGTACATGAACGCCTCGGCGAGGTACACGCCGGCACGGCGGGCGGCCTCGATCGCGAGCATCGCGCCCGCCCGGTTCACCGAGAGCGGCTTCTCGCTGACGATGTGCTTGCCGGCCTCGGCCGCTTCGATCACCAGCCGGACGTGCTCCGTGTGCGGGGTCGCGATGTACACCGCGTCGACGTCGGGGTCGGCCAGCAACTCGGCGACCGAGCCGTACCCGCGGACGGGAGCCGTGCCGTCGCCGAAGCGCTCGCCGAACTCTTCGGCACGCGACGCGTCACGACTGGCGACGGCGGCGAGTCGACCGGTGCGACTGGCGTGCAGCTCGGTCGCGAACCGTTCGGCGATCGTTCCTGGGCCGATGATTCCCCAAGCGACGTGTTCCATATGGTGGTGCTCCTCAACGTTGATCGGCGGTGCGATGGTCTGTGGTGAACGTCACCGTGAACGTTCACGGTGTGAGCGTATCAGTACGATGTGACCATGACCAGGCCCCGCGACGATCACGCTCCGGCGCGAGCGACGATCATCGACGTCGCCCGGGTCGCCGGTGTCTCGCGCCAGACCGTGACCCGCGCACTCAACGGGATGCGCGACGTCAGCGACGCCACCAGGCAACGGGTCGTCGAGGTCGCGGCTTCGCTCAACTACCGTCCGAACCGCGCCGCGCAGCACCTGGTGAGCGGCCGGACCACGACGCTCGGACTGGTCGTCGACGACCTGCGGAACCCCTACTACCCGGAGCTCGCGGCCGCCCTCGTGCAGCAGGCGGCAGAGCGCGGATGGACCGTGTTGGTCGCCGAGGTCGGGGGAGCGGCGAACGCATCGGGCGACCGACCCGCCGCCGCGGATCGCGGACCGGACCTCCCCGACGCGGAACGTGCGCAGCTCGCCGAACTCGCGCGGCAGGTCGATGCGGTCGTCGGGCGCAACGGCGCCGACCACGGAGCACTCCAGGGCGCCTTCGCCACCATCCCGTTCGTCTCCCTCGGCGACCATCGGTCAGACGAGTCCGAGGCAGGATCGAACCCGTCCGGCGCCGAGCCGACGCTGCAGGTGGCGGGCGTCGACATCGACTTCGAGGACGGCATCCGACAGGCGCTCGCACACTTCGTCGCGACCGGGCGCCGGTCCATCGCGATGATCGACGCCTCGGCGGAACCGTCCGGACGACGTCTCGCGTACCGAGCGTTCCTCGAGGAGCACGGCTTGCCGTGGTCGGAGGCGTCGGAGACCTGGGCGGAGGACACCCACCAGGGCGGGGTGTCGGCCGCCCTGCGGTGCCGGGCCGCGATGCCCGACGTCGACGCCGTGCTCGTCTTCAACGACGTCATGGCCGTCGGCGTGCTCAAGGGACTCGCCCGTGCCGGGGTCGGCGTGCCGGAGGACGTCGCCGTCATCGGCATCGACGGACTCGACCTCGGTCGCTTCGTCACCCCTGAGCTCACGAGCGTGGCCGTCGACAAGGGCGACATCGCACGGCACAGTCTCGAACTGCTCGACGGCATGATGTCCGGCACGCTCCCGCTCTCGGGGCCGTCCGTCCGACGCTCGGTGGGTGTCTCACTCGTCATCCGCGAGTCCGCCTGACCCGCTCCGCCTGAGCCACTCCACCCGGAGCCGCACCGGCCCCGTCGTCCGGACGGGCGCGGAGGACACGGCAGACTGGTCCCATGTCTGAACTCCTCGCCCTCTGTCGCGTCGAAGCCCTCCAGGTGGACGACGGGTCGATCGGTGTCACCGCGATCGACAAGCGCCCGGTCGACGAGCCACTGCACGTGCGGCCGATGGGGCTGTACGGCGACGTGCAGGCCGATCGCAAACACCACGGCGGTCTGACGAAGGCGCTCTACGCCTACGCCGAGGAGGACGCGCGGTTCTGGGAGGGTGAGCTCGGTCGGGAGATCACGCCGGGGCTGTTCGGCGAGAACCTCCGCACGCAGGGGCTCGACGTGAACGGTGCCGAGATCGGTGAACGCTGGCGGATCGGCGACACCCTCGTCGTCGAGGTGACCTGCCCGCGCACCCCGTGCGGCACCTTCCAGCGGCGCCTGGGCGAGCCGCGGTGGGTGAAGCGCTTCGCCGACGCCGCGCGGCCCGGTGCCTACCTCAAGGTGGTCAAGAGCGGGACGGTGCAGGCGGGCGACCCGATCGAGATCGTCCGACAGCCCGGCCATGGCGTCACCATCGCCTCCTGGTTCGCCGCGGCGGACGAGGCGCAGGCCGTCACCCTCGAGCAGTCGGAGCAGTCCGGCGCCGTGGTGCTGGCGCCCGAGATCCACGAGTCGATCAAGCAGCTCCGCCGCAAGCGGACCGTCTGAGCCCTGCCGTCGCGTCCGCACACCTGTGCGACCGCTGAGTGCAAGCCCCGGCCGGAACAGTCCGGAAGCGGACGCTGTTGCATACCATGGAGCCGAAGACCGGAGCACGCGGGGACCCCGCACGGTGCTCGGCACGAAGGAGGAGTCACGATGAGTGCAGCAGACGAGCAGAGCACGACGACCGAGCGCGCGGTGCTGGCCGGCGGATGCTTCTGGGGCATGGAAGACCTCGTCCGGAAGATGCCGGGCGTGAAGTCGACCCGCGTGGGCTACAGCGGTGGCGACGTCGCCAACGCCACCTACCGCAACCACGGCACCCACGCGGAGGCCCTCGAGGTCGTCTTCGACCCGAGCAAGCTGTCCTTCCGCGAGCTCCTGGAGTTCTTCTTCCAGATCCACGACCCGTCGACGAAGAACCGCCAGGGCAACGACGTCGGCCTGAGCTACCGCTCGGCGATCTTCTACACCTCGCCCGAGCAGGAGCGCGTCGCCCGCGACACGATCGCCGACGTCGACGCCTCAGGGCTCTGGCCCGGCAAGGTCGTCACCGAGGTCGAGCCGGTGTCCGAGTTCTGGGAGGCCGAGCCGGAGCACCAGGACTACCTGGAGCGCATCCCGTGGGGCTACACCTGCCACTTCGTGCGCCCGGGCTGGAAGCTCCCGCGCCGCGCCGAGGTCGCGGAGCAGGCCACCGCGTAAGCACGTCCACAGCGCCCGGCACCTCGGTGTCGGGCGCTGTGCTGTGCGTGGACCGGCAGGCTCAGACGCCGTCGGCGCGCGAGGAGTTGACGGCGTCGGAGGCCAGTCGTGGCGCGAACCGCGGGTCGAACTGCAGCGGTGGATCGTCGGGTGATGCCAGTGACGGTTTCCCGAGGCGGACCCACTCGAGGTACTGGAGGTAGGGGTCGGACCCGGCGTCGACCGGCGCATCGACGATGCGCTTGCGTCCCCACGGCCACTTCCACCCCACGATCAGCATCCTACGGACGGTTCCTGAAGATCCGCGGACCATCGCGCCACGATCTCGCAACGATGGCGTCGAGGCGTGCTCGTTTCGTCTGATGGATACGGAGTTGTCCATCGGCCGTCGGTGCTGTCATGATGAAGCACGGCGGAGATAGCTAGACAATCGAGATACTTCGAAGGGTTGTCCGGACCCGGTCACTGCACCTGCCGAGAGAGGTCGTTCCATGGGCTCCGCCGGCAGCGAGACGTCTGAACTCCGCCGAGCCTGGGTGGAGCAGCTCACGGCCGACCGCTTCGGCGTCTTCGTGGGGGATCGGCGAATCGGGTTCATCGACGTGGACTGGCCGCTGCACGTCGCCCTCCGCGGGGCCGACTACGAGACGGCGGTCGAAATCGATCGGGCGATCCGGTTCGACCAGGCGCTGCGAGCGGTCCTCGGCGACTGAGTCGCCTCCGGTGTCCGGCGACTATGATCGCAGCACGGTTCGGGTGGACGGTTCGCCGGGCGGCACCCGGTCGGACCTGCGAGACGGAGGGAGAGTGACATGACCGACTCCTTCAGTGCCGAGCCCTGGGCGTCCGGCCTCCCGGTCCTCGAGCTGCCGATGTTCCCGCTCGGCTCTGTGCTGTTCCCGCACATGCCGCTCGCCCTGCGGCTCTTCGAGGAGCGCTACCTGACCATGCTCGCCCACCTGCTCGAGGCCGAGGACCCGGCGTTCGGCGTGGTGCTCATCGAGCGCGGGCGCGAGACGGGAGGCGGTGAGCACCGCTTCCGGACGGGGACCGTGGCGGAGATCGTCGAGGTCGACGGCGGCGAGGGCTTCGTGGCGGTGATCGCCGAGGGCGGTCAGCGCTTCGAGGTGACCGACTGGCTGCCGGACGACCCGTACCCACGCGCCGAGATCCGCACGCTCGACGACCTGGAGTGGGACGAGCGCTGGGAGCAGCTGCGGGACGAGACCGAGGCGGCGGTGCGGCGTTCGCTGGCCGTGGCCAGCGAGTTCAGCGAGCAGCAGTGGGCCTCGGTCGTGGAGCTCGCCGACGACCCGCTGGAGTCGTCGTGGCAGCTCGCGGGCATCGCCCCGGTGAGCGAGATCGACCAGATGCGGTTCCTCTCGGCCGGTTCGCTGGAAGAGCTGTTGGTCGGTGTGCGCGATCGCGCCACCGAGGCCGGCGAAGCGTTCATCGCGGGCGGCATCGCCGACGCGGACGACGAGGACTGGGACATCCTCGGCGGCTGAGCCCCGACGTCCGCACCTCGACAGGCTCGGTGACCGGCAGTGCTCGGTGCCACCGGGTGCGCTCGGACACCGGAAGCCCGCCTCCCGCTCCGCCGGTCGCCGAGCCTCGGCCCCTCCGCCGGTCACTGAGCCTGTCGAAGTGCCCTTGCGCATTCGTGGAAACGCTTTACTATTTCCTATAGGATCTTTTTTGACCGGGAGCACCAGCCCCGAGCAGTCCCTGAGCGCAATGGAGCATCATGACGGATACGACCGCGACCGCGTCGACCCCCCGATGGACCGCCGACACCTGGCCCATCGCCACCTGCCTGCACGGCATCCCACCCGTCGACCGCAACGGCGTCTCCCTGCACGACGCGGAACCCGAAGCCTGGGACGACCTCTTCGCGCAGGTCGCCGGCGTCGGGTTCACCCTCGCCGAACTGCCCGACAGCCACGTCCGGCCCGCCGACCTCGAACCGTCCCGTCGCGACGAGTTCCTCGCCATCGCGAAGTCGCACGGCGTCGGCGTCCCGTCCGTCCACCTGCAGCGGCAGAGCGTGATCATGCCGGGCCACGAGGAGCGCAACCTCGAGTACGCGCACCGCACGATCGACGCCGCCGCCGAGTGGGGGATGCAGGTCTTCTCCACCGGCCTGCACCAGCCCTTCAGCGAGGCGCAGCGCAAGGCGCTGTGGTTCTGGACCGCGCAGGGCCCGAAGGACCCCGACGACCCCGAGGTCTGGAACGCCGCCGTCAGCCGCATCCGCGAGCTCGGCAAGCACGCGGCCGACGTCGGGCCTGCCGCTCGCACTCGAGCTCTACGAGGACACCTACCTCGGCACCGCCGACAGCGCGGTCCGGTTCGTGGAGGAGGTCGGGCTCGACAACGTCGGTCTGAACCCCGACGTCGCGAACCTCATCCGCCTGCACCGCCCGGTGGAGGACTGGCGCGAGCTGTTCGCCAAGACCCTGCCGTACGCCAACTACATGCACGTGAAGAACTACACCCGCGACGAGGCGGCCGACGGCAGCTGGGCGACGTCCGTGCCCTCCACCATGGAGGCCGGGCTCATCAACTACCGCCAGGTCTTCCGCGACGCCGTCGAGCTCGGCTTCAACGGCATCATCCTGGCCGAGCACTACGGCGGCGACAGCCTCGGCATGTGCTCCACCAACCAGAAGTACATCAGGACCCTGCTGCCGCAGGCCTGATCCAGACGACCACAGGAGAGCTTCATCATGACCACACACACCATCGCCGTCGTCGGATCGGGGTACATGGGCGGCGGCATCGCCCAGGTGCTCGCGCTGTCCGGCGCCACCGTCCGCATCGCCGACATCTCCGAGGAGATCGCGCGCAAGAACTACGACCGCCTCATCGCCGAGGCCGAGCAGTTCGTCGCCGACGGACTCTTCCCCGCCGACGCCGTGGAGCGGATCCGCGCCAACGTCTCGCCCGCAGCGTCCATCGAGGAGGCCGTCACCGGAGCCGACTTCATCGAGGAGGCCGTCCCCGAGAAGATCGAGATCAAGCACGAGACCCTCCGTCGCATCAGCGCCGCGGCCTCGCCCGACGCCATCATCGGCTCGAACACCTCGACCATCCTCATCGGTTCGCTCGCCGAGGCCGTCACCAACCCGGAGCGGTTCCTCGGCGTCCACTTCTCGAACCCGGCCCCGTTCATCCCCGGCGTCGAACTCATCCCGCACGAGACCACCGCCGATGCGGCGATCGCCACCGTCGAGGAGATCGTCGCAGCGACCGGCAAGGAGACCGCCCGCGTCAAGGACGCGACGGGCTTCGTGCTCAACCGCCTGCAGTACGCGCTGTTCCACGAGGCGACGCAGCTCGTCGAGGAGGGCGTCGCGACGCCCGAGGACATCGACACGATCGTCCGCACCACCTTCGGCTTCCGGCTCCCCGTCTTCGGTCCCTTCGCGATCGCCGACATGGCCGGACTCGACGTGTACTCGTTCTGCTACGCCTCGCTCCAGACCCGGTGGCCCGAGCGGTTCGCCACGCCGGACTCCCTCAAGGAGCTCGTCGACGCCGGCAAGTTCGGCACCAAGTCGGGTGCCGGCTACCTCGACGTCCCGGCCGACCGCACGCCCGAGCTGATCGCCTACCGCAACAAGGCCTACGTCGCGATCAAGCAGCTCATGGACGAGCTCGGCCCCGCGCCCATCAACTGAGCGCGGCGCCGACCGAGCGCACCGTCCGGCTCGATCGGACACCGACTTCACCACTCCCACGCAGAAAGGCCGGCCATGACCGCCACCAGCTTCCCCGAATCCAAGACCGTCGTCCTCACCGGTGCAGCCTCCCCGCGCGGCATCGGTCGCGCCTCCGCCCACCACCTCGCCGAACTCGGCTGGAACATCGGGATCATCGACCTCGACGAGGCTGCGGCGCAGGCGGTCGCCGCCGAGATCGCGGAGCAGCACGGGGTGCAGGCGGCCGGCGCCGGCGCGAACGTCGCCGACGAGGCGCAGGTGCGTGCCGCGTTCGACGCACTCGAGGCCGCCCTCCCACAGCTCGTCGCCCTCGTGAACCTCGCGGGCGTCGCCTCACCGGTGCCCTACCTCGAGGTGAGCGCCGACGAGTGGAAGCGCGTCATCGACATCAACCTCAACGGCGTCCACTACACGACCCGCCGTGCGGTGGAGTCGATGGTGTCGAACGGCGTCGGTCGGGTCGTCAGCCTGTCGTCCGTCTCCGCCCAGCGCGGCGGCGGCACCTTCAGCAAGACGGCCTACTCGGCGGCGAAGGCCGGCGTGATCGGCTTCACCCGCAGCGTCGCCCGTGAGCTCGGCCACGACGGCATCACGGTCAACGCCATCTCGCCCGGACCCATCGACACCGACATCATGGGCGGCACCCTCACCGAGGAGCGCAAGACGGCCATGGCCGCCGACGGCGTCCTGCCCCGCATCGGCACCCCACGCGACATCGCCGCCGCCATCGCCTACCTCATCAGTGAGGACGCCGGCTTCGTCACCGGTCAGACGCTGAACGTCGACGGCGGCCTCTACATGCACTGATCCACCACACGCACCACGAGCGAACGGAGCAGCACCATGCAGCACCTCACCGGTCAGTGGACCAAATCCCGGTTGATCTTCCTCGGTCTCGGCGTCGTCTTCGTCGGCATCGGCCTCTGGATGATCATCCCCTCGATGGTCTCCTGACCACCGCCAGCAGCAGCAGTAGCACCAGCAGCACCCACCCGCACCAGTCATCTCAAAGGAGAGTGTCTTGTCCACACCCAATCCGCCGGCGATCGGATCGACCAACGATCCGGCGCTGAAGTCGGCGATCCGCAAGGCGTCGAAGCACCTCATGCCGATGCTCGTCATCCTGTACTTCGTCGCGTTCCTGGACCGCACGAACGTCGGCTTCGCCGAGGAGGCGCTCAGCGTCGACCGCGGCATCTCGAACGGTGCCTTCGCCCTCGGCGCCGGCATCTTCTTCATCGGCTACGCGATCTTCGAGATCCCGAGCAACCTGCTGCTGAAGAAGTTCGGCGCCCGGTTCTGGCTCGCCCGCATCGCGGTGACCTGGGGCATCGTCGCCGCCGCTGTTCGCCTTCACGACGAACGACACGATGTTCATCGTCCTGCGCTTCCTGCTCGGCGTGACCGAGGCCGGGCTCTTCCCCGGCGTCATCATGTTCCTGTCGGAGTGGTTCCCGAACAAGGTCCGTGTCCAGATGTTCTCGATCTTCTACCTGGCGCAGCCGTTCTCGCAGATGCTCGGCGCCCCGCTGAGTGGTGGCCTCATCAGCTTCGGCGACGCCCTGACCCCGTGGCACGGCTGGCAGGTGATGTTCTTCGCCGAGGGCATGCTCGCGGTCCTGGCCGGCTTCGCAGCGCTCTACTTCCTCACCAACTCGCCACAACAGGCGAAATGGCTGGACCAACAGGAGAAGGACTCGCTGACGGCCGCGATGGAACGCGAGGACACCGTGCGGCAGTCGGACGGCCCGACCGGTATCGCGAAGGCGATGACGAGTTGGAAGGTGTGGTACTTCACCATCATCTACTTCTGCCTGCAGATCGCGGTGTACGGCACGACGTTCTACCTGCCGCAGCAGGTCTCGAACCTCATCGGTCAGGACGTCGGCTGGCAGGTCGGCCTCGTGGCGGCCATCCCGTGGCTCGTCGGCCTCTTCGCCTGCTACTACGTGGGACGGAACGCGAACACCGTCGTCCGTCGGCGCACCTGGGGCACGTGGTTCTACATCTCGACCGGCGTCTTCATCCTGGCCTCGGCCTGGGCGGGCGCGAACAACCAGCCCATCCTCGGCATCCTGTTCATCACGATCGCCGTGGCGAGCTTCCTCTCGGTCGGGCCGATCACGTGGGCCTACCCGACGGCGTTCCTCACCGGAACGGCTGCAGCGGCGGGCATCGGCCTCATCAACTCGCTCGGTAACCTCGGCGGCTTCGTGGCACCGATCATGCGCACCGGGATCAACGAGAGCGTGCCGACCGACAGCGGCGTGTGGGGTGTGGTCTCGCTCGGGGTGTTCGCCTTCCTCGCGGCCGCGATGCTCTACTGCACCCGGTTCTTCCGTGGGGCGAAGGCGGACGAGCTGCTCGAGACGACGGCGAACCGCACGGCGCACTAGTCACGACCGCAACACCCGGACGGGGTCGATCGCTCAGGCGGTCGGCCCCGTTCTGCCCTTCGACAGGCTCAGGGACCGGAGGAGGGCGGCTCAGGGACCGGAGGAGGGCGGCTCGGGGACCGGCGGACTCGGTCCCTGAGCCTGTCGAAGGGTGGGTGCCTGGCCCGGCGCCTGTCAGACTCCGGTCCCTGAGCCTGTCGAAGGGCGGCTCAGTGCTCGGCGTCGCTGCGGGCGCGGGTGCGCACGAGCTCGATGTGCGAGCGCATGGCCGCCGCGGCGGTCTCGGGGCCGTCGGAGAACGCGTCGAGGATGGCTCGGTGTTCGACGACCGCCTGGTCGGCGTCGGTGACGCCCGTCTCGACCGTCTGGCGCATGCGGTGCACGCGGGTGGAGATGCCCTCGGACATGTCGAGGAGGAACGGGTTGCGGGTGCCCTCGAAGATGAGGTGGTGGAAGTTCCAGTCGACCGCGAAGTACTCGCGGAGGAGTGCGACGGGGATCTCGCCGGCCGACGCCGCGGCGCGCACCCTGGCGGTCATCTCGACGTGCTGAGCGAGGGCGACCTCGAGGGCCGGGACGAGCTCGTCGGCGTGGGCGGCGGCCAGCGCGGTGGCGCCGCTCTCGAGCACGATGCGGGCGTCGAACAGCGACTCGAGCTGGTCGTCGGCGAGCGGCGGTGCCACCCGGTAGCCCTTGTGGGTGACCCGGGTGACGAGCCCGGTGCGCTCCAGCTGGACGAGCGCCTCGCGGACCGGCGTCGGCGAGACGTCGAGGTCGCGGGCGATGGCGTCGATCGACAGGCGGGCACCCGGTTCGATACCGGAGCTCAGGAGCATGTCGAGCACCAGCTCGTAGACGCGGTCGCGCAGACCGCGGCGTTCGAGCGAGGAGGAGGCGCCGAGCGGGAAGACGGCATCAACCACGGCAGCCTCCGAAGGGTGTGCTCGAGGCGTCGTCACGGAGGGGAACCTCCGGTCGAGCGGCCGCGATGATCGTCGAGGACCAGTTTACGGGGCCTCCAGGCGTCATCGCGGCAGGTCGGAGCCCGCGCGGTCGAGGCCGGCCACCTCGTCGAGCACCAGCGAGAGGGCTGCCGGATCGTGGGCGAAGCGGCCGAGGAAGACCCCGTCGACCGCGTCGCCGATCGTGGTCAGCAGGCCGGGTCCGGCGCTCCCGCCGTAGATGACGGCCGAGGAGGTGTCGATGTGCCCGGCCGCGGCGAGCGCGTCGAGGTGGCCGCGCAGCCGGAGGCACACCGTGCGGATGTGGGCTGGACTCGCGGCCTCGGTGGCGCCGATGGCCCAGTGTGGTTCGTAGGCGACGATGACGCGGCCCACGATCCCGGCGGCGACCGCCCCTGCCAGGGCGTCGTCGAGCTGTGCGACGCACTCCGCGGCCGCCACCTCGGCGTCTCCGTGCTCCGCCTCGCCGATGCACAGCACCGGCGCGAGACCGTTGCGGAGCGCGGCGGTCGTCTTCGCGCGGACGACGTCGGGCGTCTCACCGAACAGTCGGCGCCGCTCCGCGTGCCCGACCTCGACGACCTCGCAGCCGACCTCGCGGAGCTCGGCGCCGCTCACCTCGCCGGTGAACGCCCCGGTGTCCTCGGTCGCGAGGTCCTGAGCGCCCACGGACGCGACGCCGCGGAGCCGCTCGACCGCGCCGGTCACCGAGAGGTATCCGGGGATGACGAACAGCTCCGCCGCGCCGGATCGGAGTGCGTGGTGCTCGGCCGACACCCCCGCGACGACCGAGCACCAGTCGAGCGTCTGCGCGTGCCCGAAGTACATCTTCAGGCTCACGCCGACGAGTCTGGGACGTCCTGACATCAGGACGCTTCGTACGCGCTGATCTCCTGCACCTTGTCGTTCGACGCGCTCGAGGCGTCGAACTCGTAGGTGAGCCACTCGCGCACGTTGCGGCGGGCGAGTTCGATGCCGACGACGCGCTGGCCCATGCAGAGCACCTGGGCGTCGTTCGAGAGCACCCCGCGTTCGACGGAGAAGCCGTCGTGCGCGGTGACGGCTCGGATGCCCTGGACCTTGTTGGCCGCGATCGCGACGCCGAGGCCCGTGCCGCAGATGAGCAGCGCGCGGTCGGCCTCGCCGCGGGCGACGATCTCGGCCGCGGTCACCGCGACGGTCGGGTAGTTGGTGTGGCCGTCGGCGTCGACCCCGACATCGACCACGGAGGCGACCAGGTCGCTCGCCTCGAGGTCGCGCTTGAGGATCTCCTTGTAGTCGTAACCGGCGTCATCGGAGCCGATGACGATTCGCCAGGTGCGGGTCATGGTGTGCCTTTCGTTGCTGGAGCGGGTGGCCCTTCGACAAGCTCAGGGACCGGGGTGTCGCTTCGGGGGATCGGGCGTCAGTGCTCGGCGAGGAGGGTGCCGACGCGCTCGACGATGAGGGCGAGGGAGACGGCCCCGGGGTCCTCGACGCCGACGGCCTTCGAGCCGTGCGAGCGGGCGCGACCCATGCCGGGCATGAGACCGGCCGTGTCGTGGGCCGCGGTGGTGGCCGCTGCCGCCGCCGTGGTCCACGCGGTGGAGAGGTCCTCGCCGGCGGCGACGCGTTCTGCGAGCGTGTCGGCGAACGGGACCAGGGCGTCGACGAGCGTCTTGTCGCCGACGGAGGCCTTGCCGTAGCGCATGACGGCGTCCTTCGCTGCGGTCACGCCCTCGCTCACGGCGGTGGCGGTCGGGCGTTCGGCGTCGCCGAGGCGCTCGCCGAGGGTGCGGAGCATGACGCCCCACAGAGCGCCCGAGGTGCCACCGGCGCGGTCGGACCAGGCGTCGCCCGAGCGGTCGAGCAGCGTCGCGACGCCGGCACCGGCCTCACGCAGGCGCTCGGCCTCGGCGGCGGCAGCGGTCGCCCCGCGGTCCATGCCGATGCCGTGGTCGCCGTCGCCGACGATGGCGTCGAGGCGTCCCAGCTCGTCAGCGTGCTCCGCGAGGAGCTCCTGGATCGCGGAGATCGCGTCGGCCACGACGGCTGCCGACTCCTGCGACTCGGGCGAGGCGTCCGGCACGACGAAGGCGACGTCCTCGGTGTCGTCGGCGGCGACGGTCTCGAGCGCGCCGGAGTCGACGGCGCCCGTGCGGAACGCGGGCGTGTCCGCAGCGGCACTCCACAGTCGCTCCAGCTCCTCGTCCACCCAGAGCAGGGTGAGCGAGACGCCGGCCATGTCGAAGCTCGTGCAGAACTCACCGACCTGCGGATCGACGAGGGTGATCCCGGCGTCCTCCAGTAGGGAGGCGATGCGGTCGTAGACGACGAACAACTCCTCCGACTTCACGGAGCCGAGGCCGTTGAGGATCGGGACGACGCGTGCGCCGTTCGGCGTGACGCCGTCCGGGATCTCGGCCTCGTTCAGGAGGTGGTGCACGAACAACTCCGCCAACCCGTCGGCGGAGGGGATGTCGGTCTCGTCGATACCGGGCTCGCCGTGGATGCCGAGCCCGACGGCCATCCGTCCCTCCGGCACGGAGAACAACGGCTCGTCGGCACCGGGCAGCGTGCACCCGGAGAACGCGACGCCCATCGAACGGGTCCGGGCGTTGGCGAGGATCGCCACGCGCTCGACGTCGTCGATGGAGTACCCACCCGATGCCGCACCGCCAGCGACCTTGAAGACGGTGAGGTCGCCCGCGATCCCGCGCCGCTTCTCGAGTTCGGTGGGCGGGGCGCTGAAGATGTCGTCGGTCACGGTGACGGTGCGGCAGTCGATGCCGTCGGCCTTCACGGCGTCCTGCGCCGCGGTGAAGTGCAGGACGTCACCGGCGTAGTTGCCGTAGCTGAGGAGGACGCCCCGTCCCTGCTCGCTCGCGCGGACGACGCTCTCCACCTGGTGTGCGGACGGCGACGCGAAGAGGTTGCCCATGGCCGCACCGTGGGCGAGTCCCGGTCCGACGAGGCCGGCGAAGGCGGGGTAGTGCCCGGAGCCGCCACCGATCACGAGGGCGACCTCCGGTTCCGCGGACCTCGTGGAGCGCGACACCCCGCCGGAGACCTTGCGTACCCAGCGTCCGTTGGCGCGGACGAAGCCGTCCACCATCTCGTCCGCGAAGTCGGCCGGTCGGTTCCAGAGCCTGGTCATCTGCATCTCCTCGTCATCGAGTCCGTCGATCCGGCGCAAGCCGGCACATCGCGATAATCCTATAGGATATTGGAACCGACCGGAACCCTGGACTGCGCACAACTCAGGACGCCACGGGCGGGTCGGCGCCCTCGGGCGGCAGCCGGAGGCGACGCGCCGGGGGCACCTGAGTTGTGAACGTGTGACACGAGGGACGCACGTCGCCGGCGTCCCGACGGCTGAACCTGCCGAGGCTGGAGTGGGGGAGACTCAGCCCCGGCAGGTTCGGCGATCGGGACGCCGGCCATCAGGGGCGCGTGACGGTGGACCCCGTGTGCGTGGCTTCGACGCGTTCTGCACGACGTGCGGCGAGGAGCGAGGGCGTGATCGCGAAGGTGATGCTCGACGACCGGCGCGGCGCGGTCGCCCGCAGGAAGCCGAGCCGCTCGGCGAGGGCGATGGACCTGGTGTTCTCCGGCTCGATGACGGCTGTGACGGTCTTCGCCCCGAGCTCGCGGAAGGCCAGGTCGATCATCGCCTCCGAGGCCTCGCTCGCGAGACCGCGTCCGCCGACGGCGGGGTCGAGGACCCATCCGATCTCGACCGAGCGCTCGGCGGGGTGGACCTCCCGGAGATGCAGGGAGACATCGCCGACGAGCCGCCCGTCGTGCTCCACGGCCAGGGCGAGGAAGTCGCCCGACTGCCAGAGGCGGTGGTGCCCGACGCGGTGCCGCAGGTGCTCACGGGACGCCTCGCGGTCGCGGACCGGCCACGGCAGGTGCTCGACGACCGCCGGTGTGGACTGGATGCGGTACCAGGCCTCGGCGTCCTCCAACCGGTGGCGACGCAGGACGAGACGGTCGGTGCTGATCGGGTGCGCGTCGACGGGAGCCTCGATCCGCGGCCCGCGGAGGAATCGAGGACGTGAGACACCTGCCGGGAACAGGGGACGCAGAGCACGGACGGCGGCGGCGAGGCCGCTCCGGATCCGGTCCGCAGGCTCGGCCGTCGCTCCGGCCGTCCGACGACGGCGGGGGGCGAACGACGTGCCCAGGGGCTCTGCTCGGGTCATGCCCTCCACGGTAGGCACCGCACCCATGGGCTCGGCCTGAAAAGATATGAGGCCTCTATGAATCGCCCGTCGCTCCCCGCGCCTCGCAGCTCGACGACGGATAATCGACCCATGCCCTCCGACCTGCCAACGCAGATCGTCGACTCGGGGCGCCGCCGGGCGGTCCTCGCCAAGCTACCGCGGATGTACCGGGCCGACGGTTCACCCATCCGCGTCCTCCTCGTCGACGACGAAGCGGTCCTGACCGACCTCGTGAGCCTGGCCCTCGGCTACGAGGGGTGGGTCGTGGACGTCGCCACCAACGGTCGCGAGGCCGTCCAGCGCTACCGCACGGAACGTCCGGACGTCGTGGTCCTCGACATCATGCTGCCCGACATGGACGGGCTGAGCGTCCTGCGCCAGCTCCGCAGCTTCTCGCAGGGGGAGCCGGAATCGGGCACCCCGACCCTGTTCCTCACCGCTCGCGACTCGGTGGACGACCGCATCATGGGACTCACCGCCGGCGGCGACGACTACATGACGAAGCCGTTCTCGCTGGAGGAGCTCGTGGCCCGTCTCCGCGGTCTCCTCCGCCGCACCGCGCACGTCGTGTCCGACGACGACTCCCGCATCACGATCGGCGGGCTCTTCCTCGACGAGCGCAGCTACGAGGTCAGCCGCGACGGCGAGCCGGTGGCGCTCACCACGACCGAGTTCGAACTGCTGCGCTACTTCATGCGCAATCCGAAGCGCGTGCTGAGTCGTGCCCAGATCCTCGACCGCGTGTGGAACTACGACTTCGCCGGCAAGGCCAGCATCGTCGACCTCTACGTCTCCTACCTCCGCAAGAAGATCGACGCCGACCGTGCGCCGATGATCCACACCGTCCGCGGTGTCGGATACGTGCTGCGGCCGGTCGAATGAGCACCGCATCGGTTCCGACTGCGGGCGTGCCGACGCCTCGGGCGGACCGGCGGCACCCGTGGACGCTTCAGCGACGGTTGGTGACGGGCATCGCGGCGGTCATCGCAGCGGTCCTCGCGGTGTCGGGCATCCTGACGATCGTCACGGTCGAAGGGTCGGTCACCGCCGTCGTCGACACCCAGCTCACCGGGTCGATGGAGGCCTTCGAGCACTCCGTGGTGAAGTTCCACGATCAGCAGGCCGGTGCCGGAGCGGTGGTGGACCCCGATGCCACGCGCGGTGAGCCCGGCTACGTCAAGCCGTTCGTGGACTACGTCGGCCACGGGCCCGGCACGCTCATCGCGCTCGTCGCGGACGGTGGGGTCGTCGACTCCGCGCGTTTCACCCAGTCCAACGCGACGGCGCTCGACGTGCGGACGAAGGCGCTCATCGAGGAGGCCGTCGCGGTCGACAGCTCCGAGCGACAGAACATCGAGCTGGGGTCGCTCGGCGGGTACCGGCTCGAGTTCCTCGACCACGGCGACGGCGAGACCCTCGTGGCCGGCGTCTCGCTCGCCACCCCGCGTGCCGCCGTGCAGCAGGAGGCGATCGTCATCGCGATCCTCGCCGTGCTCGCGCTCGCGGTCACCATCGTCGGGGCGATCATCGTGGTCCGCCTCGGGCTCCGACCGTTGTCCCGCGTGGCCGCCGCCGCCGAGGAGGTGTCCACCCTGCAACTCGAGCGTGGCGACACCGGGATCGACGTGCGGGTCGATCAGGCCGACACGGATCCCCGGACGGAGATCGGCAAGGTGGGCGAGGCGCTCAACGGCCTCATCGACCACGTCGACCGCGCACTCGCCGTCCGAGCCGCGACCGACAAGCGCATGCGCCGGTTCGTCACCGACGCGAGCCACGAACTCCGGACGCCGCTCGCTGCGATCCAGGGCTACGCCGAGCTCACCCGCCAGGACAGCGAGAGCCTCCCGCCCATGACGGAGCACGCGCTCGCCCGCATCGAGTCGGAGGCGACCCGGATGAGTTCGCTCGTCAGCGAGTTGCTCCTGTTGGCGCGTCTCGACGAGGGCCAGGACCTGCACCTCGACGACGTCGACCTGAGCGACCTCGTCGCCGCCGCCGTGAGCGACGCGGCCGTCTCGGCACCGGCGCACCACTGGTCGGTCGACGTGCCGGAGCGCGCGATCATCGTGCGCGGCGACCGCGAGCGCCTCCACCAGCTCGTCGTGAACCTGCTGTCGAACGCCGCCGTGCACACCCCGGCCGGCACCTCCGTGGTCACCCGCATCAGCGCACCGAAGAGTCCCGACGAGCCGCAGCGCGCCTCGCTGACGATCGCCGACGACGGACCCGGCATCGACGAGGCCTTCCTCCCCGAACTCTTCGACCGGTTCGCCCGGGCCGACTCGTCGCGCTCGCGTGCCGCCGGCAGCACGGGCCTCGGCCTGGCGATCGCGCTGTCCATCGCCGAGGGCCACGAGGGCTCGATCGAGGTCGCCTCGTCGTCCGCCGGCACCACGTTCACGGTGACGCTGCCGTGGTCGGGCCCGTCCGAGGAGCACCCCGCGGTCCGGCCGGCGGCCGACGCCACCGGGACGCGGCCGGAGGCGGTCACCTCGACGCGAGGCTGACGGCCCGTCCTGTCGTCGAGCCGCACCCGGTCGCCGAGCGCCACCCGGTCACCGAGCGCCATCCGGTCACCGAGCTTGTCGAGGTGCCCTTCGACAAGCTCAGGGACCGGAAGGGGTGGCTCAGGGACCGGAAGGGGTGGCTCAGGGACCGGAAGGGGTGGCTCAGGGATCGGAAGGGGTGGCTCAGGGGGCCGACCGGCGGAGGGCGATGAGCTGCTCCGCCGAGTGCGCGAGGTGCGCGCGGAGCTCCGCCTCGCCGTGGTCGCCGCTGAGCGCGTGGACGAGTCGGTCGTGCTGGTCGATGAGTTCCTCGGGCGGGAGGACGCTCCGGAGCTGCACCATGAACAGGCCGAGCTCGGCGAGCAGGCCAGCGTGCGCCTCGCTCAGTCGAGGGCTCCGGGCCGCGGCGACGATCGCGTGGTGCAGCTCGGCGTGCGCGACCTCGATGGCGCGGTGATCGCCGGGTCGGTCGAGGCAGATGCGTCGGAGGCTGTCGTTCGCCGCGATGATCGAGGCCGGTGGGCGCGACGACGGTTCCGCACGCGTTCGCAGCAGCCGGACCGCCTCGGCCTCGATCGCCGTCCGGTACTCCATGAGGGCGAGCACGTCCGCATCGCTGAACGACCGCACCCGGGCGCCGCGGTAGGCCTCGAACGTGACCAGGCGCTCCGCCGCGAGCGCCTGGAGCGCCGCTCGGACGGTGTGCCGGTTGACGCCGAACCGGGCGGTGAGGGCGGTCTCCCGCAACGGCTCGTCCGCGCCGAGCCGTCCGTCGAGGATGTCCTCCCGCAGCGCGTCCGCGACGGCGTCGACCGCGGTCATCGGGCGACCTCGCGACGGTCGATGCGCTTCGGTACGACGAGGATCGCGAGTCCGATCACGAGCAGCGCGGCACCGATGACGGTGGACGGCCCGAAGGACTCTCCGAGGAGCAGGATGCCGAGGAGCGTCGCCGTCAATGGTTCGAAGAGCGTGAGCGTCGCGACCCGAGACGCGGGCAACCCGCCGAGTGCGTAGCCGAACAGCAGGTACCCCGCCACCGTGTTCACGAGCGCGAGCCACGCGACCGCGAGGGCGCCGGGCACGGTGAGGATCCAAGCGGTCTCGGTGGCGAGGAGGATCGGCACCGAGACGAGCGCCGCTCCGCCGAAGAGCGCCGCCATGGTGCCGAGCGGCGTCCACCCGTGCTCGATGAGCGCCTTGCTGCAGAGCGTGTACAGGGCGTAGGAGGCTCCGGCTCCGATGGACGCGAGCAACCCGTCCACCGAGACGGTCCCGATCCCGCCGCCCGTCACCCCGGACAGGACGGCGACGCCGGCTGCGGCGACGATCGTGGCCAGGAACCAGCGGCCGCTCGGGCGCCGTCGGTGGATCGCCCATTCGAGGAGGCCGGTGATGGCGGGTGCGGAGCCGAGCGCGGTGAGGGTCCCGATCGCGACACCGTTGCGCTCCACGCCGAGGAAGAAGAACGGCTGGTACGCGGTGACGCCGATCGTGCCGACGACGACGGCGACGACCAGCGCGGGCCTCCCGAGTTCCGCTGCGCGGGTCCGAGGTGGAGTGGACCTCGAGCGGCGGGCGAATACCGCCCACACGAGGACGAGGAGCGCTCCGCCGAAGACGATGCGTGCAGCGCCGAACGCGACCGATCCCACCTCGATCGGTAGGAGCGCGTGAGCCGTGCCCGTCGTCCCGAAGCACACGGCGGCGAGGATCGCGGCGGCGACGGGCAGGCGCCCCGCGGCAGTGCTGGTGCCGGTCGTCTGGGTTTCGGTCGGCGAACGGGTCATGGGGACAGCCTGCCGCAGGATTGTGTAACAATCAACGGCTGTCCGGGATGTCCGGGACACACGCCACGACGCCCGCCCGCTCGAGGAGCGGACGGGCGTCGGGCGGGAGATCGGGTCAGCCGGCGTAGCCGCTGCTGATCACCGACACCCCGAGCAGCAGGGCTGCACCGGCTGCGACGATCAGGGCGAGCGCCAGCATGGTACCGGAGATGATGACGGCGGTGAGGGCGAAGCCCTTCGACTTCGGCTTGCGGGCGAGCGCGATGATGCCGAGCACGAGCGAGGCGATCGGCAGGAGCACGAACGACGGGGCCACGACCGCGGCGATCGACAGGGCGAACGCGATGATCGACAGCGTCTGGGTCGAGCTCTCGCGGTCGGCGGTCGTCGCAGCAGGAACGGGTGCGAGGGGCAGCGGGGCCGTCGGCTGAGTCGGCGCGACCTCCTGCACGGGCGTGGCCTGGGTGAGGGGCTCGGGGCCGAACGCTTCGGTCGGGGCGTCTGCCAGGGTCACGTCCTCGGCGGGCGAGATCGTGGGGGACTCGGTGGTGGCTGAGGCGGACATGAGGTGGGGTTCCTTCCTCCGCGGTGCGGAGCTTCTCCGCGGTGTGCGGAGCTGATCGGTTGATGGTTCCAGCCTCCTCGGATCGCCGCCGGGGCGCGTCGCCCGCGCGCCCGATCTCCCGTCCTCCCGCGGGATGATCCTGCGCGTCCGGTCCATGGGTCTGCGGTGCCGCGCCCGTCGGTACCACTGTTTCGGCTGACCCTCGGAAACGGGACACCGGGCTTCCGCGGGCGACCGATGTGCGTTTATCCTGACGCCCATGACCCGCCGCATCGGAGCCGCTGTGCTCGCCCTGCTCGGAGCCTCCGCGCTCGCCCTCACCGCAGCCGTCCCGGCGGCCTCCGCCGCGACCACCTCGAGCTGGGCGACGTGGCCCACGTTCTCCGGTGCATCGGGGTCGTACCAGGGCACGATGACCCTGGCCGGTCAGCCCGCCCTCACCGCGGCGTTGACGAGCGACTCGGTCGGCGGCGGTGGCGTCGGCGTCATCTCGGGCGCCTCGACCTGGCTGGCGGCGTCGACCCCGGTCGGTGCGAAGTACGGCAGCAGCCGCGATCAGCCCTACCTGAACCTCCGGCCGAAGGCGAACAACGCGGCGTCGCCCTCGACCACGACCTACTCCTTCGCGACGCCGACGCCGCCGTCCGGCTGGACGTTCGTCCTCGGCGACATCGACGCCGACCAGGTCACCGTGACGGCGATCGGCCCCGACGGCGCGGCGCTCACCCCTGACGAGCTCGGGTTCAACGGTGGCTTCAACTACTGCGCTCCCGGTCTGGCCGGCAAGCCGTCCTGCACCGGTTCCGCGACGGACGTCCCCACCTGGGACCCGGCGACGCAGGTGCTCCGCGGCAACGACGCCGCCGCGGACACCGCCGGCGCGGCGGGGTGGTTCGAGCCCTCCGCCCCGATCTCCAGCCTCACCTTCTCCTTCCAGCAGCGCCTCGGGCGCGCCCGTCTACCAGGCGTGGTTCGCGTCGATCGCGCGTGACGTGACCGGCACCGTGACCGACCAGACCACCGGCCCGCTGGACGGCGTCGGCGTCCGCCTCATCGACCGCGACGGTCGGGTGGTGGCGTCGACCACGACCGCCGGTGGCGGCGCCTACACCTTCGCCGGCTACTTCGCGACCGACGGCTACACGGTGCAGCTCGTCCCGCCGACCGGCAAGATCGCCGACGGTCCCGCACGAGCCGCCGCGGACCTCACGGACGCCGACGCCGTCGCGGACTTCACCGTCCGGGACATCGTGCCCGTCGCCGTGTCCGGCACCGCGCTCGACACGGACGGTATGCCGATCGTCGGAGCCACGGTCACGATCGACGGCGCGGGCAGCGTCACCACCGACACCGACGGGAACTACCTCTTCGACACCGTGCCGGTCGGCGAGCACACGGTCGTCATCACGCCGCCCGCGGGTTACGCGGTGCAGAGCCCGCCGAACGTCTTCACGGTCCCGGTCGGGAGCGAGACACCCATCACCGAGCAGGACTTCGTGCTCGTCGCGAATCCCAGTCTCGGCGGGGTGATCACGTCCGGTGGAGTCGGTGTGGCCGGTGTCACCGTGAGCGTCGACGGTCCGAACGGGGTCGAGAGCGCCGTCACGGCCGCCGACGGTTCTTACCGCTTCCCGCTCCTGCCCGCTGGCTCCTACGAGGTCTCGGTCGTCGCCCCGGAGGGGTACGTCGTCTCCGGAGCCGCAACCCGGGCGGAGGAGCTCGCCGGCGCCGATCTGGACGCGGTCGACTTCGAGCTCGCTCGGCTCGGCACCGTCATCGGCGACGTCCGGACGGACACCGACGCCCCCGTGCCCGCAGCGACGGTCACGGTGACGACGCCGGGCGGCCCGGTCGCCCTGACCACGACGGCCGAGGGCTCCTACGGGCTCGCCGACCTGGCGCCGGGCAGCTACGAGGTCACGCTGACCGTCCCGGCCGGGTATTCGGTGCCCGCGGGTGGTGCCACGACGGCCACCGTCGTGGTCGGTACGGACGGCGCGGTCCAGACGGTGCCCACCTTCGTGCTCGTCGCCGACGAGGTCGCTCCGGTGCCGCCCGTCCCAACGGCGACGCCGAGCGACCCCGCCGTTCCGAGCAACCCCGCCGTTCCCAGCAACGCGGGTCGTCTGCCCTCGACCGGCGCGGACGCGATGCCGTGGATCGTCGCTGCCGGAGCGCTCTTCGTGCTCGGTGCCGCCGGTGTCGTCACCGCGGCCGTCCTGCGTCGTCGACGCGCGAATCGGGACGAGCTGTCCGGCGAATGACCATTTGAACGACCCCTCGGGGATGGGAGGGCGCGGCTCGTCCGTAGACTTGGGCGAGCCGCGCCCCACCCAGGAGTGCGGATCGCACTGCTGAACGGGGATCCGTGGACATCATCGGGTGGGTGAACGACGCCGCGACGGCGCTGCCCGATCCGCTGATCTGGCTCCTCGGGCTCCTGTTCGCGACCGCCGAATCCGGCCTGTGGCTCGGCCTCGTCGTCCCCGGTGAACCGGTGGTGCTCCTCCTCGCGGCCATGCTCGACTCCGCCCCCGGTGCCCTCGTGCTGTTCCTCGCGGTCGCCCTCGGCGGGTCGCTCGGGGACCAGCTCGGCTACCTCGTCGGTCGTCGTTCCGGTGGTCGCCTCCGTGACTCGGCCATCGTCCGGCGTCTCGGCGTCCACGGCTGGGACCGCGCGGTCGAGGCGCTCGAGCGGCGCGGGGCCCAGGCCGTCTTCCTCACGAGGCTCGTCCCCGTGCTCCGATGCCTGACACCGACCGCCGCCGGGGTCGCCCGCGTGCCCTACCGGTCGTTCCTCGCGGCATCGCTGCTGGGCTCCCTCCTCTGGTCCGCCGTCTACGTCGGGGTCGGCTCCCTCGTCCGCGCCACGCTCGACACGGTCCGCCAGTACCTCGGCGCCACCGGCTGGGTGCTGCTGTTCGCGCTCGTCGTGGTGGTCACGGTGGTCGCGATCGCCCGATTCCGCCGCGGTGCCGCGATCCCCGGCGACGAGGCGATGATCCCGGTGACCCTGCACGAGAAGACGCCGCTCGCGCGCCTCCGGACGCAGCTGTTCTCCGACGACGACTGGAAGAACCTGCCGAACGCGATCACGGCGGGACGTATCGTCCTGCTCCCGGTGTTCGCCGCCCTCGTGATCACCGGCTCCTACTGGGCTGCGCTCGTCGTCGGTGCGGTGGTGTTCCTGAGCGACGTCGCCGACGGACAGATCGCGCGCCGCATGGGCACGGTCTCAGCGCTCGGCACCTGGCTCGACGGGGTCGCCGACCGCCTGACCGTGGTCGTGGTCGCCGCATCGTTCGCCATCGCGCAGATCATCCCGTGGCAGGTGTTCGTGGTCATGATCGTCCCCGACCTCCTGCTCGCGTTCGTCGCCGTCGTCGCGTTCCGCGGGACGCCGGAGGTGCCGGTGAGCATCGCCGGCAAGATCCGGACGGTGTTCCTCTTCGTCGGCTTCTTCGCGCTGCTCATCGGCCTCGCGCTCGGCGGCGGGGATCCTGCGTCGGCGCTCTACCGGGTCTTCGGCGGGGTCGGCTTCGTCGCGATCCTCCTCGGACTCCTCGGCCACTTCGTCGCGGCGACCCAGTATGCGCGACGCATGGTCGTCACCTGGCAGCGACAGGGCGTCCGCGCGGCCCGCTGACCATGACGCCGACCGTCGTCGGAGGTCGCCGCCGGATGGCACACGGCCACGGCGCAGGCGGTGTCGTTTAGGCTCGGAGCATGCCAGTCGACTATCCGGACCTCGTCATCTTCGACTGCGACGGGACGCTCGTCGACACGGAACGCATCTCCGTCCGGGTGAACCTCCAGCTGCTCAACGAGGTCGGCGGCGACTACACCGAGGCCGAGGTGCGGGAGCTCTTCGTCGGCGCCTCGCTCGAGACCTACGCGACGCTCGTCGAGCAGCGGCTCGGGAAGCCGCTCGAGGCCGACTGGATCCAGCGCTGGAGCGACATGTTCCGCGGCATCTGCGAACGTGAGCTCGAGGCGGTCGACGGGGTCGTCGACGCGCTCGACGGCATCGCTGCGACCGGGGTGCCGCTGTGCGTCGCCTCGAACGGGATGCTGCACGACGTCGTCCGCAACCTCGGGCAGGTGGGCATCCACGACCGCTTCGACGGGCGCATCTTCAGCGCGACCGACGTCGCCGTCGGCAAGCCCGCACCCGACCTCTTCCTGCATGCCGCCGCCGACTTCGACACGGCCCCCGAGCGGTGCGCGGTCATCGAGGACAGCGTCGTCGGCGTCCTGGCTGCCCGCGCGGCCGGCATGACGGTCTACGCCTACGCCGGCGGCATGACGCCCGCCGAGCGCCTCATCGGCGACGGCACCCACGTCTTCGACGACATGCGCCTGCTGCCCGACCTCATCCGCGACACCTGGGCGACCTCCGCGGCACGCTAGCCGCACCGCACTAGCTGCGACTGCGGAGCTCGGGGAAGCCGTCCTCATCGTCGGGGACGGCCTGCGCCGCGACCGTCGGCGCCGGTGCCGCGTCGGATCGGCTCGACGTCCGGACCGAGGCGTCCTGCTCCTCGGCGCGACGTCGGGTGCGTTCGCCACCGCGCTTGACGGCACGGTCGAACAGCTGTGGGCCGGTCGTCGCCAGGCGCCTCCAGGGGAGGGTGCCCTCGATCTCGATCTGCAGGGAGAAGCTCAGCAGGGTGCGGATGACGACGATGATCGCGAGGACGAGTGCGTCGGTCAGCGAGGGCGTCGACGTGACCGTCTTCACGAGGTCGGCGGCCACGAGGATCTCCAGCCCGAGCAGGATGACCGAGCCGATCGTCTCCCGCAGCATCCGGAAGGCCCGTGCGCCGTCGCGCGTGCTCCACCACAGGCGGGCCGAGAGGGTGACGGCGATCACGAAGCCCACGACCATCGCCCCGACACCGGCGACCTCGAAGACGATGGTGACCAGCTCGAAGAAGTCCATCCCTCCATCATCCTCGCCCGCCCGCTGGACCGGAAGCCGGGCCGACCCGCTAGGGTGGTCGCGAGTGACACGGGGTGCCGATCCCACGACGATCGGCTGAGAACACACCCGTCGAACCTGATCTCGTTAGTCCGAGCGAAGGGATGTCGCGAATGAGCATTCGCACACCGCAGCAGTCTGCCCACCCGTCCACCGACGACTCGTCCGTCGGCGAGTTCGCGAGCGCGTCCGGGGACCTCCTCGACCGCCTGCGCGAGCGCACGCCGCTCGTCCAATCGATCACGAACGCCGTGGTGACGAACTTCACCGCGAACGTCCTGCTCGCCATCGGCGCCGCCCCGGCGATGACCGACATCCCCACCGAGGCCGGACCGTTCGCCCGCATCGCCTCCGGCGTGCTCCTCAACCTCGGGACGCCGCAGGCTGAGCAGCGCGAGGCCATGGTCGAGGCCGCCACCGCCGCGAACGAGGCCGGCACCCCATGGGTGCTCGACCCCGTCGCCGTCGGCTTCCTGCCGGTGCGGACGGCGCTCGCCGCCGAACTCCTCGCCCTCCGGCCGACGATCGTCCGCGGCAACGCCAGCGAGATCATCGCGCTCGCCGGACTGGGCGCCGGCGGTCGCGGGGTCGACAGCACCGACTCGGTCGACAGCGCGATCGAGGCGGCCACCGCGATCGCCCGCACCTCGGGTGCCGTCGTCGCGATCTCCGGCCCGACGGACGTCATCACCGACGGTGAGCGCATCGTCCGCTGCTCGAACGGGCACGCCTGGCTCACCCTCGTGACGGGCGGTGGCTGTGCCCTCGGTGCCGTGCTCGCCGCCTTCGCCTCACTCGACGACGACCGGCTGCTGACGACGGTCGCGGCGACCACCGCGTACACGGTCGCCGCGCAGCTGGCGGCCGCGGAGAGCCGTGGCCCCGGCTCCTTCGCTCCCGCCTTCCTCGACCACCTCCACCTCCTCGACGCCGACACCGTCCGCAGCCTGGCGGTGATCGCGTGAGCGCCTCGACCACCGCGGACCGGGTCCTCGCGGCCCGTTCGCACGCCGAGCTCGTGCGCCGCGGCATCGCCACCTACCTCGTCACGGATGCTTCGGCCAGCGGGGATCGCGGTGTCCTCGACGTCGTGCGCCGGGCCGTCGACGGCGGGGTGACCGCGGTCCAGCTGCGGGAGAAGACCGCGTCGGCGCGAGCGCTGTTCGACCTGACCGTGCGTGCGGCGGAGGTCGTCGCCGGGCGGGCGCTGCTCCTCGTCGACGACCGGGTGGACGTGTTCCTCGCCGCCCGTTCCGCCGGTGCCGTCGTCCACGGCGTCCACGTGGGTCAGAGCGATCTCCCGGTCGACGCCGTGCGTCGCATCGTGGGGCAGGCCGCCGTCGTGGGACTGACGGCGAACACCCCGGCGCACCTCGACGCGGTCGCAGCGCTGCCTCCCGGGACCGTCGACTACCTGGGCGTCGGCGTCATCCGCCCGACGACGACCAAGCCGGACCACCCGGAGCCGCTGGGCGTGGAGGGGTTCGCCGCGATCGCCGCCGCGACCCCGCTCCCGTGCGTCGCGATCGGTGGGGTGTCACTGGAGGACACGGTCGAGCTCCACGCTGCCGGTGCCGCTGGTCTCGCCGTCGTCTCCGCCATCTGCGCCGCCGACGATCCGGCGGCCGCCGCCCGGGCGTTCCGCAGCGCCTGGACCGAGGTCTCGGCATGAGCGCCGTGGAACAGACGACGACGCCGGAGTCGTCGAGCGTCGGACCGGGTGCGCGGTCGACGACCCGTCACGATCCGGGACACACCCCGGGTGCTGAGCATCGCCGGGACCGACCCGACCGGTGGTGCCGGGATCCAGGCCGACCTCAAGAGCATCGCCGCGAACGGCGGATACGGCATGGCGGTCGTCACCGCGCTCGTCGCGCAGAACACCCGGGGCGTCCGATCCGTGCACACCCCGCCCGTCGGGTTCCTCCGCGAGCAGTTGGACGCGGTCGCGGACGACGTGGTGATCGACGCGGTCAAGATCGGGATGCTGGGCGACGTCGCGATCATCGACACCGTGTCGACCTGGCTGCAGGAGACCGTGACCGGACCCGTCGTCCTCGACCCGGTGATGGTGGCGACGAGCGGCGACCGTCTCCTCCACCGCGACGCCGAAGCGGCCATGCGCGCGCTCCTGCCGCACGTCGACCTCGTGACCCCGAACCTGCCGGAGCTCGCCGTCCTCGCGGACGAACCGGTGGCGACGAGCTGGGCCGACGCACTCGCCCAGGCGGAGCGGGTCTCGGCGCAGGCGGGCGTGATCGTGCTCGTGAAGGGCGGGCACCTGACGGGGA
Organism: Plantibacter sp.; assembly: GCF_059073635.1. Taxonomy (NCBI): domain Bacteria; kingdom Bacillati; phylum Actinomycetota; class Actinomycetes; order Micrococcales; family Microbacteriaceae; genus Plantibacter; species Plantibacter sp. The sequence continues at coordinate 1,007,412 of NZ_JCACOF010000010.1, read as the reverse complement.
CGACCGCGTGCCCGGATGCGCTCGTCGACGCCACCGGTGGTCTGGGCGACGACCGATCACTCGTCGAGTTCGACGGTCTTCGAGTCGACACAGCGGAACACCCACGGAACCGGGTGCTCCCTGTCGAGCGCGATGGCCACCCTCGTCGTCCGTTCGGGATCCTGGACCGAGGCCCTCGGCGAGGCGAAGGCGTGGCTCACGTCGAGCCTCCGGCACGGGGATTCGCTCGAGGTCGGCTCGGGCAACGGCCCGATCAGTCACTTCGCCGAGCTGTGGGCGTCGGCCGGGATGACCTCGGGTCGGCAGGACGGCGCCGGCATCCTCACGGGCTGGTGGGAGGACATCGCCGAGCTGCGGGACCGGATCGACCACCTGCCGTTCGTGACGACGCTCGCGGACGGCACCCTCGATCCGGCCCGGTTCGCCTGGTACCTGCAGCAGGACGCGATCTACCTGCGGGCCTACTCGCGGGTCCTCGCGCGAGCGAGTGCACTGGCGCCGACGGCCGAGGAGCAGGTGTTCTGGGCGACCGGCGCGGCGGGCTCCATCGAGGCCGAGATGGAGCTGCACCGCACCTGGCTCAGCACGTATGCCGTCGGCGGTATGGACGTGGAACCGTCGGCGACGACCACGGCGTACCTCGACCACCTGCACGCGGCGACGGTCGACGGCGACTACGGGCGGGTGGTCGCCGCCGTGTTGCCCTGCTACTGGATCTATCAGGATCTCGGTGAACGGCTCGTCGGCGCATCGCACGCGGAGCACCCGTTCGCGGCGTGGCTCGACACGTACGCCGACCCCGCCTTCGCGACGGCGAACGCCCGGGCGATCGAGATCGTCGCCGGGGCGGCGGCTCGTGCGGACGAGGCCGGCCGGGAGACGATGCGACGGGCGTTCCTGGCCTCGGCCGCGCACGAGGAGGCGTTCTTCGCCGAGCCGATACGATGAAGGCCGGATCCGCCGCCGCGGTCCCGGACCACGACGAGAGGCCCCTGATGCTGACGAGCAACGAGTACTTCGACGGCAAGGTGAAGTCGATCGGCTTCACCACGAACGAGCCCGGTGCGGAGTCGGCCAGCGTCGGAGTGATGGAGCCGGGGGAGTACACCTTCACCACGGGCAAGGCCGAGGAGATGTCCGTGATCTCCGGCAAGCTCCGCGTGCTGCTGCCGAACACGAGTGCCTGGCAGGACTTCGGGCCCGACGCGCAGTTCAGTGTCCCGGGGAGCAGCAGCTTCCAGGTCGAGGTCGAGGTCACCACCGCGTACCTCTGCCGCTACCTCAACATCTGAACGTTGGTCACTGAGCTTGTCGAAGTGTCGACAGGCTCAGGGACCGGTCGGGGTGCGCCCGTCGACCGGCTCAGGGACCGGTTCGGTTCGTCCGAGCGTCCCGGCTCAGGACCGGTCGACGACCTCGAGTGTGAGGACGACGGTCGAATCGTCTGAGCTGTTCGTCAGCGTCACCGTCGTGCTCCCGACCTCGAGCGGCTGCAGACCGGGGTTGAACGACGCGCCGCCGCGGGATCCGCCCGGTACGTACTCCGCGATCGACGGATCCTCGATCTCAGCGGACCACACGGTCGGATCGACGGCGACGAGGTCCACCACGTTGTCGAGGCCGACGGTGACGGTGCGGCCGTCCTGATCGACGAGCTGCACGATGACGGGTGCGATCACGCCGGCCTCGCTCGCGGAGCTCTGACCGGAGGGCGAGTCCGCGCCACCGGTGCAGGCACTCGTGCCGAGCACGGCGCCGACGATCGCGATCACGGTCAGCCCACGGGTCGCACGGCGCATGGCGGTCCTCTCTCGACGTGACCTCACCCTACCGCCGGGCGACGGTGGACCTCAGGACCGCAGGGCCAGCGCGTCGGCGGCGGCGCTGAGCCGACCGTCCTCCATGACGAGCACCTGGTCCATGCGGTCGAGGTGGCTCCGATCGTGGGTGACCAGCAGCGTCGCGGCGCCCGAGGTCGCGGTGAGTTCGAGGATGAGCTCGATGATCGCGGACCCGCGCTCGTGGTCGAGTGCACTGGTCGGCTCATCCACGACGAGGGCGTCGGGCTCGTTCATGAGGGCGCGCGCGATGTTGACCCGCTGCCGCTGACCGCCGGAGAGCTGATGCGGCCGCTTGCCGGCCTGGTCGGCGAGCCCGACGGCGGCGAGCAGCATCGCGGCCCGCTCGCGGGTGCGCGTCCGGTCGGCCCGCGACGCGCGGCCGCCGAGCGTCCCGAGGACGCACAGCTGCTCGAGGGCCGTGAGCGACGGCAGCAGGTTGGCCTGCTGGAACACGATGCCGAGCCTCGTGCGGCGGAAGTCGGTGGCCGCACGGCGGTCGAGGGAGGTGACGTCGACCCCGGCCACTTCCACGAGGCCGCTGTCGGGCCGGATGAGGCCGGCCGCGACGGCGAGCACGCTCGACTTCCCGGAGCCCGAGGGCCCGGTGAGCGCGGTCACGGTCCCGGCCGGGACGGTGAGGGTCGCGTGGTCGACGGCGGTGACGCGGTGGTCGCCGTCGGGGAAGGTGAGGGTGACGTCGGTGAGCGAGATCATGCGGTGACTCCGATGGTGACGAGGGTGGGTGCGAGGAAGGATGCGGGGAGGGCGTGCGCGGTCACCGGTTGCCGCCGAGCGCGGTCAACGGGTCGGCCGAGAGGATGGACCGCAGGGCGAACGCCGCGCCGATCAGGCCGAGGGCGATCATGATCACCCCGGGCACGAGCGTCGTCAGTGGGCTGAGCACGAAGGGCAGCGCCGTGCCAGCCGCGGAACCGAGTGCGGCGGTGATGCCGATGCCGAGTCCCGACGCCGAGGACGAGGAGGACGAGCGCCTGGCCGAGTGCATCGAGCGACAGCCGACGGGTCGTCGCGCCCAGTGCTTTGAGGATCGCCACGTCGCCCGCGCGCTGCATGGTCCACACCGTGAAGAAGGCTCCGATGACGAGCGCGGAGATCCCGAACAGCATGGCGACCATGAGGAGGAGCGATCCGATCTCGGAGCGGAACGATCCGATCGCGAGCAGGGACGACAGGACGTCCTTCGACACCGTGCCGGTGGCCTGCTCCGCTCCCGTCACCGCATCGGCGCTCGGGTTCCCGGTGATGGCGAGCGCGGTCGCTCCGTCGCCGGGGGACCCTTGCGCGGCCTGTAGCGACCGCCACTCCGACAGGCTCGTCCAGACGACCGGCGTGTGGCTGTACCACTGGTCGTCGACGACCGATCCGACCTCGAGTTCGCTGCCACCGATCGAGACGGTGTCGCCTCGGGAGACGTGGAGGGCCTCCGCGGCGGTCCGACTCAGGCGGGCGGTCCCGTCGGCGGGCACCTCGGCGGCGCGACCCGGGACGGCGTCACCGCTGATCCCGAACAGTGCCACGGAGGTGCGCGCATCGTCCGTGGTCATCCGCGTCTGGCTGATGCCGAGCTCCTGGACACCGTCCACCCCGGGGACCGCAGCCCACGTGGTGGCCGCGTCCGCGTCGATCGCGGAGTCGGCGAACGTCGCCTGCTCGCCGTCGGCCGGGGCCGCGAGGACGATGCTCGACGCACCCAGCCCGGTGATCGCCGAGATGTTCTGGTTCGCCAGCCCTGCGGTGAGGCCGCTGAGGAATCCGACGAGCAGGGTGATGAGGGCGACGACCGCCCCGATCAGCACGAAGCGACCGGTGGCGAAGCGCATGTCGCGCCAGGCGACGAACATGGGGACTCCTTGTCAGCCGCCCGACGGCGTCTCCGTGGTGCGGCAGGATTCCAGCCTCGCCGCGTCGCCGACGCCGGGCATCGTCGGACGGGACGGTCCTCCGGCGCGGTCAGGTGGAGGCGACGTTCCACCTTTCTGATGATTCGCGAGGACGATCCCCGCCGTACGCTGGGCGGATGAAGCACTCGGCACTCAGCCCCGTGTTCACCGGCCTGCAGCTCGGCCTCCACGGCCTCGTCACCGCACTCATCGTGCTCGTGATCGCGCGATCCGTCTCGGTCGGTGGCCAGGCGGCCCTCGCGGCGATCGTCCTCGCCGTCGTCATGCTGCTCACCTACGCCGCTGGCGCGATCCTCGGCGGTCGGGTCCGCCGTGCGGTGGCCGTCAGCGGCACCACCGATCGCGACGCTGCTCCTGTCGGCGTGCGTCGAGGTCGGGTGTCCGTCCTCGTCTGGCTGGTGCTGCTCAGCGTCGAGTGGGTGGTCCTCGTCCTCCTCAGCCCGGATGCCGCCTACCTGGTCTTCCCGTTGTTCTTCCTCTATCTGCACCTCCTCCCCAGGGCCGTCGCGGTGCCCGCCGTCGTGATCGCCACCATCGCCGCGGTCGTGGCGATCGGTCTGCACAGCCGGCTTCAGCGTCGGGGGAGTCGTCGGCCCGCTCGTCGGTGCGGCCGTGGCCGTCGCGATCGGACTCGGCTACGAGGCGCTGGCCCGGGAGGCGGCCGAGCGGGAGCGACTCATCGCCGAGCTCGTCGCAGCACGCGAGGAGCTCGCCGAGCGGGGTCGGCAGGCGGGCAAGCTGGCGGAGCGCGAGCGCCTCGCCGCCGACCTCCACGACACGGTCGCCCAGGCCCTGTCGAGCATCCAACTGCTCCTGCACGCGGCCGAACGCTCCGCCGTCGAGCAGCCGGGCACGGAGCAGCTGCGTTCGCACATCGGTCTGGCGCGGGAGGCCGCGGCGACGGCCCTCGCCGAGACGCGCAGCCTCATCGACGAGCTGAGCCCGCCGGCGTTGGTCGGCGCGACGATCGCGGACGCGCTCGGTCGGCTCGCCGAGACGACGACCGCCCAGAGCGGCACGCCGGTCTCCACGACGGTCACCGGCGATGCGTTCGTCCTCGGCACGCCGGTGACGACCGCGCTCCTCCGGGCCGCGCAGAGCAGTCTCGCGAACGTCGTCCGGCATGCCGGAGCGAGCCGGGCGGACGTCACCCTCACCTACCTCGACGAGGAGGTCATCCTCGACATCGACGACGACGGGGTGGGGTTCGATGCGGCGAGCGTCGCCGAGCGCACTGCGGGCGGTTCGTTCGGCATGATGTCCATGCGCCGTCGCATCACCGAACTGGGTGGCGAGGTCGAGGTGCGCAGCGCGCCGGGCGCCGGCACGACCATCACCGTGCGGTTCGCGGCACCAGGAGCGGAGGGGGACGTCCATGCGTGACGATGCGACGGATGCCGGGGAGCCGCCGGTCATCCGGGTCGTGGTGGCGGACGACCACCCGATCGTCCGAGCCGGACTCCTCGCGGTGCTCGCGCCGATCGCCGACATCGAGGTGGTCGGGACCGCGTCGACCGCAGCCGAGGCCGTCGCCGCCGCACCCGGCGCCGACCTCGTCCTCATGGACCTGAGCTTCGGCGACGGTCCGACGGGGATCGATGCGACGAGGGAGATCGCGTCGCTGCCGGGCGGTCCGTCGGTCCTCGTGCTGACGAACTACGACTCCGACGCCGACATCCTCGGCGCGATCGAAGCCGGAGCCGCGGGGTATCTGTTGAAGGACGCCGCCCCGGAGGACCTCATCGACGGCATCCGCTCGGCGGCCGGCGGGAACTCGGTGCTCGGGCCGGCCGTGGCGACCCGGCTGGTCGCTCGGGTGAGCGCACCGCAACAGGCGCTGAGCGCGCGCGAGATCGAGGTGCTCGCGCGGGCGGCCGAGGGGCTCACCAACCTGGAGATCGCCGGGCGACTGCACGTCGGGGAGACGACGGTGAAGTCGCACCTCGCCCACATCTACACGAAGCTCGACGTGTCGAACCGCTCGGCGGCGATCGCCGCGGCCCAGCGTGCCGGTCTCTTCCGCACCCGGTGAGCGCCCTTCGACAGGCTCAGGGACCGGTTCACCCGGTCACTGAGCCCCACCCCGGTCACTGAGCCTGTCGAAGTGTCGAAGAACGACGGCCCGGAGCTACGCCCCCTTGACCTGCTCGTACGCCGCGAGCGCAGCCTGTCTCGTCTCGCCGAGGTCGACGATCGGCTCGGGGTAGTCGGGCGTGCCGAACTCGGGCACCCACCGCTTGATGTACGCGTCGTCGGCGTCGAAGCGTTCGCGCTGCCGTTCCGGGTTGAAGATCCGGAAGTAGGGCGAGGCGTCGAAGCCGCTGCCGGCCACCCACTGCCAGTTGAAGGGGTTGGACGCCGGGTCGGCGTCGACGAGCGTGTCCCAGAACCAGTCCTCGCCGAGCTTCCAGTGGATGAGCAGGTTCTTGGTGAGGAAGGATGCCGTCACCATCCGGATCCGGTTGTGCATGGTGCCCGTCGCCCAGAGCTCCCGCATGCCGGCGTCGACGAGCGGGATCCCGGTCCTCCCGGCGGTCCAGGCGTCGAAGGCGTCCTGGTCGACGTCCGGCCAGGGGAACCGGTCGAAGGCCTGACGCCAGTTGCGCGTCGCGAGGTCGGGGAAGGCGAAGAGGCAATGGTAGGCGAAGTCGCGCCAGCCGAGTTCTTTGAGGAAGGTGGCGCCGTCGTCGCCGAGATGCCGGCGGCCGTCGCGGGCGGCGTGCCAGATCTGCGGCGAGCTGATCTCGCCGAACCGGAGGTGCGGGGAGAGCCCGGAGGTCGACGGCTGGGCCGGGAAGTCTCGGTCCTCCGCGTAGCCCGTGACGCCGTCGTCGAGGAACTCGGCGAGCCGCGCGTCGGCGCCGGCCTCACCGGGCGTCCACTGCTCCCGGAGTCCGGCCGCCCAGTCCGGCTTCGTCGGGAGCAGGTTCCAGGAGCCGAGCTCGTCGCCCGAGGGCGGTTCGGCCATGGCGGTCAGTGCGGTCGGCGCGGGGAGGGGGTGTCTCGGCGGGTTCGCCGCGTGCCGCTGCAGCGAGGCCTTCCAGAACGGGGTGAACACCGAATACGGCTGCCCCTGTCCGGTGACGATCTCCCACGGCTCAGCGAGGAGGTTCGCGGCGAAGCTGCGAGCGTCGAGCCCGGCCTCCTTCAGCTCCGACTTGATCCCGGCGTCGATCTCGCGCTCGGCCGCGCCGTAGCGACGGTTCCACAGGACGGCGCCGGCGCCGATCGAGTGGGCGAGTTCGGGCACGATGGTCGCCGCGCTCCCGGACCGCAGGAGGAGCGTGCCGCCGAGACCGCGGATGTCGTCGCCGAGCGCCTCGAGGCTGTGGTGCAACCACCAGCGGGACGCGCCGCCGAGCGGTCGCAGCGCTTCGCTGTCGTCGAGGACGAACAGGCAGAGGATCGGCGCGTCGAGCTCGACCGCTGCGTGCAGCGCGGGGTTGTCGGCCAGGCGGAGGTCGTCGCGGAACCATACGATCGTCGGGGCAGCAGCCATCCCGTCAGCCTACGCGGACGATCCGTCTGCTCCGCAGGGTTGACCGGACCCGCCCGTTCCGGTCATCGTGCCGTCCCGGTCACTGAGCCATCCTCCGGTCACCGTGCCATCCTCCGGTCACTGAGCCATCCTCCGGTCACTGAGCCATCCTTCCGGTCACTGAGCTTGTCGAAGTGCCCACGGGGAGGCGCCGCCCTTCGACAGGCTCAGGGTCCGTGGATGGGTGCTCAGGGACCGTGTTCCCCGTTCCCGTGCCCACTCAGCTCAGCGCGGCCTCGCGGTCGAGCAACGACCGCTTGACGTCGAGTCCCCACGCGAACCCGCCGAGCGTCCCGTCGGTCCGGAGGACACGGTGGCACGGGACGAACAGGGCGGGCGCGTTCGTCGCGCAGGCGCTCGCCGCAGCGCGGACCGCCGACGGCCGACCGCTCGCCGCGGCGAACTCCGTGTACGTCACCGGGTGTCCTGCGGCGATCGTCCGCAGCACCGTCCAGGCGTGCGTGCGGAACGGGCCACCGAACTGGGCGACCGGTACGAGGTCGATCGCCGCCAGGTCGCCGTCGTAGTACGCCCGGACGGCGTCCATCGCCGCGATCGTCCCCGCCACCGTCTCGCGGGGGCGGTCGGCTGGCCGGATCCGTTCGAGCATGACGCCGATGTCGTCGGACCACCCTGAGGAGAGCACCGCTCCGTCCTCCCGCGCGAGGATCGTGAAGGGGCCGTCCGGGGTGTCGACGGTCTGGCTGGTCGCGGTGAGCTGCGCGCCGGACGCCCGGCCGTCACCGCGGCGGGCGCTCGTGCTGGAGATGATGGTGGTCATGCTGCTGGACCTTTCTCGAGGGCTGAGGGTGCGGCGGACGGCGCCGGTGTGGAGGCCGCCTTCCACAGGTGGAGGCAGAGGTAGGAGCGCCACGGGGCGAAGGCGTCCGCTTCCGCAGTGAGGGTGCGGGCGTCGGACGGCAAGCCGAGTCGGCCCGCACCCGTGCGGACGGCGACGTCGCCGGGCAGGAAGGCGTCGGGGTTGCCGAGCACCCGCATGCTGACGTAGTCGGCCGTCCAGGGGCCGATCCCCTTCATGGCGAGCAGGCGCGTCCGGAGCTCGTCGCGGTCGTCGCCGAAGCCGATCGTGAGTTCACCGGACACGAGTGCCCGCGCGACGCCGAGCAGGCTGTCGATCCGCGCTCGGGGCCCGACGAGGGCGGCCTCCCCGCCGTTCGCGATCTGCGTCGCCGTCGGGAAGAGCCGGTGCAGTCCGTGTCGTTCGGGGACCGTCGTGCTCACCTCGTCCGCGAGACGGCGGAGCTGGGTGCGCGCCGCGGCCACGGTGATCTGCTGGCCGACCATCGCCCGGACCAGCATCTCCTCCGGATCGACCGCCCCGGGGAGTCGGATGCCGGGTGTGGCCGCGACCGAGGCGGCGAGACGCGGGTCCGTCGCGAGGACGGCGTCGGCCGACGTCGGGTCGGCGTCGAGGTCGAAGAGCCGACGGACCCGCGAGACGAGCACCGGCAGGTCGGCGAGGTCCGTCACCTCGGCGGTGAGTCGGAGGTCGTCGCCGAGCTGTCGCACCTCGAACCACGCCGTGCCGCCGGGGAGGGCGAGGAGCCGGGCGTAGTGGTCGGGCCCCGCGAGCTCGACGCCGTCCACCGCCCGTGGCGCGAGCCAGGCGAAGACGCCCGCCGCGTCGAACGGGCGGCGGAACGGCAGGGACAGGGTGATCGAGCCGGAGGCGTGTTCGCCGACCGTCCGGTGTTTCGCGCGCAGCTCACCGGGGGTGAGCTCGAACACCTCCCGCATCGTGTCGTTGAACTGCCGGATGCTCGAGAACCCGGCGGCGAAGGCGATGTCACCGAAGGGGAGGTCGGTGCCGGTCAGCAGCTGTCGAGCACCCTGCGCGCGGTGGGCCCGCGCCAGGGCGAGTGGACCCGCGCCCAGCTCGGCGCTGAGGATCCGCGTCAGATGCCGGCTCGAGTACCCGAGGCGCGAGGCGAGTCCCGGGGACGCCCTCCCGTTCGACGACGCCGTCGGCGATGAGGCGCATGCTGCGCGCGGCGACGTCGTTGCCGAGGTTCCAGGCGGGCGTGCCCGGGACCGCTTCAGGCAGGCACCGCTTGCATGCGCGGAAACCGGCCTCGTGCGCCGCGGCGCTCGTCGCGTAGAAGGTGACGTTCTCCGGCTTCGGGGTCCGAGCCGGGCAGGACGGCCGGCAGTAGATCCCCGTGGAGCTCACGGCCGTGATGAACTGCCCGTCGAAGCGCTGGTCGCGGGCTTGGATCGCGCGGTAGCGTTCGGCGAAGTCCATGCTCCGGGTGTCGTCCATGATCCGAGTCTGACATGCGCCACCGGGTCCGACGAGCGGAAATCGGACACGACAGTGGGGGCCGTGCGCGCCGGATCAGTCGGCGCGGCTCACGCTCCGCGGAGCTTGTCGCTGAGCGCCGCGAGGGTCGCCATCTCCTGTGGGCTGAGCGACGTGGTCACGCGTTCGGCGATCGTCGCACCGTGGGCGATGGCGACCGCGCGGTAGACGTCGTAGCCCGCGTCGGTCATGCGGACGAGGGTGCCGCGGCCGTCGTCCGGGTCGGGGCATTTGCCGACCAGTCCGCGCGCGACGAGTCGATCGACCAGGCGACTGATGCTCGGCTGCGAGAGCAGCACGCTCGAGTTGAGGTCGCGCAGACGGATGCGACGATCGGGCTCCCGCGACATCGTGTGCAGGACGTCGTACTCGTTGAGCGAGATGCCGTGGCTCGGGAAGTCGTGCGAGATGTGGCGCATCACGTCGACCTGCGCGCGGAACAGTGACTCCCACGCGGCGATCGCGAGTCGCCTCTCGTCCATACCCGCTCCCGCTGCCGTCCGACGATCCACCACCTGAATCTATCCTGCACGGCCGTCGAGCGGTGCGTCGAGGTGGGGTGGTTGCGCTCCGTATCGTCTCCGGACATGACGAGAGCCGGTCGCAGAGGCTACGACCGGCTCTCTTTCCCTTGCACCAAGAGTGTCCTGCAATCACATTCCGTCAGCTGCCACAGCAAAACAACTAACGTTCCAAAACCATATAACGGATCGGTAACGAGCGGTAGTTATCAGAACGTTATTTTTACTGGGAGTTGTCCGAGTGCGCTACACCGGCGGAGCGCGAGCGCATGGAGGCCGATGGTGCCACTTCCCCACGTGTGTTTATTATGTTACGCTCTGAAATACCACCCGACCACACGTTACCGAGACGAGACCCCCATGTCCACACCGCACCGGCCCCGACGCCGGATCGTCACCGCCCACGCGGGCGCCATCGTCGCGCTCGCCGCGCTGCTGACCGGCACGGTCGCTTCGCCCGCGACAGCGGCCGGCACCCCGGCAACGGCACCGACGGACCCCGCGCCCGTCGAGGAGCCCACCGACGACAGTCCGGTCGACACCGACGAGCCCTCCTCGGGCAGCGACCCCGACGACACGTCGCCGACGACCCCGCCGACGTGAGCCCACCGCCACCCCCGACGCCGAGGCCCCGAACGCCGACCTCGCGCTGCAGATCGCGCTCGCGGGCGTCGCCACCGGCACCGCCCCGTTCGACGCGGACGACGCCCCCGGCCACGACAGCAGCGCGACGAACGACGTCGTCCGCACGCACGACACGGTCACCTACCGCGTCGAGGTCCAGCTCGACGGAGCCGCAGCCGGCGACCTCGTGACCGTTCGCCAGACCCTCCCCGACGGCCTGCGCTGGCCGATCGTCACCGCGCTCCCCGCCTACTGCGGAGCCGGGTCGACCGTCAGCGACGACCGACGCGTCCTCGATTGCGTCATCGGCGGCGTCCTGCCGAACTCCGTCACCACCTACGACCTCATCGCCACGGCAGACAGCATGCCGAACGGTTCCGTGCTCACCTCCCCGGCGGGAGCACTCAGCGCGGCCGCGAACGACGTGGCCTCCGGCGCCCTCGCCGAGGACGCGACGGAGGTTCCCGCGACGACCGCGAGCAGCGGTCCGCGAGTGAACCTCGGGGTGCGGACGGCAACGATCGTCAGCGCCGTGACCCAGGACGATGTGCCCGGGTTCCGCATCCACTACGACGCCTACCTCGACCTCGCCGGGTACAACGCCGCGGGTGGACTCGGTGCACGCGGGCAGTCGAACGTGGTCGATGACGTCACCTTCGTGATCGACCTCGATGATGTCAGCCCGAACGCCAGACTCTCGAACCAGACGGCTTGTGCGGCGGGCGCCGGTGAAGCGCGCGTCTTCCCGGGCGCCAGAGGCGGCGGCGAGAACGCCGTGACCGACTCCGGCGCCTGGACGTGTCGCGTCGACCCGGACGACCCGCGTCGGATCCACGTGACCATCTCCGGCGCGGACCTCAGCGCCGACCACATCCCCACCAAGACCGCGAACGGCGCAGCCATCCCGCTCCGCGGCTACCTCGCGCTCGGCCGCTTCGGCGTGTTCGTGCCTCGAGACGATGTGCCCGCGAACGGCTCGATCACCACCCGCCTCCTGGTCCGCGACCTCCTGGCGACGGGCCGAGACGCCGATGGACAGCAGATCGCAAACGCGGACGAGCCGCTCGACGACAACCGGACGAGCGCGAGTCTCCTCCGCCGTCCCGACGGAGGCCATGGCACTCGCTACATCGACGACACCAATGCGCTCATCCCGGTCCCCGGGCAGTTCCTGCCGGGCACGGGCGACGGCGTCGTCGTACCCGGACAGCAGTACCGTGCCCTCTCGATGTTCAACAACCGAGGCGGCACGGAGTTCACCGGACAGGTGTTCTGCCAGGCCTTCGACACGAAGACGCAGCATGCAGCCGTCGGACCCGACGGCGTTCCCGCTCGAGGGCACGCCTCGACGCCGCTGATCATCGAGTACGGCACACGATCGACCGTCGACGTGGCCGCTGACGACGCCACCCGGTGGCGTCAGATGACCGACACCACGTGCGGTGACGCCGACGACGACTGGACCACCGACCCCTCGTCGATCGCGGTGGAGGACATCACCAAGATCCGCTATCGCAGCGCGTCCGGCGTCATCCCGATCGGTGCCTCGCTCATGGCATCGCTCACACTCGTGATGAACGACGGTGTCCCCGCCGGCACCTTCCTCGCTGAGAGCTACTCGCTGTACAGCCCGGAGCAATACCCCGACGACGTCGACTACAGCACGTGGTACGCGAAGGACGGCTGGTTCCACAACAAGTACGACGCTGCGAAGGACGACAACGCGAACTACCCTCGCGGCGACCGGCTCATCGCCGCCAACGCCGTGATCGGCATCGGGAAGCGGGCGATCGAACCGGCCGTGGAACCCGGTTCACCGGCCCAGCTGCTCGCGGGTGACCGCGTGCGCTTCGAGGTCACGCCCCAGATCACGAGCGTGCCCGGCCAGGGGAACGCCGCACGTGACGTCGTCGTCGTCGACCGACTGCCCGCCGGGCTCGTCTACGACCCGACGGAGGTGTCGCACGTGCCCGACTCGGTCGAACTCGCCGAGGACGGCACCACCCTCCTCACCTGGAGGCTCGGGCAGGTCGAGCGCGGCGCCGAGCCCGTCATCCGGTACTGGGCGACGTCGGATGCGACGCTCATCGGCGACCTGGTCAACCAGGTGGTCGTCGCGAGCCCGGACGACCCGGGTTCGCTCGAGGAGGTCCCCGAGGACGCCACGACGCAGGACGCGCACCACGGGCGCCAGACCGTGTCGCTCCGTGCGCCCGGTGGGCTCCGCGTGCAGAAGAGCGTCGAACAGCGCGTCATCGAGTCCGGCGACCGGATCGACTACCGCCTCGCCTACGCCAACATGAACGCCACCGGTGCTCAGGAGGACGTCGCCCTGGTGGACGTGCTCCCGTTCGTCGGCGACAACCGTGGATCATCCGCGGCCGGCGTCCTGGCCGACGAGATCGAGGCCGCCGACGGCGACCGGGTGCTCTACACCGCCGCCGACCCGGCCGCAGTGCAGGCCGCGTCCGCCATCGACGGCACGGACACCTCCCGGGAGCTTCCGGACGGGTTCGACTGGTGCACCTCCGACGACTTCGGTGCGGAGGCGTGTCCCGAATCGCTCGCCGACGTCACCGCGTTCCGCGTGGAGGTCGCCGAACTCGACGCCCTCGAACGTCACGAGATCGCCGTCGAGCTCACGACGGACGGCGCGGTGTCCGGTGCGGAGTACCGGAACGACGCCACGGTGCGCTCGGCGTCGCAGACCCTCGGAGCCCGGTCGCCGCTCGTGGCGACGACCGTCGTCTCCACGTCGATCGGCGAGCGCCTCTGGTGGGACCGTGACGGTGACGGACTCGACGACGACGGTGCCGACGGACAGCCCGGCGACGGCGTGGCCGGTGTGCCACTCCGGCTGGACGGCGTCGACAAGCACGGTGCCACCGTCTCCGAGGAGACCGAGACGGACGCCGACGGCCGATACCGCTTCAGCGGGCTCGTGTCGGGTGCGTACACCATCAGTGTCGACCTGCCTGAGGGCGCGGAGATCACCGGCTTCCGCGTCGGTGACGACGGCCTCGTCAACTCGGCGCTCGATCCGCAGTCGTCCACCATGGAGGACATCGTCGTGGTCGACCCGTCGCCGACCGGCGCGGACGCGGTCGACCTCACCTGGAACGGCGGCATCGTCGAGGTGGAGCTGCCCGTGAGCCCGCCGGTGACCGATCCCGAGGAACCGACGGACCCGTCCGTCCCCTCGGAGCCGACGCCGACGCCGTCCGGGACGCCGCAGGCGACCCCGGAACGTCTGTCCGGTACGCAGGGTCCGCTGGCCACGACCGGCGTGCTCTGGCTCGACCAGGCGATGATCGCCGCGATGCTCCTGCTCGTGATCGGCGGGGCGGCACTCCTCGTCGTGCGTGCGCGTCGCGCCCGCAGTGACGCCGAGGAGTCGAGCGGCTGAGTCGAGGAGCCACCGCACATCGAGCGCGCACGATCCCGGATCGGGACCGTGCGCGCTCGTGTCAGTCCTGGGAGCCGCTCGGGACGACGTCGATCACGCGGACGGTGATGGACGGTGCACCCTCGTCGGTGGACGAGGGGAGCCGCTCCGCGATGGCGCGATGGACCGCCTGCGCGACGGCAGGGGAGGCCGCCTCAGCTGCCACGGAGATGTTGGCGTGGACGGTCAGGACGCCTCGGACGCGCTTGACGCTCACCCGTGCCTGCTGGTCGGGCGAGCCGAGCAGTGCGCCGACACCCTCCTTCGCGGCCCGGAGCAGTGTGGGCTCGACGGCGGTCAACCCGTCGACGCCCGGTATCGCCAGGATCACGTCGTCGAGCGAACTCGCGAGCGTTCCGAGGTCGTCGTCCGTCTCCGTCAGGTCATGCATCGTCCCCCACCTCTCCGATCTCGTCGGCCTCGAAGTGCAGGTCGTCGACGACGATGTCGAGACCTGCCACGACGAGGTCCGTGTGTTGCCGGAGGCTGGCGGCGACCTCCTCGCGGAACAACGCAACCGTGTCGGCGACCGACTTCCCCCAACCGATGCTCACCGTGACGTGGAGCATGATCGGTTCACCGACCACGGTGACGTCGCCCTCGAGCACGCAGCGCCCCACGAGCACGCCCGGGGTGCGGTCGCCGGCACCGCGGACCAGCCCGCGGACCGTGCCCTCCGTGATGACGAGCGCCGCGGCGTCGTCGGACGCGGCGAACGGGATGTCGCGTCCGGCCTTCGCCTCACGGCCGATGTTCTCCATGATCCCGCGGATCCAGTCCTGGTCGAGTGCGGTGACCGCCGCCTCGTCCGCCTCCCGCAATGGCGTGGCGAGCGAGCGGACCCGTCGCAGGGACCGGAGGATCCGCTGGCATTCGGGCGAGTCGTCGATCGACGGGTCGGCCGGCAGCATGTCGCGTTCGAGGTAGTCCGTGAGGGCGTCGATGCCGTGCGCGCAACCGCCCGGCCCGCCCGGTCCGGAGCCCGGAATTTCGGTGTTCATCGCCACCCCTCCATGTCCTTGACCAGTGTCGCCCGAGCCCGTGCGAGACTCCCTCGGACGCTGGCGACGCTCTGCCCCAGCTGTTCGGCGATCTCCTCGTACGAGTATCCGCCGATCTCGCGGAGCACCCAAGCCTGGTGCTGTCCGTGCGGCAGTCTGTCGAGCGCTGCTGACAGTGCTCCCAGCTGCGACGACGCTTCGGCTCGCCGTTCGGGACCGTCGCGCTCCGGGGCCTCGATGATGGCGTCGTCGGTCGACTCGGTGTCCTTGCGCTGCCGCATGAGGTCGATCGCCCGGCGGCTGACGATGCGCATCAGCCAGCTCTTCACCATCGCGCCGTCCTCGAGCGTGTCGATCCGCTTCCAGGCCGAGATGAGCGCCTCCTGGACGACGTCGTCGCCGTCCGCCGAGGATCGCGTGAGTCGCACGGCGTACGCCTTCATCATCCTGCCGTAGCGCGTGATGAGCACCTGGAACGCGCGGGTGTCGCCGTCGACGCACCGTTCGACGAGGGTCCGGTCGGTCGCCTGCTCGAGGAGGCCGCCCGACGTGCGCACTGGATCGACACCCACCGCCTGCCGCCTCTCTGTGCCGGCCGAGACAACTTCCGGCGGTTTCGTCACACCCGACCGTGACATCTGCGAGCCGGGCTCCGTCTCACTACTGTAGGCACAGAGCGGCGATCCATGTGAACGCCCCAGCACCACGATCGCACCACGATCGCATCACCACCGAGGAGACCGCACGATGAAGACCCCCAAACTCCGGTTGCCCGGGTTCTCCTCCACCCCGGAGGAGCGCGAGGCCAGGCGCGCCAAGCACCAGGAGGCCAAGCAGGAGCGCGCGGCGAAGGCCGCAGCCTCCTCGCCACCGTCGGCCGCCGTGGTCGCGGCCCTCCAGCCCTCGGCTCCGAGCGTGCGCATCAACGCGTTCCGCATCGGCCTCGTCGGGGGTATCGGCGTGCTCGTCGCGCTCGTGATCGGCAGCATCGTCACCCAGCTCAGCACCACCCTGATCTACGTCGGCGTCGCACTGTTCATCGCGCTCGGCCTGGACCCGCTCGTCTCCTGGCTCGAGCAGAAGCTGCCGCGCGGCCTCGCCATCGCCGTCGTCTTCCTCGCCGTGATCGGCGCGTTCGTCGGCATCATCTTCGCCATCGTGCCGCTGCTCGTGACGCAGATCTCGAACTTCGTGAGCGATTACCCCCGGATCTCGCAGCAGTTCCTGAACAGCGACTTCGTCGCGTGGGTGCAGAACACGATCGGGAACACCCTCGACATCGACTCGGCGCTCAACGACGCGTTCTCCTTCCTCAAGGACCCCAACAACCTGTTGAACATCGGTGGCGGCATCGTCGCGGTCGGTGCGGGCGTCGCATCGGGCATCACCGGCTCGATCATCGTCCTCATCCTGACCCTGTACTTCCTCGCGTCGCTGCGCTCGATGAAGGCCGTCACGTACCGCTTCCTCCCCGCCTACCGCCGCGAGGGCTTCGCGCAGGTGCTCGAGGAGATCACGCAGGCCGTCGGACGCTACGTCGTCGGACAGGTCGGGCTCGCGCTGGTCAACGGTGTGCTGAGCTTCATCTTCCTCAGCATCATCGGAGCGCCCTTCCCGCCGCTGCTCGCCCTGCTGGCGTTCATCGGGTCGATGATCCCGCTCGTCGGAACGCTGAGCGCCTCGATCGTGAACAGCGCGCTCTGCCTCTTCGTCTCGCCGGTCACCGCGCTCATCGCGATCATCTACTACCTGATCTACATGCAGATCGAGGCGTACGTCCTGAGCCCGCGCATCATGAACAAGGCGGTCGCCGTCCCCGGCGCCCTCGTCGTCATCGCGGCCTTCGGTGGCGGTGCCCTCGGCGGCATCCTCGGCGCCCTCGTCGCGATCCCGGTCGCCGCATCGATCATCATCATCGTGCAGAAGGTCGTCTTCCCGAGCCAGGACTCCAAGGTGGTACCGGAGAACAAACTCGGTGACGCCGAGACGGCGGCCGTCGGCACGAGCGCGGCGGCGAAGTGATGGCGGCCACGTCGTTCCCGGTCCTCGCGGCCGGCGCCCTGCTGCTGTCGGGTACCGCGGGCGTCGTCGCGCAGTCCGCTCGGGCCGCGGTCGACCTCGACATCCCGACGATCAGCGTGACGCCGTACCAGGCGATCGGCATCCCGATCGCCCTCGTCGGCGCCTTCTTCCTGGCGGTGGGGACCCAGCTCCAGTCCCGGGGCGTCGGGAAGGTCGAGGCGGCCTCGTCGGCGTTCGGGCTGAAGCAGCTCCCGCAGCTGCTCGGTCGCCCGTCCTGGCTCATCGGCACCCTGCTGCTCGGCCTGGCCATCGTCTTCCAGCTCGTCGCGCTGGCCTTCGCACCGCTCATCGTCGTGCAGCCGCTCGGGGCGATCGCCCTCGTGATCACGGCACTGTTGAACGCCAGGGTCACCCGGGTCAAGATCACCAAGGAGCAGACCCGCGCGATGGTGCTGTGCGTCGCCGGCATCGGCCTCTTCGTGATCGTCGCCGCGCTCTACGCGGTGGAGGAGCCGATCCGTCAGCCGCAGCTCATCATCATCCTCATCATGCTCGCGGTCGTGACTCTGGCGCTCGCCGGCGCGTACGCGCTGTGGCGCCGGAAGCTGCACACGGTGTTCTACGTGGTCGCGGCAGGCGTCCTGTACGGGTTCGTCGTGACCCTCGCGAAGGTCGTCATCAACCGGGTCATCACGCAGAACTTCGAGGGTCTCACCGTCGTCGGCATCATCGCATTGCTCGTCGCCGCCGGGGTGGGTGGGTTCTTCGTCCAGAAGGCCCACCAGAGCGGACAGCCGGACCTGGTGGTCGCGGGCCTCACCGTCGTCGACCCACTCGTCGCCGTCGGCATCGGCATCGTCGTGCTCGGTGAGGCGGCCAGTGCGCCCTGGTTCGCGCTCGTGCTCTTCGTCGTCGCCGGTGCGATCGCCGTCTTCGGCGTGTGGAAGCTCGCGATGCGCCCGGTCCCGGCACCGGGCGAGAAGCCGAAGAAGCCGCGCGTCATCTGACGCAGGACGTCCGACGGGCCCGGCGAGTGGAACACCCGCTCACCGGGCCCGTCGTCTCGTCGGTGGGGCCGCCGAACCGGCTTAGAACAGGTCGGGCGACGGGGTGCTGGCGTAGCGGATGGAGACGTCCGCGTGGCGGTCGAAGCGGTAGCCGACACCGCGCACGGTGCGGACGATGTCCTCGTAGCGGCCGAGCTTGGCGCGCAGGCGACGCACGTGGACGTCGATGGTCCGCTCGTTCGGGACCTCTTCGTCGTCGCCGGCGCGCCACAGCGATGAGATGAGCTCCGCGCGCTCGATCGTGCGTCCTTCGCGGAGGACGAGGTACTGGAGGAGCTCGAACTCCTTGTACGTGAGCGGCGCAGCTTCATTGTCGAGGACGAGGCGCTTCCGGGAGATGTCGACGACGACACCGGCGTGCGCGCGGTCCTGCTCCTCCTCGTCGACCTCGTCGCGGTGGGCCGCGAGTGCCGAGGGGTCCTGGAGGGCGAGCCGGACGACGTCGAGGTCGCGTCCGCCGGCACCGCGAGGGGCAAGGGCGACGGCCGCGTGCGTCTCGGCCTCCGGAGCGAACTGGGCCGTCAGGGCCTTGATGGCCTCGACGATCTCACCGAGGCTCGTGCCGGCGGCGGCCGCCTTCGCCTCGTCGAGGCCGACGTAGAGGACGAACCCTCGGGCTTCGGGGCCGGCCGGAACGGCGCGGACGTGCGGGGTCGCGGCCCGAGGCGCATCCTCGACGGCGGTGAGCTGGCGGGTGGGGCGGGTGGTCTGAACGGCTGCAAGAGACATGAGTGCGAGGTCCTCGGGAGTGATGATGCTACGACGGATCGTGCGCGGTGCGCTCGGGGTGATCCCGCCTGCCGGTGGGCAGTTGCGGTCCCGCGATCCGGGAAGTGGCGCGTCGGCCGGGTACGGACGGGGTACGTCCGGGAGTCGGCTCACCTGGTGGGGGAGCGGCGGACTCGGAGGTGCTGGGAGCAGTGGAGCGGATCCGTGTGGATCGCTACCGGTGCTGGAGGAGTCGGATCAGCGACACATTCGACAGCACATGACAGCGCGGCCGGGCATCATCATGCCGGCGTTCCCAGGGGCCTCGAAGGAGGTCGGGGTGGGCGCGTTGGTCGTCATAGTCCGCAATACAACAGGAATCCCCCGGATCCTGTCAAGTGCGAGCGGAAGATGACGTTCTGTTACTCGGGGATTGTCAGCTGGCGGCACAACTGAGATGAGGCGGATCGTCGTCCATCGCGGGGATGGACGACGATCCGCCTCATGTCGGCGGGAGCAGGGGTCAGACGACGCCGTAGAGGCGGTCGCCGGCGTCGCCGAGCCCGGGGACGATGTACCCGTTCTCGTCGAGCTTCTCGTCGAGGGCGCCCAGGACGATGGTGACGTCCTTGCCGGCCGTCTCGGCCTCGAGGCGCTCGAGACCCTCGGGGGCGGCGAGCAGGCAGATGGCGGTGACGTGCATCGCGCCACGCTTGAAGAGGAAGTCGATGGCCGCCGCGAGCGAGCCACCGGTCGCGAGCATCGGGTCGAGCACGAAGCACTGGCGGTCGGACAGGTCGTCGGGGAGACGCTCCGCGTACGTGGTGGGTTCGAGGGTCTCCTCGTTGCGCACCATGCCGAGGAAGCCGACCTCGGCGGTGGGGAGCAGCTTCACCATGCCCTCGAGCATGCCGAGGCCGGCCCGCAGGATCGGGACCACGAGCGGACGCGGCTCGCTGATCTTGACGCCGACCGTCTCGGTGACGGGCGTCTGGATCGTGATCTCCTCGACCGTGACGCCGCGCGTCGCCTCGTAGGCGAGCAGCGTGACGAGCTCCTCGGTGAGGGCACGGAACACCGGTGACGGTGTCGTCTTGTCGCGGAGCACCGTGAGCTTGTGGGTGATGAGGGGGTGGTCGGCTACGTGCACTCGCATACGATCAATCTAGTCGCTCGCGCGGCGACCAGGATTTCGGGGAGATGACGGATGCACGCACCGGCCGAGTTCGCCGTGTGGATGGACCTCGCCATCGCCGAGGCCGAGGCGGCACTGGCCAGTGACGACGTCCCGGTGGGCGCGGTGCTCGTCGCCCCGGACGGCACGGTCGTCTCCGTCGGGCGCAACGAGCGCGAGCTGCACACCGATCCGACCGCCCACGCCGAGGTGGTCGCCATCCGCGCCGCCGCGGCCGCGCTGGCCGACTGGCACCTCACGGAGCTGACGCTCGTCGTCACGCTCGAACCCTGCGTCATGTGCGCCGGCGCGATCCTCGCCGCCCGGATCCCGCGGGTCGTCTTCGGGGCCTGGGACGAGAAGGCCGGTGCGGTCGGTTCCGTCTACGACGTCCTGCGCGACCGGCGCCTGCAGCACCGTGTCGAGGTCTACGCGGGCGTGGAGGCCGAGCGCTGCTCGACGCTCCTCACCGACTTCTTCCGGGGCGCGGGCGGCGTCGGAGCCCCCTGAGGGCGCACACGGCCCCGGAGGTCCCCGCGCCTCGACAGGATCGGTGACCGGATGCGGCTGCTCCCAGCACTTCCGGAGCCCGTTGTCGGCGGGTGATGGCAGGATCGCAGGATGCAACCCGGCGTGATCCTCGACATCATCCTCGTCGTCGTCCTGATCGGCTTCCTGATCCGCGGGTGGCGTGCGGGGCTCCTCGGGAGCCTCGGCGGGCTCGTCGGGCTGGCGGCCGGTGGGGTCGGCGCCTTCTTCGCGATCCCGCTCGTCGCCTCGTGGGTGCCGGACGCGGCCTGGCGTGGCTGGGCGGCGGTCGCGGCGGCGGTGGTCGTCCTCGCCGTCGGCTACACGATCGGTGCGTTCATCGGCGGGGCCATCGGCTCCGTCGTCCGCAAGACCCCGCTGCGCGGTCTGGAACGCCTGCTCGGTGCCGCCCTCAACCTCGTCGTCACCGCGCTCGTCCTCGTGACCGCGGCCCTCGGTGTCGGATCCCTCGGCATCCCGCTGCTCGCCCAGGCGGTCGGGTCGTCCGCGGTGATCGGCACGATCGACCGCGTCACGCCCGTGCAGGTGAAGAGCACGCTCGCGCAGCTCCGCTCCACGGTGGTCGACGGTGGGGCCCAACGCGTCATCGAGGCCTTCGGTGGAACCGCGGACGTGCCCGCCGCCCCGCAGCTCGACACCTCGACGCCGGCGCTGCAGACGGCCTCCGCGTCCGTGGTGCGCATCAGCGGCACCGCCGAGTCCTGCTCGCGGAGCCTCACCGGAAGCGGCTTCGTCTTCGCCGACGACCTGGTCATGACGAACGCGCACGTCCTCGCCGGCGTGACGAACCCGGTCGTCGAGGTCCCGGGGGCCATGCCCAGGGAAGGACGGATCGTCTACTTCGACCCGGTCGACGACCTCGCCGTCATCCGCGTCGACGACCTCGGCGCCCGATCGCTGCCGCTCGCACCGAATCCGGCGCCCGGTTCGAACGCCGTCGTCGCCGGGTATCCGTTCGGTGGCCCGTACACGGCCGGTGGCGCGCAGGTCATCGTGGTGGGGCCGAGCCTCGTCGCCGACATCAGCGGGAACAACCCGACGAGCCGTCAGGTCGTGACGCTGTCCGGGACGGTGCAGCCGGGCAACTCCGGTGGCCCGCTCCTCACCGAGTCCGGTGAGGTGGCGGGCGTGATCTTCGCCCGCGACGCGAACTCCGCGCCGGTCGGGTACGCGCTCGCGATGGACGAGGTCCTGCCCGTCGTCGCGCTCGCCGGGTCACTGCAGTCCGCGGTCCCGTCGGGCGCCTGCCTCGCCGACTGACCCGGCCGGGCACGTGCCGCCGAGCATGCAGGTGCTTAGACTCGCAGGGTGAGTGAAACGATCAGCCTGCCCAGCATCGCCATCCTCGGAGCCGGTTCGATGGGAGGGGCCGTCCTCCGCGGTCTCGTCCAGCCGGGTGTCGAGGTCGACGGTGGCATCACGGTGACGAACCGGACCATCGCCAAGGCGGAGGCTCTCGCCGAGCTGCCAGGCGTCACCTCGATCGCCCTCGAGCAGGACGCCGACGGCAACCGTCGGGCGGCAGCCGCGGCGAAGATCGTCCTGATCGGCGTGAAGCCCTACCTGGTCGCCGACCTCCTCGCCGAGATCGCCGACGCGTTGCAGCCGGGCACGATCGTCGTGAGCCTTGCGGCCGGCATCCGCGGTGCGGCGTTCGAGGCCGCCCTGCCGGAGTCGGTGTCGGTCCTCCGCTCCATGCCGAACACCCCGTCCTACGTCGGGCTCGGCGTCACCGGGCTCGCGCCGGGTACCCGGTCGAGCGAGGACGACCTCGCCGTCGTCACCGCGCTCTTCGAGACCGTCGGCCAGGTGGTCGTCATCCCCGAATCGAAGATCGACGCCCTCAGCGCCATCTCCGGTTCCGGTCCGGCGTACGTCTACTACCTCATCGAGGAACTGACCCGCACGGCGATCGGCCTCGGATTCACCCCCGAGCAGGCGTCCGTGATGGTCAACGGAACCTTCCGCGGCGCGACGGAACTCCTCGCGACGACGGGGGAGAGCGCCGAGCAGCTGCGGATCAACGTCACGAGCCCCAAGGGGACGACGGAGCAGGCGCTCGCCGTGCTCGCCGAGGCGGGCTTCAGCGAGACGTTCGACCGCGCCGCGGCAGCCGCCATCGCACGCGCCGAGGAGCTGTCGGCGTCCTGACCCGACGGCGACCCGATCAGTCGAAGGACCGCACGAAGCAGTCGAGGCCGGGTCTGTCGTCCCAGGAAGCGACCGCCACGAAGCCGGACCGCCGGTAGAGCGCGATCGCGGCGGAGCGCCAGTGCCACACGGAGAGACGCACGGCGTCGTCGCCCCGCAGTCGCGAGACGGTCGTCGCGGCCTCGAGCAGGGTTGCGGCCACGCCCCGGCGACGAGCGTCGGGGGCGACCCAGAGTCGCTTGAGCTCCGGCGACGGGCCGTCCGTCAGGACGACGCAGCCGAGCACCCGGTCGTCCTCGACGGCCAGGAGGATCTCGTCGGAGGCGAAGGCGGTGCTCGGGTCGGCGATCTCGACCCGGTAGCGGTCGGGGAGGGCGATCGTCGGAGTGGGCTCGTCCGGACGCGGCGCTCGGCCGAGGAGTTTCTCGTGCTCGGTCCGGCGGTGGTACTCCTCGAGGAGCTCGGCGAATCGCTCGCGACGATGAGCCGGAGCATCCGCCCACCGTTCCACGACGATCATGCGTGGCTCGTCTCGTCGAGCCCGAGGACGAGCAGCAGTCGGTCCAGCGCGGCGAGCTGGGCCGCGGCGTCGTAGTGGTCGTCGTCGGCCGTGCTCAGGGTGCTGACGCCCTCGATGAATCCGACGACGACGGTGGCCGTCGCGGCGACCTCGGCCTCGGTGAGCTCGGGGCGGATCTCGGCCACGAGGCGGCGGGTGCGCGCGACGAACACGCCATGACCCGCACGGTGCCGTTCGGCCAGCACCTCGTCGTCGAGCGCCGCCGCGAGGTAGCCGAGCCAGACCCGGGCCTCCTGGCGCGTCTCGTCGGTGAGGGACAGGGCCTGCCGGAGGACGGCGCGCAGAGCGTCACGCGGGGTCTCGGCTGCGGCTTCGAGCGCCTCGGTCCGCGCCGCCGTCCGCTCGTGGAGCAGGTCGCGAGCGTGCAGCAGGAGCGCGCGCTTGTCGGGGAAGCGATGCAGGACGAGGCCCGTCGTGCACCCGGCCCGCTCCGCGACCGCGCGGAGGGTCAACCCGTGCGGGCCGTGCTCGCCCAGGACCTCCCAGACCGCGTGCGAGATCCGCGCCTGGGCCGTCTGGGTCCTTGGTTCTTGCCATGTCGTGATCACCTCGGAACCGATGTTACCGTAATGCTTGTTACGGAATGACTGGAGGACACGCATGACGATCAGGATCAGCCGGGTGGCCTGGGACGACGAGGCGGGAACCGCGCTGCGGGCCGCCCAACGCCGCGAACTCGATGCGCGGTACGGAAGCGACGATCACGAACCCGGGACACCGCCGACCGCAGCCGACATCACGCTCTTCCTGCTCGCCAGCGACGTCGACGACACCCCGCTCGGCTGCGGCGGCCTGCGGATGCTCGGCGCGGACCGGGCTGAGATCAAACGCATGTTCGTCGTGCAGCAGGCCCGGGGGACCGGCGTCGCCACCGCGCTCCTGCGGGCACTGGAGGACGAAGCGCGGTCGCTCGGTCTCGCAGAGCTCCTCCTCGAGACCGGCACGGAGCAGCCGGACGCGATGCGCTTCTACGAGCGCGAGGGGTACCACCCGATCGAGGCGTTCGGGCCGTACGTCGACGAGCCGCAGTCGCGCTGCTACGCGCGTAGCCTCACCTGAGGAGGCTTCAGCCCTCGAGTGAGGCGAAGCGTTCGATGTCGGCCGACGTGCCGGAGACGATGATGAGGTCGTGGTTCGACACGACGGTGTCGGCGGTCGCGTAGGTGAAGGGCTTCCCCGGTGACTTCACCCCGACGACCGTGATCCGGTACTTCGTCCGGACGCCCGACTCCGTCAGGTTCAGCCCGCGGATGGGCTTCGGCGGGTACATCTTGACGAGCGCGAAGTCGTCGTCGAACTGGATGAAGTCGAGCATGCGGCCCGACACGAGGTGCGCGACGCGTTCGCCGGCCTCGCGCTCGGGGTAGATGACGTGGCTCGCCCCCACCCGGGCGAGGATCTTGCCGTGCGACTGCGAGACGGCCTTGGCCCAGATCTGCGGGATCTTGAGGTCGACGAGGTTGGCGGTGATGAGCACGCTCGCCTCGATGGAGGATCCGACCGCGACGACCGCGACCGAGAAGTCCTGCGCGCCGATCTGCCGGAGCGCCTCGATGTTCTTCGCGTCGGCCTGCACGGTGTGCGTGACCCGGTCGGACCACTTCTGCACGAGGTCGGAGTTGTCGTCGATCGCGAGCACCTCGCGGTCGAGTCGGTCGAGTTCGCCGGCGCAGGCCGCACCGAACCGACCGAGTCCGATGACGAGGACCGGGGCGTCGTGCTTGATGCGGTCAACCAACGATGGGCCTCTCTTCGGGTCGTTTGAACAGCTGGCCGCTCTGACTCGCGGCCACGGCTGCAGCGAGTGTCACTGTACCAACGCGGCCCAGGAACATGGTGACGGCGAGGACGTACACCCCGGCGTCGGGCAGGTCCGCGACGAGGCCGGTGCTCAGCCCGACGGTCGCGAAGGCGGAGATGACGTCGAACAGCACGTGGTCGAGCGGAGCCTTCGTCATCTGCAGGATGACGATCGTCGACAGGGCGACGATCGTCGCACCCCAGAGGACGACGCTCACCGCGACGCGGAGCACGTCCTGCGGGATCCGGCGGCGGAAGACCTCCACGCCCTCGCGTCCGCGGGCCTCGGCGAACGCCGCCAGGAACAGGACGGCGAGCGTCGTGACCTTGATCCCGCCGGCGGTCGAGGCGGAACCACCGCCGATGAACATGAGCATGTCGGCGACGAGCAGGGTCGAGCCGTTGAGGTCGCCGATGTCCACGGTGGAGAAGCCGCCCGACCGCGTCATGGCCGACAGGAAGAACCCCTGGAAGATCGTGTCCCAGAGGTTCCACTTGTTCCAGGTCTCGGGGTTGTTGAACTCGAGCAGGATGAAGGCGAGCGCCCCGGCGAAGAACAGGATGATCGTCGTGACGAGCGTGAGCTTGACGTGCAGCGACCAGCGGCTCGGCCGACGGAAGTTGCGGCTCAGTGCGTAGATGACCGGGAAGCCGATGCTGCCGAGGAAGACCCCGAGCATGAGGATGCTGAGGAACCAGTAGTCGTTCTCGAAGGCCGCGAGCCCCTCGGCGTTCGGCGTGAAGCCGGTGTTGGTGAAGGCCATGGCCGCGTAGTAGACGCTGTTCCAGGCGGCGTCCCAGGGGTTGATGCCGTCGAGCAGCATGCGCGGGAAGAGCAGGACCGCCAGGGCCGCCTCGATCACGAGGGCGCTGACGGCGACGGTGACGAGCAGGTTGCCGATCTCCCCGAGGCGGACCGCCTGACCCTCGGCGACGGGGCCGTGGTGCGACCGCAGGGGGTTCGTGTCGCTCGCCGCCATGAGCTTCTGGCGGAGCCCGAGTCGTCGGGCGATCACGAACCCGAGGATCGAGGCCAGGGTCAGGACGCCGAGCGCGCCGATCTGGACGCCGATGAACACGAGCACGTGACCGAAGAGCGACCAGTGCGTGGCCATGTCGACGGTCGAGAGCCCGGTGACGCAGATGACGGAGACGGCGGTGAAGAGGGCGTCGGCGATCGGGGTCACCTGGCGGTCGGCGCTCGCGATGGGGAGCGAGAACAGCATCGTGAAGACGAAGATCAGGAAGCTGAACACGAGGATGGCGAACCGCGAGGTCGACTTCGCGGCGAAGTCGCTGACGGCCTCCCTGACCCTCGCGAGTCCGTGACGGACGGTGATCGAGGGACGACGCCCCATGGCATTGCCGCTCATCTGACCCCTCAACACCTCAGGACTGCGCCGGAGGCAATGGTACTCCGTGCGCTCCATCACTATCGTTGGAGCATGGCCGACATTTTCGACGTGATCGCTGACACCACCAGGCGGGACATCCTCGCGCTGCTGCTCGAACGGCACGGTGGCACCGGGACGAGCGTCTCCGAGATCGTCGCGCAGCTCGGCCTCAGCCAGCCGACGGTGTCCAAGCACCTCAAGGTCCTGCGCGAAGCAGAGCTCGTGGAGGTGCGCGAGGAGGGCCAGCACCGCTACTACAGCCTGGACTCGGCGCCGCTCGAGGACGTGGAGGACTGGCTCATCCCGTTCCTCAGCGTCGACTACCAGGACGACGGTGTCGATTTCGCGGCGCTGTCACTCCCGGACCAGGCCAAGGCGGTCGCCGGATCGGTCGGCAAGGTCGCTGCGGACGTGACCCACGCGGTGCAGTCGGTCACGAAGAAGCTCCGCCCGTAGCCCGGCCCCCATACCGTTCACACAGGGGATGTACAGGGCGGGCGTCGGCCCTCTAGAGTTGCCATGCGGCGTTCCGGTCCTCGGGGCGCCGTTCAAGCGGGTTTCCAGAGGCGCAGGAGGGGTTCGATGACGCAGGACACTGCCGACGTCCGCTTCCTCACCGTGGCCGAAGTCGCCGAGATGATGCGGGTGTCCAAGATGACCGTGTATCGCCTGGTGCATTCGGGGGAGCTCCCGGCCATCCGGTTCGGGAAGTCGTTCCGAGTGCC
This sequence comes from Plantibacter sp., assembly GCF_059073635.1. Taxonomy (NCBI): domain Bacteria; kingdom Bacillati; phylum Actinomycetota; class Actinomycetes; order Micrococcales; family Microbacteriaceae; genus Plantibacter; species Plantibacter sp. The sequence goes on along the minus strand of NZ_JCACOF010000010.1, from coordinate 980,030 downwards.
GGAGACCGCCGTCGACGCCGTCCGGCAGCGCCCGGTCGCCGACGTCGGCTGAGGCGTTTCCCGCTCCTAGCAGCCTGCAGGCGTACGGCGTGTGAACGACGCGCGCTGCAATCGGCTAGACTGGCAACAAGACTTGTTCTCTTCGGTCGCGATCCCTGCGGCCAAGCCCCCCAATTCTGTGAGGTAAATCCGTGGGTTCTGTTATCAAGAAGCGCCGCAAGCGTATGGCGAAGAAGAAGCACCGCAAGCTGCTTCGCAAGACCCGTCACCAGCGCCGCAACAAGAAGTAGCCGGCTGCTCCGTTCGGAGCGCCTGACGACTCTTCGTCCACCGGAAGCGCCTGCCCATTGGGGTACGGCGCTTTCTGGCGTTGTCGAGGTGATCGTCTCGTTGGTCGGTCAGAGCGTGTGGTCTCCGCGGGTCGAGCGGCGTCGAGGTTCCTCCACAGGCGAGGCCGGACGGGACTGATCCACAGCGCGTCGCGGCACGCGGTCCGTCGCCCCGAGATCGTCGGCGGTCCTTCGTAGGTTCGTCGCATGACCCGCGATCTCCCGCCAACCGTCCACCGCAACCGACGCGAGCTCGCGTACCGGGTGCCGTTCGTCGTCGAACGAGACGACGCACCTCGCTATCGACTCCGGAACGTCGGTGACGAAGCCGTCCACTGGGTCGTGCTGCGCCTGATCGGACCCGGACTCCTCGCTCCACTGGAACCGTGTCGCCTGACGCCGGGGAGCGCCCTGGAATTCGAGGTGTTGGGCACCGAGCTGGCCCGCGCGACCAGCGTGCAGGTGTCCTGGTTCCGTCCCGGTGGCCACCAGTACCTCTGGCGGGTCACCTTCTGATGGACGCCGGCGGGTGGAGGGGAGTGGTCTCCGGCGGGCGGGTCAGCGTTCCTGGTCGCGGCGAGCGGCCAGCAGATCGCGTGCCGTCAGCTTGTGCGCCCGCCCCGGGTACATGTCGGCGTTGAGGCCCGTGATGAACGGGGCCGGGTCGAGGTCGAGCGCGGTACTCAGCCGGACGAGCGTCTCCACGCTCGGGTGCACCTGCCCTCGCTCGATCTTGCCGATGTTCGTCCAGTGCATCCCGGCCAGCACGCCCAGGTCCTCGAGGGTCAGCTGTCGCTCGTTGCGCGCGGCACGCAGCCGCTCGCCGAGGATCGTCGCGGCTTCCGAATGTGTAGGCATCACACAATGACAACGGACCTCGACCGGCGCATGCCAGAGTGTCTGAGCCCGGCGAATTCGACACGCATGGTTCTCAACCCTGGGTTCATCGGCATCATCATTCCGGCATCGTGTCAGATGTCTCGGTGAAACACCACACGTGTCGGTTCCTTGGACGTGCTCCGACCTCGGGCACCCCGTACAGTTGAGGAGGTGTCCACTCTGCACGTCACGCTCATCGGCAAGCCCGGCTGTCACCTCTGCGACGACGCCCGTGCCGTGATCGACGAGGTGGTCGCAGGCCTCCCGTCCGACGGCCCGACGATCGAACGCGAGGAGCTCTCGATCCTCGACGATCCCGCGCTCCACGACCGCCACTGGGAGGAGATCCCCGTCGTCCTCATCGACGGTAGGGTCCACAACTACTGGCGCATCGACCCCGACCGCCTGCGGTCCGCGTTGCTCGCCGACTGATCCGCACGTCCATCCATCCACATCGACCCTTGGGGGCCCAGTGACCATCCGCCACATCGTCAGTTGGAAGCTGGCAGCAACGGACGACGCCGAGCGCGACGCGGCGTTCGCCACCATGCAGTCCGAACTCGAGGCACTCGCCGGGTTCATGCCGGACGACATCGAGCACCTCCAGGTCGGACGCAACATCGCCTACCCCGAGAGCAACTGGGACGTCGTGCTGGTCGGCGACTACCCGAGCCTCGAAGCCCTGGAGCGGTACCAGGTCCACCCGGAGCACGTCCGCGTGGTGCAGATCGTCCGTCAGCTCGTGGTCGAGCGCTCCGCGGTCGACTTCCAGCTCGACTGAGCCCGGCACCCGCAGGGCTCAGGCCATGACGCCGACGGCGACGGTGCCGTCGAGTTCGTCCTCGCGGACGATCGACGCCGTGAGGCCCGCCGCCCGCATGAGCGCGGCGGTCTCGGGGGCCTGACGTTCGCTCGTCTCGATCAGGAGGGAACCGGTCGGCGCGAGCCAGTCCGGGGCCTGCGCGATGATCCGACGCTGCACGTCGAGCCCGTCGGCACCGCCGTCGAGCGCGATCACGGCCTCGTGCTCCCGAGCCTCCGGGGGCATCGTCGCCATCGACGCTGTCGGGACGTAGGGTGCGTTCGCGAGCAGGAGGTCGACGCGCCCCGCGAGCGACCGGGGCAGCCCGTCGAACAGGTCTCCGGGCAGGGCATGCCCACCGAGTGGCTCGAGGTTGCGCCGTGCGCACTCCACCGCGGCGAGGTCGATGTCCGACGCCCAGACGTCGATCGGGCCGGGTGCCTCGGTGAGGAGGGCACTCCCGACAGCCGCGGCACCGCAGCAGAGCTCGACGACCACCGAACCGTTCCGGAGGCGCGGGAGGGCGGCGTCGACCAGGAGCTCGGTCCGTCGCCGCGGCACGAAGACCCCGTCCTCGACGACCACCCGGCGTCCTCGGAACGCGACCCAGCCGAGGACGTGTTCGAGCGGCCGGCCGGCGACCCGTGCCGCGACCATCCGTTCGAGTCGATCCGGATCATCCGACTCGGCGAGGAGCAGCGCCGCCTCGTCCTCGGCGAAGACGCACCCCGCCGCACGAAGGCGCAGGACCACGGATCCGGCGGTCGCGTTCATCTGGCTCACCCCTCGCTCACGTGCGAGGACGCCGCACGGCCGGTGCGAGTCAGGCTACCGTCGCGTCCTGGCACGCACCAGAGCGGTGGTCAGAGCTGTTCTGCGGCGGCGAGCACGCCGGGCAGCCAGGCGAGCGCGACGTCCTTCTTGCGCTCGAACCCGCCGTCGTCGTGCAGACCGAACTCACCGAAGCGGGTCGCGCCGTGCTCGGTGAGGATGGCGTCGAGCAGCGAGCTGCCCTGGTTGTACGTGTCCTCGTAGCTGCTGTCGCCCAGCCCGAAGATGGCGTACCGGAGCCCGTCGAGCTCGACGTCGGACTCCTCGAGCGCCTCGTAGAAGATCTGGCCGGTCTCACCGAGGAGGCCGTCGCCGTACGTCGACGTGATGAAGATGTGGATCTCGTCGGTCGACAGCTCCGCGGGGTCGACGTCGCCGAGGTCGGCGACGCGCCACTGGTGCTGCGAGCCGATGGCCTTGCCGATGTCGCCGGCGAGGCGTTCGGCGTTGCCGGATTCGGTCCCGTACAGGATGACGATCTGCATGGCGTCCTTCTTGCGGGGTTACGGGGCGAGGCGGGTCGGGCCGCGGAACAGGTAGGTGACCTCGCGGATGGAGGTCTCGTGCAGCATGAGCATGAGCACGCGGGCGAGGCCCATGCCGAAGCCGCCGTGCGCCGGGACGCCGTAGCGGAAGAAGTCGAGGTAGAACTCGAGTTCCTCGGGCTCCAGGCCCTTCTCCTTGGCCTGCTCGACGAGGACGTCGACGCGGTGCTCGCGCTGCGCGCCCGTGGAGATCTCGACGCCGTTGTAGATGAGGTCGTAGCTGTTGGTGAGCGAGCCGTCCTCGGCGTTGCGCATGTGGTAGAACGGCCGGATGCTCGACGCGTAGTCGGTCAGGAAGACGAAGTCGTGACCGAAGGTCTCCTTGACGTAGGCCGCGATCTGACGCTCGCCCTCGGGGTCCATGTCGTCGTCGGCGCGGGGGATCTCGTAGCCGCGCTCGGCGACGATGCGCTTGGCCTCGGCCAGCGGGATGCGCGGGAACGGACGCGACGGGACCTCGAGCTCGATGCCGAAGAGCTCGGAGATCTGCTCGCCGTGCTTGTCCTTGACCGCCGTGAAGCCGGCGACGAGGAGCTCCTCGTGCAGCTGCATGACGTCCTCGTGGGACTCGATCCAGCTGATCTCGGCGTCGACGCTCGTGAACTCGGTCGCGTGTCGGCTGGTGAACGACGGGTCGGCGCGGAATGCGGGTCCGACCTCGAACACCTTGCCGAAGCCGGCGGACTGCGCCATCTGCTTGAAGAACTGCGGGGACTGCGCGAGGTACGCCTTGCCCTCGAAGTAGTCGACCTCGAAGAGCTCGGCGCGCGACTCGCTCGCGCTCGCCATGAGCTTCGGGGTGTGGATCTCGATGAAGTCGTTGTCGATCCAGTACTGACGCAGTGCGTGCTCGAACGTCGTCTGGATGCGGAAGATCAGGGCCTGCTTCGGCTGGCGCAGGTCGAGGAAACGCCAGTCGAGCCGCTTGTCGAGCGAGGAGTCCGCAGCGATCGGCGTCTCGGGGTTGGCGGCGGTGACGACCTCGAGCGTGGCGACCTTGACCTCGATGCCGCCGAGCTTGACGCGCTCGTCGTGCTTGAGCTCGCCGGTGACGGTGATGAAGGAGCCGTGCGCGAGGGCGGAGATGGCCTCGGTGGTGGCGAGGCGCTCGGCGGAGCCCTCGACCTCCGGGTCGACCTCGCGGACAGCCGGGTTCACCAGCTGGACGGCGCCGCTCTCGTCGCGGAGGACGACGAACTGCACCTTCTTCTGGTCGCGGACGGTCTCGACCCATCCGGAGACGGTGACGGGACCGTCGGACAGGGCGGCCAGGTTCTTCACAACGACGCGTTCACTCACCCCGACAGCTTAGCCGTCGCTCGTGGCTCGGACCTGGACGGAGGTCACGGTGAATCCGCAGCTTGGGGAAACGTACACTTGGAGGGTGGTAGCCGACCAGATCCATCTCGTGCGTCACGGCGAGGTGCACAATCCTTCTCGTGTGCTCTACGGTCGACTCCCCGCATTCCGACTGTCGGAGCTCGGCGAGCGCATGGCGCAGGCCGCCGCAGACGACCTCGTGAGCCGTGATCGCACGGTGGGCGCGCTCTACGCGTCCCCGCTGCAGCGCACCCAGGAGTCCGCAGCGCCGGTCGCCGCCGCGTTCGGGCTCGCCGTCGTCGCCGAGCCGCGCGTGATCGAACCGTTCAACGAGTTCGAGGGCAAGCGCATGAGCCGCGCCCTGAAGAACCCGCTCAACTGGTCCAAGCTCCGCAACCCGTCCCGTCCGAGCTGGGGCGAGCCGTACGCGTCGATCGTCAACCGCATGACCGCGGCCGTCGAGGACGCCTGGCGGGCGACGCCGTCGGGCGACGTCGTCATCGTCAGCCACCAGCTGCCGATCTGGATGCTGCACAGCTCCGTCGTCGGGGCGCCGTATCGTCACGACCCGCGGAAGCGACGGTGCGCCCTGTCGAGCATCACCACCTTCGAGCGGACCGAGCAGGGCTTCCTCGAGGTCGGCTACGTCGATCCGGCGGCCCGTCTGTCGTCCGGCGCGACCGATGTCGGGGCCGTCTGATGGCCCGCCGATCGAGGACGTCCGCCGTCGCCGCCGTGCTGGCCGTCGGGGCACTCCTGCTCACGGCGTGCGGGAGCGACCCGCTCGCCGAGCAGTACCGCGAGGGCAGCAGCAAGGGGTACGTCGCGGGCGACGGCAGCGTGACCGAGGTCGCGCTCGACGACCGCGGTGAGTCGATCAGCTTCTCGGGCGTCGGCGAGGACGGCGAGCAGATCTCCTCCGCCGACCACGCGGGCCAGGTCCTCGTCGTGAACTTCTGGTACGCCGCCTGCGCCCCCTGCCGCGCGGAGGCGAAGGACCTGCAGGCGCTCAACGAGGCCTACACCGACAAGGGTGCCACCTTCATCGGCGTCAACGTCCGCGACACCGCCGACACCGCGAAGGCGTTCAACGGCACCTTCGGCATCACCTACCCCTCCATCCTCGACGTCGACAGCGGGGAGGCGAAGCTCGCCTTCACGGGCAGTGTCCCGCCGAACGCGGTGCCGACCACCATCGTCCTCGACGCCGAAGGTCGGGTCGCCGCACGCATCCTCGGGCAGCTGCAGGACCGCACCATCCTCGACACCCTCATCCGCGACACGATCGCCGAGAGCGCCCCAGAGTGAGCCCCGGCGAGCTCGTCTACGGCGGCCAGCTCCTCGTGGCGATCCCGATCGCCATCGCGGCCGGTCTGCTGTCCTTCCTCTCGCCGTGCGTCCTGCCACTCGTCCCCGGCTACCTCGGATACGTCGGCGGCATGACGACGGTCGAGGAGGGGCGCTCCGGTGCGGGTCGCCGGCGCGTGCTGCTCGGCGTCAGCCTCTTCATCCTCGGCTTCACCGTCGTGTTCGTGGCGATCGCGGCGTTCGTCGGAACGATCGGCGCCTGGTTCGTCGAGTGGGAGGGCGTCATCACCCGCGTCCTCGGCGCCGTCGTCATCCTCATGGGGCTCATCTTCATCGGACAGTTCTCGCGGCTGCAGCGCACGGTGCGCACCAGCTGGGCACCCGCCACCGGCCTCGCCGGCGCGCCACTGCTCGGCTTCGTCTTCGCCATCGGCTGGACGCCCTGCCTCGGCCCGACCCTCACCGCGATCAGCGCGCTCTCCCTCTCGGGCGGCTCCGCCTGGCGCGGGGCCCTCCTCGGGCTGTTCTACTGCCTCGGTCTCGGCATCCCCTTCCTGCTCGTCGCGCTCGGACTCGGTTGGGTCACGGGGTCGTTGGCGTTCCTCAAACGGCACATCCGCACGATCAACATCATCGGCGGCGTGCTCCTCATCGTGATCGGTGTGTTGATGGTGTCTGGTCTCTGGTCCGCTTGGATGTACTCGTTGCAGGGGGTGATGAGCGGCCTTGTCACGCCCCTCTGATCACATCGATTCCGCCGCACCGGCTCCGGCCGACGGCATCAACCAGCCGAAGCTCGGGTTCGTGGGTTGGCTCCGCTTCTTCTGGCGTCAGCTCACGAGCATGCGCACGGCGCTCTTCCTGCTGCTGCTCCTCGCCATCGCCGCGGTGCCCGGTTCGCTCGTCCCGCAACGGTCGAGCGACCCGAACGGCGTCACCCAGTACTTCACCGACAACCCGGACCTCGCGCCCATCCTCGACAAGGTGCAGGCGTTCGACGTCTACAGCTCGGCCTGGTTCTCCGCGATCTACCTGCTGCTGTTCATCTCGCTCATCGGCTGCGTGATCCCGCGGACGAAGCACCACTGGCTCGCCCTGCGCTCCCGCCCGCCGCGGACGCCCGCGCGCCTGTCGCGGCTCTCCGCGTTCGAGCGTCGCAGCGACGACAGCGGCGCGACCGCCACCGAGCTCATCGACGACGCGACGAAGCAGTTGAAGCGCCAGGGCTACCGCGTCGAACGCTACGACGCCGAGGGGTCCGCATCGGTGTCCGCCGAGCGCGGCTTCCTCCGCGAGACCGGCAACCTCGTCTTCCACTCGGCACTCGTCGGCATCCTCGTGACGGTCGGTTTCGGCGGCGGTTTCGGCTTCTCCGGTCAGCGCGTGCTCGTCGAGGGTCAGACCTTCGTCAACACCCTGCTCGACTACGACTCGTTCAACCCCGGCCGCTTCTTCAACGAGTCGGAGCTGGCCCCCTACAAGTTGACGCTCGACGAGTTCGGCGTCACCTACGAGACCGAGAACCTCGACGCGTACGGGCAGGCGATCGACTACCGCGCGAAGGTCACGACGACCTCGCCCGGCGGGAAGCCGCAGGACGCGACGATCAAGGTCAACGATCCGCTCCGGTTCGAGGGCACCGACGTCTACCTGCTCGGCAACGGTTACGCGCCGACGATCACCGTCCGCGATCCCGAGGGCAAGGTCGTGTTCAGCGACTCCATCCCGTTCCTGCCGCAGGACGCCCAGCTCACCTCGCTCGGCATCGTCAAGGTCCCGGACGGCCTGGCGGAGCAGCTCGGCATGATCGGGTTCTTCTACCCGACGCAGGCCGCGTCCAAGCCGCCGTTCTTCTCGTCCTACCCCGACCTCGCCTACCCGGTGCTGACGCTCAACGTCTACTCCGGCGACCTCGGGATCAACGCCGGTGCTCCGAAGTCGGTCTACGCGCTCGACGTCGACGACATGAAGCAGCTCACGGGCGGCGACACCGGCGTCGAGTCGATCGAACTCACGCCCGGCCAGATCACCGACCTGCCGAACGGACTCGGCACGGTGTCCTTCGACAACGTCGCCGCCAACCCGTCGACCGAGAACTACGCCGGCTCCGTCAAGCGGTTCGCCTCGTTCGACGTCCACCACGACCCGACCCAGCTGTGGGTGCTCGCGTTCGCCATCCTCGCCCTGTCCGGCCTCATCACCTCACTCTTCGTCGCCAGACGCCGCGTCTGGGTGAAGGCCGTGACCGGGAGCGACGGCACCGTCTCCCTCGAATACGCCGGGCTCGCCCGCGGCGAGGACCCCGGCCTCGAAGCGGCCGTCGCGGCGATCGCCGAAGCGCACAGTCCAACGCCTGTCCCGTCCGAACCCGAAGGTAGAATCACCCCGTGACCCTCGTCGAAATCTCGAACCTCTGCCTCTGGTCGGCCGTCGCCGTCTACGCGCTGGCGTTCATCGCCTTCACGTTCGACCTCGCGCGCCGCAGCGCCGAGGTCACCGCGGCGATCGACGCGGCCGAGCGGGCCGAGCTGGAACGGTCGGCAGCCGCCGAGGAACGCGTCGGTGCACTCGCCTCCGCCGCGGCGCGGACCGCCGCACCGATCGTCACGAGCGACGGTGTCCCGCGCAAGACCCGCCGTCCCTCGGACGAGCCCGAGCAGCAGGCGTCGCGCAAGTCGCCGAGCCTCCGGGTCGGGGTCTCGCTCACCGTCATCGCCTTCCTCCTCCACCTCGTCGCGGACGTGACGCGCGGTATCGCCGCCGGTCGTGTCCCGTGGGCGAACATGTACGAGTTCGCGATGACGGGCACGCTGCTCATCGTCGCGGTGTTCCTCGTGGTCATCGCGCGCGTGGACCTCCGGTTCCTCGGCAGCTTCGTGATCGGCCTCGTGACCGTGCTCCTCGGCCTCGCGACCGCGAACTTCTACGTCGAGGTCGTCCCGCTGCCGCCGGCGCTGCAGTCGGCGTGGCTCGTCATCCACGTGTTCGTCGCGAGCCTCGGCACGGCGTTCTTCGCCATCGGCTTCGCGTTGAGCGTCGTGCAGCTCCTGCAGGGGCGTCGCGAGCGACGGCTCGGGCTCGTGCAGCCCACCCAGAGCTCCGGGCGTCTCCGCTTCCTGCTCACCCTCCCGAACGCGGAGCGCCTCGAGAACCTCGCCTACCGCGTCAACATCATCGGCTTCATCTTCTGGACGTTCACGCTCATGGCCGGTGCCATCTGGGCTGAGCGCGCCTGGGGTCGGTACTGGGGCTGGGACACCAAAGAGGTGTGGACCTTCATCATCTGGGTGATCTTCGCCGGGTACATCCATGCCAGGGCGACGCGCGGCTGGCGCGGATCACGCGCGGCCACGCTCGCCATCATCGGCTTCAGCGCCGTGATGTTCAACTTCGTCGTGGTCAACGTGTTCTTCAAGGGTCTGCACGCCTACAGCGGCCTGTAAGCCCCTGCGCCGGCCCTCAGCCGAGCAACGCGTGCGTGCGGCGGAGCCGGTCGAGCCACCAGGCGGTCCGCTCCGGTGACGCCGTGAAGTGCTCGAGGAGATCGACGTCCACCTCGACGCGCCGAACGGCGATGCCGCCGTCCACGGGATCGAGCGGTGCGGTCGTCACGTCGCCGCCGAGGAGCGCGGTGGTGGCGAGCCCGCAGTCGTAGTCGAGTTCCGGCAGGGCCGCCGCGAGGTGGGCACCCATGGAGATGCCGACGGAGGTGTCCAGCGCGCTCGAGACGACGATCGGCAGGCCGGCCTCGCCCGCGATGCGGAGCGCGGCGTGCACGCCGCCGAGCGGCTGCGCCTTCACGACGAGCAGGTCGGCGGCGCCGGCGCGAGCCACGGCGAGGGGGTCCTCGGCTTTGCGGACGCTCTCGTCCGCCGCGATGGCGACGTCCAGGGAGGAGACCCGTTCACGGATCTCGGCGAGTTCCGCGACGGTCGCGCAGGGTTGCTCGACGTACTCGAGGTCGAAGGGTTCGAGAGCGCGGATGGCGTGTTCGGCCTCGTCGACGTTCCAGTTGGTGTTGGCGTCCACGCGGAGTCGACCCTCGGGTCCGATGGCCCGCCGGACGGCGGCGACGCGCGCGACGTCGTCGGCGAGCACCTGCCCGCGCTCGGCCACCTTCACCTTCGCGGTCCGGCAGCCCGGGAAGCGGGAGAGGATCGACGGCACGTCCGCCGCGTCCACGGCCGGGACCGTCGCGTTCACGAGGATGCGATCCCGGTGGAGGGGTGGGAGGTCCGACCAGCCGAAGTCGATGGCGGCCCGCAGCCACGCGGCCGACTCCTGGTCGTCGTACTCGACGAAGGGGGAGAACTCCGTCCACCCGGCGGGCCCGCGGAAGAGGACGGCCTCGCGGGTGTCGATGCCCCGGAACCGGACGCGGAGGGGGATGGAGACCACGCGGGCGGTGGCGAGGACGTCGTCGAGGTTCGCTTGCATGACCCCATCCTGCACCCGGACGTCGGAAGCCGTCGCGGGACGCCCGTGACACAATCGATCCCGTGCCGCTGTTCTCCCGACGCAAGCCGACGCCAGGCGATCGGCGAAGCGTGCCCGCGGACGAACCCGCCGCCTTCTCGGTGCCCGAGCCGATCTTCGAGCCGAGCCCCGAGGCCGAGGTGCTCCCGGTGGTCGAGGAAGCGCCCGGCGGATCCTCCGACGAGCCGCGCGATCCGAACGCCCCGCCGATCCCCGGAGCGCCGCCGGCAGCCGTGTCCTCGAGCGCGCCAGCGCCTGCCGCCCCGGAGCGCACGCCCGAGGAACTGGAGGCGGAGACCGCAAGGTTCCGTCGTCCGGGGTCCCGAGGACGACGGACGCCACGGCAGCCCGCATCACGGAAGCCGTCGTCGCGCCGTCAACGGAAGGCGGCGGCACGCGCGGCCGCCTCGCAACCCGAGTCCGCGGCGATCCCGGCCGACGGCGGCGAGCGGAGTCCGGCGGCCCACCCGCCTGCCGGCGGTGCGTCCCCGACCGGGCGGGACGAGCTCGGCGCGCGGAGTCGGGGTGTCGTCGCCTCCTTCTCGCCGCTCGCCCTGCTCGGCGCGGTGGTGGCCGTCACCCTCTTCACCGTCCTGCTGGCCGTGAGCTACCGGCCCGGCGAGGGTGCCTGGGCCATCCTCGTGGCGTTCGTCCTCGTCGTCGTCGTGCAGATCGTGCTGCTCATCGGGAGTGTCATCGTCATCCGCCGGAAGGTGCGGCGCCGCTGGGGTGTGCTGGCGCTGGTGCTCATCCTCGTCGTCAACCCCGTCACGGCGATGGCGGTCGGCGGTCTCTCCACGGATCGGGCCGGGAATGGTGCCTCCGCCGGTGGCAGCGGCGACGAGGAGCACGACCCGATCTGGGACACCTACCCGGGATCCGCCTACGTCGACGCGAAGGAGACCCTCGACGGGCCGAGCTACGAGGACTTCGTCGGGACGTCCGACGAGATGCTCGCGGAGATCCGGACGGCCCTGACCGCCGAGTTCGGCTTCGACTGGGTGGAGCGACAGCCCGCCGAGACGGAGGTCGATCAGAACGGGTACGGCGGGGACTCCATGCTCTTCGAGTACACGGCACCGGTGTGGCAGACGACGACGACCGTGCGCACCTTCGAGGAGAAGTCGCGGGTCGTCGAGCTGATCCGGCAGGTGCTGCTCCGGTACGGCATCGCGAACCTCGACATGCAGAACGCACCGTCCTCCTGGCGTGAGCCGGGCGAGCTCACCGAGCGGTACGGCGGTGAGACCCTCGACACTCAGGCACTGTGGGACCTGCACACCTACAACGCCATCACGGGGGCCGGCGACTTCCGGACGAGCATCGTCGACCTCACGCTCGACTCGGCCGGCACGGTCGCGAAGGACCGCGAGTTCGACGTCGACTACTACGACATGGCGGCGGAGGGCATCGAGCTGCACCTCGACTCGTATGCGCTCCTGAAGGAGGCGGACCGCGCCGACTACCTGGAGGCGCTCAAGCCCTATGCGGACCTCGACAAGCCGAAGTAGTGCCTAGGCTGGACGCATGAGCGATCGAGTGTCCGAACTGTTCGACCCGGAGATCTGGGACGTCGTACCGGGGTTCGAGGACCTCACCGATCTGACGTACCACGTCGCGCGCGAGGGCGGCTTCGTGCGCATCGCGTTCGACCGCCCCGAGGTGCGCAACGCCTTCCGCCCGCACACCGTCGACGAGCTGTACCGCGCGCTCGACCACGCTCGCCAGAGCCCGACGGTCGGAGTGGTGCTGCTCACCGGCAACGGTCCGAGCGCGAAGGACGGCGGCTGGGCGTTCTGCTCGGGCGGCGACCAGCGCATCCGTGGTCGCGACGGCTACCGGTACGCGAGCGACGACGCCGCGGACGACGAGACGGCGAGCGGCATCGACGCCGCGCGCAACGGTCGCCTGCACATCCTCGAGGTCCAGCGCCTCATCCGCTTCATGCCGAAGGTCGTCATCAACCTCGTTCCCGGATGGTCCGCGGGCGGTGGGCACTCCCTCGGCGTCGTGTGCGACCTGTCGATCGCGAGTCGGGAACACGCGCGGTTCAAGCAGACCGACGCCGACGTCGGTTCCTTCGACGCGGGGTACGGGAGCGCGTACTTCGCCAAGCAGGTGGGTCAGAAGTTCGCCCGCGAGGTGTTCTTCCTCGCCCAGGAGTACGACGCGGAGCGCGCGCTGCAGGCGGGCGCGATCAACGCGGTCGTCCCGCACGCCGAGCTCGAGCAGACGGGCGTCGCCTGGGCCCGCACCATCCTCGGCAAGTCACCGACCGCCATCCGCATGCTGAAGTTCGCCTTCAACGCCGTCGACGACGGTCTCGTCGGCCAGCAGGTCTTCGCGGGCGAGGCCACCCGCCTCGCCTACGGCACCGACGAGGCGGTGGAGGGGCGCGACGCCTTCCTGGAGAAGCGCAAGCCGGACTGGGCTCCGTTCCCCTGGCAGTTCTGAGCTGCCTGACCGCGAGGAGTCGGCGGAGCGCCGACGCACCCGGCGTACGCTGAATCCATGACCCGTCAGCTGCTCCCCGTCGACGCGTCCGCCTCGGCGATGCTCGCAGCCCTGGAGACGGCGCTCGACGGCTCCGGACCCGCGGTCCTCCCGATGCAACCCGGATCGTCCGCGGCACCGGCCGTGGTCGACGACCGGGTGGCCCTCGTGATCGAGACGTCCGGCTCGACGGGCGTGCCGAAGCGGGTCGCCCTCTCGGCTGAGGCCCTCCTGGCCAGCGCGGCGGGTTCCGCGGTGGCTCTGGGTGGCCCTGAGGCCCATCGCCGTTCGTCCCAGTGGATCCTGGCGCTCCCGACGCACTACATCGCCGGCGTCAACGTGCTACTCCGGTCGATCGTCGCCGGGACCAGGCCGCTCGAGGCACCGACAGGGTCGTTCGACGCCCGGGCGTTCTGCGGACTCGTCGAGCGGCTCGACGCCGATGCCGGATTCGCTGCCCTCGTACCGGCACAACTGCGCATGCTCGTCGACGCCGCCGAGACGAGCACCTCCGTGCGTGACGCGCTCGCCGGACTCGCCGGGCTGCTCGTCGGGGGACAGGCCACCCCCGCTCCGCTGCTCGAGCGGTCCGCGGCGCTCGGCATCCGCGTCGTGCGGAGTTACGGCTCGAGCGAGACCTCCGGCGGCTGTCTGTACGACGGCGTGCCGTTCGCCGGTGTCGAACCCCGGCTGGTGAACGGGGAGCTCCTCATCGCCGGACCGGTCCTTGCCGAGGGCTACCTCGGCGAACCGGACCGCACGGCGACCGCCTTCCCGGACGACGGCGGCCGCCGGTGGTACCGCACCGGCGACACCGCCGAGCTCGTCGACGGCGTCGTCCGGGTGACCGGGCGGGCCGACAACGTGATCATCAGCGGCGGGGTGAACATCTCCCTCGACCGGGTGCAAGCGGTCGTCCGGTCGGTGCCGGGGCTGGCCGAGGCCGTCGTCGTCGCCGTCCCCGACGAGCGGTTCGGCCAGGCGTCCGTGATCGTGACGGGGGTCGGGACCCCCTTGGACCAGCGCCCGGACGACGCGCTGCTGCAGACCGCCCGAGACGCCGTCGCGGAGGCGCTCGGCCGCCCGGCGCGCCCCGCCCGACTGGTCCGTCTGGCCGAGCTGCCGCTGCTCGCGAGCGGCAAACCCGACCTCGTCGCACTCCGCTCACGACTGGGTTGAGCCCGTCCTCCGCGTGACCGCGAGGGCCGGTTTGCAGGCGGTTGTCGCATAGGGCATGCTCTCCCATGCGTGTCGACGAGCGACCGCAGCCGGGGGACGACGACAGGTGACAACGGGGACCGACACGGGCGCTGCGCCCACGAGGCCGACCACGGCGTTCCGCGCCGACATCCAGGGGATGCGGGCGCTCGCCGTGACCGCGGTGATCCTCGCCCACGCGACCGGCTGGCCGGCCGGCGGCTTCGTGGGCGTGGACGTGTTCTTCGTGATCTCCGGCTTCCTCATCACCGGGTTGCTCCTGCGCGAGCACGAGCGTTCCGGACGCATCTCCCTGCCGGCCTTCTTCGGGCGGCGGATCAAGCGGATCCTGCCCGCGTCGCTCGTCGTCCTGGCCGCGACCGTCGCGCTGGCGTCGTGGCTGTTCAACGCCCCGCGGGCGCTCGCGACCTGGTGGGACGCGGTGTCGGCCGCACTGCTCGTCTCGAACTGGCGTTTCGAGGCGTCGGGCACCGACTACTTCCACGCGACGGACGCCGCGTCACCGCTGCAGCACTTCTGGTCCCTCTCGATCGAGGAGCAGTTCTACCTCGTGTGGCCGGTGCTGCTCGTCGTCCTGCTCGCCGTCGCGGCCCGCGGAGCCAGACCCGTGCTGCGCTCGCGCCTCGTCGTCGGTGGCGTCCTCGTCGTCCTCATCGCGGCCTCGTTCGCCGTCGCCGTGTGGCAGTCCGGGGCGGCCCCGCAGGCCGCCTACTTCGCGACCGGCGCGCGGGTCTGGGAGCTGGGGGCCGGCGCACTCCTGGCCGTGTCCGCGCCGCTCCTCGGCCGGCTGCCGCTGGCGCTCCGGGTGGTCGCCGGATGGGCGGGGCTCGTCGGCATCGTCGCATCCGCGCTGCTCATCACCGGGTCGATCGGGTTCCCCGGCCCCTGGGCGGTCGCCCCCGTCGCCGCCGCGATGCTGCTCATCGCCGCCGGGACCGGAGCCGGCCCGGCGTACCCGCGCTGGATGTTCCCGCTCGCGAACCCGCTGAGCCGTGGCGTCGGAGCGATCTCCTACTCGCTCTACCTCTGGCACCTCCCGATCCTCGTGTTCGTACCGATGCTCGTCCCCGACACCGCCCTCAGCACGGTCCCGGGGATGCTCGGGCTCATCCTCGGGGTCTCGGTGCTCTCCTTCCTGCTCATCGAACAGCCGTTGCACCGCACGCCACTCGTGGGTTCCTTCCACGGCGACCGCGACGCCAGGGACGCCGCCTGGGCCGCCTGGCGCGAGCGGTTCGCCTCCCAGTTCCTCTACTCGGCGGTCGGACTCGTGATCGTCGCCGGGCTCGCGGTGATCGCCATCGGCCCCGCGCTCCGCATGCCGGTGACCACCGGGGGACCGGCGGCCGTCGCGGCACCGGCCGGAGACCCGCTCCAGGGCATCGCCGCCGAGCTGCAACTCGCGAGCCAGGCCTCCGCGTGGCCCGACAACCTCTCGCCGAGCCTCGACGACGCGATCCGCGCGACCTCGAGCACCAACCCCGCCCGGGCCTGTTTCGACCTGGGTTCGACGCCCGACGACGGTTCGTGCACCTGGGGCGATGCGTCCGCGCCGAAGCACGTCTACCTCGTCGGCGACTCGACCGCGCTCGCCTACGCGCCGGCGTTCCGCGCGATCGCGGATCAGAGCGGTGGGGCGGTGCGGATCACCACCATCGGCCTCTACGGGTGCCGCTTCACGCAGGACCTCATCCAGAACAGCGGCGCCGGGGTCATGGACGACTGCCCGACGCGCAAGCACGACATCGCCGAACGCATCGCCGCGGACCAGCCCGACCTCGTGATCGTCTCGAACGCGTTCGCCGCAGGCCGCACCACCGACGGCCGATCGCTCGACACGACGTCGATGGTCGCGTCGGCGCTCGCCGAGACGGCGGGGTATCAGGTCCCCGGCCGCGTCGTGTTCCTCGCGCCGCCGCCGCTCGGTGCGGATCTCGGTTCCTGCTACTCGCGGGTGTCCAGTCCGCAGGACTGCGCCGTCGGCGTCGACGCCGCCTGGAACGACTTCGCCGCGGCGACCGAGTCGGCGGCGGGAGCAGCCGGGGAACGCTTCGTCTCGTCGCTCCCGTTCAGCTGCGCGGATGGCGTCTGCCCGGCGTTCGCCGGGACGACGCCGACGAAGTACGACAGCGTGCACCTCACCCCGGCGTTCGCCGAGCACATCGCTCCGGCGATCCTCCAGACGCTCCAGGTCGCCGGGGCCCTGTGACGCCGTCCGCCCCGAGGCTCCGCGGGTAGACTCGCCGTCGTGGCACATGGAGCACGGCCGGCAGCGCCGAAACAGCAGAAGACGTCCGCACCGCGCAGCACGGCGGGTCGTGGCGCGAACGGTGGACGATCCGGCAACCCCGCACGCGGTGGCGGTCGCAAGGTCCCGCTCGCGAAGCCGGCGACCTTCGGCGACTGGGTCGGTGCGGCCCGGATCCGCACGCTGCCGATGGCCGTCGCCCCCGTGCTCATCGGCACCGGTGCCGCGACGATCATCGCGGGCCCCGGCGTCTACCACCCGGTCCGCGCGCTGCTCTGCCTCGTCGTCGCGCTCGCGCTGCAGATCGGCGTCAACTACGCCAACGACTACTCCGACGGCATCCGCGGAACGGACGACCTGCGGGTCGGCCCGAGCCGACTGACCGGTTCCGGCGCGGCGAAGCCCAAGACGGTCCTGACCGTCGCGCTCGTGTTCTTCGGTATCGCGGCGGTGGCCGGCATCGTCCTCACGATCCTCACCCAGTTCTGGTGGCTGCTCCTCGTCGGGGCGGTCGCGATCGTCGCCGCCTGGTTCTACACGGGCGGGAAGCGTCCCTACGGGTACTTCGCGCTCGGCGAGGTCTTCGTCTTCGTGTTCTTCGGCCTCGTCGCCACGCTCGGCACGACCTTCGTCCAGGTCGGGACCGTGAACCAGGAGGCATGGTTCGGCGCGATCGGCGCGGGCCTCATCGCCTGCGCGGCGCTCGTCGTCAACAACCTCCGCGACCTCGAACAGGACAAGGCGGTCGGGAAGCGCACCCTGTCGACGTTCATCGGCCGGATCGCGTCGAAGGTGCTCTACTGCGTCCTGCTGCTCGTGCCGTTCGGCATCGCCGCGTTCCTCGCGCTGTTCTACCCGATCGCCTGGTTCACCATGTTCGCGCTGCTCGCCGCCATCCCGGCGTGCGTGATCGTGCTGTTCTCCACGACGGCCAGGGAGCAGATCCTGGTGCTCAAGCTGACGGGGCTCGTGCAGCTAGCGTTCGGGGTGATCCTCGGTCTGGCGTTCTTCTACACGCCCGGCATCGCCGGCTGACGACGCTTCCGGTGCCGCCGCGCTCGCATCGAGCGCCGCGTCCTCGGAGTCCTCATCGTCGTGCGGCGTCGGCTTGTCGCCGTGCCGACGGGCGTAGAGCTCCTGCGCGACGGTCTCCCGCGGGGTGCGCAGGAAGATGTAGGACACGCAGAGTCCGATGATCGCGGCGATGATCGCGGCGACCCAGGGCTGCAGACCCGTGAGGAAGACGAGGAGCAGGAGCGGCACCACGAACGCCAACAGGCGGAGGATGGTGTACCGGACGGCGGCGGGAACGCGTTTCACCAGACAAGTCTAGGCGTCCCGCCTGAAGGCAACCCCAGGTAATCACGTCACCTGGCGTTTACGATGGAGACATGGTTCGTCTCTGGATCGGCCTCGCCGTCGCGGCAGTCGTCTTCATCGTGTATTCGGTGGTTGACTGCGCCACGATGCCGCGCGACCGCGTCCGAGGGATCAGCAAGACCTCGTGGATCATCGCCATCCTCCTCCTGCCGGTCATCGGCGGAGTCCTCTGGTGGATCATCGGCCGGGTTCGCGCTCCGAAGGCCGTGCCCCGCGGCTCAGCGCCGGACGACGACCCCGACTTCCTCAAGAAGCTCGACGCCGACCGTGCGCAGACGAAGCGCATCCGCGACCTCGAGGACGAGCTCAACCGCTTCGACGACGAGTCGGGCGACAGCCCGGATGCGACGACGCACGACGACCCCACCCCGGGATCCGACACGCCCGACGACGGTTCCGGCCGCAGACCGCCTGGCGCCCCGAGCGCCTCGTGAACCCGTCCGCCGCTCCCGAGCCCGTCGGCTCGGCTCCCTCGTCGAGCCCGGCCAGCGCGTCCGCGTGGGCACTCCTCGACGCGCTCGTCGCCGTGGGTGTCTCCGACGTCGTCGTCTGCCCAGGTTCCCGGTCGCAGGCGCTCGCGCTCGCCGCTGCCGAGCTGGCGGCCTCCGGACGGATCACCCTGCATGTGCGCATCGACGAGCGGGTCGCCGGCTTCCTCGCCTTGGGCCTCGGCGTCGAGACCGACCGTCCGGCCGTCGTGATCACGACCTCGGGGACGGCGACCGCGAACCTGCATCCGGCGGTCCTCGAAGCGCATCACTCGCGCGTGCCGCTCATCGTCCTCACCGCCGACCGGCCGGCCGAGGCGCACGGCATCCGGGCGAACCAGACGACGAAGCAGGACGACCTCTACGGGTTCGCCGCGCGCCTCGCCGTGGTCGTCGAGGCCCCGACCGGTGCCGACGGTGAGCAGGACGCCGCCCGCGATCTCGCCCAGCGGGCGTACCGCGCCGCGACGGACGTCCTCGATCCGGGCCCGGTGCACCTGAACCTCGCCTTCCGGGAGCCGCTCTCGGGTGGCTTCGACCCGGTCGTCGCCGGGGCGACCCCCGACGTCCCGGTCGAGACGGACGCCACCGCGGAAGCACCGCTCTACCCGGGGCGACCGCATCTCGTCCTCGAGCGCGGACCCAGGACCCTCGTCGTCGCCGGGCACCATGCCGGCCCGGCCGCCGAGCAGCTCGCGGCGGACGGCGGATGGCCGCTGATCGCGGAGGTGTCGAGCGGATCCCGGTTCGGGCGGAACGTCATCGCCGCCTACCGGGAGCTGCTCCGCGAGGACGATTACCGCGAGGCCGTCGAGCGCGTCGTCGTCTTCGGCCACCCGACCCTCAGTCGCGAGGTCCCGCTCCTGCTCCAGCAGCCGCAGGTCGAGACGATCGTCGTCGCCCCGGCCGGAGCCGAGGTCTACAACCCCGGACGACGGGCCGACCGGATCGTGTCCTCCGTCTCCGTCGAGGCGGGGCCCGCGGATCGCGCTTGGCTCGGAGCCTGGGTCGTCGGATCCCGAGAACGGGTGGTGGACCCCTCGCCTGCAGCCCCCGATCTCGACGGGCTGCACTCGACGACTCCCGCCGAGCGGCTGGCCTCCGTCCGGGCCGAGCTCGACGCCGTCCGCCTCCCGGTCACCCGCGAGGTCCTCGTCGACGCGGTCTGGCGTGCCACCTGGCCGCACGACCGCCTCGTCGTCGGCGCGTCGAGGCTCATCCGCGTGGCCGACGGTCTCGTCCCCGGCCGCAAGATCAGCGTGCACGCCAACCGCGGACTCGCGGGTATCGACGGCACCATCGCCACCGCCACGGGGATCGCGCTGGCGAGCCAGGCCGACGGAGGCCCAGGTGTGACGCGGGTGCTCCTCGGCGACCTCGCCTTCCTCCACGACGTCGGCGCGATGCTCCTGGACGACGGCGTCGCGCCGCGTCTCCAGGTGATCGTCGGCAACGACGGGGGCGGCACCATCTTCGACGCGCTCGAGGTCGCCCAGAGTGCCCCTGGAGCGCTCTTCGACCGCGTCCAGTACACGCCACAGCACGTCCGGCTGGAGTCGCTCGCGACCGCCTACGGGTGGGAGTACCGCTCGGCCCGCACGCGCACGGAACTCGACCAGGCGTTCACCGCGCCGGTGACCGGTCCCGTCCTCATCGAGGTCCCGCTGCCGCGAGCCTGACCCGCCGGTCCTGCCAGGGGTCGACTTCCGAAGCGACCTGCAGCCAGAATGGGCGGATGACGGCATCGAAGCACGCATCGACCTGGACGGCACCACCCCGAGACACGCTGCGCGTGGGGGAGGGGTTCAGCCTCGCCGACGTCGATCCCTCATCGACGCCGGGCTTCGACGGTGACAAGCAGCAGGGCCGGGTCGAGCTCGACGCAGGGGTGCCCGCGCTGTCCGAGCTGCAGGAGCGACTCTTCGCGGCGAGCACGCAGGGAGCCCCGGAAGCGGTGCTCCTCGTCCTGCAGGCGATGGACACGGCGGGCAAGGGTGGCATCGTCAAGCACGTCGTCGGCTCGGTCGACCCGCAGGGCGTGCACCACCACGCCTTCAAGAAGCCCACGGAGGAGGAGCGCTCCCACGACTTCCTCTGGCGGGTTGAGCCGCACCTGCCGAAGCCCGGTCAGATCGGCGTCTTCGACCGTTCGCACTACGAGGACGTCCTCATCGGTCGGGTGCGTCAGCTCGCCGAGCCGGACGAGATCGAGCGTCGGTACGGGGCGATCAACGACTTCGAGGCGGGCATCGTCGCGAGCGGGACCCGCATCGTCAAGGTGATGCTGCAGATCAGCGCCGACGAGCAGAAGGAACGGCTCGCCGACCGGCTCGCGCGTCCGGACAAGCACTGGAAGTACAACCCGGGCGATGTGGACGAACGCGAGCTGTGGCCGGCCTATCAGGACGCCTACCAGGTGGCGTTCGAGCGGACGAGCACCGAGGCCGCCCCCTGGTTCGTCGTGCCGGCGGACCGCAAGTGGTACGCGCGCATCGCGGTCCAACGGCTGCTGCTCGACGCCCTCGAGGACATCGATCCGCAGTGGCCGGCGGCCGACTACGACATCGCCGTCGAGCAGGCACGACTCGCGGCGAGCTGAGCCGAGGTTCCTCGGCTCAGCCGAAGGCTTCCACGATCGGACGGAACTTCATCTTCGTCTCGACGAGCTCCGTCGCAGCGTCCGAGTCGGCGACGATGCCACAGCCGGCGTAGGCGGTGATGTCACCGTCCGGCGCGATCTGCGCACAGCGGAGGGCCACCGCCCACTCGCCGTCACCCGAGGCGTCCACCCACCCGACCGGACCGGCGTAGCGACCGCGGTCGAACGGTTCCAGCTCGCGGATGAGGGCGACGGCGTCGCGCGTCGGGGTCCCGGCGACGGCGGCCGTCGGGTGCAGGCCGTCCATGAGGTCGAGCGAGGACGAGCCGTCCGAGAGCCGACCGTCGATGTCGGTCGCGAGGTGCCAGAGGTTCGGCAGTTTGAGGGTGAACGGGGCCTCGCTGCGGCGCAACTGGGGGCTGTGTGCCTGCAGGGCGGTCAGCACCGACTGCACGGCGAACTGGTGCTCACCCTGGTCCTTCGCGCTCGTCATGAGTGCGACGGCCTGGTCGTGGTCGCTCTCGGCGTCGGGACCACGCGAGATCGTGCCGGCGAGGACGCGTGCCGAGACGGCACCCCGATCCACTCGGACGAGCGTCTCCGGGCTCGAGCCGATGAAGCCGTCGACCGCGTAGGTCCAGCAGTCGGGGTAGCCGAGGGCGAGGTCGTGGAGCACCCGGCGGCGGTCCGCTTCCGCGGGGAGGTGCCCGGCCAGGTCGCGTGCGAGCACGACCTTGCTCAGGCCGCCGGCCTGGATGCGGGCGATGGCGCGCTCGGCCGAGTCGAGGTAGCCGTCGCGGCTCTGCACACCGGGGGTCAGCTGGATGCGGTACTCGGGCCCGTAGGCCGTGGTCACGGGATCGACGTCCTCGGCGCCGTCGCCGAGGGAGACCCGCGTGATGAAGCTCGCGTCGGGGTACCGGCCGATGATCGTGCGCGGCACGATGAGGACGCTCGTCGCGGAGGACTCGTCGTCGAAGGCGAACGTGCCGAACGCGACCAGGCCGGTCCCGGGCCGTCGTACCTCGTCCGTCACCACTGCTGCGGCGCAGACGTCCCGCCAGGCCGCCGCGGCACGCGTGAACCGGTCGGGGCCCGAGAACTCCAGGCGGAGCGCCTCACCAAGTCCGACCAGCCCGTGTCCCTTCCGCACCCAGAGGAGCGGCGAGGTCTGGTCGGCGAACGGGAGGAGCTGGCGCGGGTCGTCGATGGCGACGGTCTGGGCGACCAGTGACGAGGTCAGGGGAATGGTCACCGTTCAACCCTACGCCCGCGCAGGAGGGGTCCCTCCCCGCCGCAGCCCGACTGGCGGAGGGTCGGTCACCGCCTCGTCGGCGGGCCGTTCACCGGCCGGGCGTCCCGATCGTCTGCAACCCGGTGACCCCGAGCAGTGCGAGTTTCGCCGCGTCCTCGGTGCCCGGTGCCGCCGTGTACACGACGATGCGCAGGTCGCCGCCCGGCGTGGACAGGACGTCGCAGTCGACGGTGATCGGTCCGACCGGCGTCCGCGTGACCGTCTTCCGGCTCGCCCGGTGCTCCGCGACCCTGGCCTCCGCCCAGCGCCGTTCGAACTCGGGTGACACCGATCGCAGCCGGGCCACGAGTCGTGCGAGCTCGTCGTCCCGCGGGTAGCGCCCGACCGCCGCCCGGAGGTCTGCGGCGAGGTCGCTCGCGAACTCCTCCTCGTGCTGCTCGTCGAAGTCCGTGCCGTCGTGCCCCGCGGTGAAGTGCCGCCACACCAGGTTGCGATCGTCACCGACGAGGGCGGAGGGATCGCCGTTCACCGCGGCCCACAGCGGGTTCCAGAGCAGGATGTCGTGAGCGGCGGAGAAGACCGCCAGCGGCACGTCGCCGAGCCGGTCGACGATGCGCTGCACGCCCGGACCGATGTGCCGCGGGACGACCCCGGGCGGTGGTGGCGCGGCTCCGGCGACCCGGTAGAGGTGGTCGCGCTCCTGATCCGTCAGTCGCAGTGCGACCGCGAGGGCCCGCAGCAGTTGCGGCGAGGGATTCCGGGCGCGGCCCTGCTCGAGCCTGACGATGTAGTCCACGCTGATGCCGGCGAGGGCCGAGAGCTCCTCGCGGCGCAGGCCGGCCGTCCGTCTTCCTGGGCCGGCGGGGAGACCGACCTCGGCAGGGGAGACCCGTTCGCGCCAGGCCCGGAGCACACCGGCGAATTCGTCCATCCGGCCATTGTGCCCCCGGTGTCGGTCCGCATCCTGGTACTGCCGGTCCCCCTGTCGACCGGGGCCTGGCGGACCGACCATGCCGGGCGGAGCATGGACCCATGACCACCACACTCATCACCGGGGCCAACAAGAGCCTCGGACTCGAAACCGCACGCCGACTGATCGACGCCGGCCACACCGTCTACGCCGGCATGCGCGACCTGGGCCGCGGCGATGCCGTCGCCGCGCTCGGCGCCCACCCCGTCCAGCTCGACGTCACCGACCAGGCGAGCGTCGACGCGGCGCTCGCAGCGCTCCCGGAGCTCGACGTGCTCGTCAACAACGCCGGCGTGCTCGGTACGTCCTTCGGTGTGGACGACCTCACCCCGGAGTCGATGCAGGACGTCCTCGACACGAACGTCGTCGGTGTCGTCCGCGTCACCCAGGCTGCGTTGCCCCTCCTGCGCCGTTCGTCCCGACCCGTCATCGTGAACGTCGCCTCGGGAGTGGGATGGCCGCGCTTCCTCACCTCCGAGGGGGCCGACGAGTTCGCGGTGCCGACGATCCCGTACGCCGCGTCGAAGGCGGCCGTCATCACGCTCACCGTGCAGTACGCGAAGAACCTGCCCGGGTTCCGGGTGAACGTGAGCGACCCGGGCTACACCGCGACCGACTTCAACGGACACGGAGGCCATCAGACGGTGACCGAGGGGACGGACGCGACCGTCGCGCTCGCCCTGCTCGGTCCGGACGGTCCCACCGGCGAGTTCCACAACCGGCACGGACGCATCGACTACTGAGCGCGAGCCTGGGAGCCGTGCTCGGACGGCCGGCTCCCAGCGGCGCGGACGTAGGATGGACGGGTGAACCGCGCCGACCTCTCCAAGCAGCCCGAGCAGGTCTCGGCCATGTTCGACGACGTCTCGACGAAGTACGACCGCATGAACGCGGTCCTCTCCGTCGGGAACGACGCCCTGTGGCGCATCGCGACCACTCGTGCGGTCGGTCCGGCCGCCGGTGAGCGCATCCTCGACCTCGCGGCCGGCACGGGCACGTCCTCCGCGGCGCTGGCACGCAACGGTGCGCAGGTCGTGGCCGCCGACTTCTCGCCCGGCATGATCGCCGTGGGTCGCGACAAGTACGCCGACCGCTCCGACATCCAGTTCGTCGAGGCCGACGCGACCGACCTCCCCTTCGCCGACGAGGAGTTCGACGCGACGACGATCTCCTTCGGCCTCCGCAACGTCGTCCGCCCGAAGGACGCCCTCGCCGAGATGCTCCGGGTCACGAAGCCCGGCGGCCGGATCGTCATCTGCGAGTTCTCCACGCCGACCCTCGCCCCGATGCGCGCCGCCTACAACCTCTACCTCGAGCGCGTGATGCCGCTCGTCGCCGGCGTCGCATCGTCGAACGCCGAGGCGTACACCTACCTCAACGACTCGATCCGCGCCTGGCCGAGCCAGCCGGAGCTGGCCGCCTGGCTGCGTGAAGCGGGCTACGAGCACGTCGCCTACCGCAACCTCACCGGCGGGATCGTCGCCCTGCACCGCGGACTCAAGCCGGCCTGAGTCTCGTCACCGTCGGGGTTCGTCTCGGCATTCTCGAGGGGTGGAACCTGTTGATCCCGTCACTTCCCGCGAGTCGGCGCGACTGATTCCGTAGCCCGGTCCCGAACGGGAGCATTGACACACGGGTGCGCCCGGCCCTACCGTTCCGTCATGACAGCACAGGACACGGCCCGCGGGTCGCAGCCGGCATCACCCACCGGCGGCAAGGGTCTCGCCACCGGCACCCTCGGCCTCTTCGGCTCCGTGATCATCGGCTTGGCGTCGACCGCGCCGGTGTACTCGCTCGTCGCGACGCTCGGGTTCGTCGTGCTCGCCGTGGGTGCCCAGGCGCCGATCGCCTTCATCGTCGCCTTCATCCCGATGCTGTTCATCGCGTTCGCCTACCGCGAGCTGAACCGCGACGTACCGGACTGCGGCACGACCTTCACCTGGGCGACGAAGGCCTTCGGCCCGGTCACGGGCTGGATCGGCGGGTGGGGCGTCGCGCTCGCCGGCATCGTGGTGCTCGCGAACCTCGCACAGATCGCGGGGCAGTACCTGTGGTTGCTCATCGGTGACGGCTCCCTCGCCTCGAACGTCCCGCTCGTCACCGCGACCGGTGTCGTGTTCATCGCCCTCATGACGTGGGTGTCGTACCGCGGCATCGAGCTGGGGGAGCGGATCCAGAACATCCTCCTCGCGGTCCAGTACCTCGCACTCGTGCTGTTCGCCGTGTTCGCCTTCATCGGAGCGTCGAACGGCACCGCGCCCGACGCGACGCCGATCTCGCTCGACTGGTTCAACCCGTTCGCGTTCACCGATTACCACGGCTTCATCGAGGCGGTGCTGCTCGCACTCTTCATCTACTGGGGTTGGGACACCTGCCTCGCCCTGAACGAGGAGACGAAGGACCCGCAGAAGATCCCGGGCCGCGCGGCGGTCATCTCCACGGTCATCCTGCTGGTCACCTACGTCACCGTCACGGTCGCCGCCATGGTCTACGCCGGACTCGGGACCACGGGCACCGGCCTCGCCAACGAGGACAACGCGAACGACATCTTCCTGGCGCTGAAGGACCTCGTGCTCGGACCGTGGGCGTGGATCCTGGTCGTCGCCGTGCTCATCTCGGCGGTGTCGTCGACGCAGACGACGATCCTCCCGACGGCGCGCGGCACGCTCGCGATGGCTGCCTACAAGGCGCTGCCGAAACGGTTCGCGACCGTCCACCCGACCTTCAAGACGCCGTCCTTCTCGACGCTCGTCATGGGCATCGTCGCGATCGTCTACTACGTCGGCATGACGCTCGTGAGCGAGAACATCCTCGCGGACTCGATCCTCTCCCTCGGACTCGCGATCGCCTTCTACTACGGCATCACCGGGTACGCGTGCGTCTGGTACTTCCGGAAGGTGCTCTTCCGCTCCGCGCAGGACTTCTTCTTCAAGGGCCTCTTCCCGCTCCTCGGGGCGCTCATGCTCACCTTCGCCTTCGTGCAGAGCTGCATCGACATGTTCGACGTCGACTACGGCTACACGGTCCTGTTCGGCGTCGGCGGCACGTTCGTCATCGGCGTCGGTTCGCTGGCCTTCGGTTTCGTGCTCATGCTGCTCTGGTACAGCCGGAAGTCCTCGCGGCCCTTCTTCCGCGGGGAGAGCCTCAACCGCGACACCGAGGTCCTCGTGCCCGACGAGCCGATCGAGTACGGCCGCTCCGTCGACGGCGGTCTCGCCTGACCTCCGGTCCCTGAGCCTCCTCCGGTCCCTGAGCCACCCCTTCCGGTCCCTGAGCCTCCCCCTTCCGGTCCCTGAGCCTGTCGAAGGGCGCATCTCCCGGGGCCGTCCAGGCGGGCCGGGCATACTGGTGGGATGTTGGACACCCTGCCAGGCGGCCCGTGGATCTGGGGCGTCGCGATCGTCGGTCTCGTGCTCGTCGTCATCCTCCTGAACGCCAGGCGGGCGAAGTCCGCGTTCGCGAAGCCGTACGAGCGCTACGACACCACCGAGATCCCGCCGGACACCCCGGGTACCCGTGAGTTCATCGTGCGAGACGACGCGACCGGTGCGCGGCTCCAGTTCGTGGCGTCCGGGCCGTCGGCCAGGATCGCCCTCGTCGTCGTGCCGCCGAAACACCTCGGGACCGGCGTCGAAGCGGGCCTCTTCCGCGCCGCGTTGCCGACCGCCCAGGGTGTCGACGCCTGGACCTGGCCGCCGCTCAACACCGACGGATACTCGATGCTGCTCGACCTCGCGCACGAGTTCCCGCATCTGGCGTTCTACGACGCCGAGGGCGTGCGACTCCGCTGAACCGAGTCATGTGGTCCGACCACAGCTGCCAATCGCCTGATCGCGCCCGTGGATTCCGGTCCTCCGGCACAGGTGACGGGCTGCCCCGGCTAGGCTAGAGCTGTGAATCCCAGCGCGACCCGCCGTGTCAGCAACCTGGCCAGCCAGGCCGGGCTTGCCGAACGCATGTTCGCGACCGGTGCAGACCGCAAGCTCGCCAAGACCATCGACGACGGCGTGGCCCGCCTCGAGATCGGTCTGGAGGAGCAGCTCGGGTTCACCGACGACCTCGTCGACGTCACCGCGCGCTATCTGCTCGAGGCCGGCGGCAAGCGGGTCCGCCCGCTGCTCACCATGCTCATCGCCCAGCTCGGCGACGGCATCACCGACAACGTCCTGCGGGCGGCCGAGGCGATCGAGATCACCCACCTCGGCTCGCTGTACCACGACGACGTCATGGACGACGCCGACAAGCGTCGCGGCGTCCCCAGCGCCCACCAGGTGTTCGGCAACAACACCGCCATCCTCACCGGCGACCTGCTGTTCGCCCGTGCCAGCCAGATCATGGCCGACCTCGGCGAGCGGGCGATCCGGATCCAGGCCGCCACGTTCGAGCGCCTCGTGCTGGGGCAGCTGCACGAGACCACCGGCCCTCGCGAGGGTCAGGACGAGGTCGAGCACTACATCCAGGTCCTCGCCGACAAGACCGGGTCGCTCATCGCCGCCGCGGCCCGGAGCGGCGTCATCTTCTCCAACGCCCCCGAGGTGTACGAGAGCGCGGTCGTCGAGTTCGGCGAGAAGGTCGGCATCGCCTTCCAGCTCATCGACGACGTCATCGACCTGTCGCCGCAACCCGAGGAGACCGGCAAGGTCCCCGGCACCGACCTGCGGGCCGGCGTCGTCACCCTCCCCATGCTCTACCTGCGCCGCGAGGCGGTCGCCGACCCCGAAGCCGCGGCCCTCGTCGCCCGTCTCGACGCCGAGGTCACGGAGACGGACCACGACCCCGTCCGGTTCGCCGCGCTCGTCGCCACCCTGCGCGACCACGCCGTGACCGCGCGGACCTTCGCCGAGGCGCGGCAGTGGGCCGACGAGGCGATCGCGGCACTGGCACCGCTGCCCGACGGCTCGGTCAAGAAGGCGCTCGTGCACTTCGCGAAGGCGATCGTCGACCGAAGGAGTTGATGGCGGCGCCGCTCCACCGGAGCGGCACGGCATCCCAGACGCGCATGCATGACGGCCGGAGCGCTCAACCGGCCGCACCCGGAACCCCGCACGGGGACACGAAAGGAACCACCGTGACCAAGCTCAGGCTGGCCATCGTCGGCGCAGGACCCGCAGGCATCTACGCGGCGGACATCCTCCTGAAGGCGGAACGGAAGTTCGACGTCTCCATCGACCTCTTCGAGCAGCTGCCGGCCCCGTACGGCCTGGTCCGCTACGGCGTCGCGCCCGACCACCCGCGTATCAAGGGGATCATCAACGCGCTCCGCGACGTCCTCGACCGAGGCGACATCCGGATCTTCGGCAACGTCCGCTTCGGCGTCGACATCACGCTCGACGACCTCAAGCACCACTACAACGCCGTGATCTTCTCCACGGGCGCCGTCGAGGACGCCCCGCTCGACATCCCGGGCATCGACCTCGACGGGTCGTACGGCGCCGCCGAGTTCGTGAGCTGGTTCGACGGACACCCCGACGTCCCCCGCACCTGGCCGCTCGAGGCGGAGTCGATCGCCGTGATCGGCAACGGCAACGTCGCGCTCGACGTCGCACGTATGCTCGCGAAGCACCCGGAGGACCTGCTCCCGACCGAGATCCCGGCCAACGTCCACGAGGGGCTGCAGCAGTCGCCCGTGACCGACGTGCACGTCTTCGGGCGTCGCGGGCCCGCGCAGGTGAAGTTCACGCCGCTGGAGCTCCGCGAGCTCGGGGAACTCAACGACGTCGACATGATCCTGGCCGACGAGGACTTCGACTACGACGAGGCGTCGAAGGCGGCGGTGGCGAGCAACAAGCAGGTCATGGTCATCGACCGCGTCCTGCAGCAGTGGCGCAAGCGCGAGACCGGCCAGGCCTCGCGCCGACTGCACCTGCACTTCTACGCGAAGCCGCTCGAAGTCGTCGACGACGGTTCCGGCAAGGTCGCCGCCTTCCGGTACGAGCGGACGAGACCAGACGGTCAGGGCGGGGTCGAGGGCACGGGTGAGATCCGCGAGGTCCCGATCCAGGCGCTCTACCGCGCGGTGGGGTACTTCGGAAGCCCGCTGCCCGGCGTGCCCTTCGACTCGCGGCACGGCGTCATCCCCAACCACGAGGGCAAGGTCCTCCACCCCGAGAGCAACGAGCGCGTCCCGGGCGTCTACGCGACCGGGTGGATCAAGCGTGGTCCGGTCGGCCTCATCGGCCACACGAAGTCGGACGCGATGGAGACCATCAGTCACGTCATCAACGATCAGGCGGACTGGTGGGCGCCCGCGGAACCCGAGGAGGAGGCCGTCGTCGCGCTGCTCGAGTCGCGTGGCGTCGCCTACACGGACCTCGAGGGCTGGCACCTCCTCGACCAGCACGAGATCGCGCTCGGTGAACCACAGGGTCGTGCCCGCATCAAGGTGGTGCCGCGCGAGGAGATGGTGGCGATCTCGCGGGCGCAGTCGTCGGATGACGGGACACCGTCCGCCTGAGTCGCACCGGCGACGGTCGCAATCCGGCCGATCGCCGCGAGTCAAGCCGCTTCACGGAACCCGGTTTCGGCGCGAGTCGGTCACTATGCTGGACGGATGACCGACCCCAACGCGCCCCAGAACGTCCCGTCGGAGCAGCCGACGTCCGTACCGCCGTCCGAGCCGCCGGCATTCGTCGCCGACGGCCAGCAGCAGCAACAGCAGCAGCCGCGCTACGGCGAGATGCACCCGGACCCCGTGCAGCAGCAGTGGGACCAGACGGGCCAGCAGACCCCGGCTCCGCAGCAGGGTGGCCAGTGGGGTCAGCCGCAGACGGGTGAGCAGGCGGGCCAGTGGGGTCAGCCGCAGCAGGGCCAGTACGGCCAGCCGCAGCACCCGGGCCAGCCGCAGCACACCGGCCAGTACGGCCAGGACACCGGCCAGTACGGCCAGCCGCAGCAGACCGGTCAGTACGGAGCCCCCCAGGGTCAGTACGGTCAGCCGCAGCAGGGCCAGTACGGTCAGCCGCAGCAGTACGCGCAGGCTCCGAAGGCGCCGAACCCCCGTGCACGCGAGACGCGTCTCGCCCTCGTGTCGGTCGGGATCGCAGCGGGTATCGCCGCGGCCGTCGCCCTGGTGAGCCTCATCGGGTCGTTCTTCAGCATCTCGGAGTTCTACCCCATCGGCGACGTCCTGTTGAGCTTCGGCGCGAACCTCGTCAACATCGCCCTCTGGGGTGCGGGAGCAGCTCTCATCCTCATCATGGTCCGTCCGCTCACCCGGGTCCGCACCGCCCGAGACCTGATCCAGTCGGTGGGCATCGCCGCGGCCGTCGGCACCGGCGTCATGCTGCTCATCGTGCTCATCGTCACCATCGTGCGCGGCGTCGTCGAGCAGTACGGCACGCCGGCGTTCTTCGTCAACCAGGGCTTCCTCTCGCCGATCCTCTACGGGATCACCCTCGCCGGCTTCCTCACGATCGGCGCCGTGCTCGTGACGCGGTTCGTCGCACCCGAGGGCCTCGCCGACGCTCCGCGCGAGCAGCACAGTGGTCAGCAGCACGGTCAGCAGTTCCAGCAGGGTCAGCATGAGCAGCAGGGGCAGCACCAGCAGGGTCAGCACGACCAGGGCTCGCAAGCAGCACGGTCAGGCGCAGCAGCCCTACGGACAGCAGCCGCAGGCTCCGCAGCAGCACAACCCGTACCAGCAGTAGTCGGAGGTCGGGTGGTCGGCGCGGGAGCCCGACCATCCGACCACCGATCACCGGGCGCGGTAACGTGACGGTATGGCCGGATCTCGAGGGTGGACCGCCGACATCCTCGGCGAGGGCTTCCAGCAGCGCACGCTGAACCTCGAACCGGATGACGAGGGCGAGGTCGTCGCGACCCTCGTCCGCTACCGGATGCCGCCCCTCGAACAGCTGGGCGAGTTCCTCCTGCCCGACGTCGCGGACGGTATCGACGTCCTCTACGTCCACGGCTGGTCCGACTACTTCTTCCAACGTCACCTCGCGCGATTCTGGGCCAGGCTCGGTGCGCGGTTCTACGCGCTCGACCTGCGCAAGTACGGCCGGAGTCTCCGTCCGCACCAGACGCCGGGATACGTCGACGACCTCCGCACCTACGACGAGGACATCGAGGCCGCGCTCGCGGTGATGGGGCACGGCTCCGAGGAGCATGCCGCCGGGCGGCGGACCCGGCGCCGACTCGTCCTCCTCGGCCACTCGACCGGCGGGCTCACCCTGAGTCTCTGGACGGCCAGGAACCAGGATCGCGTCGCCGGTCTCGTCCTGAACAGTCCGTGGCTCGAATTCCAGGCGAGACAGCTCGGGCGGCTCGCGATCGCCCCGCTCGTCCAAGCCGGATCGCGGATCGACCCACGTGCGCAGCTCCCTGTCGTCGACCTCGGGTTCTACACCCGCTCCGTGTCGAGCACGATGGACGGCGCCTGGGACTACGACTTCGCCTGGCGTCCGCTCCACGGCTTCCCGTTGCATCCGGGATGGTTGAACGCGATCCTGCGAGGGCATCGGCTCGTCGACGCGGGCCTGCAGCTGCGTGTGCCGGCACTCACGCTGCTGTCGGCGCGGAGTGTCCTGCTGCCGCGGTGGAACGACGCGATGATGCGCAGTGACACGGCGCTCGACGTCGACGCGGTCGCGGAACGCGCACTCGATCTCGGCGAGACCGTCACGATCGTGCGCCTCGACGGCGCCTTGCACGACGTCTTCCTGTCCGAGGAGCCCGTCCGACAGCGTGCGTTCGAGCAGATCGTCGCGTGGGGACGTGGCTACCTCACGAAGCCGCCGACCGTCGACCGCTAGCGTTCAGCGGGCGGGAGGCGCCGTCGCGAGCCCATCGGACGCCGCGGATCCGGTCGCCCGGCGGCGAGCCAGTCGGCGTAGCTGTGATTCGCGCCGATCGCGCACCAACACGGGACACCGACCTCCTGGCCGGCGCGCGAGGTCCGGAAGAGTTCGAGATGCGACCCGTCCGCGGGTCTCTGGTGATCCACTGCTCCACTCCAACCATCGAGCCCGCTCGTGCGGGTGCTCCGGTGAAGAGAGTGGTGCGGGGGCCGATCATGACGCGATCGAGGTGATCGACCGCGTCCGGCCCGCTAGCGGTAGTTGACGAACTGGAGGTCGATGTCGAGGTCGGCACCCTTGAGCAGCGCCATGGTGGCCTGGAGATCGTCACGGCTCTTCGACGAGACGCGGAGCTCGTCGCCCTGGATCTGCGACTTGACCGACTTCGGGCCCTCGTCGCGGATGAGCTTGTTGGCCTTCTTCGCGATCTCCTGGCTGATGCCCTCCTTGAGGGTCGCCTCGATCCGGTACTCCTTGCCGCTCGCGAACGGGTCGCCGACCTCGAGGCTCTTGAGCGAGATGCCGCGCTTGATGAGCTTGGACTCGAAGACGTCGAGGATCGCCTTCACGCGCTCCTCGGTGTTGGCCTTCATGAGGATCTTCTCGCCGCTCCAGGCGATCGAGGCACCGACGTTCTTGAAGTCGTACCGCTGCTCGACCTCCTTGTGCGCCTGGTTGAGGGCGTTGTCCGCCTCCATCTTGTCGACCTTGCTCACGACGTCAAACGATGAATCTGCCATGTGGACCATGGTAGCGCCGGTGTCGCTCAGGCAGGTGTGGTTGGGTGGGTGCGATGCGCAGCCCGGTGAAGCAGGACCAGCGGACCATCGTCGGACGACGAGGGGCGCTCGCCGGAGCGACCCTGGCGATCGGTGTGCTCGTGTTGAGCGGTTGCGCTCCCGAGCCGGACCCCGTCCCGTATGCGGTCCCCGTCGAGCTCCCGCCGAAGAGCGACGCCCCTGACGGCGGTGTCGCGAACGTCGACCTCGCCGACTCCCAGTGGATCACCGAGGTCGCCGAGGCGAGTGGCATCCCCGAGCGCGCCCTGCGTTCCTATGCCGGTGCCGCCATCCGCAAGGCCGAGCTGACGCCGGAGTGCGGTATCGGCTGGACGACGATCGCGGCCGTCGGGTTCGCCGAGAGCGACCACGGTCGCCACGACGGCTCGAAGCTCGGCGAGGACGGTGTCGTGACGCCGCCGATCTTCGGTGTGCCACTGAAGGGTGGCGAGACCGAGGAGATCACCGACACCGACCAGGGGGTCATCGACGGCGACCCGGTCCACGACCGTGCCGTCGGGCCGTTCCAGTTCATCCCGCAGTCGTGGGAGAACTGGGGGACCGACGCGAGCGGTGACGGCGTGCTCGACCCGCAGAACCTCGACGACGCGGCGATGGCGGCCGCGAACTACCTCTGCCGGGCGAGCGACTACGACATGCGGACGGAGGACGGCTGGCTGAGCGGGATCCGGGCGTACAACTCGTCACCCGAGTACCTTCGCCGGGTCGCCGCCGCGGCGAACGAGTACGCCGAGGCCGTGCCGTCCGACGAGCGCTGAGCGGCCCGGTGACGGATGCCGATGCTGATTTCGCGTCCGGCGGTCTGACGGCTATATTGGTCAAGCGCTTTCGGTTGGCTGTTCGAAAGTCGGTCGGGCGCGCTTGGCGAGTTACCCTAGCGGCCAAAGGGATCTGACTGTAAATCAGACGGCTCAGCCTTCGGGGGTTCGAATCCCTCACTCGCCACGGACAAATCGCCTCATCCTCGGATGGGGCGATTTTTCGTTGTGCTGGCGAGCGTCTGGCGGGAACCCCCGCCGGTCCCTGAGCTGCGCCGCCCTGAGCCTGTCGAAGCGTCGCAGTGCCCACGGAGAACCCCACGAACCCGGACATGCCTCCTCCGGTCCCTGAGCAACCCTCTCCGGTCCCTGAGCTTGTCGAAGGGCGCACGGAGAACCCCGCGAATCCGGCACGCCTCTCCCGGTCCCTGAGCCTGTCGAAGGGCACACGGAGAACACCGCCAATCCGGCCGACCTTCACCGGTCCCTGAGCTTGTCGAAGGGCACACGAGCAGACTTCCACAACCGAGCACGACTCAGCATCTGGAATGTCAGTGGTCCATGGTGGACTTGTTCCATGACCGAGACCACCGCCTCCGCAGTTCGAGCTGGCGACGAGTACGCCGCGCGCCTCGCGGAGTTCTCGGATCACTACGCGGACATCCAGCGTCGCCGCGCGGCTCTGGACGCCGAGGAGGCTCGCCTACTCGCCCGTTCTGCTGCCTACGCGGACGCCTTCGCAGATGCCACCGTCCCGGCGATCTTCCCGCCCGCGGAGCGGCAGGCGCTCTCCCGCCGGTCGACCTGTGCAGCCCTCGCGATGGCGACGCGCACGCCCGAGCGGACCGTTCAGCGGGCGACGAACGGCGCCGAGCGTCTCGTGAACGAAGCACCTGCCGTGCTTGCCTCGCTCGAGGCCGGCCGCATCTCGGCGCGGCACGCGCAGACGATCATCGACCAACTCAGTGATGTGCCGGCTGCAGGGCGGGCGGCGTTCCTGGAGGCGGTGTTGCCGGCCGCGGAGCAGCTGACCAACGCGAACCTCCGGAGGCGCGCCCGCGTCCTGCGCGAGCGCCTCCACCCCGAGTCCATCACCGCGCGCGCAACCCGCTCCGAGGCGGACCGCCGGGTCGGAGTTCGAACCCGCAGCGGACGGCATGGCGTGGGTGCACCTGTTCACCACGGCGCCGATCGCGCAGGGCATCATCGAGCGCGTCGAAGCCGCCGCGGCCGAGTCACGCGCAGCTGGCGACACCCGCACCTGCGCACAACTCCAGGCCGACGCCCTCGCAGCCCTCGCCCTCACCGGCGTCACGCCGGAAGACGTCATGTCGAGCCCGGTGCTCCCGCACCCGATCGAGGTCCAGGAGCACATCAAGCCGACGGTGCAGATCACGGTCCCGGCGCTCAGCATGGCCGGTGTGAGCGATGCCCCGGCGACGCTCGACGGCTACGGCCCGATCGACCCGGAGACCGCGGCCCGCATCGCGGTGAACGCGCCCAGCTTTACCCGGATCCTCGTCCAACCGGAAACCGGCGCGGTCTTGTCGGTCGGGCGCGGCCAGTACCGCGTTCCGGCCGACCTCCAGCGCGCGGTGCGCCTCCGAGACGGCACCTGTCGGGCGCCCGGTTGCGGTCGACGCGCCAGGGCTTGTGACCTCGACCATTCGGTCGCCTGGGAAGACGGCGGCACGACGGATGTCGGCAATCTCGCCTGCCTGTGTCGACATCACCACAGGCTGAAGCACCTCCCCGGCTGGGACCTCGACCACGGGCCCGGCGGGGCCCTCGACTGGACGACACCCGACGGGAAACACCATCGAACCGAACCGGATCCCGCACCGTTCTGACCAGGTTCGGTCCCTGAGCCTGTCGAAGGGGGTGGGTCCTCGTGGGCACTTCGACAAGCTCAGTGACCGGGAGGGGTATGCCCGGAACGAGGAGGCTTCCTCGTGGGCACTTCGACAGGCTCAGTGACCGGGAGAGGCGTGCCCGGGAGGCACCGGTCCCTGAGCTTGTCGAAGGGCACTCGGGTTGCGCTGCCTCGGTGAGCGGGGAGAGGTGTGCCCGGAACGCTTCGGTCCCTGAGCCTGTCGAAGGGTGCTCGGGTTGCGCCGCCTCGGCCCGCGGAGGAGGTGTGCCCGGGTTCGCTCCGGTCCCTGAGCTGCAGCGCACTGAGGCGGTCGACGTGTCGAAGGGCAGGAGGGGCCGCCATAGGGTGGTGGGGTGACCGGACACGAAGAACTCCTCCAGATCGCCACCGACATCGCCGCAGAGGCCGGCGAACTGATCCTGCGCCGACGCCGGGAGGGCGTCGAGATCGCGGCGAGCAAGTCGTCGGTCGAGGACGTCGTGACCCGAGCCGACCGCGAGTCCGAGCAGTTCATCCGCGACCGCCTCCTCGCTGCACGACCGGACGACGGATTCCTCGGCGAGGAGACCGGCAAGGAAGGCGGCGCGACGGGGACCTCCGGCCTGACCTGGGTCGTCGACCCCATCGACGGCACCGTCAACTACCTCTACGACATCCCCGCGTACGCCGTCAGCATCGGGGTCGTCGAAGGTGAACCGGACCCGGCCACCTGGACCGCCCTCGCCGGGGCTGTGGTGAACCCGGTCCTGGGTGAGCACTACACCGCCTCCCGCGGCGGTGGAGCACGACTGAACGGCCGCGCCCTCGAGGTCAACCGAGGCGTGGCACCGAACGTGGCGCTGCTCGGCACGGGCTTCTCCTACACCGCCTCGCGTCGCATGGAGCAGGCAGCCGTGCTCGGCGCCCTCCTCGGGACCTTCCGCGACGTCCGGCGGATCGGCTCCGCCGCACTCGACCTCTGCAGCGTCGCCTCCGGCCGCCTCGACGCCTACTACGAGAGCGGCCTGAAGCCGTGGGACCAGGTCGCGGGCGCGCTCATCGCTGCCGAGGCGGGCGCGACGGTCGCCGGCTTCGACGGTGCTCCGGCCACCACGCAGCTCATCATGGCCGCCGATGCACCGCTGCTCGCGGTCCTCGAACGGCTCCTCGTCGAGCAGGGCTTCGCGACGCCGATCGGGTGACACTCCATGCGCGCCGCCGCCGCTCGCGGTAGCGCTCCGGTGGCGACTCGTTCATAAGAGAACTCTCATATGGCCTCTGACCAGGTCTTTATCGGATAAAACCGATCACTGCCATGGCTTTTTCAGCCTCCCGTTGCTAGCATTTATGCATTCGTTACCTTCGCGTTCCCCCGCGCGGACGGACGTCGAGATCTTCCTGCTAGCCCATTGAAAGGCCCCCGCCCCCTTGTCACGCCATGCAAGCCCTGAGGACACCCCTGTGCTTCCCGACCCTCAGGACCCGCAGAACACGTCTGTCGAGAACAGCGCTGCACCCGTGCAGACGCCGCCGCTCAGCCGCCGTGAACTCCGCGAACGTGAGCGTCAGGCGGCGGCCGCCCTGGAGCACCAGGAGTCCGTGCTGCAGGAGCCGACGCATGAGGCCAGCGCCGACCAGGAGGAGACGGCCGCGGCCATCGACCCGGTCGACCAGATGATCGCCGAGGCGATCGACGCCGTGCACACCACCGACGTCGCCGACATCGCGCCGGTCGAGGCAGAGCCGCTCATCGCCGAACCGGCCGTGGCTTCCGACACCGCTCAGGCCACCGAGTCCATCACGGTGACGGTCGACGCCTCCACCGTCGACGCTCCCCGTGCACGCCGCGCAGCTGCACCGAAGCCGGCCTCGAAGCCCCGCGCATCGTCCCGTCCGTCCGCCGCACCGGCGTCGCCCCGCCCGACGACCATCGCGCGCAAGCGTCGCATCACCACCAAGATCTTCGCGGGTGCCGCGATGGGCTTCGTCGCCCTCATGGCCGTGGCCACCTCGGTGCCCGCCAACGCGCTGCTCACCGCTGAAGACGTCGCGACGTCGGTGGCCGAGGCCTCGCAGGCCGAGCTCGGCGACGGCAACGGGCTGAGCAACCAGGCGTCGCAGTCGCTCGACAGCGAGGGATCGGCTGAGCTGACCTTCACCCGCGACGACTACACGACGAGCACCGTCGAGGAAGCCGCCGCCGCAATGGGCATCCGCCCCGCGAACACCTTCACGAACAACCCGAACGGGACCATCCAGTGGCCGTTCGCGGTCGGTGTCACCATCGGTGACCGCTTCGGTGCCCGCGACTGCGCCGGCTGCTCGAGCGACCACCACGGCCAGGACTTCAACCCCGGCAACGGTGCGCCCATCCAGGTCATCGCCGACGGCGTCGTCCGCCACGTCGAAGACGGCGAAGGCTCGCTCGGCGTCAACGTCATCGTCGACCACACCATCAACGGCCGCCTCGTCTCGAGCGTCTACGCGCACATGCAGCACGGCTCGGTCCGCGTCGTCGAGGGGCAGGCGATCAAGGTCGGCACCATCCTCGGCCTCACCGGCAGCACGGGCATGTCCACCGGCCCGCACCTCCACTTCGAGATCCGACTCGACGGCGTCACCTGGGTCGACCCGCTCGAGTGGCTCTACGCGAACGTCGACTGACGCCACGGAACCCAATGAATTGACTGCCTCGCCCGACTCCGGGCGGGGCAGTCGTGTTTCACCCCGAGGGCGGGTGCCCTTCGACAGGCTCAGGGACCGGTGTTGTGGCTCAGGGGCCGGTGTTGTGAGCTCAGGGGCCGGTGTCGGGGCTCGGGGGCCGGGGCACGGAACGACGAAGGCCCGCCCGGCTGATGCCGGACGGGCCTTCGTGACGGTGTCTGAGGGTTACTGACCCTGCTCCTGGTACTTCGCCTCGGTGGCGGCCTTCTGCGGCTTCCACCACGACTCGTTGTCGCGGTACCAGGCGATCGTGTCGGCGAGGCCGGCCTCGAAGTCGCTGAACGCCGGGGTCCAGCCGAGCTCCGTGCGCAGCTTCGACGAGTCGATCGCGTAGCGGAGGTCATGGCCGGGACGGTCGTTCACGTGGTCGTAGGCGTCCGCCGGCTGACCGAGCTGGGTGAGGATGAGCTCGACGACGTCCTTGTTGTTCTTCTCGCCATCGGCACCGATGAGGTACGTCTCGCCGATGACCCCCTTGTCGAGGATCGTGAGGACGGCGGACGAGTGGTCGTTCGCGTGGATCCAGTCGCGCACGTTCTCGCCCGTGCCGTACAGCTTCGGGCGCTCGCCGCCGAGCACGTTCGTGATCTGGCGCGGGATGAACTTCTCCACGTGCTGGTACGGACCGTAGTTGTTGGAGCAGTTCGAGATCGTCGCCTTGACGCCGAAGGACCGCACCCACGCGCGGACGAGGAGGTCGCTGCCGGCCTTCGTGGAGGAGTACGGGCTCGACGGGTTGTACGGCGTCTGCTCGGTGAAGCGCTCCGGGTCGTCGAGCTCGAGGTCGCCGTAGACCTCGTCGGTCGAGATGTGGTGGAACCGCGTGCCGTGCTTGCGAGCCGCCTCGAGCAGCGTGTACGTGCCGATGATGTTCGTGTCGAGGAACGGGCGCGGGTCGTGCAGGGAGTTGTCGTTGTGCGACTCCGCCGCGTAGTGCACGACGGCGTCGTGACGGGCGAAGAGCTCGTCGACGAGCGTCGCGTCCTGGATGTCGCCGACGACGAGCTCGAAACGATCGGCCGGGAGGCCGTCGAGTGAGGCGCGGTTGCCCGCGTAGGTCATCTTGTCGAGGACGGTCACCGAGTGATCGGTGTTGTTCAGGACGTAGTGGACGAAGTTCGAGCCGATGAATCCGGCGCCGCCGGTAACGAGAAGTCTGGACACGGTAGACGAGTCTACCCGGCGGTCCCTGGATACCGCGGGGGAATCCGGCCGTCGCTCAGTGACCGGGCAGGATGCGGCGCAGCAGGTTCGTGTTCGCGAGGTCGAGCAGTTCGTCGCCGCGGCCCGACATGACCGTCCGGAGCGCGTACAGGGTGAACCCCTTCATCTGCTCGGCGGTGATCGTCGGCGGGATCGACAGCTCCTGCCTCGCCGTCACGACGTCGACGAGCGCCGGACCGTCGTGATCGAAGGCCCGACGGATGGCGCCCTCCAACTCGCTCGCCCGCTCGACGCGTTCGCCGTGGATCCCCATGCCCTCCGCCACACGCGAGAAGTCGGGGTTCACAAGGTCGGTGCCGAAGTTGACGAACCCGGCGGCCTTCATCTCCAGCTCCACGAAGTTGAGCGAGGAGTTGTTGATGACGATGATCTTCACGGGCAGCTTGTTCTGGGTGAGCGAGATGAGTTCGCCGAGCAGCATGGTGAGTCCGCCGTCGCCCGCGAGCGCGATGACCTGGCGGCCGGGGTGGGACGCCTGGGCTCCGAGACCGTGGGAGACGGCGTTCGCCATGCTGCCGTGGCTGAACGAGCCGATGAGTCGGCGCCGCCCGTTCATGGTGAGGTAGCGCGACGCCCAGACGACGGGGGAGCCGACGTCGGGGATGAACACGGCGTCGTCCGTCGCCAGCTGGTCGACGACCTTCGCGAGGTACTGCGGGTGGATCGCCTGGCCGTCGTGGTCCGCGGTCGCGAGGTCGTCGAGGCCCTTCCGCGAGCTGCGGTAGTGCTTGAGCGACTCCTCCAGGTGCTTGCGGTGCGTCTTGCGCTCGAGCTTCGGCAGCAGCGCCTCGAGCGTGTCCCGGACGGTCCCGACGAGCGGCAGGTCGACCGGGTGCCGCCGGCCGATCTGCTCACCGCGGATGTCGACCTGGATGACGGTCGCGTGCTCGGGGAAGAACTGCGGATAGGGGAAGTCGGTGCCCAGCATGAGGAGGACGTCGCACGAGAGCATGGCGTGGTAGCCGCTGGCGAATCCGAGGAGGCCGGTCATGCCGACGTCGAACGGGTTGTCGTACTCGACGTGCTCCTTGCCGCGCAGGGCGTGGACGATGGGGGCGCCGAGCGCGTCCGCGGTCGCGATGAGCTGCTCGTGCGCTCCGGCGACTCCGGCTCCGGCAAGGATGGTGACCCGCTTGCCGCCGTTGAGCAGGCGAGCGGCCTCGTCGAGTTCGTGCTCCGACGGCAGGATCCGGGGTCGCGTCGCCCGGATGGCGGCGACGTGCTCCGAGACCGCGTGCTGGAGCATGACGTCGCCCGGGACGACCACGACGGCCACGCCGCGGCGCTCGACCGCGGTGCGCATCGCGATCTCGAGCACCCGCGGCAGTTGCTCCGGCTGGGAGACGAGTTCCACGTAGACGCTGCACTCACGGAACAGCTCCTGCGGGTGGGTCTCCTGGAAGTAGGTGGTCCCGATCTCGGAGCTCGGGATGTGGGCGGCGATCGCGAGCACCGGTACCCGTGAGCGGTTCGCGTCGAAGAGGCCGTTGATGAGGTGCAGGTTGCCGGGGCCGCAGCTCGCCGCGACGACCGCCAGCTCGCCGGTCAGCTCCGCTTCCGCCGCCGCGGCGAAGGCGGCCGCCTCCTCGTGGCGCACGTGCACCCAGTCGATGCCGCCGGAGGAGCGGAGAGCATCGGTGAAGCCGTTCAGGGAGTCGCCGGGGAGGCCGTAGACGCGTTGTACACCGCTGGCCTGGAGGGTGGCGACGACGGTTTCAGCGACAGTGGACATGGGTGCTCCTCGCAGCAGACGACTCGGCCCGGGTTCCCCGGCCCTCTCCATGGTCCTCGTCGCGGTTCGGGGCCCGCAAGGGAGCATCGGGGTCTTGCAGACGCCTACCAGGTGCGCTAGCCGTTCTCAACACTCCGACACGAATCCGCCTGAACGACGAACGCCTTGTAACGTGGTTGCTGGAACAGCCTGCCGAGAACACGGTGGCGCGGCCAACATCGACTGCACCGTGAAGGGGGCGGCCGTGAGCGACTCCCTGCACCGACCGCCGGCACACGCCGGATCGATCACCGATCCAGCTGCGATGTTCACCGAGCACACCGAGACGGTCGTCACCGGCGTCAGCCTGTCGAACGGGCGTTACAGCATCGGTGAGCAGCTCGGCTCCGGCGGGTCCGCCAACGTCTACCGCGCACGCGACGAGCTGCTCTCGCGCCCCGTCGCCGTGAAGCTCTTCCGCGACGAGGCCGCGACCGCGAACGACCGGCTGCGTCAGGAGCGGGAGATCCGTCTGCTCGGGGAACTCCGCCACCCGGGCCTCGTCGAGCTCTACGACTCCGGTTCCGTCGTCCACCGCGGCGTCGAGCACCGGTTCCTCGTCATGGAGTACATCCCGGGCGCCACGCTCACCGACAAGCTGCAGGCCGGCCCGATGCTCCCGCGTGACGCAGCCGCCCTCGGTGCGCAGGTCGCCGACGCGCTGTCCTTCATCCACACGCGGTCGATCGTGCACCGCGACATCAAGCCCGACAACATGCTCTTCAGCGACATCGCCGCGTTCGGCCACGCGAACCTCGTGAAGCTGTCCGACTTCGGGATCGCGCACTTCGTGGGCGGGTCGCGCCTCACGAACACCGAGGCCATCTCCGGCACGGCGTCCTACCTCTCGCCCGAGCAGGCGCTCGGCGACACCGTCGGCACCGAGACGGACATCTACTCGCTCGGCCTCGTCCTGCTCGAGGCCGTCACCGGTCGCCGGGAGTTCGACGGCGGTCTCGTCGAGGCCGCCATCGCACGCCTGCACCGTGACCCGGTGATCCCGCCCGAGCTCCCCGCCGCCTGGCACCCGCTGCTGCGGTCGATGACCGCCCGCAAGCCGGAGGACCGACCCGCCGCCCACGAGGTCGCAGCCAGCCTGCGCGAGATCTGGTCCGAGTCGCGCGTCCGCCGGGTCCGCCGGGTGCGTGCGCGCCTCGGTCTCGTCGTCGACCAGGGCGTCGACCCGCGGATCGCATTGCTCCTCGCCGCCGCGACGGCCGCCGCGGGGCTCGCCATCGGTGTCGCGATCGGCATCTTCGCGTTCTGATCGGCCCATTACCACGTTTCGTCCGGAACCGGGGAAGTCATCCGGCCGGTGTACCGTCTCAACAACGATCGATCCCTTCGAGTGAAAGGGCGCCATGACGCTCTCGACCCCCTATCCGCTCGGCGTCACCCTTCGGGGCGATGGTGCGAACGTCGCCATCTACTCGGAGACCGCCGACGCCGTCACCGTGTGCATCTTCCCCGAGGGCGGGGAGGAGCAGCAGACGCGCCTCGAACAGCGCACCGGCCACGTGTTCCACGGGCTGGTCGAGGGCCTCGTCCCCGGGACGCGGTACGGCATCCGCGTCGACGGCCCCTGGGACCCGGCGAACGGTCTCCGCCACAACCCGGCGAAGGTGCTGCTCGACCCGCACGCGACGGCGGTCACGGGGCGCTACGACCTCGGCCAGGCGCAGTTCAGCCACCGCCTCGACGCTCCGGAGACGATGGACGACACCGACTCCGCAGGCCACGTCGCGCTCGGTGTGGTCACCGACCCGTCCTCGTTCGACTGGGACGCCGACGGCCAGGACGTCGCTCCGCGCATCCCGCTCGCCGAGACGATCGTGTACGAGGTCCACGTGAAGGGCTTCACCAAGCAGCTCGCCGAGGTGCCCGAGGAGATCCGCGGCACCTACGCCGGCCTCGCCCACCCGGCGGCCATCCGCTACCTCACCGACCTCGGCGTGACCGCGGTCGAACTCCTCCCGGTGCACCAGTTCGTGCAGGACAGCCACCTCGAGGAGAAGGGGCTCCGCAACTACTGGGGCTACAACTCCATCGGCTTCTTCGCCCCGCACGGCGAGTACGCGGCCGCCGGCGACAGCGGTGGGCAGGTCGACGAGTTCAAGGCCATGGTCAAGGCGATGCACGCCGCCGGCCTCGAGGTCATCCTCGACGTCGTCTACAACCACACGGCCGAGGGCAACCACATGGGCCCGACCCTGTCGTTCAAGGGCATCGACAACGCGGCCTACTACCGTCTCGTCGACGAGGACCGCGAGCACTACTTCGACACCACGGGCACGGGCAACAGCGTCAACGTCGGCCACCCGGCGGCGCTCGGCCTCATCATGGACTCCCTGCGCTACTGGGTGACCGAGATGCACGTCGACGGCTTCCGCTTCGACCTGGCGACGACGCTGACCCGCCAGGACGGTTCCGCCGAGATCCACAGTGCGTTCCTCTCGCTCATCGAGCAGGACCCGGTGCTCGCCCCGATCAAGATGATCGCCGAGCCGTGGGACACCGCCGGCTACCAGGTCGGTGGCTTCCCCGCGAGCTGGTCCGAGTGGAACGGGAAGTTCCGCGACGACGTGCGCGACTTCTGGAACGGCGCCGACAGCGTGCTCGGCACCATGTCGCAGCGCGTCCTCGGCAGCCCCGACGTCTACGAGGCGTCCCGACGCTCGCCGCTGTCCAGCGTCAACTTCGTCACCGCGCACGACGGCTTCACCCTCGCCGACCTCACGGCGTACTCGACGAAGCACAACGCGGCGAACGGCGAGGACAACAACGACGGCGAGAGCGACAACCGCTCCAGCAACAACGGTGCGGAGGGTCCGACGGACGACCCCGCCGTGAACGCGCGCCGCGACCGTCAGCGTCGCAACTTCCTCGCGACGGTCCTGCTGTCGGCCGGTGTCCCGATGATCCTCGGCGGCGACGAGATCGCCCGCACCCAGGGCGGCAACAACAACGCCTACTGCCAGGACAACGAGGTGTCGTGGTTCGACTGGGAGCACGCCGACCACGACCTCCTCGGCTTCACGAAGCGCCTGATCGCCCTGCGCCTCGCCGAGCCGGCCCTGCGACCCGACTGGTTCCGCCAGGGTCCGGGCTCCAAAGCAGACGACCGGGTCTTCATCACCCGGTCCGACGACGAGCCCTTCGCCGACGAGGACTGGGACAACCCGGACGCCCGCTCGATCACCTTCGTGTTCCGTCACGCCGGATCGGCGTCGTTCGCCCTGCTGCTCAACGC
Organism: Plantibacter sp.; assembly: GCF_059073635.1. NCBI lineage: Bacteria > Bacillati > Actinomycetota > Actinomycetes > Micrococcales > Microbacteriaceae > Plantibacter > Plantibacter sp. The sequence continues at coordinate 935,709 of NZ_JCACOF010000010.1, read as the reverse complement.
GGCCGAGAACGGCGTGGAGTTCAGCCTGCCGAAGGCTCCCGGCCTGCCATGGGCGCTCGTCGAATCGAGTGACCCGGAGCAGATGCTCGCCGAGGGGTCGACGACGGTGATCGTGCAGGGGACCTCCTTCACCCTCCTGCGATCGGGGGTCGCATCATGACCACCGTGTCCGGCGGCGGGCCACAGCGTTCCACCGTGCCCGTCTCGACCTACCGTCTCCAGCTGACCGCGGACTTCCGACTCCAGGACGCCGCGGCGCTCGTCGACTACCTCCAGGCCCTCGGTGCCGACTGGGTCTACCTGTCGCCGATCCTCCGCGCGGAACCCGGATCCACCCACGGCTACGACGTCGTCGACCACACCGAGGTCGACCCGGAGCGCGGCGGTGCCGACGGGCTCACGGCGCTCGCCGAGGCAGCCCACGCCGCAGGCCTCGGCGTCCTCATCGACACCGTTCCGAACCACATGGGCGTCGCGACACCGGTGGAGAACGCCTGGTGGTGGGACCTGCTCCAGCACGGTCGGGACGCAGAGCACGCGGCCGCGTTCGACGTCGACTGGGAGGCCGGCGACGGTCGGATCCGGGTGCCGATCCTCGGCGACGACGAGGACGGCCGAAGTGCGCTCGACGACCTCGGCATCGAGGACGGCGAACTGCGCTACTTCGACCACCGACTGCCGATCGCCCCCGGGACGGCCGACGACGACGCGAGCCCGCGCGAGGTGCACGACCGCCAGCACTACGAACTGGTGAACTGGCGCCGCGCCGACAGCGAGCTGAACTACCGACGGTTCTTCGCCGTCAACACGCTCGCAGCGATCCGGGTCGAGGACCCGGCGGTCTTCGACGGCTCGCACGTCGAGATCGGTCGTTGGTTCGACGACGGCCTCGCCGACGGGATCCGCGTGGACCACCCGGACGGGCTCCTCGACCCCGGTGCCTACCTCGACCGACTGTCCGAGCGCATCGGTGGAGCACCCATCTGGGTGGAGAAGATCCTCGAGGGCGAAGAGGACCTGCCGGCCGAGTGGGCCACGCTCGGCACCACCGGCTACGACGCCCTGGGCGACGTCGACCGGGTGCTCGTCGACCCGGACGGCCTGCCGACACTCGGTCAACTCGCGGGGGTCGAGCTGACGCGCGACGCCTGGGACGACCTCGTGCACACCACGAAGCGCGGCATCGCCGACGGGATCCTCGGTTCCGAGGTGCGACGCCTTGCACGGCTCGTGCCCGAGGTCCCGGACGCCGTGGACGCCCTCGCCGAGATCCTGACCGCGTTCCCCGTCTACCGCTCCTACCTGCCGCTCGGCGACGAGTACCTGGACGCCGCACTCGACGAGGCGGAGACCCGTCGGCCGGAGCTCGCAGACGCCTTCGCCGCGCTTGGCTCCGCGCCTGCGCAACTCGACCGATCCGCTCGCCGCGCGGTTCCAGCAGACCTCGGGCATGGTGATGGCGAAGGGCGTCGAGGACACCGCGTTCTACCGCTACACGGCGCTCACCTCGCTGACCGAGGTCGGTGGCGACCCCGCCGAGACCGACATCAGCGTCGCCGAGTTCCACCACCGCCAGGCACGGCGGCAGGCGGAGTGGCCGTCCTCGATGACGACGCTCAGCACGCACGACACGAAGCGCAGCGAAGACGTCCGCGCCCGTATCGACGCCCTGAGTGAGGTCGCGGACCGGTGGGCGGAGCACGCCGTCGCCCTCCACACCTCGAACGGCTTCCCCGACCGGCAGCTCGAGCAGCTGGTCTGGCAGGCGGCCGTCGGTGCGTGGCCGATCGAGCGCGAGCGACTGCACGCCTACGTCGAGAAGGCCGCCCGTGAGGCAGGCGACTCGACCACGTGGACCGCACCGGACGAGACGTTCGAAGCCGCCCTGCATGCAGCGGTCGACGGACTGTACGACAGCCGTCGTGCGAACGCCGCGCTGCTCGACGCCGTCGCGGACGTCGAGGCGGCCGGATGGACGAACAGTCTGGTCGCCAAGGCGATCCAGCTCACGATGCCGGGCGTGCCGGACGTGTACCAGGGCAGCGAGCTCTGGGACCGATCGCTCGTGGACCCCGACAACCGTCGCCCGGTCGACTACGCCGAGCGTCGCGCGGTGCTGGCCCGTCTCGACGAGGGCTGGCTGCCGCCGGTCGACGCCGACGGAGCCGCGAAGCTCCTCGTGACCAGCCGGCTCCTCCGCCTGCGACGGGAGCACCCGTCGCGGTTCGCCGAGTACACCCCCATCGGGGCGGACGGACCGGCCGCCGACCACGTCGTCGCGTTCTCACGCGGTGGCGTCACCACGGTCGCGACCCGGCTCTCGCTCCGGCTCGCGGAGCACGGTGGATGGAAGTCGACCACGGTCACCCTGCCGGAGGGCCGGCTCGTCGACGTGCTGACCGGCCGTGAGCTGCAGGGCGGCGAGGTCCGTCTCGCGGCGCTGCTGGAGCAGTATCCCGTCGCCGTCCTGACGCGGCCCGACGATGCGGCCGAGGCCGCGAGCGAGGAGTGAGCACGATGACGACCAGCACCACGAGTCCGGCTGACGGGTTCCGTGTCTGGGCACCCGAGGCCCAGCGCGTCGACCTCGTCCTGGACGGTGAGCAGCACCCGATGGACCGCGACGTCGCCGAGGGATGGTGGATCGCGCTCGACGGTGCCGAGCCCCGCGCGGCGGTCGTCGACAGCGACTACCGCTATCTCGTCGACGGTGAGGGTCCGTTCGCCGATCCGCGCTCGCGTCGGCAGCCGGAGGGCGTCCACGGCCCGTCACGCGTCGTCGCATCCGACCCCGTGCCGTGCGACGGGACCGGCTGGCGGGGTCGCTCCCTCATCGGTGCCGTGCTCTACGAACTCCACATCGGCACCTTCACCGAGGCGGCCACCTTCGACGGGGCGATCGAACGCCTCGACGAGCTGGTCGAGCTGGGCGTCGACGCCGTCGAGGTCCTGCCGGTCAACGCGTTCAACGGCGTCTGGAACTGGGGCTACGACGGCGTCTTCTGGTCGGCTGTCCACGAGGCCTACGGCGGACCGGACGGCTACCGTCGCTTCGTCGCCGCGTGCCATGAGCGCGGGCTCGCCGTCATCCAGGACGTCGTGTACAACCACCTCGGCCCCTCCGGCAACGTCCTGCCGCGCTTCGGTCCGTACCTCGCGGACGGCGCCGGCAACACCTGGGGCGACAGCCTCAACCTCGACGGGCCGGACTCCGACGAGGTGCGTCGGTACATCATCGACAGCGCGCTGCTGTGGTTCGAGGAGTACGGGGTGGACGGCCTTCGCCTCGACGCCGTACACGCCCTGCACGACACCCGTGCGATCCACCTCCTCGAGGAACTCGACGCCGCGGTGGATGCGCTCAGCGCCGACCTCGACCGACCGTTCACGCTCATCGCCGAGTCGGATCTGAACGACCCGAAGCTCATCACGCCCCGGGGGCCCGGCGGTGCCGGCGGGTACGGTCTCGACGCGCAGTGGAGCGACGACTTCCACCACGCACTGCACGTGGCGCTCACCGGCGAGGTGTCCGGCTACTACGCCGACTTCGCGCCGCTCGGTGCGCTCGGCAAGGTCATGGAGGAGGGGTTCTTCCACAACGGCACCTGGTCGAGCTTCCGCAAGCGCCACCACGGCCGCCGCATCGACCTCGAACGGACGCCGAGCTGGCGGCTTGTCGTCTCCGACCAGAACCACGACCAGATCGGGAACCGCGCGACGGGCGACCGGCTGGCCGCGACCCTCGACGACGGGCAGCTCGCCATCGCCGCCGCCGTCACGCTGCTCGGACCGTTCACCCCGATGCTGTTCATGGGGGAGGAGTGGGCCGCCTCGACGCCCTGGCAGTTCTTCACCTCGCACCCGGAGCCCGAGCTCGGTGAGGCGACGGCGAAGGGCCGGATCGCCGAGTTCGCCCGGATGGGTTGGAACGAGGCCGACGTGCCGGATCCCCAGGATCCCGAGACCTACCGTCGGTCGGTGCTCGACTGGTCGGAGCGGTCCCGTGGGCGGCACGCGACGCTGCTGACCTGGTACCGACGGGTGATCGAGCTGCGGCGGACGGTCCCGGCGTTCACCGATCCGGCGTTCGCCGACACGACCGCGATCGTCGACGAGGCGACCGGCTCGTTCGTCCTGCGTCGTGGCTCTGCGATGCTCGCGGTGAACTTCGGGACGGAACCGGTGGAGCTCACCCAGCGGGTCGGTGAGCTGCTCGACAGCTTCGGCGAGGTCGTCACGACGGAGGGGTCACTGCGGCTCGGAGCGCACTCCGTCGCCATCCTGCACCACTGACCTGCCTGCCCTCGGGCCAGCGCGGTGCGCTGACGCGAGCGCGGGTCTACGGCGTGAGCGCGCCCCTCCGGAGGGGCGCGCTCACGCGCACGCCCCGCGGCGGGGCCGATTCCGGCGCGCTCGCGTCAGCGCACCGCGCCGACGCCGGAACGCCCGCGGTCACGTCGGCGCACCGCGCTGGCGCACCGGCCAGCGGAGTGTCTCAGCCGACGGGCAGGGTCGACGGCGTCGTGAACCAGACCGTCGTGTCGCCGTGGATGGTCCTGCCGTCGAAGGGTCCGCTCGCGACGAGCACGGCCGAGTCCGCGAGCGACGAGGGCACGGCGATGTCGTCGGCACCGGTGTTCGCGACGACCGTGACCGCACCGTTCGTCAGCGCGAGGATGGTGTCGGGAGCCCCTTCGATCCAGGCGATCGAGCCGAGTCCCAGCGTGTGCTCGCGGCGCAGGCGGAGCAGCGTGCGGTACAGCTCCAGCGTCGAACCGGGGATGCCGGCCTGTGCGTCGCGCGAGTAGTCGTTCCAGTCGTCGGGCTGCGGCAGCCAGGACGCACCGGTCGTGTTGAAGCCGTACGCGGGGTGGCCGGCCTCCCACGGGATCGGCACGCGGCAGCCGTCGCGGCCGTACCGCTCGTGGTTCGTGCGGAACCACGTCGGGTCCTGTCGGGCGTCATCCGGCAGGTCGATGACCTCGGGGAGCCCGAGCTCCTCGCCCTGGTAGAGGTACGCCCCACCGGGCAGGCTCAGCATGAGGGCGGTCGCCGCCCTGGCCCGCTGCAGCCCGAGCGCCCGATCCGGCTGGCCGGGGGTGTTCGGACCGACGCCGTAGCCCTGGGGGTTCTCCTCCGTGAGCGCGAGGCGGGACGCGTGCCGGACGACGTCGTGGTTGGACAGCACCCACGTGCTCGGAGCGCCGACCTGCGCGAACGCCCGCAGCGACTCGCCGATGACGACGGCCTTGAGCGTCGGCGGCGTTCCACGGGGTCTCGAGGTACGGGAAGTTGAACGCCTGCTGCATCTCGTCGGGGCGCACCCACAGGGCCATCTTGTCGAGCGGGTCGACCCAGGCCTCGGCGCACAGCACACGGTCGCCGTCGTACGTCTCCAGGAGCTCGTGCCAGTCGCGGTAGATCTCGTGCACGCCGTCCTGACCCCAGTACGGCGCGGTCTCCGGCCACGAGGCGGGCCCGGTGCTGATGCCGGGTTCGAGTGCGACGCCCGCCGAGGCGCCACCCATGCTGCCGCCCTCGGCCGGTGGGGTGTAGTCGGGCAGGCCGTCGGCCTTGATCATGCCGTGCGCCACGTCGACGCGGAACCCGTCGACGCCGCGGTCGAGCCAGAACCGGAGGATGTCGCGGAACTGCTCGCGGACCCACGGGTTCGTCCAGTCGAAGTCGGGCTGCGAGGAGTCGAAGATGTGCAGGTACCACTGGCCAGGCGTGCCGTCGGCCTCGGTGACCCGCGTCCAGGCCGGACCGCCGAAGACGGACTCCCAGTTGTTGGGGGCGATCTCGCCGTGCTCGCCCTTGCCGTCGCGGAACATGTACCGGGCGCGCTCCGCCGAGCCGGGCCCGGCCGCGAGGGCCTCCTGGAACCAGCGGTGGGCGCTCGAGGAGTGGTTGGGGACGAGGTCGACGATGACGCGGATGCCGGCAGCGTGCGCGGCGGCGGTCATCGCGTCGAAGTCGGCGAGCGTGCCGAAGATGGGGTCGACGTCGCAATAATCGGCGACGTCGTAGCCGGCGTCCTTCTGCGGGCTCGTCATGAAGGGGGACAGCCAGATGGCGTCGACGCCGAGCTCCTGCAGGGCGCCGAGGCGGGAGGTGATCCCGGGCAGGTCGCCGAGGCCGTCGCCGTTCGCGTCCGCGAAGGATCGCGGGTAGATCTGGTAGATGACGGCGGAGCGCCACCACTCCGAACCGGGGGTGGAGCCTCCTGCGGGGGAGGCGTGCTGAGCTGCGGTCGCCGACGTGGTCGGGAGGGCGGAGTCCATGTCGCTACCCTAGGCCATTCACGGGGCCCGTCGCCGCTCGTGGACTGGCCAGCGCGGTGCGCTGACACGAGTGCGATGCATGGCGGCGAGCGCGGCGCTCCAGAGGGGTGCGGTCGCGCTGGCACCCCGCGCTCACGTCGGTTCGGTCACACGGGAGCCACGTCGATTCGGACCGGATTCCCGGCCACCGACCCGCCCGCCCTGCTTAGAGTGGGGACATGACCACGGAATCGGACGGCTCGGCCCGCAGCACGGCGAAGCGCGTCGCCGCGCAGGCGGGAGGCATCGCCGGATCAGCGGCCCGGACGACGCGTGGCATCATCCGTCGGAATCCGACCGCGAACCGGGTCTACCGGGCGGGCGTCGGTGTCGTCGGCGGTGGCACCGTGGCCCTCGGCGTGGCCCTGATCCCGCTTCCCGGACCGGGAGCATTGATCGCCGTCGGCGGGCTCGCCGTCCTCGCCTCGGAGTTCGAGGGTGCGAAGCAGGCCAGCACGAAGGCGAACGCCGCAGCCAAGAAGGGCGTCGCCGTCGCGAAGGACCTTCGGGCGAAGCGTCAGGCCAAGCAGGCTGCGAAGGCTGCCCAGGAGCACTGAACCTGCGGCGCACGGCGCCGACCGACGCGCGGGTACGGTGGACCGGTGGGGACATCGGCGAAGGGGAGTGGTGCGCGTCGGCCCGCACAACGCAAGACCGCTGCGCCCGGACGACGCACGACCAGCGCCACCCGCTCGACGCGGAAGCCGCGGTCCCGACCGTCCGGCGCGCGCAACGGCTCCCGGCGCCCCGTCGCACCGACACGCCGGAACCGGCGGTCGAGCATCCGCGTGGGATGGCTCGTCGCCGGCGGAGCGGTCGCGATCGTCGGTCTCGCCGTCATCGTGGCAGCGGTCGTCTGGGGACCGGAGCTCATCAGTCGGGCGGAAGCACGGGACTCGACCCTCGGAACCGCGCCACATGCTGCCGTCGAGGGACCGGGCATCCCCGCCGCGGGCTCGGCTGGAACAGCGCCGGCGGCCGTCACCGACCGGGTGGACCGTGCCTGGGCGACGGCCACGGCGCTCCGCCTCGGCATCCCCGAGCGGGCGATGGTCGCCTACGCCGGTGCGGCGCTCGCCGTCGCGGAGACGCAGCCGGGCTGCGGGATCGCCTGGAACACGCTGGCCGCGCTCGGCAGCGTCGAGTCCGGCCACGGCACGATCTTCGGCGGTGCGCTCGACGACGCCGGGCGGGCCGTTCCACCCATCGTCGGCCCGGCGCTCACCGGCACCGAGTTCGATGCCGTCACCGACACGGACCGCGGCGCCTTCGACGGTGACGCCAGATGGGATCGTGCGGTCGGGCCGATGCAGTTCATCCCGTCGACCTGGCAGCGGTGGGGCGCGGACGGGAACGGCGACGGCGTCGCGGACCCGCAACAGATCGACGACGCGGCGCTCGCCGCAGCGCACTACCTGTGCCACGGTGGCCGGGACCTCCGCATCGAGGCCGATTGGATCGCGGCGATCGGCTCGTACAACGGGGCCGCGTCGTACCTGCAGAAGGTCGTCCACGCCGCGGACACCTTCGCCGCGAACTGATCCCGATCCGGTGTACGAAGCACCCCTCGCGGGATGCTAGTCTCTACTGGTGCCATTTCCGCGTGAGCGGTCTGGTTCGCGCTCCGATAGCTCAGTGGTAGAGCACTTCCTTGGTAAGGAAGAGGTCGCGGGTTCAAGTCCCGCTCGGGGCTCGTTCTCTCCGTCACTGCTCTCGCCGGCATACGGAGAGACGTGGCAGGGTAGCTCAGTTGGTGAGAGCGCACGACTCATAATCGTGAGGTCGAGAGTTCGAATCTCTCTCCTGCTACCAGATCAGCTGTTCAAGAGAGAAGCACCGGAGATTTCTCCGGTGCTTCTCTGTTTTGCCGCAGCGTTCGCTGAATCGCGCACGACTGCGAGTAGCGCTTGAAGCCGGTCAGCGACGCCCCGTGCCGGGGTCGCATGGTCGATAGGCGTTGTGGACTCACCTGGAAACTCCATCGTCTCGGGATCAGGGTCACGGATTGTGATCGCTCACATCGTGATGTCGACCCTGGCGCATGCAGACCTGGTCCGTCAAGAGCGAGGAGCTGTGCGAGTCGACCCGGTGACGAGATGCTCGGACGGGCGGCGACCTCGGTCACCGCACGGTCACGGCTTCGAGATCTCCTCGGGGTCGGGCCCGCGGCCTGCTCGAAGCAAGACCCCGACGAGCATCGCGGTGCCGATCAGGAGACTCACGCCGGTCAGCACGACACCGATCCCGACGACCGAGGTCCCCGGTCCGTCATAGCCCTCGAGCACCGCCGTGCCGGGGTCGTCCGCGCGGTAGATCACCGTGACGACGTCGCCGACGGCGGGTTTGCCGTCGAGGGGCCAGTCCGCCCAGACCCGCTGTGGCGAACCGTCGGGTGCCAGATAGTCGGTCCTGAACCGGTGGTGAGATGCCTTCCGGCCGTCGTCGACCTCGGTGACCGTCCCACTCGTCCGCTCCCCGTTCTGCAACAGGTCGCTGTCGGCAGCCATCATGAAGGAGCCGACGACCACGGCCACCGGACCGGCCAACAGCATCAGGACGATCGCCGCCGTCTGGAACACCCTGCTGTGCAGGAAGCCCCGTGTGTCGCCCGCCGCGCGCTTGCTTGCCATCACCAGTGCGCCACCGTCCCGATTCGAAGCTCCTGCATCAGTGGTTCCCGGTGAGGGAAAGACTCAGCATGATGATGGCGGGCACGATCAGGCCGATCGCGACGCCACCGGCCGCCGCCCAGAGCCCGATGCTGACATGGGGGCTCATGCGAGGACGCAGACCGAGTTCTTCGCCGATCTCCTTGATCCGCGCGCGTTCGTTCTCGGGGCTGAACGCGATCTCGAACCCGCCGGGAGAGGTCCCGAGCATGATGACCCTGCCGTACCGGACACGGCCGGACTGCCAGGAGAACGACCAGGAGAGGCGCGGCACGAAGCCGGAGACACCAGCCGACCAGCTCATCCGCTTGACCGTGTCGGTGATGCTGAACCGCCGCCGTCGCTCATCGACCCGCACGGTGTAGGTGATGCTGTCGGACACCTCGTTCAGCTGGAGGACGTTCCACCAGCGGGCGTCCGCGAGGTCGTATCCGACCTGGAACCCGTCGGGGAGGCTGGTGACGGTGAATGGGGTGTTCTGCAGCTCGGCGTCCACGGCCCACTGATAGTCCTGTAGCACGCCCGTCGGCGCAACGTCGGTTCCACTCACGGACTCAGTATGGCAACGCGGCGAGAGTGCGCGACGATCGTCGGATGGGCAGTGCTCCCCATCGCACACTGACCTCGAACTGCTATCGCTCCCAGATGCGACGGTAGCCGGGCATGAAGGCGATCATCGCCGCGAGCAGGGTGCCGAGGTTGAGCAGTGGCAGAGCTGGACCGATGGTCCAGGGCGAGTCGGCGTAGACCCCCATCAGCATGACCATCCAGGCGCCGATGTTGCCGAGGATGAGCACGATGATGAAGGTCACCGCGGTCGCTCCCGCTCGCGACGAGACCCGCTTGCCCGCGAGGGTCGGCGCGGTGCAGATCGTGCCGACGATCACGACGATGAGTATCAGGAACGCACTCGCGAACAGGATCGAGGCGGCCTCCGGGTCGCCGTCGTCGTCGCGATCGGCGAATCCCGCGAGGAAGAAGAACAGGTTGAAGGACTCAGGGTCCTCATCCGTCTTCGTCTGGCTCGCGTAGGGGACGAACAGCGAGAGGATGAGGGCGATCTCGAGCAGCAGCATCGGGACCGAGATCAGGATCGACTCGATGCCCGCCACGCGCTCCTCGAGCCGGGTGCGCGCCGCCTGGGCGGCGACCGACTCGGTGGCGGTCGCTGGTCCCTGCTTCGCTGGTTCCACTCATCGTTGATCCCCCGGATCGGGAGCCGGGCTCGAACAGGCCCGGCTCGGTTGCCATGACGACGGAGCCCGGCTCGCATCCCGGGCCTCCGACATCGACATGGTAGCCGCGATGGAACGCTACGGCCGCGCGAGGATCAGGGTGATGAGCGCGGCGTCGGACGGAACCGTGGGGTCGAGACCGGTGAGCTCGGTGAACCGCTGCAGGCGTTTCAGGAGGGTGTTGCGATGGACGAAGAGTCGGGAAGCCGTGTCGCCGATCGATCCGGAAGACAGGTAGGCACGAACCGTGTCGACGATGGCACTCCGTTTCCCCGCCGAGAGTGCGTCGAGTCGGCTCGTGAGTTCACGACGAGCGATCGGCCAGGCCTCGCCGAGGCCCTCCTCGACGAGCATCGGCCAGTGGGTGAGCAGCGTCGCGGCGTTCTGCGGCTCCGTCACCTCGTCGGCCAGACGGCGGGCGATCTGCCAGCCGACGCCGAGGCCCGCCAGTCCGTCGATGGTGGGCGACAGGCCCGCCGGCGCGGATTGTAGCCGGGCCTCGGGCGGCGTCCGCGGCCCGGATCGCTCGACGATGAGGAACTGCGTGCCGTCGATCACGTGCAGGTCGGCACCTGCCACGTGTTCCTTCGCCCAGCGTCGGAAGGCGTCCGCGAAGCGCGGGGCGGCCACGAGGACCCGATACCGGCCGAGGACCGGCAGGCCGAGCGCCGACGCCAGGTGTGCGAGCTGCGTCGGGTCGCTCGTCTCGCCGACGAGGAGGCGCCGGAGCAATGAGGCCCGTTCGAGCTCCAACTGCCGGTTCATCGACACGAGCTCGTCGATGTAGGCGGCCTGGATGTGGCTGGTGTGGACCTCGACCGCCTCCCAGACCGTGGCCACCTCCTCGGAGAGCGCGAGGACCTCGTCCGCATCCGCCTCGTCGCGGAGCACCTCCCAGAGGAACCGGAAGTCCATCCGGACTGCCCGCAGGAGCGAGTCCAGTGCGAGGCCCTGTTGTGCGCGATGCCTCCCGACCCGCTCGGAGACAGCGCTCAGCGTGCCGCGGACGTCGTCGCCCGCGAGCATCCGCATGAGGAGGTCCAGGACCTCGCGGGCGGTGCGGGAGAGCTCGTCGTCCGTCACCGTCGCCACTGCGTACCCAGGGAGTCGGCGCACCTCTTGCGCGTACTCCTCGGCGATCTTGGACAGGCGGCCGCGGCATCGGTCGGCGACGTCGCGGAGCGCTGTGGTGTGCATATGCACACATTAGAGGGCCCAAGACGATGCAGGGTGGCATTGCGACCGGGCGAGCGCCTTCGGAGTATTGAAGCGCAGGTCCCCATCCCGACTTCCGGAGGCACTCATGACGCAACGCTCATCCCCGCGCTCCACCGCTCCCGTCCACGTCAGCTCGAAGGACGCGCGGCGCATCGCCGGGGCTGCGTTCGTCGGCACGGCGCTCGAGTGGTACGACTACTTCCTCTTCGGCACTGCAGCAGCCCTCGTCTTCAACCGCCTGTTCTTCACGGACCTCGACGCGACCGCAGCGACGCTCGCCGCGTTCGCCACCTTCGGCGTCGGATTCGCAGCACGCCCCATCGGTGCGTTCGTGTTCGGGATCATCGGCGACCGGTTCGGCCGTCGCCCGGCGCTGCTGGTGACGATCGTCATGATCGGCGTCGCGACCGGCCTCATCGGTGTACTCCCCGACTACCTCGCCGTCGGAGTGGCGGCGCCCGTCATGCTCGCGATCCTCCGGCTCGTGCAGGGTCTGGCCGTCGGCGGGGAGTGGGGCGGCGCGGTCACCATCGCCGTGGAACACGCGCCCATCGAGAAGCGTGCACGGTACGCGGCACTCGTGCAGATCGGTTCGCCAGTGGGAACCCTGCTCTCCTCCAGTGCTTTCGCGCTCGTCCTCCTCCTGCCGGCCGAGGCGTTCGACGCCTGGGGATGGCGCCTGCCGTTCCTCGGCGCGTTCCCGTTGCTCGCCGTAGCCCTCTACATCCGGTTCAAGGTCGAGGAGTCGCCGGTCTTCACGCAGCTCGTCCAACAGGAGGAGCGGGTCAAGGTCCCGGCGTTGCAGGTGTTCACGAAGGCCTGGGGTCGCCTGCTCGTCGCCATCGCGGCCGCCCTCCTCGGCGTCGGCGGGTTCTATCTGATGACCACCTTCGTCGTCAGCTACGGCTCGAACACCCTCGGCGTGGACCGCGGGGTGATGGTCAATGCGACGCTCGTCGCCGCCGTGCTGCAGATCCCGATGACGATCTTCTCGGGGCGGCTCGCCGAACGGTTCGGTCCCGGGCGCATGACCCTGTTCGGTGCGCTCCTCACCGCCGCAGCCGCCTTCCCGCTCTTCTGGCTCATCGACACGCAGAACCCGATCGGGATCATCGCCGCAGTGAGTATCGGTATCCTCCTGATCACCCTCGCGTACGCCGTCACCGGCGCTTTGCTCACCGATCTGTTCCCGCCGCACCTCCGGTACAGCGGTGTCGCGCTGGGCTACAACCTCGCCGGCGCCATCAGTGGTTTCCTGCCGCTCATCGCCACGGCGTTCCTCGCGTCCAGCGGCAACCAGTCCTGGTCCGCTGCGCTCCTGCTCGTCGCCGTATCCCTCATCACCGCGGTCGGCGGTCTCATCGGAGAGCGTCTCCGGATCCGAGACGCCGTCGTCACCGCCGACACCGAAAGGTCACCCGCATGACACTCGACAACGCCACCCGTGAACGCATCCTCGCCGAGGTGGATGCCGGGTTCGACGCACAGCTCGCCTTCACGCAGGAACTCGTCCGCCACCCCTCGCTCCGAACGGAGGAGAGCAGCGCGCAGGACCTCATGTTCGCGGCGATGCAGGATCGCGGCCTCGAGATGGACCGTTGGGAGCTGGACGTCGACGACATCGCGTCGCATGAGGGCGCCGGCATCATCGACGTCTCCTACGACGACGTGGACAACGTCGTCGGCACCTACCACCCCGCGTCGGAAGCCGGCCGCTCCCTCATCCTGAACGGTCACATCGACGTCGTCCCCACGGGTCCGGAGAGCGAATGGGCGACGTCCCCGTGGGACTCGCGGATCGACGGGGACTGGCTGACCGGGCGGGGTAGCGGGGATATGAAGGCCGGTCTCGTCGCCAACCTGTTCGCTTTCGACGCCATCCGTCGGGCGGGGCTCAGCCCAGCCGGCCGCATCCACTTCCAGTCCGTCGTGGAGGAGGAGTGCACCGGGAACGGGTCGCTGGCCGCACTGCAGCGCGGGTACACGGCTGAGGCCGTCGTCATCCCCGAGCCCGAGGAGGACATGCTCGTCCGCGCCAACGTCGGCGTCATCTGGTTCCGGCTCCGAGTGTCTGGCAAACCCACCCACCCTCGCGAGATGTCCTCCGGCTTCAACGCCATCGACGCCGCTCACCACGTCGTGGGTCGGCTGCGGGAGCTCGAGGACCGGTGGAATGCGCAGAAGGACTCGCACCGGTACTTCGAGGATCTCGAACACCCCATCAACTTCAACCTCGGCAAGATCGCCGGTGGAGACTGGGCATCCAGTGTCCCCGCCTGGTGCGAGGTCGACTTGCGCGTGGCACTGTACCCGGGGGTGACCGCCGAAGACGCGTGGACGGAGATCACCGACCACCTGGCCACGGTCGTCGACGACGAGCATGGGCACCCGATCACCGCCAGGACCACCCGCAACGGCTTCTTCGCCGAGGGGTACGTCCTCGACGAGGGCAGCGACGCCGAGAACGTCCTCCGGGGCACGCACCGCGAGGTGTTCGGCGACGAGTTGCGCACCTTCACGACCCCCGGCTACCTGGACGGCCGGGTCTTCACCCAGTACGCCGGGATCCCCGCGCTGGTGTACGGCCCGATCTCGGAGGCAATCCACGGGTACGACGAACGCGTGAGCATCGAGTCGGTCCGCCGCATCACCAAGTCCATCGCGCTGTTCATCGCCGAGTGGTGCGGGATCACGGAGGCGCGGGCCGAGTCCGATCCCGGACGTTCGCACTCCTCGTGACGGAACCCGAACGTCGGTCCTGAGCGCCGCCCGCATCAGCTGCGCGGGCGGCGCTCAGGCGGCATCCAGGTCTGCCGGAGTCGATCCTCCCGCAGGGCGGGGCAGTGCTCCGGCGTCGGGTGGAGGGTGATGTCGATGACCGCTTCCAAGCGGGCGCGTGCTGCTTCGAGGTCGGCCATCTGCGCGGTGATGCGGTCGCGTTCGGTCCGGAGCAGCTCGAGCGACTCCGGCGTCGCGACTCCCGCATCGACGCAGGGGAGCAGCTGGACGATCGTGCGGCTCGGCAGGCCGGCCGCGAAGAGCTGCTGCACGAGCTCGACGCGTTCCACCGCCGCTCGTTCATAGGTCCGCTGGCCACTCGTCGTGCGGGTGGCGGTGAGCAGCCCCTGCTCCTCGTAGTAGCGGAGCGAGCGGACGCTCACCCCGGTCCGAGCCGCGAGATCTCCGATGCGCATCGATCTTCCGTTCCTGGCTTGCACCTGACATTGATGTGAGGTCTTAGCCTAACCAGGCTGCTGCGGGATCGACCCGCACGCGGAAGGGAATCATGGACATCGCAGGATCCGTCGCACTCGTCACCGGCTCGAACCGGGGCATCGGACGCCGGTTCGTCGTGCAGCTGCTCGAGCGCGGCGCCTCGAAGGTGTACGCGACCGCGCGGCGCCCGGAACTCGTCGACATCCCGGGCGTGGAGGTGCTGCAGCTCGACATCACCGATCAGGCGTCCGTCGCTGCGGCGGCCGAGATCGCGACCGACGTCACGTTGCTCGTCAACAACGCCGGGATCGCCACGCAGGGCTCGATGCTGACCGACGACCTCGCGAACGCTCGGCGCGAGATGGACACGCACTACTGGGGCAACCTCGCCATGGTGCGTGCGTTCGCGCCGGTGATCGAGGCGAACGGTGGAGGGACGATCGTCAACGTGCTCTCCGCCCTGAGCTGGTTCGCGCACCCCGGCTCCGGCGGATACGCCGCGGCCAAGGCGGCGGAGTGGAACATGACGAACGCGGTCCGTCTGGAACTCGCCTCGAAGGGCATCACGGTGCAGGGGCTCCACCTCGGGGCCGCCGACACCGACATCATGGCCGGCTACGACGGCCCCATGGTCGACCCCGCGGACGTCGCACGGGCGAGCCTCGACGGCGTCGCAGACGGCGCTTCCGAGGTCGTCGTCGACGAGTGGAGCGCCATGGTCAAGGCCTCGCTCGCCCACGACCCTGACGCGTTCTACGCGCAGTTCGCCTGAGCATCGAGCCTGGGCGCTGTGCACGAGACGTGCACGGTGCAGAATGGAGGAAGCCCCCGAGCAGTTACGGTCTGCTCGGGGGCTTCCTCATGCCGGCGTGGGCTACCGCGCGGCCGCGACGAGGTCGGCGATGCGCTGGCCTCGGGCGTTCGCCTCGGCGACGAGCGTCGTGACCTGGTCCTGGGTCAGGCCGGTGACCTGGCCGTACGCCTTCGTGTTGGCGGCGATGGAGAACCCCTGCCCGCCGCTGGTGGAGGTGTACATCGTGCCGAACGTCTCGGTGACGAGCGCGATGGTGCCGCCTGGCACGCTGATGATCTTGGGCATGTCTGACTCCTTGAGTGGTTGGACCGGGTCCTCGCCGTTCAGGCGAGCGTTGATGAACGGATACGGATCGGTGGTGACGCCGATGTCGGCGTTGTTCCACGTGCCGTCCGCGGTGAAGGTGATGGTGAGGTGCAGATGGGCTCCGCTGGAAGCGGATCCGGTGTTCCCGACGACGCCGACGGGTTCACCGCGGACGATCGCCGCGCCGACCTGATGCGGTGAGGCGGCCGCCAGGTGCGAGTAGCCCGAGTACATGCCGTCGGGGTGGGCGATGACCAGGACGTTGCCCAGGGCCGCGTTCCACCGGTTGGCGGAGACGACGCCCGGCTGCGACCGCCGGGATCGCGGCTCCGGCGCCGGGCTGGTAGTCCAGCCCGCGGTGCGGTTGGGTCCGCCCGCCGGCCATCGATCCCCAGCCGTCGGCGAGGTCGATCTGAGCGAACGGGTGCTGATACTTGAGAACCATGAGGCTCCTTTCGTGGTGCCGATGGGGATGCCCCCGAGCAGTTACGGTCTGCTCGGGGGCATCGGGTGGGGCGTCCTCGGCTCAGAAGCCGATCTTGGTGCCCGGGTAGACGGCCCAGAACGCGTTCCACTGACGCAGTGGTCAGCTGGGACGCGTACTTGTCGCGCAGCGCCGTGTTGCTCGGGTTGGTGGGCGAGATGCCGTAGACCTGCACGTGAGCGGTGATCGCTCCGTCCACGTCCATGTTGCCCGCGAGCTTCACGGCCTTGCCGTCCGGGTACACGAGGGCGATCGCGAGGGTGCTCCGCGTTCTCCTTCTGGTAGTCGCGGACGATCGATGCGTTCTTCGTAGCTGCCATGTCGTCGATTTCTTCCTGAGTCGGGGCGGTCGGTCCGCCGGTGTTGCCTGGGTCGTCGCCGTTGAGGCGATCGTTGATGAACTGGATCGGATCGGTGTGATCGATCCAGTGGGAGCCTCCGCCCGTCGCGCCGGACTGGTTGAGCCCGATGGTGAGGTGGAGGTGGGCGCCTTCGGAGTACTCGCCGGTGTCACCGATTCCTCCGAGGATCTGCCCTCGCGTGACGGCGGTGCCGATGGCGAGCGGGGACTGCTGGTACATGTGGCAGTACCCCGAGAACGCGCCGTCCGGAGTGCGCCAGGACGACAAGCCATGCCGAGCCCGCCGCTCCGGTAGTTCTCGACGACGGTTCCGGCTGCGACCGCGGGAATCGGCGTGCCCTCCGGGAAGCCGTTGAAGTCGGCACCCCGATGGTTTGAGCCGCCGGCTCGTGGAGCGTTGTACCCGTCGCTGCTGTCGTAGTGACTGAGGTCATACGGGTATTGGTACTTCAAAACCATGAGCCCTCCTTTCTGTTGATGGAGGAAGTGTCCTCCGACATTCGAACGTGTGTTCGAGTAGAGACTCTACGACGATCTCGTCGTCTTGTCCAGTTCATCTTGCCGATTCATCCATGAAATTCTTTCTTCAGTGGCAGATTCAGCGTCTGAATCGAGTCGAGCGTGGCGGGGAGTGGATCCTGCGCTCAGCCTCGTCAGGAAGCCGTTCACGCCGGGGATCGCCATGATCCGGGCCAGTGCTGCGGCGATCGCCGCCGTCGTGGCCACGGCTGCCGCCGCCCAGGCGTAGACGTCGTCCGGGAGGAGTTCCCGGATCGCCTCCAGGAGCTGTGGCGCGATGATGCTCGCGGTCGTGATGCAGGCCACCGAGCTCAGGATCACGGCCGCGGTCGTCTGGATCACGGTGCGGATGATCCGCTGTGCCGGAAACGGGACGGGCGGTGGGTCGGTGGTGTGGGCGGTGGTTCCGGTGAGGTCCGGTGTTCGGTCATGGTGCCTCCTCAGGCGTCGTGGGTGGTGGTGGACGACCCGGATGGTTTCCAGAAGTTGTCTCATCTGGCATCATTCAGGTCGGAGGTGACACTATAGAGCGCATGAGGCAGGTTTTCTGCCGTTCGCGACAGGGTTTCTGGCTACGATCGGAACGTGAACGCAGCAGAGGCGATGGTCAATCAGGCGTTGGCGGACGAACTCGTCGCCGCCTACAAGCGGCGACGCATGAATCAGCGCGCCCTGGCTGAGGCGACGGGGATGAGTCCGACGACGCTGCAACGTGTCCTCGCCGGTCGCAGCGAGATCAGTGGCCCGACCTTCGTCACGCTCTGCGCGGCGACCGGCGCCGATCCGGTGCGCCTCCTGGCCGACGCCCTGCAAGCCGTCGGGGGGATGAGTCGGATCGAGGCCGAACTGCAGGCGAGCGACGACGAGCGTGTGGCTCCGGTGTCGGACACCACTGCTACGAATGACGAGCTGGATCGCAGACGCCGGCAGAGGGAAGCTGCGTCGTGGACGACGGAGCAGTTGGAGGGGGAACGTGGGGCGGCAATCACCGATGGAGAACTGGAGCAACCCGAGCCGGAAGCCCCGTGAGCGTGGGCGCGCCTACGACCCGTATGCGCACGCGGAGGAGCTCGGTCTCGCGGTGATCTTCCGGCCCCTGCGGGTGTCCCACGAGCGCTGGCTGCCGTCCGCGCACACGATCGTCATCCAGGAGTCGCTCCGGTCCGTCCACCGGCGGAACGCCCTCGCCCACGGCATCGCGCACTGCGTGCTCGGCCACGAGGACGACCGACCGAAGCACGAGGTGCAGGCCGACCGCTTCGCCGCGTCGAACCTCATCGACCTCGACGAGTTCCGGGCCATCGCGCGTTGGGCACCGGACCTCGAGCATCTCGTCGCCGAACTCGGCGTCACGAAGCGCCTGGCCCGGGCGTTCGTCGCGCAGCATGCGGATCTGTCCCGGCACGCCGGCCTCGCGTAGCGGCGCGCGCATACTGGGACCATGACCGACGAAGCCGCACCGGACCCGACGCCTGCGGCAGCCGTGGACGACGACCTCCTGGAGTCGACGATGCTCGACCTGCTGGGGAAGCGGGCCGCGACCTCGTCCATCTGTCCGTCCGACGTCGCACGAGCGGTCGGTGGCGACGACTGGCGAGCGCTGATGGACGACACCCGCCGGGTCGCCTGGCGCTTGGTCGACGAAGGCCGGGTGCGGATCACGCAGGGCGACGAGGCGGTCGACCGCGCGACGGTCCGCGGACCCATCCGGATCCGATGGGCGAAGGACGCCGTCGACGAGCAGTGAGCCCCGTGTCGCGGTGAAGGCCGGAAGACCTCGGTCCGACGCCGGTTAGGCTTGAGACATGACCATCGCCCTCATCCGTCACGGACAGACCGCCTGGAACTTCGAACGACGGCTGCAGGGCACGACGGACATCCCCCTGAACGACACCGGGCGGGAGCAGGCGGCCACGGTCGCCCCTCGGCTCACCGGCACCTGGGACGTCGTCGTCAGCTCCCCACTGGGGCGCGCACGCGAGACCGCGCAGATCATCGCGGACGCGCTCGGACTCGAACTCGGCCCCACCTACCCCGACGTCGTCGAGCGCCACTACGGCGACGCCGAGGGCGCGACGGCGCAGATGGTCCTCGAGAACTGGCCAGACCACCAGTACCCGAACCTCGAGACCGAGGAGTCGGTCATCGAACGCGGACTCCGCGGCATCGACGCCATCGCACGCGACTTCCCCGGGCAGAACGTCCTCGTCGTGAGCCACGGCACGCTCATCCGCCTCACGCTCAGCCACCTCTCCGGTACGACGGTCCCGCCGCTGGAGAACTGCTCCGTGTCGGTCATCGAGGCGACCGACACCGGTTGGTCGCTCCTGGACGCCGGTACCGCTCGCACGACGCCCTCGCTCGAGACGGCGCTGTCCGGCTCCAGCGCGCAGTGAGCGGGAGCGACTCGACCGGCCGTCCGGTCCGCTCCCCGTCGGGCATCGCCTGGCTCATCGGCATCGGACTGACCGCCGGATTCCTCTCCGGGCTGTTCGGGGTCGGCGGCGGCATCCTCATCGTCCCCGCCGTCGTCTTCCTGCTCGGCTTCGGCCAGCGGCTCGCCGCGGGGACCTCACTCGCCGCGATCGTCCCGACCTCGCTCGTCGGCGTCGTGTCCTACGCGGTGAACGGGACCGTCGACTGGGTGGCGGCGATCCTCCTGGCGATCGGTGCGATCGGCGGGGCACAACTCGGCAGCTACCTCCTCTCCAAGCTCCCCAAGAAGGCGCTCCAGTGGGGCTTCATCGGCTTCCTGCTCGTCGTGGTGGTCTCGCTGTTCCTCATCGTCCCGTCCCGCACGGCCGAGATCGATCTGCACGTCGGCTCGATCATCGGCCTCATCGTGCTCGGCTTCCTGACCGGTGTCCTGTCGGGGCTGCTCGGCATCGGCGGCGGGGTCGTCGTCGTGCCGATGCTCATCCTGCTGTTCGGCGCGAGCGACCTCATCGCCAAGGGCACCTCGCTGCTCATGATGGTGCCGACCGCGATCTCCGGCACCATCGGCAACGTCCGGCGAGGCAACGTCGACCTGACGGCCGCAGCGATCATCGGTGTCGCCGCCTGCACGACCACCGCCCTCGGCGCCATCGTCGCGTCGGTCGTCCCGCCGTTCGTCGGCAACCTGCTCTTCGCGGCGTTCCTCGTGGTCATCGCCATCCGCATGGTGTTCCAGGCGCTCAAGCGCTCCTGACAGGCCGCTGCCGGTCCGTCCGTGCCCGGTCGGCGAGCCAGGGCAGCGGGTAGGCTGGAGGGCGTGTCAGTGAACCCAGAGCTCGCCGGTCGGGTCTTCCCGCCCGTCGCCCCGTACCTGGTCGGACGCGAGAAGATCCGCGAGTTCTCGCGGGCCGTCTTCGCGACGAACCCGATCAACCTCGACCCGGAGGCGGCCCGCGCCGCAGGATACGCCGACGTCGTGGCGCCGCCCACCTTCGCCGTCGTCGTCCAGGAGCACACGCTCCAGCAACTGCTCGCCGCACCCGACGCGGGTATCGACTTCAGCCGGGTGGTCCACGGCGACCAGCGTTTCGTGCACCACCGACCGATCGTCGCCGGCGACGAGCTCACCGCGCAGCTGACCGTCACCGCGGTGAAGTCCCTGGGTGGCCACTCGATGGTGACGTGCGACTCG
Source organism: Plantibacter sp. (assembly GCF_059073635.1). Classification (NCBI taxonomy): domain Bacteria; kingdom Bacillati; phylum Actinomycetota; class Actinomycetes; order Micrococcales; family Microbacteriaceae; genus Plantibacter; species Plantibacter sp. The sequence continues at coordinate 914,936 of NZ_JCACOF010000010.1, read as the reverse complement.
GTCATGACCGATGCCGCCGGCGAGCCCGTGGTCACCGCGACCTCGACGCTCGTGGTGCGAGGAGACGAAGGATGAGCGACGTGCAGCAGACCCCGACCATGCCGGCTGTCGGCGACGTCGTCGCGGAGCGGACCGTCCACCTGACGCGCGACGCCCTCGTGCGGTACGCCGGCGCCTCCGGAGACTTCAACCCCATCCACTACCGCGACGATGTCGCGGCCTCCGTCGGGCTGCCGGGCGTGCTCGCCCACGGCATGCTGACGATGGGGATCGCGGCCCAGCCGGTGGTCGACTGGATCGGCGACCCCGGTCGGGTGCTCGAGTACCAGGTGCGGTTCACCCGACCGGTCGTCGTCGACCCCGAGACCGGCGCCGACCTCCAGATCGTCGCCAAGGTCGGCAAGATCGACGAGGAAGCCCGCACCGCGCGCGTCGACCTCACCGTCACCTACGCCGAGCAGACGGTGCTCGGCAAGGCGCAGCTCGTCGTCAGCTTCGCCTGACCCGGAGGACCATGAACGACGCCATCCGTCTGAGCGAGCTCACCACCCTCGGGGTGGGCGGGCCCGCCGCAGCCTTCGCGGAGTGCACGAGCGAGGCAGCGCTGATCGAGGCCGTGCTCGACGTCTGGAACACCGACCAGCCGTGGCTGTTGCTCGGCGGCGGGTCGAACCTGCTGATCGGCGACGAGCCCGTCGACGCGACCGTCATCCGGGCGGCCAACCGCGGCATCGAACGCCTCGACGCGCCGTCCGGCCGTGTCCGCCTGCGGGTGCAGGCCGGTGAGGACTGGGACGCGCTCGTCGCCTTCACCGTGGAGCACGGCTGGGCGGGCATCGAGGCGCTCTCCGGCATCCCGGGATCCTGCGGGGCGGCCCCCGTCCAGAACATCGGCGCCTACGGGCAGGAGATCGTGTCGTCGCTCGTCGCCGTCGACCTGCTCGACGAGGAGTCGCAGACCGTCGAGCGCGTTCCCGCCACGGAGCTCGGTCTCGGGTACCGGACGTCGGTCTTGAAGCGCCACGGTGGCGGAGAGCCCGAGCGCTCCGGCGTGGTCGTGGCGATCATCATCGACCTCGACGACGTCGGCGCCGACGGCCTGGCCGCACCGATCGCCTATCAGCAGCTCGCCTTCGCGCTCGGCGTGGAGGTCGGCGAGCAGGTCCGCCTGGCCCAGGTGCGCACGACGGTGCTCGCGCTCCGGACGTCGAAGGGTATGGTGCTCGATCCCGACGACCCCGACACCGCCAGCGCCGGGTCGTTCTTCACGAACCCGATCGTGTCGGAGCACGTCGCCCGCTCGCTCCCCGGCGATGCTCCCTGGTGGCCCGTCGACCCGCCGGCCGACGACGACACCGAGTACGTCTTCCCGCTCGGCGAGGTCGTCAACCCGCCCCGTCCGGCCCCGACCGAGCGCCTCGCGAAGCTCTCGGCCGCCTGGCTGATCGAGCGGGCCGGCGTCCGTCGCGGGTTCGCACTCCCCGGATCGCACGCTGCGGTCTCCACGAAGCACACGCTCGCCCTGACGAACCGTGGCGGGGCGACCGCCACCGAGATCGCCGAGCTCGCGCGATTCGTGCAGGCGCGCGTCCACGCCGAATTCGGCGTCCTCCTGCAGCCCGAGCCCGTCGTGGTCGGCGTCACGATCTGACGCTGATGCGAGGTCCGCTCGCCCGGGGACGAGCGAGCGGACCTCGGGTCAGGATGCGAACAGGCGCTGGAGGCGCTGGACGCCCTCGAGGAGCTGGTCGTCGCCGAGCGCGTAGCTGAAGCGCAGGTAGCCGGACGGCCCGAACGCCTCGCCGGGCACTGCCGCGACCTCGGCCTGGTCGAGCATGAGGTCGGCGAGTTCGAGCGACGTCGTGGGCGTCACCCCGCCGAACGTCCGGCCGAGCAGCGCCGTGACGTCGGGGTAGACGTAGAAGGCGCCCTGCGGGGTCGGCGTCTCGAAGCCGTCGATCTTGTTGAGCTCACCGACGATGAGCTTGCGGCGGCGGTCGAACGCCTCACGCATCGCCTCAGCGGCATCCTGCGGACCGGTGAGGGCCGCGATCGCCGCGCGCTGCGCGATGTTGTTCACGTTGCCGGAGAGGTGCGACTGGAGGTTGCCGAGCGCCTTGATCGCGTCCGCCGGGCCGACGGTCCACCCCACGCGCCAGCCCGTCATCGCGTACGTCTTGGCCACGCCGTTGACGAGGAGCGTCTGCTCGGCGAGCTCGGGCACCGCTTCGACGATCGACGTCGCGCGGACGCCGTCGTAGGTGAGGTTCTGGTAGATCTCGTCGGTGATGACCCAGATGCCGTGCTCGAGCGCCCACTCGCCGATCGCCTTCGTCTGCTCGGGGGAGTAGACGGACCCGGTCGGGTTCGAGGGGGAGACGAACAGGAGGACCTTGGTGCGCGGGGTGCGCGCCGCCTCGAGCTGCTCGACGGTGACCTGGTAGTTCTGCGAGGCGTCGGCGAAGACGTCGACCGCGACACCGTCGGCGAGCGCGATGGCCTCGGGGTAGGTGGTCCAGAAGGGCGTCGGCACGATGACCTCGTCGCCCGGGTTCAGGAGGACCTGGAACGCCTCGTACACCGACTGCTTGCCGCCGTTGGTGACGATGACCCGGCTCGGGTCGACCTCGAGACCGGAGTCGCGGAGCGTCTTCTCCGCGATGGCGGCGCGGAGGTCCGGCAGGCCGGCCGCTGGGGTGTACCGGTGCGCCTTCGGGTCGCGGGCGGCGACGAGCGCCGCTTCGACGATGTGCTCGGGCGTCGGGAAGTCCGGCTCGCCCGCCGCGTAGGAGATCACGGGTCGGCCTTGCGCCTGCAGCGCCTTCGCCTTCGCGTCCACCTTCAGCGTGGCGGACTCGGCGATCGCTGAGATCTTCGTGGACAGGCGGGGCGTGGGAGTCGATTCAGGCACGAGTCCGAGCGTACCGAACCCGGCATCGAGAGGACAGTGTGTGTCCGACCTCGCGTGCAGCGAGGTGAGGCACCTCGTCGCCCGGTCCACCGGGGAACGACGACGTGCCTCACCTCGGTCCTCATGCGGGGTCGACGAGGTACCGCGTGTACGCCGGGACGGTGAGGAAGGTCGGGAACTCGTCCCTGAGCGCGACCTCGCGGAACAGCTCGGCGGCGTCGTCGAAGCGGTCGTCCGCGGTGCGGGGCAGCGAGGCGAGGAGCTCGTCGAGGAGGTCCTCGACCCGCTCACGGGTGATCGGACGGCCGTCGTCGGTCGCGACGTCCTGGTGGATCCACTGCCAGACCTGCGATCGACTGATCTCCGCCGTGGCCGCGTCCTCCATCAGTCCGTCGATGGCCGCGGCGCCGATCCCGCGGAGCCAGGAGTCGAGGTAGCGGACGGCGATCGACACGTTGTCGCGGAGACCGGCGTCCGTGACCGCGCGACCGATGCGGACGTCGAGGAGCTGCGACGGTGTCACCGACACGTCCTCCCGCAGGCGGTCGAGCTGGTTCGGACGATCACCGAGGACCGCGTCGAACTCGGCCCTGGCGGTCTCGATGAGGTCCGGGTGCGCCACCCAGGTCCCGTCGAAGCCGTCGCCCGCCTCGCGGCGCTTGTCGGCTGAGACCTTCTCGATCGCGCGCGCCGTCGCCTCCGGATCGCGCCGGTTCGGGATGAACGCGGACATCCCGCCGATCGCGTGCGCACCGCGGCGGTGGCACGTCTGCACGAGGAGCTCGGTGTAGGCGCGCATGAACGGCACCGTCATCGTCACCTCGCTGCGGTCGGGCAGGACGAACCGGGCACCGCGCCCCCGGTAGTTCTTGATGATCGAGAAGATGTAGTCCCACCGACCGGCGTTGAGGCCGGCGCAGTGGTCGCGGAGCGCGTACAGGATCTCGTCCATCTCGAACGCCGCCGGGAGCGTCTCGATGAGCACGGTGGCGCGGATCGTGCCGTGGTCGAGACCCAGGCGTTCCTCGGTGAACGTGAAGACGTCGTCCCAGAGCTGCGCCTCCTCGCTCGACTCCAACTTCGGGAGGTAGAAGTAGGGCCCGCGGCCGGCGTCGATGAGCGGTCGGGCGTTGTGGAAGACGTAGAGGCCGTAGTCGACGAGGCTCCCGGAGGCCGCCATCGCCGCCCCGGAGCGGTCGATGAACCGCAGGTGCTTCTCCACGAGGTGCCAGCCGCGCGGGCGCATGACGATCGTCGGCGTCTCCGTCGCGGTGACGCGGTACACCTTCCCCGCCTCGTTCGTGAACGTCAGCTCGCCGCGGACGGCGTCACGCAGCGAGAGCTGACCACCGATGACGTTGGCCCACGTCGGGCTCGTCGCGTCCTCCTGGTCGGCGAGCCAGACGTTCGCGCCGGAGTTGAGGGCGTTGATCGTCATCTTCGGATCGGTGGGGCCGGTGATCTCGACCCGGCGGTCCTCGAGACCGGGCCCGGCGCCGGCGACCCGCCAGGAGCGGTCCTCCCGGATCGCCGCGGTGTCGTCGCGGAACCGCGGGTCGCGGCCGTTCCCGATCTCGAAGCGTCGGCGCATGCGCTCGGCGAGGCGGTCGTGCCGCGCACCCGCGAACCGCTGGTGCAGGTCCGCGAGGAAGGCGAGGGCGTCCGGGGTGAGGATCTCCTCGTACCGGTCACCGAGACGACCGACGACCTCGATGGCGGGGCCGGTGCGCTGCGTGGGCACCGGCCCGGTGGTGGGTGTGGACGGGGAAGCGAGCAGGGTGTTCATGGGGTGACTCCGTTTCGGATGGTCGTGCGTCGGATGGGTCCTTCGAGCGGTCCCTGAGCTTGTCGAAGGGCGGGGCTGGTGTGGATCAGTGGAACTGTTGTTCCTCGGTCGATCCGGCGAGGGCGAGGGTGGCGCTGCCGGGGTTGAGGGCGGTCGCGACCAGGTCGAAGTAGCCGGTACCGACTTCCCGCTGGTGCTTGGTGGCGGTGTAGCCGCTGGCCTCTGCGGCGAACTCGGCTTCCTGGAGGTCGACGTAGGCGCTCATCGCCCGCTCCCGGTAGTCGCTCGCCAGGGTGAACATCGAGTGGTTCAGCGCGTGGAAGCCGGCGAGGGTGATGAACTGGAACGCGTATCCCATGGCGGCGAGCTCGCGCTGGAAGGACGCGATCTGCGCATCGTCGAGGTGCGACTTCCAGTTGAACGACGGCGAGCAGTTGTAGGCGAGCAGCTTGCCCGGGAACCGCTCGTGGACGGCCTCGGCGAACCGCCGGGCGAGGTCGAGGTCGGGTTCCGCGGACTCGACCCAGAGCAGGTCGGCGTACTCCGCGTAGGCGAGGCCGCGCGCGAGCACCGGACCGATGCCGTTCTCCACCTCGTAGAAGCCCTCCGGGGTCCGGTTCCCGTTCAGGAACGGCAGATCGCGCTCGTCGATGTCGCTCGTGAGGAGCGTGGCGGCCAGCGCATCGGTGCGGGCGATGACGATGGTCGGGACACCGGCGACGTCCGCCGCCAGCCGGGCCGCATTGAGGGTCCGGATGTGCTGGCCCGTCGGCACCAGCACCTTGCCGCCCATGTGGCCGCACTTCTTCTCAGCCGCGAGCTGGTCCTCCCAGTGGACGCCCGCGGCGCCGGCCTGGATCATGCCGGCCATGAGTTCGTAGGCGTTGAGCGGTCCACCGAAGCCGGCTTCGGCGTCGGCGACGATCGGCGCGAGCCAGTCGATCGCCTCGGGTCCCGGCGTCTCCCCGACGGCTCGCTCGGCGAAGTCGATCTGCTCGGCCCGGAGCAGCGCGTTGTTGATCCGCCGGACGACCGCCGGAACCGAGTTCGCCGGGTAGAGGCTCTGATCGGGGTAGGTCTGCCCGGAGAGGTTCGCGTCGGCGGCGACCTGCCAGCCGGAGAGGTAGATCGCCTGCAGGCCAGCCCGGACCTGCTGCACGGCCTGGTTGCCGGTCAGCGCGCCGAGGGCAGGCACCCACTCCTCGGTGTGGAGGAGGTTCCACAGGCGCTCCGCCCCTCGGCGGGCGAGCGTCGGCTCCTCCCGGACACCGCCGCGCAGGCGGACGACGTCCTCAGCGGTGTAGTCGCGGCGGACCCCGTCCCAGCGCGGGTCGGTGTCCCACTCGCGCTGCAGTTCCTCGGCCGTCTGCGTCTGGTCGCCGGCGCGGAGGGGCGTGCGGTGGTCGGTCGGTCGGGTGGCTTCGTTGCTCACGATGACTCCTGTGGTGTCGAGGTCGGTGGGGCGGGTCGTGCTGTGGGAACGATCCTGCGCTCGCCGCAACCCCGACGGACGTCATCCGTGGACAGAAGAACGGCCGACCTTCTGTTTGCCGGAACAACCGGCGCGTGTGAGCATGATCACCATGACCAGCACCGCCGCTGCTCCACCCGCCTCCGCCACCCCTGGTGACGGACCTGCTCCGCACGCGGACGCCCTCGTCCTCGGTCGCCGGATCCGCGATGCCCGGTCCCGTGCGGGCCTCACCCTCGACGACCTCGCGCAGGCGATCGACCGCGCACCGTCGCAGGCGTCGGCGATCGAGAACGGGCATCGGGAGCCGAGCCTCGTCGATGCTCCGCGTCATCGCCGCGGCCCTCGGCACCACCGTCGACGACCTCCTCCGTGACGAACCGCCGAGCGACCGGGCCGCGCTCGAGATCGCCGTCGAGCGTGCCCAGCGGGGGCCCGTCTTCTCCGCCCTCGGGATCGCGCCCATCCGCGTCTCGAAAGGGACAGCGGACGAGACGCTGCGCACCGTGCTGGCGCTGCACGACGAGGTCGCCCGCCTGCATCGGGAGCGAGCGGCGACACCCGAGGAGGCGCGCCGGGCCAACGCGGTCCTCCGGGCGGACATGCGCGCGGCCGACAACCACTTCCCCGAGCTCGAGGCCGTCGCGAAAGGACTGCTCGACGCCGTCGGCTACACCGGAGGGCCGGTCTCGCACCAGACGGTCGCGGAGATGGCACAGCACCTCGGGTTCTCGCTCCACTACGTCGGCGACCTGCCGCACTCGACGCGCTCGGTCACCGACCGGCGCAACGGTCGGATCTACCTGCCGACCGAACCCTCGATGTCCCGTGATTCGCGTTCCCCCATCCTCCAGGCGTTCGCCAGTCACCTGTGCGGACACGAGGAGCCGGGAAACTACGCGGACTTTCTGCGGCAGCGCGTCGAGACCAACTACCTGACGGCGGCCATCCTGCTGCCCGAGCGCGACGCCGTGCGCGTCCTCGGTGAGGCGAAACAGCTCCGGCGCATCTCGATGGAGGACCTGCGCGACGCGTTCGCGGTGTCGTACGAGACCGCCGCGCACCGCTTCACCAACCTCGCGACGAGGCACCTCGGGCTCCCGGTGCACTTCATGAAGGTGCACGAGTCGGGGACGATCATCAAGGCGTACGAGAACGACGGGGTGACGTTCCCGTCCGACGTCCTCGGAGCAGTGGAGGGCTCGCTCGTCTGCCGCAACTGGACGGCCAGGACCGTCTTCGACGTCGAGGACCGCTTCAGCCCCTGGTATCAGTACACCGACATGGACACCGGCACCTTCTGGTGCACCTCGCGGATCGAGAAGGCCAAGGAGGGCGAGTACTCGGTCAGCGTCGGCGTCCCGTTCGCGCACGTGAAGTGGTTCCGCGGACGCGAGACGCCGCATCGGTCGACCTCGAACTGCCCCGACGAGCGATGCTGTCGTCGGGCGTCGCCGGCGCTCGCCGAACGGTGGGAGGGGAAGGCCTGGCCGGCGGCGCGGACGCCGACGAGTCTGCTGGCCGCGCTGCCGACCGGATCCTTCCCGGGGGTCGACTCCGTCGAGGTGTACGAGTTCCTCGAGTCGCACGCGCCACGGGCGGACTGAGGTGAGGCACCTCGTCGCCCGACGTGGTGTCGAGCGACGAGGTGCCTCACCTCAGCGTGATCAGCTCGCGAGGCGCGGGTAGTCCGTGTAGCCCTCGGCGCCCGGGCCGTAGAAGGTGGCCGGGTTCGGGGTGTTCTCCTCGTGCTCGCCCGCCCAACGCTCGACGAGGTCGGGGTTCGCGATGGCGAGACGCCCGACGGCGACGGCGTCGGCGTGCGCGTGCTCGACGAGGGCGATCGCCTCGTCGCGCGTCGTGACGGTGCCGAAGCCGCTGTTGACGATGAGCTTGCCGCCGAAGTGACCGCGCAGGTCCTGGACGAGCGCGCCGGCCGGGTCCTCGTGGAGGATGCTGACGTAGGCGAGGCCGAGCGGTGCCAGGGCGTCGAGCAGTGCCTCGTAGGTCGCGCGGACGTCGGCCTCGTCGGTCTCCGCCGTGTCACCGGCGCCGTTCATCGGGGAGATGCGGATGCCGACGCGCGCTGCACCGACCGCCTCGGCGACGGCGCTGACGACCTCGGCGACGTACGACGCGCGGGCCTCCGGGCTGCCTCCGGCGCGGTCGTCGCGCACGTTGGAGACGGGGGAGAGGAACTGGTGCAGCAGGTAGCCGTTCGCGGCGTGGAGTTCGACGCCGTCGAGGCCTGCCTCGATCGCGTTGCGGGCGGCCTGGACGAACTCCTCGCGGACCGTGTCGAGCTCCTCGGTGCTCAGCGCGTGCGGGACGGGGTACGGCTGGGCGCCCGCCGGCGTCCGGACCTCGCCGGCGATGGCGATCGCGCTCGGCGCGACGATGCGGTCGGTGCCCGTGATGTCGGTGTGCGAGACGCGGCCGCCGTTCATGAGCTGCATGACGATGAGCCCGCCCGCTCCGTGCACGGCCTTCGCGACGCCACGCCAACCCTCGACCTGCTCGGGGGTGACGATGCCGGGCTGGCCCGGGTAGGAGCGCGACTCGGCGCTCGGGTAGGTGCCCTCCGTGATGATGAGCCCGAGTCCTGCGCGCTGGCTGTAGTGCTCGGCGACGAGGTCGCCGGGGACGCCGTCGGCTCCGGACCGCATGCGGGTGAGCGGGGCCATGACGACGCGGTTGGCGAGTTCGAGGTCGCCGAGTCGGACGGGCGCGAAGAGATCCATACGGGTGATGCCTTTCGTGGGGGATGCGGCTCGCGGAGGACGCGGCCTCCGGACGCAACCCGGCTGCGGCCGTCGATATTCCGATGATGCTTCTGGACCTTGTGCATCTGGAATACTTCTTGCTAGGCTCACGGTGTGGTCGTCGGGCTCTGTCCCCGCAGCTCGCGACGAGCACGACCCGGTGTCGACGAATCCGAGGGGGAGGCGTCGGCACCGGGAACCCTGCCAGGATACGAAGATGCCCGCCCCCAGATTCGGCCTCGTCTCCGATCTCCGTCGTCCGGAGTCCGGTGAACGCGCCGAGCGCGTCACCTTCGTCGAGTTGTTCTTCGACCTCGTCTTCGTCTTCGCGCTCACCCAGCTGAGCAAGCTCATCGCCGACGACCAGAGCGTCACCGCCGCGCTCGAGTCGATCGTCCTCATCCTGGCGCTCTGGTGGTCCTGGGTGTCCACGAGCTGGGTGACGAACTGGCTCGACCCGGAACGGCTCGCGGTGCGACTCGCGCTCATCGGCTTCGGCCTGTTGGCGTTCGTCGCGGCGGTGTCGGTGTCGGCGTCGTTCACCGACCGCGCGCTGGCGTTCGCCGTCGCCTACGTCGTGCTCCAGCTCATCCGGACGCTGTTCATGGTCGTGGCGACCTGGCGGCACGACCGCGACGTGGCCCTGAGCTTCGCACGCGTCCTCGTCTGGACCGCGTTCGCCGCGGTCTTCTGGATCGCCGGCGCGCTGGTGCCGGCCGACTGGCAACTGGCGTTCTGGATCTGCGCCGTCGCCATCGAGTACGGCGGCGGGGCCCTCGGATTCCGGCTGCCGGGTGTGCGGACCTCGGAGGTCGAGAGCTGGGAGCTCTCCGGTGCGCACCTCTCGGAGCGGGCGTCGCTCTTCATCATCATCGCGATCGGCGAGTCGCTGCTCGTCACCGGGTTCGCGTTCGTCGAGCTCGAGACGTCGGTCGCCGCCGTCGTCGGGATGCTGAGTGCCTTCGTCTCCGCGGTCGCGCTGTGGTGGTTGTACTTCCACCGCACGGAGGCGGCGGGACGCCGAGCGGTCGAGGCCGCCGAGGAGGAGGCCGACCGCGCCGACGGTGACGAGGGTCGTCCCGGTCGACGGGGGCCGGGACGTCTCGGACGCATCGCGCGCGACGGATACAGCTACGCCCACGTCGTGATCGTCGCCGGGATCGTGCTCGTCTCGGTGGGGGACAAGGAGATCCTCGACCGACCGGCCGACGCCGTCGAACTCGCCGGGGGCGTCGTGATCCTCGGCGGCCCGGTCCTCTACCTCCTCGGGCTGTCGCTGTTCCGGTTCGTCGTCGACCGCGCCGTTCCACTCGCGCCGGTCATCGGCCTCGCGATGCTCGCTGGCTGCGCGGTCGCCGCGTTCCTCGTGCCGCAGCTCGGGGAACTCGTCCTCGGGTGTCTCTGCACGCTGGTGCTCGTCCTCGCCGCGATCGCCGACACGGTCCTCCCGGACCGGCGGGTCACTGCGGAGCGTCGCCAGGCTTGATCTGGGCGCCCTCGCGGTGCGGCCCCGTGTCGTAGCGGGCACCGCCCCGGTCGCTCGGCTGCGCCGCGAGCCAGATGAAGAAGAACCAGCCGAAGATCGGGACCAGGTTGATGAGCTGCCACCAGCCGCTGTGGTCCGTGTCGTGCATGCGACGGGCGTTCAGCGACAGCCCCGGGATGATCGTCGCGAGGCCCCAGATCCCGGACAGGACGCTCTGGACACCCCATGCGGGTCCTTCGGTGACCTGACCCTCCCAGAAACCGGCCGTCACCCCGGTCGCGACGTCGACACCGCGTCCGATCACCAGGAGCGCGGTGACGATGACGGCGTGGACGACCACCCACCACCAGAACTCGCTCCGGCTGGCCCGCCCGGTGAAGATCGGATACCGCTTCCAGAAGCGGAGGAACGCCTGGCATCGGGCCGGCGCCCGGGAGTGGGCTGTCATCCGCGAACGCGGGGCGGGATCCGGTCGGTCGTCCTCACGGTTCGTCTCCGCCGCCTGTCGGCGGTCGGCGGCGTGTTCGTCGTGCGCTGCTCATCGGTCCCCCTGGGTCGAGTCGTCGTGCGTTCGAAGCGAGCAACCCTACGCGAGCGCGCTCCGAGAGCGCAGGCCGAGGATGGGCCTGAGCCGGCGCCGGCGCAGGCCTGCCGCTGGTTTTACAGCCGGGCGACCGTGCCGTACACTGGATGGAGGTAGTTGAAATCTGCCATGATTTTCTGCGCCTGTTTTCACCCGTGTGGTGAGGCAACGCTCAGGAGGTCAGGGTAGCTTCGACCCCTCCGGTGCGTCAGCACTGAAGGGCGGTGGCTCAATTGGTAGAGCAGCGGTCTCCAAAACCGCAGGTTGCAGGTTCAAGTCCTGTCCGCCCTGCGAGTCGGTGCGTATGCACCGGCACACGAAAGGTGTAACGAGTGGCCCCGAAGAGTACCGACACGCCCGGCGAGGACGTCGTCGTCAAGGCGAAGGCGGACCGTGCCGAACGGCGCGGCTTCTTCTCGGGCATCGTCCTGTTCCTGAAGCAGGTCTTCGCGGAACTCAAGAAGGTCGTCACGCCGACGCGGAAGGAACTCCTCAGCTACACGGCTGTGGTGCTCGTCTTCGTCTGCATCATGATGGCGCTCGTCTACGGCATCGACTTCGTCTTCGCCTGGGTCGTCACGCTGGTGTTCGGTACCGCGAGCTAGTTCCGCTCAGGTTCCGGTGCTCCGGTCCGGCACCCGGGTTCCACAATCACAGACGGCGACGCAGTCGTCACGCGCCAGGATCTGGCGCCGCGGTCGGGGATCACCCACGATCCGCACAACAGAAACGGAATGGAAATCAGTGTCTGAGCGAAACTCGAACGACGTCGACTGGGCAACCGCTGCCGAGCAGTCCTCGGAGGACGACGAGGCCCAGGAGGGCAACGTGCTCTCGGCCGACGAGCACTCCGTCGACCCCGCTGAGCACAACGCCGTCCACGTCGAGGAGACCGGCGACACCGAGGTCGACCTCGACGCCGTGCTCGACGCGATGGCCGAGGCCGTCGACCCCGAGGCCGACGCCGTCGTCGACGACGCCCTCGAGCTCGACGAGGCAGCCGAGGTCGAAGCCGCAGCAGAGGCCATCGCCGAAGAAGAGGCAGACCCCACCGACGCCGACGCCGAGCCCGCCGAGGAGTCCGAGGAAGACCCCTACGACGCGTTCCGCAAGGAACTCCGCTTCCTGCCCGGCAAGTGGTACGTCATCCACTCCTACGCCGGTTTCGAGCGCAAGGTGAAGGCCAACATCGAGCAGCGCAAGTCGACGCTCGAGGTCGCGGACTACATCTACCAGGTCGAGGTCCCCATGGAAGACGTGGTCGAGATCAAGAACGGCCAGCGCAAGATGGTCACCCGCGTCCGCATCCCCGGCTACGTGCTCGTCCGCATGGACCTCAACGAGGACAGCTGGTCGGTCGTCCGCCACACGCCTGGCGTCACCGGCTTCGTCGGCAACGCGCACAACCCCACGCCGCTCCGCTTCGAAGAGTCCTTCAACATGTTGAAGTCGCTCGTCGAGGTCAAGGAGACCGCGCCCGTCAAGGGCTCCGGCACCAAGGGCAGCGCCACGCAGCAGCGTGTCATCCCCGCCGAGGTCGACTTCGAGATCGGCGAGACCATCACGATCAAGGAAGGCTCGTTCGCGGGCCTCCCCGGCTCCATCAGCGAGATCAAGCCCGAGAGCGGCAAGCTCACGGTGCTCGTCTCCCTCTTCGAGCGCGAGACGCCGGTCGAGCTCAGCTTCGACCAGGTCACCAAGCTCTAAGCCACACGGCTCCACAGTCCACCGCCGCCCGACGGGCGCGCGGGAGAGCGCACATCATCCGATGGCGTTCGAACCCCAGAAGAAGGAAGAAACATGGCACCGAAGAAGAAGGTCACGGGTCTCATCAAGCTGCAGATCCAGGCCGGCGCCGCAAACCCTGCTCCCCCCATCGGCCCCGCCCTTGGTCAGCACGGCGTCAACATCATGGAGTTCTGCAAGGCGTACAACGCGGCCACCGAGTCGCAGCGCGGCAACGTCATCCCCGTCGAGATCACCGTCTACGAGGACCGTTCGTTCACCTTCATCCTGAAGACCCCGCCCGCAGCGGAGCTCATCAAGAAGGCCGCCGGCGTCGCCAAGGGCTCCGGTACCCCGCACACCGTCAAGGTCGCGAAGCTCACCAAGGAGCAGGTCCGTCAGATCGCCGAGCAGAAGGCTCCCGACCTGAACTCGAACGACATCGACGCAGCCGCGAAGATCATCGCCGGCACCGCCCGCTCCATGGGCATCACGGTCGAGGGCTAGTCCTTCCGACCCGCACGGGGTGAGCCGTCCAGGCCACACCCTCGCACCTTTCTTTTTCACTCGTGGCAGCGCCGGCCAGGCGCAGATGACCACATTTCTCATAGGAGAACACACATGGCACAGAAGTCGAAGGCCTACCGGGCCGCAGCCGAGAAGATCGAGGCTGACAAGTTCTACACCCCGAACGAGGCCGTCGCCCTCGCCAAGGAGACCGGTTCCGCCAAGTTCAACAGCACCGTCGAGGTCGCCCTCAAGCTCGGTGTCGACCCGCGCAAGGCGGACCAGATGGTCCGCGGCACGGTCATCCTCCCGCACGGCACGGGCAAGACCGCCCGCGTCATCGTCTTCGCGACGGGCCCGGCAGCAGAGGCCGCGATCGCGGCCGGTGCTGACGAGGTCGGCGGCGACGAGCTCATCGCGAAGGTCGCCGAGGGCTACACCTCGTTCGACTCCGCGGTCTCCACCCCGGAGCTCATGGGTAAGGTCGGTCGTCTCGGTAAGGTCCTCGGTCCCCGTGGCCTCATGCCGAACCCCAAGACCGGCACCGTGACGCCGGACGTGGCCAAGGCCGTGTCCGACATCAAGGGCGGCAAGATCGAGTTCCGCGTCGACAAGCACTCCAACGTGCACTTCGTCGTCGGCAAGGCCTCGTTCGACGCATCGCAGCTCGAGGAGAACATCAACACCGCGCTCGAGGAGATCCTCCGCCTCAAGCCGTCCTCCTCGAAGGGCCGTTACATCCAGAAGGGCGCCGTGTCGACCACGTTCGGCCCCGGCATCCCGCTGGACGTCAACTCCATCTAGTCTCACCAGTACGAAGGCCCGGTCGCGTCACGCGACCGGGCCTTCGTCGTCCGGCGGGGTGGCGTCGTACGATGCAGGGATGGTCTCCACCCGCACCGCCACGGCCGACGACGCCGCCACCCTCGCCACGCTCGCCGCAGCGACCTTCGCCCTCGCCTGCCCACCCGGCACCGCGCAGGAGCACATCGACGCGTTCATCGCCGAGCACTTCACCCTCGACCGGTTCACCGGCTACCTGGCCGATCCCGGACGCGCGCTCCGGCTCCTCGTCGACGACGATGACGGCACGGCCATCGGCTACACGATGCTCGTCTTCGGTGATCCGATCGACCCCGACGTGCTCGCCGCGGTCACGCACCGCCCGACGGCGGAACTCAGCAAGCTGTACGTGCTCCCCGCGAGCCACGGTGCCGGCGGAGCGCGCACGCTCATGGAGGCGACGCTCGACGACGCCCGGTCCCGAGGCGTCGACGTCGGTGTGGCTCGGGGTGAACCAGCAGAACGCCAGGGCGATCCGGTTCTACGGCAAGAGCGGCTTCGCGGTCGTGGGGACGAAGACGTTCCTCGTCGGGCCCGAGCGGCACGACGACTTCGTCATGGAGCAGGTCTTCGGGGACGCACTTCGACAGGCTCAGTGACCGGGGTGGGCCTCCGGTTCCTGAGCTCGTCGAAGGGCGGTCCTCCGGTCCCTGAGCCTGTCGAGGGCGCCCACCGGTCCCTGAGCTTGTCGAAGGGCGGCAGCCTCAGCCGTCGGCGACCTTGAGGACGATCTTGCCGCGTGAGTGTCCGCCCTCGAGGAGCACGTGGGCCTGCCGGACGGCGTCGAGGTCGAACACCTGGTCGACGAACACCCGGACGTCCCCGGACTCCAGCAGCCTGACTGATGGTGTCGAGTGTGGCGCCGTCGGGTGCCACGGTGAACCGCGTCGCGCGGACGCCCGCGGCCCGGGCCTCCTCCTCGAGCGTCGGCCAGGAACCGGTCGGCGCATTGATGATGAGCCCGCCGGGGCGGAGGACCCGCAGGGAACGCGACCCCGTGTCCTCCACGGTGTTGCCCACGAGGTCGATCACGACGTCGACCTGGTCGACGACGTCCTCGAACCGGTGCAACTCGTGGTCGACCGCCTGATGGGCGCCGAGTTCGCGCAGCCAACCGACGTTGCGACCGGAGCCGGTGGCGATCACCCGCGCGCCGAAGTAGGTGGCGAACTGCACGGCGAAGTGCCCGACACCGCCGCTCCCGGCGTGGATGAGGATGCGCTGCCCCTCGTGCGCCTTCGCGACGTCGACGACCATGCCCCACGCGGTCAGCGCGGCGAGAGGGACCCCGGCTGCCTCGACGTGCGACAGCGTCGTCGGCTTCCGCGTCAGGCTCAGGGAGGACACCGCGACGTACTCGGCGTAGCTGCCGCCCGTCCGCGGGAAGCTCGTCATGCCGTAGACCTCGTCGCCGGGCAGGAGGCCGGCAGCTGCGAAGGGTGACTCGACCACGATGCCGCTGAAGTCGTACCCGAGGACGGCCGGCATCGCCGTGATGGCGGAGGAGACGCCCCGGCCCGCGCGGGTCTTGGCGTCGACCGGGTTCACGCCGGCCGCGACGACCTTCACGAGGAACTCCGCCATGACCGGACGCGGTGTCGGTACGGTCTCCATCCGGAGGACCTCAGGGCTGCCGACGGCGTCGATCACCGCGGCTCGCATGGTCTCCGGTGCCGGCTTCACCGCGTCCGCGGTTGTCGCCAGAGACCAGGAGTGTCCGACTCCTTGACGCATCGAGTACTCCTTCGTCGTTCATCCCCCGAAAGCTCCACCCGGCGGAGGTCGGCTCGGCGACGAGTCTCGCTCCGGTGCGTGGTCCGGCTCTGTTCTCATCAAAGCCGTCGAATGAGTCGGCGCTGTTACGGGGGTGTCAATTGGCTGGAAACGATTCCCTCTCTTCGGGGGACACGGCGGCCCGGCTGTCGCCCGATCGTCGGGCGCGTGCTTCCGATACAGTGGCGCAATGCGCGCACTGTTCGGAGTCATCAGGATCATCGCGGGTGGGGTGATCATCGCCGCCATCGTCGGCCAGTTCGTCTACACCCTGTCCTTCGGTGATGCGCCCGACGACTTCTTCGTCAACTTCTTCAGCTACTTCACGATCCTGTCGAACGCGCTGAGTGCGATCGTCCTGTTGGTCGGCGCCGGGTTCTGCTTCCGGCTGCGACGCGATCCGGCCTGGTACAACCTGGTCCTCGGCTGCGTCGTGACCTACATGGCGACCACCGGCGTCGTCTACAACCTGCTGCTGCGCGGCATCGCCCTCGACCAGGGGCACACCCTCGGCTGGTCGAACGAGGTGTTGCACCTCATCGCACCGATCTACCTGGTGCTCGTCTGGATCGTGACGCCCGGCAAGTCCCGCCTGGAATGGCGTCAGGTGTGGGCGATCATCGCGTTCCCGCTCGTCTGGACCGTCTACACGATGATCCGCGGATCGATCGTCGGCTGGTACCCGTACCCGTTCCTCAACCCGGCGCAGCCCGGCGGCTGGGGAGCCGTCGTCGTCTACATGATCGCCATCGCCGGGTTCATCGGCCTGATGGGCTGCGCCGTCATCGCGTTGAGCCGGACGAGGCTCATCCGCGGATGACGGGGGCCACATCAGACCAGCGGGTCTCTCGCCCGTCGGCCGTCCGTCGGCGCCGATCCGTCGCCCTCGGGTTCGCGATCATCGGTGGCGTGCTCGTCGTGGTCGCCACGATCATGATCTGGGCCGCACGACTCAGCCTCGGCAAGAACAGCTACGTGAGCGGCCTCGGTGCCACCGGCGAGGTGACGGCTCCGGTCTTCAACGCGGCACTGCTCATGGTCGCGGTCGGTGGTCTCAGCATCGCTGTGGCGCTGCAGCGAGTCGTCCCGTCCCGCGAGCCCGGTCAGCGCCGCACGAGGGTTGGACTGCTGCTCATCCCCTGGCTGCTCGTGGGACTGTCGAGCCTGTGCTTCCTCGTGGCGTCCCGGGTGACCTGCACCTACGAGTGCCCGATCCCGTCGAATCCGCTGTTCACGCTCCAGGACGCGGTGCACATCTCCTTCGCCGTGCTGGGCTTCGCCCTCGCCTGCCTGGCGATGATCGGGTCGGCCCTCGGATCGCGGCTGCGCGCCGTCCGGCGGCTGTCCTGGTTCGCCGGGTCCGCCGTCGCGGTGGTCGCGGGGCTCGGCGGCCTGCTCTCGCTCGCCGAGGTCGGGCAGCAGGTCGGCAGTTGGCTGGAGTTCGCGGCGATGACCATCGCCCTGTTCTGGCTCGTCGGGTACGGCCTGGCGGAGGTCCTCGCCGTCGGGAAGGCGGACGACGTCGGACGCCCTGGTTCCGCAGCTGGAGGACGCGCGTCAGGTCGACGCGGCGTCGAGCGCCCGGGGCTGAGTCATCGCGTCGATCGCCGGTGCGGACAGGGCGTCGCGCAGCACCATGATCGCCGCTCCCAACACCCCGGCCTCCTCGCCGGCCGTCGAGGTGACGATGCCGAGGTGTCCGGTGGCGAGCGGCATCGACCGGCGGTAGACCACCTCGCGGACACCGGTGAGGAGATGTTCACCCGCCCGGGTCATCGTCCCGCCGAGCACGATCACCGAGGGGTTCAGGAGGTTCACCACGACACTGAGCACCTCACCGATCTCCCGGCCGGCCTGCCGCGTGGTCTCGATGGCCGTACGGTCGCCCGCGCGGATGAGTGCTGCGACGTCGCGACTGCTGACGGCGTCGATCCCGCGGGCGCGGAGCTCGGTCGCGATCGCCGGCCCGCTCGCGATGGCCTCGAGGTCGCGCTCGTCGTCCGCAGCGCGCGGGGAGTCTCGGCCGACGGGGACCTGGACGTGCCCGATGTCGCCGGCCGCACCGAGTGCCCCGCGCTGCAGCTCGCCACCCGCGATGATGCCGGCACCGATACCCGTGGACACCTTCACGTAGACGAGGTCGTCGGTGTCCGGCCAGGAGATCGCGTGCTCGCCGAGCGCGAGGACGTTGACGTCGTTGTCGACGAGGACCGGGACGTCGATGGTCCGACGGATGTAGGCGGGGACGTCGAAACGGTCCCAGCCCGGCATGATCGGCGGGTTCGTCGGCCGTCCGGTCGAGTGCTCGACCGGCCCCGGAAGCCCGATCCCGATCCCGATGACCGGGGGCGCGACCGGCTGGGGTGTGGCCCAGGTCTGCGGAGCGGCCAGCAGGGCCGACGCCGCTTCGACCACCCAGTCGAGGACGGGCTCGGGTCCTGCGGCGATCTGCAGCTCCGCGCGGCTCGTCGCGAGGATCGCTCCGGCCAGGTCGGTGACGGCCACCGTCCCGTGCGTCGCCCCCAGGTCGACGGCGACGACGACGCGCGCGAGCGGGTTGAACGCGATCCGTGCGGGCGGGCGACCACCCGAGGAGGCTGCCTCTCCAGCGGGACGGAGCAGGTCTGCGGCCACGAGGGCGTCGATCCGGAGGGAGACGGTGGAGCGGGCCAGGCCGGTCAGGGCGCACAACTCCGACTTCGTGCGTGCCTCACCGCCGCGGAAGAGTTGGAAGAGGTCGCCGGCGCCCGGTGCTCCGGGGGAGGGGCGTAGCGGCTCGGTCATGGCGACAGTCAACCACCTCGGCCGACTTCTGTCGACTTGTCGTCAGAAGTCGGCGCTCAGCAGGGGTTCCCGGAGCGGCCGAGTGACGGGCGCGGGCTCCGGGAGGACCGGGCGCCGGGCGGCTGGATTGGTGCGGTGGTACAGCTCGTCGATGAGCGCGTTCGCGAGGCCGACCAGCTTCGCGATCTCGGCGTCGTCGCGCTCGACCCACCGACAGAGCGGTTCGTCGTCGATGGGGACGAAGTCCTTGTGCTCCTCCCAGACCACGAGCGTCCGCTCCGCGCCGATCACGTACTGCTGCCACCACACCTGACGCAGGTAGTTGCGGGGGATCGAGCGCCAGGACTTCGTCGTGGTCTTGATCTCCGCGAGCACGACGGCCCCGCGCTCGGTCACGGCGATGCCGTCGGGGGTGGCGAGGTGGCGGTGTTCGACCTCGGCCCGGAAGAGCGCCGACGAGGGGTTGATCCCGTGCGTCGCGGCGACCCACCGGGCGATCTCCGGCTCGCGGGCGCGACCGTGGTCGGTGAAGGCGTTGCCGGAGAAGCCCGTCCCGCCGAGCTTCGCGTCGGCCGCCCGCTGGATCGAGGCCGGGGTCGAGAGGGTGGCGACGTCGGTCGCGGTGATCCCGCGCGAACGAGCCCGCAACCACGAGATGCGGTCGCTGGAGTCAGCGACGATCCGGGAGAGCAGAGCTGAGTTCACCTCTCCATTGTCCCCCACGCTTCCGACTCCTGCGGTATTCGTCGCCGGGGGAGCGGCGACCGGTGGGAGACTTTTGTTTGACCACCGACAGAAGTGTGGTTAGCCTGGATCTCGCAGCAGCGGCTGCCTGACACCATCATCATTGAGGAGCATCGTGTCGACTTCCCAACTCTCTGTCCAGCTCTACTCGGTACGGGAGCCGCTCACCGCGGATCGTGCCGCAGCGCTGCAGCGCCTGACCGAGATCGGTTTCCGCCAGGCCGAGCCGTTCGGCTTCGGTCCCGGCGTCAGCCTGCAGGACATCCACGATGCCGGCCTCGCCACCCCGAGCGCGCACGGCAAGGTCATCGCCGACGACATCGACCTGTCGGCGGCCTTCGGCGCGGCGGCGGAGCAGGGCGTGCAGGTCCTCATCGACCCAGCCATCGCCGAAGAGCGCTTCGCCACGGCGGAGACGGTCGCTTCGATCGCCGACGAGCTGAACGCCGCGGCGGCGGTCGCCGCCGGTCACGGGGTCCAGGTGGGCTACCACAACCACTGGTGGGAGCTCGAGGGCGACGTCGCGGGCACCAGCCCGCTCGAGCACCTCGCCGCGCTCACCGACCCGGCCGTCGTGTTCGAGGTCGACACCTACTGGGTCGAGGTCGGCGGACGCCGCGCGGTCGACGTCCTCGGTGCGATCGGCGATCGTGTGCGCTTCATCCACGTCAAGGACGGCGACGCCTCACGCGACACGCTGAAGCAGCTGCCCGCGGGCGCCGGGGTCGTCCCGGTGCTCGACATCCTCGCCGCGGCACCGCAGGCCCTCCGCGTCGTCGAGTTCGACGCGTTCGACGGCGACATCTTCCAGGGGCTCGAGCAGAGCTTCACGTACCTCACCACGAACGGAGTCCAGGCATGAGCAACAGCACCGGAACGGTCGGTGTCGGCCTCATCGGCGCCGGCGTCATCAGCGACCAGTACCTCAGCAATATGGTCACCTTCCCCGACCTCGACGTCCGGTTCGTCGCGGACCTCGACCTCGAGCGGGCGAAGACGCAGGCCGAGAAGTACGGGGTGCCCGGCCACGGCTCGGTCGCCGAACTCCTGGCCGACCCCGAGATCGAGATCGTCGTCAACCTGACGATCCCGAAGGTCCACGTCGAGGTCGCCATGCAGATCCTCGACGCCGGTAAGCACGTGTGGAGCGAGAAGCCCTTCGCGCTCGACCGTGAGAGCGGGCAGGCCCTGCTGGCCGCCGCGAAGGAGAAGGGGCTCCGCGTCGCCACGGCTCCGGACACCTTCCTCGGCGCCGGTATCCAATCCGCCCGCCGACTCGTCGAGGCCGGTGGCATCGGCCAGCCCCTCACCGCGCTGACCCTCATGCAGAGCCCCGGCCCGGAGTCGTGGCACCCGAACCCCGACTTCCTGTTCCAGGACGGCGCCGGTCCGCTCTTCGACATCGGCCCGTACTACATCACGGCGCTCGTGCAGCTGTTCGGTCCGATCGCCCGCGTCACCGCGCTGGCTTCGCAGGCCTTCCCGCAGCGGACGATCGGATCCGGCCCGCGCGCCGGTCAGTCGTTCGATGTGACGGTGCCGACGCACGTGAGCGCCCTCTTCGAGTTCGAGAGCGGCCAGCTCGCGCAGAGCGTCTTCAGCTTCGACTCCAAGCTCGGCCGCACGCAGTTCGAGGTCGCCGGCTCGACCGGCACGCTCGTCGTCCCCGACCCGAACACCTTCGAGGGCGACCTGCTCGTCTACGGCGGTGGCGAGGAGCCCGAGTCGATCCCGTCGACCGGTCCGACGCAGGGTCGCGGAACCGGGGTGGTCGAGCTCGCCCAGGCGATCCGCGCCGGTCGTCCCGAGCGCGCCTCCGGTGAGCTCGCCTACCACGTGCTCGACGTCATGGTCTCGACGGCCGAGTCGGGCCTGAGCCGTACCTCGGTCGACGTCGTCAGCACCGTGGAGCTCGCTCCCGCGCTGCCGGAGTCGTGGACCCCGGCGGACGGCACCTTCGGAGCATGACCGTGGCCGGTCCCGGTATCGCGGTGGTGGGCGGTGGCTTCATGGCCACCGTCCACAGCCGGGCGGCCCGCGCTGCGGGTGCCCGGCTGGTCGGTGTCGTCGCCTCGACACCCGAACGCTCGCGGGAGGTCGCCGCGAGCCTCGGGTTCGAGCGTGGATACGGCTCGCTCGACGAGCTGCTGGCCGACCCCTCGGTCGACGTGGTGCACGTCTGCACGCCGAACGCGCTCCACGCCGAGCAGGCACTCGCGGCCATCGCGGCGGGCAAGCACGTCGTCTGTGAGAAACCCCTCGCGACCGACGCCGCGACCGCCGAGCGTCTCGTCGCCGCCGCGGCCGAGGCCGGTGTCGTCGGCACGGTGCCGTTCGTGTACCGCTTCCACCCGCTCGTCCGGGAGGCCCGGGCGCGTGTCGCCGCCGGTGACCTCGGGACCCTGCTCACGATCAGCGGGTCCTACCTCCAGGACTGGTTGCTCGCGCAGGCCGACGACAACTGGCGGGTCGACTCGGCGGCCGGGGGCCGTTCGCGCGCCTTCGCCGACATCGGTTCGCACCTCGTCGACCTCCTCGAGTTCATCACCGGCGCGCGCATCACGGAGCTCAGTTCGACGGTCCGCACCTTCTTCGCCGAACGCGCGAACACCCCGGAGGTCACGACCGAGGACGCGGCCGCGGTCGTGATCCGGCTCGAGGGCGGCGCCATCGGCACGCTGCTCGTCTCGCAGGTCGCGCCCGGTCGGAAGAACCGGCTGCACCTCGAGGTCGCCGGGACGGAGCTCAGCATCGGTTTCGACCAGGAAGCGCCGGAGACGCTCTGGCTCGGCCGTCGGTCGGGGACGCAGGTGTTGCCTCGCGACGCCGACCAGCTGCACCCGGACGCCGCACGCCTGTCCATCGTCCCCTCGGGGCACCCGATGGGCTACCAGGACGCCTTCAACGCGTTCGTGGCCGACAGCTACGCGGCGATGGCCGGGCAGTCGCCGGACGGCTTGCCCGTCTTCGCCGACGGACTCCGCACCGCGCGCATCACCGAGGCCGTCCTCGACGCGGCCGAAACCGGCCGCTGGGAAGCGATCGCCACCTCCACCGACGACGAGCAGAGGATCACCGCATGACCGACACCACCGACAAGCAGTACGCCAGCCGCCTCCCGGTGACCCTGTTCACCGGACAGTGGGCGGATCTCCCCTTCGAAGAGGTCGCCCGCCTCGCCGCCTCCTGGGGCTACGACGGCCTCGAGATCGCGGCCTCGGGCGACCACCTCGACCTGAAGCGCGCGGATGAGGACGACGCCTACCTGCAGTCCCGCCTCGACATCCTCGACCGGCACGGCCTCGAGGTCTTCGCGATCTCGAACCACCTCACCGGCCAGGCCGTGTGCGACGACCCGATCGACTTCCGCCACCAGGCGATCGTGCGCGACTACACCTGGGGCGACGGCGACGCGGAGGGGGTGCGCCAGCGGGCGGCCGAGGACATGAAGCGGTCCGCACGGGTCGCGCGCAAGCTCGGCGTCGACACGGTCGTCGGTTTCACGGGGTCGAAGATCTGGCAGTACTCCGCGATGTTCCCGCCGGTGCCGGCCTCCGTCATCGACGCCGGGTACGAGGACTTCGCGACCCGCTGGAACCCGATCCTCGACGTCTTCGACGCCGAAGGTGTCCGCTTCGCACACGAGGTGCACCCGTCCGAGATCGCCTACGACTACTGGACGAGTGTCCGGACCCTCGAGGCGATCGACCACCGCCCGGCGTTCGGTTTCAACTGGGACCCGTCGCACATGATGTGGCAGGGCGTCGACCCGGTCGGGTTCATCGTCGAGTTCGCGAACCGGATCTACCACGTCGACTGCAAGGACACCCGGATCCGGCCGGCCACCGGTCACGCCGGCATCGTCGGCTCGCACCTGCCCTGGGGCGACCCGCGACGCGGCTGGGACTTCGTGTCGACCGGTCACGGCGACGTGCCGTGGGAGGACGCCTTCCGTGCCCTCTCGAGCATCGGCTACGCCGGGCCGATCTCGATCGAGTGGGAGGACGCCGGCATGGACCGCCTGCACGGAGCCGAGGAGGCCGTCGGATACATCCGGAACCTGCTCTGGAAGCTGCCCGAGCAGTCCTTCGACGCGGCGTTCAGCACCCAGTAGCCCCGGACCCTGAACTGCTTCTCCGGTCCCTGAGCTGCTCTTCGGTCCCTGAGCCGCCTCTTCGGTCCCTGAGCCTGTCGAAGGGCTACAACGCCTTCGCCGCCGCGACGAGCACCTGGTTGAGCGTGGGCGCGCCGGTCGCGCGGAACACCTCGGTGCCGTCGTCGGCCGTGATGATGACCGTCGGGGTGGAGCGGATGCCGTCGGCCTCCGCCTCCGCCGAACGGAAGGCGACGTCGCGCTCCTCGACGACGGCACCGGCCACGAGCGCCGGGACCTCGGCCAGGACGGCGCGAGCCTGCATGCAGGGGGCGCAGAACGCGGAGGTGTACAGGGTGAGCTTCACGTCTCGTCCAACGCGACCCGGCGGTCGACCATTCCGCTTCGGTCGCCCGATCCTGGGGGAGTTGTCAATCGTCCACGCGATCGCGGGTTGATGGACCAGGATGGGCGTCATGAGAATCGCAGTGACGGGAGGCTCGGGCAAGCTCGGGCGAACAGTGGTCGGCCATCTTCGGGAGCACGGTCACCTGGTGATCAACCTCGACCAGGCGGGAGAGCGCGGTGACGGTTTCGTCCGCATCGACCTGCGTGACGCGGGCCAGGTGTTCGACGCCCTCACCGGTGTCGACGAGCAGGCGCCCGACGGGTTCGACGCGGTCGTCCACCTGAGCGCCATCCCCGCGCCGGGGCTCTCGACGAACACGGCGACCTTCCAGAACAACATCCTCAGCACCTACAACGTGTTCAACGCCGCCATCAAGGCCGGCATCACGAACATCGTCACGGCGTCGAGCGAGACCGTCCTCGGGCTGCCGTTCGACACCCCGCCGCCCTACATCCCCGTCGACGAGGCCTACGCCGCCCGACCCGAGTCGACGTACTCGCTCTCGAAGCACCTCGAGGAGCAGCTGGCGATCGAACTCACGCGGTGGCACCCCGAGCTCAAGATCATCGCCCTCCGCTTCTCCAACGTGATGGACGAGGCCGACTACGCGGCGTTCCCGTCGTTCGACGCCGACGCCACCCTCCGCAAGTGGAACCTCTGGGGCTACATCGACGGCCGTGACGGCGCGCAGGCCGTGCGGCTCGCGCTCGAGCACCAGGCCACCGGGTTCGACCGGTTCATCATCGCTGCGGCCGACACGGTCATGTCGCGCGACAACGTCGAGCTCGTCGCGGAGGTCTTCCCGGACGTGCCCGTCAACGGCGACATCGCCGGCAACGGGACGCTGCTCTCGATCGACCACGCCCGCGAGGTCCTCGGGTACGACCCGAAGCACAGCTGGCGCTGACCCGTTCTCAGGAGTTCCTCGGCGCGTCGCTCGCTCGCGAGCCCGGCGCTCCGGGGGACTCCTGAGAAAGGGACTTCAGAGGGCGCCGTTGAGCTTCGCGAGGAGTTCGGCGAGCCGCCGCACCTCGGCCTCGTCCCAGGACGAGAGCTGCTGGTAGAGCATCGCCTGGTCGCTGGCCCGTCGTCGACTCCATCCGGCGCTCGCCCTCGGCGGTCGCGACGACGAGGCTGGCTCGACCGTCCTCGGGGTCCGGGGTCCTCGTGACGAGGCCGAGCTCCTCCAGCTGGTGGATGAGGCGGCTCACCGCGCTCTTGTCCGTCGCGAGCATCTCGGCCAGGGCACCGGCGCGGATCGCTCCGGAGCGCGAGACCATGCTGAGCAGCTTGTAGCCGGCCGGCTGGAGTCCGGGGGAGATCCGCTCGGCGCGGTCGCGGATGCCGTTGCGGATGCGGTTGATGAGCAGCGCGAACTGCTCCTCCACGGCACCGATCGCGAGGTCGTGCGCGGTGCCGGCCGCTGCGTCGTCGGCAGCGGCCGGCCCGGCCTGGGCGTCGTGATCGATGGACATCGTTCGCATTGTACGGACTAGCGGCCGTGGCGGGGGCTGTGTGCCTCGGCCTCCGAGCCGCTGTCGGCGTCGGCGGTCTCGTCCCGTCCTCGCTCGAGTCGGGTGTCCGCCTCGCCACCGATCATGGCCTCGGCCACGTCGAGCGCACCGGTCGCGAACGACTGGGTCGACGTGGACGCGGTGGCCGTCGTGACGGAACCGGTGGCCGCGCCGACGAGGGCCGGCTCTCCGGTGCCCTGCTCGGCCATGCGCTGCACGGCGTTCTTCGAACCGAGCTTCTTGTTCGGCAGGAAGATCACGGCGATGATCGTCAGGATCGCGAGTGGTGCGGCGACGAGGAAGATGTCGGCGACCGCGTCACCGTAGACGGATTCGATGATGGTCCGCACCGACTCGGGCAGCGTGCTCACCTTGGGGATCGTGCCGCTCGAGAGCGTCTCGGCGATCTTGGCGCCGGGAGCACCGAGGGCGACGATGGCCGCCTGCAGGTCGTCCTGTCGGTCGGAGAGCATGTCGGTGACCTTCGTCGCGAGCACGGAGCCCATGACCGAGACGCCGATCGTGCCGCCGAGGCTGCGGAAGAACGCGACACCCGCGCTCGCCGTCCCCAGCTGCTGCGGCAGGACGTCGTTCTGGACCACGAGCACGAGGTTCTGCATGACCATGCCGACACCGGCGCCGAGGACGAACATGTACACGGAGACGAGCAGGTAGTTCGAGTCGTAGTGGATCGTGCTCATGAGGAACAGGCCGACGGTGAGGAGGATCGAGCCGACGATGAGGTACGGCTTCCAGTGGCCGAAGCGGGAGATGAACTGCCCGACCACGATGGAGGCGATCAGGAGGCCGCCGATCATCGGGAGCGTCAGCAGGCCCGACTCCGTCGGTGTCGCTCCACGCGCCAGCTGCATGTACTGGCTGAGGAACACCGAGGTGCCGAACATCGCCACACCCACCGAGATGCTCGCGACGACCGCGAGGGTGAAGGTGCGGTTCTTGAACAGCGACATCGGGATGATCGGCTCGTCGACCTTGATCTCGACGATGACCGCGGCGGCGAGCAGGAGGACGGAGATGCCCACCATGACGAGCGTCGTGAAGCTCGCCCACTCGAACTGCGTCCCGGCCAGGGTGACCCAGATGAGCAGCAGCGAGACGCCGCCGGCGATGAGGGCTGCGCCCAGGTAGTCGATCTTGACCTTGCCGACGTTCCGCTTCGGGAGGTGGAGCGTGCGCTGCAGGAGGAAGATCGCGGCGATCGCGAAGGGGACACCGACGAAGAAGTTCCAGCGCCAGCCGAGCGAGTCGGTGAGGAGGCCGCCGAAGAGCGGGCCGCCGACCGTGCCGACCGCCATGACCGCGCCGAAGAGGCCCATGTACCGGCCACGCTCACGCGGGCTGATGATGTCGGCCATGATGATCTGGCTGAGCGCCGTGAGACCACCGGCGCCGAGGCCCTGCAGGACGCGGAAGCCGATGAGCGTGCCGGTGTCCTGCGAGAAGCCCGCGAGCGCCGAGCCGAGGACGAAGATCCCGAGCGCCAGCTGGATGAGCAGCTTGCGGTTGAAGAGGTCGGCGAACTTGCCCCAGATGGGCGTCGAGACGGTGGTGGCGAGCAACGTGGCCGTGACGACCCAGGTGAACGCCGTCTGGTCGCCGTTCAGGTCGGAGATGATCCGGGGGAGGGAGGTCGAGACGACGGTTCCGGCGAGGATCGACACGAACATGCCGAGGAGGAGGCCGGAGAGGGCCTCGAGCACCTGGCGATGCGTCATGCCGTTGTCCGCGCGAGCGGGCGTGGCGGGTGTTGAAGTGGTGTGTGACATGGGCTCCGCGATCGTGATGACGTCAGCTAGTTGATATGCGTCAACTATATGAGAAGTAGTTGATCAGTGTCAACCAATCACGACGACGGGGTATTCCCGTGGCCCTTCGACAGGGAGTAGGTGGCTCGGGGAGCGGATGTGAGCCGCTCCCCGAGCCTGCCGAGTGGCCGATCAGCGCCGAGTCGTGACGTCCTTGAGCTTCCCGTTCGCGATGTGGAGACGACGCTCGGCGCGCTTGGCGACCGCGGTGTCGTGCGTCACCACGACGACCGTGAGCCCGCGGTCGCGCCACAGGCCCTCGAGGAGGTCCATGATCTCGTCGCGGGTCTCCTCGTCGAGGTTGCCGGTCGGTTCGTCGGCGAGCAGCACCTCGGGCTCCTTGACGAGCGCACGGGCGATCGCCACCCGCTGCTGCTGCCCGCCGGACAACTCGGCGGGGAGGTGCGAACCCCGCTCCGCGAGTCCGACGGACGCGAGCGCCGCCCGAGCCCTGGTCTCGCGTTCGGCCCGAGGGGTCCCGATCGGGACCAGGGCCATCTCGACGTTCTCCTGTGCCGTCAGCGTCGGGATGAGGTTGAACCCCTGGAACACGAAGCCGATCTCCGTGGCGCGGATCCTGCCGAGCTTCGTCTCGCTGAGCGTCGAGAGGTCGTCGCCGGCGAGGGAGATGCTGCCGGCGGTCGGTCGGTCCAGCGCGCCGAGCATCTGGAGGAGCGTCGACTTGCCGCCGCCGGTCGGACCTTGGATGGCGACGAGCTGTCCGTCGGGGATGTCGAGGTCGACGCCGTCGAGCGCCGTGACCGAGCGCTTCGCCTGGCGGTACTGCTTGGTGAGGCCGGTGATCGTGTACATGGGGTCCTTCGTTCTGCTGGTCGGAGTGAGAAGTGGGACCGCCGGGTGGTCGCGGGGGAGACGACCACCCGGCGGCGTCTGGTGCGTCGCCTAGGCGACGGAGCGGAGCGCCTCGGCCGGACGCAGCCGTGAGGCGCGCCACCCGCCGATGGCACCCGCGAGCAGCCCGCCGAGGATGGCGATCCCGACGGCGATGACGATGATCCACGCGGTCACGGGAGCCTGGAGGACGATGTCGGTGGTGGTCGCGGCCGCAGCGCCCGGGGCGCCGCCGAACCCACCGGCCGTTCCCGCCGCCGCGTCCGCCGGCATGCCCGCGGCGCCGCCGGGTCCGCCGAGTCCGCCACCGGCCGAGGTCGTCGCCGCCGCGCTGAGCGTCGGGGCGACGAGGTTCACGACGAGGATGCCGACGAGGCCGACCGCGACACCGACGGCGCCGCCGATGAGTGACTGCACGACGGACTCACCCGCGACCTGGCCGACGATGCGCCGGTCGCTCCAGCCGATCGCCTTGAGCGTGCCGAACTCGCGGGTGCGGCGCGTGACGCCGGAGATCGTGAACAGGATCGCGATGAGGAACGCGGCGGCGAGCACGATGAGCGACAGCCAGGTGCCGAGGTTGGACACGAGCGTCGACGCCGAGGCGAGCGAGCCGGACACGGTGGACGCGAGGTCCTCCTGGGTGCTCACGGTCGCGTCGGGCAGTGCCGCCTCGATGTCCGTCTGCACCTGCGTGATGTCGGTCGACGAGGCGGCCTGCACGTACACGTCGCTGACCTGGCCGTCGAGTCCGGCGAGCGTCTGCGCGACGTCGAGGGGGATGTAGACGTTCGAGGCGGTCGTGGCGTCGGCTCCGGAGGCGGTCACCGTGCCGACCACGCTGAACGTGGTGCCCGCGATGTCGATCGTGTCGCCGGTGGCGATCCCCGCCTCGGTCGCGTAGGAGGCGTCGAGGACGGCGACGTCCGTGCCCGCGTCGTCGGCTGCGAGCGAGCGTCCGTCGCTGAGGGTGACGGCCGAGAGCGGACCGACGGCGTCGCCCGAGGGGTCGAGACCGAGGACCGTGAAGGAGTCGACGCCGAAGGAGCTCCCGCCTGCGCCGTCCGGACCGCCCTGCGGCGGGGTCGCGCCGGTCGCGTCACCGCCGGGCACGCCTGCCGTCCCGTCGGATCCCTGCGCCTGCGAGAAGTCGGGCAGCTCGCCCGTGAAGGTCGTGTTCGTGAGCGACAGGGTGGCTGCGGCGGCCTCGACGTTGGCGACGTCGGTGATCGTGCCGAGCGCCGTCGCGTCGAAGGTCGACGTGCCGCGCGCCGCCTCGAGCCGCGACTGGTTGACGGTCGTCGTGCCGTCGCTCGTCGACCCGTCGCCCGAGCCGAAGTCGAAGTTCTGGCCGGGGCCGCCGCCCTCCGTCGGCGCTTCGGCGGCTTGACTGACGGTGATGTCCGTTCCGACCCCGTAGACGGATTCCAGCACCGACGCCTGCGCCGTCTTCACACCGGCTGCGACCGAGTTGACGATGATCACGAGGGCGATGGCGAGCGCCATCCCGATGGCGATGATGATGGTCTGTTTCCGACGACCGACGAGTTCCCGCCGGAGATACGTTCCGAACATGTCTGTGTTTCCTTCTGCTCTGGTGCACGTGCCGGCGTCCCCGTTGCGCGACGCCGACGATCCGCACGTCGCGGATGACTTGGACCGGACGCTACGGAGGCCCGCTTGGCCTGCGCCTCGGCGACGCTATGAATCGGCCCAGGTCGATGTGGGCGCCTCGCCGGCTCGGGGAGGGCACAGCATCCGTCTGGTCGGTTCATAGACAGCTCATAGGGCGGAGGCGAATACTGAACGCGTGAACATCCCGACCCAGGCGCCCGGTGCCGCGCGAAGCGCACTCAAACGGGCCGACGGCACCGCCGTCCGTGTGCTCGTCGTCGACGACGAGGCGACGCTCACGGACCTCCTGCAGATGGCCCTGCGCTACGAGGGCTGGGAGATCCGGACCGCCGCCGACGGCCGCGAGGCCCTCACGATCGCCCGCGACTTCCGCCCGGACGCCATCGTGCTCGACATCATGCTGCCCGACCTGGACGGCCTGCAGGTGCTGAACCGCCTGCGGACCTCGGGGAGCGACGTCCCCGTCCTGTTCCTCACCGCCAAGGACTCGCTCGACGACCGCATCGCGGGCCTCACCGCCGGCGGCGACGACTACGTGACCAAGCCCTTCAGCCTCGAGGAGGTCGTCGCCCGGCTGCGCGGGCTCATCCGCCGCTCGACCCTGCTGGCCGCCGACGAGTCCGGCCCGGACATCGTGGTCGGCGACCTCGTGCTGAACGAGGACAGCCACGAGGTGACGCGCGACGGCGAGCCCATCGAACTCACCGCGACCGAGTTCGAGTTGCTGCGGTTCCTCATGCGGAACCCGCGCCGGGTGCTGAGCAAGGCCCAGATCCTCGACCGGGTGTGGAGCTACGACTTCGGCGGTCGTGCGAGCGTCGTCGAGATCTACATCTCCTACCTGCGGAAGAAGATCGACGCCGGGCGCGAGCCCATGATCCACACCGTGCGCGGCGCCGGCTACATGTTGAAGATCCCGACGGTCGGTTCGTGACCACGAGCGCCCCCGTCACCGACCCGGCAGCGACGACCACCGACTCCACCCACCCCAAGCGCGCTCCGTGGACGCTCCGTCGACGCCTCATGGTCGTCGTCGTCGGGCTCCTCGCCCTCGGCAGCGCCGTCGTCGGTGTCGCGAGCGCGGTGGCGGTGAGCGGCCTCCTCACCGAGGGCGTCGACAACCAGCTCACGAAGGCCGCCGAGCGGATCGTCGACTACGGTCGCAACGGTCAACTCCCCACGCCGGAGTCCATCCCCGACGCCGCGATCCCGGACGGCTACGGCGGTGGCTCGGGCACGCGCGAGCCGCCCGCCTTCATCGGCGCTCCGGGCCTCGGCCCCGGCGCACTCGGGGCGATCGTCGTCGACGGCACCATCGTCAGCGCCGGATACCTCAACGCCGACGGCAGCACGGTCCCGTGCACCGAGAGTCAGGACGCCATGATCCTCACGGTGTCGGCCGGTGACCGACCGTCGACCATCAACCTCGGGGAGCACCTCGGCGACTACCGCGTCGTCGCCGTCACCGACGCGAGCGGCGCGACGAGGATCATCGGGCTGCCGCTCGCCGAGGTCGCGTCGACGGTCATGCAGCTCGTCACCCTCATCGCGATCATGAGCGTCGTGGTCCTGCTGCTCGCCGGGCTGGCCGCGTTCGCGATCGTGCGGTACTCGCTCCGCCCGCTCGACCGGGTCGTCGCGACGGCCGCGGTCGTCGCCGAACTGCCCCTCGACCGCGGTGAGGTGGCGCTCGCCGTCCGGGTACCGGAGTCGGACACCGACCCGCGCACCGAGGTCGGACGCGTCGGATCGGCGATCAACCGCATGCTCGGGCACGTCTCGTCCGCGCTGAACGCCCGGCAGGCGAGCGAGAACAAGGTGCGCCGGTTCGTCTCGGACGCGAGCCACGAGCTCCGGACCCCGCTGGCGTCCATCGCCGGATACTCGGAACTCGCCGCCCGGAAGTCGGACGCGCTGCCGGAGGACGTCACCCACTCCCTCGGCCGGATCCGCTCCGAGGCCGGTCGCATGACCACGATCGTCGAGGACCTGCTGCTGCTGGCGCGGTTGGACGAGGGACGCGAACTCGCGAAGCGCCCCGTCGACCTCACCGAACTCGTCATCCACACCGTCGGCGACGCCCATGTCGCCGGGCCGGACCACGTGTTCGAACTGGACT
This sequence comes from Plantibacter sp., assembly GCF_059073635.1. Taxonomy (NCBI): domain Bacteria; kingdom Bacillati; phylum Actinomycetota; class Actinomycetes; order Micrococcales; family Microbacteriaceae; genus Plantibacter; species Plantibacter sp. The sequence continues at coordinate 883,113 of NZ_JCACOF010000010.1, read as the reverse complement.
TCCCCGAGGAGCCCGTCCTCGTCACGGGTGATGCGTCCCGACTGCAACAGGTGATCGTCAACCTACTCGCCAACGCGCGGACCCACACGCCCGCCGGGACGACCGTGCGGACGGGGCTGGCGGTCGAGAGCGGTCCTGCGGGCGAGATCGCCGTGCTGACCGTGTCGGACGACGGCCCCGGCATCGACCCTGCGCTGCAGCCCAACCTCTTCGAGCGCTTCGTCCGCGGTGACGACTCCCGCTCCCGGGCCACCGGGAGCACCGGCCTCGGGCTCGCGATCGTGCACGCCGTCGTGGCCGCGCACCACGGCACGGTCAGGTGCGAGAGCACACCAGGACGGACGGTGTTCCGCGTCGAGCTACCGGCCGTCGCCACCCCGGACGTCCTCGTCCCGACGGCGGAGTGATCCGTGCGGCCGGGTAGCGTGGTCCCCATGTGGGTCAAGGTGTGCGGTCTGTCCGAGGCGTCCGACGTCGCTGCGGCGGTGGACGCCGGAGTCGACGCGATCGGATTCGTCTTCGCGCCGGGGTCGCCCCGGACCATCGAGCCCGAACGCGTCGCCTCGCTGCTCGCCGACGTCCCCGAGTCGGTGCTCACGGTCGGCGTCTTCCGGCGCCAGTCGGTCGAGGAGGTCTCGCGGATCGCCGGTGCTGCCGGGGTGCAGGCCGTCCAGCTCCACGGTGACGAACCACCCGAGGCGTTCCAGGAGCTGCAGGCGATGGGATGGCGGACGCTCCGGGCGACCTCGGCGGTGCACTACGCCTCCGAGAACGCCGCCGAGCGCGCCGCCTACGCCGAGGAGCTGCTGCTCCTCGATGCACCTGACCCGGGAGCCGGGAAGACCTTCGACACGATCGCCCTGGTGGCGAACCCACCCACCCGCACCTGGATCCTCGCCGGCGGTCTCACGCCGGAGAACGTCCAGGGCCTCATCGCGGAACTCCGGCCCTGGGGGGTCGACGTGTCCAGCGGGGTCGAGTCCTCGCGCGGGGTGAAGTCGCCGGAGCTCATCCGCTCGTTCGTGCACGCCGCCCGCACCGCCCGGGCCGTCTGAGCGTCTGCGGGACACCCGCTGGTCCGGGGTGCGACCCGCGCGCTACATTCGTCGGATGAGGCGGTCGGTCGACCGCGATGACGACAAGGAGCGCCACCACCGTGATCGACACCATCCTGCTCGCCGCTGACGACAACGGTCGTGCCGCCATCGAGTTCATGAACGCCCCCGCCAACGTCTTCGGCGGCATCATCGGCTACGCCCTGTTCGTCGCCTCCGTCTGGGGGATGTTCGAGAAGTCGGGCCGCTCCGGCTGGACCGCGATCATCCCGATCTACAACTGGTACGTCGTCGTGAAGCTCGCCGGCTTCACGGGTGCGGCGACCATCCTCTACTTCATCCCGCTCGTGAACATCGTGTTCGGGTGGATCGTCGGATGGCACATCGGCAAGCAGTTCGACAAGAGCACGGTGTTCCGGATCTTCGGACTCGTCCTGTTCCAGCTGATCGGGTTCTTCATCCTCAGCTACGGTTCGGACCGCTACCTGGGCAAGCAGGCCGACCGCGCCTAGCCGGCGGTCACCTGGGCCGGACGCTCACCGGGACGGCCACGCCCACGGCGGCGTCGACAGCAGGCCCTGATCCTCGACGGTCGTCTCGCCGAGTCGCTTCACCAGCCGGTGCTCATGCACCTCGCCGGCCTCGAGCATGGCCTCGATGAGTGGGCGGGCGTGGGAGACGACCACGAGCTGTGTGTCGGCGCTCGCCGCGGTGATGAGCCGAGCGAGCTGGGGGAGGAGGTCGCCGTGCAGGCTCGTCTCCGGCTCGTTCAGCACCATGAGCTCGGGCGGGCGCGGAGTGAGGAGCGCCGCGACGAGCAGCAGGTAGCGGAGCGTGCCGTCGGACAGCTCGCCGGCCGAGAGCGGACGGAGCATCCCGGGCTGTTCGAGCTCCAGTCGGAACACCCCGTCGTCGGCGCGCACGCGCAGCACGCTGCCGGGGAACGCGTCGTCGACGGCGGCGTCGAGCCGGTCCCGACCGCCGGACTCGATGATCGTCTGCACCGCGGCGGCGAGGTCCGCGCCGTCGTGGCCGAGGACCGGCGTCCTCGTGCCGACCTGTGGCGCACGTGCGGGGGCGTCGCGGTCGGTCCGGAACTGGTCGTAGAACCGCCAGCCGCGCACCTGGCCGCGCACGCGGAGGACCTCGGGCGTCGCGTCGGCGTCCGAGAACTCGGTGAGGATGCTCTCCGAGGTGCCGAGCGTTCGACCGATCGGACGCCACGACCCGTCGCGGACCCGGACCGCCGGACCGTGCCGGTCGACGAGCAGGCTGCTCGGTTTGGCCAGTGCGCCGGCGAAGATCTGCTCCCGCTTGATCTCGGGGTCGCGGCCGAACAGCGTCGTGGACGGCTGCGGGATCCCGAGGTCGACGAGATACCCCAGCGTGTCCGTCGCGAACCCGAGTCGCAGGCTGATCGGACCCGTGCGGCGCGTGCCCTGGACCGGGACGGAACCGTCGACCATGGCTCGACTCACGTGCTCGGGGCCGGCCCAGAGCGTCGAGGAGAGCCCGCCGTCGCGCGCGAGGGATCCGACGACATCGCCGTCGCCCGCACTCGCGAGGAGTCGGAGTGCCCGGTAGAGGTTGGACTTGCCGGTGCCGTTCGCGCCGGTCACGACGTCGAGGCCGTGCAGCGGCAGCACGGTGTCTCGGATGGACCGGTAGCCGGAGATGGCGAGCGTCTGGATCATGGCTCCATGGTGCCGGTCGCCTCGGACATCCGGACGGGCGGTCGTGAGCGCCCGGTGCACGCCTGTCGGAACGGGGCCGGGGGTGTGTTATGGTTGTCGAAACCAAAGACCGCCGGTCACTGTCGCGTGCAAACGAGACAGTCGAAGGTTCTCATGACGAGACGTCCAGCGCAGGTGTATGAAGATCTGATCGAGGCTCGCCTCTCCCCAGCTCCGTGCGCTTGCGCCGGAGCTTTTTTCATGCCCGAACCCTTCGCCGGCCCGGCGGTTGGTGTGTGCGGCCTCCGCTGCATGCATTCAAGATTCGAAAAGGAGTGGCCATGGCGAACAAGGAAGCCTCGGTTGCCGAACTCACGGAGAAGTTCCAGAGCTCGACTGCCGTTCTGCTGACCGAGTACCGCGGCCTCACTGTTGCTCAGCTCAAGAACCTGCGCAAGAGCATCAGTGCGGACGCAACCTACGCCGTGGTGAAGAACACGCTGACCAAGATCGCGGCGAACAACGCCGGCATCTCGTCGTTCGACGACGAGCTCGCCGGTCCGTCCGCGATCGCATTCGTGCACGGTGACCCGGTCACCGTCGCGAAGGCTCTTCGTGACTTCGCCAAGGCAAACCCTCTCCTCGTGGTCAAGGGCGGTTACTTCGACGGTAACCCGCTGACCGCTGAAGAAGTCGGCAAGCTCGCCGACCTCGAGTCCCGTGAAGTGCTGCTGGCAAAGCTTGCCGGCGCCGTCAAGGCCTCGCTGTTCGGAGCTGCCTACCTCTTCAACGCACCGCTCTCGAAGGCCGTTCGCACGGTCGAGGCGCTGCGCGAGAAGCAGGAGTCCGCGGCCGAGTAATTCGGTTCCGCGAACAATCAACCCCGTACCTGTCCGCCGCGTGATGCGGTTGCAGGGCATGAAACAAGGAGAACAATCATGGCAAAGCTGTCAAACGAAGAACTGATCAACGCGTTCAAGGAGCTCACGCTCATCGAGCTCAGCGAGTTCGTCAAGCTGTTCGAGGAGACCTTCGAGGTCACCGCTGCTGCTCCCGTCGCCGTCGCCGGCCCGGCTGCTGCTGGCGCTGCTGTCGAAGAGGTCGAAGAGAAGACCGACTTCGACGTCATCCTCGAGGCTGCTGGCGACAAGAAGATCCAGGTCATCAAGACGGTCCGCGAGCTCACCTCGCTCGGCCTCGGCGAGGCCAAGGCTCTCGTCGACGGCGCTCCGGCTGCCGTCCTCGAAGGCGCCAACAAGGAAGCCGCTGACAAGGCGAAGGAAGCCCTCGAGGCTGCCGGCGCCACCGTCACGCTCAAGTAGTCGGTCCCCTGCGGGGGACAACCACTGGGCTGGCGACCGACTCCGGTCGGTCGCCGCTGACGATCGCGGATCTTCTTGAGACGAGTGCTGCACGCACTCGGCAGAGACATCCGTGATCGGAGGGCATCGCCCCCGATTCGTTCGGGAGCGGTGCCCTCCGTCAGTTAACCGGAGGGCCTGCGATTCGTCGCGTCACTCCACACGGACGCGGATGCTCTGCACCCGTCGACGACGTTCGTCGACGGTTCACGCAGGTATCCGCGTCGTCGTCCCGCTCCGTGTGAGCGTGGGCCGTCGGTGCGGTGCCCGAATCGGGAGAACCCACCACCATGAACACCCACGCACGCTGGCGTGCAACCATCACCTGGATCCGAGCCCAGCTCGCATCCGCCTTCACCGAGTCGGAACGGGCGAGCGACGCCCACCCGCCCGATCCGCGGGTCAGCCAGTCCTTCACCACCTGGATGCGCTGACCGGTTCACAATTCAGGTCCGCCTGGGCGAGTCCCGCCCTGCGGGAGGCTCCCGGTGCCGACGCGCCGGGAGCCTCCTGAATGGTGATCACCGGACTGCGTGTGCAAATGCATAGCCTGGCTATGTATACTGGATGGATCATGACCGAGAACCGTACGCATTCACCCCTGCACACCATCCTCGGCGACCTCATCACGGCATCGCACCGGCTCACCCGCCTTGCCGCCCAGGCCACCGGATCCTCCGAATCGCCCGCCGTCTGGCGCACGCTCTCCGTGCTCACCACGGTCGGCCCCGTCCGGGTCGGCGAACTGGCCCGCCAGAGCCGGGTGTCCCAACCCACGATGACGAAGCTCGTGCAGAGCCTCGACGAGCGCGACTGGATCAAGCGGATCGCCGACGTCGACGACCACCGCGCGTGGCTCATCGCCATCGCCCCCAAGGGGACGGCCGCCCTCCTCGCCTGGCGCGACGAGCTCACCGACGCCCTGGAGCCGGCCTTCACCGACCTCGAGGACGACGACCTCGCCGCGATCGCCAGGACCGTCGAGATCATCCAGGCCCGCGTGGCCGTCGAGGTCGCCTCGGAGCTGACGGCATGAGCGCCGACACCAGCGCACGCACGTCCTCCGTGCCCACGCCCACGGCGTCGAGCCACGGCCACGGCGCCGGCCACAGTGCCGGCCTCGGCGGCATCCTGCACCAGCCGAAGGCCGTCTGGGCGGTCGCCTTCGCGAGCGTCATCGCCTTCATGGGCATCGGCCTCGTCGACCCGATCCTCCCCGCGATCGCCGAAGACCTCCAGGCGACGCCGACCCAGGCCGAGATGCTCTTCACGAGCTACCTGCTCGTCACCGGCGTGGCCATGCTCTTCACGAGCTGGCTGTCGAGCCGGATCGGTGCCAAACGCACGCTCCTCATCGGACTCGCACTCGTCGTCCTGTTCGCCCTCCTCGCGGGCCTGTCCGACTCCGTCGGAGCCGTCATCGGCTTCCGGGCCGGCTGGGGCCTCGGCAACGCGCTCTTCATCTCGACGGCACTCGCCACCATCGTCGGTGCTGCAGCGGGCGGCCGCGCCAACGCGATCATCCTGTACGAAGCGGCACTCGGGCTCGGCATCGCGATCGGTCCGCTCCTCGGTGGTCTCCTCGGCGGCATCGGCTGGAAGTGGCCGTTCTTCGGCACCGCGACGCTCATGGCCGTCGGGTTCATCGCGATCGTCACCCTGCTGAAGACCGAGGGGCCGAAGCCCGCGCCGCTCAAGCTGTCCGCGCCGTTCAAGGCGCTGGCGATCCCGTCGCTCGGCATCCTCGCGGCAGCAGCCCTGTTCTACAACATCGGCTTCTTCACCCTCCTCGCGTACTCGCCGTTCCCGCTCGGCCTCGATGCGATGGGTCTCGGGTTCACCTTCTTCGGGTGGGGTGTCGCGCTGGCGATCACGAGCGTGTTCGTCGCACCGCTGCTCACGGCTCGGATGCGTCGCACCTCCGTGATCAAGCTGGTCCTGCCGTTGCTGGCGCTGGACCTCGTCGCGGCCGGACTCCTCGTGCAGTCCACCACCGGCCTCATCGTCTGCATCGTCGTCGGCGGACTCCTGCTCGGCGTCATGAACACGGTGCTGACCGAGTCGGTCATGGAGGCGACGGACCTGCCGAGCAACGTCGCATCCTCGGCGTACTCGTCCGTACGGTTCCTCGGTGGGGCCATCGCGCCGCCGGCCGCCGCGGAGATCGCGAAGCTCCTCTCGCCCGCCGCACCGTACTACGTGGCCGCCGGCTCGCTCATCGTCGCGGTCCTCATCGTCGTCCTCGGACGCAAGCACCTCGCCCGCGTCGACGGTCCGGTGGAGAGCGAACTCGACGAGGCCATCGCGATCACCGCAGCCGACGCGAGCTGATCCGACCGGTCACCGCGCCCCACTGACGCGAGCGCTCCCCTCCGGGGGCCCGCGCTCACGTCAGTGGGGCGCGCTCGCGTCCGCGCACCGCGCTGGGAGCGCAGCCGGGGTGTCTACTCGGCGGACTCGGGGCGCGTCGTGGTCTGTCGGATCACCAGACGGGTCGGCCAGCGCACCTCGGAGACGGTGCTGCCCGGCTCCCCGGAGTCCGGGGCCTGCGCGCGTTGCTCGTCCTCCAGGTCTTGGAGGAGGATCTCGACGGCATGCCGCCCCTGCGCGCGGGGCTCCTGCTCGAAGGTGGTGAGCGCGAACATCTCCGCGTAGGAGTGCCCGTCGATCCCGATGACCGACAGCTCCGCCGGAACGGTGATCCCGAGGCGTCGTGCGGCGATGATGATGCCGATCGCCACCTCGTCCGTCGAGGCGAACACCGCCGTCGGGCGGATCCTCGCGTCCCGCAGCAACTGCGCCGCGGCCTCGTACCCGCCCGGCAACGAGTGGACCGCGGGCAGGACGTGCACGGCCGAGGTGAGCCCTGCATCCTCCATCGCCGCGAGGTAGCCGGCCAGGCGCCTGCCGTGCACGGTGTCCGTCTGCAGTTCGGCGTCGTGACCGGTGATGTGGGCGATGCGCGTGTGCCCGAGCGTCATGAGGTGCTCCGTCGCCTCGCGGCCGAGCGCCTGGTCGTCGATGTTGATGGAGTGGGCCCCGCGGATGTTGCCGCCGATCGACACGAGTGGACGGGGGTTGGCGAGCAGGCGCGCGATCTCGTCCTGCGAGGCCTCGATCCCGATCGAGATCATGCCGTCGAAGCGCTTGTTCGTGAGGTACGAGTCGAAGATGCGGTCGCGTTCCGGGGAGTCGGGCGGCAGATGGTGGAGCGTCAGGTCGTAGCCCCGCGCACGGAGTGCCCCCTCGGCGCCCTCGAGGACCTCCCCGAAGTACCAGCGGTTGAGGAACGAGGTGAGGACGCCGATGGCCAGCGTGCGTCCGGTGGACAGGCTCGCGGCGATGGGCGAGGCGACGTACCCGATCGTGGCCGCGGCCTGCACGACCCGTTCCCGGGTCTCGGCCGACACGTATCCGCGCCCGGTGAGCGCTCGCGAGGCCGTCGCTTTCGAGACGCCGGCGAGGGCCGCGACATCGCTGATGGCACCACTCATGCCGACTCCCTCCGTTGGGTAGCACCACCATAGCGAATCTGGAACAGACCTGGAACTGCAGACTGGAACTGATCCATAACATCTGGAACACGAATGGACCGCCCGGCCGCATGATTTCGGTGGGAGCGCTCTCACTGTCTATTTCGTTATGTTCTCGTGCTTGCATCCTGTCGCCGGGTGAAGTACTTTGACGCATGGAAACGGTTCCGCATCCGGGCCGATTCCGCACCAGTGCATCATCGGAACGGCTCGACCCTGGAGACGTTCGAACCTGCAGCACTCAATGAGGAGGACACAGATGAGTTTCATTCGGACCCGCCGGACGGCCCTGCCGCTGGCCGTCCTGGCCGTCGCGGGCGTCGCGCTCACCGCTTGTTCAGGCGGATCGGGCAGCAGCGGCGGTGGCGACGACGACAAGACCGTCACCATCTACGGGACGATCGCCGACACCGAGGCGAAGCTGCTCGAGGAGAGCTGGGCCGACTTCGAGAAGGACAGCGGCATCACGATCAAGTACGAGTCCTCCAAGGAGTTCGAGTCGCAGATCGGTATCCGCGCCCAGGGCGGTAACCCGCCCGACCTCGCGATCTTCCCGCAGCCCGGCCTCCTGGCCGACCTCGCCAAGCGCGACTACCTGAAGCCCGCGCCCGACAGCGTCAAGGCGAACATCGAGAAGTACTGGTCGAAGGACTGGGCCGCCTACGGCACCGTCAACGACACCGTCTACGGCGCGCCGCTCATGGCGAGCGTCAAGGGCCTCGTCTGGTACCAGCCGGCCAAGTTCAAGGAATGGGGCGTCGAGGTCCCGAAGACCTGGGACGAGCTGCTCACGCTGACCAAGACGATCCAGGAGAAGACGGGTGCAGCACCCTGGTGCGCCGGCTTCGGCTCCGGCGACGCCTCGGGCTGGCCCGGCACCGACTGGATCGAAGACCTCGTCCTGCGCCAGCAGGGCCCGGACGTCTACGACGACTGGGTGGCCAACAAGGTCAAGTTCACCGACCCGAAGATCAAGGAAGCGTTCGACTCGGTCGGCGAGATCCTCAAGAACCCGGAGTACGTGAACGCGAGCTTCGGCGACGTGTCCTCGATCAACTCGACCGAGTTCGGTGACGTCGCTCCGGCGCTCGCCTCCGGCGCCTGCGCACTGCACCACCAGGCATCGTTCTTCTCCGGCTTCCTCGAGGACGCCGGCGCGACCGTCGCCCCCGACGGTGACGTGTGGGCCTTCGTGACCCCCGGCATCAAGGAGGGCGAGACCGCTGTCACCGGTGGTGGCGAGATCGTCGGCGCGTTCAGCGACGACGAGAGCACCGTCAAGGTCCAGGAGTACCTCTCGAGCCCTGAGTGGGCGAACAAGCGGGTCAAGCTCGGCGGCGTCATCTCGGCCAACAACGGCCTCGACCCGGCGAACGCCTCGACCCCGATCCTCAGCCAGGCGATCGAGATCCTGCAGGACGAGAAGACCACGTTCCGCTTCGACGCCTCCGACCTGATGCCCGGTGCCGTCGGCGCCGGAACCTTCTGGAAGGGCCTCGTGAACTGGATCAACGGCGACGAGACCGACCAGGTCCTCAAGGACATCGAAGCCGGCTGGCCCTCCAGCGAGTAATCGATATCCGGAACTGCTGCTCATGAGCGGAAGCGCCGGAGGGTGATCACCCTCCGGCGCTTCCGCCTCGGCAGTGGAACCCCCTAGGGTTCACTCAGGGTCCAACGCCGTACTCGAAAGGCCAGCTATGTCAGGTTTCCTCAACTGGTTGGGCGGACTGCCACCGCTCGCCCAGATCCCGATCGTCGTCATCGCCTTCGGCGCGGTGGTGGCCCTCCTCCTCTTCTTCGTGGACATCGCGCCACGCAAGGGCACCCTCTACACGGTCATCCGTCTGGCGTTCTGCGTCCTGGTGCCCGTCATCGTCGTCCTCTTCTTCGGCTCGTTCCTGTGGGCCGCGGCTGTCGCAGCCGTCCTGGGTGGCGTGCTCTTCCTCCTCGACTACCGCTCCAAGAAGGGCGTCGGGTACCTCGTCCAGCTCGTCGGCTTCCTCGCACCGGCGTTCCTGCTGCTGCTGATCGGCCTGATCCTGCCGTCGATCAACACGACGATCGCCGCATTCATGTCGGCGTCCGGCAAGAACTTCGTCGGGCTGAACAACTTCATCTGGCTGTTCACGCAGCCGAGCGCGATCCGCACCGTGATCAACACGATCATCTGGGTGCTGCTCGTCCCGGCGCTGTCGACGGCCTTCGGCCTCGCCTACGCGGTGTTCATCGACAAGTCCCGCGGTGAGAAGTACTTCAAGATCCTCGTCTTCATGCCGATGGCGATCTCCTTCGTCGGCGCATCCATCATCTGGCGCTTCATCTACGCCTACCGTGAGGCCGGCGCGACCCAGATCGGTCTGCTCAACCAGATCGTCGTGTGGTTCGGCGGCACCCCGGTGCAGTGGTTGCAGAACGAGCCGTGGAACACGCTGTTCCTCATCGTCGTGCTCATCTGGGTGCAGACCGGGTTCGCGATGGTCGTCCTGTCCGCCGCGATCAAGGGTGTCCCCACCGAGCAGATCGAGGCCGCCGAGCTCGACGGCACGAACGGCTGGCAGCGCTTCACCAACGTCATCGTCCCCGGCATCCGCTCCTCGCTGGTCGTCGTCGTCACGACGATCTCCATCGCGTCGCTGAAGGTCTTCGACATCGTCCGCACCATGACCGCCGGCAACAACGGCACCTCGGTCATCGCGAACGAGATGTACACCCAGTTCAAGAACTTCGAGAACGGCCGGAGTGCGGCGTTCGCCGTGATCCTGTTCATCCTCGTGCTGCCGATCGTCATCTACAACGCACGGCAGATCAAGAAGCAGAGGGAGATCCGATGAGTGCTGTGCAGCCGATCGAACTACCGATCGACGAGTCCACGAAGGACCAGCTCGCGAAGGGTGAACGCGGCATCGAGGCTGCGAGCCGACGGACGAAGAAGCGGCTCACGAGCCGTGGCGCGACCATCGCGGCCGTCGTCATCGCCGTGCTGTGGACGATCCCGACCTTCGGTCTCTTCGTCTCCTCGTTCCGGCCTGAGCAGCAGGTGAAGACCACCGGTTGGTGGACGATCTTCTCCGACTTCCAGGTCACCATCGACAACTACGTGCAGGTGCTGCAGGCCGGCAACTCGACGCTGAACCTCGCGGGCTCGTGGGTCAACTCGATCGCCATCGCGGTCCCGGCGACCCTGATCCCGCTGGTGGTGGCGAGCCTCGCGGCGTACGCGTTCGCGTGGATCGACTTCCGCGGCAAGAACTTCCTGTTCATCCTCGTGTTCGCGCTGCAGGTGGTGCCGATCCAGATGGCGCTCGTCCCGCTGCTGTCGACCTTCTCCCGTGGCCTGAACATCTTCGGTCTGCAGGTCGGCGAGGGACTGGACGCGAGCGGCACCTTCGCCCAGGTGTGGATCGCCCACACCATGTTCGCGCTGCCGCTGGCGATCTTCCTGCTGCACAACTTCGTCGCGGAGATCCCCGGCGAGGTCATCGAGGCGGCACGCGTGGACGGCGCGGGTCACGGTCAGATCTTCTTCCGGATCGTGCTGCCGCTGACCATGCCCGCCATCGCGTCGTTCGCGATCTTCCAGTTCCTGTGGGTGTGGAACGACCTGCTGGTCGCGCTCATCTTCGCGGACGGCGAGGTCGCACCGATCACGAAGCTGCTGGCGGAGATCACGGGTACGCGTGGCAACGAGTGGCACCTGCTCACGGCCGGCGCGTTCATCTCGATCCTCGTCCCGCTCGTCGTGTTCTTCGCGCTGCAGCGGTACTTCGTCCGCGGGCTCCTGGCCGGTTCGACGAAGGGCTGACCCGACGCCGCGGTTCGATCCTCCGATCGACAGCGTCGTCGGTGCGCGAACGCCCCGGGAGCTCACGCTCCCGGGGCGTCCGTGCGTCTGCCGGTCGTTCGTTCTCCTGGTCCCGATGGCCCTTTCTCAGGAGAGTTGCGGTGCGTCGTGTCGGCGTGCGCCCGGCGCGCCGGGGGAGTCCTGAGAAAGGGACGAAGCTGAATTCCGGCGGACGAATGACGGGGATGGTCCTTTCTCAGGAGAGTTGCGGTGCGTCGTGCCGGAGTGCGCCCGGCGCGCCGGGGGAGTCCTGAGAAAGGGACGGAGTGCAGGCTGGCAGGTGCGAGGGTGATCGGATCCGCTCAGCGGGGCCTCGGACGGCCCTGCGCGAGCGCTGCGCGGACCGCTCCGATGACCGCGTACCAGTCGTCCATCACCATGCGATAGGTGAAACGGAGCGAGCGATAGCCGCGGATCGCCAACTGGGCGTCGCGCCAGCGGTCCTGTTCATGGGCGTCGGGCGTGTCGTGGAACGCACGTCCATCCCACTCGACCACCAGCCAGTCCGTCGATCAGCTCGTCGACGCGTCCGACACCCGGGATGTCGACCTGGTGTCGACCGACGATCCCAGCGCGTTCGAGGCGGATGCGACCGATGCTCTCGAGGAAACTCTCGCATCCCGACTCCAGCCGAGGGAGTCTGCGCCTGCGCGCGTGCGGGAGTTCGTCCAGCCACGCGCGGAGCGCCCGCCCGCGGTGGGGTTCTCGGTGCAGGACGGAGTCCAAGATCGCGCCGGCGACGTCAGGGTGCTGGCAGGTGACGATCTGACGAACGGCCGACTCGCGGCTCACCACGAGGAGCGGCGCGATCGAATCGCCCCGAGGGACCACTGGTTGATCGTCGTCCCAGTGCAGGACCGCGTCGTCCCGGTCCTGCGCGGGCGGATGGCACCGGCGGTCGCCAGCATCGCGGAGGCGCCCCGCGTTCGACGGGACAGCGACGTGTATGCGCTGGTCTTCCGGTGTGGCCCAGCCGAACCAGGCGGCCGCCGAGATGCACGCGAGTCTCCCGCCGACCCGAACGGCTTGGACGATCTCCGGGGGCGCACCGGGGTCCGCGTACCAGCCTCGTTTCACCCTGATCAGCTCGGCCATCTCGACCGCGAGTCGGAGCGACCGTTTGGAATGACCGCGAGCCCGAAGCTGGTGCACCGTGGCGACACCGTACGCCGGGCGGAAGGCGTAGGTTCCTCCTGTCATCGGTCGATCGTCCACCCGGTGTCGCCGGACCGCCGAGCCACGCTGCTGATTTGGGGATGATCCGCCCCGCAGTGGACCTGGGGAGCGGACTCGCGGCGGTGACCCTTTCTCAGGACAGTTGCGGCGGGTCGGGGAGCGGGCGAGGCGACGCGCCAGCGGACTCCTGAGAAAGGACACGGAGCGGGAAGCAGACGGGGACGGGGACAAGGGCGGGGAGGACGGTGGGCGGGGATAGGGTGGCGGGATGAGCATGCACGGCGGACGGGGCGGGCCACGCGGCGGTGCACCCGGGGGCGGCGGGCCTCGAGCGGGCAGCCGCGTCAGCGGTGGCGACATGGCGGCGCAGAAGGCGCTCAACGCCGAGGCACCGAGGATCCCGAACCTCGGCAAGCGCATCGTCGCGCTGTTCGTGCCCTTCCGCGCCAAGATCATCCTCACGATGGTGCTCGTCGTCATCGGTGCCGCCCTCGCGGTGCTCCCTCCGCTGCTGGTCAAGCAGGCGTTCGACGTCGGCCTGTTCCCGACCGACGGTGGCAGCCCGAACCTCGTCGCCCTCGCGGAGATCGTCGGCGTGATGGTGGCGCTGTTCATCATCGCCGCCCTGCTCGGCGTCTGGCAGACCTACCTCACGGCGACCGTCGGCAACAGTGTCATGGGTGCCCTGCGCATCAAGCTGTTCTCGCAATTGCAGGCGATGGAACTGAGCTTCTTCACCCGCACGAAGACGGGCATCATCCAGTCGCGCCTCCAGAACGACGTCGGCGGCGTCGCGAACGTCCTCACCAACACCGTGTCGAGCGTGCTCGGCAACACCGTGACGGTCATCTCCGCGCTCGTCGCGATGCTCATCCTCAACTGGCAACTGACGATCGTCGCCCTCATCCTCATGCCGATCCTCGTGATCGCGCAGCGCCGCGTCGGTCAGGTCCGGGCACGGATCGCGACGAAGACGCAGGAGTCGCTGTCGGAGATGACCGCGATCACCCAGGAGGCCCTGAGCGTCTCCGGCGTGCTCCTCGCGAAGAGCTTCAACCGCCAGGACACCGAGGTCGAGCGCTACAGCGCCGAGAACCGCACCCAGATCCGCCTCCAGGTCAGCCAGGCGATGAGCGGCCAGTGGTTCTTCGCGATGGTGAACATCTTCCTGTCGTCCATCCCCGCGATCGTCTACCTGGTGGCCGGCTGGCTCATCACCGGTGGGGCGGTGGACGTCACCGCCGGCTCGATCGTGGCCTTCACCACCATCCAGGCCCGCCTGCTGTTCCCGCTCATGGGCGTCATGCGCGTCGCCCTCGACCTGCAGACCTCCGGCGCCCTCTTCGCGCGGATCTTCGAGTACCTCGACCTCAAGCCCGCGATCGCCGACCGCCCCGGCGCCGCACCGCTCCCGAGCGTCGCACCGCAGATCCGCTTCGACGACGTCACCTTCCGCTACGCCGACGCCCAGGACGACTCGACACCCACCCTCGACGGCGTCTCCTTCACGATCGAACCCGGACAGTTCGCCGCGTTCGTCGGACCGTCGGGAGCAGGCAAGACGACCATCTCCTACCTCATCCCGCGCTTCCAGGAGGTCTCGGGCGGACGGGTCATGGTGGCGGGCGCAGACGTCCGCGACGTCACGCAGGAGTCCCTCGTCTCCCGCATCGGCATCGTCAGTCAGGAGACCTACCTCTTCCACGCGACGATCGCCGAGAACCTCCGCTACGCGAAGCCCGACGCGACCCTCGAGGAGCTCGAGACCGCCTGCCGCGCGGCGAACATCCACGAGACGATCGCTCGCTTCGAGGACGGCTACGACACGCTCGTCGGGGAGCGCGGCTACCGCTTGTCCGGCGGCGAGAAGCAGCGCATCGCCATCGCGCGCGTGCTCTTGAAGGATCCGGAGGTGCTCATCCTCGACGAGGCGACGAGCGCCCTCGACACGATCTCCGAACGGGTCGTCCAGGTCGCCCTCGATGACGCGACCCGCGGACGCACCACGGTGTCGATCGCGCACCGCCTGTCGACCATCGTGCACGCCGACGTCATCTTCGTGCTCGACCGCGGGCGCATCGTGGAGCGCGGCACCCACCAGGAACTGCTCGCCGCCGGCGGCGTGTACGCGACCCTCTACGCCCAGCAGGCCGTCACCGTCTGAGCAGGACGTCGCGTCGGGTCGGGCACGTCGACGACGCGCTGACGTGTGTAGGCCTGACGGCGCAGTCCGGCCGGCGAAGAATCGCGGCCCAGCCATTGTGGGCGCGCGGCACGGGTGGCTAGAGTGAGCGCCATCGTGACCCCCGAAGGAGGGGGTGACCGCGCACCGCCGGATCGAGTAGGGGACTCGTCGATGACCGCAGCTGTGGACGCACCATCCGGATCCTCGCCAGACGGCACCGCGCCGACGGGCCCGATCAGACCCGCCGATCCCAGCCGGCACCCTCCTCGGCCGCCAGGTCCCGCGGGTTCGGTCGCGGACGGTTCGGTCGCCCCGGCTTCAGCATCCAGTCGAAGCTGCTCGTCATGCTGCTGCTCGTCAGCGTGGGAGCGTCGATCGTGACCGGGATCGTCGGGTACCTGTCCGGCAGTGACTCGCTGCGCCAGGCGTCGTTCGAGCGGCTGACCGAGGTCCGGGAGTCCCGCGCCCGTGAGATCACGAACTACTACGACCAGACGCGCGACTCGCTCGTCGTCTACACCCGCGGCACCACGGTGGTCGACGCGATGAACGGCTTCCACGACGCCTTCCACGAGTTGGAGGAGCAGCCGGTGGACCCGGCGCGCGCGTCGACGGTGACGTCGTTCTACGAGGACACGTTCGCTCCGGAGCTCGCCGAACGCACCGGAGACGAGGCGGACCCGGCTGCGTTCATCCCGACGAACCCGGCCGAGACCTACCTGCAGTCGGTGTACACGCCGGGCGACCTCGACTACGACACCGCCATCACCGTCGACGACGCCGGTGACGGGAGCGCCTGGTCGTCCGTGCACGCGCAGTACCACGACTACTTCCGCGAGATCATCGACCGTTTCGGGTACGAGGACGCCCTGCTCATCGATGACGAGGGCGACGTCGTCTACAGCGCCTACAAGGGTCCGGACCTCGGTACGAACGTCCTGACCGGCCCCTACAAGGGCGGGGTGCTCGAGGACGGCTTCACCGCGGCGCTCCGGTCGAACGCGATCGACTACGTGGGCATCACCGACTTCGAGCGCTACCAGCCGTCGCTCAACGTCCCGACGCAGTGGATCTTCTCACCGGTCGGCGAGAACGGTCGGGTCGACGGGGTGATGGCGCTGCAGGTCCCGATCGAGGCGATCAACGACATCATGACCGGCTCCGGCCAGTGGGAGCAGGACGGCCTGGGGGAGACCGGTGAGACGTACCTCGCCGGGCCCGATCAACTCATGCGCTCGACCTCCCGTCTGCTGATCGAGGATCCGAAGGCGTACGAGCGGGCCGCGGTCGCCGCCGGCACACCGCCGGAGACCGCCGCGCGTGCCGTTGCCGTCGCGGGGACGATCCAGATCCAACCGACCCGCACCGTCTCGGTCGAGCGTGCGCTCGCGGGCGAGACCGGCACCACCATCGGGCGCGGCTACCTCGGTGAGGAGAACCTCACGGCGTACACCCCGGTCGACATCGACGGGCTCCAGTGGGTGCTCGTCGCCCGGGTCGACGCCGCCGAGGCCTTCGCGCCGGTGACCGACTTCACCCGCAACCTCGTCATCTCGGTGCTCGCCATCGTGGTCGTGGTGTCGTTGCTCTCCCTGCTCCTGGCGCAGGTGTTCGCCCGGCCGGTGCGGGCACTCGTCGGCGCGGTGCGGCGGGTGGCCGGTGGCGACTACAGCGTCGAGGTGCCGAACACCCGACGCGACGAGTTCGGTGACCTGGGCACGGCCTTCAACGACATGAGCCGCAGCCTGAGACTCAAGCAGGAGCTCATCGAGGAGCAGCGAGCGGAGAACGAGAAGCTGCTGCTCACCCTCATGCCGGCGTCGGTCGCCAAGCGCTACAAGGACGGTGAGGAGACGATCTCCGAGGTCCACCAGGACGTGTCCGTCATCTTCGCCGACCTCGTCGGGTTCGACGACCTGACCCGCGGCCTCGATCCGGAGCGGGAGCTGTCGATGCTCAACGCGCTGGTCCGCAGCTTCGACGAGGCGGCCGAGCGGCTCGGGATCGAGCAGGTGCGGACGCTGCGGGAGGGGTATCTCGCGAGCTGCGGGCTGATCGTCCCACGTGTCGACAACGTGCGTCGGACCCTCGACTTCGCGCTCGAGATGCGCACGATCGTCGAACGCTTCAATGCGCAGCACCAGGCGAACCTCACCCTGCGGGTCGGCGTGGACGCCGGTGTCGTGACGAGCGGCCTCGTCGGCCGGACGAGCCTCGCCTACGACATGTGGGGCGACGCGGTCAGTCTCGCCAACCAGGTGCAGTCGGTCTCCGGGACGGCCGGCATCTTCGTCAGTCAGCGGGTCCGCGACCGCATGCAGGACACCGTCGCCTTCGAGGCCGCCGGCACCGTGGAGACGCGCGGCGGTCCGCAGGCCGTCTGGCAGGTCGTCTCGGGGCCGAAGTCATGACGCAGGTGTGGCAGGAGGCGTGGTTCCCCTGGGCCGTGGCGCTGGCCGTCGGCGTCCCCGTGCTGCTCATCGTCCTGACCGAGGTGCTCGGTGCGCTCAACCGCCGGAAGCACGCTGCGGCGAAACCGATCCGTCTGCTGCGCAACTACGTGGTGCCGGTCGGCGCGGTGTTCGCGCTCCTCGTGTTCGCCACGGCGCGGGCGGACGACAGCACCTGGGTGCGGATCGTCGGCACCCTCCTCGGGTTCCTCGTGATCCTGCTCATCCTCTCCGCCTTCAACGTCGCCCTGTTCGCGAACGCCGAGGAGGGGTCGTGGCGCGACCGGATCCCGTCGATCTTCGTGGACCTCGCCCGGCTGGCCCTCATCCTCATCAGCCTCGCGATCCTGTTCTCCTGGGTGTGGGGAGCCGACATCGGCGGCCTCGTCACCGCGCTCGGCGTGACGTCGATCGTGATCGGCCTCGCCCTGCAGAACGCGGTCGGCGGGGTCATCTCGGGACTGCTGCTGCTGTTCGAGCAGCCGTTCCGGCTCGGCGACTGGCTCGACACCGGAAGCGTCCGCGGTCGCGTGGTCGAGGTGAACTGGCGTGCGGTCCACCTCGACACCGGCAACGGCATCCAGATCGTGCCGAACTCCTCGCTCGCGGGGGCGTCGTTCACGAACCTCAGCCAACCGGTCGGTGCGTACACCGCGAGCGTCGAGGTGACCTTCTCGACCGACGACCCGCCGGACGACGTGCTCCGGCTGCTCCGCGAGGTCGGATCGGGCCTGCCGATGCTCGAGCCGGGGGACGTGGTGTCCGCGTCCTACCTCGGCGCAGCGCGGTTCTCCGTCACCCTGCCCGTGTCCGGGCCCTCCACCGCCGACGCCGCCGTCGCCCTGTTCCGCGCCTGGCTCTGGTACGCCTCGCGGCGCCGCGGTCTCGCGCTCGACGGCGACGGCTCCGACCCGGTCGCGACGCCGGAGCGCTTGCGGAGTGCCATCGCCGAATTGGCGCCGACCCTCCACGCGCGGGAGGAGGACTACGACGAGCTCGCCCGGACGTGCACACTCGAGCGGTACGGGCCGGGGGAGACCATCCAGCAGGCGGGCACGATCCCCGGCGCGATGCGGTTCCTCGTCGAGGGTGGCGTCCATCTCGCCGTGCCGACGACGGACGGGCTCATCACCTTCCAACGACTCGGCGTCGGCGACTTCATCGGCCAGACGGCGCTGACGAGGGAGGTCGCCATGGCCGCCGCGATCGCCGACGGCACGACCCTGGTCCTGCGGATGCCGCTGTCCACCATCGACCAGCTCGTTCGCAGTAAGCCCCGCCTGGCTCAGGAGATCGGTGCCTCGATCGACAACAAGCACCGGCAGGCACAGGCGGCGCTCGCCGAGGCGGGGATCGTCCGCGGTACGATCGGCCGGTAGCCAGCAGCCGTCCCCAGCCGAGCGAGGAACCGATGCCGAACCCCGATGGACCGTCCGGGTCGCGGCCGTCGCCTGTCGGCGATTCCGTGACCGAGCGGATCCGCAACGCGATCTACGACGGGACGCTCGCCTCGGGCGAGCTGCTCATCGAGGAGGAGCTCCGGGAGTGGCTCGACGCGCCGACGGACGCGATCGCCGCAGCACTCCGGGAACTCGAGCGCGTCGGACTGGTCGAGACGGCACCGCAGCGGCACACCCGGGTCGCGCAGCCACGGGCCGAGGACCGGACAGCCGTCCTGCAGACCCTCGGAGCGCTCGTCAGCGGCGTCGTCCGGGTCACCGTCCCGACGTTGACCGCTGGGCAACGGGCCGAGCTCCTGGCGTTCGTCGAGCACACGATGACGACGGTGACGGCGGAGGACGCGGATGCGCACGGCCGCTGCGTCTGGGGGCTCGTGGACCGGTTCCTGAAGCACTGCGAGAACCCGGTCCTCGTCACGGCGACGAAGGACGTGATCGGCGCCCTGATCTACCGCGTCGCGGCGACGCGGTCGGCCGAGACGGTGGACTGGTCGGATCTGCGCGTCGGGTACCCGCACCTCCGCTCCGCGATCGCCTCGGGCGACGCCGTCGGCGCGGAGCTCGCGATCGAGCACGTCTTCCGGCTCCAGGTCCCGCTCCACGACCTGGAGGTGCACTGAGCGACGGCGACATGCTGACCTCGGGGCTGTCGCCGGTGGGACGCGGGGCAATAGTCTGCTGATGGCGCGGTGCTCGCCAGAGCTCCGCGTCCACGTCGTCACCTCGAGCGAGAAGAGCCCAGATGTCCTCCCCGGAAGTCCCACCCTCCGTCGAACCGACCACCGCGTCGCAACTCCTCGCAGAGCTGGCCGGCACCTTCCTGCTGGTCTTCGGTCTCGTCGGGACGGCGACCTTCTCCGCGTTCTTCGGCGAGGAGACCTCCAACCCCCTGGGCGTCGGTTTCCTCGGGGTGGCGATCGCCCTCGGCCTCTCGGTGACCATCGCCGCCTACGCGTTCGGCCCTATCTCCGGCGGGCACTTCAACCCGGCGGTGACGCTCGGGCTCGCCGCCGCCGGTCGGTTCCCCTGGCGTGCGACGTGGACGTTCATCCTCGCGCAGCTCGTCGGAGCGTTCCTCGGCGCACTCGCGGTGTTCGGCCTCGCGGCCGGCGGCCCGGCAGGCTTCCTCGACAAGGCCGTCGCGAGCGGCTTCGTCTCGAACGGCTTCGGTGAGCTCTCGCCCGGCGGATTCGGACTCGTCTCGGCGATCGTGATCGAGGTCGTCATCACCGCACTCTTCCTCTACGTCATCCTCGGCGTCACGCACACGCGGGCCGCCGCGGGCTTCGCGCCGATCGCCATCGGCGGCACGCTCACGCTGTTCCTGTTGATCGCGATCCCGATCGACAACGGCTCGATCAACCCGGCGCGCTCCATCGCGACCGCCATCTTCGGCGGGGCCGACTGGCTCGCGCAGGTCTGGGTGTTCATCGTGTTCCCGATCATCGGCGCGCTGATCGCCGGATTCAGCTACCGGATCCTGTTCGAGGGGACCCGCCCGGTGGGTTCCCGACCGGTCGCGAACCGCAGCTGAGTCGTCCGAGCGTCGCCCGCACCCCGTCCGCCCTGGTGGACGGGGTGCGTCGTTTCGGGCCGGCACCCCGCGAACGCGGGCAACCCGCATTGGGGGACGCGCTTTCCACGGGCACCGAGCATGCTTGAGGTTCGAGCGCCGGAACCTTGGAGGGGCGATGACGATGACCGAACGCGACGCCCCCACGACCGCGTGGGTGGGTCCGCTGCAGGACGGCGGCAGCATGCCCGATGCGCCGCTCCCTCCGGACGTCGCCTGGGAGCTCCTCCGGGAGGCGCTCGTCGAGGACTTCATCGACGACCTCCCGCGTCCGGTCCGGACGGCGGAACTCGCCGCGCGGCTCCATGTGAGCCGAGCGTCCCTCATGACCAACATCCGTCGTGGCAATGTCGTCGCGAACCGTCGCGCCGGCCGCTGGGAGATCGACACCGTCGCGAGCCGCACCTATCTGCGGTCGGCCATCCTCAGCCTGGGTGAACGTCGTCGTGCGCTGAGCGGTGTCGATGAAGACCGCTCCGCGACCGTGCAACTGACGCTCAGCGGACGCGCGTCAGAAGTCCTCTCGGACCTCATGCAGGACACGCACCTGTCCGCTCCCGAACTCGTGGCCATCGCGCTCGACCGGTTCCGGAGCAACCCCGTCGACGCCGGCGTCGACGGGCACTGATCGACCCGGAATGACGATCGAGCGCTGACCGGCGCAGACACGAACGGCCGGGCGCCCATCGGGACCCGGCCGTCTCGCGTTTCGAGCCGGGGACTACTCGTTGCCGACGGCCTTGTCCGCCGCGTCGCGGGCGCCGTCGATCTGCTCGTCGAACTTGCCGCCGGTGACCTTCTTGGCCGCGTCGGCCACGCTGCCGAGGAGCTTGTCGCTGATGTCCTCGGCCTGTTCGCTCTTCAGCGCGTCCTTGACCTTGTTGTCCTTCAGGAATTCCTGAGCCTTCTTGGTGATGTCGTCGAGTGCCATTCGTCGCTCCTGTTCATCGGGCCCGTTCGGGCGTCGGGATCATTCTTCGCCGTCAGCCGGTGTTCTGGCTAGCCCCTTGTCGGAGCCCGCAGCGTCGCCCGGGCGGTCGACGGGAGGGGTCAGCCGGCGAGGTCGACCGGCCCGCCCCGGTCGTCGAGCATGCGGGTCATGAGCTCGATCTCCGCCTGCTGGCTCGCGATGACCGCGCGCGTGAAGGCCAGCGCGGTCGCGTTCGTGGTCCGCGGCTGCAGCGCCTCGGCCATCTCGACCGCGCCCTGGTGGTGGGCGATCATCAGCGTGAGGAACACCCGCTCCGCCTGGAGTCCGGACGCCGCCGTCAGCTGGTCGATCTGGGCGGGGGTGGCGAGGCCCGGCATCGGGTCGCCCGGGGTGTGGGTGGACCCCGGGGTCGCCGTGTCACCGCCGTGCGCATGGCCGCTCGCGCCCGTGAGCGTGGGGAGCGTCATCCACGTCATGTCCGGCTGCCGTGAACCCTGCGGCAGGTTCCACTGGACGAGCCAGTCGTACAGCTGGCCCGACTGCTGCGCCTGGGTGGTCGCGATGTCGTACGCGAGGGTGCGCACGTCGACCGCGTCCGTCCGGTCGCGGATGATCATGGCGAGCTCCACGCCCTGGTTGTGGTGCACCTGCATGTCGCGCGAGAAGCCCGCCTCGGCGCTCGTCGTGGTGGGTGTCGGGTCGGCGAGGGTGCTCAGTCGACCGACCGAGAAGCCGATCGCCGCGGCGACCATGATCGCGATGACGGCCATCGCGGCGATGACGATGCGCGTCCGGCTGGAACCGTCGGGGGAGCCTTGCGCCTCCCAGGCGGCGAGTTCCTCGTCGGTCACGCCGCCGTCGGCCGGTTCACCGGTCGCCGGTGCGTCGGGTGTGCTCGCCGGGGTCAACGGATCAGACCTTGCCGGGACCGTCGATCGCGCCGGTGCAGGCCGCGCCGGGTTCCGGGACGTTGTTGCTCTTCCAGAACTCCTCGAAGAAGTCGGCGATGCGCGCGTCACTCGCGTTGTTGACCTGCAGCTGGGAGTTCCAGCCGCTCAGCACGATCGGCGAGGGGAGGTCGGACTTCGGCGACAGGACGACGTACGTGGTGGGGAGCAGCTCCTTGAGCTTCGTGAGCTCCGCGTCGCTGAGGGACGGGTCGTAGGTGACCCAGATCGCGCCGTGCTCGAGGGAGTGGACCGCGTTCTCGTTGGTCTGCTCCTCGGTGTAGATGCCGCAGTTCAGCCAGTACTGGTTGTGCGGGCCACCGGCCGGCGGGTTCTGCGGGTAGTCGACCGTGCCCTCGACGTGCTCCGAGGTGTTCTGGAACAGCTCCACGCCCGCGATGTCCTGGCCGGTGCCGGTGCCACCGCCGGGGTAGCTGGCGTTCTTCGGCAGGGTGAGGACGACGCTCGTGATGAGGACCGCGATGACGGCCACACCGCCCACGACACCGGCCCAGATCCCGATGCGGCGGTTGCGGTTCTTCCGCTTCTGCGCCTGCTTGAACGCGGCTACCTTGGCCTGACGCTGGGCTTCGCGCTCCTGCTTCACGCTCTGCTGCTTGACGGCGGGCGGGACGGGGGTGTTCTTGGGGCGATCTGCTGCAGGGGTCACGGGGGCCTCTCGAAAAAGTTGTATGCGTAACTATCGAACCAGATCGTGCTTCCGGGGGCCGTTCCGGCGCCTGACGATGCGCAGTCGATTCTCAGGCTCATCCAAGCAGACAGCCGGTGAATCCAAGAGTTAGCCTCGTCTAACAAATGTAGCTCGGTCTTGCTAACATGGCCGACGTGACCAGTGACCTCGCCGCTCCGACGACCCGCGCGCCCCGCGGACCACGACTCCTGTTCCTCCTCGGGCCCGCCTTCGTGGCGGCGATCGCCTACGTCGATCCCGGGAACGTCGCGGCCAACCTCACGGCGGGAGCCCAGTACGGCTACCTGCTCGTCTGGGTGCTCGTCGCCGCGAACGCGATGGCCGTGCTCGTCCAGTACCTCTCCGCCAAGCTCGGCCTCGTCACCGGGCAGAGCCTGCCCGAGCTGCTCGGCTCGCGACTGCGCACCGGGCCGCGTCGGCTCTACTGGGTGCAGGCGGAGCTCGTCGCCGCCGCGACCGACCTCGCCGAAGTGATCGGCGGCGCCGTGGCGCTGTACCTGCTGTTCGGGATCCCGCTCGTGCTCGGCGGCGTCATCGTCGGGGTCTTCTCGATCGTGCTCCTCGCCGTGCAGAACTGGTACGGCCAGCGGCATTTCGAGTTCGCGATCCTGACGCTCCTCGCCGTCATCGCCGTCGGCTTCCTCGCCGGTCTGTTCGTCAGTCCCGTCGACTGGGGTGCCGCGGCCGGTGGCCTGGTGCCGCGGTTCGAGGGCACGGCGACGGTCCTGCTCGCCGCGAGCATGCTCGGCGCGACGGTCATGCCGCACGCGATCTACCTCCACTCCTCGCTCAGTCGGGACCGGCACGGCGTCCAGACGAGCGACGGTGCCATCCGTCGGCTCATCGTGGCGACCCGCTGGGACGTCGCGGCGGCACTCGTCCTCGCCGGAGCGGTGAACATCGCGATGCTGCTGCTCGCGGCCGCGTCGCTCGGCGGTGTCGAGGGGACGGACTCGATCGAGGGGGCGCACGCGGCGATCACCGCTGCGCTCGGGCCGGTCATCGGCGTGATCTTCGCCATCGGCCTGCTCGCCTCGGGGCTCGCCTCGACCTCGGTGGGCGCCTACGCGGGAGCGGCGATCATGGGAGGGCTCCTCAAGGTGCGCATCCCGTTGCTCGCCCGACGCGTGATCACCCTCATCCCGGCACTCGTCATCCTGGCTGCGGGCATCGACCCGACCACCGCGCTCGTGCTCAGCCAGGTGTTCCTCAGCCTCGGCATCCCCTTCGCGCTCATCCCGCTCGTGCGCTACACGGGCGACCGGCGGATCATGGGTGTCCACGTCGACCAGCTCGCCACCCGCGTGTTCGCCTGGATCGTGGTCGCGCTCATCGTCACGCTGAACGTCGCGCTCATCGTGCTGACGTTCTTCGGGTGATCAGCCCGGCGGTTCGCTCGCCGGAACATCGGCGAACGGAGATGCCGGCGATCAGGCGACGACCGTCACCCAGACGGCGTCGGCGGCGAGGCGACCGAGCGTGAGGCGGGTGCCGGTGGCGGTGAGCCGGAGTTCCAGTTCGCCCGCGAACGCACGGTGGTCGTCCACGCTGAGTTCGGTGTCGAGGACGATGCCGAGGGTGCTCAGATGGCGGAGGGTCTCCGGGTCGGCGTCCGAGATGCGGCACACCGTCAGTGGGCTGTCGGACGGCGCCTCGTTCAACCGGACCGCGTCCGGGCGGTGCGGCGTGCCGTCGGCAGAGGGGATCGGGTCGCCGTGCGGATCGCGGATCGGGTGGCCGAGCGCGGCGTCGATGCGCTCGATCATCGTGTCGCTCGCCGCGTGCTCGAGGATCTCCGCCTCGTCGTGGACCTCGTCCCAGCCGTAGCCGAGCATCTCGACGAGGAAGGTCTCGATGAGCCGGTGCCGCCGCACCATCGCGACCGCGTGCGCCTGCCC
The DNA here is from genome assembly GCF_059073635.1 of Plantibacter sp. NCBI lineage: Bacteria > Bacillati > Actinomycetota > Actinomycetes > Micrococcales > Microbacteriaceae > Plantibacter > Plantibacter sp. Next base: position 858,315 of record NZ_JCACOF010000010.1, on the reverse strand, counting down.
GGCGGGGGTGAGCTCGATGCTGCCGTAGGGCTCGTGCACGACGAGTCCCTGGGCGGCGAGTCGCTTCACGGCGTCGGAGGCGGTCGCGGGACGGACACCCATGCGATCCGCGAGCAGCTTGACGGTGGCCGACTCGTCGGCCCACTCGGAGGTCGTCCAGATCGTCTTGAGGTAGTCCTGGGAGACGGCGGAGAGGCCGGAGACGGTCATGCCTCCAGTCTAGGGAGCGCGGTGCGCGTCCATCATGCGTCCGTCGGCAGGCCACCGGGTGTTCACGCCCGCCTGGCAGAATGGGCACCGGCACCCCCGAACAGGGCACCCGACTGCTACGGTCGAGTCCTCGCACCCGCGAACACCGATCCATCCGACGAGAAGGGCCACGCGATGTCCCAGGCGCTGCGCACCTCGACCGCACGGCTCGGATCCGGCGCGCGTGCCACGCTCGAACTCGTCGCCGCGGCCATGGCGGGCGAAGGCCACCTGGAGGCACCCGGGGCGGACGGGACACCCCGTCGTCGCCCGGTCGAGCTCGCGCTGCGCCGGCTCCCGGCGCTCGTCGCGGTGCTGCTGCTCGCCGCGGTCGTGCTCACGGTCATCGGTGTCCTCATGGTGCTGACCCTCGCCGTCCGGCTGGTGTCCTCGGCTGTCTCGGCACTCGGTCCGCGGCAGCGACTCGTCGCGATCCACTGACGTCGGATCGGCCCCGTCATCCGGCTGCGTTCCCTGCACTCGCCGGGTAGGGTGGTCAGCATGCGTCTCCGCCTGTCGTGTTCCTGCTGTCCCCGCTGAACCGTCCCTGCCCGGGATGCCGCCTCAGCCGCCCCAGCCATCCGGTGACGCACGCGAGAGTCGTGCGGTGACGCACCACAGGAACAGATTGCAGACATGAACTACGCAGACTCCGTCCTCGATCTCATCGGGAACACGCCCCTCGTCAAGCTCAACCGGGTCACCGAGGGCATCGCGGCCACCGTGCTCGTCAAGGTCGAGTACCTCAACCCGGGCGGCTCCTCGAAGGACCGCATCGCGACGCGCATCATCGACGCCGCCGAGGCGTCGGGCGACCTCAAGCCGGGCGGCACGATCGTCGAGCCCACCTCCGGCAACACCGGCGTCGGCCTCGCCCTCGTCGCCCAGCAGCGCGGGTACCGCTGCGTGTTCGTCCTGCCCGACAAGGTCGGCGAGGACAAGCGGAACGTGCTCACCGCCTACGGTGCGGAGATCGTCGTCACGCCCACCTCCGTCGCTCCCGACAGCCCCGACTCGTACTACAGCGTGTCCGACCGCCTCACCGCCGAGATCCCGGGCGCGTTCAAGCCCAACCAGTACGCGAACCCGAACGGGCCGCGCAGCCACTACGAGTCGACCGGTCCCGAGATCTGGCGCGACACCGAGGGCGAGATCACCCACTTCGTCGCGGGCGTCGGCACCGGAGGCACCATCTCCGGGACGGGCAAGTACCTCAAGGAGGTCTCCGAGGGCGGCGTGCGCATCATCGGCGCAGACCCGGAGGGCTCCGTCTACTCGGGCGGCACCGGGCGTCCATACCTCGTCGAGGGCGTCGGCGAGGACTTCTGGCCGACCGCGTACGACCCCTCCATCCCCGACGAGATCATCGCCGTCACCGACGCCGAGTCGTTCGCGATGACACGTCGCCTCGCCCGTGAGGAGGGACTGCTCGTGGGCGGCTCCAGCGGCATGGCGGTCCAGGCGGCCCTCGTCGCGGCGCGCGACCTCCCGGCGTCGGCCGTGGTCGTCGTCCTCCTGCCCGACGGCGGGCGCGGCTACCTCGGCAAGATCTTCAACGACTCCTGGCTGCAGTCCTACGGCTTCAGCGAGGTCGCCGACGACCGCACGGTGGGCGACATCCTCCGTGGCAAGGGCTCGGAGATGCCGGACCTCGTGCACGTGCACCCGAGCGACACCGTCCGCGACGTCGTCGACATCATGACCGAGTACGGCGTCTCGCAGCTCCCGGTGCTGAGCGCCGAGCCGCCCGTGGTGATGGGCGAGGTCGTCGGTGCGATCGACGAGGCCAGCCTCATGGACGCCGTCTTCAGCGGCGCGGCCAAGATGAACGACGCCGCGAGCGCGTTCGTCGGCGACCCGCTGCCGCTCATCGGTCTCGGTGAGTCCATCCCGGCGGCGCGCGCGGCGCTCGGTTCCGCCCCGGCGTTCCTCGTCACCGACGGCGGCAAGCCGATCGGCGTCATCACGCGGCACGACCTCCTCACCTACCTGGCGGGTTGAGCGTGGGCGGCATGCAGGTCGTGTGGGCGGAGTCCGGGCGATGTCCCGACCGCGCCCGACCCCGGTGACCGGGCCAGTCCGACCGGTCGCCCACCCCGACACCTCCCCGAATCCTGAACCGAAAGAGTCACCCATGAGCAAGCACGACCACGGCTTCGCCACCCGCAGCATCCACGCCGGACAGGAGTTCGACCCCACCACCGGGGCGATCATCCCGCCGATCTACCAGACGTCGACCTTCGTCCAGGACGGCGTCGGCGGGCTCCGCGGCGGCTACGAGTACAGCCGCTCCGCCAACCCGACCCGCACGGCGCTCGAGACGCAGCTCGCCGCGCTCGAGGGTGCGAAGCACGGCTTCTCCTTCGCCTCCGGCCTCGCCGCCGAGGACGCGCTCATCCGCACGGCCCTCCGCCCCGGCGACCACATCGTCATCGGCAACGACGTCTACGGCGGCACCTACCGGCTGATCAACCGGGTGCACGGCGCCTGGGGCATCGAGCACACGGTCGTGGACCTCGGCGACCTCGCGGCCGTCGAAGCGGCGATCATCCCGGGCCGCACGAAGCTGCTGTGGGTCGAGACGCCGAGCAACCCGCTCATGAAGATCAGCGACATCGCGGCACTCGCGGCCCTCGCGCACCGCCACGAGGTGCTCTCCGTCGTGGACAACACCTTCGCCTCGCCGGCGCTGCAGCAGCCGCTCTCGCTCGGGGCCGACATCGTCGTGCACTCGACGACCAAGTACCTCGGCGGTCACTCCGACGTCCTCGGTGGCGCCATCATCATGAACGACGACGAGCTCGCCGAGCAGCTCGGCTTCGTGCAGTTCGCCGCCGGCGCGGTCTCGGCCCCGCTCGACGCGTGGCTCACGACCCGCGGCATCAAGACCCTCGCGGTGCGCATGCGCCAGCACAGCGCGAACGCGCAGGCGATCGCGGAGTTCCTCGACGGCCACGCCGCCGTCGAGCGCGTCTACTACCCGGGCCTCGAGAGCCACCCCGGTCACGAGCTCGCCGCCCGCCAGATGTCCGGGTTCGGCGGCATGCTGTCGCTCGCGCTCGTCGGTGGCCCGGCTGCAGCCACGCGCCTCGTCGAGAAGACGAAACTCTTCGCGCTCGCCGAGTCGCTCGGCGGCGTCGAGTCGCTCATCGGCCTGCCGGCGCAGATGACGCACGCCTCGGTGAAGGGCACGGAGCTGGCGGTCCCCGAGAACGTCGTCCGGCTGTCGGTCGGCATCGAGGACGTCGCCGACCTCATCGCCGACCTCGACCGCGCGCTCGCGAAGGTCCTGAAGGCGAGCGCCAAGCACTAGCGGGCGGTCCCGGCTCGTTCGCAATTCAGGAAGGCTGCGGCGCGTCCTGCGCCGAACCCGTCGATCGGCGACGGCGCGCCGGGCACGTCCTGAATGGTGAACGGGCAGGGGTTCGTCAGCGCTTGACCTCAAGTCACGTTGAGGTTCTAGGCTCGGAATCGTGACCACAGCGACGACCCCCGAGCCCGTGACCGGAGCCGACCCGACGCCCCGCGACCGTGGGATCTTCAGCCGCCGGTTCGTCCTCGTCACCATCGGTGCGTGCGCGCTCGTGTTCCTCGGCGCCTTCGAGTCCCTCGCCGTCACGACGATCATGCCGCTCGTGAGCGGGGAACTCGGCGGCGAGCAGCTCTACGCGCTCGCCTTCGCCGGCCCGCTCGCGGTCAGTGTCATCGGCATGGTCGCGGCGGGCTCGGTCGCCGACCGCATCGGTCCGGTCCAGCCGCTGCTCGCGTCAGTCGTCCTGTTCCTCATCGGTCTCCTCCTGGCCGGAACCGCGACCACCATGTGGGCCGTCGTCGCCGGACGCCTCGTCCAGAGCCTCGGTTCGGGAGCGATGACCGTCGCCCTGTACGTCCTCGTCGCCCGCATCTACCCACCGGCCCTGCACCCGCGGATCTTCGCCGGGTTCGCAGCCGCCTGGGTGGTCCCCTCCCTGATCGGGCCGTTCCTCGCCGGGGTGGTCGCCGAGCGGTTCAGCTGGCACTGGGTCTTCCTCGGGGTCGTCGGCCTCGTGGTCGTCGCGACGCTCCTCCTCCTGCCGGCCCTCCGGATGCTGCGCGCCTCCGCAACCGAACGCGCGGAGCGGCAGGCCGCCGAGGAGGAGTCGGCGAAGGAGAGCGGCGAGGTGGCCACCGTCGCGCGCACGGGCGCGGAGCTGCGTCGACTCGGGTGGGCGGTGCTCGTCGCGGCGGCGGTCCTCGCGGTCAACCTCTCGACGGAGTTCTCGGGATGGACCGCCTGGGCGCTCCCGGTCGTCGGTGCCGTGGTCGCGATCCTCGCCCTCCGCCCCCTGATTCCGCTCGGCACGCTCACCGCACGCCGCGGGCTCCCGACGGTCATCCTGGTGCGCGGACTGACCTCCGCCGCGTTCTTCGGCGCCGAGGTGTACGTGCCGTACCTGCTGACCCGCGAGCACGGGCTCACGCCGGCGCTCGCCGGACTCGCGCTCACCGGTGGGGCGATCGCGTGGTCGCTGTCGTCCTGGTTGCAGGGGCGCCTCGGGGACCGGCTGTCGAATGCGAACGCCGTGCAGATCGGGTCGTCACTCGTCACGGTCGCCGTCGCGATCGCCCTGTCCGCCGCCCTCGTCGGCCTGCCGCCGGTGGTGCCGATCGTCGCCTGGGTGGTGAGCGGCGGCGGCATGGGCCTCATGTTCCCGCGCCTCAGCGTCATGACGCTCGCCTACTCCGACGAGCGCTCGCAGGGGTTCAACAGCGCGGCGATGTCGATCGGCGACGCGATCGGCGGTGCTCTCGCCCTCGCGGCGACCGGGCTGGCGTTCACGGCACTCGACGGCTCCCGTGTGTTCGCCGGGCTGGGCTGGATCGCTCCCGGCGGGGTCGCGTTCGCCGGATGCTTCGCGATCGCGCTGGTCGCCGGTGTCGTGGCGGTCGTCGTCGCGCGTCGGGTGAGCCGACCAGCGGAGCCAGGCGCGACCGGGTGAGCCGAGACGCCGTCGCCTGGGTAGTGCTGCGGTGCGTGGGGGGTAGCGTCGCCCACGCATCGCTGCAGTGTCCAGGCGGCGGCCCCGAGGTGGAGAACCAGGGCATCGGGTATGGTTGATGCAGATATTCCTGGGGTGCGCACCAGGGTGCTCGCGCAGATGAGGAGTGGGATGCAGGACCCGACGACCACTCGCCCGGAGTGGCCCCCTCGCCGACCGCCGGTCTGGCCGCATCTCGTCGCACTCGTGATCGTCGCGGCGACGCTGGTCGTCGGCCTGGTGGTGTATCCGTCTGCTCCTGATCCGATGCCGGTGCACTTCGACGCCGCACTCCAGCCGGACGCCTGGTCGGACAAGCGTCTCGGCGGGTTCCTGCTCCCGGTCATCATCGGGGCCGCGGTCGTGGCGATCTTCTGGATCGTCGCCGCCTGCCTACCGCTCGCCGGCACGACCCGATCGGATGTCGACCCCCACCCACCGACCACTGCATCGACGTGGTCCACGCAACTGTCGCCTCGTCCGGAGGTGACGGCTGCCACGCTGGACGCCACCGGGCGACTGCTGGGGGATCTGACGATCGCGACCGCCGCGCTCATCGCCGTCGTCGCACTCACCACCTGGCTCGGCGTGCCCGCGTGGATGGCGCCCTGGCTGCTCCCGGTGCTGATGGCGGCGTTCTTCGGATCACTCGCCGTGTCGTGCGTCCGGGTGTTCCGGGCGCAGCGCGGGCTCGCCTGAGGGTGCCCGCGTGCACGAGGGGTGCGGAAGCCGCGTACCCTTGATGCGTACGTCTCGGCTCGTCCCCCCAGTGACCCGCTCCTCGTGTCTCGGAGCCGGACTGCAGAAGGACTCTCTTGAGCGACGAATGCAAACACGGTTTCGACAACGGACTCTGCGCGACCTGCTTCCCGCCGCCGCCCCGCGAGGTGCCGGTCGCTGAACCACCCGCTCCCAAGGTCCGTCGGTCGACGGTCGCTCCCTCGCTCCGCGAGCCGGCCCCGACCCGCGTGCGGACCGCGGCCACCACGAAGACGGTGACGAAGGCGGCGGCAGCGCTGCCCGTGGTGCGCGTCGGCGAGCAGCGGCTGTACCACGTCACCCACATCCGCAATCTCGAGCGCATCCTCGAGACCGGTAGCATCCTGCCGGTGGCCTCCCCGGCGCTCCCCGACGGGCCGGTCGTCGACATCGCCGCCGCGAGCCACCGCGAAGCGCGACGCACGATGGTGCTCGCCGGCACCGACGACCTCACGCCGGCCGACTTCGTCCCGTTCTTCCTGACCCCGGACGCCGACCTCTGGGCGGGCATCCGCGCGGGCGAGCACGACGTCCGTCTGTCCGCCGAGGCGTTCGCGTCATCGGTCAACGACTACGTCGTGCTCGTCACCACGATCGACGGCGCAGCCGTGCACCCGGGCGAGTTCGACGCCGACACCGGCCGGCCCTCCCGCGCGCGGGTCGTGGTCGCCGACGGTGACGCCTCCCACGTGCTCACGAGCATCGGCGCGAACGCGATGACCGCCGACCGCATGGTGCAGCGCTTCGCGACCGACGAGGACCCCGCGGCCCTCCGACGCGCCGAGGTGCTCGTCGCCGACGCCGTGCCGTTCGACCGCGTCACCGTGATCGGTGTCGCGACGGTCAACGTCCGCGAGCACGTCAAGCGACTCGTCGCCGGCGCCGGCCACCGCACCAAGGTCGCCGCCTACACGCCGTGGTTCCAGGAGCACGTCGCCGACTAGCAGCTGTCTCGCGTTCACAACTCCTGCTGGACGGCACCGGAACCCGGCTGCCGGCACCGTGTCAGGCCGCCTTGCCGCCCTCAGCAGGAGTTGTGCGCGGGAACGAGTGCGCACCTCGGCTGTGTGGAGGTGAACGCGTCCCCTTCCGAGGACACCAGGCTCAGGGCGTGCTGCTGTCCGCAACTCCTGCTGCATGGCCCCAGGGCCACTGAGTCGGACGCTGCACACCCCGATCGGGGCGAGCTGCAGGAGTTGTGCCCCGGTGAACGCCCCGGGGGAGGAGACGGACTGGCGAGTCAGGCGCGCGGCGGCGTGCTCTCGCGGAGGAGGACCGTCGCGCCGACGGGCTCCGTCGTCGTGCTGTCCGTCGCCGGGTCAAGCGCCAGCCGCACGGCGTGCTCACCGACCGCCTCGAGCGGCACGGCGACCGTGGTGAGCGCCGGGGTGACGTCGCGGGAGGTCGCGATGTCGTCGTAGCCGGCGACCGCGAGGTCCTCGGGAAGGCGGAGTCCGGCCGCGCGGAACGCCGACATCGCCCCGATCGCCATCACGTCGTTGACGGCGAAGACCAGGTCGACGTCGTCGAGTCCCAGCTGCAGGAGCTCGGCGGCGCCCTGGCGCCCGCCGTCGCGGGTGAACTCGGCCCGGACGATCCTCGACGGATGGATCGCGATGCCGTGCTCGGCCAAACCCTCCGCGAACCCGCTCACGCGCTCGCGGGAGGTGAGCAGGCGGTCGTCGCCGGCGATGACGGCGAACCGGCGGTACCCGGCACCGACGAGTTCCCGGGCCAGCTCGCGGGCACCGGTCGCGTTGCCGAGCTGCACCGTGGCGAACGGGAGCGTCCGCTGCGAGACGAGGACGACGCGTCCGCCCGTCGACTCGTAGGCCGCGAGCTCATCCGACAGCCGGTGCTCCGACGCGACCCCGTCCCAGCGACTGCCCGTCAGGATGATGGCGCGTGGCCGCTGCCCGCGGAGCACCCGCACGAGTTCGAGTTCGCGCTCGTGGTCGCGGTGCGTGACGGCCATGGTCGTGGCGATGCGCTGCTCGTCGGCCGCGCGGATGGCCCCGGCCGCGATGGACGAGAAGTACGGGTCGGCGATGTCGCTCACGAGCAGCGAGATCGTCGACGACAGCCCCTTCGCGACCGCCTGGGCCGACAGGTTCGGCGTGTAGTTCAGCCGGAGCGCGGCGTCGAGGACCCGCCGACGGAACGTCTCGTTGACCGTCCGGGTGCTCCCGTTGAGCGCGCGCGACGCGGTGGCGAGGGAGACCCCCGCCTCACGGGCGACGTCGTGCAGCGTCGGTGGGACCGGCGTCGCCCGGTGCTCGTCGACCGACATGGCGCTCCTTCGTACTGGCGGCTGCTGAGACACACTCTGCCACAGGGCGGCCGCGGCGATCAGGGGTGGTGGATCGCGTCGTCGTCGTGGTCGAGGTGCGGGACGACCGTCGCCTGGAACGCGTCGACGGTGCGATCCACCACCTGCTGGAACGGGCTGTCCCAGATGTCCTGGTTGAAGAGCTCGACCTCGATGTCGCCGGTGTACCCCGCCGCCTCGACGGCACGGGTGAGCGAGCCGAAGTCGACGACGCCGTCGCCCGGATAGTGCCGGGAGAGGAGGACGTCCGCGGCGAGCGGCGTCGCCCAGTCGCACGCCTGGTAGCTGGAGATCCGACCGGTCGCGCCCGCGCGGGCGATCTGCTCGAGCACCTGCGGGTCCCACCAGATGTGGAAGGTGTCGACGACCACTCCGACGGCCTCCGGAGCGAACTGCTCGGCGATGTCGAGGGCCTGACCGAGCGTCGAGACGACCGCGCGGTCCGAGGCGTACATCGGATGCAACGGCTCGATGGCGAGCTGCACGCCGGACTCGAGCGCGTGGTCGGTGAGTTCACCGATCGCGTCTCGGACGAGTTCGCGGGCGCCGATGAGGTCACGGGATCCGGCCGGGAGGCCGCCGACCACGAGGACGAGGGCCGGGGCGCCCAGGGCGGCGGCCTCGTCGATCGCGGTCCGGTTGTCGTCGATCGACGTCCGGCGAGCCGGCCCCTCGGGCATGGTGAAGAAGCCACCACGGCACAGGCTCGAGACACGCAGGCCGCTGTCCGTGAGGAGGCTCGCCGAGGCGGCGACGCCGTACTCCTGCACCGGCTCGCGCCAGGCGCCGAAGCTCGTGACACCGGCCGCCGTGACGGCTGCGACCGCCTCCGGGAGGGTGGCGTACTTGATCGTGGCCTGGTTGACCGAGAGTCGCGGGTGCGGGGTGAGTGCTGGCCGCTCGCCGGTCCCTGAGCTTGTCCCGCCGGTCCCTCGGCTTGTCCCGCCGGTCCCTGAGCCTGTCGAAGGGCGGTGGTGCTCATCGGGCTCCTCCCGCAGTGGTCAGCGTGCCGACGACACCGGCCGTGCGCAGCAGGCCCGTCCAGCGCTCGGCGGCGAGCTCCGGGTGCTCGAGTGCGCCGGCCGCGTCGGCGAGGCGCACGATCTCCGACAGGTGCGGCAGGCTCCGGGCCGCGTGCAAGCCGCCGACCATCGAGAACGCCGGCTGGTGGCCGTTCAACCAGCTGAGGAAGGCGATGCCCGTCTTGTAGTAGTAGGTCGGCGCGGCGAAGATCTGCCGCGACAGGGCCTCGGTCGGTCGGAGGATCCGCTCGTAGGCGGCCGGGTCGCCGGCGTCGAGCGCCTGGATCGCGGCGGACGCGGCCGGAGCGATCGCGGTGAACGCGCCGAGCAGGGCGTCGGAGTGTCCGACCGCGTCTCCGGCGATGAGGTCGACGTAGTTGAAGTCGTCCCCGGTGAACATCGTCGTGCCGGCCGGGAGGCGACGTCGGACGGCGATCTCCGCGTCGGCGTCGAGGAGGCTCATCTTGACCCCGGCGACGTGGTCGACGTGGTCGGTCATGATGCGCAGCAGGGTGTCCGAGGCCTCGGCGACGTCGCTGGAGCCGAAGTAGCCCTCCAGGCTCGGGTCGAACGCCGTGCCGAGCCAGTGCAGGACCACGGGCGACTGCGCGGCCGACAGGACCCGGTCGTAGACGCGACGGTAGTCGTCGGCGGACTGCGCGGCCCTCGCCAGGTGTCGGCTGGCCATGAGCACGGTCCCGGCGCCCGCGTCCTCGGCGAACGCGAGTTGTTCGAGGTAGGCGTCGGCGACCGCGTCGAGCGAGACGGTCTCGTCGGCGAGGTGGTCGGTGTTGACGCCGACGACGAGCGCGCCGCCGACGGAGGCGGCCTCGGCGGCGCTCCGGGTGATCAGCTCGCGCGTGGCGGCGGTGTCGAGCCCCATGTTCCGCTGGGCGGTGTCCATCGCGTCCGCGACGCCGAGGCCGTACGACCACACGTGGTGGCGGTAGGCGAGCGTCGCGTCCCAGTCGAGCTCGGCGGGCGCGCCCGGCACGTTGTCGCCCCAGGCCGTCGGGACGACGTGCGCCGCGGCGTAGGCGGTGCGGCTCGTCAGGGGAGTGGTCGGGCGCTCGGCCACGACGGGCTCGCGGAGCTCCAGCGCGGTGACCGTGCCGTCGGTCGAGAGCAGCGGGACGGACGTCATCGTGCGACCGAGGCCTCGAGCGACGCCAGCTCCTCGTCCGCGCCGGCGGTGTCGCCCGCGCTTCCGAGCGTCACCTCGGGCAGGTCGAGGCGGCGGCCGGTGCGCGAGCTCTCGAGGCCGAGCTCCGCGAGCAGGACGCCGCGCGCGCCGGCGAGCAGGTCGTACTCGTAGGGGCCGTCCTCGACGACGTGGCGGAGGAACTCCTCCCACTGCGTCTTGAAGCCGTTCTCGAACACGTCGTTCGTCGGCACGTCCTGCCAGTCGCCCGCGTAGTCGTGGTCGTCGGCGAGGTCGGGGTTCCACACCGGCTTCGGGGTGACGTTCCGCGGCTGCACCTTGCAGCCGAAGAGGCCGGCGACGGCGGAGCCATGCGTGCCGTCGACCTGGAACTGCACGAGCTCGTCGCGGTCGACGCGCACCGTCCAGCTGGAGTTGAGCTGGGCGATCACGCCGCCCTCGAGCTCGAAGACCCCGTAGGCGGCGTCGTCGGCGGTGGCCGCGTAGGCCTCGCCCCGCTCGTCGAAGCGCTCGGGGATGTGCGTCGTCGCCTTCGCATACACCGACTCGACCCGACCGAAGAGGTTCTCGAGCACGTAGCTCCAGTGCGGGAACATGTCGACGACGATGCCGCCGCCGTCCTCGGCCCGGTAGTTCCAGCTCGGGCGCTGCGCCGGCTGCCAGTCGCCCTCGAACACCCAGTAGCCGAACTCGCCACGGACGGAGAGGATCCGACCGAAGAAGCCCGAGTCGATGAGGCGCTTGAGCTTGCGCAGCCCCGGCAGGTAGAGCTTGTCGTGCACGACGCCGTTCTTCACGCCCGCCTCGGCGGCGAGGCGTGCGAGTTCCAGCGCCTCCTCGAAGGTCTCCGCCGTCGGCTTCTCGGTGTAGATGGTCTTGCCGGCCGCGATCGCCTTGCGCAGCGCGGTGGCGCGGGCCTTCGTGACGAGGAAGTCGGCGTAGATGTCCCAGCGGGGGTCGGCGAGGACCGCGTCGAGGTCGGTCGAGGTGTGCTCGATGCCATGACGCGTGGCGAGCTCGTCGAGGGTCGCCTGGTTGCGGCCGACGAGGATCAACTCGATCTGGCGTCGGGTGCCGTCGGACAGCTGCACACCGCCCTGCTCCTGGATGGCCAGCAGCGAGCGCACGAGGTGCTGCCGGTAGCCCATGCGCCCGGTGGCGCCGTTGACGATGATCCCGATGGTCTGCTCTGACACGGTGGCTCTTCCTCTGGTTCGTGTTCCGGTCCCGGCGGCCGCGGGCCATCCGGAAAGCGTTTACCGGGTCACTGTAGAACGGCGCGCGCGGTCAAGGCAAGCGTTCGAACCGATTCGGTCGCAGGTGATCACAGATCGGACACGGATGCGGATTGAATCGTTGCATCGTCCGACGGGGCCGTGATAGAACTTGATGCAGCTCAGCCGGGAAACGCTTTCCGGGAAGTCATCAACGACGATCGACAAGGAGGTCCGACGTGGTCCGTGCAACTCCAGGAGCGCCCAGGACGACACTCGCGAGGGGTGTTCGGTGAGCGCGCTCGGCGAGCTCCGCAAGCTCAGCGCCGGCAAGCGCCCGCAGACGGCGGCCGAGAAGGCCTTCATCAAGAAGGACAACCGCCGCGACAACAAGGCCGCCTACCTGTTCCTCCTCCCGTGGCTCATCGGACTCGCCGTCATCACCGTCGGTCCGATGGTCGCCTCGCTCGCGCTGTCCTTCACGAAGTACAACCTGCTGCAGGCGCCGAAGTTCATCGGCCTCGACAACTTCATCCGCATGATGGGCGATGAGCGGCTCCACAACTCGCTCGGTGTCACGTTCGTGTACGTCTTCGTGTCGGTGCCGCTCCAGCTCGCCGCGGCACTGGCCCTGGCCGCCCTGCTCGACCGCGGTCTCCGTGGCCTCGCGATCTACCGGTCCGTGTACTACCTGCCGTCGCTCCTCGGCTCCTCCGTCGCCATCGCGGTGCTGTGGAAGCAGGTGTTCGGCGGCGAAGGCCTCGTGAACCAGTTCATCGCGATCTTCGGGATCGAGGGACGCAGCTGGATCGCCGACCCGTCGACCGCCCTCTCCACGCTCATCACGCTCAACGTGTGGACCTTCGGCGCACCGATGGTGATCTTCCTCGCCGGTCTCCGCCAGATCCCCGTCATGTACCACGAGGCGGCGCAGATGGACGGCGCGACGAAGTGGCAGCGCTTCACCAAGATCACCCTGCCGCTGCTCACCCCGATCATCTTCTTCAACCTCGTGCTGCAGATCATCCACGCGTTCCAGGCCTTCACGCAGGCCTTCATCGTGTCGGGCGGAACGGGCGGCCCGGCCGACTCGACGCTCTTCTACACGCTGTACCTCTACAACCGCGGCTTCTCGAACTTCGACATGGGCTACGCCTCGGCCATGGCCTGGTTCCTGCTCCTCATCATCGGAGTCTTCACCGCGATCAACTTCTGGGCCTCGAAATACTGGGTGAACTACGATGACTGACACGCTGACCACACGGTCCATCACGACGGACAGCAAGAACCGCAGTCGCGAGGCCAAGGAAGCCGAACGCCAGTACCGCCGCGCTCGTGGGTGGTCGCCCTGGAAGTCGGTCCTGAAGCACATCGGCCTGATCCTCGTCGGCTTCATCATGCTCTACCCGGTGATCTGGCTCGTCGTCTCCTCGCTCCGCCCGACGGAGGAGATCTTCCGGAACCCCGGCATCGTCCTCGACAGCTTCGAGGTGAGCAACTACAGCGAGGGCTGGAACACCCTCTCCGAGCCGTTCCACGTGTTCCTGCTGAACTCCGTGCTCATCGTCCTCGGCTGCATCGTCGGCAACCTCGTGTCCTGCTCGATGGCCGCCTACGCCTTCGCCCGGCTGAAGTTCAGCGGCAAGCGCTGGTGGTTCGCGGCGATGCTCATGACGCTCATGCTGCCGATCCACGTCATCATCGTGCCGCAGTACATCATGTTCTCCCAGCTCGGCTTCGTGAACACGTACCTGCCGCTGATCCTGCCGAAGATCCTCGCCACCGACGCGTTCTTCGTCTTCCTCATGGTGCAGTTCATCCGCGGCATCCCGAAGGAACTCGACGAGGCGGCCCGCATCGACGGCTGCGGTCACGCCCGCATCTTCGGGGTCATCATCCTGCCGCTCATGGTGCCGGCGCTCGCGACGACCGCCATCTTCACCTTCATCTGGACCTGGAACGACTTCTTCAGTCAGCTCCTGTACCTGACGAAACCGGAGATGTACACGGTGCCGCTCGCCCTCCGGGCGTTCATGGACGCGCAATCCTCCACCTCGTGGGGGCCGATGTTCGCCATGAGTGTCGTCTCGCTCCTGCCGATCTTCCTCGTCTTCCTGTTCGGTCAGCGGTTCCTGTTGAAGGGCATCGCGACGACCGGCGGCAAGTGAGGCCCGACCCACCGACCAGCACCACCGAAGCACCCGCACCAGACCACCAGCACCAGACCCAGCACCACCGGATCCAGCAGCTCCGGATCCGGATCGATCGATTCGAAAGGGAACAGCATGAGCATCAGCAAGCACGGCAGAGCCGCCGGCTTCATCGCGACGGGAGCCGTCGCGGCCCTCCTCCTCGCCGGCTGCAGCGCCGGGGGCGACGCCGCCACCGAACTGTCCGACGAGCCCGTCACCCTCCGCTTCACCTGGTGGGGCAACGACGCCCGTACGGCGGCCACCCAGGAGGTCATCGCGGCCTTCGAGAAGGAGTATCCGAACATCACCATCGAGCCGCAGTTCACGGACTGGGCCGGCTACTGGGACAAGCTCGCCACCGAGACGGCGGCGAACGACACCCCCGACATCATCCAGATGGACGAGAAGTACATCGCCACCTACGGCGACCGGGGCGCGCTCCTCGACCTGAACACGGTCACCGACCAGCTCGACCTCGGCGACTTCCCCAAGGAGACGCTGACGTCCGGCACGGTCAACGACTCGCTCTACGGCGTCCCCTCGGGCATCACGAGCTACTCCTTCGTCGTGAACCCCGACCTCCTCGCCTCGGCCGGCATCGAGATGCCCGACGACGAGACCTGGACGTGGGACGACTTCACCGAGCTGAGCGAGCAGGTCTCGGCAGCCGGTGGCGGATCGATCTACGGCTTCCAGCCCTTCGGCTTCGAGGACGGCGGCCTGAACAACTGGGCCCGTCAGCACGGCGACGAGCTGTACAACGACAAGGGCGAGGTGTCCATCAAGCCGGAGACCCTGTCCTCCTGGTGGACCTACCTCCTCGACCTCGTGAACGCGGGAGCGACGCCGTCGCCCTCCGCGATCATCGAGAAGCAGGCCGGTGGGCTCGCCGAGTCCTTCACCGCGACCAACTCGGCCGCGTTCGCCCCCTGGTGGAACAGCCAGCTGACGGCCCTGACCGAGGCGAGCGGGTCGCCGCTCGAGCTCCTGCGGGTGCCGACGGTGGACGGCGGCGCCGATGGTTCCGCGTACTACAAGCCGTCGATGTACTGGTCGGCGTCCGCCCGGACCGAGCACCCCGCCGAGGCTGCGCTGTTCATCGACTTCCTCGCCAACAGCGAGACCGCGGCCGACTCGCTCCTCACCGAGCGCGGCGTCCCGGCCAACACGAAGATCCGCGAATACATCACGCCGAAGCTGGCCGAGACCGACCAGGCGGTCGTCGAGTTCCTCGACGGGCTCGCCGACGACATCGGTGAGCCGCCGACCGTCACGCCTGCCGGTGGCAGCGCGATCGAGGCGCTCGTCAAGCAGTACACCGAGCAGGTCCTCTTCGGGAAGAACACGCCCGACCAGGCCGCCGAGGGGTTCATCAAGGACCTCAAGGCCGCCGTCGCAGCCGGCTGATCCTGCCACAGCCCTTCGACAGGCTCAGGGAACCGACGTTCGGTCCCTGAGCCTGTCGATCGGCAGCTCCACCACCGCTTCATCCGAGGGGATCCCGTGACCACCGACCACCGCCCCCGTCCGACCGGTCTCGCGCTGACGCACGAGGTCGGTTCGGCCATCACCGTGCACCTCGACGGGATCGACATCCTGCGGTACACCTACCGTCCGGACACGGTCCAGCGCGAGTCGCCGAAGCCGTATCTCCACCCGGTGCGGACCGCCGGCGGAGCACTCGTGACGCTGGCCAGACCGCACGACCACGTCTGGCACACCGGGATCGCCTGGGCCCTCCCGCACGTCGGCGACGACAACTTCTGGGGCGGCCCGACCTTCACCGGGACCGCCTACGAACAACTCGCGAACAACGGTCGCTCCGAGCACGTCGCGGTCACGGACGCCCGTGCCGACCCGGGCGAGGTGCGGTTCGCGCACACGCTCAGCGTGGATCACGGAGGACGGTCGGCACCTCGTCGACGAGGAGCGCGCGCTCACCGTGCGACCGGCCGCCGGCGACTGGACGCTGACCTTCGAGACCCGGATGCGCAACGTCTCCGGCCGGGACCTGTCGATCGGATCGCCCACGACGAAGGGGCGGGAGAACGCCGGCTACGGCGGGCTCTTCTGGCGCGGCCCGCGATCCTTCACCGGCGGCACCCTGCACACCCCCGACGGGAGCGGCGGTGAGGAGCTCCGCGGCACCCGCCACGCGTGGATGGGGTTCACCGGCCTCCACGACGGAACGGCCGCGGCGTCGAGCATCGTCATCGTCGACGACGTGCGGAACCCCGCGCACCCGCCGCAGTGGTTCGCGCGCACCGAGGAGTTCGCCGGCCTCTGCCCGGCCCCGTTCTTCAGCGAGGAGCTGCCCTTCGGAGCCGACGAGACCCTCGAGTTCCGCTACGCCGTCGTCGTCGCCGACGGTGCAGCCGGGGACGGCCGGGCCGCGGCGCTCGCCGCATCAGGTCGAGACGCGCTCGAACGGTCGCGTTCGGGCCGTGCCGATCACCACGACAGCGCGCCGACCACAGCGCCCGCCGCACCGACCCGGAAGGACCCACACGCATGACCACGACCCGCGAACGCTACGCCCTCATCGGCACCGGACACCGCTCGCAGATGTACCTCGACGCCATCGTCGGCCCGCACGCCGACGTCGCCGAGCTCGTCGCCTGGAGCGACAGCAACCCCGGCCGGCTCGACCACTACGAGGCGGTCCTCGCCGAGCAGGGTGTCGCGCTGCCGGCTCGATACGGCCCTGACGACGTCGAGCGGCTCATCGCCGAGCAGCGCGTCGACCGGGTGATCGTGACGACCCCCGACTTCACGCACGCCGAGATCGTCTCGCGCGCGCTCCTCGCCGGTGCCGACGTCGTCGTCGAGAAGCCGCTCACCATCGACCGTGAGGGCGTCGAGCGCATTGCAGCGGCCGTCGCCGAGAGCGGCCGGAACGTCGTGACGACCTTCAACTACCGCTACAGCCCGCGGAACTCGGAGCTGCGCCGCATCGTGCAGGACGGTGGGATCGGACGGGTGACGAGCGTGCACTTCGAGTGGGTGCTCGACACCGTGCACGGCGCCGACTACTTCCGTCGCTGGCACCGCGAGAAGGAGCACTCCGGCGGGCTCCTCATCCACAAGGCGTCGCATCACTTCGACCTCGTCAACTGGTGGATCGGGGCTCGGCCGGCCTCCGTCTACGCCACCGGAGGACTCCGCTTCTACGGTGACGCCAACGCGGCCGAGCGCGGGCTCGCGGGGCGTCCCGGGCGTGGATCGGTGCCGGACGACGCCGAGGCGGCGGCTCGCGGGCGCTCGAACGACCCGTTCGCCCTCGACCTCCGTGACGACCCGCGGCTCGAGTCGCTCTACCTGCGGGCCGAGCAGCACGACGGGTACCTGCGCGACCGCGACGTCTTCTCGCCCGGGATCGACATCGAGGACAACCTGTCCGTCCTCGTCGAGTACGACGGTGGCGCCTCGCTCAGCTACTCCCTGAACGCCCACGCGCCGTGGGAGGGGTATCGCGTCGCCATCAACGGGACGGAGGGCAGGGTCGAGCTCGAGGTCGTGGAGCGCGCCGCCGTGCTCGTGGGGGCCGACGGGCGCGTCGTCCTCGACCCGAGCCTGAGCGGCGACGGCGAGACCGCGGACGGCGCCGCGTCCGTCGCGCCGGTGCGCTCGCGCGGGGAACGCCTCGTGCTGCAACGCCACTGGGAGGAGGCCCGCGAGATCGAGATCCCCGAGGGCGTCGGCGGACACGGCGGCGGCGACGCGTTCCTGCTGCGGCACCTGTTCGACCGCGTCACCGAGGACGAACTGGGACGGCCCGCCGGCTACGACGACGGCGTGCGGGCGATCTCGGTCGGCATCGCCGGGAACGAGTCGCTGCTGACCGGGCGTCCGGTCGCGACGATCGCGCCGTGAGCTCCGGCCCGGAGGCCGGCACCGGCGCTGACGCGGACGTCGGGTCGACCCCGGCCGCTGAGCCGGTGACCGAGCCCGCCCAGATCACCGAGTCCGTCCCGGCCGGTGAGACTGTTCCGGTCGCTGAGCCCGTCCCGGTCGCCGAGCCTGTCCCGGTCACCGAGCCTGTCGAGGTGCGGTCCCGGACAGGGTCGGTCCCGGCCCCGGATGCTGCCTTGCGGGACGGTCCCGTACCGGTCGGCGTCCCGGTCGCTAGCCACGTCCCGGTCGTGGACCATGTCCCGGTCACCGAGCCCGTCGAGGTGCGGTCCCGACCGGTCACACCTCCACCTGCGCGCGACCCCGATCTGCGGGCGCTCGCCGCCCGGTTCCGCGAGTCGATCCGGGGCATCAGAGTAACCCGGGCAGACCGGATCGCTCGGCGCCACGCGCACGCGCCTCGCCGAGGTCCTCGGTGTCCTCCCGCGACCGGCGCAGCCCGAGCCGCCCGAGGAGCTCGGCAGCTGGACCCGCGACGGCGTCGACGGGGTCGAACTCCGCTGGTCGACCGGGTTCGGCGCGTCGACGTCGGCGTGGCTCCTGCGGCCGGCCGGCGAGACCGGCGTGCTCCCGGGTGCGCTGGCCCTGCACGACCACGGTGGGTTCACGCGCGTCGGGCGGGAGAAACTCGCTGACGGACCCGATGGTGTCCCTGCCACCTCGGCCGTCACGCGCGAGGAGTTGCAGGCGTTCCGCGACCGCTACTACGGAGGCCGCGCCGTCGCGTCCGACCTCGCGCGCGACGGGTTCGCCGTGCTCGTCCACGATGCGTTCGGGTGGGGCTCCCGGCGGATCCCGGACGAGGCCGTCGCCGAACGCTTCCATCGGACCGTCGACCTGCAGCTCGCCGGTCGTCGGGCCGCGTCGGTGCAGCGCGGGGATGGAGGCCGCGGCGGTGTCGCCCGGGCAGCGGTCCGAGCTCCTCGCGGCGGCCAACGAGCCGCAGCTCGCGAAGGAGCTGGGCGTCCTGGGCACCTCGCTCGCCGGTCTCGTCCTCCGCGACGACCTCATCGCGCTCGACCAGCTGGCGGCCGCGCCCGGGGTCCGTTCCGGAGCCGTCGCGTGCTTCGGTCTCTCCGGTGGCGGTGCCCGGGCCGTTCTGCTCGCAGCCATGGACGACCGGATCCGTGCTGCCGGCGTGGTCGCGATGATGTCGACGTTCGACGGTGTGCTCGACGGGCACGCCGATCAGCACTCGTGGTCGTTCCTCTCACCGGGGCTGTCGCGGGTCGGTGACTGGCCGGAGCTCGCATCCCTGCGCCCCCGCTTGCCGCTGCTCGTCCAGTACGCCGAGCGCGACGAGCTCTTCGAGCCGGCGGGCATGCGTGAAGCGCACGCGATCCTCACGGAGCGGTACCGGTCCGGTGGCGAGCGCTCGGCCTACACGGGCACCTTCCACGACGAACCGCACAGTTGGTCGGCACCGATGCAGGCCGAGCTGCGCGCCTGGCTCGCCGCCGCCCTCGCCTGACTCGCCCTGGTATTCGTCCCCAACTCAGGAGACGTCCGGTGTGTCGTGCCCGGGCTGGAGCGGCACGCCGGGGGAGTCCTGAGTTGGGGACGGTGGTCACGGTGTTCGCAATTCAGGACGGGTGCGGCGTGTCGGGCCCGGGGCGGGTGCTGTGGCGCACGGCGCGCCGGGTGCGTCCTGAGTTGTGAACGTGGGCGTGGGTGTGGAGTCGGTCGGGGTGTCCCCAATCTCAGGAGACGTCGTCGCGGTCGTGTCGGGCCGCTGGGCTGTGCGGCGGCGCGCCGGGGGAGTCCTGAGTTGGGGACGGTGGGTTGATCGGTGTTCGCAATTCAGGGACGGGTTGCGGCTGTGTTGCGGGCGCTCGGGAGCGGGTGCTGGTGGTCGCGGTGGCGCGCCGGGTGCGTCCTGAGTTGTGAACGGGGTGGGTGTGGTTGGTCGGGGTGTCCCCAACTCAGGAGACCTCGGGTGTGTCGTGCCCGGGCTGCGGCGGCGCGCCGGGGGAGTCCTGAGTTGGGGACGGACCGGACGGTGGTCAGGCGCGGGCTGCGGCGGGGAGCTCGAGGACGCCGTCGACGCGGCGGGGGAGACGGAGCGGGTTCGCCTCGTGCAGGGCCTCGGGGAGCACACGCTCGGGTGCGTCCTGGTAGACGATCGGACGTTGGAAGCGGCGCACCGCCGACGCACCCACCGAGGTGTGGAGCGAGGTCGTCGCCGGCCACGGTCCGCCGTGGTGCTGCGCCCAGCCGACCGCGACACCCGTCGGCCAGCCACCGAAGAGCACCCGGCCGGCGATCGGCTCGAGCCGTGACACGAGACCGGTGACGTCCTCACCGGGCGCCGCGTGCACGGTCGCCGTGAGCGCGCCACCGACCTCGGCCAGGACCGCGTGCAGCTCGGCGTCGTCGGCGACCTCGATGACGAGCGTCGCCGGCCCGAAGATCTCCTCGAGCAGGACGTCGGGCGCGTCGAGCACCGTCGCGGCGGTGGTCGCGAGGACGGTCGGAACGCCGGAATCCGCAGCCGCCGTCTCGCCGCCGAGGAGCGTCCGCACCCCGGGATGGCCGGCGGCGCGAGCGGTGCCCGCGGCATACGCCTCGGCGATGCCCGGCGTGAGCATGCGCCCGGCGACGGTGTCCGCCGCGGCCTGCGCGACGAGCTCGGCGAACCCGCTGCCGCTCGGCACGAGGACGAGACCGGGGTTCGTGCAGAACTGCCCCACACCGAGCGTGAACGACGCCGCCAGCCCACGCGCGAGGTCCGCCGCCGCCTCGCCCTGCAGTGCGGCCGCGGTGATGACGACCGGGTTCGTGCTGCCGAGCTCGCCGTAGAACGGGATCGGGGCCGGCCGCTGCGACGCCAGGTCGAACAGTGCGCGCCCGCCGGCGAGTGAGCCCGTGAACCCGACCGCGGTGATCGCCGGATGCTGCACGAGGGCGGTGCCCTGCTCGCGACCCTCGACGAGCGCGAACGTGCCGTCCGGGGCGCCGGCCGAGCGCAACGCCTCGACCACGATCGCCGCGGTCAGCCGGGAGAGTCGCGGGTGGGCGGAGTGCGCTTTGACGATGACCGGACATCCGGCCGCCAGCGCCGACGCCGTGTCGCCGCCGGCGACCGAGAACGCGAACGGGAAGTTCGACGCGCTGAAGACCGCCACCGGTCCCGTCGGCCGGAGCATCCGTCGCAGCTCCGGCTTGGGCGGGGTGGCGGAGGCGTCAGCGTGGTCGATGACGACCTCGAGGAAGGCCCCGTCGCGGAGGACGGCGGCGAACAGTCGCAGCTGGCCCGTCGTCCGCGCGACCTCGCCCGTGAGGCGCGTGGTTCCGAGGTGGGACTCCTCGTCGGCGAGTGCGACGAGCTCGTCGACCCGGGCGTCGAGGGCGTCGGCGACGGCCTCGAGCCAGGCGGCCCGGGTCGAGGGCACCGTGGATGCGAGCTCGGAGGAGGCCGCGGCTGCTGCCGCGCCGACGTCGTCGACGGTCGGAACGGCGGCACGTCCCGCGCCGGACGCGGCGTCGCCAGCGTGACCTGCGGGCGTGACGGTGCCGCCGCCGGGGCCCACGCTGCTGCTGCTGCTGCGTGCTCGTTGCCGTTGCCGCGGCCGTCGGTACCGTTGTCGTTGCCGTCGTTGCCGTCGTTGCCGTCCGTCGCCGTCGTTGCCGTCGGTGTCGTCGATACGGCCGCCGACGCCGTTCGGGTCGTCGGTGCGCGCCCTGGCGGGGGTGGTGTGGTCGATCGTGCCGGTGCTGTGGTCGGTGTCGTGCATGGTGATGGCTCCTCGAGGATGCGGATGCGACAGGTGATGATTTGGGCGTCTGGTCGGCCGGCGGGCCGGGCGGCGGACGGGGTCAGTGCGCGACGGCAGTGGTCTCCGCGGCCCGGTCGCGGATCACGAAGCCGAGGCCGGGTCGCTGCTCGACCTGCACCCGGCCCTCGGCGATGGTGACCGGCCCGGGCGGGTCGATGGCGCCGATCGCGACGAAGCCCGCGTCCTCGACGTCCTCGACCTCGGTGCGCTGCGGGAGGGCGAGGGCGAGCTGTCCGGAGAGGTCGGGGAGCAGGTGCGGCGCGAGCGTCAGCCCGGCGTCGTCGACGAGCGCGGCGATCGCGAGGAAGGGGGTGATGCCGCCGACGCGGACCACGTTCGGTTGCAGGACGTCGGCGACGCCACGGTCGACGAGGTCGCGGAACCGGTGGATCGTGTGCACGTTCTCGCCCAGAGCGATCGGGATGTCGGTCGCCTGACGCAGCCGTTCGTATCCCGCGGTGTCGTCGGAGCGCAGCGGCTCCTCGATCCAGGCCGGGTCGACGACACCGAGCCGTTCCAGGGACGAGACCGCTTGGTCGACGTCCCAGCGCTGGTTCGCGTCGATCATGAGCCGGCGGTCCGGTCCGAGCAGTTCGCGCACCATCGTCACGCGGTCGACGTCCTCGGCGAGGTCGGGCTTGCCGACCTTGATCTTGACGGCGTCGTAGCCCGCCGCGATCCACCGCTCGACCTGCGCGGCGAGCGAGGCGGCGTCGAGGTGGAGGTTCACGCCGCTGCCGTACGCCCGGACCGTGTCGCGTCGACGGCCGAGGAGGTCGGAGAGCCCGAGCCCGGCCCGTCGTCCACGGAGGTCCCAGAGCGCGGTGTCGAGCCCGGCGAGCGCGATCGTCGTGATCCCGCCGCCACCGGCCTCGTGCAGATGCGCCCACAACCGGGGCCACAGCGCTTCGGGGTCGGTCGTCGATCCGACGGCGGCGGCGGAGATGTCGTCGTCGAGCAACGCCCGGACGGCCGTGGCTCCGATGGTCGGCGTCCACGTGAAGCCCGACCCGGTCGCCCCCTCGTCGTCGACGACGTCCACGCGGATGAGATGCAGCCACGGGGCTTCGGGCACCCAGGGGCGCGGCATGGCGAACCGGCCGAGCGAGGTGGTGATGGAGGCGATCCCGGGCATCGTCAGCGCCCTGCGGCCAGCGTCGCGTGCTCGGCGACGAGGTCGGCACCGGTCGCGAGGAGTGCCTCCAGGCGGTCGGTCTGCTCGGGGGTCGGATCGACGAAGGGCGACCGCACGGAACCGACCGGCAGGCCGCCGAGCCGGACGCCGGCCTTGATGAGCGACACGGCGAAGCCGGGGGTCTCGTCGCGGAGGGCGACCAGCGGCCGGTAGAACTCGCGGAGCAGGCGCTCGCGCAGCGGTTCGTCGTGCTCGGTGTACGCGCGGTAGAACAGCGTCGCGAGCTCGGGCAGCATGGCGAAGACGGCCGAGGAGTAGAGCGGGATGCCGATGCCGCGGTAGGCGGCCTGCGTGAGCTCGGCGGTGAGGAGGCCGTTGAAGAAGGCGAAGTCATCGCGTCCCTCCTCGTGCACCGCCAGCACGATGTCCTGGGCGGCCGCGACGTCGCCGACGCCGTCCTTGAAACCGACGACCTGCGGGTTGCGGGCGAGGTGGCGCATCGTCGCCGTCGTGTACCGGGCGTTGTTCCGGTGGTAGACGATCGCCGGGAGGCTCGTCGCCGAGAGGACGTCCTCGACGTACGCCTGCAGACCGGCCGCCGGCCCGGAGACGAGGTACGGCGGCATGAGCAGGATCGCGTCGGCTCCCGCCTCTTCGGCGGCCACCGCGAGTTCCTTGGCGGTCGCCACGCCTCCTCCGGCGCCACCGATGACCGGGACGGCGCCGTCGACGACCTCGACGGTCCGCCGGACGACGCGGGCGGCCTCCGACGGCGACATCGCGTGCAGCTCGCCGGTGCCGCAGGCGGGGAACACCCCACCGGGCCGGTGTTCGAGTCGCGACTCGAGGTGGGTGCCGAGGAGCCCAAGGTCGACCTCGCCCGCGGCGTCGAAGGGGGTGATCGGGAAGTACAGGACGCCGTCGAAGGCGAGCGGTGCTGGCATGGTGGAGGTCCTCGTCATCGTGGGGCTGGGGCTGGAACAGGAGTGGTGGCCGGCCGGCCGGTGTCGGCGGCGAGCAGATCGGTGAGCCGGGCCGCCTCGGCGGGGCTGAGTGCGGATCGCCAGTCGTGCTCCGGGCGCCACCCGAGGTGGGCGGTGGCCTTCGCGCTGCTGAAGGCGGCGGCTCGGTCGACGAGTCCGTCGGCGAATCCGGCGGTGCTCGGGACCTGCGCGGGCAGCAGGGTGGACAGGGGTGCGAGGGCCAGGGCGTCGTCGGCGCCGACGAAGTACACCTCGCCGGAGTGTCGGGCTTCGGCACGATCGATCCAGGCGGCGACGAACCGGCCGGCGTCACGCGCGTCCACGTAGTTGTAGAGGGAGACGGCCGCGAGTGCGGGATCGGCGAGCCGGTCGACGATGGTGTGCCCCTGCTGCGTCGGCGCGCCCTCCCACTCCTCCGGGGAGACGACGAAGCACGGCCGGAACGCACCGGTCACGACGGCGTCGCCGTGGGCTCGGGCGAGCATCGCGACCGTCGACTCGATCGCGACCTTCGACAGCGCGTAGGCGTTCCACGGGGCGACCCGGTGCTCCTCGGTGATGGGGAGCGCCTCGGGCGTCCACCCGTGCGGGGCGCCGTAGCCGATGACGGTCGGGCTGCTCGCGGCCAGCAGCCTGGTCGCCCCGGCGGCGATCCCGGCGGTGAGGGCGGTGAAGGCGAGCGTCTGGTTGGTCGCCAGGATGACGTGCTCCGGCGCGCTGAACGGCACCGCGATCGCCGCCAGGTGCACCACGGCGTCGGGCCGCAGGGTGGCGAAGAGCTCGTGGGTCGCATCGTGGTCGAGGAGGTCTGCGGTCCGGCCCTCGACACCGGGGAGTCCGGGGTCGGTCCGATCGACGGAGACGACCTCGTGGCCTGCTTGGGCGAGGGCGCTCGCGACGCTCCGCCCGAGTCGTCCTGCACCGCCGGTGACGATGATGCGCATCGGTGTCCTCTCTGACCACGTCCGGGTCGACCGGGTCGACCACGCAAACCGGGAAACCGGTTTCTCGGAGCGAGCCTATAGGATGATTGAGAACGGCACCACCCGTGACGAGTTGAACGAGGACGTATGAGCAACCGGTTCCCCAGTGCTGGCCCGACGCCGACGATCTCGGACGTCGCCGTGGAGGCGGGCGTCTCGAAGGCCACCGTGTCGCGGGTGCTCAACGGGAAGGCGACCGTCGACGCGGCGATCGCCGACCGCGTCCTCGCCGCGGTGGACGCCCTCGGCTACCGCCCGAGCATGCTGGCCCGAAGCCTGTCGCTCGGCCGCACGAACACCATCGGGGTCGTCGTGCCCGACCTCGAGAACCCGATGTTCCAGGAGATCCTGCGCGGGGTCACCCGGGCCGCGGCGGCCGACGGCTACCGCGTCCTCGTGACCGACACCGAGGAGGACCCGACCGACGAGGCGGCGGCGGCCCGCGAAGCCCGTCGTCGCTGCGACGCGATCGTCCTCTGCTCACCCCGTCTGGCCGAGCCGGAGCTTCGAGCGCTGCTCGCCGAACTCCACCCGGTCGTGCTCGTCAACCGCGAGCTCGCCGACTCGCCCGTGCCGTCGGTGTCCATCGACTACGCCAGCGGCATGGAGCAGGTGCTCGCCGAGCTGCACGCGCTCGGGCACCGGCGCATCCTGTACCTCGCGGGTCCCACCGCGAGTCAGGGCGATCGCCTCCGACGGGTCGGCATCGCCCGCGCGCGCTCGGACCACGACGACCTCTCCGTCGACATCGTGACGGCCGGATCAGCGCTGGTGGACGGCGCGGCGGTCGTCGACACGGTGGTGCAGCACGACGCGACCGCCGTCGTCGCCTTCAACGACCTCGTCGCCCTCGGGCTCGTCTCGGCGCTCCGCGGTGCCGGTGTGTCCGTCCCCTCGGCGCTCAGTGTGGTCGGCTTCGACGACATCCCGTTCGCGGCGTTCGCGGTGCCGGCGCTCAGCACGGTGTCCGTCCCGCGACGCGAGCTCGGCGCCGAGGCGTGGACCAGACTGCGCGACACGATCGGCGGTGCGGAGGGTGGACACCCGCTCGTCTTCCGGCCCCGGTTCGTCGCCCGGGAGAGCGCCGCCGCCCGCCCGGCCGCGAGTCCGCCCGTCTGGCGTGGAACCGACCACCCCATTTCACCGGAGCTGACCGCCCGGCTCGGCGACCGCGAGGTCCTCGTCCTCCACGACGGCAGCGGCCTCGAACCGACCGACGCCCCGCGACCGTTCGCACACCCCGTCACGTCGCTCGGCGGGACCGTCGTCACGGAATCCGCTCCCGAGGACCACCCCCACCATGTCGGACTCTCGATGGCCGTCGCCGACGTCGACGGCGTCTCCTACTGGGGCGGTCGCACCTACGTCGCCGGGCAGGGGTCGACGATGCTCGACAACCACGGTGTCCAGCGCGTCACCGAGACCGAGGTGGACGCCGGTGTGCTGCGTCAGTCGCTCGACTGGATCGGACGCGACGGGACGACGCAGCTGAGGGAGTCGCGCCGCACGGTCGTCGAGGAGTTCGCCGTGCCCGCACCCGGCGTCGGGAGCGGGAGGTCGGCGCTCCGCGTCGCCGTCTCCAGCGTCCTCCAGACGACGGGATCGACGGTGACGATCGGATCGCCGGCCACGAACGGCCGCGAAGGTGCCGGCTACGGCGGATGGTTCTGGCGGTTGCCCGCGGACGCCCACCGGTCCGTCCTCAGCGCTGACGGACCGGGGGAGTCGACCGCGCACGGCTCGCGTGCGGCCTGGGTCGCCTTCGTCCTCGACGCCGACGGGAGCGCTGACACACAGACGGGCGACACCACCGAGCCCGCCCCGACGCCGCCTCGACGCCCCACCACGGTCCTGTTCCGACAGCCCGCAGCGAACGCCTTCCCCTGGTTCGTCCGTGCGGCCGAGTACCCGGGTATCGGGGTCTCGCTCGCCGCCACCAGCCGCACCACCATCACCGCCGACACCCCGCTCGTCACCGGTCTGGAGGCGGTCGTCGTCGACGGCGCTCTGGACGCGCAGCAGGCGGACGCCATCCACCGTGCGCTCCTCACCGCCGAGGAACGCAGCACCGAACCGCGCAGTATTGAACCGCGCAGCACAGGGAGTGACGCATGACCAGCACCGACCACGCCACCGCCACCACCGCCCCGACCGTCGTGGTCGTCGGGATCCACGGCCATGGCGCCAGTCACGTGGCGGCAGCCAGGGCGCTCGCCGCGACCGGCGCGATCCGCCTCGTCGGACTCGTCGATCGGACCTTCACCGAGGAGGACCGCGCTGCCGGGGACGCGCCGCTCCGCGACTCGCTCGAGGAGTGCTTCGCCGCCGGGCGGGTGGACGTGGTCATCCTCTCGACCCCGATCCACACGCACCTGGACCTCGCCGTCGCCGCCCTCGAGCACGGCGCCGACGTCCTGCTCGAGAAGCCCCCGGTGACCTCGAACGACGAACTCGACCGGCTGCAGGCCACCGCCGCCCGGACCGGCGGGCTCGTGCAGGTCGGGTTCCAGAGCCTCGGATCGCACGCGATCGGCGAGATCGCGGACGTCGTCGCCGGCGGGGAGATCGGGGCCGTGACAGCACTCGAGGCGAGAGGCACCTGGGTCCGCACCGTCGGCTACTGGACGCGTGCCGCGTGGTCGGGCAGGCGCACGCTCGACGGCACACCCGTCGTGGACGGCGTCGTCACCAACCCCTTCGCGCACGCGGTCCAGACCATGCTCCGACTCGGCGGCACGACCGACCGCGCGGCGATCGCCACCATCGACCTCGACCAGTACCGGGCGAACGACATCGAGGCCGATGACACCTCGGTCGTCCGCATCACCCCACAGCGCGGTCCGATCATGACCGCGGCGCTCACCCTGTGCGCGCAGGAGACGACCGACCCGGTGGTCACGGTCCACGGAGAGCTCGGCTCGATCCGGTTCCACTACACACGCGACGAGGTCGAGCTGGTCGTCGACGGCGTCACCCTGCGACGCTGGACGACGGGCCGGACCGACCTGCTCCCCGACCTCCTCCGCGCGCGCGAGGCGGTCCGGGCTGGTGAGGATGCCGCACTCGTCAGCTCCCTGGCCGACGCGTCCGCCTTCACCGCCGTCCTCGACGCGGTCCGGTCGGCCCCAGCGCCACACCGCATCCCCGCTGATCTCGTCGAGTGGCTCGGGGCGGGCGACGAGCGCCGCCCCGTCATTCCGAGGATCGAGGAGCTCGTCGCGGAAGCGGCCGCCACCGGCAGCACCTTCGCCGAGCTCGGGACCGATTGGGCCCGGCGATGAACCACGAGCGGCCCGGTCCGGACGAGGACGACCGCCGTCGCAAACACGCCCGACTCGCGTCGCTCCTGGAGGCCCGCGGAGCAGGCACGATCGTGCTGCGGTCCGCCGCAGCGGTCAGCTGGTACCTCGACGGCTCGCGCGTCCACGTGAGCCTCGCGGCCGACCCGATCGTCGCGGTCGTGGTCTCGCCGGGCGACGCGTGGCTCGTCGCGACCTCCAACGAGGTGGACCGGCTGCAGGCCGAGGAGCTGCCCGACATCCGCGTTCGGACGGTGCCGTGGCACACGCCGATCGACGCGGTGCTGCCGAGTGGGGACGGGGTGCTGCAGGAGGCGGACGTCGCCGCCGAGCTGCGCGCCGCACGTGCGTCGCTCCTCCCGGCCGAACTCGCGCGCTTCCGTTCGCTCGGGCGGGAGACGACGTCGGCGCTCGAGACGCTCGTCGACGAGCTCGACCCCGCCCGGACGGAACGCGCGGTCGCTGCGGACCTCGCCGGGCGCCTCGTCGCAGCCGGGATCGACCCGCTCGTCCTCCTCGTCGCCGGGGAGGGCAGACTCGCCCACCGGCACCCGCTGCCGACCGAGGGGCGACTCGGTTCCCGGGCGATGCTCGTCGCCTGCGGCCGCCGCGACGGGCTCATCGTGAACCTCACGCGGTGGTTCGACGAGGGCGGCACCCCGGCGGAGCCGTTCGCCACGGACATGCAGCGCATCCGCGCCGTCGAACGCGCCTATCTCGACGCCACCGTGCCAGGTGCTTCGCTCGCCGACATCCTCCGCACGGGGAGTGCGGCGTACGCCGAGCAGGGCTTCGACGCCGACGAGTGGACGAGGCACCATCAGGGCGGTGCGGCCGGCTACGCGGGACGCGATCCGCGCGCCACGCCTGAGGCGACCGACGTCGTCCAGCTCTGGCAAGCCTTCGCCTGGAACCCGACCGCCCCCGGCGTGAAGGTCGAGGACACCGTCGTGGTCACGCCGGACGGTGTCGAGGTGCTGACGACGAGCACGGCCTCGACCCACCCGACCCCGTCCACCGTGGGAGGCTGAAGACATGACCCGGCACATCGTGATCGCACCGGACTCGTTCAAGGGCACGGCGACCGCCGCGGAGGTCGCCGAGGCGATCGCCGACGGGTGGCGGACCATTCGGCCCGACGATCTCCTGCACTCGCTCCCCATGGCCGACGGCGGCGAGGGCACGCTCGACGCCTTCGCGGCCGCCGTGCCCGGGGCGCGTCGGCACCCGATCACGGTCACCGGCCCGGTCGGCGACCCGGTGGACGCCGAGTGGCTCGAGCTGCCCGACGGTTCGGCGGTCGTGGAGCTCGCCCAGACGAGCGGGCTGACCCTGCTCGACCCCCTGCAGCCGTTCGCGGCGCACACCGTCGGCTTCGGTGAGGCCATCGCGGCCGCCCTGGACCACGGTGCGCGACGCCTCCTGCTCGCGATCGGCGGAAGCTCCAGCACGGACGGTGGAGCCGGGCTGCTCACCGCGCTCGGAGCGCGGCTGGTGGACGCCGACGGTGGACCGGTGGCGCCCGGCAACGCCGGACTCGCGACGCTCCGCGACATCGACACCGCCGGACTCCGCGCGCTGCCGCCGGACGGCGCGGTCATCCTCAGCGACGTGACCAACCCGCTGCTCGGCGACCGCGGTGCCGCTGCGGTCTTCGGCCCGCAGAAGGGCGCGACCACCGCCGACGTCGCGGTCCTCGACACCAACCTGGCCCGGTTCGTGAGCCGCGCTGCGGAGGTTTTCGGGACGGACCGTGCGGAACGCGCCGCGGCCGAACCCGGTGCCGGTGCCGCGGGCGGTGCGGGCTACGGCCTCCTGCTGTGGGGCGCCACCGCCACTTCGGGCGCGCGCGGTGTCGGCGAGGCGATCGCCCTCCCGGAAGCGGCCGCGACGGCGTCGATCGTGATCACGGGCGAGGGCCGCTTCGACGACCAGACGGCCGACGGCAAGGTCGCCTCCTGGGTCGCCGGGCTCGCGGCGGACCGGACCATGCTCGTCGCCGGGGCGATCCAGGCGCCCACCGAGGGGATCTTCCTCGCGGCGGCATCGCTCACGGCGCTGGCCGGCGGTGTCGAGGCGGCGATGGCCGAACCGCTCGTCCACCTGCGTGCGGCAGGGGCGGCACTGGCCACCCAGTACCGCCCCTGATCACGTCACGTCGGCGGCGACGTACGGTCATGCGGTGACGTCGATGAGGACCTTCCCGACCGTGTCGTCCTCGACGGCGGCGTGGGCCGCAGCCGTCTCAGCGAGCGGGAACACCGTCAGCGCCAGACCGTGGTCTTCGCCGACGGCGAGCGCGCCGTCCTCGATCGCGGCGGTGATGTCCTCAGCGGCGGCGTGGAGCGCGGCGTCGCCGACCGTGTAGAGCAGCATGAACTGGAGCCGCGTGTTGAGCCCCATGTGCGGACGGATGTCGAGCGTGACCTGGTCACCGCCGTTGTTGGCGTAGCTGACGACCGTGCCGCGCGGGGCGAGGACCGCCTGGTCGAGGGGGAGGTTCTGCGCGATCGCGACCTCCACGACGAGGTCGACGCCGTCGGGTGCCACCTCGCGGATCGCCGCGGCGGTGTCGCCCTCGCGGTAGTTCACGACGTGGTGCGCTCCCGCGGCGGTCGCGAGGCGGGCCTTCTCGTCGCTGCTGATGGTGGTGATGACCGTCGCGCCGGCCCAGCGGGCGAGCTGGATCGCGGCGTTGCCGACGGCGCCGGCACCACCCTGGACGAGGACCGTCCGGCCGTCGAGGGCACCGGGGGAGAGCCGGGCCGGGCCGTCCTGCGCGACGGTGAGGGCGCGGTGCGCGGTCATCGCGGGGACACCGAGGCTGGCACCGAGTTCGAATGACGCGGCGTCGGGCAGGGGGACCACACGGGAGACGGGCTGCACCGTGAACTCCTGGGCCGTGCCCAGCGGGCTCTCGTGCGCCGCGAGGTACACCCAGACGCGGTCGCCGACGGCGAAGGTGGTTGTGGACACCGCGTCGCCGGCGGCCGGGCCGACCGCGTCGATCACGCCGGCGCCGTCGAGGTTCGGGACGACCTCGGGGAAGGGCATGCCACCCGAGGGGCCGCCGCCGCGCCTGGTCTTCCAGTCGGTCGGGTTGACGCCGGAGAACGCGAGCTTGATGCGGACCTCGCCGGGGCCGGGCTCGGGGAGCTCGCGCTCGACGAGGTGGAGGACGGACGGGTCACCGTTGGTGGAGTAGACGATCGATCGCATACCGGGGCCAACGTCTCCGCCGCGCGGAAGATTCCGCGGTGGCACTTCGACAGGCTCAGTGACCGGGAGGGGTTCGCTCAGTGACCGGGAGGGTTCGGCCCACCGACCGGGGAGGGGATACCCGTTCCCTGAGCTTGTCGAAGGGCCCCCGGGGTGACGTTGCGTCTCGGGAGGCTTCTGCGTGTGGCACTTCGACAGGCTCAGTGACCGGGAGGGTTCGGCTCACTGACCGGGGGGTTCGCTCAGTGACCGGGTGGTGCTCGGTGACGGGGGAAGGGATGCCCGTTCCCTGAGCTTGTCGAAGGGCCCCCGGGGAGCGTTGTAGGTCGGGAGGCTCCGGTGTGTGGCACTTCGACAGGCTCAGTGACCGGCGACCGGTGCCGCCTCAGGCTCGGGCGGCGTACTGCTCCCGCGCGATCCCGGACGCGTCCGCAGCGAGAGCGTCCGCCTGGTCGGTGCCGTCGCCGGCCCCCACTGCAGCCCACGCCGGGCGAGTGCCGCTGAGCGCCCAGGCCGCCTGCACCGCGGCGCCGTCGGCGACGTACTCCCCGGGTGCCGGCACGACGACCGGCACGCCGAAGACCTCGCGAGCGATCGCCTGCACCGCCGGGTTCTGCGCCGCACCACCGATGAGGAGCACGCGCTCCGCCGTGACGCCCTGCGCGAGCACCGCGTCGAGGCCGTCGGCGAGTCCGCAGAGCAGCCCCTCGATCGCCGCTCGGGCGAGGCCCTCGCGCGTCGTCGACTCCAGGGTCATGCCGAAGAGGGTCGCCGTCGCGTCCGGCCGGTTCGGGGTGCGCTCGCCCTCGAAGTACGGCTGGAGCACGAGTCCCCGTGCCCCGGCCGGGGCCTCGAGCGCGAGTCGACCGAGTTCCGTGTGGTCGACGCCGAGCAGCGCGGCCACCGCGTCGAGGATCCGGGCGGCGTTGAGTGTCGCGATGAGCGGCAGGAACGCGCCGTCGGCCGAGGCGAACCCGGCGACGGTGCCCGAGCTGTCGCGGACCACGGCCGGCGTCACGGCGAACACCGTCCCGCTCGTGCCGATCGACACGACGACGTCGCCGGCCGTCGCCCCGAGCCCGAGGGCGGCTCCCGCGTTGTCGCCGGCACCCGCCCCGATGACGGTGTCCGGCCCGATGAGGCCGCCGTCGACACCGGTCCCTGTGGACTCCTCCGGCGCGAGCACGCGCGGCAGGATCGCATCGTGGCCGAGCGCTGCGACGAGCAGCTCGCGGTCGTACTCGCCGTCGGTGGGGGACCAGTACCCGGTGCCGGAGGCGTCGGAGCGGTCGGTCGTCAGCTCGGCGAGGTCCGCGCCGAGCGGGCTCTCGTCGGCCGGACCGAAGCCGCGCAGACGCCACGTCAGCCAGTCGTGGGGGAGTGCGACGGCGGCGACCTCGGCGGCGTTCCCGGGTTCGGCGTCGCGCAGCCAGCGCAGCTTCGTGATCGTGAAGGAGGCGACGGGGACGCACCCGGTCCGCTGGGCGAGTTCCGCAGCGCCGAACTCCGTGATGAGGTCCGTCGCGGCCTGCGCGCTCCGGGTGTCGTTCCAGAGGAGTGCCGGACGGATGACGCGTCCGTCGACGTCGAGCGCGACCATGCCGTGCTGCTGGGCCGCGACCGACACCGCGGCGACATCGGCCAACCCGCCGGCGGCGGCGGCCGCCTCCTGCAGCGCCTGCCACCACGCGGCCGGGTCGACCTCGGTGCCGGCGGGGTGCGCCGCGCGTCCTTCGCGGACGAGCGCTCCGGTCTCGGCGTCGCGGATGACGACCTTGCAGCTCTGGGTGGACGAATCGATGCCGGCGACGAGCGTCATCGCTCTCCCTGTTCTCGGTGGTGGGCGGTCGGGTGACCGCCGGGTCTGCTGTGGGGTGGAACGCGGAACGGCGTTCCGCCCCCGATCCTCTCGGATCAGGAGACGGAACGCCAGGTTCGCGGGTGTCGGTTAGCGCGCACCCATGAGGTGGTCGACCGCCAGCTGCTGCAGGCGGACGAACCCGAAGCCCTTGCCGCCGAAGTAGGCGTCGGCGTCGAAGTCCTCGTACGACGAGCGGTCGGCGAGCAACTGCTCGACGGTCTCGCCGGGGTTGAGCGTCGGCTCGCGCAGCTCGGGCACGCGGGCGGCGGCCAGCGCCTCCTGCACCTCGGGGTCGGCGCGGAACGCCTCGGCGCGCTCCTTGAGCAGCAGGTACATGCGCATGTTGGCGGCTGCGGAGTCCCACACGCCCGTGATGTCCTCGGTGCGGCTCGGCTTGTAGTCGAAGTGACGCGGGCCGTCGTACGCGGGGCCGCCGTTCACGCCACCGTGCTCGAGGAGGTCGACGAGCGAGAACGCGTTCTGCAGGTCGCCGTGACCGAAGACGAGGTCCTGGTCGTACTTGATGCCCCGCTGGCCGTTGAGGTCGATGTGGTAGAGCTTGCCCTGGTAGAGCGCCTGGGCGATGCCGGCGGTGAAGTTGAGGCCCGCCATCTGCTCGTGGCCGACCTCGGGGTTGATGCCGACGAGCTCCGGGCGCTCGAGGGTCTCGATGAACGCCATCGCGTGGCCGAGCGTCGGGAGCAGGATGTCGCCGCGGGGCTCGTTGGGCTTCGGCTCGATCGCGAAGCGGATGTCGTAACCCTTGTCGGTCACGTAGTCGCCGAGGAGGTTGACGGCCTCGCGGTAGCGCTCGAGGGCCGCCTGCACGTCCTTCGCGGAGTCGTACTCGGCGCCCTCGCGGCCGCCCCACATGACGAAGGTCTTGGCGCCGAGTTCGGCGGCGAGGTCGAGGTTGCGGAGCACCTTGCGGAGGGCGAAGCGGCGGACGGCGCGGTCGTTCGAGGTGAAGCCGCCGTCCTTGAAGACGGGCGCGCTGAACAGGTTGGTGGTCACCATCGGCACGATGACGCCGGTGTCGGCGAGCGCCTGCTTGAGACGGTCGATCTGCTTCTGGCGTTCGGCGTCGGTCGAACCGAAGGCGAAGAGGTCGTCGTCGTGGAAGGTGAGGCCGTAGGCGCCGAGGTCGTTCAGGCGGGTGACGGCCTCGACCACGTCGAGGTCGGGGCGGGTGGGGCCACCGAACGGGTCGGTCCCGTTGTAGCCGATCGTCCAGAGGCCGAAGGAGAACCGATCGGCTTTGGTGGGGGTGAGGCTCATGCGTGCAGTCCTTCAACGTCGTTGGTGAGCGGATGATTTGTTGTTAACCACAACTTATGGTCGAGACTAGCAGATCGTCGGCCGCGCGTCACCGGTCGAGTGTCGCGAAATATTTCGTTAGCATGGGCAGAACTTCTCGCTGCAGAGACGGCCGTCCGGCCCGACGGAGCGGGATCGGAGGACTCGGATGAGCGACGACCCCGCGGCGCAGACCGCTGGACCCGGTGCCGGTGGCGGGCGCGCGACCCTGTCGCGCATCGCCAGGGAGGCCTCCGTGTCGGTGTCGACCGCCTCGAAGGTGCTCAACGGGCGACCGGGGGTGTCGCCGGACACCCGGGAGATCGTCGAGCGACTCCTGGACCGCCACGGCTACAGTCGCCGCGGTGCCGAGCTCGCGCAAGGTTCGCTCATCGAGCTCGTCTTCGAGTACATCGACAGCTCCTGGTCGCTCGAGATCATCCGCGGTGTCGAGAAGGTCGCGCGTCAGCACGGCATGAGCGTCACCCTCACCGAGACGGGCGCCCGGCGTTCGACCGGCGAGGGTTGGGTCGAGAGCATCATCTCGCGGAAGCCGGTCGGGGTCATCCTCGTGTTCTCGGACATCGACCCGGCGTACCGGCGCCAGCTCCACACGCGCAACATCCCGGTCGTCGTGGTCGACCCGGCGGGGGACCCTGGCCCGGAGGTCGCCGCCATCGGCTCCACGAACTGGTCCGGCGGGATGGCCGCGACGCGCCACCTCATCGAGCTCGGACACCGCAGGATCGGGCTGATCTCGGGTCCGCAGGACCTCATGTGTTCGCGGGCGCGGGTCTCGGGCTACCGGTCCGCGCTCGAGGAGGCCGGGATCCCGCTCGACGAGACCATCCTGCGCCGCGGGGAGTTCATCCCGGAGGCCGGACGCGTCCTGGCGCTCGAACTGCTGCAGCTCGAGGACCGACCGACTGCGATCTTCGCCGGCAACGACATGCAGGCGTTCGGCGTCTACGAGGCGGCGCGCTCGCTCGGGATCTCGATCCCGGAGCAGCTGTCGGTCGTCGGGTACGACGACGTCCCGCCGGCCAAGTGGGTCGGCCCGGCCCTCACGACCATCCGGCAGCCGCTCATCGAGATGGCCGAGGAGGCGACCCGCCTGGTGCTGAAGCTCCGGTCCGAGACGGTCGACAACATCCGCCTCGACCTCGCCACCTCCCTCGTCGTCCGGGGTTCGACCGCAGCCCCGCCCACCCCGTAGCCCGCGAACTGTCA
Source organism: Plantibacter sp. (assembly GCF_059073635.1). NCBI lineage: Bacteria > Bacillati > Actinomycetota > Actinomycetes > Micrococcales > Microbacteriaceae > Plantibacter > Plantibacter sp. Next base: position 822,676 of record NZ_JCACOF010000010.1, on the reverse strand, counting down.
CTCGCTGCTAGTCCCGAGCGGCGGGGACTGTGTCGGAGTGACAGTTCGCGGGCAGGGGTGGGGTGGGTGGGTGCGGCGCGTGCGAAAAGTTTCCAATGCGGGAGAGGGAAGTTGCGGGGAGACAGGCGGCGGGGCTAGCTTCAGGGCACCGCAGCGAAGCGATCCGGAACCCCGGGGCCGCAGCTGCGCGAGCAGCTCGGGAGCGTTGCACATGGCGGGAAGCGGACGGCCGGAACTCCGGGTCGCGATGATCGGATACGGCTTCATGGGAGCCGCACACTCGCAGGCCTGGCGCACCGCACCGCGCTTCTTCGACCTCGACGCGGAACCGGTCATGGCGACGATCGTCGGCCGCAACGCCGAGGCACTCGAGGCGGCCCGCGTGAAGTTCGGCTGGGAGTCGGCCTCGACGGACTGGCGGAGCGTCATCGCCGACCCGTCCATCGACATCGTCGACGTCTGCACGCCCGGCTCCTCGCACGTCGAGATCGCGATCGCCGCCCTCGAAGCCGGCAAGCACGTCCTCTGCGAGAAGCCGCTCGCCAACAGCGTCGAGGAGGCGGAGCTGATGGTCGCCGCGGCCGAGGCGGCGAGGGCCCGCGGCGTCCGCTCCATGGTCGGCTTCAGCTACCGTCGCGTGCCCGCCATCGGCTACGCCCGCCAGCTCATCGCGGAGGGCGCGCTCGGGGACGTCCGCCAGATCCGCGCGCTCTACCTCCAGGACTGGCTGAGCGACGCCGAGGGTCCGATGACCTGGCGCCTCGACAAGGACCAGGCCGGTTCCGGCTCGCTCGGCGACATCGGCGCGCACGCCATCGACCTCGTGCAGCACCTGACCGGTGCCCGACTCGACACCGTCAGCGGGACGCTCGCCACCTTCGTCACCGAGCGACCGCTCCTCGGCGAGACCGTCGGCCTGAGCGGGACCGCCTCGGAGGAACGCGGCGCGGTCACCGTCGACGACGCCGCCTGGTTCACCGCGAAGCTCACGGGCGGACTCGCGGACGGCGCCATCGGCGCCTTCGAAGCCACCCGCTACGCGACCGGCCGGAAGAACGCGCTCCGCATCGAGCTGAGCGGCTCCCGCGGAGCCATCGCCTTCGACCTCGAGCGGATGAACGAGCTCGAGGTGTACGACGCCACCGCTCCCGCCGGCAAGCAGGGCTTCACGCGCATCGTCGTCACCGAGCCGGAGCACCCGTACATGGCCGCCTGGTGGCCGACCGGCCACGGCATCGGCTACGAGCACCCGTTCTCGCACCAGGTGCGGGACCTCGTCCAGGCCATCACCGGCGGCACCGATCCCGAACCGTCCTTCGCCGAAGGCCTGCAGGTCCAGCGGGTCCTGCGCGCCGTCGAGTCGAGCGCCGCGAACGGCAGCGCCTGGACGCCCACCGACTGACCCGACCCCATCGCACCATCAGCAGCAGCACCCACCAAGGAGAGAACGCAATGACGCTTCGTACTTCATCCCGCCGTCGGACCCGACTGGCCGCAGTCGCCCTCGGCGTCTCGGCCCTCATGCTCGGCGCGACCGCCTGCTCCAGCGGCGGTGGCGCCCCGAGTGGCAGCGCCACCCTCTGGGGCCTCACCGGCACCGACGAGGACACCGTCCTCGGCCCGTCGCTCAAGGAGTGGAACGGCGCCAACGCCGACGGCCAGGTCGCCGCGACCTACTTCCAGAACGACGCTTACAAGACCAAGATCCGCACGGCCGTCGGCGCGGGCAGCGCCCCGACCATCATCTACAGCTGGGCGGGCGGCACCCTGAACTCCTACGTGGACGCCGGCAAGGTCGCCGACATCACCTCGGAGACCGCGGACGCCAAGGGCAAGTTCCTCGAGTCCGTCTGGAACCAGGGCGTCATCGACGACAAGGTCTACGCGGTGCCGATGAACGCCACCACGCCGATCATGTTCTATTACAACAAGGACGTCCTGAAGGCCGCCGGCGTCGAGGTCCCGACGAACTTCGACGAGATCATCGACGCCATCCCCAAGCTCAAGGCCGCAGGCGTGGCCCCGTTCTCGCTCGCCGGTGCGTCCAAGTGGCCGTCGCTCATGTGGGAGGAGTACCTCGTCGACCGCGTCGCCGGCCCCGAGGCCTTCAACAAGATCATGGCCGGTGAGGCCGACGCGTGGAGCGACCCCGGCATCATCGAGGCGAACGAGAAGATCCAGGAGCTCGTGAAGGCCGGCGCGTTCGTCGACGGCTACGCCTCGGTCACCGCCGACAGCAACGCCGACGTCGCCCTGCTCTACACGGGCAAGGCCGCGATGATGCTCCAGGGCGCCTGGGTCATGACGACCTTCAAGCAGCAGGCGGCCGAGTTCGCCGAGAAGGGGCTCGGCTACACGACCTTCCCCGCCGTCACCGGTGGCAAGGGCGACCCGTCGAACATCGTCGGCAACCCGTCCGGGTACTTCTCCATCTCCGCCTCGGCGACGAAGGAGCAGAAGGCCAGCGCGCTGAAGTACCTCACCGAGGGCGTCTTCGACAAGGGCTACATCGACCGCATGGTCGAGGCCGGTCAGGTGCCGCCGATCACGGGTATCGACGACCAGATCGCGGACGCCGGCGGCGACTTCGGCACGACCGTCTACGACCTGACGAAGAACGCCAAGAACTTCCAGATGTCGTGGGACCAGGCGCTCCCGCCCGCACAGGCGACCGCGCTGCTGACGAACCTCGACCAGCTGTTCAACCTGCAGATCACCCCGCAGGAGTTCTCCGACAACATGAACAAGACGATCGGACAGTGATCTCCCGATGACCGTCACCCGTCCATTGAACGGGGCCCGAGGGGCCGGTGCGGCAGCGATGCGCCGCCGCACCGGCCCCAGCGGCTGGATGGTCGCGCCGGCGCTGGGCTTCTTCCTCGTCTTCGCGATCATCCCGCTCATCGTCGCCCTGTACCTGAGCTTCACCCGCTGGGACGCGATCACCGACCCCGCGTGGGTCGGCCTCGACAACTGGGCTTCCGTCCTCGTCGACCCGGTCGCGATCGACGCCCTCGTCCTGACCCTCAAGGTCATCGTGATCTCCTGGATCGTCCAGACCCCGATCAGCCTGCTGCTCGGGACCTGGACCGCCGGCAAGCAGCGCAACCGGGCCGTCCTCGGCGCGATCTTCTTCCTGCCGCTGCTGCTGTCGTCGGCGGCGACGGCCATCGCGTTCAAGGCGATCCTCGACCCGAACTTCGGCCTGTCGGCGTCGCTCGGCATCCCGTTCCTCAAGCAGGACTGGCTCGGCAACCAGCAGCTCGTGCTCTTCGTCGTGATCTTCATCATCGCGTGGCAGTTCGTGCCCTTCCACACGCTCCTGTTCCAGGGTGGCGTGCGGCAGATCCCGGCGTCCCTCTACGAGGCGGCCGAGATCGACGGGGCCGGGACGGTCAAGCAGTTCTTCCACATCACGCTCCCGCAGCTGCGGTACACGCTCGTGACGTCGTCCACGCTCATGATCATCGGTTCGCTCACCTACTTCGACGTGATCTTCGTGCTCACCGGCGGCGTTCCGAGCGCCGGCACCCGCATCCTCCCGATCCTCATGTACGTGACGGGCTTCTCCGCGAGTCAGTTCGGGCAGGCGAGCGTCATGGCGATCATCCTGGCCGTCATCGGTCTCGCCATCGCCCTGCTGCTCACCAAGCTGAGCGGCTTCGCCAAGATGGACAGTCAGCAGGAGGGCCTCTGATGTCAGCGACGAACCCACTCACGAAGCCCGGCGCGCTCCCGACGGGCAGCCTCGACACGGTCAGCGTCTCGACCGCCGGGTCCAAGCGCGGACGCCCCGGCGAGCACGAGACGCGAGGCAAGCGCCCCCGCGGTGCCCGCCGCAAACCGAACATCCTCGGCGGGATCGGCGCCTGGATCTGGCTGCTCATCATCGTGCTGCCGATCTACTACATCGTCATCACGAGCGTGCGCCCGCAGGCCGGGTTCTTCTCGAGCAACCAGCTCATCCCGCCCACCGACCCGACCCTCGACGGTTACGCCCTCGTGCTGCAGAGCGACTTCTTCCTGTACCTCGGCAACAGCGTCATCATCACCGTCGCGAGCGTCGCCGTCACCGTGTTCGTCTGCCTCATGGCGTCGTACGCGATCGTGCGCACCAACTCCCGGTTCACGCGGGGAGCGTTCTCGTTCTTCCTGCTCGGCCTCGCGATCCCGCTGCAGGCGACGATCATCCCGCTGTTCTACATGCTCAGCAAGGCGGGGCTCTACGACACCCTCCTGGCGCTGATCCTGCCGTCGATCGGCTTCGCGGTGCCCGTCACCGTGCTCATCCTGTCGAACTTCATCCGCGACATCCCCAAGGAGCTGTTCGAGTCGATGACCGTCGACGGGGCGTCGAGCTGGCGGACCCTCGTCTCCCTCGTCCTCCCGCTCGCCCGGCCGGCGATCGTCACCGTCGCGCTCTACAACGCGCTCAACGTGTGGAACGGCTTCCTGTTCCCACTCGTGCTCACGCAGTCGCCGAGCAACCGGGTGCTGCCGTTGTCGCTGTGGACGTTCCAAGGGTCGTTCAGCGTGAACGTGCCGGCCGTGCTCGCCGCCGTGGTGCTGTCGACCCTGCCGATCTTCATCCTGTACCTGTTCGGCCGACGCCAGCTGATCAGCGGCATGACCGCCGGCTTCAGCAAGTAGTGCCGGTCGCGACCCGACCGGACGACCCGAACCATCCCCTGAGAGGAACACATGACTGACAAGCAGGCGCTCGTGGTGCGAGGCGGCTGGGACGGGCACATGCCCGTCGAGACGACCGCGGCCTTCATCCCCTTCCTGGAGGCGAACGGGTTCACCGTCCGCGTCGAGGACGGGACCACCGTCTACACGGACACCGACTACCTCGACACGGTCGACCTCATCGTGCAGATCAACACGATGAACACCATCGAGCCGGAGGAGTTCGCCGGCCTGCAACGCGCCGTCCTGAACGGGACGGGCATGGCCGGTTGGCACGGCGGGATCGCGGACTCGTACCGCAACAACGCCGACTACCTCCACATGATCGGTGGCCAGTTCGCGCACCACGCCGGCAAGGACCCGGCCGAGCGGACGGGGGAGCAGTCCGACAACTACATCCCCTACACCGTCCACATCACCGAGTACGGCCGGACGCACCCCATCACCGAGGGCATCGAGGACTTCGACCTCGTCACCGAGCAGTACTGGGTGCTGAGCGACGAGTACAACGACGTCCTCGCGACGACGACGCAGGAGGTGCGGCCCTGGGACGCATGGAACCGTCCCGTCACGGCGCCCGCCATCTGGACGCGGCAGTGGGGGAAGGGTCAGGATCTTCGTGTCCGCTCCCGGCCACCGCATCGAGATCGTCGAGGACCCGAACGTCCGCACCATCATCGAAAGGGGCCTGCTGTGGGCAGCACGCTGAACGGGATCGTCGAAGACCGGTGCCGAGAACGCCGGCCGCGCCATGATCGAAAGGGGCCTGCTGTGGGCAGCACGCTGAACGGAGTGTCCGAGACCACCGGAGGGTCCGTCCTCCGGGTCGGCGTCATCGGCGTCGGCAACATCTCGAAGCAGTACTTCGCCGAGTTCCCGAAGCTGCCGAACCTCGAGCTCGTCGTCGTCGCGGACCTCGACCTCGCCCGCGCCGCTGAGGTCGCCGCCGAACAGGGCGTGCGGTCGTCGAGCGTCGACGAGCTGCTCGCCGACCCCGAGGTCGACGTCGTCCTGAACCTGACCATCCCGGCCGCGCACGCCGAGGTCGCGCTCCGAGCCCTCGAGGCCGGCAAGCACGTCTACGGGGAGAAGCCGCTCGCGCTGTCGACCGCCGAGGCGCGACCGGTGCTCGAGCTCGCGGCGGCGAAGGGCCTCCGCGTCGGCAGCGCGCCGGACACCGTCCTCGGGTCGGGCGTCCAGACGGCGCTCGCCGTGCTCGACAGCGGCGCCATCGGTCGGCCGATCGCCGCGGCGGTCGCCTGGAGCGCCCCGGGACACGAGCTGTGGCACCCGGCCCCCGCGTTCTACTACCAGCCGGGTGGCGGGCCGCTCCTCGACATGGGGCCGTACTACCTGACGAGCCTCGTGTCGTTCTTCGGTCCCGTCGTGCGGGTGTCGGGGGCGGTCGCGCGGTCGGATCGTGAGCGGTCGGTCGCGACGGGAGCGCTGGCCGGGACGCCGATCCCGGTGCACGAGGAGGTCGACACGCACGTCACCGCGATCCTCGAGCACGCGAACGGGGTGGTCTCGACCGTGACGGTCTCGTTCGAGGTGTGGGCGAGCCGCGTGCCGCTCTTCGAGGTCTACGGGACGGGCGGGACGGTCGCCGTGCCCGACCCGAACCGGTTCTCGGACCCGGTGGAGATCGCGACGGCCGACGACCGCACCTGGCGTGCCGTCCCCGACAGCGCCGGCTTCGTCGACGCCGGGCGCGGCGTGGGCCTGTCGGACCTGGCCGAGGCGATCGAGCAGGACCGACCGCATCGGGCCTCGGGCGACCTCGCGTTCCACGTGTTGGAGATCATGGAGGCGATCATCGTCGCCGGTCGTGAGCACCGCGTCGTGGAACTGACCAGTACCGTCCCCCGCCCGGCACCGGTGCTGCAGCCCGCGACCGTCGCCTGAGTTCCTCCCCTGCCCGCGAACTGTCACTCGGCGCTGGTCCGGGCGGCTGGAACTGTGCCGAAGTGACAGTTCGCGGGCAGGGGTGGGACCGGTCGGTGTGCGAGGATGGGCTGATCCGAGCACACATTTGGGGGAATGATGTCGTTCACACGAGCACACCGACGTCCGGTCGTCACCGTCCTGGCGATCGCAGCAGCACTGGCGTTGGCCGGATGCTCGGGCGGCGCGGGAGCATCGACGCCCGCACCGACCGAGACCGTGACCACGACGGCCACGCCGACACCGTCGCCGACGCCCACCGGTCCCGACCTCGCCGATCCCGCGTCCTGGATCGTGTCGTTCACCGGGCTCGGCCCGATCGAGGTCGGCGCGCCGATCGAAGGCACGGCGTCGTTCATGACCGCCTTCACCGTCGCGACGCAGGAGGCCTGCCCGTGGGTGACCGCCTACGCCGCCGACGGGCTGCCCTCCGTCTGGCTCCCCGATCCGCAGAGCACCGGCGTCGTGAACCAGATCGTCCTGCAGGCGTGGGGCGGGCCCGCGTCTGCGGCGGTCGCAGCCTCGCCGACGACCGCTGAGGGCGTGGGCGTCGGATCGACCCTCGAGGAACTCCGGGCCGCCTACCCGGCGCTCACCGAGCAGCAGGGCAAGTACGCCGTCTTCTACGCCGTCACCGACGACGCCGGACACTGGATCAACTTCTCCGTGACCGACGACCTCGTCGACGGCATCGTCGTCCGCGACGAAGCGAAGATCGACAGCGAGTACTGCGGCTGATCCGCCTCAGCGGGCGACCGGGACGACCCGGACGTCCCTGAGCGCGCCGTCTTCAACCCGAGCGGTCATCATCGTGCACTCCGGTTGACGACGGCGGTCCGTCGGCGACCCGGGGTTGAGCAGACGCAGACCGGCGGGGGAGACCGAGTCCCACGGGATGTGGCTGTGCCCGAAGACCAGGACGTCGGTGTCGGGGAAGGCCTCGTCGGCCCGTCGCTCGCGACCGGTCGCCGCCCCGGTCTCGTGGACGACGGCGAACCGCAGCCCGTCGAGCTCGAAGCGCGCGACCTCGGGAAGACGCGCGCGGAGGCCGGGGCCGTCGTTGTTGCCGAAGACGCCGACGAGGCGGGCGGCGCGGGCTTCGAGGGCGTCGAGGGTCGCCTCGTCGACCCAGTCACCCGCGTGGACGACGACGTCCGCTGCGTCGACGGCGGCCCAGACCGCGTCCGGCAGGACCTTCGCCCGCTTCGGCAGGTGGGTGTCGGCGAGGAGGAGCAGCGAGGTCGGCATGTTCCCACGGAAGCGGATCGCGCCGACGCCGTCAACCGGGTGGTGCTCCCGCGCCCGTCGACCCGCTCGGGACCGGCGCTGGTCGAGCGGCGCCTTCGCAGGCTCAGGGACCGGACCGGACCGGCGCCAGGGACAGGACCAGGCTCGGGGACCGGGCCGCGGACCGCCGTTCACGGACACTCCCGCAGAGTGGGCGACTAGGGTGATCCCATGCCCGCAACCGACCTTCGTTTCTCCGGGAGGATCGCCGGCTACGGCACCACGGGCGGCGTCCGCATCGTCCTCGGGCTCTGGTCCACGTCCCCGTTCGGCTCCTTCGCCGACGCGATGATCGAGGACTCCCGCGGCAAACGCCTGCTGCTCGCGCCGACGCAGGAGATCGCCGACTTCATCTCCACCACGTACACCTTCGACGACGTCGAGATCGGCACCGTCGGCTGGACGCGCCTGCCGACGGGGCTCCGCTTCGTGGGCGGTCCGCTCGACACGACCCTCCGCATCGGTGGGAGCTCGCCGCTCGGTCGTGCGCTCCGGGTCGTCCCCAAACCCGTGGCCGTGAACCCCGTCTGGCTGCAGACCATCGACCCCCTCGCCCGCGTGCTCCAACCCGGCGCCCGGACGGCGGGCTCCGCCGGCAACGGTCGACGCGAGTACTACGGCGTGACCGGCGCTCGCCGCATCACCGCCGCCACCGCGAGCTGGTCCGGTGCGGACCTCGGCACCCTCGCCCGACTCGACCCGCCCGTGCGCTTCGGCTTCGGCTCCGCGCCGGCCGACCCGCACCTCGTCGACATCGTCACCACGGTCCGCCAGCCGGCGTGAGCGGCTCCGGGGTCGCGCGGCTCACCCGCTAGCCGGTGCCGGCGTCGTGGCAGGAGGAGATCCGCTCGGTGGCAGGACGTTCCTCAGCCGGACGTCCTGCTGCGGTGCCGATCTCCTGCTGCCGTGCCGCTGGGTGTTCAGCCTCGGCGGACCATCCAGACGTCGACCTCGTCCTCGCGTTCGAGCGTGAAGCCGTGGCGCTCGTAGAGGCGGCGGGCCGGGCTGCCCTGCAGCACGTTGAGACGGAACGGGCGCGGATCGCCGTCATCGGACAGGAGCCGCGAGAGCACCGCGGTGCCGAGGCCAGCGCCCTGGTGCTCGGGCGCCAGATAGAAGTGCTCCACCCACCGCTCGCCGGCTTCCGGACGGAGGGCGACCAGCCCGGCCGTGACGCCGTCGACCTCGATCACCGAGGTGTGCTCCGGGCGATATCCGTCGAGGAAGCGCTGGCGCACGCGGGTCTCGTCGTAGCGACCGAGGCGCTCGAGGTCGGGCCGCATGACGACGGCGCGCAACTCGGCCATCCAGGTCGAGTCGTCGATGGTGGCGGGGCGGAGTGTCCAGGCGGCGGGCATCCGTCCAGTCAACCATCCACGGCCGGTGGCGGGTGAACCGGCGCGTGCCCGGATAGGGAACACTGGAGGGATCGAGCAGAGGGTGTGCGTGTGAGCGAGTCGACAGCGGTCGGGGCGGGTCCGGCGGGCGGATCCGGCATGGGGAGCGGACTCGACTCGGTGCGCCGTCGCAACCTCGGGCGGATCGTCGAGCTCGTGCACCAGGGCGGGGTGCAGTCGCGGTCGGCGCTCACGAGGACGACCGGCCTCAACCGGTCCACGGTCGCCGCGCTCGTCACGGAACTCGCCTCGATCGGCATCGTCACGGAGTCGGTCCCGGTCGGCGGACAGGGTGTCGGCAGGCCGTCGCCACTCGTTTCAGCCGGCCCGCGAGCCGTCGCCTTCGCGGCGAACCCGGAACTCGACGCGATCACGGTGGCGGCCGTGCGACTCGGCGGCGAGGTCCTCGAGCGCGTGCGTCGCGAGGTCGACACGACACCGACGGCGGCCGAGGCGACGGCGATCATCGCGGAGTTGGTCGAGGAACTCGCCGACCGCCTGCCCGACGAAGCGCGCGGTGGCGGCGGGATCGGGCTCGCGATCCCCGGTCTCGTCCGGGACGCCGACGGGGTCGTCCGGCTCGCACCGCACCTCGGGTGGGTCGACGAGCCCTTGGTCGAACGGCTGCGTGCCGCGACCGGTCGAGCGGTGTTCGCGGCCAACGACGCGAGTCTCGGCGCTCGGGCGGAGCGGACCTTCGGGGCGGGCCGCGGCATCGACGACCTCGTCTACCTGAACGGTGGCGCGAGCGGTATCGGTGGTGGCATCATCGCCGGTGGCCGACCCGTCGGTGGTGCGCGCGGGTACGCGGGGGAGTTCGGTCACACCTCGGCGACGGCCGCCGGCAACGCGCTCGAAGACGCCGTCCGACGCAGTGAGCTGCTCCACGTCGCCGGCCTCGCCGCCGGGGACGACGCGGTCCTCGAAGCGGCGCTCGCCGAGGGCATCGCGGCCGATCCGGCTGGGGCGATGCGGGAGGAGGTCGTCCGGCAGGCCAGGACGCTCGGGCGGGCGCTCGCCGGGACGGTGAACATCCTCGACCCCGAACTCGTCGTCCTCGGTGGGCATCTCGGGATCGTGCTCGAACTGGCATCGGAGGAGTTGCACGACGCGGTCCGTGAGCGGGCGCTCGTCCCGCCGTTCGAGGACGTCACGATCGTGCGTGCGGCACTCGGCCAGGACCTCCTGCTCATCGGTGCCGCGGAACTCGCCTTCGATCGACTCATCGCGGACCCCGCCGCCTGGTGATCGTCGCCCTCGGGTGCTGTCGGCCTGGTGGTCAGCGCGGTGCGCTGGCGTGAGACGTGGTCACCCGGCGTCAGCGCGGTGCGCTGACGCGAGCATCGCCCGAATCGGCGTGGGCGCGGGGCGTGGACGTCGAGCGCGGGTCTCCGGAGGGTAGCGCTCACGCGTGTGACCCGCGCTCACGTCAGCGCACCGCGCTGGCGCCACCACCACACACGACCACGAGGGGTCAGAAGGCCGGGCGACCCGTCGACTTCCGCACGATGAGCTCCGGCTCGATCGTTCCGCGGTACCCGACGGCGTCGACCTCGAGGTTGCCGAGCAATCGCGCGACACAACGACGCCCCAGCTCGTCGAAGTCCTGCCGCACCGTCGTGAGCGGCGGCCAGAAGTGCGGTGCTTCCGGGATGTCGTCGAACCCCACGATCGACACGTCCCGGGGCACGTCGTACCCCTCGTCGCGGATCGCGTGGATGAGGCCGAGCGCCATCTGGTCGTTCGACGAGAAGATCGCCGTGAAGTCGCGCACCCGCATGAGTTCGATCCCGGCGCGATACCCGAAGTCGGCGGTCCAGTCACCGAGGATCGGCGCGGTCGTCGGCACGTCCTGCGCGCTCATCTCGGCGAGGAACCCGTGCATGCGCGCCTCCGCCTCGATCCAGTCCTGCGGGCCGGCGAGGTGGTAGATGTTCCGATGCCCGAGCTCGATGAGGTGCCGCGTCGCCAATCGTCCACCGGCGACCTGGTCGACGCCGATCGAGTGGTCGTCGAGGTCGCCGCCGGACTGCACCGCGATGAACGGCACCCGCACCTGCAGCTCCTCGATCGCCCGGAACACCCGGACCTGCGGCGCGATGACCACGATGCCGTCGACCGACTGCGCGAGCAGATGCTCGACGGCGGCGACGATCGACGCGTCGGAGACGTCGGGCAGGTTCGCCGTGCTGACGAGGTATCCGGCGTCCTTGCTCGCGTTCTCGATCGCCTGGATCATGCTCGCCGGACCGTACTGCGACCGCTGGCTCGCGAGCACGCCGATGGTCCGCGACCGACTCGTCACGAGTGCCCTGGCCGCCCGGTTCGGACGGTAGTTGACCTCGTCCATGACGGCGAGGACCCGGTCGCGGGTGGAGTCGCGGATGCTCGGGTGGTTGTTGAGCACTCGTGAGACCGTCTGGTGGGAGACCCCGGCCAGGCGCGCGACATCACGGATATTGGGGGCTCGCCCCCGTTCGGCGTCGTCGCTCACGGATTCCTCGGACCTCGATGTGCACGGTCACATTTCGTGCTGCACCCATTATGCACACGCCTCAGGCCCCCGACGGATCGGGTCCCCCAGGGTGCGTGGAGCCACGGAGGGGTCCGCGACGGTACCGTTGGGGGATGGATACCGAAAGCGTCGCCCGCGTCATCGAAGCCACCGACTTCTCGGGCGTCGTGCTCGTCAAGCGCGGTGACGAGACGCTCTTCGAGGCCGCCCGAGGCCTCGCCTCGCGGGAGCGCGACGAGCCCATCACGCTCGACACCCGCTTCGACACGGCGTCCATCACGAAGCTCTTCACCGCCGCCGCCGTGCTCCAGCAGGTCGACGCCGGACACATCGACCTCGACGAGTCGATCCACGAGTACGTCGACCTCGACGGCACCACCATCCGCCGCGACGTCCAGCTGCTCCACCTGCTCACCCACACCTCCGGCATCGCCGACGACGCCGACGAGACCGCCGGCGAGAGCTACGACGACCTCTGGGCCGAGCGCCCGGCCTCGTCGATCCGCGAGACCGCCGACCTCCTGCCGCTCTTCGCCGACAAGGAGCCGCTCGCGGCCCCTGGCGAAGAGGCGAACTACGTCAACGCGGGCTACGTGCTGCTCGGGCTCGCGCTCGAGGGCGTGACGGGGCTGCCCTACCGCCAGCTCATCGAGCAGCAGGTGTTCGCGCTGCTCGGCATGGACCACTCGGGCTTCGTCGACCGCCGGACGGGCGAGCCCGGCCTGGCCGAGGGCGGCGACGTCGACGACGACGGCGTCTGGCACTCGAACGCCGACGCCTTCCCGCCGCTCGGCGGCCCGGACGCCGGTGCGCAGTCCACCGCGGCCGACCTCATCACCTTCCTGCGCGCCGCCCGCGACGCGAAGATCCTCACCGCCGAGCTGACCGAGGAGTTCACCTCCCCGCAGATCGAGGTCGACGAGGAGATCTCCTACGGCTTCGGCTTCGAGTTCGACGTCGACGAGGACGGCCAGGTGCGATCGATGTACCTCGACGGTGTCAACCCCGGCGCGAGCGGCATCGTGCGCACCTACTTCGGCCCGACGGCCGCCGACGCCATCGACGTCGTCGTGCTGTCGAACTCCGAGGACGGCGCGTGGGACGTCATCCGCGCGATCGACGCCGAACTCTAGGCGTCCACTGGGATCGCCCGGGCACATCCCCGGGTTCCGGCCACGCCGATCGAGGCGTACCTGCGCCCCCGGCACGTGCCCGCACGGGCCCACTGAGAGCGCGACCATGCCCCGACAGTCGCCGGTTATGAAAATGAGACCCATCCCGACTTGACATCAGGTGGAGGTCTGGGGCTATCGTGTGACACACAATGTGAACGGTCACATTCGGAGTGACGAGGAAGTCGACGTGGGAACGAAGCGCAATGGAGCGAGCAGGTCGGCGATGAGCCGCCTCCCGATCCACGGCACCGATCGATCCGACCACAGCTCCCTCTCGGCCCGGCTCTCCGCCGGCCACCTCTCCCTGCACCCTCGCCGGCACCACGACGAGGCGTCCGCACCCGCACCCGCGAACGCCACGTAGCCGACGAGCGGCCTCGATGAGCTGGACACATCGAAGCCGACAGACCTGCGCATGACAATGACGTCCAAGCAACTCCCTAGGGAAGGAACCACACAGTGAAGAAGAGAATGCTCCTCGCCACGCTGGCCGCAGGCACGATGGTCGTGTCGCTCGCCGGCTGCTCCGGCGGCGCAAGCGGCGGATCGGGCGGCGGCGAAGGCGACGGCAAGCTCGTCGGCGTCGCGATGCCCACCAAGAGCTCCGAGCGCTGGATCCAGGACGGCAACGCCGTCAAGGAGCAGCTGGAGAAGGAGGGCTTCAAGGTCGACCTGCAGTACGCCGAGGACGACATCCCCACCCAGGTCTCGCAGATCGAGAACATGATCACCAAGGGCGCCTCCGTCCTGATCATCGCCTCGATCGACGGCACCACGCTCACGAGCGTGCTCCAGGAGGCCAAGGACGGCGACATCCCCGTCATCGCCTACGACCGCCTGATCCGCGACAGCGAGAACGTCGACTACTACGCGTCGTTCGACAACTACAAGGTCGGCGTGCAGCAGGCCAACTCGGTCCTCAACGGCCTCGGCCTCGTCGACCTCGAGGGCAAGCCCACCGAGGGCGCACCCGCCGGTCCGTTCAACATCGAGATGTTCGCCGGCTCGCCCGACGACAACAACGCCACGTTCTTCTGGGACGGCGCTCAGGACACCCTGAAGCCGTTCATCGACGCGGGCACCCTCAAGGTCGCCAGCGGCCAGACCTCCTTCGAGCAGGCTGCAACGCTCCGTTGGGACGGTGAGACCGCGCAGAAGCGCATGGAGAACATCCTCACGTCGACCTACTCCGACGGCAGCAAGGTCAACGCGGTCCTGTCGCCCTACGACGGCATCTCGCGAGGCATCATCTCGGCGCTGACCGACGCCGGCTACTCGGTGGGCGACGGCTGGCCCGTCATCTCCGGCCAGGACGCCGAGCTCGACTCGGTCAAGGCCATCGAGTCCGGCGAGCAGTACGCGACCATCTTCAAGGACACCCGCCAGCTGGCGAGCGAAGCCGTCAAGATGGCCGTCGCCGTGCTGAACGGTGAGAAGCCCGAGGTCAACAACACCGAGGACTACGACAACGGCAAGAAGGTCGTCCCGTCCTTCCTCCTCGAGTCGCAGATCGTCGTCAAGGACAACATCCAGGAGGTCCTCGTGGACTCCGGTTACTGGACCGAAGACGAGATCAAGGGCTAGTCAGTCCTGCAACACCCCTTTCGACAGGCTCAGGGAACGGAATCACTTCCGATCCCTGAGCCTGTCGGAGGGCCCGGTTCAACGACGATCACCTGTAAGGAGACACGGTGTCAGGCGAGACCACGAGCATCCTCGAGATGCGCAACATCATCAAGACCTTCCCCGGCGTCAAGGCCCTCTCGAACGTCACGCTCGATGTGCAGCGCGGTACCGTGCACGCCATCTGCGGTGAGAACGGCGCCGGCAAGTCGACGCTCATGAAGGTGTTGTCCGGCGTCTACCCGTTCGGCACCTACGAGGGCGACATCGTCTTCGAGGGCGAGACGATGGAGTTCAAGGACATCCGCGACTCGGAGTCCAAGGGCATCGTCATCATCCACCAGGAGCTGGCCCTCAGCCCCTACCTCTCCATCGCGGAGAACATCTTCCTCAACAACGAGCTGAAGGGGCCGCTCGGCCTCATCGACTGGAACCGCACCAACCAGGAGGCGGCAGCACTGCTCGCCCGGGTCGGCCTGCGGGAGAACCCGACGACCAAGATCCTCGAGATCGGCGTCGGCAAGCAGCAGCTCGTCGAGATCGCGAAGGCCCTCTCGAAGCGCGTGAAGCTCCTCATCCTCGACGAGCCGACCGCCGCACTGAACGACGAGGACTCCGACCACCTGCTCGACCTGATCCTGCACCTCAAGGAGCAGGGCATCACGTCGATCATCATCAGCCACAAGCTCAACGAGATCAAGAAGGTCGCCGACACCGTCACGGTCATCCGCGACGGCAAGACCATCGAGACGATCGTGAAGAACGACGTCACCGAAGAGCGCATCATCAAGGACATGGTCGGCCGCGACCTCGAGCACCGCTACCCGGACCACACGCCGAACATCGGCGAGGAGATCCTGCGCGTCGAGGACTGGACCGCCCACCACCCGCAGGACCCGACCCGCGTGATGGTGGACGCCGTCAACCTCAACGTCCGCGCCGGTGAGATCGTCGGCATCGCCGGCCTCATGGGCGCCGGGCGCACCGAGTTCGCGATGAGCCTGTTCGGTCAGTCGTACGGCAGCCGCATCAGCGGCAAGGTCTTCAAGAACGGCACCGAGATCCGCACCCGCACGGTGTCGGAGGCGATCGACAACGGCCTCGCGTACGCCACGGAGGACCGCAAGTACTACGGCCTCAACCTCATCGAGGACATCAAGCGGAACATCTCGATGGCCTCGCTGAAGAAGCTCGAACGCGGCGGACTCGTCAACGACAACGAGGAGTACAAGGTCGCCGAGGAGTACCGGAAGAGCATGAACATCAAGGCTCCGAACGTGCTCGCGAAGACCGGGAAGCTCTCGGGCGGCAACCAGCAGAAGGTCGTCCTCTCGAAGTGGATCTACTCCGACCCCGACGTCCTCATCCTCGATGAGCCCACCCGTGGCATCGACGTCGGTGCGAAGTACGAGATCTACACGATCATCAACCGCCTCGCCGCCGAGGGGAAGGGCGTCATCGTCATCTCCTCCGAGCTCCCCGAGCTCATCGGCATCTGCGACCGCATCTACGCCCTCAGCGAGGGCCGCATCACCGGCGAACTGCCGATCGAGGAAGCGAACCCCGAAGCGCTCCTCAAACTCATGACCATGGAGAAGCCCCGCTGACGCGGGCGCGGACGGATCGAAGGAGAACCGCAATGTCCGATCTGGACACCAAACCCACCGTCCCGGCAGGCGACGGCACCGCCGCCGGCGGCCTCGTCAACCCGGCCACCAACCGCTTCACGAGCTGGCTGACCCACATCCTCAGCGACCTCGGCAAGAACGGCATCTTCATCGCCCTCCTGCTCGTCGTCGTGTTCTTCGCCGTCATCACCGACGGCATCCTGCTGCGGCCGCAGAACATCTCCAACCTGATCGTGCAGAACGGGTACATCCTCGTCCTCGCGATCGGCATGGTGATGGTCATCATCGCCGGCCACATCGACCTGTCGGTCGGTTCCGTCGCGGCCTTCGTCGGTGCGGTCTCCGGTGTGTTCGCCGTGCAGATGCAGATGCCGTGGTGGATCGCGATCATCCTGTCGCTCGCCATCGGCGCGCTCGTCGGTGTCTGGCAGGGCTTCTGGATCGCCTACGTCGGGATCCCGGCGTTCATCGTGACGCTGGCCGGCATGCTCATCTTCCGCGGCCTCGCGCTCGTGGTGCTCGGCAACGCCAACATCGGTTCCTTCCCGGCGGAGTACCGCGCGCTCGGCAACGGCTTCCTGAACGACGTGTTCGGTGACTTCCCGATCGACCCGCTGACGCTCGGCATCGGCGTCATCGCCGTCGTCGGCCTCGTCGTGCAGCAGGTCCGCACGCGCCTCGGCCGTCAGAAGTACGGCCAGGACACCGAGCCGTTCCCGTGGTTCGTCGCCAAGCTCGTCCTCATCATCGCGGGCATCGGCTTCTTCGTGTACGCCCTCGCCGCGTACAAGGGCATCCCGGTCACGCTCATCGTGCTGGCCGTCCTCGTGCTCGTCTACGGCATCGTCATGAACCGCTCGGTCTTCGGCCGCCACATCTACGCGATCGGTGGCAACCGTCACGCCGCGGAGCTGTCCGGCATCAAGACCCGCAAGGTCGACTTCTTCCTGTTCGTCAACATGGGCTTCCTCGCGGCGCTCGCGGGCCTCATCTTCACGGCCCGCCTGAACCTCGCCGGTCCGAAGGCCGGTGACGGCTTCGAACTCGAGGCGATCTCCGCGGCCTTCATCGGTGGAGCCGCGGTGCAGGGTGGCGTCGGTACCATCGGCGGCGCGATCATCGGTGGTCTCATCATCGGTGTGCTGAACAACGGTATGTCGATCATCGGCCTCGGCATCGAGTGGCAGCAGGCCGTCAAGGGCCTCGTGCTGCTGCTGGCCGTCGCGTTCGACGTCTACAACAAGCGCCGCAGCGGCGGACGCTGATCCCGAGGTCCGCGACCGCGGAACCCGGATCGATCCGACGCATGGACATCCACCACGGAGGCGAGAGCACCGGCGACCTGGCCGGTGCCCTCGCCTCCGTGCGTGGTGGCGATGCGACCGCTGAGCGCGACTCCTCGTCGGTCCCGCCGGCGGCGCTCGCGATCCTGCGGGACGGCCGGCCGCTGCTCGAGGTGCCCTTCGGTACGGTGCACGCCGTGCTCGGACCGGTGCCGGTCCTCCGGCACCTGATCGCGCGGTTGTCCGGGACGTCCACCGGACCGCGCGGCGCGGCCAGGGTGTCCGGTTCCGAGACGGTGCTCGTCGACGGCAGGCCGGCGCGGTTGTCGTCCCGGGCCGCGTCGAGTGCCTCCGGGGTGGCCGTCGTGACGGCCGGGCAGGCCATCAGCTGGTCGCAGACCATCGGTGAGAACGTGCTGCTCGGGTCCGAGCGTGGGGTGGGACTGCGGGAGGCGGTCATGCGGCTCCTCCGAGGACCGCTCGCCGACCGGACGTCCTTGAGGCAGAGCGATGCCGAGCGGATCCACCGCGCCCTGGGCGTCGTCGGGCTCGACCGGTCACCCGCGGACTCCGCCGGTGCCCTGTCGGTCGTGGAGCGTCGGCTCGTGGAGCTCGCCAGGGCGGTCGCCGCGGAGGCGTCGCTCATCGTGATCGACGACAGCGGCCCCGCACTCCGAGCGGACGAGGTCGAGCGTTGGCAGCAGGCGATGGTCGAGGTGGCCCGAGCTCCTCGAACCGCCGACCCCGCACCCGGTGTCCTGCTCGCGACCGGGGCCGTGACCGGGCTGGCGAGCGTCGCATCGGCCGCGACCGTGATCGCCGTCGGTGGTGACCCGTCGCCCCCGATCCGGCTGTCGGCCGTGCACGGTGAACGCGAGGTGCTCGCGGCGTTGGCCGCCGGGGTGGGCGGCGTCGACGCGTTCCGTCCGGTTGCCGGCGGATCATCGACGTCGGACGGTGCCTCGGTGATCGCATCGTCGGTGACGGCTGCCGGCCTCACCGTCGAACACTGGACCGCGAGCCACCCGGCGGACCCTGAGCGGATCGTCGTCGACGACCTGTCCTTCGCCTGCGCGCCGGGGGAGGTGCTCGGGCTGTTCGGTCCGCCCGACTCCGGTGCCGGGGAGGTGCTGTTGAGCGTCTTCGGCCGGTCGTACGGCGCACGGACCCGTGGTTCGGTGGCGCTCGACGGTGCGGCGGTCGACGTCTCGACGACGGATCTGGCGCGCGCCGCGGGGGTCCTCTACACGACGGAGCACCCGATCCGCTTCGACCTCTCCTTCCTCGGCGGGGTACCGTCGAGCGTCTCCCCGGACGCCCTCACGAGGATGGTCCGGCTCGGTGTGGCC
This sequence comes from Plantibacter sp., assembly GCF_059073635.1. Classification (NCBI taxonomy): domain Bacteria; kingdom Bacillati; phylum Actinomycetota; class Actinomycetes; order Micrococcales; family Microbacteriaceae; genus Plantibacter; species Plantibacter sp. The sequence goes on along the minus strand of NZ_JCACOF010000010.1, from coordinate 803,786 downwards.
GACCCGCGGCGCGACTACCGGGCGACCACCGTGCCGAGCGGCCTGGTCGCCGCGCTCCCCGGCGTGCACCGCGGGCCGGACGCCGACCAGTTCACCGAGTCGCTCCGGATCATCGCGGACACGCGGGCGCGCGCCGTGCTGCTCGCCGAACCGTTCGGTCGGGCGGGCGCCCCCGGCTCCGAGGACGGACGTCGGCGGGCTGAGCGGTACGCCCTGATCCGATCGCTCGCGGCGTCCGGCCGGGCGGTCGTCGTCTCGAGCGAGGACCCTGCGGCGCTCGCGGCCGTCTGCGACCGGGTCGTCGCCGTCCGCGCGGGCCGGATCGTGGGGACCGTGGGCGCTGCTGAGGCGCCGGATTCCGAGCCGCTCGACACCCGCGCCGTCATCGAGGCGATGGGCGGTCTCGCATGAGTCGAAATCGCATCGCCCTGTCCATGGCCACGGCAATATACAACGTTGTACACTGGAGCGCGGCCCAGCCCTGATCCACCCGGCCGAGCATCCGCCCCCACCCGCTTGCACCACAGCATCGCGAATCAACCGAGCACCAGATCGACGAAGGAGTCCCACCGGTGAACACCGAGCAGAACCCGGCCGCCAGCGCCCCCGAGCAGGCGACAGCCACGCACGCAGAGACCTACACGATCGGTGTCGACTTCGGCACGCTGTCCGGCCGAGCCGTCGTCGTGCGTGTGTCCGACGGTGCCGAACTCGGGTCGGCGGTGCTCGACTACCCGCACGCCGTCATGGACCGTGAGCTCGCCTCGACCGGCGCCGCGCTGCCGCCCGACTGGGCGCTGCAGGTGCCGGCCGACTACGTCGCCGTCATGCAATCCGCTGTGCCGCGCGCCGTCGAGGCCGCCGGGATCGACCCCGCCGCCGTCATCGGCATCGGCACCGACTTCACCGCCTGCACCATGGTCCCCGTCATCGCCGACGGGACGCCGCTCAACGAGCTGCCCGAGTACGCCGACCGCCCGCACGCCTACGTGAAGCTGTGGAAGCACCACTCCGCGCAGCCGCAGGCGGACCGCATCAACGAGCTCGCCGCCGAGCGGGGCGAGTCCTGGCTGCCGCGGTACGGCGGCCTCATCTCGAGCGAGTGGGAGTTCGCCAAGGGACTCCAGCTCCTCGAGGAGGACCCCGAACTCTACGAGCGCATGGACCACTGGGTCGAGGCGGCCGACTGGATCATCTGGCAGCTCACCGGCACCTACGTGCGGAACGCCTGCACCGCCGGCTACAAGGGCATCTACCAGGACGGTGCCTACCCGAGCCACGAGTTCCTCGCGGCCCTCAACCCCGCGTTCGAGCGGTTCGCCGACGACAAGGTCGCCCACGAGATCGGTGAACTGGGCGCCGCCGCCGGCACCCTGTCGGCCGAAGCCGCTGCGTGGACCGGTCTCCGCGAGGGCATCGCGGTCGCGGTCGGGAACGTCGACGCGCACGTCGCAGCACCCGCGGCGCAGGCCGTCTCGCCCGGCCAGATGGTCGCGATCATGGGCACCTCCACCTGCCACGTCATGAACGGCGACGTCCTCCGCGAGGTCCCGGGCATGTGCGGCGTCGTCGACGGCGGCATCATCGCCGGCCTCTACGGCTACGAGGCCGGGCAGTCGGGCGTCGGCGACATCTTCGCCTGGTACGTCGCGAACCAGGTCCCCGCCCGGTACACCGAGGAGGCTGCGGCGCGTGGTGTCAGCATCCACGAGTACCTCACCTCGCTCATCCAGGACCAGCCCGTCGGCGCGCACGGGCTCGTCGCCCTCGACTGGCACTCGGGCAACCGCTCGGTCCTCGTCGACCACGAGCTCTCCGGCACGGTCCTCGGCCTGACACTCACGACCCGCACCGAGGAGGTCTACCGCGCATTGTTCGAGGCGACCGCGTTCGGCACCCGGAAGATCGTCGAGACGTTCAACGCCTCGGGCGTCCCCGTCACCGAGTTCATCGTCGCCGGCGGTCTGCAGCGGAACCCCTTCCTCATGCAGACGTACTCCGACATCCTGCGCCTGCCGATCTCGATCACCGCGAGCGACCAGGGGCCGGCGCTCGGCTCGGCCATCCACGCCGCCGTCGCCGCGGGTGCCTACCCGGACGTCCCGGCCGCCAGTGCCGCGATGGGCAAGGTGAACCGCGCCGTCTACACGCCGAACGAGGCCGCGGCCGACGCGTACGACCTGCTCTACGCGGAGTACGCGACGCTCCACGACTACTTCGGTCGTGGCGCCAACGACGTCATGAAGCGCCTGAAGCGCATCCGCCGAGCCGCCCTCGGTGGCGGCGTCGACAGCCTGCCGACCGACACCGAGACCACCGCCCTCGAAGGAGCAACCGCGTGAACACCTACTCGCCCGAGATCGAGGTCGCGATCGCGCGCGTCCGGTCCGACGTCGCCAAGCTGCACGGGGAGCTCGTCCGGTACGGGCTCGTCATCTGGACCGGCGGCAACGTCTCCGGGCGGGTGCCGGGAGCCGACCTCTTCGTCATCAAGCCCTCCGGCGTCGACTACGACGACCTCGCGCCCGAGAACATGATCCTCTGCGACCTCGACGGCAACGTCATCCCGGGCACGCCCGGTGCTGAGCGGTCGCCGTCGAGCGACACCGCGGCACACGCATACGTCTACCGGCATATGCCCGAGGTCGGCGGCGTCGTGCACACCCACTCCACCTACGCGGTGGCCTGGGCGGCACGCGCCGAGCCCATCCCGTGCGTCATCACGGCGATGGCCGACGAGTTCGGCGGGGAGGTCCCGATCGGTCCGTTCTCGATCATCGGCGACGACTCGATCGGACGCGGCATCGTCGAGACGCTCACCGGTCACCGGTCGCGCGCGGTGCTCATGCAGAACCACGGTCCGTTCACGATCGGGAAGGACGCCCGCGACGCCGTGAAGGCCGCGGTCATGGTCGAGGACGTCGCCCGCACCGTGCACATCTCGCGTCAGCTCGGCGAGCCGAAGCCCATGCCGACCGAGGCGATCGACGCCCTCTTCGACCGCTACCAGAACGTCTACGGCCAGGCGCCGCAGGGCGCGCTCTAACCCGACTGACCTCCGGTCCGATCCCGGTCCCTGCGCTTGTCGCAGGGCCACCCCACCACGGTCCCGCCCTTCGACAGGCTCAGGGACCGAAACGACCTCAAGAAAGAACCCACCCATGCCGAAGCCCACCACCACGCTCGACCACTACACCGTCTGGTTCCTCACCGGCAGCCAGAACCTCTACGGCGAGGAGACCCTCCGTCAGGTCGCCGAGCAGTCCCAGGCCATCGCCGCCGAGCTCGGCGCCGCCGCCGACGTCCCCGTGCGGATCGAGTGGAAGCCCGTCCTCAAGGACTCCGAGTCGATCCGTCGCGCGATGCTCGACGCGAACGCCGACGACAGCGTCATCGGTCTCGTCACCTGGATGCACACCTTCAGCCCGGCCAAGATGTGGATCGCCGGGCTCGACGCGCTGCAGAAGCCGCTGCTCCACCTCCACACGCAGGCGAACGTCGAGCTGCCGTGGTCGGAGATCGACTTCGACTTCATGAACCTCAACCAGGCCGCGCACGGCGACCGCGAGTTCGGGTACATCCAGACGCGTCTGGGCGTCGCCCGCAAGACGGTCGTCGGCCACGTCTCCGACCCGCGCGTTCAGCGTGAGGTCGGCACCTGGCAGCGCGCCGCTGCGGGTTGGGCGGCCACGCACGAGCTCAAGCTCGCGCGCTTCGGCGACAACATGCGCTACGTCGCCGTCACCGAGGGCGACAAGACCGAGGCCGAGCTGCGCTTCGGCGTGCAGGTCAACACGTGGAGCGTCAACGAGCTGGCCGAGGCCGTGCACGCGTCGACGGACGCCGACATCGACGCGCTCGTCGCCGAGTACGAGGAGCTGTACGACGTCGTCCCCGAGCTGCGCAAGGGTGGCGAGCGGCACGAGTCGCTCCGCTACGGTGCCGCGATCGAGCTGGGCCTGCGCTCCTTCCTCGAGGCCGGCGACTTCGCCGCGTTCACGACGAGCTTCGAAGACCTCGGTGAGCTGCGTCAGCTGCCGGGCCTCGCCGTCCAGCGCCTCATGGCCGACGGCTACGGCTTCGGTGCGGAGGGCGACTGGAAGACCGCCGTCCTCGTGCGCGCCGCGTCCGTCATGGGTGCCGGCCTCCCCGGTGGCGCGTCGCTCATGGAGGACTACACGTACCACATGGAGCCCGGCAACGAGCTCATCCTCGGGGCGCACATGCTCGAGGTCAGCCCGACGCTCTCTTCGGCTCGTGCCACCCTCGAGGTGCACCCGCTCGGCATCGGCGGCAAGGAGGACCCGGTGCGCCTGGTCTTCACGGCCGACTCCGGCCCCGCCGTGGTCGTCGCGATGAGCGACATGCGCGACCGCTTCCGGCTGACGGCGAACGTCGTCGAGGTCGTCCAGCCCATCGAGGCCCTGCCGAAGCTGCCCGTCGGGCGCGCCGTGTGGAAGCCGGCTCCGGACTTCGCGACGTCTGCCGCCGCTTGGCTGACCGCCGGTGCCGCGCACCACACCGTCATGTCGACCGCCGTGGGGGTCGAGGTGTTCGCCGACTTCGCGGAGATCGCCAAGACCGAGCTCCTCGTGATCGACGAGTCGACCACCACGCGCGACTTCCAGCGCGAGGTGCGCTGGAACAACGCGTACTACCGCCTCGCCCAGGGGTTCTAGCCCCGGGACGATCCGATCGAGACGGCCTCCCGCCCACCGGCGGGAGGCCGTCTCGCGTCGTGGTGTCGTCGATCGTGCGGTGCGACGACGGCGCTTGCTAGCCTGGGGCGACGTGCCGGGGGTGGTGCGCTGAGCGACGGGGGTCGACCGATGACGGATGTGTTCACGCAGACGGAGCAGCACGAGCCGGGCGATGAGGGGACGGCCGAGCCGACGAGGCTCGGGTGGAAGCTCGCGATCGGTGGGACCGTCCTCGTCGCCGGCGTCGGAGCGGTCCTCGCGATCGTCGCAGCGACCGGCGGGTTCACCGCCGCCGACCCAGCGGCCGCCGAGCGGGCGATGGAACGGTGCATCGAGGAGCAGTCGAGCCGCATCGTCGACGCCGGCGACCGCACCCCGGCCGAGGCCGCCGCCGAGGGATGTGCGCTCGATGCCGAGTCGGACACCTTCCTCGACGAGTACGGCGACTGACCCGGATCGGTTCGGGAGCGTTCGAGCGCGCTACCGGAGCCCGATGATCGTGCCGACGACGAACAGCCCGAGCGCGCTCCACATGAGGATGTCGTCGACGCTCATCCGGACGCTGAGGCGCCGACCACGGGTGCTGACGCGGCCGGCCGCCGCGGTCGAGGCCGACTCGTCCGTCTTGGCGCTTCGCCGGTCACCTCGGGTCTCCCGCCACCGTGCCCAGCGTTCGACGCGGTCGTCCACGGCGTCGACAGCGGCGGCGATGTCCTGCCAATCGTCGACCTTCGTCGTGACGAGATCGTCGCTGGTCACGAGCAGGAGCCAGTCGTCGACGATCTCCACGTCGAAGCCGCGCACGTGGTCGAGCAGTCGCGCCATCACGTCGGGCGTGAACAGATAGAGGGCATCGGCCTCGTAGCCGACCGGGCAGTACAGCTGGAAGTGGCGGTCGAACCCGCCCTCGAGGCTGAGCCGCTGCGCATCGGCCGGGGCGCCGGCGCCAGTCATCCCTCGGCGGCGGCCGTCCTGGGCGCGGAGCAGGATGTGGGGGAGGGCGACGGGCATCCGGAGTGCGCAGTAGCCACCGAAGGGGGCCGCGAGGTTCTTGCGGTTGCCGATGACCTCGTAGTCGGCGATCTCGATGCCGCGCGGCTCCCGGCTCCGGAGGACTCGGTGGAGGTTCACCGACCCGCGGCTCCGCCAGGGCATGTCGCGCTGGAGGGCGATGGGACCGACGCGGTAGTCGAACCCGTTGGCCTCGGCGAAGCTGGCGAGGCGGAGGTGTGTGCGTCGCATGGTCCTACGCGACCAGACCCGGATCGTCATGCGGACGAGGATCACGGCGAGGAGGATCATGACCACCACGAGCGTGCCCATGCCGAAGGCGATCCCTCCCGCGTTCCTGCCGCCTTGAGCGTAGGCGAGCAGGCCGACCAGGCCGAAGAAGAAGATGCCGAACAGTCCGCCGATCGCGCCGAGGGTGGTGGTGAGCCGTCGGACTCGCCCGATGCGATCGCGGGCGCCGGGGTCCTCCCTGACGAAGGCTCGCCACTGCTCGTGAACCTCGTGTCGGGGAAGCGGCCGGGTGAGCGCACTCATGTCGAGTGGTTCGGGAAGCGCCTGCACGCCCTCCAGCCTAGTTCCGCGTCGAGGCGCGGCCGGCTCAGTCGGGGGCGTCCGTCGGAGCCTCGTACCCGACCGGCAGCTCGGGGACGGTGCTCGAGCCAGTGTGGAACGCGGTGACCGCGAGGAGCGTCGGTGTCGGCGCTTCCGCAGAGCGGCCCGCCTCATCGACGACGTCGGGGACGAGCCCGATCGTCAGCCGATCGGTCGTGACCGGTTCGAACACGTGCACCCTCGAGACGCCGACGGAACCGGCTTCGACGAGCGTGCGGCCGTCCGGTGTCCGGACCTCGTGGCGGTCGATCAGCTGCCCGGCGGTGAGGTCCTCGTGCAGCCGGAGGTGATCGATGGTGACCGGCTCCGCGAACGTGACGGTGACCGTCGACCCGTCGGCGGTCAGGGTTCCCGGGATCGGCCGCGCGAAGCGGCGGTCGCGCTCCGCGGCCCAGGCGGTCACGCGTTCCACATCGGCGTCGGGGAGGAGCCCGCGGGTGTCGGGTGGGAGGTTGAGGAGCAGGTTCGCGCCGAGTCCGACGGACCGGTAGAAGATCGCGAGCAGATGCTCCATCGACTTCGGCTCGTCGTCCGGGTGCCAGAACCAGCCGCGGCGGATCGAGACGTCGCACTCCGGCGGCAGGTACAGGGCCTCCTCGAACCGGCTGGTGACGACGGTGTAGTTGCTGAAGTCGGTGTGGTCGACGACGTACCGCACCGGGTCTTCGGCGAGACCGTTCTCGTTACCCACCCAGCGGATCGTCGGGGCGCCCATGTTGAACACCATCGCCTGCGGCTGGAGTCGTTCGATGATGGCGGTGATGCCGGGCCAGTCGTAGGTGTACCCCTCGGACCCGGCGCCGTCGAACCACAGCTCGACGAGCTCGCCGTAGTTCGTGCACAGTTCGGTGAGCTGCCGGGCGTACACCTCGGCGTAGCGCGCCTCGTCGGCGTACTCGGGAGCGTGGCGATCCCACGGCGAGAGGTACAGCCCCAGTCCGAGACCCGCTTCGCGACAGGCTGCTGCGAGCTCGGCCACGATGTCGCCGTGGCCGTCCCGCCACGGTGAGGATGCGACGCTGTAGTCGGTCGTCGTGGTCGGCCAGAGACAGAACCCGTCGTGATGCTTCGCGGTGAGGATGACGTATCCGGCGCCGATCGAGGCCGCGACGCGCACCCACTGCCGCACATCGAGGTCGCTCGGATCGAAGCTCGAGGCGGGCAGGGTGCCGTCGCTCCATTCCTTGCCGGCGAAGGTGTTGACCCCGAAGTGGAAGAACACGCCGAAGCCGTCCTGTTGCCAACGCAACTGGCCCTCGGTCGGGACGGGACGATGCTCGTGGTGGTGCGGCTGTCGACTCACTTGACTCCTCCTGCTGCGACGCCTCGGTGGAACCATCGTTGCAGCACGATGAACACCACGAGGACGGGGACGACGGCGATGATGGATCCGGCCATCACGACCCTGGGGTCGAACCCGAACGACGACGCCGAAAGTCGTGCGAGTCCGAGCGAGACGGTGAACGACGACTCGCTCCGCAGGACGAGGAGCGGCCAGAGGAAGTCGTCCCACGCGGTGATGAACGAGTTGACGACGACGACCAGCATCGCGCCGATGGACGACGGCAGGAACAGGGCGGTGAACCGCTGCCACTCCGAGGCTCCGTCGAGGAACGCGGCGTCTTCGATCTCGTCGGGCACCGCCGTGAATGAGGCCCGCATGATGAGGACGTTCATCGCGGAGACCGCACCGGGGAGCCACGCGCCGACGAGGGTGTCGAGCAGACCGAGCTCCTGGGTCATGAGGAAGAGCGACACCATGATCGACTCGAACGGCACGACCATCGACACGATCAGCACGGTGAAGGTGACCCGCCGCCCGCGCCAGCCGCGTCGGGAGAGCATGTACCCGGCTGCGGTCGGCAGCACCACCTGGGAGGCGATGGTGAGCGCGCAGACGATCGCGCTGTTCGTCAGGTAGGCGTCCATCGGGATCTGCCGGAAGATCGTGACGTAGGCGTCGAACGTCGGCAGCTGTGGGAACAGGGTGGCGTCGCGCCCGAAGAGTGCTTCGCCGGAGCCCTTGAGCGACGACAGGAACTGCCACAGCAGCGGGCCGACGGAGATGACGAGGACGAGGAGCAGGAGCGCGTACCGCACCGGTGTCGTCCTCGACCAGCGCCGACGCCGACGCCGCAGGAGCGGTCGTGCGGGCGACTGCTCGATGCGCGCGCTCATGCGTCCCGCTCCCCGCCGAAGCGCTGCGCCAGCACGGCGAACACCGCGGTGAGGGCGAAGAGTGCCACGCTCGCGGCCGCACCGTAGCCCGCGTTCCCGGTGATCGGGTCGAGCGCTGCGTCGCGGATGAAGAAGGGGAGTGTCCGTGCCTCGCCTCCCGGACCACCGGTGGCGCCGCCGAGCAGGTAGACCTCGCTGAACACGCGGAGCGACCCGATGCCGGCGAGGAGCCCGACGAGGAGCATCGTGAGGCGGGTGCCCGGCACCGTGATGGTGAGGAACCGTCGCGTCGGGCCGGCGCCGTCGAGCTCGGCCGCCTCGTACAACTCGCGAGGGATGTTCGAGAGCGCCGCCAGGTAGAAGATCAGGTACCACCCGAGCCCACGCCACACCGTGAGGGCGATGGCGCTGAGCAGGATGAGCGACCCCTCGGAGAGGAACGGCACCGCCTGCTGGATGAGACCGACCCGCTGGAGCACCGTGTTGACGGGCCCCTGTTCACCGAGGAGGTTCTGCCAGACCAGCCCGACCGCGACCACGGACGCCACGATCGGAGCCGCGTAGGCGGAGCGGAAGAACCCCATCCCGGGGAGTCGGGTGTGGACGAGCTGCGCGAGCAGCAACGGGAGGACGACCAGCAGGGGGACGGCGATGATCGCGTACAGCACACTGTTGCCGGTCGCGGACCAGAACGCGGGGTCCTGCAGGATCGAGCGGTAGTTGTCGAGGCCGACGAACGCTCCACCCATGCCGAGCGGGGAGGTGTCGGTGAACGACAGCGCGATGGTCCCGACGAAGGGCCCGACGCTCCAGATCGTGATCATGAGCAGCGCGGGTGCGCACCACAGCAGCGGCACCCAGGGCGGTCGATAACGCGCCGCGCCGTTCAGGTGGATCGCGGTCGTCATCGAGCGTCGGCTCCGATGACCCGGTTGGCCGCGTCCTGGGCGGCCTGGAGTGCCTCACGCGGCGCCTTCTTCCCGGTGAGCGCCAGCTGGAGCTCGGCGTTGACCGCGTTCGCGACCGCGTCGCTCCACTGCACGATGGTGACGATCTCCGCTTCGTCGGCGAGGTCGACGGCGAGACGGTTCGCCTCGTCGATGGGTGCGGTACCGGTGATGTCCGTGAGCTTCGGGATGCCGAGCGACTCGGTGGTGCTCGGGAAGTTCTGGATGCGTGGGTCGCTGATGAAGCGGCTCTGCTGCTCGGCGGCGAGGAGGAACCGCGCGAACGCGATGGCGGTGGCCGGGTTGGTGCTCGTGCTCGGGACACCGATGGTCTGCACCTCGGCGATCGCGGTGCCGCGGCGGTCGAGGAGGGACGAGACGCCCACGTGCTCGTACACGCCCGGGTTGCCCTCCTGCACGTACCGGAGCGACGAGGCGTTCGGTGAGCCCCAGACGGTCGCGCCCTGGGTGAACAGGGCGGTGGGCTCGTCGTCGGACGCGATCGAGTCCTTCGGGATGCCGCCGGCCAGCGCGAGTCGCGTCATGCGCTCGGTCCACTCCTGCACGGCCGGATCGTCGGCGAAGACGAACGCCGAACCGTCGTCGGCGATGACCTCGGCCTCCTGCAGCTGCCACTCGAGCGGGAGTCGCAGACCGAGACTCGCGGAGAAGGCACTGAACTCGCCGTTCGACCGTTCGGCGACCTGATCGGCCGCGTCGAAGAGTTCCTCGAAGGTGGTCGGCGGCTGCTCCGGGTCGAGCCCGGCGCGCTGCATGAGCTCGGTGTTGTACGTCTGGAGGCCGATGAGGCCCCAGTACCAGGGGAGCACGTAGTGGTGGTCGTCGCCGGGGAGGACCAGGCTGTCCCACAGGCTCGGGATGAAGTCGTCGCCGATGCCCGGTGACGCGGCGTCGAGGTCGGCGAGGAAGCCCTGTTCGCGGAGCCCGCCGGCGGTGGCGAGCGGCATGTTCACGACGTCTGCCAGCGAGCACGCCTGCGCGTCCGCGACGAGCCGGGTGGCGAAGCTGCCGTCGCCAGGGTCGTCCTCCCAGGTGACGGTCGTGCCGGGGTAGGCGGCCTCGAAGTCCTCGATGAGTTCGGTGAAGTACTCGGAGAACGAGGCCTTCAGTGCGGTGGTCTGGAAGGTGATCTCGCCGGACGGCGTCGCGTCGACCGGCGTGCCAGCGGCGAACTCGTCTGCGATCGCGCAGCGACCGACACGCTCGCCCCCGGCGTCGCTCGTGCACGCGGAGAGCACGGCCAGCGTGGCGGCTGCAGCGGCGATCGACAGGGTTCGTTGGTGCTTCATGGGGGCTCTCCTCGTCCGCGGACGGGTTCGTCAACCGTCCTTGCATATCGAGGATAAGCATGAGGTATGTGATATGCAAGCCCTGTGTACAAAAGCCTCATGAGGGCTGCTTGTGGAGTGCACTCAGCCGTCCAGTCGACGGAACCCCATGGTCATGGCCGGATATCGGTGGCCCATGGCCGGGAATCCCTCGGCAGGGTTCGCAGCACCCGTCAGAATGAGGGCATGACCGAACAACGCGCCGTCCTCGATGCCACCGTCAGCTTCCTGAACGGCGGCGGTCTCGCCGTCGAGGACTTCCGTCTCGACCTGCCGCCCGCCATCGCGCAGGCGAAGGGGAAGGCGCAGCAGCAGGAGGTCGGTCGGCTGCTCGTCACGCACCTCGGTCTCGCGATGGTCGGCGAGATCCGCATCACCAAGCTCGAGATCGTGCGCGAGCAGCACAAGGGCTCCCGCGGGATCCTGGCGGCGGCAGCGGCAGCCGGACTCGAGATCCCGGACGCCGCAGCGCATGCGGACACCGTGCGCCCCCGTCCGGAGGGCGCGCTCGTCGAACTCAGCCACCCGATCCGTGCCGGCCTCCGCACCTACCCGGGGCTGCCGGAGCCGGTGATCCGTCCGTTCCTCACGCGTGAGGACTCGCGCCCGAAGTACGCCGAGGGCACCGAGTTCGCGATGGACATCATCGAGATGGTGGGCAACACCGGCACCTACCTCGACAGCCCGTACCACCGCTACGCCGGCGGCGGCGACCTCGCGAGCCTGACGCTCGAGCAGCTCGTCGACCTCCCGGCCGAGGTGTTCCACCTCCAGGACTCCACCGAACGCGGCATCGGCGCGAACGTCTTCCTCGAGCGCGAGCTGCGCGGGACCGCCGTCCTCCTGCACACCGGTTGGGACCGCCACTTCGCGACCGAGGCCTACACGAAGGACGCTCCCTACCTCGCCGAGGACGGGGTGCGGTACCTCGTCGAGCAGGGCGTGGTGCTGGTCGGCATCGACTCCATCAACATCGACGACACCGAGCCGGGATCCGGTGGCGCGCGTCCGGCCCACTCGCTGCTCCTCGAAGCCGGGATCCAGGTGGTCGAGCACCTCACCGGCCTCGAGCAGCTCCCCGCGAGCGGCGCCGCCTTCACCGCGACGCCGCCGCTCGTCGAGGACTTCGCGACCTTCCCCGTCCGCGCCTTCGCGCGACTGCCCTAGGCGCGGTCGGAAGACCGTCCTCGCGGTGCCGTCGGCGCGCTGAGGACGGTCCCGATCACTCCTCGATCTCGGCCCGCAGCAGTGCCGCATCGGTGTGCTGCTCCAAGCGCTCGTGCGCGTCCGCGAGTTCGGCCGTGACCGTCGTCCAGTCGGGCGAGCCGGCAGGCAGGCGTCCGCGAGCCGAACGGAACAGGTCGACGGCACCGGCGTGGTCGTCGACGGCGACCCGCGACCTCGCCGCGAACACCTCGGCCACCGCCGCGCCGTTCTCGTCGCCGGCGGCCACGAACCCCGCAGCGGCGAGCCGAGCCGTCGCCGTCGCGTCGTCGGCGCGTCCGAGCGCACCGAGCGAGCGGGCCTCCGAATCGGTGATGTCGGCCACGAGCCACGCGGCCTCGTGCGCCGAGGCGATGTCACGAGCCTCCGAGTAGAGCGGCAGCCCGGTGTCGTCGCCGAAGGCCGCCCGTGCGCTCGCCGCACGCTGGAGTGCCTGGACGAGGAGCTGCGGGTCGCCCAGCCGGCGAGCGGCGGCGAGGGCCTGGTCGATGACCTCGATCGCGTCGTCGTCCTCGAACTGGACGAGGAGCGTGCTCAACCCGAAGCCGGTGCGGATGACCACCTGGTCGTTCCCGACGGACGCGGCGTCGTCGATCGCTGCGCGCCACACGCCGTACGCCATGCCGTGTTCGCCGATCATGCGCGCGGCCTCGCCCATGTTGGCGAGCAGGTCCGCGAGCTCACCCGGCGCGGCGTGCTCGCGCTTCGCCTGGTAGACCTCGTCGTAGTGCTCGAGCGCCGTGGCGGCATCGCCCGCGAACTGGAGGTACCGCGCGAGTTGGAGGGTGAGCGAGTCGAGGTCGTCGTACTCCGCCCGCTTCGCGTGGGTGATCGCCAGCTGCATGCGGGCCGCGGCCTCGCGGTCACGGTCGGCGTCGCTCAGGAGGGCCGCCGAGAGGGAGCACGCCTGGATGATGCCGAGCCGGTTGCCGAGGAGTGTCTGGAGGGCGACGAGTTCGTCGGCGAGCGCGACCCCTTCGGCGAAGGCCCCGGCCCCGCCGAGCATCCGGGTGCGGAGCGTCAGCGCGGGGAGGCGGACCGACGCCCGCTGCCCGGGCTCGAGGAGTGGGTCGAGAAGCTCTGCCGCCTCCTCGATCCGGCCGGTCACGGCGAAGAGGTGCGCGTGCAGGAGACGGGCCGGCGGGCCTGCCTCGCCCGGGTCGTCGACCGCGGCGGCGAGCACGGCCTCACCGGCGAGCCGGTCGGCGATCCCCATGAACCGTTCCGCGGACTCCTGCTCGGTCTGCGCTCCCGCGAGCTCGAACGCATGGCGCGCGGTGACGACGAGCGTGTGGATGAGCCGGTCCGCGTCGACGGGGACGAGACGGGCGTCGTCGAGCTCGGCGAGCAGGAGGGTGAGCCGGTCCTCGGTCGCCGTGCCGAGGAGGGCCACGCCGAAGCGGGCCTCGACGTCGGCGACCGCGATGCGTCCTGCCGCACGGAGCGCGGTGTCGCGGTCGGCCCAGGCCGCCGCTCGCGCGGTCGTCGTCACCCTCGATGACCGCTGCCTGCGCGATCGCGCCGAGGAGCCCGGCGCGGAGGTTCTCGTCGGGATCCGCGTCGTCCGCGAGGAGCGCGAGGCCCTGCTCGGCGGCGACGATCGCACCGCGTGGGTCGGCGCTCTGCAGGAGCGCGGAGGTCCGTTCGCGCCACTCGGCGGCCGTGGTCGCCGGTTCCGGCTCGGCGACCGGGGCTGCGAACCCCTCGACCGACAGCGGGAGGTCCCAGTGTTCCGTCGCGAGTGCCCGCGCGGCCTCGAGCCGCTCGGTGCGGAAGCCGTTGCCGTTGCGTTCGTCGAAGGCACGGGTCAGGTGCTCGGCGGCTGCCCAGGCGCGCGCCGCGACCGCGCTGACGGTCCAGTCGGCGGCGTCGGTCGACTCGGTGCCGAGGTACCGGGCAAGGTCCGGGGCGTCGGCACCGCGGACGGGCAGATCACCGTGACCGGCTCGGGCGACGGCATCCAGCAGGACGCCGACCGCGATGAGCCCGTCGGCGTGCCCGGACAGGTTGATGGGGTCGTTGACGAGGGCCGGCAGGTGGCGTTCGAGCATCGCCAGGCCGCGCGCCTCGTTGCCCGTGACGGCGCAGAACACGAGGTGGTCGGCGATGATGCCGAACCCGTCGGCGTTGGAACGGGCGACCCGGTAGCTGCGCTGGTGCGCCGCCTTGGCATCGTCGAACCGGCCGGCGCGGAGGTAGGGGAGGAGCGCCTGTGCCTCGCTCGTCTCCGGCTCCTCGCCACAGCTCATGCGGTTCTCGAACATCTCGTCGTAGATCCGGATCGCGTCGTCGTCGTGCCCGCGGAGCTGGTGGAACCAGGCGTCCTCATTGCGCACGCACGCTTCGCAGTGGCTGTAGCGGTCGTCCTCGATGGTCGAGCGGCGTTCCAGGAACGCGGCGGCCTCGTCGAGGCGACCGGTCACCGTCGCGATGTGGAACTGCGACTGCACCACGCCGCTCATCGTGGCGCCCGCTGCCGCGTACCTCGCCCGCATGTCCTCGTGCATCGCCTCGATCTGCGCGAGCGAGAACGTCGGGTTCGTCGACAGCCGGCCGGCCATCCACTTGTACTGGAACAGCAGGTCGCAGCCGTCGACCGTGATCGGGAAGCGCTCCGGGTCCGCGTCGTGCTTGCCGACGCACCAGCCGAAGGAGCTGAACATGGCGTCGGTGTCGCCCGTCATGTGTGCCGACTGGGTCAACCGCATGCGGGTCGCGTACGCGGCCTCCTCGTCGCCGGCGGCCTCAGCTCGCCGGAGTGCCTCGTCGAGCAGGGCGCGCTCGGCGGGACCACACGGCAGGGTGTCGGCCTCCTCGAGGAGGTCCTGGACGCTCGCGTCGGGGTCGATGTCGTTCACAGGGGTGTCGGTGGTGTCGGTCATCGGAGTTCCTTGTCGTCGAGACCGACACTGAGGCCGATCAGGTCGGTCATGGCTGCGTCGAGCATGCGGCGGTCGCGTGCTTCGAGGGGGCGGTGCCCGGCGAGGAGCGCCTGGACGTAGAGCAGTTGGATGCTGCGCTCGAACACGAGGTCGTCGTCGAGGGTCGCCAAGCGGCGGACGAGCGCCGCGTTCCAGTTGAGGCAGAGCCGGGCTGCAGTGTCGGCCTCAGTGCCTCCCGGGCCGGCGTCGGCGAGGAAGGAGTCGACGGCCCCGACGACCTGCGACCAGATACCCGGCGCGACCGAGGCGGCCCGGTGCCGCTCGAGCCGTCGGAGCACGGACGGGTCGGCGACGTACAGCGCGGCGAGGTCGTCCGGCCGGTACCGGCGCACCGAGACCCGGCACTCGACCTCGGCGAGCACGCGGCTGGCGCGGTCCTCGAGTGCCGTCGTCGCGGCGAGGTCGTCCAGGTGCGGCGGCTCGAGGTTGTCGAGCTCGTCGGCGACCGTCACCCGTTCGACCCGAACGCCGTCGATCAGGTGGGGCAGCCGCTCCAGGATCTCCTGGTCGTACACGTACCCGCCGTTGACGATCGGTGAGGCCGGATCGACGACCGCGGCGATCTGACGGAACTCGTCGCGGGATGCCGTGTACCGGATGACGCCGGTCTGCGACAGATGTTCGTCGATGGTCATCGTGCCGGCGGAGGTCTCGATCGGGAGCCACCGGACGACGGCGCTCGCGAGGTCGTCGTCGTGGGCGGCGATCGCCTTGATGCCGAGCTGGTGGACGCCGATGAACTCCTGGAGTCGGTGCGGCCGCTGGCGGGCGAGGTCGAGGATCCACCGTCGCAGGGTTGCTCCGATGGCCTCGCGGGTGAACTCCAACGCGTCGTCCTGCACGAGCTGCTCGCGCGACGCCGTCGGGCGGAGCCCCGTCGTGTCGACGATGCAGCGGACGAAGAACGCCCACTCGGGCAGCAGGTCGTCGATCTGTTCGCTCAGCAGCATGCCGCCGAGGTAGACCCGGCTCGCCTGCCGGGCGCCCGGCGGAGGCGGCGAGGGGAGGACGAAGGCGGTGCCTCGGGTGCCGGTGCCGGGCACCACGATCTCGACGGCGTCGAACGGGCGCGTCCCGAGGAGGTCCTCCCCGAACGCCAGGAGCGCCTCGCGAGTGGTCGCCTCAGCCGTCCGGAACACCGGGTCGACGTTGATGCGCACCGGGTGGTCGGGTGCGGAGGGGTCGACCACCTCGACGTCGAGGTCGAGGAACCGTCCGAAGGTGGTGGCGAGGCCGAGCACCGTGCCGTGCCCGAGCAGACTGCCGTCGTGCAGTGGGCCGTCGATGCGCGGGTCGAGTACGACCTCCGAGCCGATCGGCATGGCGGCGGTCGTGGCGTCGTCGAGTTCGCGGATCGTGAAGGTGCCGTCGGCGTCGCCGATCCACTCGATGGCCGGACCGCCACGAGCCGAGCGGCTGCGGACGGTGATGGTGTCGGCGACCATGAAGCAGCTCAGCAGACCGATGCCGAACCGGCCGAGGTAGTCGCCGCGCTGGAGTTCGTCGAGGTCGCCGCGCTTGGAGCTGCGGCCGACCGTCGCCAGCAGCTCGGCGGCCTCGTCGCGGGTGAGCCCGACACCGTCGTCGCGGAATCGGAACGGCGTACCCGCCTCCGAGCCGGACGGTGGCACGTGCGGGGTGATGAGGAGTCTGCCGGGAGGCGCCGTCGGGTCGTCGGCGCGACGGGCTGCGACGGCGTCGCGTCCGTTCTGCAGGAGCTCGCGGAGGTAGACGCGCGGTCCCGAGTAGATGTGGCGGCTGAGCAGGTCGACGACTCCGCGGAGATCGACCTGGAACGGCAGCGGGGCTCGGGAGTGGTCTGGCATGGCTCTCTTCCGTCGGCGGCTACGGGGCCTGCATCGGGGGTGCATGCAGGGTGGATCGGGCTCCGGACAGGCGGCCCGCGACCGGTTCGCCTGCAGCCGGATCAGCCTAGCGAACGTCGTGAAACGGATGCTGGGCGGTCGCCTGAGGGTCGTCGAGGCGACGCTGCTCCCCAGGGGCTGTGGAGCGAGGTCGACGCCGATCGGTCGTCCGGGGGTGTCGCGAAAACGCGTCCCCGGCTGCTAGCCTTGACGCCGCTTCTCGAATCGATTCGACATCGATTCGGACCACTCCTCCCACCCCCGCACCTCGCTAGGAATCCGTTCACCAGTGCACACCGCAGGAATCACCGTCGTCCACCCCGGGGACTCGCTCTCGGGCAGGCAGCGCCTCGTCTACATCCTCGTGCTCGGCGCGCTCACCGCGCTCGGGCCGTTCACCATCGACCTCTACCTGCCGGCGTTCCCGATCCTCGAACAGGACCTCGACGTCCCGGTCAGCCTCATCCAGCTCACCCTCACCGGGACCACGATCGGCTTCGCGGTGGGTCAGCTCTTCATGGGGCCCTGGAGCGACAAGGTCGGCAGGCGTCTCCCGCTCATCCTCGCGACGAGCATCCACATCCTGGCCTCGGTCGGCGCCGCGTTCGCGCCCGACATCGGGTGGCTCATGGTGTTCCGCGTGCTGCAGGGTGCCGGTGCGGCGGCCGGTGGTGTCGTCGCGATGGCGATGGTCCGCGACCTCTTCGGCGGGAAGCCGCTCGTGCGGATGCTGTCGCGACTCGCGCTCGTGAACGGGCTCGCGCCGATCGCCGCTCCCGTCATCGGGTCGCAGCTCCTCCTCGTCCTCGACTGGCGCGGACTCTTCGTGTTCCTCGCCGCCTACGGGCTGTTCGTCGTCATCGCGGTGTCGCTCTGGATCGTCGAGACCCTGCCGCCCGCGCGGCGTCGCGACGCCGGGCACAGCACCGTCCGCGACCGCTACCGCTCGGTGTTCAGCGACCGCGTGTTCGTCGGTGTCGCCCTCATCGGTGGCATGAGCTTCTCGGGCCTGTTCGCCTACCTCTCGAGCTCGTCGTTCCTCTTCCAGGAGGTCTACGACTTCGACGCACAGGAGTACGGTCTCCTGTTCGCGGTGAACTCGCTCGGCATCGTCGCCGGGGTGCAGATCTCGTCGCGCCTCATGCGCTGGTACGGGCCGCAGTGGATCCTCGCGTGCACGACCATCGTGCAGCTCATCTCCGCAGTGACGATCGTCGCGCTGACGATGGCCGACGTCGGGCTGTTCGGTGTGCTGGTGCCGCTGTTCTTCTTCATCCTGTCGTGTGGCTTCGGCTTCCCGGCGGTGCAGGTGCTCGCCCTCGCGAACCACGGGCACGAGGCCGGGACGGCGGCGTCGCTCCTCGGGGCGCTCAACTTCGGGCTTGCGGGACTCATCTCGCCCATCGTCGGTGTGCTCGGGATCGGTACCGCGATCCCCATGGGTGCCGTGATGGCCGCGACCTCGGTCGTGTCGGTGTGTGCGCTCTGGTTCATCGTGCAGCCGAAGAAGGTCCCGGCCCTCGCCGGCTGACCTGGTGGCTCGCGCCGTCAGGTCACCGGTCCACGCCGTCGAGGTACGTCCACGCGCCGGTGTCCTTCGAGAACCGACTCCGTTCGTGCTGGCTCCCCGCCGAGCCCCGCACGCCGGGAACCTTGTGGTGCGCGACGAACTCGACCATCCCCTCGGTGTCGAGCAGCCCACCGCGGGAGGTCGCGACGATGTCGAGCCGGTACCAGCGGAGTGAGTCGTCCAACTCGAGCGACGCCGGCCTGGTCGACGGATGCCAGGTGCGCAGCAGGTACTCCGCGTCACCGACCGCGAAGGCCGAGAACCGCGACCGCATGAGCGCCTCCGCGGTGGCCGCCGACGACTCACCTCGGTGCAGGCGCCCGCAGCAGGCGCCGTACGTCTCGCCGGACAGGCAGGGGCACCGCGCGTCGTCGGCGAGGGGAGCGGTGCGGGCGTCGTGGGTCACTGCTCCAGTATCGCCCGCCAGGCCCGCAGCTCGTGCTCGTCGGCCGTCGGTCGCCAGCGCATATCCGGCGGCGTATCGGCGCGGCGATCAACGCGTCATCCTCCTGGCGCAAGCCCACGCGTGAGGCATACCCGACACGGCATGATGGGACGATGACGGCACCCGACGACCACGACGACCCAGCAGCTGCACCGGCTCCCGAGGTGCACGAGGCGGTCTCGCCAGCTCTCGACGAGTCGGGTGCGCTCGCGATGGATCCGGACCCGGCGTCGATCCGGCCCGATCCGAAGCTCGCTGCGAAGGTCTCCCGGCGGTGGCCGTTGATCAGCGGCGCGATCGCCGTGGTCCTCGTCCTCCTGCTCGGCGTGCTGCTCTTCCAGCGCGGCCCGAACGCCCCGTTCGGGTTCGACGAGGAGTGGATGCAGGAGGTCCTCGAGGAGCGGTCGCCGTGGCTCGTCCAGGCTGCGCTCGTCATGAACTGGCTCGGCGGCGGGGTCGTCGCGATCTTCGTCGTGCCGCTGCTCGGGATCGCCGTCCTCCTGCTGCTTCGCCGACCGTGGGCCGCCCTGTACTTCGCGATCGTCTCCGCCCTGAGCGCCGGAGCGGTGCAGATCATCAAGAACATCGTCGGTCGATCGCGGCCCGAGGACATCCTCGTCCACGCGGACTTCGGTTCGTTCCCCTCGGGGCACAGTGCGAACGCGGCGACCATCGCCGTCGCGTTCGGGATCATCTTCCCGCGGGTCTGGGTGTGGTTGATCGGTGTCGCCTACACGCTGCTGATGATGCTGTCGCGGACCTATCTCGGCGCCCACTGGGTGAGCGACACGATCGGTGGGCTGCTGCTCGGTGCCGGTGTCGCGCTCATCATCGCGGTGCCGTTGCTGCACCGGATGTCGACCGAACCGAAGAAACGGGTCCCGCTGACCGACGGCTGACCGAGTGGACGCCCGGCGCTTGATGCCGGTCGTCCAGCGCTCGTCGTTCGTGTTCCGTCCTGACGCCAGCGCGGTGCGCTGACCCCAGACCGCCCGGATGGGCGTGAGCGCGGGTCCACCGCGTGGGCGCGCCCCTCCGGAGGCCCGCGCTCACGCCACAGACCCGCGCTCGCGTCAGCGCACCGCGCTGGCGGCCACGACACCCCGTGCCGGCGGAGCGGTAGTCTGCTGACAGCCGGGAGCCGGCCGGGGGAGGAGACGCGTGTCGATCACGATGCACGACGTCGCCGCACGCGCGGGCGTCTCGATCAAGACCGTCTCGAACGTCGTCAACGACTACCCGCACGTGAGCGACGCGACCCGCTCCAAGGTCGAGCGCGCGATCGCCGAGCTCGGCTACCGCCCCAACCTCTCGGCCCGGAGCCTCCGCTCCGGCCGGTCCGGCGTGATCAGCCTCATCATCCCCGACCTCCGCAACGCCTACTTCGCGGAGCTCGCGGACGCGGTCATGCGTCAGGCTCGTGCGCGCGGGCTCTCGGTGCTCATCGAGCAGGTGGCCGGCGGTCGCGACGTCGAGCTCGAGATCCTCCGCGGGCCGCGCATGCAGCTCGTCGACGGCATCCTCTACAGCCCGCTCAGCCTCGACCGCGACGACAGCGCGCTCCTCCCGGACGGGCCCATGGTGATCCTCGGCGAGCAACTGTTCGACGGCGACCGCGACCACGTGACGATGGCCAACGTCGACGGCGCCCGCGCGGCGACCGAACACCTGCTCGCGCAGGGCAGACGCCGCATCGTCGCACTCGGCACCGACCCGCACGACACCCTGGGGCCGGCCGCCCTCCGTCTCCAGGGGTATCGCGAGGCGCTCGAAGCCGCGGGCATCCCGGCCGATCCCGCCTACGTCAGCACCGTCGTCAGCTGGCACCGCAGCGACGGGGCGAACGCGATGCGCGAGGTCATCGCCGCGGGCCTGCCGTTCGACGGCGTCGTCGCCTTCAACGATGCGATGGCCCTCGGTGCCATGCGCGTCCTCCAGGACGCCGGGCTCCGCATCCCCGACGACGTCGCGATCATCGGCTTCGACGACCTGGACGAGACGCGCTACGCCCTCCCGACCCTGTCCACGGTCGACATCGGCCGGGAGGAGATCGCCGAGCGCGCCGTCGAGCTCCTGATCGAGCGGATCGCCGCACCCGGGCAGCCGGAGGCACCGCGCGCGATCGTCAGCGGCTTCCGCGTCGTCCCGAGGGAGTCCACCGGCTCCGTGATCGCCCACACGCCCGGATCCAGGGCCGCTCCTTCAACGTTGTAGAGTGCGTACAGGGCGGCCGGGCATGCCGCCGCCGAGGAGGATCATGGCGACCACCCTGCACGACGTGGCGAAGCTCGCCGGGGTGTCCGCCAAGACCGTCTCGAACGTCGTCAACGACTACCCGCACATCAAGCAGGCGACCAAGGAGCGGGTGCTCGCGGCGATCGCCGAGCTCGGCTACCGCCCGAACCTCTCCGCACGCGGGCTCCGCTCCGGCCGGTCCGGCGTCATCAGCCTGATCATCCCCGACCTCCGGAACTCCTACTTCGCCGAGCTCGCCGACGCCGTCATGCACGCCGCCGACGCAGCGTCGGCCTGTACGGTGCTGATCGAGCTGAGCGGCGGCGACCGGGCAGCGCGAGGCCGAGCTCGTTGCGCGGCGCACGGACTCCGCTGCGGTCGACGGTGTCCTCTACAGCGCGCTCCACCTCGGCGACGAGGACCTCGCCGTCGTGGAGGAGGTGCACACATCCCGATGGTGCTCCTCGGTGAGCGCATGTTCAACGCCCCGAACGACCACGTGACGATGCGCAACACCGAGGGAGTCGCGTGCCGCGACGGAGCATCTGATCGCGCTCGGTCGGACGACGGATCGTCGCCTTCGGAGCGCACCGCGCGCGACGATCGATCGGTTCGGCCAGTCTGCGTCTCGCCGG
Organism: Plantibacter sp.; assembly: GCF_059073635.1. Lineage (NCBI taxonomy): Bacteria > Bacillati > Actinomycetota > Actinomycetes > Micrococcales > Microbacteriaceae > Plantibacter > Plantibacter sp. The sequence goes on along the minus strand of NZ_JCACOF010000010.1, from coordinate 782,073 downwards.
GTATCGAGCCGCGCTGGAGGCTGCCGGCATGGTGTTCGATCCGGCGCTCGTCCGCGAGGTCCCGGTCTGGGGTCGCTTCGACGGAGCGGTCGCGATGCGCGCGATGCTCGACGAGGGTGTCGCGTTCGACGGCATCGTCGCGTTCAACGACGCCCTGGCGCTCGGAGCCATGCGCGTCCTGAGCGAACGAGGCGTCGCGCATGCCCGATGAGGTCGCGGTCATCGGCTTCGACGACATCGACGAGGGTCGGTACTCCCTGCCGTCGCTGTCGACGATCGCGCCGGGGCGGGAGCAGATCGCCCGAGACCGCCGTGGATCGCTGCTCGTCGAGCGGATCGCCGGCGGGAGTCGATGATCGTGCCACCCCGTCGCGTGCTACGCGGACTTCGAACTGGTGCGACGTGAGTCGACCGCGTCCTCGCCTGTCGGCGCCGATTCCCCATCTCCAGATTCGTGTCTTGACAGCCGCCGGATCGGCGCACGAGCATCATGCTTCTACAACGTTTACCTTCAACGTTGTAGAAACCTGGACGACGACGTCCCCGGAGAGGACCCACGCCGTGACCGAGCAGGCGAAGGACAAGAAACTCGCCGCCGAGGTCGCGAAGGACATCTTCGGCACCGACGAGGCGTGGAAGATCGGCATCGAGCAGGGTGCGCTGTTCCCGACGTACAAGCCGATCCTGGAGTCCGACTACTTCACGAACCTCGAGTACCCGTTCTTCGGTGGTCAGCAGATCAACAAGGACGTCTTCCTCGCCGCGGCGGCCGGCTACAGCGGCTTCACGTTCAGTCCGTTCCAGAACTACGCGTTCGACCAGTTGACCGAGCAGCAGTACGCGATGGTCCAGGGCGAGAAGACCGCCGACGAGGCGCTCGACGACCTCCAGGCGAGCCTCGAGAAGTACGCCACCGAGCAGGGCTTCACCTCGAAGTAGCCCGCCGGGGCGGCCGCGACGCCGCCCCGCACGTCCTCCGTCACCGGGGCGGCGCAGTCGCCGCCCCGGTGGTCCCCACGACTCGAAAGCAGCATCATGGCACTCACCACCGGATCGGCCTGGCGGCCGACGCGTCGGCTCGCACCTCTTCCTCCTCGCCCTCGTCATCTACTTCATCCTCCCGCTGTGGTGGTTGATCGTCGCCGCCACGAAGGACACCTCGGGACTCTTCACCGGCTCGGGTGGGCCCCTGTGGTTCGACGGCGAGTTCAACTTCTTCGACAACCTCGCGGAGCTCTCGACCCACCAGGGCGGCATCTACTGGCGCTGGCTCGGCAACTCGTTCCTGTACGCCTTCTCCGGCGGTATCGGCGCGACGATCCTGGCGGTGCTCGCGGGCTACGGGTTCGCGAAGTACCGGTTCCGTGGCCGGACGGTGTTCTTCAACCTGCTGCTCGGTGCCGTCATGGTCCCGCTCACGGCCCTCGTCATCCCGACGTTCGTCCTCCTCAGCCAGGTCGGTCTGGTCAACACGGTCTGGGCCGTGATCCTGCCGTCGCTGCTCAGCCCGTTCGGCGTCTACCTCATGCGCATCTACACCCAGGACGCCATCCCGGACGAGATCCTCGACGCCGCGCGGGTCGACGGCGCAGGGGAGCTGCGGACGTTCTTCCAGGTCGCGCTCCCGCTGCTGCGACCGGCGATCGTCACGGTGCTGCTGCTCTCGATCGTCGGCACGTGGAACAACTTCTTCCTGCCGCTGGCGGTGCTCAGCGACCCGAACCTGCTTCCCGTGACGGTCGGACTGAACAACTGGACGGCGCTGTCGAACGCGGGTGCCGGCGGCGAGCAGGTGTGGAACCTCATCGTCACCGGGGCGTTCATCTCGATCGTGCCGCTCATCATCGCCTTCCTCTCCCTGCAGCGGTACTGGCAGGGCGGGCTCTCCCTCGGCAGCGTGAAGTGAGCCGCTCCACAGACGCGCCGCCGCGGCGTCGCCCCGACCGGGCACTCCACGACATCATCGACACCACGACCGCTCACGCAACGCACGAACGACCAGCACTGCACGCCACGGCCGACTCCGGCCCGAACGAAGGACACCTCCCGTCATGACCACCGCACGCATCGCCATCGACCCGAACGTCACGGTCGCCCCCGTCAACCGCCGGATCTTCGGCTCGTTCGTGGAGCACCTGGGCCGCTGCGTCTACGACGGCATCTACGAGCCCGGCCACCCCACCGCCGACGCCGACGGCTTCCGCGGCGATGTGGTGGACCTCGTCACGGAGCTCGGTACGAGCACCATCCGCTACCCCGGCGGCAACTTCGTCTCCGGCTACCGCTGGGAGGACGGCGTCGGGCCGCGCGAGAACCGCCCCGTGCGCCGCGACCTGGCCTGGCACTCGCTCGAGACCAACCAGGTCGGCGTCGACGAGTTCGCCAAGTGGTGCAAGCTCACCGGCAGCGAGATGATGATGGCCGTCAACCTCGGCACGCGCGGGGTGCTCGAAGCGCTCGACCTCCTCGAGTACACGAACCACCCGAGCGGCACGGCGCTGTCCGACCAGCGGATCGCGAACGGCGCACCCGAGCCCTACGGCATCAGCATGTGGTGTCTCGGCAACGAGATGGACGGGCCGTGGCAGGTCGGCGCCATGTCGGCCGACGACTACGGCAAGCTGGCCGCCCGGACCGCGTCGGCGATGAAGATGGTCGACCCGAAGCTCGAACTCGTCGTCTGCGGATCGTCGAGTTCCTCGATGCCGACCTTCGGCGACTGGGAGCGCACCGTCCTCGAGCACAGCTTCGACTCGGTGGACTACATCTCCTGCCACGCGTACTACCAGGAGCGCGACGGCGACCTCGGGTCGTTCCTCGCCTCGTCGCTCAACATGGAGTACTTCATCCGCACGGTCGTCGCGGCCGCCGACCACGTGCAGCACAAGCGTCACTCCGACAAGCAGATCCAGCTCTCGTTCGACGAGTGGAACGTCTGGTACCTCGACGAGTGGAACGCGATCGAGGGCACGATCGAGGAGTGGGCCTACGCGCCCCGCCTCATCGAGGACGTCTACTCGGTCGCCGACGCGGTCGTGTTCGGCAACCTGCTGATGACGCTCCTCAAGCACAGCGACCGCGTCGGTTCCGCGAGCCTCGCGCAGCTCGTGAACGTCATCGCCCCGATCATGACCGAGCCGGGCGGCGGAGCCTGGCGGCAGACGACGTTCTTCCCGTTCTCGGTCACCAGCCGGCTCGCGTCGGGTGTCGTGCTCGCGCCGCGCATCGAGGTCGGCAGCTACACCACGAAGGTCCACGGTGACGCACCGCTCGTCGACTCGGTCGCGACGTACGACGCCGAGGCCGGGACCGCGGCCGTGTTCCTCGTGAACCGTCACCAGGACGAGGCGATCACGGTGACCGTCGACGTCTCGGCGCTCGGCGTGGGTTCGATCGTCGAGGCGAACGGCATCCACGACGAGGACGTCTACGCGAAGAACACGATCGACGACCGCGAGCGCGTCGGCCTCATCGCGAACGAGAGCGCGTCGCTCGCCGACGGCACCCTCACGATCACGCTCCCGCCCGTGTCGTGGACGGCGGTCGCACTCGGCGCCTGAGTCGGGAAGCGGGAAGCGGGCTGCGGGAAGCGGGCTGCGAGTCAGGGGTCTCGACGTTCGCAACTCAGGACGATCGCGGCGGGTCTGCCGCGCTCGCGGCGATCGCGGGACGGCGCGCCGGACCCGTCCTGAGTGATGCACGTACTCGGCGTCGGCGGTGGGTGGGGGAATCCCACCCACCGCCGACGTCGTGCGGCCCTACAATCGGCACATGACGGCACGGGGCTCCTACGCGAAAGGTGTTGCGCGCCGCGAGGAGATCCTGCGCGTCGCGCTCGCGGTGTTCGCGCGCGAGGGGTATCGCGGCACGTCGCTCCGTGAGGTCGCGCGTGAGGTCGGCGTCAGCCTGCCGGGGCTCATGCACTACTTCGAATCCAAGGAGCACCTGTTCGCGGCGATCCTGCGGGAGCGCGACGCCGTCGACTACGAGGAGTTCGCCGCGGCCGGCTCCCAGGACGCGATCGAGGGTCTGGTCGCCGTCATGCGCCACAACAGCGATGTCCCGGGCCTCGTCGAGTTGTACCTGACGATGGCGGCCGCCGCCGGTGATGCGGAGCACCCGGTGCGCGGGTTCTTCGTCGATCACGTCACGGCGGTGCGCCGGAGCATCGCCGACGTCGTCCGTGATCGCCAGGCTTCCGGGCGGGTCGCCGCGGGCATCGATCCCGAGCACGTGGCGCGCGTCATGGTCGCCCTCGCCGACGGGCTGCAGGTGCAGTGGACGCTCGACCCCTCCGTCGACATGGCCGGTGACCTCGAGCGCGCCTGGGCTCTCCTCGTCGGTGACGCCGGCGCGGTGCGCTGACCCGAGCGCGGGTCTGTGGGGCCCGGCGCGGTGCGGTGACGCGAGCGCTGGGGAATCGGCGTGGGTGCGCCCCGGGCGCGTGGGCGCGACCCTCCGGAGACCCGCGCTCACGCGGCTGGGGTGCGCTCGCGTCAGCGCACCGCGCTGGCAGCAGCCACACCGACAGGTTTCGTGAAAACCTATTGACCACTCGGGTTTCGCGCCTATACTCAAAGCCGTGCAGTGATCGGTTTCCCGATCCTGCCGGGACAGCACCACCCGCGGGCCAGAGCCGGTCCGCAGCTCAGCGTTGAGAGGAACTCGGATGTCCAACCCACCCCGCCGCCCCAAACCCACCGGCCAGCGTGCCTCGAGCGGCCCCTACGTCAGCCTCGTCACCGGCCCGTCGGGACCGACGGAACGAGCATCGAAGCGGGTCGTCACCACCATGGCGCTCGCCCAGTTCGGCCTGTTCGTGGCCCTGCTCGCCCCGGTCACCGTGAGCCTGGCCCTCAAGACGCAGCAGCTCGTCCCCGGTGACCAGGCGGCGGTCGTCAACGGCAACGTCCTCTCCATCGCCGCCCTGTTCGCCCTCGTCGCGAACCCGGTGATCGGCCGCCTGTCCGACATCACGCTCTCGCGCTTCGGTCGCCGCCGCCCGTGGATGTTCCTCGGCGCCATCGGCTTCGTCGCCTCGCTCACGATCGTCGCGTTCGCTCCGAACGTCCCGGTCCTCATCGCCGGTTGGTGCCTCGCACAACTCACCGGCAACGCCATCCTCGGCCCGCTGCTCGCGACCATCGCCGACCAGGTCCCGCCGGAACAGCGCGGGAGTGTCTCCGCGAACGTCGGCGTCATGCAGAACGTCGGCATCCTCGCGGCGGCCTTCGTGGCCAGCTGGTTCGTCACCGACATGCTGCTCCTCTTCGTCGCTCCGGCCGTCTTCGCACTCATCACCGTGTGGCTGTACTGCTTCGTCCTGCCCGACCGCGCGATCACCACCCGTCCGGACGTCGGCGGATGGAAGGGTCTGCTCTTCACCTTCTGGGTGAACCCGCTCAAGCACCCGGACTTCGGCTGGGTCTGGCTCTCACGGTTCCTCCTGACGCTCGCCTCGTTCCTCTTCGTCGCGTTCCGCCTGTTCTTCCTGCAGGAGGAGGTCGGGCTGTCGCAGCAGGGCGCCGTCGACACCCTGACCATGGGTGTGCTGATCTACACGATCGCGCTCGTCATCACCGCGAAGCTCGGCGGTTGGCTGTCGGACCGGATGCTCAACCGCAAGGTGTTCGTCATCGGGTCGACGGCGGTGTTCGCGGTCGGACTCATCCTGCTCGCCCACACCACGACGGTGCCCATGTTCTACGTCGTCGAGGCGATCATGGGGGCGGCGTACGGCGTGTACGTCGCGGTGGACACCGCCCTCGTCGTGGACGTCCTGCCGAACCCGGACGACGCGGCGAAGGACCTCGGTGTCCTCAACATCGCGAACGCCCTGCCGCAGTCGCTCGCCGGCGCGGTGGGCGCGTTCCTCCTCGGACTCGGCGCGGTCGGCAACAACTACACGGCCCTGTTCTGGGGCGCCGGGGTGATCGCCGTGCTCGGCGCGCTGACGATCCTGCCGGTCCGACACCGCATGACCCGGAACGCCGACGGGACGATCACCGGATCGATCGCGACCCGTGGGTGACCCCGGTCACGCCTCCCGCACCCCGATCACCAGCTCCACTCCATCACCCAGCGACGCCAAGGACGGCGTCAGAACGGACGGCAACACCATGACCGCACCAGCGCTCTCCGTGCAGCTCTACAGCATCAAGGAGCACCTCGACCAGGGCCTCGACGACGCCCTCGCCCGGCTCGCCGGCATGGGCCTGCGCGAGGTCGAAGCCTTCGACTTCGTCTCCCGCGCGCCCGAGCTCCGCGAGGCCTTCGACCGCCACGGTCTCGCCGCCCGCACCGGGCACGCGACCCTCCTCTCCGACGAGATCCGCTTCGGCGACCAGGTCATGCCGGTCGCCCCACCGGAGGAGGTGTTCGCGGCAGCGAAGGCCCTCGGCCTCGAGATCGTCATCGACGCGTTCGTGAGCCCCGACCGCTGGCTCGACGAAGCCGCCGTCGCCGACACGGCCGTCCCGCCTGAACGCCGCAGCGGAGCGCGCCGCCGACCACGGTCTCCGCGTCGGCTACCACAACCACTCCCAGGAGTTCGTCGCATCGTTCGGCGGACGCAGCGCGTTCGAGGTCTTCGCCGACCAGCTGCGTGACGACGTCGCCCTCGAGGTCGACCTGTTCTGGGCGGCGACCGCCGGCCAGGACGTCCCCGCGCTGCTCGGCCGCCTCGGCGACCGCGTCCAGGCGCTCCACGTCAAGGACGGCCTGCTGCCCGCCGACCCGTTCGCACCGGGCGCCGCCCCCTTCGTGCCGACGAGTCTCGACCAGCGACCGTTCGGGCAGGGCGAGGTCCCGCTGCGTGAGTCCCTCGCCGCAGCGCCCTCGGCGCGGTTCGCGATCATCGAGTTCGACCACTACGGCGCCGGCGACATCTTCGACGGCATCCAGGCGAGCGTCGACGCGCTCGTCGCCGAACAGCTCGTCTCGACCGAAGCGGCGGTCCGCTGATGGCCGCGGCAGCGCAGGGCACGACGGCACGCGCACCGCAGGGCAGCGGCCCGGTCGGCGTCGGGTTCATCGGCACCGGCATGATCAGCGACACCTACCTCGAGCACCTCACCGCGTTCCCCGACGTCCGCGTCGTGATCCTCGGCGACCTCGACGTCGACCGCGCGAAGGCCCAGGCCGAGAAGTGGGGCGTCGGCGAGTGGGGGACCGCCGACGACGTCCTCGCGCACCCGGACGTCGAGCTCGTCGTGAACCTCACGATCCCCGCCGTCCACGCGCAGGTCGCCTCGCAGGTGCTCGCCGCCGGGAAGCACGTGTGGACGGAGAAGCCGATCAGCGTCGACCGTGCGAGCGGGCTCGCGCTCCTCGAGCAGGCCGACGCCGCAGGACTCCTCGTGGGCATCGCGCCGGACACGGTGCTCGGCCCGGGCGTCCAGTCCGCGCGTCGCGCCATCGCCCGCGGAGACATCGGTCAGCCGCTCACCGCCCAGACCGTCATGCAGTACGCCGGCCCGGACATCTTCCACCCGAACCCGGAGTTCCTGTTCGCGAAGGGTGGCGGGCCGCTGTTCGACATGGGGCCGTACTACCTGACGACGCTCGTGCAGGTGTTCGGTTCGGTCGCCTCGGTGTCGGCGGCCGGCTCCCGTGGGCGTGCGACGCGGACGATCCAGCAGGGCGACCGCGTCGGCACCGAGTTCGCCGTCGAGGTGCCGACGCACGTCAGCGCCATCGCCCGCTTCGTGGACGGCGGCGTGAGCCAGAGCGTCTTCAGCTTCGAGTCGCCGCTCGCGAAGATGGGCGTCGTCGAGATCACCGGCACCGAGGGGACGCTCGTGATCCCCGACCCGAACATGTTCACGGGCGAGGTGCGGATCACCCGCGCCGCTCCCATCGAGCGGATGCAGCAGGACCCGGAGTGGGAGGTCGTGCCGACCGAGGGTGTCCTCGCCGGCCGCGGGACCGGGGTCCTCGACCTCGCCCGGGCGATCCGTTCCGGCGGCACACCGCTCGCCTCGGGCGCCCTCGGCTACCACGTGCTCGACACGCTCGTCTCGATCGACGAGTCCGTGGTGTCCGGCCAGACCGTCGACGTGGCGAGCCGGGTCGCGCCGGTCCCGCTCGTCGCCGAGGACTGGGACCCGTTCGCCGCGACGCTCTGAGCGCTGTGAGCCGAGCGGGGCACCGCAGAACAGAACCGAGCAGCATCGGAGCAGGCTGAGCAAGCCCCCGGTGGTGTCCGTCGCCCCACGTACGCTGAGGCGATGGACACCACCGGCCGGAGCGCCGCCGAGCACCCCGATGAAGCGACCCCTCGCCGGCGATGGATCCTCACCGGCCAGCTCGGCCCGGCGTTCGACGACGGCGGACCGATCCTGCTCATCGAATCGAAGTCCACCTTCACGAAGCGACCGATGCACCGGGCGAAGGCGCACCTCTTCCTCTCGGCCATCCGACATCGTGCGGCGGAACTCGGCGACCGGGCGGAGTTCCACCAGGTCGACCGCTACGAGGAGGTCGTCGAGGTCGGCGCCGACCTCGAGGTGATCGACCCACCCTCGTGGACGGCTCGGCGCTTCGTCCGCGAGCGCGGCCTCCGGGTGCTCCCGAGCCGCGGCTTCGTGACCTCGGAGCCGGACTTCGCGGCCTGGGCGTCGACGCGGGACGGCAAGCGGCTCCTCCTGGAGGACTTCTACCGCACGGTGCGGGAGCGGACCGGGATCCTCATGCGCGGCGACCAGCCGGAGGGTGGCCGCTGGAACTACGACCACGACAACCGGAACCCGCCGCCGAAGGGTGCCGCCCGGCTCGGTCTGCCCGAACCGCTCTGGCCCGAGGAGGACGACATCGACGCGGAGGTCCGGGAGGACCTCGACCGGTGGCAGCGCGACGGACTGGTCCAGCTGGTCGGTGATGACGGGCCCCGACGCTTCGCGGCCACGGCGGCCGAGGCGGAGGCGGCGCTCGCGGACTTCATCGAGACGAGGCTCGGCGACTTCGGCCCGTTCGAGGACGCCATGCTCGGCGGTGACTGGACGATGGCGCACTCCCTGCTGAGCGCGCCGCTCAACCTCGGCCTGCTCGACCCGCGCGACGCCGTCGAGACCGTGGTCGCCGAGTACCACGCCGGTCGCGCACCGCTGTCGAGTGTCGAGGGCTTCACCCGCCAGATCATCGGCTGGCGCGACTACGTCTGGCATCTCTACTGGCACCTCGGCGAGCCGTACCGGACGAGTCACAACGCCCTCGGAGCACACGAGCCGCTCCCGCGCCAGTTCCGCGAACTCGACGCCACCGCCATCCAGTCCAACTGTCTCCGCGAGACGATCGACGGGATGCGTCGCCACGGTTGGGCGCATCACATCCAGCGGCTCATGGTGCTCGGCAACTGGGCCCTGCAGCACGGGTACGACCCGGTCGCACTCAACGACTGGTTCATCGACATGTTCGTCGACGGCACCCCCTGGGTGATGCCCGCGAACGTCATCGGCATGTCGCAGCACGCGGACGGCGGCATCGTCGCGACGAAGCCCTACGCCTCGGGCGGTGCGTACATCGACAAGATGTCCGACTACTGCGGTGGGTGCGTCTTCAATCCCAAGGTGCGGCTGGGCGAGGACGCCTGCCCGTTCACCGCCGGGTACTGGGCCTTCCTCGACCGCGTGGAACCGCGCATCCGGCACAACACCCGTATGGCGCAACCGCTGGCCGGGATGCGCCGACTGTCCGACCTGCGCGCCGTCGTCGACCAGGAGCACACCCGCGAACAGTGGTGATCGGAGCAGTCGTCCAGCCCTCGCGCGACCCCTCGACCGGTGGGGAACGCGTCGCTAGGCTCGGCACATGACGCCCAGTGATGCAGCATCCGACCCGCAGATCGCCGCACTCCAGGCTGCCGCCGCCCAAGCCCAGGCCGAGCTCGAAGCCGCCCAGGCGCAGGCGGCACTCGCCGCAGCCAAAGTGAAGGCGGCCGAGGCGGCAGCGGCGCTCGCCGGGGCCGGGATCACCGCGTCGGGCGGGGCCACCGGAGCGGCGTCACCGGTCGAGCCGGTGGACCCCGGTTCCGCGAGTGATGCGCCGGCCGCCGAGGCCCCAGCCGACGTCCCAACCGACGACGCGGTCGGTACCGACACCAGCACCGCCGGCACTGGCACTGCCGACACCAGCAGCTCCGACGAGCTCAGCGCCGACACCATCGGTCCGGGCCCGCTCGGCCTCGACGACGTGCTGAAGATCCGCGACGGCTACCTCGTGCACGGCCCGGCGCTCGAGATGGGCGCCCTGGTCAACGGGGAACCGCTGCCGGGGGTGCAGGTCCGCATCCCGCTCAGTGTCATGAACCGGCACGGACTCGTCGCCGGCGCCACCGGAACCGGGAAGACCCGCACGCTCCAGGGCCTCGTCGAGCAGCTCTCGGCCGCCGGCGTCCCCGTGTTCGCCGCGGACATCAAGGGTGACCTCTCGGGCATCGCGACCCCGGGGGAGTCGAACGAGAAGCTCCTCGACCGCACCCGCGGCATCGGCCAGGACTGGACGCCGGCCGCCACCCCGACGGAGTACTTCGCGCTCGGCGGCGTCGGCAAGGGCGTCCCGATCCGCGCCACCATCGCCGCCTTCGGCCCGCTGCTGCTGAGCAAGGTCCTCGGCCTCAACGCCACGCAGGAGTCCAGCCTCGGTCTCGTCTTCCACTACGCCGACAAGGCGGGCCTGCCGCTCCTCGACCTGAGCGACCTGCGCGCGGTCCTCACCTACCTCGCGAGCGACGACGGCAAGGGTGAGCTGCAGGAGCTCGGCGGGCTGTCGGGCGCCACCGTCGGGGTGATCCTGCGGGAGCTCATCACCTTCGCCGACCAGGGCGCCGACGTCTTCTTCGGCGAACCCGAGATCGACACCGCCGACTTCATCCGCCTCGACCCGAGCGGGAAGGGCATCGTCAGTCTGCTCGAGGTGCCGGGCGTCCAGAACCAGCCGGCCCTCTACTCGACGTTCCTCATGTGGTTGCTCGCCGACCTCTTCAACACCCTCCCCGAGGTGGGCGACCCCGAGAAGCCGAAGCTCGTGTTCTTCTTCGACGAGGCGCACCTGCTGTTCCGCGACGCGTCGAAGGACTTCCTCGCGCAGATCACGCAGACGGTCCGGCTCATCCGGTCGAAGGGTGTCGGCATCTTCTTCGTCACGCAGACGCCGAAGGACGTCCCGGGCGAGGTGCTCGCGCAGCTCGGTTCGCGCGTCCAGCACGCCCTCCGCGCCTTCACCCCGGACGACGCGAAGGCGCTCAAAGCGACGGTGTCGACCTACCCGACCTCCGGCTACGAGCTCGGCGAGGTCCTCACCTCCCTCGGCACCGGTGAAGCGGTCGTCACCGTGATGAACGAGAAAGGGGCGCCGTCGCCGGTCGCGTGGACGAGACTGCGGGCGCCGCAGGGACTCATGTCGCCCAGTGCCGACACCGCGATCGACGCGGCGATCGCGGCGTCACCGTTGCTCGCGCGGTACGGAACGCCCGTCGACCGTGAGTCGGCGAGGGAGATCCTGACGGCGAAGCTCGAGGAGGCGAACCAGGCCGCGCTCGCCGCCGAGGCCGAACTCGAGCGGCAGCGCATCGCGGCGGAACTCGCGAAGCAGCAGGCCGCCGCCGACAAGGCCCAGGCCGCGGCGCAGAAGCAGGCCGACGCCGAGTACGAACGGTTGCTCCGGAAGACCGCCGGCACGACCCGCCGGACGTCGACGAGATCGTCGTCGACGTCCTCGAAGAGTCCGCTCGAGGAGATCCTCGGGTCGAAGGCGACACGGTCGATCCTCACCGGCGTCGTCGAGGGCATCTTCGGGACGCGTCGCCGCCGCTGAGCTGCCGCTCCGGTCTTGAAGCGGTCTCCCGTTCCCCTGAGCGGTCGTCCCTGCGGTCCCGCTGAGCGGTTTCCCGGTCCCTGAGCGGTCTCCCGGTCCCTTGAGCGGTTCCCCGGTCCCTGAGCTTGTCGAAGGGCGCGAACCTACCGGAGGCCGTCCTCGGCGAGGCGACCGAGCTCGACGGTGGCGAGGGCGTCGTCGAGCAACCCGTCCTGCAGCGACCACACGGCGGACAGCGCGGAGCGCGCGACCACCCACTCGAGGAGCGCGGTTCGCGACAGGCCGAGCGATCGACTCACCAGCCCCACCCGCTCGGTGAACAGCTGCGGGTTCCGCGCCGTCGCGGGATCGGGGTTGCTGAACAGCGCTGTGGCGTCGAAGGCGCGGTGGCCGACGATGCCCTTGGGATCGATCGCCCGCCAGTCGCCGGGTGCGAACTCGAGCACGTTCAGGTGGTGGAGGTCGCCGTGCAGCACGACGACGTCGGCGGGCGTCGTGGTGTCGAGCAGCCGACCGGCGAGCTCCCGCCCACGCTCGAGGAACGCGGCGCTCGCCGGATCGCCGAGGAGGGTGCCGAGGGCGGATGCGTCGTCGGCGAGCAGCTCGCGGAACCACCGGCGGAGCGTGGGGAGTTCGGCGATGACATCACCGGCATCGGTCGGCGCCGGGGTGGGGATCGCCGCGTGCAGGGTGGCGAGCACGGAGCACAGGATCGCGACGGCTCCGAGGTCGTCACCTGCGCGGGTCAGTGAGGCGAGATCACGGCCGCCCGTCGCGCGTTCCAGGACGATCGCGTGGTCATCGCCCGCGAACACCGCTGCACACCCGGCGCCGTCCCACGCCGCGAGCAGCTGACCGCCGAGTGCTTCTTCCTCGACGAGCGGAACCTTGAGCATCGCCGGTCGTCCGTGGTGCGTCACGGGGAGCAGCCGGCTCGACGGCGTCACGATGAGCTCGCCGTCGGGCACGAGTCGCCATTGCTCGACGGCCGCGTCGATGCCCCCTGGTCGCCATGTCACGGGACTCAGCCTAGGCAACCCGGTCAGACCGGTGCCTGCGCGTCGCGTCCCTCGGTCGGTCCCCGGGGCGGTCGCTGGGTCGCGCCTCGATCGGTCCCTGAGCTTGTCGAAGGGCATGGACACCGCCCTTCGACAGGCTCAGGGACCGGGGAGGGCGGGCTTCAGGCCGGGGAGGTGGGCTTCAGGGACCGGGAGGGTGGGGCTCAGGGACCGGGGAACGCCGGTTAGGCTGGCGCGGTGACCGACATCCGCGCGTACCGACCGTCCGACCGCGCCGCCGTGGCGGCGATCTGCATCCGAACGGGCGACTCGGGGGCGGACGCGACCGGACAGTTCAGCACGGACGACCTCCTGCCCGACATCTACGCCTTGCCTTATGTCGAGCACGAGCCCGAGTTGGCGCTGCTCGTCGACGCCGGTGCCGGCCCGATCGGGTACATCCTGGGCACGGCGGACACGACCGCCTTCGACCGCTGGTTCATCGAGCGCTGGTGGCCGACCGTCGAGGGGAAGTACGCGGCGGCCGCGGCCTCCGGTGCCGCGTCGGAGGGCGAACGCGGCATCGTCCGATCCGCGACCGATCGCGGCGGGCTGGCCCCGGAACTCCTCGCGCAGTACCCGGCGCATCTGCACATCGACCTGCTGCCGGAGACGCAGGGGATGGGTGTCGGCAGACGGCTCATCGACGCGTTCTGCGAGCTCCTCGCGGAGCGCGGTGTCCCGGGCGTGCACCTCGGCGTCGGCGTCTCGAACACCGGGGCGCAGCAGTTCTACCAGCGGACGGGCTTCACCCGGGTGGACGGCGACCCCGGGGCCCACTGGTACGCGAAGGCGCTCTGACCCGAGAGGCATCCGCCCCGAGTCGGATCCCGTGCGGTGCGACGTCACCATCGCGCTCCATCGCGGTGGCCGGGGCAGGCCGACTCAGCGAGAACAGTTCGGCTAGAGCAGTTCGGCGCGCGCCCAGCGCAGACGCTCGAGCGGGGTGAGCAGGTCGGGGTGGTCCTCGCGGAGGTCGTCGAGCGAGACCGGCTGGCGGGGTCGCTCCACCGGGCCGTCGTAGGCGGCGACGACGGCCGCGATGCTGTCCGTGCTCCATCGGTTGCTCCGCATGCGCAGGAGTGGGCGGTTCTCCGAGTCACAGACGAAGAACTGCGAGCTCGCTTGCAGCCCCCGACCTCGGAACTCGAAGAGCAGGCTGCGGCCGATCGCCTCCCGCGGAACGAACCGTTGCCGCCCGACGATGGGCTGCTCGATGAACCCGTCATGACACACGACGATGCGTTGGCGTCGAGACAGGACGGCGACGCCGAGCAGCACGACCATGCCGATGATGCCGAGCGTGATGACCCACGTGCGCTCGATGCTCGGGGTCGGGCCGACGAGCCAGAGTGAGACGCCCCACACGGGGAGGACGACGATTGCGGCGCTCAGGACGGCGCTCCAGAGCACGCGCGGATGCGGTCTGACCGTCACCGGTTCATCACCCCGTCGCACCACGCACTCACCCCCGCAGATCATCGTGGCCTGCTTTCAGTGGGTGGACAATCCGCCATCTGGGGGACAAGTAGGACGAATACCCCACTCTTCGAGCCGGTCCGACCGGTTGCGCCGATACGCTTGACTTCTCGGCGTCCTGCGATGTGCAATATATTGCATGCCCGCTCCCGCTCAAGCCAACCCGCAGCGCCGAGCGCTCCTCCGCGACGACGTCTATCAGTCGCTCCGCAACGCGATCGTCGACGGGACGTTCACCCCGGGCGAGAAACTCGTCGACACCGAACTCGAACGCTGGCTCGGCGTGAGCCGCACGCCCATCCGCGAGGCCGTCCTGCGTCTCGCCCGGAGTGGGCTCGTCATTGCGAAACCCGGACGGTCGACCGTCGTCGCCCCGCTCGACAGCCGGGCGACGTTGCAGGCTCAGGCGGTCGCCGCCGCCATGCACGAACTCGCCGTCCGTGAGGCGGTGCCGCACCTGAGCGCGGCCGACCTCGATCGCATGCGCGCGGCGAACCGTGACTTCGCAGCCGCGCTGCAACGTGACGATGCCGACGCCGCGCTCGCAGCGGACGACGCCTTCCATGCCGTGGCCGTGGACGTCGCCGGGAATCCGTTCATCCGTGATGCGCTCGAGGCGGTCACGCCGTTGCTGCGCCGGATCGAACGGCTGCGGTTCTCCTCGGTCGCCGCACGCGGGTCGATCGCGCAGCACGACGCCGTCATCGAGCGCTGTGCGGCGGGGGACGTCGATGCGGCGGCCGCGCTCGTCCGAGGCAACTGGACGACCCTCGCCGACCTCGTCCTCGCCCACCTCGACGAGGACTGAGCAGCGCCCACCACCCGCCCCGTTCCCCGACATTCCGCCGCACCACCGAGACCCAGGAGCCACCACATGTCCCTCAGCGACTTCTCCCGCTACCCGCTCACCTTCGGACCGAGTCCCGTCCACGAACTCAACCGCCTCACCGCCCACCTCGGTGGCGCGACGATCTGGGCCAAGCGCGAGGACGTCAACAGCGGTCTCGCCTATGGCGGCAACAAGACCCGCAAGCTGGAGTACCTCATCCCCGACGCGATCGCGCAGGGTGCCGACACGCTCGTGTCGATCGGCGGCTACCAGTCCAACCACACGCGTCAGGTCGCGGCGGTCGCGGCGAAGCTCGGGATGCAGGCCGTCCTCGTGCAGGAGAACTGGGTGGACTGGCCCGACTCCGTGAACGACCGGGTCGGCAACATCATGCTGTCGCGGATCATGGGGGCCGAGGTTCGCCTCGATCCCGCTGGCTTCGGCATCGGCTTCAAGTCGAGCTGGGAACGTGCCCTCGACGATGTGCGCGAACGCGGCGGCACCCCGTACGCGATCCCGGCCGGGGCGTCGGACCACCGGCTCGGTGGTCTGGGGTTCGCGAACTGGGCCGCGGAGGTCGAGCAGCAGGAGCGTGAACTCGGCGTGTTCTTCGACACGATCGTCGTGTGCAGCGTCACCGGGTCCACGCACGCCGGCATGATCGCCGGGTTCGCCGGCCAGGACCGACCGCGCCGGGTGATCGGCATCGACGCGTCGGCGAAGATCCAGGAGACCCGCGACCAGGTCGCGCGCATCGCCCGCAACACGGCGGAGCTCATCGGCCTCGAACGCGAGCTCCGCGACGACGAGATCACGGTGTTGGAGGGGTGGGCCGGCGACCTCTACGGGATCCCGGTCGAGTCGACGATGGAGGCGATCCGCCTGACCGGTCGGCTCGAGGGCGTCATCATCGACCCGGTCTACGAGGGGAAGTCGATGGCGGGACTCATCGACCTCGTGACGAGCGGTGACATCCCGGCGTCCAGCAACGTCCTCTATGCACACCTCGGTGGGCAGCCGGCGATCAACGCGTACAGCGCCCTCTTCCGCGACTGAGTCCGTGCCCGGTGTCCCGCCCGAGCGGGGTGCCGGCGCGGTGCGCTGAGCTGAGGTGTCGGAAACCGGCGCCAGCGCGGTGCGCTGACGCGAACCCGAGGGAACCGGTGTGAGCGCGGGTCAGGCGACCGAGCGCGCCCCTCCGGAGACCCGCGCCCACGTCGCTGACCCGCGCTCGCGCCAGCGCACCGCGCTGACCCACTACCAGGGTCGATGGTCGTGGTCCAGGGGCGGGCGGTCGCGAGCTGCGGTGCGAGACTTGGACCTCCACGACGCGAGGAGGTCGCATGCGCGCACCGATGGAACCCCGACACCAGACGCGGATCGCATGATCCGTCTGCAGTCCACCGCCTGGCCCACCAGCGGCACCTCCCTCGACCTCGGCGCCCTGCACGACGCGGCGTCAGGTGCGTTGGCGAGTATCGAGTCGCGTCTGGCGTTCACCTCCACAGCCGTGCGACTCGTCGGTCCGCTCGAGCAGCACACCGCCGGGCGGGTCTTCGCGGGACTCGGCGCGATCGCCGCGGTCGACGTCACACTCGCTCGGGTCGTCGAACCGCACCTCGACGCGCTCGCCATCCTGCATCAGGCCGACCTCGAACCGCCGGCCGTCTCCACCTGGGGGGTGTTCGCGGCCGAGGCGCCCGGGCTGCGTCTCGACGCGACCCTGGTCGACGACGCCTGGCAGCTGACCGGTACCAAGCCGTGGTGCTCCCTCGCGTCCCACCTGAGCGACGCCCTCGTCACCGCCCACACCGCGCCGGGGGAGCGGCGGCTGTTCGCCGTCGCACTCACCGACCCCGGGGTCACGACCGACGACAGCGCGTGGCTCGCCCGCGGACTGCCGCTCGTCCCGAGTGGCCCGGTCGGCTTCGACGGGGTCCCCGCTTCACCGGTCGGCGACGACGGGTGGTACCTGCGACGCCCCGGCTTCTCCTGGGGCGGGATCGGCGTCGCCGCCTGCTGGTGGGGCGGCGCGGTCACGCTCGTCGACCGCCTGCTCGCCGCGGCACGCACGCGACCCGACGCCGACCTCCTCCTCCGCACGCTCGGCGCCGCGGCCATCGACCTCTCGATCGCCGAGCAGGCGATCGCCGATGCGGCCCAGGCCATCGAGCACGGCCACGCCGACGACGCGGCCGGCCCGCGCCTCGCCCAGCGTGTGCGGTCGACGGTCCGCGGCCGGGTCGACGCCATCCGCGCCGGGGTGCTCGGAGCGCTCGGCCCCGGCCCACTCACCTCCGAGCCCGCCTACCTCGCGCGGATGTCCGACCTCGAGCTCTACGTCCAGCAGGACCACGGCGACCGCGACCTCGCGCGCTACGGCCGCATGCTGGTGGAGGCCGACTGATGCCCGCCTTCGACCACCGCGACCCCGGCACGTCGGCAGCCGCCTGGGCGACTCGCTTGCACGAGCTCGACCTGCCCGTCTGGGACGGCTGGCGGCACGCCACGGGCGTCGTCGTCCTGTCGCCGCACCCCGACGACGAGTCGCTCGGAGCCGGCGGGCTGATCGCGGCCGCCGCAGCCGCCGGGATCCCGGTCGAGGTCCTCCTCGTGACCCTCGGCGAGGGATCGCACCCCGACTCACCGACCACCACGCCCGAGGAACTCGCCCCGCGCCGGGAGGCCGAGTTCATCGATGCCGTCGGTCGTCTCCACCCGACGGTCCGGTACGACGTCCTGCACATCCCGGACGGCGGCCTCGACGCCGAACGCGCGGGCATCGCGGAGCGACTGCGTGCAGCCGTCGCCACCGCCGGATCGCGACCGCTCATCGTCGCCCCCTGGCGCGGCGACGGGCACCGCGACCACCGGATCGCGGGCGAACTCGCCACGGCCCTCGCGACCGAGCTCGACCTCGCGCTCGTGGAGTTCCCCATCTGGCTCTGGCACTGGGCCGACACCGACGACGCGACCCTGCCATGGGTCGAGGCGCGGATCGTCCCGCTCGACGCGGCGGCGCACGGGGCGAAGATCGCCGCGATGGACGCCTACCCCTCGCAGACGGAGCCCCTCTCGGACGCACCGGGCGACGAGGCGATCGTCGACCACCACCACCTGCAGCACTATGCACGCCGGTTCGAGGTGCTGTTCCCGAACGGACGTGCGCTGGACCTTGAGCCCGGACAGCGACCCGGATGCAGGTGCGGCGGCGGACACCGACACCGACCCCGCCGGCACCGATGCCGTGACGGCTGCGACGGCCGATGCGACCTCGCGCTCGAAGGAGTCGTTCGAGGACCACTACCGCGACCACCCCGACGGCTGGGACTTCGGGTCCTGGTACGAGGAGCGCAAACGTCGGGTCCTCCTCGCCGCCCTGCCTCGCCAGCGCTACGGCTCGGTGCTCGAACTCGGATGCGCGACGGGTGTGCTCACCGAGCGGCTCGCGGACCGCAGCGACGACGTGCTCGGTGTCGACATCGCCGAAGCACCCCTCGAGATCGCCCGTCGACGGGTGCCCGCCGCCCGGTTCGAACGCGGCACGCTCCCCGACGACTGGCCGAGTGGTGCCTTCGACCTCGTGGTGATGTCGGAGGTCGGCTACTACCTGTCGGCGACCGACCTCGACCGGGTGATCGACCGCCTCCTCGGCTCGCTCACGCCCGGCGGGAGCATCGTCGCGTGTCACTGGCGGCACCCGGACGACCACGCCACGACCTCGGCCGAGTTCGTCCATCGCCGGTTGCTCGAACGCTGGCCCGGCCGTCGGTCGATCCAGCACGTCGAGGACGACTTCCTGCTCGACGTCCTCGTGCCTGCCGATGAGGCGAGCATCGCCGCGGTGGACGGTCTGACGGGCTGATGCTGCGACGGATCGATGCCGTCGTGCCCGCGCACGACGAGGAGGAGCTGATCGGGGCATGCCTCGACGCGCTGCTCGTCGCGCGTGCCGCCGTGCTGCGTCTCCGTCCCGAGCTGCAGGTGGGGATCGTCGTGGTGCTCGACGACTGTCGCGACGACACGGCGCGGATCGTCCGGGAGCGGTTGGCGGGCTTCGATCCTGACGAGATGGTCACCGTCGTCATCGACGAGCGCAGTGTCGGCGCTGGCCCGGCGGGCCGGTGTCGCGGCCACTGTGGGATCAGGTGCTGCGGGATCAGGCGCTGCCGACGTCTCAGAACGGTGGATCGCCAACACCGACGCCGACTCGCGCGTTCCGGAGGACTGGTTCTCCGTGCACGCCGATGCCTTCGACGACGGTGTCGACGTCCTCCTGGGGACCGTCCGCCCCGACTTCACGGACTTCTCCGAGGACGACGTGGAGCGGTGGTCGCTGACCCACCCGCCCGGACATCTGCCGGGCAACGTGCACGGGGCCAATCTGGGTGTCCGGGCCGATCGGCTCGACGAACTCGGCGGCTTCCGTGAGCTGGCCGAGCATGAGGACGTCGAGCTCGTCGAGCGTGCCCGGGCGGCGGGTCTCCGGGTCGTGCCGACGCCGGATGCGCCCGTCGAGACCTCGGGTCGGCGACGTGGCCGGACCCCGGGTGGCTACGCCGCGTTCCTCGCCGAGACCTACCCGCGATCCTGACGATCCCGCGCGTCTGAACCCCCGGCCCGCGTCGACGGATCAGGTCCGTCCGACTGCGGGTCGACGATGACCTCGGTGACCTCGCCGACGTCGAGCACCGGGTACCGGGAGACGGCCCCGACCTTCTCCTCGCTCGCGAGCACGTAGACGTCGGTGCTGCGCTCGGCGAGGGCGCGCTTCGTCGCGGCGTCGTCGAGGTCGCCGGTGGTGAGGCCGTGTTCGGGATGGAAGCCCGTGACGCCGAGGAAGCAGGCGTCGGCGCTCAGGTGACGGATGGCTTCAGCGGCGAGGGCGCCGCCCGCGACCATCGAGTGACGTCCGAGTTCGCCCCCGATCATGATGACGCGCGCCGGCGAGTGCTCCGCCACGGCGAGGGCGACCGCCGGGCTCGGGGTGATGACGGTGAGGGTCGGATCGTCCGGGAGGAGTCGCGCGAGCGCGAGCGCGGTGGTGCCGGCGTCGATGATGATGGTGCTGCCCGGTCGGATCCGCTCGGCGGCGATGCGGGCGACGCGCTCCTTGCTCGCCGTCCCGAGGGACAGTCGATCCCGGAACGGGCGGTCGGCCGCGGGGACCGGGAGCGCGCCGCCGTAGACGCGGACGCAGAGGCCGGCTTCGGCCAGCTCGCGGAGGTCTCGGCGGATCGAGTCCTCCGAGAGTCCGAGCGCAGCGGCGGCGTCCTTCGCGACGATCCGGCCGTCGCGGTCGAGGAGGTCGAGCAGGTGTGATCGTCGTTGTGCGCTCAGCATGCGTGCTCCTTCATGATCTTGCACGATCGTGCACGGTTAACGCTACAGTGCTGGACATGACAACGCCACTCCTCATCCTCATCGCCGGCCCCTACCGCTCCGGGACCGGCGGTGATCCCGACGCCATCGCCCGCAACCTGGAACGACTCGAAGCCGCAGCGGCGCCCATCTACGCGCTCGGTCACGTCCCGATGATCGGGGAGTGGGTCGCGCTGCCGATCCTGCGTGGGATCGACACCGCGTCGGGCGACGGCGACGTCATGTACGAGACGGCGAGGCGGTTGCTCCAGCACTGCGACGCCGTGCTCCGGTTGCCGGGGGAGTCGTCCGGTGCCGACACCGACGTCGCGATCGCCCGTGAGCGCGGGATCCCCGTGTACACCGACCTCTCGGAGATCCCGGCGCTCGAGGGCTGAGGTCGCTTGCCCGCGGCGTCCCGGCGCTCCGGCTAGGCTGACGCGCGTGCTCGACGACCTCCGGATCCGCCGCTACCGCGACACCGATGCGCGGGCGACCAGGTCGATCTTCGAGCGCGCGGTGCGGGTGACCGCTGCCGCCGACTACACGGCCGAGCAGCTCGCCGCCTGGGTGCCGGAGGACCGGGCAGACACCGTGCTGGACGACTGGGCCGCCCGACGTGCCGCGGTGACGACGTGGGTGGCCGAGCTCGACGACTCGGTGGTCGGATTCACCGACCTGGACGTCGAGACCGGCTACCTCGACATGCTGTTCGTCGATCCGGACGCGGGACGACGCGGCGTCGGGTCCGCGCTCATCCGTCAGGTGCTCGACGAAGCCCGGGCGGTGGGGCTCCGGGAGGTGACCGTGCAGGCGAGTCGGACGGCGCAGCCGGTGTTCGAGCGCCACGGCTTCGTCGTGGTCCGCGAGCAGCGGGTCGAGCGTCGCGGGGTGCTCATCGAGAACGCGGTGATGCGGATACCCCTGGACGCCTCGGCGGGGTGATGCTCCCGGGACGGTCTGCGCACCAGGCGGGGTGTCGCCAGCGCGGTGCGCCGACCCGAGCGCAGTGGTGTGGGTGCCGGCGCGGTGCGCCGACGTGAGGTCGCTGCAATCGGCGTGAGCGCGGGTCATGGACGTGGGCGCGGCCCTCTGGAGACCCGCGCTCACGCGTGTGACCCGCGCTCACGTCAGCGCACCGCGCTGGCAGTCCGTCAGGCGTCGGCGAGTTGGGCGTCGGCACGCTCCGGGGAACCGGCTGCGAGGCCACGGTCGATGGCACGTCGCGAGCCGAGCCAGAGCAGGACCCCGACCAGGAAGACGATGACCTCCGTCACGGTGAGCGACCAGACGATGCCACCGAGTCCGAACCACAGGTTGCCGAGGAGGACGATCGGGACGAACAGCACGCCCTGGGTGACGGCCATGACCGCCGCGGGGAGTGCTCGACCGGTCGCTTGGAAGAGCGAGGTGATGAGCCCGGTGAACCCGTTGGCGATCATCGCGGTGAGCTGGGCGACGAGGATCGTGACGCCGAGACCGAGGACGGCGGGATCGGCGATGAACGCGGAGACGATCGGCTCACGCAGGACGAAGACGACGCCGGCGAAGAGGACCGAGATCCCACCGACCGCGAGTGCCGAGGCACGGAGAGCGGACCGGAGGCGCGCGCCGTCGCCCTTGCCGAACGCGTAGGCGAGCAGCGGGAGCACGCCGAAGGTGACGCCCATGACCAGGAACTCGGGCACCTGGGCGATCCGGACCGCGACGCCCATGGCCGCGAGTGGGGCGTCTCCGTAGGCCGCGGCCAACGTGTTCAACACGAGCGCGGTGACGATGAGGAACCCCGACTGCAGGAGCGTGCTGACGCCGACACCGAGGACCGGCTTGAGGATGGTCGGCGACAGCGTGAACCAGCGCGGTGCCAGGCTGACGTGCTCGCTGTTGCGCTGCAACCACGCCACGAAGTAGACGAGGACACCGAGGTTCGCCAGACCCATCGCGAGCGCTGCACCGGCGACGCCCCAGCCGAACCCGAGGATGAAGACGAGATCGAGGACGAGGTTCGCCACCGCCGACGCGATGAGGGCGATCATCACCTGACGGGCGGCACCCTCGGCCCGCACGAGCTGTTCCAGACAGAACGCGGTCGCCATGACGGGGACGAACGCGAGCATGACACCGATGAACGCCGAGGTCGCCGGGGCGGTGACCGCGTCCGCCCCGAGCAGTGACACGAGTGGGCCGAGGAACACGAGGCCGATCCCGCCCAGGACGGCGCCCGTCAGGAACGCGCCCCAGACGGAGAAGGAAGCGGCCCGTTTGATGTCCCCGGCCTGTGCCGGGTCGTGTTCGGAGGCGCCCAGGAGTCTGGAGATGAGCGCGCCGCCGCCGACGCCGAACAGGTCGCCGATGGCCATGATCAGTCCGAGGATCGGGGCTCCGAGCGTGATCGCGGCGAGCAGGGTGGTGTCGTGCAGCGAGCCGACGACGCCCGCGTTGATGAGGTTGTAGACGGCGCTGACGACGAGGGCCGCCGCCATCGGGACGCACAGGTGGATCAGTGCCCGGATGATCGGGGCGGTCGCGAGGTACCAGCGGTTGCTGCCGATCGTGTCCGCTGCGGTCGGGGGTGCGGTGTCGGTCGATGGCGCGGTGGCCGTCGATGGTGCGGTGCCGCTGGGGACGGGCGTTCCGGTTGTGGGATCGGTGTGGTGTTCGGGGTGCATGGCAGGCTCCGTTTCGGGCAGGTTCCGGGCGCGACGATGAGCGCCGGCGCGGCGAAGGTTCGGTGATGGGGTGGTCGTCCGGCGCGGCCTGAGCGGACGGGCTCAGCAGGCGTTCGGGCGCGACGGACAGCGCCGTCGTGGCGTTCGCGGTCGCCATCGTGTTCGGCGGTCGGTGAGTGACGCGGCGAGTGGTCTCGGCGCGTGGTCAGGGAGCTCGGGTTCCCCGAGCGGTGATCAGCGGGTCGGCTGTGGCAGGTGCGCCGTGAGCTTCGTGAGCAGAGCGTGCAGGGTGTCGCGTTCGCTCCGGTCCAACGGGGTGAGGATGACGTCGTCGGCCTCGGCCATCGCGGTCTCGAACCCGGCGATGAGGTCGGTGCCGAGCGGGGTGGCGTAGACGCGCTTGGTGCGTGCGTTGCCGTCCTCCGTGCGGCGTTCGACGAGGTCCCGACGTTCGAGTCCCTGCAGGAGGCTCGAGACGCTGGCTGCGCTCGTCCGGCTCACCTCGGCGATGTCGCGTTGGCTCGATCCTGGATGCCGGACGAGGTGGCCGAGGACGAAGGCCTGTTCGTGACTGAGCTCGCGGGCTCGGATCCAGTCCTCGCCGGCCTTGCGCTGTGCCCACCCGATCCAGCGGACCAGTTCGAGTGTGCTGCTGAGGGTGGGTGTCTCGTCGTCCATGGTTAGAACGCTAACGCTTTGAGTTCTAACTGTCAACCATCGAATGATCGATCCGCTCAGCGCGGTGCGCTGACGTGAGATGTGCGGACTCGGTGCCAGCGCGGTGCGCTGGCACGAAACCGACCAGTTCGGCGTGGGCGCGGGTCGTAGCCCTGAGCGCGCCCCTCCGGAGACCCGCGCTCACGCGTGTGACCCGCGCTCACGTCAGCGCACCGCGCTGGCGCCACGGGGACACGTCGCCGGGGTGCTCCGGAAACGCAGAACGCCCCTCGCGGCGGGCGAGGGCGTTCTGGTGAAGCTGGCGGAGAATGGGGGATTCGAACCCCCGAGGGCGTTAACCCAACACGCTTTCCAAGCGTGCGCCATAGGCCACTAGGCGAATTCTCCATGGCTGTTTGTGAAAAACGGCCAGATAGCAGCATACCTGGTTCCCGGACCGCCGCGCGCCACCCGGCCCCGCCGCCGCGCTCCGAGCCCGGCCGAGCACGAACGCCCGCGGTCGGAGACACCGGCACGGAGCGCCGCTCGCGTCAGCTCGCGGCAGGCGGCCGCCAGTCCACCCGTTGATCACGCCGCAGCACGAGCGACCGGGGGAGGACTGCCGCGAGGACGCGTTCGAGCGGCTGACTCGCCGACCGCAGGGCCGCCTTCGCCTCAGCCAACGCCGCGTCGACCGAACCGGCGCTCGCCGCACCACCAGCCGGGACGCCTCGCGCGCCCCACTCGGCGCTAGCTCTCCCGCTCGACCGCCGCCACGAGTCGGTCGACGGCCGGCGACTCGATCCGGAACTGCCCGCGCAGCCGCGACGCGAACCCGCGTGGTGACTCCGCCGACGTCACGGGGAAGCCGAGGTCGCGGGCGGTGTCGAGGAACTCCGCCCAGGCCCAGCCCGCCGAGGTCCCCTCGGCGAGTGCACGCCGACGCCCGGCCGCACGCCGGAGACCCCGGGCGATCGACGGGGTGGCGAGCAGCACCAGCACGCCGAGCAGGATCGCGAGCGGGACGAGGGCCGCGGTGAAGGCCCCACCGGACTGGGTCGAGGTCGGTCCGCCGAGCGCGTCCGCGGTGGGGGTGGGCGTCGACGCCGCGGTCGGAGCCGGACGGCTGTCGGGACTCACCGATCCGCTGCCGGGCGTCGCCGTGCTCGCGTCGCTGAACTGCGTCACGACCCCACGGCTGGCCGTCGGCTCGAACGGCACCCAGCCCACACCCTCGAAGTACAGCTCCGGCCAGGCGTGCAACTGGTCCGAGGTGACGATGTAGGTGTCGCGGTTCGCCGGGGTGTTGTCGATCGTCGTGCCCGGCAGGTACCCGATGGCGATGCGCGCGGGGATGCCGAGGACGCGCGACATCACGGCCATCGCGGACGAGAAGTGGATGCAGTAGCCGGCCTTGCGCTCCAGGAACGTCGCGATGACCTCGGCTCCGCTGCCGTCGAAGCCCTCCTCGACGGGTGCCGACTCCGAGTACTCGAAGGTGCTGCGGAAGTAGCGCTGCAGGGCGATCGCGCGGTCGTAGTCGGTGGAGGCGGTCGCCGTGACGTCCGCAGCGGTGTCACGGATGATCTGCGGCAGGTCGTCGGGCAGCTCGAGGTACGGGGCGGCTGACGCCGGGTCGGCGACCGGCGGGACGTCGCGCATCTGCTGTGCGGTCGGCAGGATCGCGGTGCTCGTCGCCGTGTACGTCTGCCCGCGGGTGGATCCACGCTCCGCCATCGCCGTCAGCCCGGCGGCCTCGAACCGCCAGTCGCCGCGGAGCCCGTCGACCTTCTGCGTCGGGTACGGCAGCGGGAGCCACGGGCTCGACAGCGAGTCCACCGTGACCGTCGTCTCGAAGGTCTCCACCGGGATCGCCTCGCTGAGCCCGGCCGGCGCGGGGAAGGCGTCGAGCGTGTTGCCGTCGTTGTAGCCCGAATTGTCCGGTCCCCAGACCGTACCCGTGAAGTCGCTGAGGTCGGTGACCTTGAGGTAGGGGGCGTCGTCGGCGGTGGTCGTGTACTCGAGCGCGGTCGTGTTCGCGGGGCGCCGCAGACTCTGGCCGAGCGAGATGAGCGGGTTGATGCCGTTCACGAACGGACCGCTGCCACGGGCGCCGGCGGTCACGTCCCGGACGGCGAGGTCGGGGAGCGCCGCCGGCGTGAGGAGGGCGACGACCACCGCGACGGCACTGACCAGGACGGCCGGGCCGAGGCCTCCGAAGCGACCGGCACCGGTCATCGCCGACGGGCCGGCGCCGCGTCCATCGCCGGCGGCCCGGGCCGAGGCGAGGGCTCGCAGCAACTCGCGGCGCCGGACGTCCTCACGGAGCAGCCAGAGGAAGGAGAGTGCGACGAACGCGAACACCCACGGATCGAGGGGGAACGACACGGCGACGGTCGGCCCGGCGTACACGGCGAAGACCAGGACGGCCGCGAGCACCGGTGCGTGGCGGCCGAGCACGAGCCAGGCGACCGCCAGCGCGACGAGGCCGCCGCCGGCGGCCATGACGAAGACCACGCCAGCGTCGGTGTCGAGCGGGGCCGAGCCGTCGTGGAAGGTCTGGAACCCGGCGTCACGCAACCGTTCGAAGGCGCCGAGCGTCGTCGGGGTCGGGACGATGCCGATGATCGCCGTCTCACTGGCGAAGAACAGCGTGATCGTCAGCAGCCATGCGATGCCGGCGCCGAGCCACACGAACACCGCCGGCAGTCTCGTGCGCCGGAGGAGGATCGCCGTGGCGAGGACGATCGCGATGACGAGGTTCGTGACGAACCACCAGTCGAGCGCGTCGAGCACCCGCCCGAATCCGAGGCCACCCGTCGCGAGGAGGAGGAAGGCGGCGAGGCCCAGACGCAGGTCGCCGACGTTCGCGGTGTCGCGTGGGTCGTCCCGGCGCCCGCCGGCGCTTCCCGACCACGACCCGCCGCTGGTTCCGCCACGGGACGGGCGTCGGGGGTTCGACGAGCCGGCACCAGGACGGACGCCCGAGGGCACCCCTCCGCGAGACGGCACACGGCCACGGGCGGCGGCCGCCGCGCGGCGTTCCTCAGCGACGGACATACGCACCTCCGGCACCCCGGCGGCCGCCCTGGCCGCCCCGACCACCACGGCCGGCCGACTGCGGAGCCAGCGTGGTGGTCGCCGGACCGCTCGTGCCGGACCACAGCGCCTGGAACGATGCGCCGCGCTCGCCGACGTGGCAGCGCCAGCCCGCGGACTCCAGGAGCTCGATGGACCGACGCCGCGCGCCGGCCGGGAGGAGTGCGACGGGGAGTGGTGACAGGTGCGCGACCGCGGTCAGCTCGCCGAGGTCGCCCTCCTCGACGTCGCCGAGGATCGCGATGACCGGTTGCGACCGGCGCGCGGCGATGACGGGTGAGAGGTCGAGGAACCGATCGGGCCGGACCGACGGACGCAGGAGGGCCAGGTCGAGCAGGGCGGCGTCGAGGTCGTCCTCCTCGAGGTGCTGTCCGCCGCGGGCGAGTGCGTCGCCCATGTCGCCCACCGGACTGGACCGCAGTCCACCAGCCGCGGATCTCGCACTGATCTCGCGTGAGAGCTCCTCGGTGCCGGCACCGACCAGGTTGACGCGGTAGTCGGCGTCGACGAGGTGGGCGGTGATCGAGGCCGCCAGCGACACGGCCTGCTCGAACGCCGGCAGGTACGACGGATCGTCGTCGGGCCAGGCCCAGTGGGCTGCGGCGGTGTCGAGGAGGACGGTCGCCTCGGGGTCGTTGCGCTGCTCCTCCTGCCGCACCATCAGCTCACCGTGGTGCGCGCTCGCCCGCCAGTGCAGTCGGCGGATCGCGTCCCCCGGCAGGTAGGGACGGGCGATGATGTCGTCCTCGCCGGCGCCGACGTGCAGCGACGACGGGCGCGTGGAACCGTCGCGGCTGGCCGTGAGTGCGGGGATCTCCGGCAGGACCACGACCTCCGGCAGGACGACGACCGCATGCGTCCCGCCCACGTCGCGACGACGGACGACGAGTCCGAACGGGTCGCTCACGGTCAGCCCGAGCGGGCCGAGGTCGTGTTCTCCTCGACGCAGCGCCGTCACGGTGTACTCGGCCGTCCGACGGCGCGATCCGATGCCCGCGACGCCGGTACTCGGCAGGGTCCCCTCGGCGCTGCCGGCGAGCCCGGCCGGCACGCGGTCCTTCCACTCCGTGTGGACGTGGGGGAGCGCGCTCGTCTCGGCGATCGTGACCTCGACGGAGATCCGGCCGCCGACCGCGACGAGGTCGGGCCGGGTGGTGCGATCGACCCGGAGCGACGGTCGCTCGAGGTAGACCGCGCCGAAGCTGGCGGCGACGAGCGCGACGAGCAGGCCGGCCGCTGCGAGCAACTCCGGCGAGCCGATCCCGCGCGCGAAGATCAGGCACACGCCGGCCGCGATGAGCACGCCGACCGCGCGTCTCGTCAACGGCACGCGACGCTTCATGGGCTCAGGACCTCCGGTGCCGGATCACGGCGATCCGGCGGTCGCGGTGCGGGGCCATCGGATCAGGACCTCAGCTCGGTGCGACCGGAGTGCGGCACGGGTGTCCGCTCCAGCAGCTCGACGAGCACCTCGGAGACCGCCTGGACGCCCGAGCGGTCGTGGGCGCTCACCGCGCGGCGGGTGGGGATGAGCCGGTGGGCGAGGACCGGTGCGAGCAGCTGGTCGATGTCGTCGGGGAGGACGAACTCGCGGCCGTCGAGCGCGGCGAGCACCTTGGCCGCGCGGACGAGCTGCAGGGTGGCGCGCGGGCTCGCGCCGAGCCGGAGTTCGGGGTGCACGCGGGTCGCCTGCACGAGCGAGACGCAGTACTGCTCGACGATCGGCGACACGAAGACACCGCGGGCCCAGGCGATGAGGCGCTCGACGTCGCCGCGTGAGGCGACCGGTCCGATGGTGTCGAGCGGGTTGACCGTGTCACGCTGGCGGAGCATCGCGAGTTCCGCTGACGCGTCGGGGTATCCCATCGAGATACGCGCCATGAACCGGTCGCGTTGGGCCTCCGGCAGGGCGTAGGTGCCCTCCATCTCGAGCGGGTTCTGCGTGGCGACGACCGTGAACGGCGACGGGAGGGCGTGCGTCTCGCCGTCGACCGTGACCTGACGCTCCTCCATCGATTCGAGCAGCGCCGACTGGGTCTTCGGCGAGGAGCGGTTGATCTCGTCGGCGATGACGATGTTCGCGAACACCGCTCCGGGCTTGAACTCGAACTCGCGGTCGACCTGGTTGAAGATCGAGACGCCGGTGACGTCCGACGGGAGCAGATCGGGCGTGAACTGGATGCGGCGGACGGTACTGCCGACGGAAGCGGCGAGGGCCTTCGCGAGGACCGTCTTGCCGACGCCGGGGACGTCCTCGATGAGCAGGTGACCCTCGGCGAGCATCACGATGAGGGCCATCCGGGCAGCGAACGGCTTGCCGTCGAGGACGCGCTCGACGTTGTCGAGGATGCGCTCGGCCAGTACCTGGAACTCCTCGGCGTTCAGCGCTGGCTTCAGCTCGGCGACGGTGTCCCGCGGGGCGCGGCTGGTGTTGCTCTGCTCGGTCATGGTCGGCTCCTGCGGTCGTGGTCGAGCATGCGCTTGAACAGCAGCGCGACGATGGTGGCGAGGCCGATCGTGATGAGGGTCGGGGCGAGCGCTCCGAGGAACTGCATCCAGAGGTAGTTGTCGGTCGGGCCGCTGTCGCCGACGAACCCGCGGTAGAGCAGGGTGAACGACTGCCACAGCCCCACACCGCCGCCGAGCGTGAGGACGACACCGACGATCCAGAGGACCCGTTCCCAGACGACGGCGCGGACCCGGTGGGCCTCGGCGGCGTCGAGGTACTCGTCGTACCGCTCCTGGTCGAGCTGGGTCTGCTGCGCGTCGGGACCCGCCACCCCAGGCTGATCGGCGACCGCCGCGGTGTCGCCGGTCCGGGCTTCGAACGGGTGGACGCGACGGTCGGTCTGCGAGGGCATGCCGCGGGACGGCTGGGCGCGCGGGCCGTCGTCGAACCGGTCGTCGGTCGGCGGGCGGACGGGGCGACCGTCGGTGGGCGGCTGGATGAGCTGCGGGGCGATCTCCTCGAGCGAGGCGAGGTGGCTGCGGCGGCCGGTGTCGGAGGCGTTCGGGCGCGTGCGCTCGTCGGTGTGTCCGCGCTGGAACGCGGGGTCGTAGCGTTGGTCCATCATCGGCCTCCGTCGCGCTGCGTACATCGTCCGGGCCGGAACCCGTTGCCCGATCCTAGGACTGATAACGAACAGGTAACACCCCTGGACGTGTCGCCCACAGGAACTCCATATGTGCGCCAGGTTGCGCGCACACGGTGCCGGTGCGGGTCAGGGAACTCTTCGGAGCCGTCGTGCGCATCGGTTGTGTGGACCCGAGCACTGAGCACGTACCCGGTCGGTGAGACGTCTTCCGGTCCCTGAAACCCTCTCCGGTCCCTGAAACCCTCTCCGGTCCCTGAGCTTGTCGAAGGGTGGGGTGTCCGGTCCCTAGCTCCGGTCCCGTTGCCAGGCCCTCTCCGGTCCCTGAGCTTGTCGAAGGGCGGGGTGTCCCGTGTGCACTTCGACAGGCTCAGTGACCGGTGTTCGTTGCCCGTCCCGTTCCGGTCCCTGAGCTTGTCGAAGGGTGGGGTGTTCCGGAGACGACGACAGGCCCGGGAACGGGGTCCGTTCGCCGAGCCCGTCGAGGTACCGGACCTACAGCGCCGCGAGCGCCTCGCGGATCGGGGTCTCGCCGCCGATGACCTCGAACTGCGTGCGGGACGCCGCGCCCGACTCGATGAGCGCGAACAGCACGGCGGCGACGTCGGCGCGTGGGATCGAGCCGCGGTCGGTGGTCGTCGCGGCGGTGATCGTGCCGGTCGGGGCGTCGTCCGTCAGGCCGCCCGGACGGACGATCGTCCAGTCGAGGTCGCGCCCGCGGAGGTCGGCGTCGGCCTCGGACTTCGCCCGCAGGTAGACCTGGAACACGTCGTCCGACTCCGGGTCGAAGTCGTCGGTGCTCATCGCCGACACCATGAGGTAGCGGGGGACCTTGGCGAGCTCGGCCGCCTCGGCGAGGAGGATGGCGCCGTCGCGGTCGAGGGTGAGCTTGCGGTCGGCGCCGCTGTTCGGGCCGGCTCCCGCCGCGAACACGACGACGTCGGCTCCGGCGAGTTCGTCGGCGAGTTCGGCTGCCGAGGAGTGCTCGAGGTCGAGGACGATGGCGCGGGAGCCGATGCCCTGGAGTTCGCCGACCTGTTCGGGGTTGCGGATGATGCCGGCGGGGGAGTGTCCTGCTTCGGCGAGCAGTCGCTGCAGGTGCAGGGCGATCTGTCCGTGTCCTCCGGCGATGACGACGTCGGTCATGTGAGTCCTCTCGTTCGATGCGGTCCCGATCGGTGCGCCGTCCGTTCGTGGGGACGGCGGTCGACCGGTGGTCTGGGTCCAGTGGTCCCAGATCCGCCAGTCAACGCCTCAACCGGGGCGTACGCAACCCGGTCGCGGCTCGGGTACACTAGGTGACGGCTCCCCGCGTGGCGCCATCCAGGCCAACTCCCCCAGGGCGGAAACGCAGCAAGGGTAACCGGGCTCTGGCGGGTGCGCGGGGAGTCTTTTCGTGCCCGCGGTGCCTGCGGTGCCGTCTCCGGCCCGGCACGATCGGCCCGCCCGCGCCGCAGCAGGACATCCGCCCCACAGCAGGACATCCGGCGCCGCTTCCTCCTGCTCTCGCGCCGATCTCCTGCGCTCGCGCCCGTCCGCCAGACACCCTGCGCCCGTCCGCCAGAGCACCACGACATTGTGCGCTTACCCAGCCCCCGCAGAGCCCGCCCCCGTAGGCTGGAAACCGTGGCGCGAAGCATTTACATCATCTCTGCCGAAGGACACTCCGGGAAGTCGACGGTGGCCCTCGGGGTCCTCGACACCCTGAGCCATCAGATCGAGCGGATCGGGGTGTTCCGCCCCATCGCACGGTCCACGACGAAACCCGACTACGTGCTTCAGCTGCTGCTCGAGCACGACGGCGTCGACCTCGCCTACGAGGACTGCATCGGCGTCAGCTACGACGACGTGCACACCGATCCCGAGGCGGCGCTCTCGCGCATCGTCCAGCGGTACAAGCACATCGAGGCGCAGTGCGACGCGGTCGTCATCCTCGGCTCCGACTACACCGACGTCGGCAGCCCGACGGAGCTCGGCTACAACGCGCGGATCGCCACCAACCTCGGCGCGCCCGTCCTCCTCGTGCTCGGCGGCCGCGCCGGTCAGGGTGCGGGGGAGCAGCTCGGCCAGTCCGTCGCCCGCACACCCGACGACATGCGCAACATCGCCGAACTCGCCCTGGGTGAGCTCGCCGACGCCCACGCCCAGCTGCTCGCCGTCGTCGCGAACCGCGCCGATCCCGACAAGCTCCTCGAGATCACCGCCGCGATCAGCGACGCCATCCACCCGAACGGTTCCGCGAACGGTTCCGTCGTCGCCCCGGCCGGCCACGCCGCCGGTGCCGCGATGGTCCCCGTCTGGGCCATCCCCGAAGACACCTTCCTCATCGCCCCGACCATGGACAGCATCCTCGAGGCCGTCGACGGCACCCTCGTGAAGGGCAGCGAGGAGCTGCTCACGCGCGAGGCGCTCGGCGTCGTCGTGGCGGGCATGTCCATGGTGAACGTGCTCCCGCGCATCACCGAGGGATCCGTCATCGTGATCCCGGCAGACCGCACGGAGGTGCTGCTCGCCGCGCTCATGGCCAACGCCTCCGGCACGTTCCCGTCGATCGCGGGCATCGTGCTCAACGGTGGGTTCCCGCTGCCCGAGGTCGTGGAGGAGCTCATCTCCGGTCTCGGCGAGATCCCGCCGATCGTCAGCACCGACCTCGGCACCTACGACACCGCGGTCCGCGTCATGAACACCCGTGGCCGTCTCGCCGCCGACTCGCAGCGCAAGTACGACACCGCGCTCGCGCTGTTCGAGCAGAACGTCGACGCACCGCTCCTGCTCGAGCTGCTCAACGTGGCGCGCGCCGACGTCGTGACGCCCCTCATGTTCGAGTACGGCCTGCTGGAGCGCGCGCGGTCGAACCGCAAGCACATCGTGCTGCCGGAGGGCGACGACGACCGCATCCTCCGCGCGGCCGGCACCCTGCTCGCCCGTGAGGTCGCCGACCTCACCATCCTCGGTGAGGAGATCGAGGTGCGCTCGCGGGCCATCGAGCTCGGCATCGACCTCAGCAAGGCGACCATCGTCAGCCCCTTCGACGCGGTGCTGCGCCTCAAGTTCGCCGAGGAGTACGCCAGGTTGCGGGCCCACAAGGGCGTCACGATCGACATGGCGAGCGACGCCGTCACCGACGTCTCCTACTTCGGCACGATGATGGTGCACCTCGGGCTCGCCGACGGCATGGTCTCGGGCGCCGCCCACACGACGGCGCACACCATCCGGCCGTCGTTCGAGATCATCAAGACGAAGCCCGGTGTCTCCGTGGTGTCGAGCGTGTTCCTCATGGCGCTCGCCGACCGCGTGCTCGTCTACGGCGACTGCGCGGTGAACCCCGACCCGACCGACGCCCAGCTCGCCGACATCGCGATCTCCTCGGCCGAGACGGCGGAGCAGTTCGGGATCGAGCAGCGCATCGCGATGCTGTCGTACTCCACCGGTGACTCCGGTGCGGGCGCCGACGTCGAGAAGGTCCGCTCAGCGACCCGGCAGGTGCGCGAGCGTCGGCCCGACCTCCTCGTCGAGGGGCCGATCCAGTACGACGCCGCTGCCGATGCCGCGGTCGCCGCGACGAAGATGCCCGACTCGCAGGTCGCCGGCCGCGCGACGGTGTTCATCTTCCCCGACCTCAACACCGGCAACAACACGTACAAGGCGGTGCAGCGTTCCGCTGGCGCCGTCGCGATCGGTCCGGTGCTGCAGGGGCTCAACAAGCCGATCAACGACCTGTCGCGCGGCGCGCTCGTGCAGGACATCGTCAACACCGTCGCGATCACCGCCATCCAGGCGCAGGAACAGGAATAGGTCCAGACACACATGCCCACCGTCCTCGTGGTGAACTCCGGTTCCTCGTCGTTCAAGTACCAGCTCATCGATGTCGAGACGGAGCGGACGCTCGCCAGCGGACTCGTCGAACGCATCGGCGACGCGACGGGTGCCGCCGAGCACCGGTCCTACCTCCCGGACGCCGCGGGTGCGACGACGCCGCCCATCGAGGAGCGCTGGGTCATCGAGCGTGAGATCCCCGACCACACGGCCGGGTTCCGGGTCATGCTCGACGCGTTCGCCGAGCACGGGCCGTCACTCGACGAGCACGCGCCGATCGCGGTCGGCCACCGGGTGGTGCACGGTGGGAAGCGCTTCTTCGAGCCGACCGTGGTCACGGACCTCGTGAAGATCAACATCGAGGACATCTCCGAGCTCGCGCCGCTGCACAACCCGGCGAACCTGCAGGGCATCAACGCGGCGCAGGTCGCGTTCCCCGACGTCCCGCACGTGGCGGTGTTCGACACGGCGTTCCACCAGACCATCCCGGCCGCGGCGTACACGTACGCGATCGACGCGGAGCTCGCCGCGAAGCACCGCGTCCGTCGGTACGGCTTCCACGGCACCTCGCACAAGTTCGTGTCGGAGGCGGCTGCGGCCTTCCTCGACCGCCCGCTCGGTGAGCTGAAGCAGATCGTCTTCCACCTCGGCAACGGTGCGTCGGCGTGCGCGATCGACGGCGGCCGCTCGGTCGACACCTCGATGGGCATGACGCCCCTCGAAGGACTCGTCATGGGCACGCGCTCCGGCGACCTCGACCCCGCGGTGCTGTTCCACCTGCATCGCAAGGCGGGGCTCGGGTTCGACGAGCTCGACACGCTGCTCAACCGCCGCAGTGGTCTGCTGGGGCTGTCGGGTACCGGAGACATGCGCGACGTCACCGAGTCCGCGTCGAAGGGCGACGAAGCGGCGCAGCTCGCGCTCGACGTGACCGTCCACCGCCTGCGGCACTACCTCGGGGCGTACCTCGCGGTCCTCGGTGGTCTCGACGTGGTGGTGTTCACCGCCGGTGTCGGTGAGAACGCACCGCTGATCCGTGCGGGTGCGGTGCAGGGGCTCGAGGGGCTCGGCATCATCCTCGACGAGGACCGCAACGCCGAGCGTGCGCGTGGCATCCGGGTGATCTCGACGGACGATTCCCCCGTGACCGTCCTCGTCGTCCCCACGAACGAGGAACTCGAGATCGCCCGCCAGACGGTCGCCGCCCTGGCGTAGCTGTGAGTCGCCGACCCTTCGGTCCCTGAGCACCTCTGCCGGTCCCTGAGCACCTCTGCCGGTCCCTGAGCTTGTCGAAGGGTCCACGGGCGACCTGTTCGATCGGCGGATTTCGCGCGCGCACTTCGACAGGCTCAGTGACCGAAGTCGTCCTGAGTACCTCTGCCGGTCCCTGAGCACCTCTGCCGGTCCCTGAGCTTGTCGAAGGGCCCACGGGCGACCCTCGCTCCGATGTCCCCTGTGCGGAGGACAAAAGAATGAGTGGTTCCCCCTATTAACTTTCCCTGAGAATCCGCTTAGTCTCAGAAAACCAACAGGTACGTCGCGCCTGTCGGACCCCTAGACGAAAGTACTCACCTCAGTGAATTTGAAGACGTCACGCCGCACTGCGGCTCTCGCCACCGGCCTCGCAGTTGTCGCCGGATCCACCCTCCTCATCGCCGGACCCGCGTCCGCAGCGGAGATCCAGGTCACCGCAGACCAGATCGCTCCGAACGAGACGAACTACGCCGGCTGGCACGAGGGTGTCGCCACGCCTGGTGCCCCGGCCGTCCTGAGCGACGCCGGTCTCACCATGACCGGTGACTCGCAGATCATCTACGGCTTCAACAACGACGGCGGTGTCCCGGTCGCTGCTGGCGGCTTCCTCGAGGCAGCGGCGAGCATCAGCTACGCGTCTGTCGAAGACGACCTGTACTTCCAGATCCCCGTTTTCGCCGACGGCACTTCCGACACCTTCACAACGCTGCGTCCTGTGGCGCCGGGCGTCGACGAACCTCGGTGGCGACTGGGTCGTCAGCCAGGAACGTTCCGGGTCTCGCGACCGACGCGACCTACACGCCTGCAGAGCTCAGCGAAGCGCTCGGCGACTTCAACCTGCTCGCGTTCGGTGTCTTCGCCAACGCCGGCACGGTCGACACGCTGCAGTCGGTGACCTTCGGTGCTGACACGTACAACTTCGCCGCTCCGGTCGTCGCTCCGGTCTTCGACCCGGCGGTCTCCGTCGACCCCGACACGATCTACTTCTCCGACGTCCGCCCCGGCGGCGCCGGCTTCAGCGTGACCGTCACGGGCTTCACCCCGGGCGACACCCTGTCGTTCGCGGTGACCGACCCGAACGGTGAGATCTTCGGTTCCGCCGACGGCGCCAACACGGTCATCGCCGACGAGACCGGTGGCTTCGCAGCTGTCGGGCCTCACCCTGCAGGGCGAGGGTATCCAGGTCGGTACCTACACGTTCACCGTGACCGACACCGCTGGTAACGCCCGCGCTGACTCCATCGCCGTCATCGCCGACCCGGTCGCCGCTGGCGCCCCGGCCGTCCCGACGCTGGCTGACACCGGCTCGGACTCGGGTGTCCTCGTCGGTGGCGCTGCCGCGCTGCTGCTCCTCGGTGCTGCCGGCATGCTGTTCGCAGCTGCTCGCCGCAAGGGCGCGCAGGTCACGGCCTAGTCTCACCCTGCGAAGCCCCGTCCTCGACTCCGGTCGAGGGCGGGGCTTCGTGCTGTCGTAGGGGTGCTGACACGTCGACAGGCTCAGTGACCGATAGCCCCCGTTCCCTGAGCTTGTCGAAGGGAAAGGTTTCTCGTGTGCATTTCGACAGGCTCAATGACCGGGCTCCGTTCCGGCACTTCCTCGGTCCCCGGTGCTTCCCCGGTCCCGAGCGCTCCCCGGTCCCTGAGCTTGTCGAAGGGCCCACGGGAGACTTCCTGGCTCGACCCCGGCGGGGGAGGAAGGCGGAGCGGCAGCTCCATTGCTGCACTCCGCCCGGTCGCATGTGCCGGGACCGCTTGGCCCAGGCCATGCGCGCCGGCCATTTGCGCGTTCGGGTAACGAAAATGACCGGAACCCATACTTCGGAGCACTCCGCAGACCGGTTTGGGTCGGAATCGACGCCCGGGTCCGGCCCCGGAGTGCGATGGTGTCGTCAGGCAGCGCGCAGCCTCGGCTTGCCGCCGCGTCGTGGAATGCGATGCGGATCGATATGCGCGGGCGGGATGAACCAGGGCACGTGGTCGCGCACGAGGACCTCCCATCCGTCGTTGTGGATGCGATGGTGATGGAAGCTGCACAACAGGATGCCGTTGGACAGGTCGGTCGGTCCGCCTCGTGACCACCAGACGAGGTGATGGGCCTCGGTATACGACGGTGGATGGGTACAGCCGGTCCAGGCGCAGCCGCCATCGCGCTCGGCGAGGGCCATCTTCTGCCCCTTGGTGAACAATCGTGTGCCAACTCCGAGGTCGAGCACCTGCGACGGCCCGCCGAGCACCATCGGGATGATCCGGCCATCGGCCGCCATGCACCGTGCGGTGCCGGCGGAGATCGGTTCGGAGACGCCGTCGATGTAGGCCTTGCCGTCGGACCACTGGCCGTCGTCGGCCAGATCGGGTTCGTCCATGCGGATGATGAGGGAGACGGGCGCGAGTTCCATGACCGCCGACTCGCAACCCGCGGCGTGACGGAAGACCCCGACGAGGGCTTCCACCCGGCGTTCGTCCATCGTGCGGGTGTCTGGCATCTCTGCGGCCGGAACGTAGGCGTCGTCGAGGGGATCCGCGGAGGGCAGCTCACTGCTGGTTGCTGCCGCCGCGGCCGTTTCATCGGAGGGATCGACGAACCGGACCTGCCGCAGCTGCTTGCCGACGACGGCGTCCATCGTCGCGCGGACCCATCCCGCCGCCTCGGGTGCGAGGAAGGCGCGGAGCTCGGTCATGCCGTCGGGGAGTTCGCGGAGGGTGCAGCGCTGCTGCTTCCGGAGCGCGATCTCCCGTGGCACAGGGCCGTCTTGGTCGAGGCTGGTGCGGACGAGCTTGGCGAGGCTGCTGACCTCGGCGAGCGGCGCACCGTCGCAGTGCTCGATGCCGGCGCTGACGGCACGGTGGATGCGTTCGTCGTCGACACCGGAGCCCACCAACCGCAGCTCGCGCAGCAGGATGCCCGCGCCCTCGACGCTGAGTGCGGACCGGACGAAGCCGGATGGGGTGGTCGCCTCGTCGTGGTCGACCGTGCACGTCGGGTTGTCACCCTCGGACAGCGGCACGCAGGGGGCGTCAGTGGCGAGCCGGGGTTCGATGGCGGCGGCGATCTCGGGGCGGTCGCACTCGATGACGTCGCCGGTGAGGGCGAGCTTGGGGGTGATCGCCTGGGCGACCGAGGTGATCGTGGCGGCGCGTCCGCGAGGGATGCGCCACCGCTCCGAGAGCATGACGGCCGGCGTCGCATACCCGTGGCTGCGGGCCAACGGGTCGTGGCCGACGATGCCGCCTCGGGAACGCTCCGACACCGAGCCCATGACGCGCGCGGCCAGGACCTCGACCACGTGCTGCACGGCACCCAGCTGGTCGAGGACGCGGACCACGCCCGCGTCGTTCATGCCGGCGAGCTGCTCGATGGCGTCGTCGCCTGGTCGGATCGGGTCGAGCGCGCCCGACCACGTGCGGAGGAGCTCGGACACCGTCTCGCTCAGCGTGCCCAAGGGGTCGGTGGAGACCGGACCGAGGGGAACGCGTGGGCTGCTGGACATGGGACCATCCAAACATGAGCCACTGACATTCGAACGCCGACCGATTCTGCGCGCTGATCTGGGATATTTAGCCAACATCTGTTGCGCGCGAGTGCCTCTCCGGGCCCTGCGAGCGGTGAGGGACTTCTCGCGTGGCCCGCGTACACTCGCCATATGCGCCCCCTCTCCGTCCGCGAGCGCGACCTCCTGGTCGCCATGGTCGCCCGTGGTACGGAGGACGGTGTTGATCGGGTCGATCGCCGCCTCCGATCGGGAACGGTGGGCGGGACAACTCGCAGACATCTCGGTGCACGGGACGTGCGGTTGCGGCAGCTGTCCCTCGATCGACCTTGTCCCTGAGAGCGACGACCGGCCCTCCACGGCGCGACAGACCGTCCTCGAAGCGAGTACCTCGACCGCGAGCCTGCTCCTCTATCATCGAGGGCGACCGTCCGACGTACCTGGAACTCGCCCCGTGGGGCGATGAGCCGATCACCGAGTTCCCGCTGGTGGCAGACGTCGAGTTCTGAGGTCGCACCTCGACGGGGGTCGCCACCCTTCGACAAGCTCAGGGACCGGGAAAGGTACTCAGGGACCGGGAGGGGTGCTCGGGGACCGGGAAGGGTGCTCGGGACCGGGTGGGTGCGCAGGGATCGGGAGGGGTGCTCGGGGACCGGGAGAGGTGCTCGGGCCGGGAGCGCGGTCGGGAGGGGTGCTCGGGGACCGGGAGCGGTGCCGGGACGGTGCGAGAGACCGGAGCGTTCGCATCCGTCTCGATCCGGTTCGGTCCCTGAGCTTGTCGAAGGGCACCACCGCCCGCTCAGTCCCGCGTGCCGAACAGCCCTTCGCCGTGCTTCGTCAGCACCTCGTACGCGTCGGCGTAGTTGTCCGGCAGCGGGGCTCCCGGTTCGTACTTCGCGAGGAGGATCCCGATGAGTCCGAGGGCCGGCGGCGTGAGTGGTCGCTTGCGGTCCTTGTCCTTGTCGGCGCGGGCGTTCGCCTCGGGGTTCGGCGGCACGTAGGCGGGCGTCACCGTCGGCCACAGCACCGGTTGCCGCGGTGAGGTGAGGTTCACGGCGTTGAAGATGCTCGTGGCGGTGCGGTCGCGTTCGGTCAGCGGGTCGAGTCCGTGCAGCTCGGCGAGGGTCTTCATGAGTGAGCCGTGATGCATCTCCTCGTTGATGACGCTGCCGGCCTTCGTGTACGCGGAGATGACGATGGTCGGCACCCGCAGGCCGAGGCGGTCGAAGGTGAAGCCCATCTCGCCCGCCTCCGGCTCGCCCGACGGCGGGGTCGCCTTGGGTGGTGCGACGTGGTCGTAGATGCCGCCGTGTTCGTCGAAGGTGACGAGCATGACCGTGTTCATCGCGTTCGAGCCGGTGGTCGACGCCCCGTGCTTGATCGCCGTGTAGACCTCGCCGAGGAGTTGCTCGCCGGCGCGCATGTCGGAGTAGGCGGAGTCGAGCTCCGGGTCGACGTCGTCCCGGCTCGGGTTGTCGGGACGGACGACCGGCGGGTGCATGTCGTTGTGGTCGAACACCATGCGTGGTTCGACGAAGGCGTAGTCGGGCAGGTCGCCGTTCGCCGCGTCCTCGTGGAACTGCTCCATGCTGCGGAAGTTGCTCTTCCAGTACTCGCTCGATCGACGGTGCGCTCAGGAGACCGGTGAGGGACACGACCTGTTGGGCGTCGTAGTAGACGCGCCAGGTCTTGCCGGCCTCCTCGAGCCGGTTGAACACGGTGGGGACGGCCGGTGCGCTCAGCCACTTGCCGATGCCGTCGCCCTCGATGTTGGTGACGTAACCGTGGGAGGTGCTCGCGTGGAAGAAGGAGCGGTTGCAGAAGGTCTGGGAGGGGACCGCCGCGTACCAGTGGTCGTAGACGCCGAAGTTCTTGGCGAGCGTGGACAGCACCGGCAGCATCTCGGGGGAGAAGCCGCCCATCACGGTGGAGTACTCCTCGGGCGTCGGCTTGCGTCCGCGGGCGAGCGTCGAGTTGACGATGTAGTCCTTGACGAAGCCGTCGTTCTTGGGCGAGGAGGTGTCGGCCGGGAGGTTCCACGGTGGCTGCAGCGGATTGCGGAGGTCGCCGTTGCTCTCGGGGTCGATGGTGCCGAAGAGCTGCGTGTTGACGTGCGGGTAGAACTCGCCGGGGTCCGGGTCGGGTTGCGCCATGATCTGGTCGGTGGGGCCCGTGTAGACGTGGGCGGGGACGGCTTCGCCGGACTCGCCGGGGTTGCTGTAGTCGCCCTGGGCGAGGCCGTCGAAGGTCTGGCCGGCCGGTTCGCCACCCGCTGGGTACAGCCATCCGAGCATGTGGTCGAAGGAGCGGTTCTCGAACATCACGACGACGACGTGGTCGAAGCCCGGTTCGCTGCGCTTGGGGAGCGGCGTGAAGCCGTAGTCCTCCTGCGGGTTGGACGCGGTGGCGGCTGCGATCCCGCCGGCGACGGCACCGCCCGCTGCCAGCCCGGCGACGCCGAAGCCTGCGGCGCGGAAGAAGTCGCGGCGGGAGGCGGGGCGTTTGGGGCGGGGCATCGACGAATCACGCGCCGCGGCAGACCCAGATGCATCGTCGAAAGTCGAGTCGGTGCCTTCGTGGTGTGTCGTCATTCGAGCCTCCTGGTGGGCGTTGCGCGGAACACTAAAGGGGTCGCCAGCCTGTTGTCCAGCGTAGGCGCGGACACACATCAATGCGGTGCGAAGACCCATTCCGAAAACGCAGTAGTCGAGAGCCATGCCCCTGTCAGTCGGCAAGGTGGCTGTTGAAACAGACTCTTTGGTGTGGAGAAGGGAGCCAGCCAGCTTCATACACCCGGCCCATGCAGGCACCTAGCTATGCAACGGTCTCAAAACTCGATTCCGGGGTGATTCGAGGCATCATGACTCAGCGCTGTGACTGCGATCAAGGGGAAAATGCTCCAGATTAGAAGTTCTCCCTTCGATGCTTGATTATGCGGTATCGATAGCCAATACTTAGACGTTGGGGGAGACGCGCTCACGTATGGTCGTCGCCCAACGCGGTTCACCGAGATTCATTCCAGCTCTGATGTTGGAAACATTAGTGCTAGCTCCTGTGAGCTAGGTTTATGCGAGCGGGGGCTCAAATGTCCAAGACTAAATCCACCAGCGAGTATGCTGTCGAGTCATTCACTGAAGAAGACTACGACAAAGCTTCGGGCTTGGGAGATTTTCTCGACCTTGTGAAGGTGGGGTCCGCCCGAAGAATTACACTCCAGCGACTTTTGCGCTTGAACGGTAACGTCAAACGCGGCAAGGTGGTCAACGATCAGATCAACGCGGCGCTCGAGTCTCGCGGACTCATCTCAATCCCGACTGTTGAAACCGCGGACTACTACGGGACAATCGATGTCGTAGACAGGCGGGATGTCGATCAGGGCAACACCACTATTGGGTGGCCGGTCTCCTCGCTCGTGGAGGACGCGCGGAGCTCGTTCCTCGAAGCAGAACGACACTCTTGCCCGCGCCGAAACTCTGATGGCGATGCATGACTACTCTCAGCTGCCTGTCATCAGCGAGGATGGGAAGCAGCTGATCGGTTCCGTCACCTGGCGCTCGATCGCACACGCGCGGGGGCGCAAAGGAGCGACTGCCGGTTTGGCAGATGCTCTGCATCTCGGGGTCCGAGTAGCTGGGTCGTCTGAGTCAATAATGAACCTCATCCCTTCAATCGTGTCAGACGACTTCATCTATTACGCTGACCCAAATGGCTTGATCGTCGGAATTGTGACATCGACAGATCTTGCCGTGAATTTTGAGAAGACGACTGGTCTGTTTATTTTGATTGGCGAGATCGAGAATCGTTTGCGCAGGATTCTCGATAACTTGTCGGCGCCAACTCTAATGAAAGTAGTTCGAGGGAACCGCCCAGGGACTCCGGGTGCAGCGCTGCTAACTTTTGGTGAGTATATCCTGGTTCTCAAAGACAAGGAGAACTGGAAATCCCTGGGTTTGACCTTGGATCAAGATGCGTGTCTCATAAATCTTGAGGCGGTTAGGCAGGCGCGAAATGCTCTCATGCATTTCAGGCCCGCGACTGATGACGGCCATGCACTATCCGTCCGTCAGTGCCTGAGCTGGGTCCGAATTGCGGAGATGGATGTAGCGATGTGATCGCAAGAGGATTGTGAATTGGCTAGAGTGCACTAGATCGCGCCGCGCGGTTTTTTCGTTCCTTCCCCACCGATTGTGCGGGTTTCAGGTATAGATCGTGCGGGCTAGATGCCTGTGCCGTCGACGTCGCTTCTAGGTGACTCCCAGTGCAGGAACCGTTCTGGTGGTTGACATGAGCGCCGCGGTGGTCTTGTATTCGGCGGCGGCGGCGGCGCGCTCGAGCAGAGTCCTGCGCCGCGATACGTGTACTTACAGACCACAGAATTGTGCGAATGAGGCGCAGTGCGGGTTGGTGGCGTCAACGTAGTCTCCGGCCTGACGATGGCAGGCAGCGAATCCGTGAGCGTGATCCAGCCGGTTCAGCCTATGGCCAGGGCAGGCATCCCCAGGAAGAGTAAGATTCTCAACAGGATCGCCCAGCTAGGACTCCGGGTCTGCCACATGACGATCGGCTTGGAGGCGACGATTGCCCGGGGCGATAGCGCCTTTGGCTGGTGCGGCGTCGAATTTACCGACGCACCTTGAATGCTCGTCTGACCGCCGAAAGCTGGATTAGTAGCACCGTCGAGCTCCGCCATGATTTCGCCGAGGAGAGCCCCCCAACGGTCCGAGGTGAGCAGAGCTAGCAGGAGAATCGACTGGGACACCCATCGAGCGCTCCTGCAAGAGCACTGAGGCTGATCGCGCGGATGTTACGCAAGGCGACAAGGGTGATGTTCCCTGTGGCGCGGGATACGCAAACGATGAAGATCATGCAGCCGCCAAGGGCGCTCAAGGCGAAGGATACGGTGACGACTCCTGAGAAGAGCATCGAACTGACCCACGGGGCCAGCGCCGCGAACACCGCCCCCGCGGAAGCCCC
Source organism: Plantibacter sp. (assembly GCF_059073635.1). Classification (NCBI taxonomy): domain Bacteria; kingdom Bacillati; phylum Actinomycetota; class Actinomycetes; order Micrococcales; family Microbacteriaceae; genus Plantibacter; species Plantibacter sp. Next base: position 738,486 of record NZ_JCACOF010000010.1, on the reverse strand, counting down.
CATGATGGCGTTCAGCAGTATCGAGCGAGTGGCGCGCTTGAGTCTGAGTTCGCGATCTGGCGCACGACCGACCCAGCCCTGCATGAAGTTTGGAACCGATTGCAGGACCGTCAACGTCATCCGCTGCAGTCGCTCGATCGAGGCAAAAACCGCGACCGATTGCGGAGAGACAATGCTGACAAGGGTGATGGGGAGAGCGATGTAGAGGGCGCTGACCGCACGTCCCGAGAGGGCGACCATCTGGAGGCGGATAGCGATGAGGATCCGACCTCCGCGAACAGCTCGGAAATCACCGAACCTCACTCGCGTCAGCAGGAGCGCCAGAACCGGTGACGCGAGGGATGGAATGAGGATCGCTAATCCATAGACCAACAGCGGTGCACCGAGGCTGATTGCCACGGTTGCGATGATCACCGCGATGATTCGAGGCAAGGAGTCCGTGATCATGATCTTCGAGGGCGAACCTGTCCCGACGAAGAACCAGGACGCGGTCAGCCCAACTCCGGCTGCTCCGACTGCGACAAGAGCCGCGGCGCTCTCGTAGCCTGGCGCCAGCAGCACCGAAACAACTGCAGCGATTGGTCCTATGACGACAAAGGCAACGCCTTTCGTTGCAAGCGAGGTCGCCAAGATCTGGCGCTGATTCGCCGCTCGTGCTCGTGCCACCCTCTGCGGTCCATTGAGCCCCCATCCCAATTCGACGAGGACGCCGCCGGCTGCACCGACCGATTGAGCGATCGCTACTGCTGCCCATGCGAGGGCTCCGAAGTTGGAAGTGATCGCGGGTAGCGCGATCAGTGGGCTGATCGCGCCAAGCATCGGGAGAACGAGAAACCCGAAGAGTCGACGGAACGTCTTCGCGTTCATCGGACCTTGTCTTCCGGCAGATGACGTGTCCGTGCGAACCTCATTGCCCGCCTTCTGTCCGCCGGAAGGATGACACCACCCGCTCGCAGACTTCGCGGAAGGGCTCACGGTTGGCCTCAATCGTGAAGAGGTCGAGCGCCTTGTGCCGCGCACGAGAGCCCAGCTCCCGGCGAACGAGAGGATCAGCCAATTTCTCCAACGCGTTGGCAAGGGCAGGCACTGACGACGGTTCCACCGTCAGGCCGCCGGATCCCACTGCCCAGGTCATGGGTTCGATGTCGCTCACGATGACCGCGCGACCGGCGAGCATGGCGTCCATCAACTTCGCCGGGAGCTGACCATGGGCGTATCCGTCGTCTTTGCTCGGGATCACCACGATGTCCGCGTTCTCGACCAGCGCGAGGCCCTCATCGAAGGAGGTCATTCCGACCCACTGTTCCCAGGGCCGAGCGTCCTCGGGTGCTTCGTCGGTGAGCTTGAGCGTGATGCCAAGATCCTGACGGTTCGCGACCGCCTCACGCAGGATGTCGACGCCCTTGTGCTTCCGATTCGTTCCGACGAATGCGATGGAGGGCTTGGAACTGGTGTGCGGTGCTCCGAAGCCGCGGTCGTCGCGAACATGGGGAACGACGGGCCCGCCGTAAATGGCTTGGAGGACCGGATTGCTCACGATGGTGTCCGCCTGCAGTGCGAGCCGCTTCAGCTCCGTGTTCTTGCGCACGGCGCTGAACTTCAGGATGCCCTTCGCGAAGCGGCGCAGCGGGCGCCGCCACGACAGCGCGGCTTCGAGATCCGGGTCGTCGACATCGAGGAGGAGTGGCCGTTGTGCGGCGCGCGCGAGCCGTCTTGCGCGCCCGAAGGACGTCTCCACCGGCTTGACTGCGAGGACCAGGTCGGCAGCCTCGACAGCCGCAAGGAGTTCGGGATCATCCTCGTCGACCGTGCGACAGTTCGCGGCGAAGTCTCCGCCGCGCAGTGGACCCCAGATCTCGCCGCCACGTGGCGCGAACACCTCGGTCTCCCAGCCGTTGGCCCGCATCAGCAGCCACAGGCAGTAGGTGCGACCAAGCGAGTTCGACGTGATGTCGGGGGTGAAGATCGCGATTCTCATCGACGCTCCTCGCAGAAGTCGTTCGATCGCCATCAGAACCGCAAGCCAACTGTCGAGGACGGCTGAGGCGTACTCGACCCTGACTTCGCAGGATCACAACGAGGTAGAAGTACGCCGCGATGAACAGTCCGACGGCTATGTAACCGGGTCAGCCTGTGCACGCGAAGGCTGCTCGCGATCATTGCATAGGCGATGATTCGCACGTAGCCGAACGTCAGGCGGGCGATTCGGTACAGCGCGGTAGGCAGATCTCGCCGAATCGGCGAGCATCTGACGAGTTCGATGTATGAGGAGCTACGACGACCAGCGGCGACGACGCCCTCTTGGCGAGCAGGCATGGCCACGACGATGCGGTCGTCGCGGGTTGTCTTGCCGGCGTTCCTGGACTGAGCGATTCTGCCGTCGGACGATCGCCCTCCTTCGCATGGCGGAGAGCGCATAGAGGCCGGCAGCAATGGGCACTACTCTGATACAGGACCTCGGTTCCGACCGCGCTTCCGCGCCGAACGGAGCCGCTGAGATAGTCAGCGTAGGCTCCACCGGCGAACGATCACGCCGAAGGTCTGGAGCAGCACGGAGCTGGCCGGCATCACCGCGACGACTGCCACGCATCACGACCACCTGCTACGGCACGTCCACGATGCTGCGTGTCGTCGGCCTGAGGTATGCAGCAGCCAGCCGACGATCGGGATGAACGCGATCCGCTGAACGCTATGGACTAGAAGAAATCCTAAGAGAGCCGACGACGCACGGCCGACGTCCACGGCCGTGCCCGCAGAACGAGCACGATACTCGAGGCTGGCGCCGCAGCGCTGCAGACGCTGGACCTTGGCGGAGGATGTTGAAACTGTCGACGTTACGCTGGTCCTGCAGCGATATCGTGAGTCCGACATCGAGCCCGCGGCGGTGCGTACTGTCTGTCACGTGGGGAGCATGATCGCGATGGCGCATGATGCATCGCGTTCACGAGTCGCGAGCCGGAACGTACGACAGACGTGCGCGTCACTCGCAGATGCGTGATACCGGAGCGAAGTTGGTACCGAGGTACCGCGAGCTACGCCGCGGATACTCAGATGCGATTCGCCACTCTCGATGAGAGCGGCGAAATTGTGTGAACTGAGCGATCGGCACACATCGATATCGTGTTGCCGTAGATCGAGAGCGTCAGGGCCATCCGACGCCGTAGTTCCGGAGGCCGGCGACGGTGCTGACGATCAGGACGGGCATCGGCGAGCAGCAAGCCTCGTCAACTACTCCGGATCGGAGCCGCGGACATTCCCGCCGCCTCGCACAAGAAGCGAGGTGAAAACGCCGTGCTCGGGCGTAGACGACTCATCGGAGCACCTGCCGCGCGGCACTCCGTCAGCACACAGTGGGCTTCGACAGTGACCCTGCGTGCGCCATCAGCATGTGCACAGCCGAGGCGCGCCGACGAGTCGCGCGCAGAACGCGCATGGCGTTGCACGCGTCACGAGTCCCTCGCGAACAGCCAGTCGTCCGCTGCCAGTCGGCCGTCGACATTGGAGAGACCGTCCAGAATGACTTGGCGCGGGTCGGCGTGAACCGGATTGCGTCGGCGATGGCGCCAGCCAGCCTGATGCGACGTGGCCTCCGGCGAGAGCATGCGATGTCCGTGATTCTCGAGCCAGTCTGCAATGCCGGTTTCCGTGCTCGCGACGATCTCGGTGCCGACGCTGAGGCCCTCGACGATCGGGAGACCGATCTGCTCTTTCCAGTTGGTGAAGGGTTGCGACAGCAGGACGGCGACGTCAGCATGGCGCTGCGCCTCGAAGATGACGTCACGGGTGGGGTCGATGATGACCGTCGTGCGCGGTGCGGTCTGCGCCCAGTGGAGCACCTCCGCCTCGAGCGGCCCCTTGCCGAGGATCTGCAGTTCGGCGTTCGGCGACGACGCCAACACGTCCGACCAGCTGTCCATGAGCTGCCGGATGCCCTTCCGCTCGTCGAGTGCACCCACGAACAGCACCTTCGAGGCCGGCTCGTCGCTGTCGACGGTGAGCGCGGACGGGTGGGCCGTCGGCAGGCCCCAGATCAAGGTCGTCTCCGGTGGACGACGCTTCATCCGGGCGCCGAGCAGGGCTTCGTAGTTCGTCTCCGCGTCGGCGGTGCCGAAGACGACGCGAGTCAGCGATCGGTAGCAGAATCCAACCGTCAGACGCAGCAGGGCCCGGGTGACGGCGACTGGCAGATGCGTGCTCGCAGCGACCTTCCGCGGCAGGTCGGCGTTCTCGATCGCGTAGGTCACGAGCTGCGTCGGCTGCCGATGAAACATTCGGCCGATACGCGCTGCCGCCGAGAGAACCAGGTTCTGCGGCAGTGCGCTCGGAGCGTAGGGTTCGACGATCTCCAGCCTCGAGTAGGTGCCCTTGAGGACCAATGCCGCGATGTGCACGAAGGACGTCTGTTCGACCCGGACTCCCGCAGGAGCTCGCGTCATGTCGAAGTCGTACATCGGCTTCTGATAGAAGAAGTCGCCCGGCGCGCTGTCGTGCAGCCGCTCGAGGTGCGTCGTTCGCGCGCCGCGGTAATACCGGGCGATGGGTTTCTGGGTCATCGGGGCCAAGCGTCCTTCGTCACACGTTCGAAAGCAGGCTGTTCCGTCTGGCGCAGACCGTCTCGATACGCCAGCCAGATGTCACCACCGAAGCGGAATCGGCCTGCGGCGACGCGTTTGCCCACACGCAGCGTCGCGCGGATGACGGACGCCAGGAGGAAGCGCGGCTGACGCGCAGCGACACGGCCGAGTCCATACGCCGAGTAGAGCTGGACTCGGTCGCCGGCGATGCTGTGCGACGACGAGACCGCATGAGCGACGGTCGCGTCGGGTGCGATCGCAACCCCGAAACCCGCGGCGCGGGCGCGGTAGCCGAACTCCACGTCCTCCCAGTACATGAAGAAGGTCTCGTCCAGCAGGCCGATCGTCTCCAGAAGTCGTCGGGAGACCAGGACGCACGCCCAGGTCACGAAGTCGGGGCTCGTCGACCCCGCCGTTTCGTCGATCCGCAATGGGAACCCGATGGCCGGGCCGAGCGCCTGGAGCGAGCCGTCCTCATTGAGAATCGCAGGGCCGACGATCCCCACACTCGCATCGCGTTCGAACTTCGCCAGCATCGCGGACAACGCCCCCTCGTGCAGCCGAGCATCGTTGTTGATGACGAGCGCGAAGTCTGCGCCAGCGTCGAGGGCGTAGCGCAGACCGACGTTGACTCCGGCGGAGAAACCGCCGTTCTCCGACCGTTCGAGCAAGACGTGATCCGGAGCGTCCGACGTGTCGAGCGCTTGCCGAAGCGTGCCGTCCGCCTCGTTGTCGACGATGACGATCTGGTTCAGGCCGCCGTCCTGTGCGAGCGAGGCGATGCACGCGCTCGTGTTCGCGGCGTCGCGCCAGTTCAGGACGACCGCGGCAATCGACGGTTGGGGCGAGGAGACCGCTTCAGGACGATCCATCAACGCTCTCGCAACACGTTCGAGACGATCTCGGCCGTCCGGTCCCAGCTGTAGGTCGCCGCGAGCGCGTGCCGCACGGGGTCGTCCGACAATGGCGCGTTCCATCGCGTTCGCCCAGGCCAGGTCGTCGTGCGCGTCACCGACCGGGAACCCCTGTCCGCTCGAGATCTCGGCGATCGACTCGCAGCCCTCCCAGAAGATCACCGGGGTTCCGCACGCGATGCTCTCGACCGCCGGAAGCCCGAAGCCCTCGACCAGCGACGGGAAGACGGTGGCGACCGCGCCGCGGTAGAGGTCGGCGAGCTCCGGGTCGGTCAGCCCGCTCCGCACCTCCACGCGGTCGGCCACACCGAGTTCGGCTGCACGACGCTCGGCGCCCTCACGGTCGTTCATGACGACGACGAGCTTCGCTTCGGGAACACGAGCCAAGGCGCGGAACACCACATCGACGTTCTTGTGCGCCCGCAGGTTGCCGACGTAGAGGAAATAGGGGGCGGAGTCTTGAGCAGCTGATGAACCGTCCGGGTGGAACGCCTCCGACAGTCCGTTGCCAGCGTTGACCACTCGGACGCGATCGTCGTCGACCCACTCCTCGATCGCGCGCTTCGACGTCTCCGACACGGTCAGCACCAGTCTGTTCCTGCGGATGATCGGGCGCAGGACAGCCGAATAGTGCGCGAGGTACACGGCACGACGATTGGTCGTCGGATGCAGATGGATCAGATCGTGGACGGTCACCACCTGTGGTGAGCGTGCGAGGAATCCGTTGTAGCCGGGGGAGTAGATCGTCTCGCCGCCGGGTGTCCGGCGCACGCGAAGGAAGTCCTGCGGATCGGACGGCTTGCCGCCCACCTCGAGCGGCGACCACTCGACGCTCAACCGCGGGAGTACCTCGGACGCATAACGACCGATGCCGTGGACGCCGCTCCACCTGGTGTCGGCAAGGATCATGAGGCGAGGGTCCGATCGGTTCCGTCAGTGCGGGCGGAATGACCGACCCAGTCCGGTGAGCTTGGTGGCGAAGGCAGCGGAGCCGAACAGTGCGTTGACGCGCTCCTGAGCCGGTGCCATGTCGACGAGGAGGGCGCGCTCGACCGCCTCGCGCAGCGTCGCGTCGTCGAGCGCATCGACGACGACACCGCCGTCGATGGCGAGCACGCTCTCGGACGCGCCACCTTCGGACAACACGAGCGCGGGCGTACCGAGTGCCATCGCCTCGACGGGCATGATGCCGAAGTCCTCGACGGCCGCGAACACCAGGAGCGACGCCGCCTGGTAGAGCGCGAAGAGCAGCTCGTCGCTCGGCCTCGTCATGATGATGACCGGCACCGTCGCGGCGTCTGCGAGTGCTTGCAACTCGGCGTGCTGCGGTCCAGCGCCCGCGAGCACGACCGGCAGCCCGGCGAGTTCGCCGGCGCGGATGGCGACGTCGAGTCGTTTGTAGTCGACGAAGCGGGAGGCGCCGAGGATGTACTCGGACGGCAGCGTCGAGAACAGGTAGGCGTCCTCGGCGCTCAGGCGGTCAGCCCAGGACGGCACGCTCTGGAGGTACTCGACGCGGACCGGCGGATGGATGACCTCGGCCTCGACGCCCCACGAGCGTTCCATCCGCTGGCGGATGTAGTCGCTGTTGGCGGCGAACGTCGCGCCGTCCTGCGCGCGCTTGCGGTCGACTCGACGGAGTGCGGGGGCGAGTGCGCGGGCAGCGAGGTTCCCGCCACGGACGTCCAGCTCGGGGGCCCAGAGGTATCGGGCAGGCGTGTGGACGTACACGAACCGCTGCGGTCCGTCGGCAGGCTGTCGTCCGCCGGCGTGATGCGCGAACGCGTGCGAGCTGATGAGGACGAAGTCGGCGGCGGAGACGTCGGTCCTGGCCCAGGTGGTCGGCATGAACGGCAGCGCGGCCGCTTTGCTCTTCCGCAGGGGTGTGCGGGCGATCCAGGATTCGCTCACGGTGTGGCCGGGGAAGCGGTCGGGCGCGTTGCTCCACAGGCAGTGGATGTCGGCGTCGGGATAGGCGGCGGCCATCGCATCGACGACGTTCTCGGAGCCGCCGTGCCGCTCGATCCACTCGTGGATGATGAGCCCCGCCATCAGTGGGCTTCCTTACCCGGAGCGACGACGGCCCGGATCGTCCGCCAGAGGATGACGACGTCGCCCATGAGCGACCAGTTCTCGACGTAGTACAGGTCCAGCCGGATCGCGTCCTCCCAGCTGAGCGCCGAGCGACCGCTGACCTGCCAGAGGCCCGTCATGCCGGGCTGCACGATGAGGCGGCGCTTGGCCGCGGAGTCGTAGAGTGCGACCTCGCCCTCACGCTGCGGGCGCGGGCCGACCAGGCTCATGTCGCCGCGGAAGACGTTGATGAGCTGGGGGAACTCGTCGAGCGAGAACTTCCGCAGGGTGGCGCCGACGCGGGTCAGGCGCGGGTCGTTCTGCACCTTGAACAGCGGGCGGTCGCTCGTGCCCTGCTGGGCGAGCAGCGCGGCGAGTTCAGCGTCGGCGTTCACCCGCATCGAGCGGAACTTGAGCATGTTGAACGGCTCGCCGTTGAGCCCGACCCGCTCCTGGCGGTACAGCACCGGTCCGGGGCTGGTGAACTTCACGAGGAGAGCGACGACAAGGAGGATCGGCGAGGCGACGAGCAGGATCGCACCGGAACCGAGGATGTCGAAGAACCGCTTCGAGAACCGCTTCCGGCCCTCGTAACGCGGGGTCTCCACGTGGATGAGTGGCAGGCCGGCCACCGGGCGGGTGTGGATGCGGGGGCCACCGATGTCGGTGAGGCTCGGCGCGACGATGAGGTGCTGACGGCCCGGCTCGAGACTCCAGCTGAGCTGCCGGACCCGTACCGGCGTGAGCTCGTCGGAACTCGTGATGATGACCGTGTCCGCACCGGTCGCTTCGAGTGCCTGCAGCACGGTGTCGACGGTGCCGGAGACCGGGATCGTCGTCGACCCGAGCGTGCCGCCGACCTTGCCCGTCGGAACGCAGGCGCCGACGACGCGGTAACCGGAGTCCGTCGAGCGACCCAGCTCGGCGGCGATGTGCTCCGCGGAGTCGGCCGACCCGACGAGGAGCACCAGCGAGGAGTACTTGCCCCGCGCGCGCTGCACCGACAGCCACTGCCGCCACATCCAGCGCGACAGGAGGAGCACGAGGATGCCGAGCGGGAACGCGAGGAGGAAGTACCCGCGGGCGAGGTCGAGCTTGAAGAGGAAGGCGACGATCGCGACGAGACCGAACAGTCGGATGCTCGCGTCGGCGATGAGCTTGTACTCGGCGTTGCCGTTGCCGACGATGCGAGCCTCTCGGGTGCCGAACACGCGGAGGGTGACCATCCACGCGCCGATCAGGACGAGCGAGATGATCGTGTAGTTCACCGCGACGGACATTCGATTGGAGAATCCGACGTTCGTCGTCTCCTGGTCGAAGTCGAACCAGACCAGTTGCGTCCCGAAGACCACCCAGATCAGCACCAGCGCATCCGTCAAGCGCGAGACGGTTCGCGTACACACGCCGCCAGTCGCGCACGACGACGGGCAGGTGGGGCGGGGGCAGTGCTCGCGGGCGTCGTTGGCAGCGGCACGGAAGGCTGCGACAACATGCGGTCTCCGTGGTGGAACACGTAATTACTACTGATGACGAGGGGCGAACGGCGGCGGTTCGATACGCGACTGTATCGGTGTTGTTGACACTAGCGGTCGGAGATGGCCGACATCTGTCCCCTTTTTGGCGGTTGTGACCCATTTGGGCCGCAATCGCGACAAATGTAGGGAAAACCCTACTGCGCACCAGACGTCGGGCCAGCGACCTCAGGACTGGAACTGCTCCCCACGAGACGCCGCCGTCGGGTGAGCTGAAGAGCGTGTCGCCCACCCAGAGCCAACTGACCCCCTCGGCCGAGGTGAGCGCGGCCGGTGCGGTGAGATCGGCCTCCGCGACACACCCGACACTCTCCGGCGCGGACGTGGCGGTCAGCGTCGTGCCGGGCACGCGGAGGACCCCGAGGCCCGCGCAACCGGTGACTCCACGGGCGGCGAACAGGATCTGTTCCGGCTGCAGCTCCACGGCATGGATGCCGGCGAACGGAATCGCCGTCCATGAGCCGTTCGACGCATCCCACTCGGCGAGGACTGCGGAGCAGGCCGTCACCGTGCGGGTTTCATCTGCCGCGAGCGCCTCGATGGCCGGGCACGCGTGCCGCGACCGGCTGGCCCGCCATGACGACGGCGCTCGAGCCGTCCGGCGCGACCGGTGTCTGGTACGCGACGGTCGAGAGCAACTCGGGCGTGGACGTCCCACGTGTCGCCGGCGTCGGCCGACGAGTATCCGCCGACCGTGCACTCCGGCCCGGCTGAACCGACGAGTTGCACCTCGTCCTCGCTCGTCGCCGTGAGGGCGTAGACGACGCGGAGGTCGAACGCCTGGGCGGTCGGGATCGCCGCCCAGGTGACGCCCGCGTCCTCGCTGCGCTCGACGACGGCGGGAGCCTCGCAGGTGCCTTGCGTCGCGCGCCAGAGGACCGTGGCGCTTCCCGGCAGCGATGAAGCGGTCGGTCGGCTCGGCGGCAGCGGGCTCCTCGGTCGACCTCCGGTGAGGCGGTGGCCGACGGTGTACCACCGAACGTCGGAATCGGGCGCTGCGTCGGCGTCGTCAGAGCTGCGGCCGTTGGCCGTGAGCGCGAGCCCGACGAGGACGACGTCGGCGACGAGGAAGAGCGCCAAGTCCGATGAGTCGCCAAGCGTCCGGCGTTTGGAGCCGAGTCGATCCCGGAACGTCTCCTTGCGATCGCCCGCGCGATACGTCGACCTGCTCTGCTTCGAGGTGTCACGCTCGGTCGCCCGCCTGAGCGAGTCGATCCGCGATGACGGAGACGTGGTCGTGGATCTGGTCGCCAACGCGCGCGTAGGTGGCCGCGCTCCGGCGGTAGGGGTCTTCGATGTCGTCGTCCTCCGGGTCCTCCGGCGGCGGAACGGAGCCACGCTGCGCGGCGACCTCGTCGACGAGCGTCCACGGGTCGGAGACGACGAGGAGCCTCCGCGACGAGCCTCGCGAACTGCGGCACGGTGAACGTGACGCGCGAGGCTCGGGGGAGGAGCCGTGCCACGACGCTGCGGTGCTCGCGGGTCGCCGTCAGGATCAAGTCGGCATCGGCCACGAGGTCGCGGTCGAGCGGTGTGGGGACGTGGCCCTCCGGTGATCCGCCGAACCGGCGCGACTGCTCGACGACCTCGTGAGGCATCTCGAGGCCCTGGCCGACGCCCGTCCCCGCGCTCGACACGGCGATCGGCCGGCCACCCGCGGTGACGCCGGCGGCCGCGAGCCGCGCGGTGAGGATCTGCGCACCGAGCGCCGAGCGGCAGATGTTCCCCGTGCAGACGAAGAGGACCGAGAACGGCCGAGTCGTGGGTTCCAGAGGAACCGGTCACTTCTTCACATCCTCGGCGTAGCCGTACCCGGCCCCGTAGCCGTAGCGGGCGTACCCGTAGGCGTCAGGGCCCTTGGTCGGCACCATGGTCATGACGAGTCCGGCGACCGAGGCGTTCACATGCGCCAGCGATTCGAGCGCACCCTTCAGCTGGTTCTTGTGGGTGCGGCCGGCTGCGACGACGACGAGCGCTCCACCGGTGTGACGGGCGAGGAGTGCACCGTCGGTGACCGGCAGGAGCGGCGGTGCGTCGATGAGGACGTAGTCGAACTGCTGCTCGAGGCCGCGGATCAGCTTCTGCATCGTCGACGGAACCGAGCAGCTCGCTCGGGTTCGGCGGCACGGCACCGGCGGGGAGGATCTGCAGCAGGCCGCGTCCCCACTGCTGCATCGTGTCGTCGAGGGTGGCGCGACGGATGAGGACGTCGCTGAGGCCGACCGCGCCCTCGATGTCGAAGTAGTTCGCGAGCTTGGGGCGGCGGAGGTCCGCGTCGATCAGGACGACCTTGTGGCCGGCGTCCGACAGCGCGATCGCCAGGTTCGCCGCCGTCGTGCTCTTGCCCTCGCTCTGGATGGACGACGTGATGACGTAGCTGCGTGGCTGGTCGGTCACGTCGAGGAACTGCAGGTTCGTCCGGAGGCTGCGGAACGACTCGGCGCGCGGGCTCTTCGGGTCGGCCTGCACGATGAGCGGACGCTGCTTCGCCTTCGGATCCCAGGCGATGCCGCCCATGAGCGGGATGTCCGTGACGCCCTCGACGTCGCGCTCGTTGCGGATGCGAGTGTCGAGCGTCTCCTTCAGCACGGCGAACCCGACACCGATCGCGAGGCCGACGAGGAGGCCGAGAGCGATGTTGAGGGGGACGTTCGGGCTCACCGGGGCGTTCGGGACGTCGGCCTGCTGCACGCAGGGTGAGCTTGACCGGGCTGGACGCGCCGTCCTCCGGGGTCTCGATCTTCGACACCACAGCCGTGAGGCTCTCCGCGGTGGTGTTCGCGATCTCAGCGGCGAGCACAGGGTCGGGGCTCATCGCCGTGATCTCGATGAGCGTCGTGTCGAGCGGCGCGGAAGCGGTGACCTGCTGTGGCGAGCTGCGCCCGCCGTGATGTTGAGTTCGCAGCGGTGCCGATCGACCGGGAGCAGCACGATCGGGGTGCTGACGAGGTCGGCGTAGGTCTTCACCCGCTGCTGTGTGAAGGCGTTGCCCTGGGCCAGTTCCTGCACGTTGTCGCTGGACTGCGTCGAGACGAACACCTTGGCCGACGAGCTGTACTCGGGCGTCTTGACGAGCGAGTAGGTCGCCGCCAGTCGCGACCCCGAGCGAGCGCGAGCGCGACGATCAGCACCCAGTACTTGCGAAGGACACGGAGATAGTCACGAAGCTCCACGCGGTGGCATCCGATCAGTCAGAGGGGAGAGCATGGCACCTCGGATCGGAGGCGGCCCCGAAGAGGGGGTTGTGAGCCATGGTGCCACAAACCGTCAGCTGTTCCCGAGCGTCGTGATCGAGCGAGTCGACGCGTGGCGTAGCTTTGCGACCGTGACGGACGACCTGGGAACCCCTTCGAGCACGGACACGCGACGCGCCAGGACGCGGCTGACCATCGCGCTCATCGGGCTCGCGGCCGCGGCGCTCCTGGCCGCGACCATGCGAGCCGGCGTGCAGCTCCCGCAGCCGTTCGACGCCCTCGGCGGCTACCTGCTCGTGTGGGTCCCGCTCCTCGGTGCGGTGCTGCTCGCCCGGTTCGCCGTCTCGTCGCCTCGCGGAAGCGCGCCCGTGCTCGGCCTCGCCTTCCGACCGATCGACCTGCTCTGGGGGCTGGCCGCGGGGCTCCTCCTCCGCATCGTCGTCAGTGTCCTCGAGGTGGTCGTCTACGGCTCATTGCCGGCGACGGCCGGCGGCGGAGCGCCGACCGGGAGTGCGCTCATCGTGATCTCGTTCATCGTCGCCGTGCTTGCGGCCACGGTGATCGCCCCCGTCGTGGAGGAGCTGTTCTTCCGAGGACTGCTGTTGCGATCGGTGCGCGGCAGTCTGCCCGGCCGGGCCGCTTGGATCGCCGTCGTGATCTCGGCAGCGCTGTTCGCGTCGCTCCACCTCGTGGTCGCCAGCGGGCCGTCGGAAGCACTCGTCACCGGTGTCGGGACGTTCCTCGTCGGGCTCGGAACCGGCACCGCCGCAGTGCTCACCGGGCGTCTCGGTCCGGCCATCGTGACGCACATCGTCTTCAACGCCTCGCGTCCTCGTGCTCGGTGTGACCGCCGTGACCGGTGGAACAGGCGTCGTGATTGAATAGCGCCCATGCCGTCCCCATCCGACGACCGTCGTTCATCTTCCGGCGGTCGCCCCGCCGCCCGACGGTCCGAGGGCTCGAGCCGCACTGACGGTGCCCGCCGGAGATCGAGCGCCAGTTCGCGGGCCCGTCGTCGGGAGGGCGCGCGTGACGAACGCCTGAAGGTGCGCCGTCGCAGGACGCTGCTCATCGTCGGTGGTCTCGTCCTCGTCATCGTCGCCGCCGTGGCTTGGATCGGCGTGCGCGCCTTCCTCGCCAAGGGCGAGCTCGAGGCGGCGGTCCCGTTGGCGCAGACGGTTCGCGAGCAGGTCGTCGCCGACGATCCCGGTTGCGGCCGGCAAGACCGCACGCGAGCTGGCTGCGCATGCGCGATCGGCCGCCGGCCTCACGAGTGATCCGATCTGGCGAGCCGCCGAGATCGTCCCGTGGGTGGGACCGAACCTCACCGCCGTCCGCGAGCTGGCCGGGGCGACCGAAGACGTCGCGGTCGGCGCCATCACGCCGCTCGTGAACCTCGCAGGGTCGCTGCGCCCGGAACTGTTCAAGCCCGTCGACGGCGCGGTGCCGCTGCAGCCGATCGTCGACGCACAGGAGGACGTGCGCAAGGCTGATGACGCTCTGGAAGGTGCCGCCAAGCGAGTGCGGACGATCGACGAAGGCCCGCTCATCAGCCAGGTCCGCGGCGCGGTCGACCAGTTGCGGCCCGTCCTCACCGAGACCGCCGACACGGTGGACGCGGCGAGACGCGCGATCGACCTGATGCCGGCCATGCTCGGTGCCGACGGGCCGCGCACCTACCTCGTGATGTTCCAGAACCCCGCCGAGCCGCGCGCGAGTGGCGGCAACCCGGGCGCGCTCGCGCTCATCGGCACCGACGGCGGACGGATCTCGTTGCTGCAGCAGGCGTCCACCGCCGACTTCCCGCGGTTCCCGGAGCCGGTGTTGCCGCTCGCCGAGCGACACGGCCGGCATCTACGGGAACATCACCGGTCGATGGTCATGCAGAACGTCACGCTGACGCCCCGGTTCCAGGAATCGGCCCAGCTGGCCTCCGAGATGTGGCTCGAGCGGTTCGGAACCCGGGTCGACGGTGTGCTCAGCATCGACCCGGTCGCCCTCGGCTACCTGCTCGACGCGACCGGCCCGATCGCCGCTCGCGACCGGCGACGAGCTGACCTCGGCGAACGCAGCTGCCGCTGCTGCTCAACGAGGTGTACATCCGGTACCCGGCCGGTCCCGATCAGGACGCGTTCTTCGCTGCGGCGTCGGGTGCGGTCTTCGACCGGATCGCCTCCGGGAACTTCGATCCGACCGCGTTCATCGGTGCGCTTGCGAAAGCCGGTTCGGAACGACGGGTGTTGATCTGGAATGCGGCCGAGACGGAACAGGCCCTGCTGGACGGGACGACGCTGACAGACCTGCTGCCGACCGCGGCCCAGGCTCCCAACGCGTTCGGCGTGTACATCAACGACGCCACCGGCAGCAAGATGGGCTACTACCTCGACGTGCAGACGGCTGTCGGGACGGCGCAGTGCGGCTCCGACGGGAGACTCCTCGGCCTGCGATTGACCCTGACGAACACCGCACCTGCTGACGCGGCGACGACGCTCAACGACTACATCACCGGGCCAGGGCCAGTACGGCGTGACCCAAGGGCAGCTTCCGGTTCCGGGTGATCGTCTATGCGCCCCCCGGGTCCATGCCGGGCGGCGTCGAGCGCGATGGGGTCAGTGCTCCCATCGCAGCCGGCGACCGACGGTGAGTTCCCGATCACGCAGTTCGCGATCGAACTCGCGCCTGGCGAGAGCACGACCGTCGACCTCGGTGTGACGGCGTATGACGCATCAGGAACGCCCGGAAGTCGTGGCTACGCCGAAAGTTCATCTCTCTGAAACACAACAGGCGTCCATTAACTGTGAATTTGCTCTACAGTAAGGACTGTTGTCGCTCTTGACCCGTTTTCGGGGGGTGTCGGGGAGGCACGATCTACTTCCGCCGCGACGACGACAGCGTCAAGGCGGTCGGCTACAGCACTGTCATCGCACCAGCACACCTGCAACAGCCTTCAAGGGGACACTCATGATCAAGAAAATCACCGCGATCTTCGCGCTGGTCCTCGCGGGCCTGTTCATCGCGCCTGTCGCAGCCAACGCCTTCTACGCTCCCGACGGATCCGTCACGGTCAGTGGCACGATCACGCCGGGCGGCACCAGCACGGTCGCCTTCACCGCCGGATCCTTCCAGCCCGGCGAGACGGTCTCGTTCACGCTGACCGGTGAGAACGCCTCGGGCGCCACCCTCGCCGCGGTCGACACGAAGTCGCTCCAGAAGACGGCTTCCGGCACGGGCGCCGTCAACCTCAACGTGACGCTCCCGAGCAACGCGACCGGCACGTACACGGTCACGGCCACCGGCCTCACCTCGGCTCGTCACCGTGCAACGCGACCCTCACGGTCACCGCTGCTGGCTCGGGCGGCTCGGGCGGCAACGACAACGACCTCGCTGACACCGGCTTCGGCGCTCCGGCGTTCGTCGTCTGGGGTGCAGCCGGCGCAGTCGCCCTCGGCGCAGCGCTCATCGCGGTCCTCGTCATGGTTCGTCGCCAGCGCGCTTCGCTCGCGGCCTAGTCACACCGCGGCTCACGCCGCACACGAAACGGCGGCCGGTGCTTCTGCACCGGCCGCCGTTTCGTCGTTCCCGAACCCTACGCGTCGTCGCTCGGGTGGTCGGGGTCCTCCTCCTGGTTGAAGTTCGAGGCGTCGGGGTCGTGACCGACCGCGAGGCCGTCCTCGCTGTTGGGGATGGTCTGGTTCTCGCCCAGGCCGCCCGGCTTCGGCGTTCCCTCGCTGCTGTTCTGGTCGGTGTCGTTCGTGTCGTTCGTCATGGGGACAGGTTAAGAGGTACGCGAGCGCGCGTGAGCAGGCTTGACAGGGTGCGCGGGCGGCGGTTCTGGGCCCTTCGACAGGCTCAGGGACCGGGAGGAGGGCTCAGGGACCGAGGCTATCTTGCGGAAAACGGATAGGCCGGGACATACCTCCCTTCCGGGGGACAGGTGGTGCGGCAATACAGTTCCAGCAGCCTGGGTCCGGTCGTCGGATCCTCCACGACCGAAACGAGCATCATGGCCACGACCGCTGGTACCAAGACCGCCCCCACGCCGATCGTCATCTCCTTCTGGCTGTGGGTCGTCTCCGCCGTCCTCTCCGTCATCTCCGGCGTCACCGCCGCGATGTCGGCCGGAACCGTCGCCGAGGCCGCAGCCGAACAGTCGGCCTCGGGAGGCGTGCTCTCCTCGAGCGTGCTCCTGATCTCGACCGCCGTCGGCGCGTTCATCGTCGGCGCACTCCACGTGCTGTTCGCCTTCTTCATGCTCCGGGGTCGCAACTGGGCTCGGATCGTCCTCACCGTGGTCGGCATCCTCTCCGTCCTCGGCTCGATCACCGGGCTGATCGCCCTCAACCCGCTCTCCTTCATCTTCGTCATCGTGACCATCGTCGCGATCGTCCAGATGTACGTGCCGGCAGCACGCGAGTACTTCGCCGCGAACAAGCGATGAGCGACCACTCCGCTGCACCGGCGGAGACCGCCCCGCGCCCGGGCTCGCGCCAGGAACGGGCCGAAGCCCGCCGCGCCGAGGCGCGCCTGCCCTACGCCCCCTCGCCTGACACCCGGTGGGGTACCCCGACCGCGCTGGTGACCTTCGTCGCGATCATCGCGCTCCTCGTCGTCGTCGAACTCGCGCGGACCTTCGGCGTCCTGTCCGGCGAGGTCGGCACGATGATCATGTGGATCATCTTCGACGGCGGCATCCTCGTCGCCCTCGCGATCGTCTGCCGCACCTGGGGAAGCGGGTCCTGGGCGAAGGACTTCGGACTCCGCTTCCGCTGGTTCGACGTGTTCATCGGGCTCGGTTCCGCCGTCGGCATCCAGCTGATCGGCGGCATGATCGGCCAGTTCGTCATCGCCCTCACCGGCGAGACACCCAAGTCGAACATCGCCCCGCCGTCGCCAGAGCTCGTCTGGGTACTGGTGAACACCGTGTTCGTCACCGCGATCGTCGCGCCGTTCTGCGAGGAAGCGCTCTTCCGCGGGCTCCTGCTCCGCGGGTTCCGGAACACGATCCTCCGCGGACGGACGACGAACGGCGTGCGCCGAGGTGCGGCGACGCCCTCGACCGCCCGACGTCGCACAGCGGCCATCGTCTCGGTGGGAGCGAGCGCACTGATCTTCGCCATCGTCCACCTCTATGAGGGCTGGGGCAGCCCGGTCACCATGGTGACGCTCGGACTCACCATCCTCGTGCTCGGCACGGTGAACGGTGTCTACGCCGCGACGACCCGACGCCTCGGACCGGGCATCTGGACGCACGTGTGGTTCAACACCTTCACGGTGCTGCTGACGCTGGCACGCAGCGGCAGCTGAACCCGGGCGCCGGTCCCTGGGCGAAGCGGGGAGCCCGTGGGCCCTTCGACAGGCTCAGGGACCGGCGGGGGCTCAGGGAGCCGCGGAGGCTCAGGGACCGGCGGAGGCTCAGGGACCGGCGGAGGCTCAGGGACCGGCGGGGACCGAGGGGTCAGGAGCGCGGCGGGGCGGACGCGGCGCTCGTAGGCGGCGTCGGCCGCGAGGACCGCGCGCACGCGGGCCAGGTCGAACTTCGGCTTGCGATCGAAGTCGTAGATGCCGTTCTGCTCCTGGAACGTGTCGGTGAGCTGCGTGTAGCAGTAGCCGAACATGTTCTCGTCGTCGGTCAGCACCCGGACGAGCCCCGCGAAGCGCTCGTGGAACTCCTCGACCGACGCCACCCGCGCACCATAGCCCCAGGAGTCACCGCCGGTGTCTGCGGCGGCGAGCTCCGCGTTCCACCAGATGCCGCCGAACTCCGACACGAAGAACGGCTGCCCCTCGTACGGCAAGGAGATGGTGCGTCCGTCCTCGAGGTTCGTGAACGGCTCACCGTCCGCGATCCCGCCCTGCTCGACGGCGAACGCCGCCGGGTCCTGCTCGTAGGAGTGCGCGTCCCACACGTCCGTCTCCCGCACCCGGTGCGCGTAGCCCGAGGCGTCGATCACCGGGCGACTCGGGTCGATCGAGCTTCGTCGCGAGGAACATGCCGCGCGTGACGTCGTCGAGGACGGTCACGCGGTCGTGCAGGGTCTGGTGCGTCTCGTTCAACGGGCACCAGCCGATGATCGACGGATGGTTGACGTCGCGCTCCAACGCCTCGACCCACTGCGTGATGAACGACGCCGTCGGACCCTGGTTGTGACCGACCGTGCCCGCACCCGACACGCCCCAGTCGCCGAACTCGCCCCACACCAGGTACCCGAGCCGGTCCGCGTGATAGAGGTACCGCTCCTCGAACACCTTCTGGTGGAGCCGCGCACCGTTGAATCCGGCGTCCATCCCGAGCGTGATGTCGGCCACGAGCGCGTCGTCGTCCGGCGCGGTCATGAGCGAGGACGGCCAGTACCCCTGGTCGAGCACGAGCCGCTGGAAGACGTGCTCGCCGTTGATCAGCACCGCGGTGCCGTCGATCGCGACACTGCGCAGCCCGGCGTAGCTCGAGACGCGGTCGGTGACGTCGCCCGCACCATCGCGGATCTCGATGTCGAGGGTATAGAGGAACGGGTCGGCGGGACTCCAGAGCCGCTGCTGGTCCGCCGGGACCTCGAGCCGCACCGACGGCGACATCGTCGAGCCGAGCTGCGCGGTCTCGCTCGCGACGACGACACCGTCGGCGGACAGGGTCACCGTCGCGGTCGCACCGGCGGCGTTGCGACTGGGGATGAGCGTGCAGTCGAAGCGCGCGGCGTCCGCATCGGGGACCACGGTGAACCGCCGCAGGTGCAGCTCGTCGACGGCCTCCACCCAGACCGTCTGCCAGATCCCCGTCGTGCGGGTGTAGTAGCAGTCGGTGTTGCCGTACCAGGTCGCCTGCTTCCCACCGGCCTTCGGCTCGTGACGGGTGTCGCGGGCGCGCACCACGATCTCCAGTTCCTGGCCCGGCTCGACCGCGCCGAGCGGCACGCGGATCGGCGTGAAGCCACCCCGATGCCGCATCGCCTCGACCCCGTCGACCCACACGGTCGTGTCGTGGTCGACGGCACCGAAGTGCAGCACGCCGTGCTTCCCCTGCCAGCCGGCCGGCACCGTGAACCGCGTGCGGTACCAGACGGCCTCCATGAAGTCGGTGTGCTCCACGCCCGACGCGGCCGACTCCGGCGCGAACGGGACGAGGATGCGGTCGGTCAGTTCGCGGCCGAGGAGCCCGCGCTCGAGCCCGCTGTCGCCAGCGTCGATCTCGAACTCCCACAGGCCGTTGAGATTGACCCAGCCGTCACGGACGAGCTGCGGCCGGGGGTACTCCGGGCGCGGCTGCGGCGTGGAGTCGGCGCGGCCGCTCGGCAGCGGGGCGGGGAAGAGGAGAGGGTGCGTCATGGGTGTCGTTCCGATGCGTCGTGATGGGTGGAGGTGTCGTCGGGCCCTTCGACAGGCTCAGGGACCGGGGGTGGGGCTCAGAGACCGAGGGCGGTTAGGCCCTTCGACAGGCTCAGGGACCGGGAGTGGGCTCAGGGACCGAGGGGGCGTGAGCCTGTCGAAGGGCGGGGGAGTTGCTACCGGGCGTCGTCGACGGCCTTCGTCAGCTCGGCGACGAAGGCTTCGGCGGCCTCCTTGGGCGTCGTCTTGCCGAACTGGACGTCCTGGTTGTAGCGGCCGAGGATCTTCTCGCTGTCGCCACCACCGACGGGCGTGATCGCCGGCGGGGTGCCGGACTCCTCGCGCGCGGCGTCGACCACGCCGGCCACGATGCGGTCCGTCGGCGTCAGGTCGGGGTCGATCGCCTTCTGGAAGTCCGGGTTCGCGGGCATGCCGCGCTCGGTGCCGAACAGCTTCGCGACCTCGGTGTCCGTCGTGAGGAAGTCCACCAGCAACGCCGCCTCAGCGGGGTGCTCGGACTTCGACGAGACCGACCAGTACATCGACGGCTTCAGGTACTGGAATCCCTGCGGACGAGTCCTTCGCTCGCCGGGAACGGCAGCAGGTCGAGCTGGTGGTCGGGTGCAGCGGCCTGGAAGGCGGTGAGCACCGACGACGGCTGGAAGGTCATCGCGACCTTGCCCGTACTCATGTCCATGAGGTCGATCGCCACACCGTTGCCCTCGGCCAGCTGCGAGGCGCTCGGGGCCGCGCCGCTCTCGATCTGGTCGAGCGCGTACTGCCAGTAGCTCTCCACGACCTCGGGCTTCAGGATGACCTTGCCGTCCTTGTCGTAGATGTCGTTGCCGTGCTGCCGGGCCCACAGGGTGAGGGTCGGCATGTCGCCGCCGAAGGGGGACATCCCGTGGACGGCACCGCCCGAGGCCTCGGTCACCTGCAGGGCGACCTCGTTGAGCTCGTCCCAGGTCCAGGTCGTCGCGTCGGGCAGCTGGATCCCGTACTGCTCGAAGATGGACCGGTTGACCATGAGGCCGACGGTGCCGACGCCGATCGGCACGCCGTACAGCTCGTCCTTCACCTTGCCCTGGTCGAGCACCTCGGCGCTGAGGTCGGAGGTGTCGAGGAACTCGTCGAGAGCACCGAGGTCGGCGAGGGCACCGCGCTGGGCGTACGAGGCGAGGTAGAGCTGGTCGAACTGCATGACGTCGGGGGCGTCTCCGCCGGCGACCGTGGTGGCGAGCTTGTCCCAGTAGCCGCCCCACTCGGTGGACTGACCCTTCACGGTGATGTTCGGGTACTTCTTCTCGAAGAGGTCGATGGCCGCGCGGGTGCGCTCGTCGCGGGCCGTGGCACCCCACCAGTTGAAGGTGATGGTGACGTCCTCGTCGCTGAGCGCGGCGTCGCCGTTCCCACCGCCGACGGCGCAGCCGCTGAGGGCGAGCGCCGAGATGGCGGTTGCGGCTGCGAAGCCGAGGAGGCGGGACCGGGATCGTGGTTGGCGTTGCATGATGCTCCTTTGCATGGGGTGGATGGGGTGGGAGGGGCTCAGCTCGCGGCGGTGATCGCCGTGCGGAGTTCGTCGATGTAGGCCTTCGCGGCCTCGGCCGTGGTCTTCCTGCCGAACTGGACGTCCTGGTTGTACCGGGCGAGCATGGACTCCGCGTCCTCGGCACCGACCGGCGTGATGCCGGGTGCGTCGCCCGACAGTGCGGTCGCGGACTCGATCGCATCGGCGACGATCTGATCGCCGGGCGTGAGGTCCGGCGCGACCGCCTCCTGGAAGGTGGGTGTGGCCGGCATGCCGCGCTCCGTGCCGAACAGCTTGGCGACCGCCGGCTCCGAGGTCAGGAAGTCGATGAGCAGCGCCGCCTCAGCAGGGTGCTCGGACTGCGACGAGACCGTCCAGTACATGGACGGGCGGACGTACATGTAGCCGTCCGTCGCGTCCGCATCCGCCGGGATGGGGACGAGGTCGAAGGCGCTGTCGGGCGCGGCGGCCTGGTACGCGGTGACGAGCGCCGACGGTGCGAAGGTGAACGCGGTCTTCCCCGTCGCGATGTCGGACAGGTCGAGCGCGGAACCGGCCTGCTCAGCCAGTTGCGATGCCGTCGGTGCGGCACCGCTGTCGATCTGCGCGAGCGCGTAGTCCCAGTAGTCGGTGAGGACCGACTCCTCGAGGATGAGCTCGCCCTCGGTGTCGTAGACGTCGTTGCCGTGCTGCCTGGCCCACAGGGTGAGCGTCGGCATGTCCCCGCCGAAGGGGGTGATGCCGTGCACCGCGCCACCGGATGCCTCCGTCACGGCGAGTGCCGTCGCCGTGAGGTCGTCCCACGTCCACGTCGTCGGATCGGGGAGGTCGACGCCGTACTGCGCGAGGACGCTCGTGTTCACGAGGACGCCCGTCGACCCCACGCCGGCCGGGACGCCGTGCAGCTTGCCGTCGACCCTGCCCTGATCGAGGAGCGGCTCCGGGAACTCCGAGGTGTCGAGGACGTCGGCGTACTCGTCGACGTCGGCGAGTGCTCCGCGCTGCGCGTAGGAGGAGAGGTGCGTCTGGTCGAACTGCATCACGTCGGGTGCGTTGCCGCCGGCGGCGGTCGTGGCGAGCTTGTCCCAATACCCACCCCACTCGGTGGACTGGGGCTTCACCGTGATGTTCGGGTACTGCTCCTCGAAGAGGTCGATCGCAGCGCGCGTGCGCTCATCGCGCGCACTCGCTCCCCACCACGCGAACGAGATGGTGACGTCCTCGTCGCTGAGGGACGCGTCGCCGTTCCCGCCGCCCACGGCACAGCCGGTGAGGGCGAGCGCGGAGACGGCGGTGGCGGCCGTGAAGCCGAGGATGCGGGACCGGGGGCGTGGGTGGCGTCGCATGGTTCTCCTTCGGGAGGGATGGAACGGGATGAGGATGGCCCTTCGACAAGCTCAGGGACCGGGTTGTGGCTCAGGGCCGGTTCGACAGGCTCAGGGGACCAAGTGCAGCTCGGGGGCTACTTGCCTCCGGTGGTCGCGATGCCTCGCAGGAGGAACCGCTGACCGAACAGGAAGGCGAGGAACACCGGCAGCAGGGTGACGACGCTCATGGCGAAGAGGGCGCCGTAGTCCGATTGCGACTGGGTGTCGACGAACGAGCGGAGGGCGACCGACGACGTGTACTTGTCGGGGTCGGTCACGAAGATCAGCTGGCCGAAGAAGTCGTTCCACGTCCAGATGAAGGTGAAGATCGCCGTCGTCGCGAGGGCCGGGGTCATGAGCGGGAGCATGATCTGCACGAAGATCCGCAGGTGCCCGGCTCCGTCGATGCGCGCCGCCTCGTCGAGCTCCCGGGGGATGCCGCGGATGAACTGCACCATGAGGAAGATGAAGAACGCGTCCGTCGCGAGGAACTTCGGCACGATGAGCGGCAGGTAGGTGTTGATCCAGTCGAGCTGGGCGAAGATGACGTACTGCGGGATGATCAGCACGTGGATCGGCAGCATCATCGTGAGCAGCATCGCCGCGAAGGCGAAGCGCTTGAACCGGAACCGCAGCCGGGCGAAGCCGTACGCGGCGAGTGAGCAGGTGAGCAGGTTGCCGATGATCGAGCCGACGACCACGATCGCCGAGTTCGCCAGGTAGCTGCCGAACGGCTGCGCCAGAGCGTTCCAGCCGTTCGTGTAGTTCGACGCCTCGAAGGTGTCGAGCACGAGGCCCGGGTTGTCGAAGATGTACCCGTTCGGGCGGAGTGACGACACCACCATCCACAGCACGGGGTACAGCATCAGCAGCCCGAGCAGGATCAGCAGCGCGTGCTTGCCGATGCTCGAGATCCGCTGTCGGCGCAGGAGCTTGGCGCGCTGAGCGTCGCCCCGCTCGCGACGGGCGGCCGCATCGGGCGAGAGGCCGTCCTCGGACGAGGGGCGGGTCTTGAGGTCAGTCATCGTAGAACACCCAATACTTCGAGGCCCAGAAGTTGATGGCCGTGGCGGCGGCGATGATGATGAGCAGGAGCCACGCGATCGCCGACGCGTACCCCATCTGGAAGCTGCCGAAGCCCTTCTGGTACAGGTAGAGCGTGATGAACAGCGTCGAGTCGGACGGCCCGCCCGATCCGTTCGACACCACGTAGGCCTGCGTGAACGACTGGAACGCGCCGATGATGCCGAGCACGAGGTTGAAGAAGATGATCGGGCTGAGCAGCGGCAGCGTGATCGACCGGAACTGCGTCCACCGGCCGGCACCGTCCGTCGACGCCGCCTCGTAGTACTGCCGCGGGATCTGGCGGAGCCCGGCGAGGAAGATCACCATCGGAGCACCGAACGTCCACACGTGCAGGATGATCAGCGTCGACAGCGCGGTGTCGGGTTCCGAGATCCAACCGGGGCCCTGGATACCGAAGACGGCGAGCAGGGCGTTGACGAGGCCGCTCGAACCGAAGACGAGGCGCCAGAGGACGGCGATCGCGACGCTGCCGCCGAGCAGTGACGGCAGGTACAGCACCGACCGGTAGAACGAGAGTCCGCGCAGGCCGCGGTCCAGGAGGACCGCGATCGCCAGGGCGACCATGAGCTGCAACGGCACCGAGACCAGGACGTAGGTGATCGTCACCCCGAGGGACTGGTGCAGGCGGGGGTCCTCGACCATCCGCTGCGCATTCTCCAGCCCGGTGAAGTTCGGGTTCTGGAGGAGGTTGTAGTCGGTGAACGACAGGTAGAGCGAGACGAGGACCGGCCCGAGCGTGATGACGAGGAAGCCGATGATCCAGGGGCCGAGGAAGAGGAGCGCCGCGCGGTTGTCGCGGAACTCGGAGGCGTCGCGATGCTTGATCGCCCCCTTCGGCGTCCGCAGCGCGCGCAGCTCGTTGAGCGCGCTCATGTGGCGGCTCGGGTGATGGGTGGTGGGCTCTCGAACATGCTGCGCATCTCCTTCGACTCGCTGCGACCGTGCTGACAGGGAGACACGCTAACCGCTTGTGCTACGTAGCACAAGACGGATTTGGAAATCGGTTTCCGTTGGTATCCGGCGGTCGTGGAGTCGGTACGCTTGCGTCAGTACCGACGCACGGTGGAGCGCGCGCGACCGACGGGGAGGCACGGATGGCAGTGACCGCACGGGATGTCGCGCAGGCGGCCGGCGTCTCCCAGCGCACGGTGTCGGACGTCGTGAACCTGCCGGGACGGGTCGGTGCCGAGACCCGCAAGCGCGTGCAGGCGGTCATCGACGAGCTCGGCTATCGGCCCAATCCGCA
Source organism: Plantibacter sp. (assembly GCF_059073635.1). Taxonomy (NCBI): domain Bacteria; kingdom Bacillati; phylum Actinomycetota; class Actinomycetes; order Micrococcales; family Microbacteriaceae; genus Plantibacter; species Plantibacter sp. The sequence continues at coordinate 713,652 of NZ_JCACOF010000010.1, read as the reverse complement.
CGCGAGAGGACTCCGGAACAACCGCAGCGGACTCATCGCCCTCGTCGTCCCCGAGCTCGACGTTCCGTACTTCTCCGACCTCGCCCGCTGCCTCATCCCCGAACTCACGAAGCGCTCGCTCACCCTCGTCGTCGACCAGACGAACGGCGACCCGGAACGCGAGCGCGCCGTGCTCACCGGGGGAGCGGTGTCCTCGACCTTCGACGGCGTGCTGCTCAACGCGCTCAACCTCACGGCCGCCGACGTCGAAGCAGCCGCCGCGACCCAGCCGATCGTCCTGCTCGGCGAGCGCGACTACGGCGCGAGCGCGGACCACGTCGCCATCGACGGGACCGAGGCGGCCTACATGGCGACCAGGCACCTGATCGAACGGGGATGCACGCGCATCGGCGCCATCGGTCGGCAGGCCCATTCCACGGGCACCGCGAAGCAGCGCGTGGACGGGTTCACGAGGGCGATGCACGAGGCCGGACTCGACCCGAACCGGTATATGGCCGAAGGGGAATACGATCGCGCGAGCGGAGCGGCGGTCATGGGTGCGCATGCTCGACGCCGGCGATCCTCCCGACGGCGTGTTCTGCTTCAACGACCTCATGGCGCTGGGCGCGATGCGTGCCGCGTGGGATCGCGGTGTCGACATCCCGCGCGACCTGGCGGTGGTCGGCTTCGACGACATCGAGGACGGCCGGTACGCGATGCGGTCACTGACGACGGTCGCGCCCGACAAGGAGGCCATCGCCCGCGAGGCCGTCGCGATGCTGGTCGAACGCGTGGCCGGGCACGTCGGGCCGGGGCGGCGGGTGCGCGCCGGGCTTCGAACTCGATCGTGCGGGAGTCCTCGGCCGGGTGACGCGGCGCGACTCGCTACGGCGACGACCGCGCACGTCGCCGTTCGTTCCGAGCGCGTTCGAGGTGCCGCCTGCACGACCCGGTCCACGGCGACGTCCAGCTCGTGGCACGGCATCGGTGACGATCGGGCTCCGATGTAGTACGTTGGACGCCGAGGTAGACGCCGCCGAGCAGTCCGAGGCTGAATGTCGAGGTGACCGTCGTGGTGCCACGTCGTCGAGGTCGGTGTCGATGACCGAGTTCGGCGGGTCGAAGCCGATGCGTTCGCCGAGTAGGCGTAGTGTGATCGTGTACCCGGCCGGGATCCGTGTAGACGACTGGTGTACGAGGCGACGCAGCCCGACGGCAGTTCGGATTGAAGGTGCAACTCGAGAACGTCGGCGCCGGCACGACGTGGCCGCGGTGAAGCTGCCCGTCCCGAGATTCGGGATCGGCCCATGCCGCGTCGACCGGCGCCGGTGCGGGGTGCGCGAGGAGGCGTCCCATCGCGACGGCGATGCACCGTCGCGGCGGTCCGGCGGTGCCACGGGAGGACACGGCCGCCGTCCTCGACCCCGCTGTCGCATCATCGGCCGCGCAGGATCGTCAGTGCCCCTCGCCGAGCGCGAGTGCTGACGCAGCGCGCCGAACCACGCGCCGACGAGACCGATCAGGATCGCGCCCGCAGCCGCCCACACGGCGAACTCGATGCTCGCGCCGGTGCGGGGGAGCGTGGTGATCGGGCCGGGCGAGACCGACACGTCGTCGCCGATGCCCTCGGCCGTGACCGTGAGGGCGACCGAGGCGTCCACCACGGCTGCACCGGACGGCATCCGGACGTCGAACTTCAGCCACCACGCCTCCGAGCTGCGCATCGAGAGGACCGCGCGCTCCACGCCGTCGACGGGCACCGCCATCTCGTCGAACAGGTGGGTGACGGTGCCGACGCAGCCGGCCGCGGTCCAGCGGACGGAGCAGGCGTCGACCACCATGACGAGCCCGAGCTCCGACGAGCCGGAGCCGACCATGGACACGTCGATGGAGCCCGGTGTGGCTTCGGGCTTGGTGCTGATGCCCACCTCCCAAGGCGTCGACCGACCCGGGGTGAGGGACCGCATGGCCGACGGGTCGCCGATCGAGGTGAGGACGACCGCCTCACCGGCGATGACGTCGACCATCGGCTCGGCGTGCGCGGGAGCGGCGCCGCCGATCGCGAGGCCGGCTCCGAGGAGGAGGGCGACCGGTGAGCAGCGGAGCGCGGCGTGGCGGGCCGGTCGTGGTCCGGTCGCCTTCGGTGCCGGCCGTGGAGGATCGGTGTCGGGAAGCAGCACGACCGTCTCCGCCGGTCCCTCCCGAGCCACCTGGCGGGCGCTTGCGGTCGGAGCGCGGCCAGAACGCCCACATGACGAGGGCCGAACAGCTGAGCGTCAGTCCGGCCAGGACCCACGGGTTGGACAGCCACACGACGAGGTACGCGAGCCCGGGCACCGAGGCGAGCACGATGCGGACCGTCGAGACGGTGTACGGCTCGGGGTCCTCCGACAGGTTCGCGTCGCCCTGCATGGTGATCGTCCGCTGTGGTCCTGCGGTGTCGACACCGGCGGTCACCGAGGTGACGCGGTGGGTGACCGGCAGCTGACCAGCGCGATCCACCGTCACCACATCGCCGACCGTGATGTCGGACGCGGGGATCTCGCGGACGAGCGCGAGTGAGCCGGTGGGGATCGTCGGGCTCATGGAACCGGTCTTGAACATGATGAGGGTGATGTTGAAGCAGGTCGCGAGGATGACGAGCACGATGCAGACCACCCCGCCGACGGCGGCGAGGTTCAGCAGGGTGCTGCCGACGATCGACGCCACCGAGCGGCGGGGGTGCTGCCGCTCGGTGGCGTCGATCGCTTCCGTGGAGGGTCGGGTCACGGTGCTCCGATCAGGAACTGGAGGTGCTGGTGATCTGCCACGTCGCCGACGCCGTCCCGCCCTGGAAGCTGGAGGCGGTGCCGGCCTTCACCCGCACGTCGAAGCAGAAGCGCACGGTGGAGTTGCCCGCCGCGGTGAGCGCGCCGGTCGCGGTCGGCGGAGCCGTGCCCGTCGAGAGCGACGCGGTGTACGCGGGGACGGTCGCCGAGGTGAACGCGGCGGCGTTGCACGCCGTGCCCGCCGCCGTCGTGACCACGCGGTACTCGAGCTGCGGCAGGAGGGTGCCCGTCGCCGCCGAGACTGCCGACAGCGCCGCCGTCCCGCCGATGTTCGTCGCAGCGGTCGTGCGGATGTCGATGTAGGCGAACTGGGAGAGCCCTGGCGACATGGCGGTGGCGTTGAACACCAGCGTGGCCGGGTTCGCCGCCTCGTGCGCCGCCCAGGTCGACGACGAGGTCTGCGACTCCACGGCGAAGGTGCTCGCCGCGAAGGTCGCCGTTCCGAACTCGTCGTCGCTCCAGGCCGCGAGGGTGAGCGAGGTCCCGACGCCCAGCACGAGCGCTGCCGCGAGGGCCGCTCTGGCCTTCGTGTAGCGCGACGTGCTCCGTCGTTCATCGGTGCGGTGGTGTCTCCCCGCCGCCGGGGTGTGCCGTCCCATGATCGCCGTCCCGCCGCGGGTTACGGCAGCGGGGTGGTGGACTCGGCCGCGAACTCCCAGACGACGGTGCCGCTCGGCGACGACTGCGGGAGGCTCGCCGCCGGGGTGACCTCGAAGCAGAGGAACACCGGCGTGGTGACGGCACCGAGCGTGAAGATGTCCGCGGCCGTGCTCGACGTCGTGGCGGCATCCGTCACGAGCGGGTCGCCGGCGGCGAAGCTCGCGGCGTCGCAGCCGAAGGTGGTGGTCTCCACGACGGAGTAGCTGAGCGAGGAGGCGATGGCGGCTCCGCTCGTGGCGGTGATGTCGACCGTGCCGGCGTACGTCGACGCGGCGGTCAGCTGGACGGCGAAGCCGGCGTAGACAGGCTCCTCGGGTGCCAGGTTGTCGGCCTCCACCGCGAAGGTGAGCGGGGCGGCCGCAGCCTCGGTCGGGTGCTCGGTGAACGCGGTGCCGTCCGTGCTGCCCTCGATGCCGAACCCACCACCGGCGAAGATCCCGGTCGCGAACTCGGAGTCGTTCCAGGCAGCGAGCGTGATGGCCGCACCGACGCCGAGCACCAGGCCGCCGGCGAGGATCGCCTTCGCCCGCTTGCTGCGCTGGCCGCGGACGGGCGCGTCGGTGCCGGTGGCCGCTGAGGCCTCGGTGCTGGTGTCGATGGTCATGGAAGCCCCCTGGAGTCCGCCGGTGACGGCTCGCGTCACCACAGGTGTCGGGCGTGCGGAGACGGCCTCCGCGCGTCTCACGACACCCTCAGGACGATAGGCAGCAGGCTGACGGTTGTAACCAGTAGTGGGGTACTGGGATCGCCGGACGCTACCGAGAAAACTGCTGAACCGCGCTGCGTCGCCCGCTCCGGGGGTCAGGCCTGACGCTGCGAGGACTGCGCGACGAGGCGGCCGAGGTCGCGCCGTCTCCCCGCGCCCAGCTTCGTCCGCGCTTGGAGCACGTGCGACTCGACGGTGCGGACGCTGAGGAAGAGCCGCGTCGCGATCTCCTGGTTGCTCAGTCCTTGCGCGATGAGCAGGGCGACCTCCAGCTCCCGCCGGGTGAGCGCGCTCAAGTCGGCCCCGGCGGTCTCCTGGCCGGTGTCCGTCTGCCCGCGGGAGAGGTAGGCCAGGGGAGCGTGTGTCGAGGGCGGCTCCACTGGGACGGTGCGCTCGACCGGCACCGTCTCCTCGGTCGTTCTCCGCCCGGTAGGTGGAGAACACCGGCGACGGATGACGCGAGCGGGGTCCGTCGGGCCTCCGCATCCGCAGCGGCGCCTGGCGTGGGACCCACGAGTTCGGCGGCCCGCTCCGCGCAACGGCGGGCGTGCTGCAGTCGCCCCTGGGCCTCGTGGAGCCGTTCTGCGAGCAGATGGGCCCCGATCGCCCGATGCCGCGCTCCGACCTCCTCGAGCGAACAGGCGGCCTCCTCGGCGCGGCTCGCGTCGCCGGCGGCGCCGGCCTCGAGGAGCAGCATGAGCGACGCCTGCAGGGGCGTGAGCTCCTGCGATCGGGCGTCCACGACCCAGGACAGGGTCTCGGACAGGTCGGCGCCGGCCGCGGCGGCCAGGCTCGCGGAGTAGATCCGCTGGGTCAGCGGCTTCCGGATGTCCTGCGCGAGCCGACGCAGGTGATCCCGGGCGTCCATGACGCGACCGCCTGCCATCAGCAGACCGAAGTCGGCGATGTCCGCCAGGTAGGAGAGGACCGTGGAGGCGGCGATGAGGCGTTCGTCCTCGGCAGCTCGCCGTTCCGTCGCCTCCTCGAGCTCGCCGGTCTGAGCGAGAGCGCCGACGAGGAGGAGCGCGGTCTGCGTGTGCACCTCGGGCGGAACGGTCGAGTCGAGGAGCCGCTCGACGACCCGGAGGTCGGCCACGGTGCGGTCCGGGCGGCCGTCGAAGAACGCCAACTGGGCTCCGAGGATCCCGACGATGCACTGGTCCGTCGTCGCCAGGCGCCCGGTCCCGCGCTCGGCACGAGCGACGAACTCGTCGATGTAGCGCGCGAAGCCGGCCCAGGAGAGTCCGGTGAGCAGGCGGATGGTGCCGGCCGACAGGACGTACATGGCGCTCGCGTCGCGCAGGGCGTGCGACAACGGCCGCGCGGCGCTGTAGGGCACCGACCGGTAGACGGCGTCACCCAGCTGGAGCAGCTCCCGCAGCTCGGACGGTGGCAGCCTGAGGCCGAGCCTGGTCACGAGCGCAGCGGCGGCATACAGTCGCGAGGACTGCGCGGCGTCGACGTCGCGCAGGACCTTCCAGAAGACGGCATCGCTCTCGGTCGGACTCCTGCCGATCCTGGTCGCGCCAGGTCTCGACCATCAGGATCCGCTGGGACAGCACGCGGCTGTGCTCCTCCTGCTCCGTCAGCTCCTGCGCGCAGGTGCGTTCGGACCAGCGGTCGAGGGTCGCCCGCCAACTCAAGACCTCCGCCTGCATGTCCTCGTCGGAATCGGCCGCGGGATCGACCTCGAGGACCCGCTGAGCCCCGTCACCGTCGCCCAGCATGGCGAGCGACCGTGACCACTGGAGCGCCGCTGCCACGGACGGGCGCCAGGTGTACGCGCGTTCGGCGAGCAGACGACCGTCCTCGGCGAGGCCGGAGACGTTCGCGACGTGCGCCGCCTCGAGGAAGGTGCGGGCCATCGTGAGGGACTCGAACCCCTCGTCCAGCTCGGTGTGCGGAGCCGTCAGCCAGTACCGGCCGAGGATGAAGGACTCGTTCGGCGTGAGACGGGCACCGCCACGCAGGTCCGAGATGAGCGTCCGCTGGACGCGGTCGTGGCGGTGCAGTCGTCCGCTGTGGCGCCACTCCGCGAGTGCCGACCACGCGTGCAGTTCGTCGGCGACGATGCGGTCCTGGCCTGAGCCGTCGTGCCGCGCGAGTCCGAGCCGGAGGAGCGCGTGCAACTGGTGCTCGCCGAGCAGGCGGATCGCGCGCGAGTAGGGGACCGGGCCGAGCTTCGCCAGCATGACCAGCGCGTAGCGACCCTCGTCCTCGAGCCGGGAGAGCTGGGGTTCCGTGAGGTCGTGCACTCGCGGTGAGACCCCCGCGACCCCGAGCGAGAGGATGCTGCGCGGCAGGTAGAACTCCCCACCCGTCTCGAGCGCGTCCTTGGTGAGCTCATGCACGAGTCGCGGAGAGCCGTTGCTCAACCGCACGATGACGGCCTTGGCCATGTCGTCGAGGACCGCGTCGTCGGCGGCTTCGTCCACCATCGCCGAGGCTTCGAACCCGTCGAGCGCCGGGAGGTCGATCCGTGTGAGCGACCCGGTCCGCCAGACGGCGAGGAGCCGATCGGCGGACTCGTCGCCGCGCCCCTGCAGTCCGGCGAGCTCCTGTTCCAGCGTCACCAGGGCGACCTGCTCACGCGACCGCGAGAGTTCGATGATGTCGGCGAGGCTCGCCGGGTGGAGGTTCGCCCCGTCGTCGACGATGAAGACGGCACCGCTCGGTACCGTGCGCCAGTCGCTCAGCGTGTGCGAGGCGTCCCGTGACGCACCCGACACGTGGATGACCGGGCGTCCGTCCTCGTGCATCCGACGTCCGATCGCGTCCGCGGTGAAGGTCTTGCCGTAGCCGTGTGGTCCGACGAGGAGCGTGCTGGTCCGGTTCGCGATGAGCGCCGTCATCCGGGCGATCGCGGCCGCTCGACCGCTCGGTTGGGCGGGAGCGCGGGTGGCGGATTGGCGGAACTCGCCGGAGCGACGGGTGGGCGACGCGGCGGACCGCGCGCCGCCACTGAACCGATGCGCACCCGGGTTCATGGGATGACCTGCTCGGCCGACCTCGGATGTGGCTTTCGCTCCACTGCCGTCGCAACCGGTTCTTCCATATCGCAGCCCCCTCAAGCTCCGTCAGGACGACGGGATCCGCATCACTAGGGACGCTGCGAATACTCCGTCGGATGCCCCATTATCCGTAATCCCTGAGTGCTCCCGCAGCCCTAAGAGAGCGTTCTCAGTAGAAACTACGCACCCCAGTCGGGGGTAAACCCCCGGCCAGTGCGGGTTATCTCTCAACCGTCATCGATGACATGGCACGGATGGAACCGACTGCACTGGAGCCCCGCCACCGATGATGCGTCGGAGGGTCTCCGGGACCGATCGAAACCCGGCGTCGCGCGGCGCCGCATCGCACTGCGGAGGCCAGTACCGGTTTTCCATCCGGCACTACGGAGGTTGGGGTCCCTCCTCTGGGGGACAGGGAAGCCCGCCCATAGATTGGCCGGGATCGACGCCAGTCGCGGGTTCGCCCGTGCACCGAAGAAAGGGTTCCACCGTGGGGGAACAGCAGCGAAGCATCCTCGGCCGAGGCCGTGCGTGGAAGGTCGCGGCCATGGCCGTGGTCGGCACGGTCATCGCCATGGGATCGACGACGGCGGCCACAGCGGCCCCGACCGATGTCTCCGACGGCTTCGGCCGGTTCCTCGGAGGCCAGGCGGCCGGGATCAACCTCGACGCCCTCGCCGCGGTCGCCGGTGCCCGCGCCGAGAACCCGAGTGGTGTCCACCCCGTCGCCGCGAACCCGCTGTCGGCCGAGGTGCTCAACACCCTCGGCGTCGACCTCGGCAGCTCGCTCCAACTGTTCGGTGCCAATGGCGTCATCGAGCTCGGTGCCGTCGCTCAGTACGGGTCCGCCGCCGACAACGGCGACGCGATCGCCGGCTCAGGCGCGGTCACCGACCAGGGTGGCGTCTCGATCGGTGGACCCGATGCTCCGCCGGCGGACGCCGAACTCGACCTGACCGGTCTGCTCGGCCGGGTCGGGACGCCCACCGGCGGGATCCTCAGCGACCTCTCCCTCAGCCTCGGCGCCCTCGCCTCCACGATCTCGCAGACGGGCGGCGCCACGGCTGTTCCCGACTACCAGATCTCCGGTGCGACGCTCACGCTCCAGAGCCCGCTCGTGCAGAACGTCGGGACGCAGGTGACGGGCCTCCTCCCGCCGCTGCAGACCACGCTCAACGGGCTGACGTCGGCGCTCAACACGGCGCTGAACGCGAACCTCATCGGCGTGCTCCGAGTGGCTGCGACGGGGACGGTCACCCCGCCGAACCTGTCGACCGTGGTCAACACGATCCTCACCACCCAGGCGTCGCAGTCGGCGGCGACCGGTGTCTCCGTCAACCTGCTCACCGGCGCGGTGACCGTCGATCTCGCGACCCTGCTCGCGAACGACCCGAACCTGCCGGACCTGAACGACCTGCCGCCGAACACCTCGCTGCTGTCCGGCCCGATCGGTGCCGCCATCGCCGCAGCCATCACCTCAGCGGTGACCGCACAGGTCACGGCCGTGTCCGCCGGCCTGCAGGCGGCCGTGAACAATACGCGTATCCAGGTCACCGGCAACGTCACGACGAACGTCGTCGTCACGCAGGTCCCGGTCATCTCCCTGTCGCTCGACTCGACGCTCGGCGCCGTCCAGAACGGCACTGCCGCCTTCACCTCGGCCGGGCTCCTCCCGAACGTGCTGAACCCGATCCTCGCGACCCTCGGACTCACGCTGGACGGCGTGGTCAACCTCGTCCTCAACCTCGTCAAGGGCGTCGTCGGAACCGCGTTCACCGGTCTGAACACGCTCAACACCGGTCTCAACGGGATCACCGGCGGCCTGGCGGCGAACGTCGTCGGCCCCATCCTGAACATCGTGCGGCTCGTCGCCGACGTGACCGCCAACGTGCAACCGGCCACCGGCGACCTCGGGGCGGGATCGGCGACCGTCCGAGCCGTGCAGATCTCCCTCGTCCCGGCGATCTCGCTCGCGACGGTCAACCTCGCGTCGTCCTCGGTGCGCGGCACGCTCGTCGTCTACGACACGGCCATCACCGCCACGCCCGCGACGGTCAACCCCGGCCAGTCCACCGTGATCGACGGCACCGGCTTCGCGGCGAACGAGCAGGTCACCATCACCGCGCCCGGCCTCGACCCGGTCACCACGACGTCGGACGCCGCCGGTGTGATCAGCCAGAGCGTCGCGATCCCCGCCGGCTTCACCCCGGCGACCCTGACGTTCACCGCCACCGGTGCGACCTCCGCCACCCCGGCCACCACCGACCTCGTCGTCGCCCCCTTCGTGACCGCCATCACCGCCGACCCGGCGACGATCGCTCCGGGCGGCAGCACCACGATCACCGGCACCGGGTTCCTGCCCGGCGAGTCGGTGTCGATCACCGTCCCCGGCCTCACCGACCCGATCGTCACCACCGCGACGGGTACCGGCACGATCTCCACGAGCCTCACGCTCCCGGCGGACTTCCCGCTCGGCCCCGTGACGGTCACGGCGACCGGTGCCTCCTCGGCCAGCCCCGCGACCACGACGGTCACCGTCGAGGCGACGCAGTACGTCACCGCCATCACCGCCGACCCGGCCAGTGTCGTCGCCGGTGGGACCACGACGATCACCGGCACCGGCTTCGCCTCGGGCGAGACCGTCGCCGTCTCGATCCCCGGCGTCGACCCGGTCACCACGACGGCCACCGGAACCGGCACGATCTCGGTCGAGCTCGACGTCCCGGCGGACTACGCCGCAGGCCCGGTCGTCGTGACCGCGCTCGGCGAGACGTCCGACACCCCGGCCACGACCAACCTCACCGTGGTCTACGAGACCTCGATCGTCGCCGTCCCGGCCACGGTCGCGGGTGGCACGACCACGATCATCAACGGCGCCGGCTTCGCGCCCGGCGAGGACGTCGTCGTGACGTTCCCCGGCCTCGAGCCGATCACCGTCACCGCCACGGCACTCGGCGCGATCGGCACCCCCGTCGCGGTCCCGCAGAACTTCGCGGTCGGTGACGTCACGGTCACCGCCCTCGGCGCCGTGTCCGCGACCGAAGCGACCACCGTCGTCACCGTCACCGCGACGGTCTACGACACCGCCATCACGCTCGACCCGACGTCGCTCATCCCTGGGAACACCACGACCGTCACCGGCACCGGCTACCTGCCCGGCGAGACGGTCACCGTCGGCTACCCGGGCGGCACCCCGGTGACCGTCGAGGCGGACGGCGACGGCGGCTTCACCGTCGACCTGCCCGTCCCCGACGGCACGCCGGCCGGCACGCTCGTCGTCACCGCGACCGGCGAGACCTCCGCAACCCCGGCGACCGCCGACCTCGAGGTGCTGCCGTACGACACGGCCATCACCGCCGACCCGGCCTCGCTCCTCCCCGGCAACTCGACCACGATCACCGGCACCGGCTTCGCCGCGAACGAGTCGGTCTCCGTCTCCTACCCGGACGGCACGCCCGTCGTCGTGACGGCTGACGGCGATGGCGGCTTCACGGCGGTCCTGCCGATCCCCTCCGGCACGCCCGCCGGCCAGCTCACGGTCACCGCCACCGGCGCGGTCTCCGCCACGCCGGCCGAGACGGTCATCACCGTCGAGGCGTACGACACCGCGATCGCGCTCGACCCACAGACCGTCGCCCCTGGCGGCAGCACGGTCGTCACCGGCTCGGGCTTCGTCCCTCAGGAGACCGTCACGATCACCATCCCCGGCCTCGCCACGCCCGTGACGACCACGGCGAACGGCGACGGTGAGATCACGGTCAGTGTCACGCTCCCCGCGGACTTCCCGCTCGGCGACGTCACGGTCACCGCCACCGGCGCCGTCTCGGCCACCCCAGCCACGGCGACGCTCACCGTCGAGGCGACGACCTACGTCACGGCCATCACGGTCGACCCGACGACCGTCGTCGCGGGGGAGAGCACGCTCGTCACCGGTACCGGCTTCGAGCCCGACGAGACCGTCACGGTCTCCATCCCCGGCGCGCCCGCGGTCACCACGCAGGCGTCGGCGACCGGAACCATCTCCGTGTCGCTCCCGGTTCCGGCGGACTACGCGGAGGGCACGGTCGTCGTGACCGCCCTCGGTGAGGTCTCCGAGACCCCGGCCACCACGAACCTCGCGGTCGACGTCGTCTACACCCCGACGATCACCGCCGACCCGGCCACGGTCCCTGGCGGCACCAGCACCGAGATCTCAGGCTCCGGCTTCGCGCCGAGCGAGAGCGTCACGGTCACCTTCCCGGGCCTCGACCCGATCACCGTCACGTCGAACGCAGCGGGCGAGATCACGACCACCATCGACGTCCCGCAGGACTTCGCGGTCGGTCCGGTCACGGTCACGGCCCTCGGCGTCGTCTCCGCGACCGAGGCGACGACCACGGTCACGGTCGAGGCGACGGTCTACGACACGGCGATCACCGCGGACCCCGACACGCTCCTCCCCGGCGGCAGCACCACCGTCACCGGAACGGGCTTCCTGCCCGGCGAGTCCGTCTCCGTCTCCATCCCCGGCGGCACGCCCGTCGTGGTGGAGGCCGGCCCGGACGGCGACATCACCGCCATCCTGCCGATCCTGCCCGGCACCCCCGCCGGCCCCGTCGTCGTGACGGCCGTCGGAGCGGTGTCGGCCACGCCTGCCACTGCGACGATCACCGTCGAGGCGTTCGAGACGACGCTCACGGCCACGCCGTCGACGCTGAACCCCGGTGACTCGACGATCCTGTCCGGCACCGGCTACGTCGCGAACGAGTCGGTGACCATCTCGGCGCCCGGCTTCGACGACGTCGTGACCACGGCGAACGGGCTCGGCGAGATCAGCCAGGTGGTCGCCTTCCCCGCGGACTTCGTCCCCGCGACCGTGACGTTCACGGCCACGGGCGCCCTGTCGCTCACGCCGGCGCAGACCTCGGTCCTCGTCGAAGCGGTCGTGTACGACACGGCGATCACGGTGGACCCGACGACGGCCAACCCGGGTGGAACCACCACCGTCACGGGCACCGGCTTCGCGCCGAACGAGACCGTCACCATCACGATCCCGGGCGGCGACCCCGTCACGGTGACGACGAACGGCGACGGCGACTTCACGCAGCCCGTGACGATCCCGGTGGGAACACCCGCGGGTCCGCTGACGATCACCGCGACCGGTGACACGTCGAACACGCCCGCCGACGCCGACGTGACCGTGGTGCCCTACGAGACCGCGATCACCGCGGACCCGGACACGCTGCTCCCCGGCACCTCGACGACGATCACCGGTACCGGGTTCGCACCGAACGAGTCCGTCTCGGTCTCCATCCCCGGTGGCACACCGGTCGTCGTGACGGCGAACGGCGACGGCGGCTTCACCGCCGCCCTGCCGATCCCGTCGGGCACCACCGCAGGGGAGCTCATCGTCACGGCGACCGGTGCCCTCTCGGCGACCGACGCGACGACCACCGTCACGGTGCTCGCCTACGAGACGGCGATCGCCCTCGATCCCGCGACCATCGCGCCGGGTGGCAGCACGACCGTCACCGGTGCGGGCTTCGCCCCGAACGAGAGCGTGAGTGTCACGGTCCCGGGCATCGTCGACCCGTTCCCGACCACGGCGAACGCCGACGGCGAGATCTCCGTGAGCGTCACGCTCCCCGCGGACTTCCCGATCGGTGACGTCACGGTCACCGCCACCGGTACCGTCTCGGCGACCCCCGCCACGGCGACGCTCACCGTCGAGGCCACGACCTACGTCACCGCCATCACCGCCGACCCGACCACCGTCGTCGCGGGTGCCAGCACCCTCGTCACCGGCACCGGCTTCGCACCGACCGAGAGCGTCACGGTCTCGATCCCCGGCGCCGACCCGGTGACCACCACGGCGACGGCGACCGGCACCATCTCCGTGTCGCTGCCCGTGCCGGCCGACTACGCCGAGGGCACGGTCGTCGTGACCGCGCTCGGTGCGACGTCCGACACCCCTGCGACGACGAACCTCACGGTCGACGTGGTCTACACGCCGACGATCACTGCCGACCCGGCGACGGTCCCCGGCGGCACCTCGACGGAGATCACGGGCACCGGTTTCGCGCCGACCGAGAGCGTCACGGTCACCTTCCCCGGCCTCGCGCCGGTGACGGTCACCTCGAACGCCGACGGTGAGATCACCACGACGTTCGCCGTCCCGCAGGGCTTCGCGACCGGTCCGGTCACGGTCACCGCACTCGGCGTCGTCTCGGCGACCGAGGCGACCACCACCGTCACGGTCGAGGCCACGGTCTACGACACGGCGATCACCCTCACACCGGACACGGTGAACCCGGGCCAGACCACCACGGTCACCGGTACCGGCTTCCAGCCGAACGAGTCGGTCAGCGTCTCGATCCCCGGCGGCGACCCCGTCGTGGTGACGGCCGACGGCGACGGCGGCTTCACCGCGACCCTGCCGGTGCCGCCCGGAACGCCCGCCGGGCCGGTCACGGTGACCGCGGTCGGCGAGACCTCGGCGACGCCCGCCGAGGCGGAGCTCACGGTCGAGGCCTACGAGACGGCGATCACCGCCGACCCGAGCACGGTCGCGGCCGGCGGAGCGACGCTCGTCACGGGCACCGGTTTCGCGCCGAACGAGTCCGTCACGGTCACGGTGCCCGGTGGCACGGCCGTCCCTGCGACCACGAACGGTGCCGGCGAGTTCTCGGTCGGGATCACGGTCCCGGCGAACGCGCCCGTCGGCCCGCTGGTCGTCACGGCGGAGGGAGCGGTGTCGCAGACGCCGGCCACCGCGACCGTCACGGTCACCGCCATCGTGTTCTCGCCCGTCATCACCGCCTCCCCGGACGCGCTGATCGCCGGCAACACGACGGTCATCACCGGATCGGGCTTCGCAGCCAACGAGACGGTCACGGTGTCGATCCCCGGCGCCCCGGTCGTCACGCAGGTGACGAACGTCGGCGGCGGCTTCACGGTGACCCTGCCGGTCCCCGACGGCTACGCACTCGGCGACGTCACGGTGACGGCACTCGGTGCAGCATCGGACGAGCCGGCGACGACGATCATCGAGATCCTCGCGTACGACACGGCCATCACGGTCGACCCGTCCTCGGCGCTGCCGGGTGAGACGGTCACGGTCGACGGGACGGGCTTCGCCGGTGGCGAGACGGTCACGGTGTCCATCCCGGGCGCACCGTCCGTCACCGTGGTGACGAACCCTGACGGTTCCTTCACCGTGGACCTGCCGATCCCGGACGACTACACGCCCGGACCGGTCACGGTGACCGCCGAGGGCGATGTCTCCGAGACGCCGGCCGAGGCTGACGTCACCATCGAGGACGGAGCGGTCGACGTCGACACCGACGCAGCTGCGGTCGATGTGGATGCTGCTGCTGACGTGGACGCCGACGTGGACGTCGATGCCGCCGCTGATGTCGATGCCGCCGCTGATGTGGATGCTGCTGCAGACGTGGATGCTGCGGCTGACGTGGATGCTGCTGCTGATGTGGATGCTGCCGCTGACGTGGACGCTGCGGCTGACGTGGACGCTGCTGCTGACGTGGATGCTGCGGCTGACGTGGATGCTGCGGCTGACGTGGACGCTGCTGCTGACACGGACGCTGCTGCCGACGTGGATGCTGCGGCTGACACGGACGCTGCGGCCGATGTGGACGCTGCGGCTGACGTGGACGCTGCTGCTGACGTGGACGCTGCGGCTGACACGGACGCTGCTGCTGACGTGGACGCTGCGGCTGACACGGATGCTGCGGCTGACGTGGACGCTGCGGCTGACACGGATGCTGCGGCCGATGTGGATGCTGCCGCTGACGTCGACGCTGCGGCTGACGTGGACGCTGCTGCCGACGTGGACGCTGCTGCCGACGTGGACGCTGCGGCTGACGTGGACGCTGCGGCTGACGTGGACGCTGCTGCCGACACGGATGCTGCGGCCGACGTGGATGCTGCTGCTGACGCGGATGCTGCCGCTGACGTGGACGCTGCTGCCGACACGGATGCTGCTGCTGACGTGGACGCTGCTGCCGACACGGATGCTGCTGCTGACGTGGATGCTGCTGCCGACACGGATGCTGCTGCTGACGTGGACGCTGCTGCCGACACGGACGCTGCTGCCGATGTGGATGCTGCGGCTGACACGGATGCTGCGGCTGATGTGGATGCTGCTGCTGACACGGATGCTGCCGACCGATGCTGGATGCTGCGGCTGATGTGGACGCTGCTGCCGACACGGATGCTGCCGCCGACACGGATGCTGCGGCTGATGTGGATGCTGCTGCTGACACGGATGCTGCTGCTGACGTGGATGCTGCTGCCGACACGGATGCTGCCGCCGACACGGATGCCGCCGCTGACACTGACGCTGCGGCCGAT
Organism: Plantibacter sp.; assembly: GCF_059073635.1. Lineage (NCBI taxonomy): Bacteria > Bacillati > Actinomycetota > Actinomycetes > Micrococcales > Microbacteriaceae > Plantibacter > Plantibacter sp. Next base: position 698,119 of record NZ_JCACOF010000010.1, on the reverse strand, counting down.
GTGGATGCTGCGGCTGACGTCGATGCTGCTGCCGACACTGACGCCGCTGCCGACACCGATGTTGCAGCTGACGTGGACGCTGCTGCCGACACCGCCGCTGACGCCGATGGCGACACCGACGCCGGCGACGAGCGTCAGGCGACCGTCAAGTACTCGACGATCGTCCGCGACACGGGTGTGATCCAGGAGGTCTACGCCACCGGCTTCGAGCCCGGCGAGACCATCTCGGCCACGGTCTTCTCGACGCCGTTCGCACTGACGCCCGTCATCGCAGACGCCTCCGGTAACGCCACGTTCACCTTCCCGATCGACTCGTCGCTCGAGCTGGGTGCCCACCGCGTGGAACTCTCCGGATCCGTGACCGGCGCCCTGCCGCTCGATCGTGAGGCCACCGCCTTCACGGTCACCGCGGTGGCCGCCACCGCACCGGGGTCACGCCCCGGTCTGCCGAGCACCGGCTTCGACGGCCTGTGGCTCGGGGGGCTCGGCGCCATGATGCTCCTCCTCGGAGGCGCCTTCGTGGCCACGCGACGGGCGCGTATGGAGTGACCTCGCCGAGCAGGCCGTGCCGCATTCGGGTCGGCACGGCCTGCTCCTTCTCCCGCGGAGACACCGCCGAACCGGTGCCCCGCGGTTTCATCACCACCCAGCACCAAGGAGGAACCGTGACTCCGATCACACGCACACCCGTCGGGGGTCGTTCTGACACCCTTCGACAAGCTCAGGGACCGGAAGGGGCTCAGGGACCGGAAGGGGCTCAGGGACCGGAAGGGGCTCAGGGACCGGAAGGGGCTCGAGGGAACCGGACGGCGATCAGGCACCGGCGCCCGGTCGGCAGGACCGGGGAGCGGGATCGTCTCGGGACGAAGCCGCCCCGCCGAAGCGGGCCGCGCGCATCGCCGCCGCGGTCTCGATCGCCCTCGTCGGCGTCTACGTCGCGGGCACCCTCGTCATCGTCTCACCGACCACACCCGTCCGTGGTGCCGTCGTCGCCGCAGCCGGCCCGTACTTCACGCAGAAGTGGAACGTCTTCGCGCCGAGCATCATGAAGACGAACATCACCTTCTCCGTCCAGGCCCAGTGGCGCGACGCCGACGGGACGCTCGTGAAGTCCGACTGGGTCAACGTGACGAAGCTCGAGCAGCAGGCCGTCCCCGGCCACGCCGAGCCGTCGCGCATCCAGAAGTCCTCGTGGAACGCGATGCTCGCCTACAACGCCCGCTACCTCGCGCTCGACGCCCAGCAGCGCGAGATCGTCCGCGACACCTTCATCCAGCGAGCCGACGGTGGCGGGTATCGCGCCCAGTCGGCCGAGTCGCTCATCGCCGACCTCGACGCCGTCAGCACGACGCCGGGCTCGGGGCAGGGCGACGTCGTCCGGTTCCTCCGCTACGACTACATGCTCAAGGAGTACGCGACCGCGTTCTCCACGGCGTACTTCGACCAGGACGTCGAGCGCGTCCGGTGGCGGATCGACCGCACCCGCCCGAACGACTTCGAGAACCGCTTCTCCGAGGAGCAGCAGTTCGACGACACCGCCGTCACCTTCGGCTGGCGGCACGTCGACGACGTCATCGACCCGGAGACCCTCGCCGTCTACCGCGACGTCGTCACCCGCTACGGAGGTGCACGATGAACGCCGTCCGCGCATCGTTCGACCGGTTCGCCGGCTGGGTCACGGGTGCCAAGCACGCCGGCTACAGCCTCTCCGCCCTGCGGATCCTCTACGGTGTCGCGATCGTCAGCTTCCTGTTCACGAGCCTCGCCGACCGCCACTACCTCTGGGGCGTCGCGTCGAAGTGGGTCGACCCGGAGGCGAACCGTCGCGCGTGGTTCCCGCTGTTCGAGCTCGTCTTCACGAAGGACAGCGCCTTCGTCTTCGACCTCGCCTACGGGGTGCTCATCGTGCTCGGGCTGCTCTTCCTCGTCGGCTGGCAGACCCGGTTCGTCACGCCAGTCCTGCTCGTGTTCTGGGTGGGGCTCGCGACCAACAGCACGGTGCTGACCAATGGCGGCGACACGATCATCCGCATCACGCTGCTGTTCCTGGTGTTCGCGGACCTGTCGCGTCACTGGTCGGTCGACGCGTGGCTCACCAAGCGGCGGGGGCGAGCGCTGCGGCCGATCCTGCGCGGTCGGTTCGCGATCCCGGCCTGGCTCGCGAACGCCGCCAACAACACCGCGGTCCTCCTCTGCGCGTACCAGATCATGCTCGTCTACGTGAACTCCGGCATCTACAAGCTCATGGGTCCCGAGTGGCGGGAGGGCACGGCGTTCTACTACTCGCTCGTCCTCGACGTGTTCCGGCCGTTCCCGGCGCTGAGCGACCTCGCCTGGCAGGTCGGTCCGTTCGTCTGGGTCGCCACGTTCCTGTCGGTCTGGGTGCAGCTGCTGTTCCCGGTGCTGATCCTGTGGCGGCCGACGCGGATCCTCGCGCTCGGCTTCACGATCCTGATGCACCTCGGCATCGGCCTCTTCCTCGGGCTGTGGCCGTTCTCGCTCGCGATGATCGCCCTCGACCTGCTCTTCGTCCGCGACCGCAGTTGGGTCGCCGTCGGTCGGTGGGCGTCGCACGCCGGGGGAGTGCTCCGCCAGCTGCTGCCGGAGCGCCAGAGGACCGAAAGACCCGTCACGACGTCGGCCGGTTCGCCGTCGTGACCACAGCCGTCTCGCGCGTTCGGGTGCGAGACGAACCGGCGGTCGGCGCCACGGTTGCGCCGACCGCCACCCGTTCCATCCCAGCCGGCGCGGGCGTCGCGGAACCCGTCATCCCATGTCCATCGCCCACGACCTAGGCTGGAGCGATGGTGGATGCGGTCGTCGTCGGCAGCGGGCCGAATGGTCTCGCCGCTGCAGTGACCCTCGCGCGCGCCGGCCTCGAGGTCGAGGTGCATGAGGCAGCCGACACCATCGGCGGCGGTCTGCGCACGCAGGAGCTGACCGAACCGGGCTTCCGTCACGACGTCTGCTCGGCGATCCACCCGATGGTCCTGACCTCACCGTTCTTCCGAGCGTGGAAGGCGACGGAGCGCGTCGACTACCTGATCCCGGAGGCCTCCTACGGGCACCCGCTCGACCGCGGCCGCGCCGGCATCGCCTACCGCGACCTCGACCGGACGGTGGGCACGCTCGGCGTCGACGGCATCGCGTGGCGGGAGCTGCTGCAGCCCGTCGTCGACCGCATGGAGGCCGTGACCGAGTTCACGCTGAACCCGCTGCTGCCCATCCCGAAGCGGCTGTTCGACGTCGTCCCGTTCGGCCTCCGGGTGCTCGAACAGGGATCCCCGGCCTGGCTGCGCCGCTTCGAGGGCACGGTCGCGCCCGGCATGCTCACGGGGGTCATGGCGCACACGATCACGAGGCTCCCCGGGCTCCCGGCGGCGGGCGCCGGACTCGTCCTCGCCGCGAACGCGCACGCCGACGGCTGGCCGCTGCCCATCGGCGGAGCGCAGTCGCTCGCCGACGCCATGGTGGCCGACCTCGAGGCGCACGGCGGCCGCGTCGTCACCGGACACCGGGTCACCGCCGTCTCGGATCTGCCCCTGTCCGCAGCGGTCCTGTTCGACACCAGCCCGCGGGACATGGTCGCGGCGGTCGGGTCCCGGCTCCCCACCGACTACGTCCGTGCGCTCGATCGGTTCCGCTACGGCAACGCCGTCTTCAAGCTGGACCTCGCGGTCTCGGAGCCGATCCCGTGGACCAACCGGGCACTGCTCGACGCCCCCACCGTGCACCTCGGTGGGACAGCCGAGGAGATCGCCGCCTCCGAGAACGCGGTGGCCGCGGGTCGCCATCCGGATCGACCGTACGTGCTGCTGTCGCAGCCCTCGCTGTTCGACGCGAGTCGCGCGCCGGTGGGGAAGCACACGGTGTGGGCGTACTGCCACGTGCCGAAGGGGTCCCGGGTGGACATGTCGGAGGCGATCATCGACCAGATCGAGCGGTTCGCGCCGGGCTTCCGCGACACGATCATCGCGCAGGCGGGCCGCGACACCGTCGTCGTCGAACGCGAGAACCCCAACGACATCGGTGGCGACATCTCCGGGGGCGAGCCGTCGCTGCGTCAGCTGCTGCGGCGCCCGGTGGTGCGTCGCGAACCGTGGCGGACGCCCGCGGCCGGGGTGTACCTCTGCTCGAGCTCGGCCGCGCCGGGGATGGGCGTGCACGGGATGGCGGGGTTCCTGGCGGCGGAGTCCGCCCTGCGGCACACCTTCCGCCTGCCGGTCCCGTCCCTCGCGCCCTGACCCGCTGCCGACCCGCCCACCGGACCGGTCGCTGAGCGACCTCCCTGATCGGTCACTGAGCGACCTCCCTGATCGGTCACTGAGCGACCTCCCTGATCGGTCACTGAGCCTGTCGAAGTGCGCCCTTCGACAAGCTCAGGGACCGGTGCAGACTGGTTGCGCCCTTCGACAAGCTCAGGGACCGGGGATGGTTGCGCCCTTCGACAAGCTCAGGGACCGGAAAAGACGTGGATCTGTGTTTCTCTGTGTTTGTGTGATACTTTCTTCGCACTGCAAGCCTGCAACACCGGAAACGAAGGTCAAGGACGACGCATGTACGCGACGGAGCGGCACGAGCACATCACCAGCCGGGTGAAGACGAGCGGACGGGTCTCCGTCGCCGACGTCTCCCGCGAGCTGGGCGTCACCGCTGAGACGATCCGCCGCGACCTCGACCAGCTCGAAACCTCCGGCGTCCTGCGCCGCGTCCACGGCGGCGCCGTCTCCGCAGCACGTGCCTCCGTCGCCGAGGCCAGCCTCGCCGATCGCCAGGGCCAGCGGAGCGACGCGAAGGCCACGATCGCCCGTGCGGCCCTCCGGCTCATCCCGGCCACGTTCAGTGGCTCGATCGTCATCGACGCCGGCACGACCACAGCCCACCTCGCCGACCTCCTCGTCACCTGGCGCCCGGCCACCGCCGGCCAGACGCTCACGGTCATCACCAACTCCGTGCCGATCGCCGCGACGCTCCACCACTGCGACCACGTCGAACTGCACCTCCTCGGCGGCCGCGTCCGTGGCATCACGAGCGCGGCGGTCGGCAGCACGACCGTCGACGAGCTCGGCCGCTTCCGTCCCGACATCGCCTTCGTCGGCGCCAACGGGGTCAGCGCCGACTTCGGCCTCAGCACGCCCGACGAACTCGAGGGCGCCGTGAAGTCGGCGATCGTCCGCGGTTCGCGACGGGCCGTCGTCCTCGCCGACGCCGCCAAGCTCGGTGAGGAAGCGCTCATCCGCTTCGCCGCCCTCGACGAGATCGACACCGTCATCACCGACGAGGTCGTTCCGACGACGCTCGGGGACGCCCTCGAGGCTGCGGGTGTCGAGGTGGTCGTCGCATGATCATCACCCTGACCGCCAACCCCTCGCTCGACCACACGGTGGAGCTCCCCGGCATCGTCGAGCGCGGCGAGGTCCTCCGCGCACTCGCCAGCCGGGAGCAGCCGGGCGGCAAGGGCGTCAACGTCTCGCGGGCGATCGCCGCCGCCGAGTTGGCGACCATCGCCGTCCTCCCCGGCGAATCGACCGACCCGATGATCGAGTCGCTCCGCGCGCAGGGCATCGACGTCCTCGCCGTCCCGACCGGGCAGCCCGTGCGCCGCAACATCACGCTGACCGAGCCCGACGGCACCACCACCAAGATCAACGAGCCGGGTCCGCTCCTCACCGAGGACGACGCTGCACGCCTCGTCGACGCGACCGCCCGTGCCGCCGCGAGTGCCGAGTGGCTCGTCATCGCCGGTTCGCTGCCACCCGGGCTGCCGGCCGACTTCTACGCACGGATCGTCCGGGCCGCTCGCGCCCTCACCGACGGCACTCGCCCGCTCGTCGCCGTCGACAGCTCGGGGGAGCCGCTCGCCGCCCTCCTCGCCGCCTTCGCCGTCACCGGGGAACGCGTCGACCTCATCAAGCCGAACGGTGCCGAACTCGCCGAACTCACCGGCACCGCGTCCGGCGACGAGATCGAGGCGGACCCGGCGCTCGCCGCGTCCGTCGCCGCCACGCTCATCGGCACCACGGACCGACCCGGCCCGGTCGCCGCCGTCCTCGTCACGCTCGGCTCCCGAGGAGCCGTCCTCGTGGAGGGTGACACCGCCTGGTCGGCCCGGGCCCCGAAGATCGTCGCGCGCAGCACCGTCGGTGCGGGGGACTCCTCCCTCGCCGGCTACCTGATCGCCCGAACCGCAGGTCACGCACCTGCAGCACGCCTCGCGCAGGCCGTCGCCCACGGAGCCGCAGCCGCGGCACTCCCGGGCAGCGACGTGCCGGCGCTCAGCGGGACGGACGCCGCCGCCATCGACGTCGCCCAGCTCCCGCAGCGGATCCCCTCCGCCCCCTGACCGCACCCCGGTCCCTGACCGCCCACCCCGGTCCCTGACCGCCCACCCCGGTCCCTGAGCTTGTCGAAGGGCCGCCCCGACCACCCGAAGCACCAGCATCCGTTTCGAAGGAGAACCCAGATGTCCACCCCACTCATCACCCCAGGGCTCGTCGCCCTCGACGCCGACCTCGGCACCGATCGCGCGGGTGTCATCCGCGCGCTCGCCGAGCTCGTCGTCCGCGCCGGCCGTGCCACCGACACCGAGGCCCTCTTCGCCGACGCCTGGGCGCGGGAGAGCAAGACCGACACCGGCATCCCCGGCGGCATCGCGATCCCGCACTGCCGTTCGGCCGCCGTCACCGAGCCGACGCTCGCGATGGCCCGCGTCTCGCCGCTCGTCGACTTCGGCTCCGACGACGGCCCGGCCGACCTCCTCTTCTTCATCGCGGCTCCGGACGGCGCCGACCAGGCGCACCTCGCCCTCCTGTCGAAGCTCGCCCGCTCGCTCATCAAGCCCGAGTTCGTGACCTCGCTGCGTGAGGCGCCCGACGCCGCCGCGGTGGTCGCCCTCGTCGATGGTGCACTCAGCGATGCACCCAAGCCGGCGTCGGCTCCCGCAGCCGAGCGCGCCGCGACGGCTCCCGTCGAGGCCGGCGACCAGGCCGCACGGCCCGTGCTCATCGCGGTCACCTCGTGTGCAACGGGCATCGCCCACACCTACATGGCGGCCGACTCGCTCGCCGCCACCGCCAAGCGCCTCGGTGTCGAGCTGCACGTCGAGACGCAGGGCGCCTCCGGTGCGACCCCGCTGCCCGCCGACGTCGTCGCGAAGGCGCAGGCGGTCATCTTCGCCGTCGACGTGGACGTCCGCGACGTCACCCGCTTCGCCGGCAAGCCCGTCATCAAGGCTCCCGTGAAGCGCGGCATCGACGCCCCGGAACAGCTCATCAACGACGCGGTCGCCGCGATCTCGAACCCGAACGCCCCGCGGGTCGCCGCAGCGGCCGGTGACGCCTCCGCGTCGACGTCGGACAAGAAGGACGCCAACGTCGGTCAGTCGATCAAGCGCTGGCTGCTCACCGGCGTCAGCTACATGATCCCGTTCGTCGCGGGTGGCGGTCTGCTCATCGCCCTCGGCTTCCTCCTCGGTGGATACAACATCACCGAGAACGCCGGCAAGATCATCGTCGAGAACAGCCTCGCGAACCTCCCGGCGGGCGGCCTCGGCACCTACCTGGGTGCGGTCGCGTTCTCGATCGGTGCCGCGTCGATGGGCTTCCTCGTCCCGGCCCTCGCGGGCTTCATCGCCTTCGCGATCGCCGACCGACCGGGCATCGCGCCCGGGTTCGTCGCCGGCGCCGTCGCCCTCCTCATGAGCGCCGGCTTCCTCGGCGGACTCGTCGGTGGTCTGCTCGCCGGTGGTGTCGCCTACGGCCTCGGCCGACTCAACGTGCCCCGCTGGTTGCGCGGCCTGATGCCCGTCGTGATCATCCCGCTCCTCGGATCGATCGTCGCCTCCGGCCTCATGATCCTCGTCCTCGGCGGCCCGATCGCCGCGCTCATGAACGGCCTCAACTCGTGGCTGTCCGGTCTCACCGGCGTCTCCGCCATCCTGCTCGGGGTCATCCTCGGCACGATGATGGCGTTCGACCTCGGCGGTCCGGTCAACAAGGTCGCGTACTCGTTCGCCGTCGCCGGTCTCGGTGCGGGAACGCTCGCCAACCAGGCACCGTGGCAGATCATGGCCGCCGTGATGGCCGCCGGCATGGTGCCGCCGCTCGCGATGGCACTCGCCTCGACCGTCCTCAGCCGTCGTTCGTTCACCGCGGTCGAGCGGGAGAACGGTAAGGCAGCCTGGCTGCTCGGCGCCGCGTTCATCAGCGAGGGTGCGATCCCGTTCGCCGCGGCCGACCTGTTCCGCGTCATCCCGGCGTCGATCCTCGGTGGTGCCGCCACCGGTGCGCTCATCATGGCGACCGGCGTCACCTCGCAGGCACCGCACGGTGGCATCTTCGTGTTCTTCGCCATCGGCAACATCGGGATGTTCATCCTGTCGGTCGCCGTCGGCACGGTCATCACCGCCGTCGCCGTCATCCTGCTCAAGCGGTTCGCCCGTCGTCGTCCGGTGGACGGCGCCGACACGGCGGCCCCCGCGGTCGCCACCGAGCCCGCGACCGTCTGATCCGTACCCGTCCGATCCACAGCCTGACCTGATCCACTGGTCCGGCCGGCACCAACCGAACCGCAGAAGGAGCATCATCATGGCCGAACGCCAAGCCACCATCGCCAGCCGCGTCGGGCTGCACGCCCGCCCCGCCAAGCTCTTCATCGAGACGGTCAAGCGCCAGCCGGTGCCCGTCACGATCGAGCTGGGCGACTCGGGCCCGCTCGACGCCTCGAGCATCCTCACGATCATGAGCCTCGGCGCCACCAACGGCGACGTCGTCACCCTCCGCGCTGAGGGCGAGGGTGCCGACGAGGCGCTCGCCGAGCTCGCCGGTCTCCTCGAGACGGACCTCGACGCCGAGTAGTCACCCCGCACCACGAAGCCCCGCCGCCCGAGTCATCTCGGACGGCGGGGCTTCCTCGTGGGCCCTTCGACAGGCTCAGGGAGCGTGGGAACCGTTCCGGTCACTGAGCTTGTCGAAGTGTCCTCGGGGAACCGTTCGTGTCGGGTGGGTTGTCGTGGCCTTCGAAGGCTCGGGAGCGTGGAACCGTTCCGGTCACTGAGCTTGTCGAAGTGTCCTCGGGGAACCGCGCGTCTGCCGACACGCGACGAACCCCGCCACCCGCGACGACGGGTGACGGGGTTCATCAGCAGTGACCTACTCTGCGGAGCGGCGGCGACGCGCGAGCAGCACCGACGCGAAGCCGACGAGGCCGAGGAGCAGCGCGACGAGCCCGATGCTCGACACGTCCACACCCGTGCGCGACAGCGAGTCGGCGCCGGTGGCCGAACCGCCCGAGGGCGAGCTCGTGCCGTCACCACCGCCGACCGCGCCGCCGCCGGAGCCCGTGCCGGGACCGGTCCCGGGGTTCGTCCCCGGGTCGGTGCCGGGATCGGTCCCCGGGTCCACCGCGGCGGCGAGCACCGTCACCGGCGTGGACGTCGTCTCGACCGGTGCGAAGCCCTCCGCCGAGACCGTGACCCGCACCGCGAGCGCGGCACCAGCACTGCCGGTGGGCGGCGTGAACGTCGCCGTGTCGGCTCCGTCCACGACCTCGTCGTCGAGCAGCCACGCGTAGACGACGGCCGCGTCCTCCGGGTCCACGACGACTGCCGCGGTCGTCGGCACGCCCTCGCGGGCCACGCTCGACAGCGTCGCGGTCGCGACCGCCGTCCGGGCGAAGGTGATGGTCGTCGACTGCGTGGTCACACCGTCAGCCGCCGTCACCGTGATGACGACACCGTCGGTCGCGTCAGCCGCAGCGCGAGCGTCAGCCGCCGGTGCCGCTTCGAGCGGCTCGATCGTCACCGTCGCGTCGCGGTCGGCCGGGATGGCGTCGACCACCGGGTCGGCGGACCCGGCGAGCGGCACCTCGTACTCGAGGACGCCTGCGTCGAAGCCCTCGACCGGCGTGCCGTTCACCCGCAGCGCGGCGAGGCTCGCCTCGGTCGCGACCGACGGTGCGAGCGCGTAGATCTCGACCTCCGAGACGACCAGGTGGGTGTTCGCGTACGCCGTCATCACGATGCGCACCGCACTCGTCGTGACGCCACCGAGGTCGACGTCGACGACCGGAGCCGTCCCATCGGTCGGGACCGGCACGGCGACCGCCCCACCCGGAGCGTCGATCCACGCGCCGTCGGCGTCGCGGACCTGCACGGTCAGTGCACTCGGCCAGCTGTTGGTGCTCCCGTCCTTGTAGGCGTAGAAGGTGACGTGCTCGATCGTGTGCTCACCGCCGAGCTCGTAGCTCAGCGTGTCGCTCGCCGGCTTGTTCGACGAACGCCAGTTCGACCAGCCCTTGTCGTTCCGCACACCGTTCTTCGTGTTGCTCGCGGGATAGCCGGACTCGGTGGACGTCGCGCTCGCGACGGTCGTGGCGTCCGGTGCGATGTTCCGCTCACCGGGCGCCGTGACGATGATCGACAGGAGTGCGTCGATCGGTGCCGCGGCCGGGTCGTTCGAGGCAGCCGTGCCGCGCACCTGCACCACACCGGTGTCGGCGAGGTCGGCGTCGTCGAGGGTGCTGAAGTCCCAGGTGACGGGCGTGTCGAAGCGGTTGACACTCGCACCGATCTGCGCCGGGACCGTGGTCGGTGCCGCAGCGATGACGGCGCTTGCCGGGGACCCCGCGGCGACCGTCAGGGAGACCGGCTCGGTGGTCGTGAAGCCACCGATGTCGACGGTGGCCTGCGCGGTGAACGCCGCACCCCAGCCGTCGGTGCCGGAACCGTTCACGACGATCGTGCCCGGCGTGTTCCAGTCCACGGCCGAGGTGTCCCAGGTGACCGGCACCGGCGCGCCCTGGACCGCGCCGTACAGCGGCACCACGGTCGCGGGCAGCGCCGCCGGAACACCGGCGACGGTCTGCACCGTGACCGGCTGCACGCCCGTGAGGGCGGTGTCGACGAAGTTCCAGGTCTGGTTCGCGCCGTTGTTCGACTGGTAGACGCCGACGGCGGCGCCCGTCGTGGTGGACTGCCCGCCGACCTCGAGGGCCTGGCTGGTCCCGACGTTCACGAGGCTCCAGTCGGAGCCGTTGGTCGTCGTCGGGATCCACTGCAGCGATGGGTCGGCCGCAGCCTGTTCCCGCGTCGCAGCGACGAGCGAGGTGCCGGCGGAGTTCGCGGAGAGGAGTGCCCCGGACGAGCTGCGGACGGCGTAGCGGTCGGTGTTCGTGCCGCCGCCCGAGAGTCGCTCGGCGGTCCACACCTGTGCGGCACCGGTCGTGGCGTCGGAGGCACGCGGGGTGATCGTGCCGGCCGGGACGGTCCCGGTCGTGGCTGCGGCGGTGAACGCCTTCGCGCTCTGCTTGCCGACGAGCTGGTAGGCGTGTCCGTCCTGGAACGGCGCCGCGTCGGCTGCGACACCGGTCGCACCGTCGACGAGGAAGGTGGTGACCGACTTCGCCGGGACCGTGAGCGTCGCCTGCTTGGTCACCGGGTCGATCGACACGGCGTCGCCCTGCACGAGTGCGTTGGCGGTGACGTCGTCCGCGGGGGACTCCGTCGTCACGATCGGCGTGACCGTCGCGCCGGGAGCGATGTCCGCGAACTTCGACAGGTCGATGGTGATCGTCCGAGCCGAGGTCGACGGGTTGGCGTGCACGAGGGTCGCACCGGTGCCGTCGGCACGGAGCGCCGTGGTGGTCTGCGCGTCGGTGGACGGGATGAGGTGGTCACCGGGCTGCACGTAGTGGGTGAAGTTGCGGAGCGTGTTGTACTTCGCGTTCGTCTTCACGGAGCAGCTCGGGTCGGCGTCGCCGTCGGCGATGCGTCGCTCGGAGTCGCCCTCGGCGTTGCAGTCGAAGTCGATGAGGACGCTGCCCCAGTTGAGCTTCTCGACCTTCTCCATGTTGTAGAGGTCCTCGACGGGCTGCCAGAGCACCCACGCGGTCGGCTCCAGGTTGCGGAGGTCGTCGATGAGGTGCGTCGCCATACCGATGCCGTTGTCGATGTTCGTGAGGTTGTGCTTGCCGCTGGAGTCCCAGTTGCCCTCGACCTCGCTCATCCACAGCGGCTTGCCGGCGGTCTTCGCGATGTCGCGCGCGACGACGCTGCCGCCCTGGCCGTAGCTGTGGACGTTGAGCTGCGTGACGAGGTCCTTGGCGGTCTGCGACCAGCCGTTCCAGTTCGTCGCGAAGATGCCGGGGTTGGTCTCGTCCATGGCCGCGATGACGGCTTCGGTCGAGGTGCCCTCGGCGGCGAGGCGCTCGGCGAGGGCCTTGATGACGGTGTCCTGCATGGCCGGGCCGATGTGCGCACCCTCCTGGCGTCCGCCCTTCGGCCAACCGGTGGCCTCGTCGATCTGGGTGCCCCAGTAGTTCGTGTTCGGCTCGTTGAAGGGGTCGATGGTGTCGAAGTCGATGCCCGTGTCGGCCTCGAGGTGGTCGACGACGGTGGTGAGGTACGCGACGAAGTCGTCGACGCTCTCCGGCTTCAGCTGCTCGTCGGCGGCGTTGAAGTTGCCCGACGCGTAGCCGCTCTCGGTCATGAAGTACGGCGGGGAGTTGCTGAACGCCTCCCACTTGGTGATCTTGTCCTTGAGCGCCGTGAGCCACCAGCGCTGGGTCTCGTCGGCGTCGAAGTCGTAGGAGGCCGGGTCGTCGGCGTCCCAGGCGGCGGCGTAGCGGTCGCGGTCGGCGTAGTCGGAGGTGATGGGGCCGTCGGCGTCGCTCGCGGCGAGGTCCGGGTTCCACCAGCCGTCGACCGCGCCGCCGGCCCGCAGGTAGGGCGGGACGTCGCTCGCGTTGCCGCCACCGATGTTGTAGCGCGCGATGTTGAGGTTGAGGCCGTCCTCGCCGAACACCTTGTCGAACAGGTCCTGGCGGACGTCCGCGGGGTAGTCGCCGGTCGCGTTGGCGAACCAGACGAGGCTCGTGCCCCAGCCCTCGAACGCCTCGTTCTGGTAGGCCGGGTTGGGGGTGATGGTGAGGGGCGTGCTCTCCGCGGCGGCCGCAGGTGCGGCGTCCACGGTGGCGAGTGCTGGTGCGATCGCGGCGATGCCGAGGGCGACGGCGACGGTCGCTCCGATCGTTCGTCGGCGGACTGGTGACGGCAGTGTCATCGGTGGTTCCTTCGTTGGAGGCCGTGGTGCAGGGGATGTTCACGTGAACATTCAGCGGCGTCGAACCACCGTGTTCACGTCAACATTTCCGACGAGTATGGGCGACCCCTCGCTCGGGTGTCAAGGCGGGCCCGGTCACTGCGGCCCCATTCCGGTCCGTTCCGGTCACTGAGGCCCCTGGACCCCTACGCCGGTCACTGGGCCCCTACGCCGGTCACTGGGCCCCTACGCCGGTCACTGAGCCTGTCGAAGTGCGGGCGTGGGCATTTCGACAGGCTCAATGACCGGGGATTCGTTCGCCGAGCTGGTCGAGGTGTCGCCGTGGGCATTTCGACAGGCTCAATGACCGCGTGGAGTGTCTCGCTCGCCTCAGCGCGCGGGCGGGGGAGCCGTGCTCGCGCGGACGACGAGGGACGTCGGCGTGAGGGGCTCGGTGGAGAGCTGCGGGCCCTCCTCGATCTCGCGGAGGAGCGTGGTGATCGCCCGGCGTCCGATCTCGTCGAAGTCCTGGTGCACCGTCGTGAGCGGCGGCCAGAACGAGTCCGATTCCGGGGTGTCGTCGAAGCCGACGACGCTGATCGACTCCGGCACGGCACGCCCGCGCTCGTGCAGGGCGCGGAGGAGTCCGAGCGCCATCTGGTCGTTCGAGGCGAACACGGCCGTGATCTCCGGGCGCTCGGCGATCTCGAGGCCGATCTCGTACCCCGAGGTCGTCGACCAGTCGCCACGGAACGCGGGCGGCGGCGTGATGCCGGCCTCGCGCAGCGTGTCGGCCCAGCTCTGCTCGCGACGAGCCGCCGAGTACGAGGTGCGGGGGCCGGCGATGTGCCAGACGCCCTGGTGTCCGAGGTCGAGGAGGTGCTGAGTGGCGAGCGCCGCGCCCTGCGCCTGGTCGTTGTCGACGACCGGGTAGTCGGTGCGTGCCGCGGAGTCGATGACGACGACCGGGAGACCTGCGGGCAGTTCGACGTCGGCGCCGTCGACGATGTGCGACTCGATGACGATGATGAGGCCGTCGACGTCCTGCTCGCGGAGGCTGTCGAGTGCGACCGCGACGTCGCGTTGCGTCGGGTACTCGACGGGGACGACCGTGACCGAGTAGCCGGCCCGTGCGGCCTGGACCGTGATCGCGTCGAGGGTGCGCATGTTGCCGTAGGAGGAGAGCGTGAACATCGTGATCCCGATGCTGCGGGTTCGCCCGGATCGCAGGGCGCGAGCGGCCTTGTTCGGGCGGTAGCCGAGCTCGTTCATGGCCTCCAGCACGCGGTCGCGGGTGCCGTCGTCGACGTTGGTCAGCCCGTTCGCGACGCGGGAGACGGTCTGGGAGGAGACGCCGGCGTGCGCCGCGACGTCCGCCATCGACGGTGCTCGCCTGGCGCGGCCAGGCGCTCTCCGGGTGGTGTCCGTCATGGTCTCCCTATCGTCGCATCCATCCTTGCATGTTGACGTGAACATGCTATGGTACCGATCAGATGTTGACGTAAACATCCACCGCGATCCCACCCCCGCACGGCTCCACCGCACGACGGTTCCGCCCGAATCCCAGCAAGGAAGCTGCCCATGACCACCACGACCGCTCGCACCGGCCGGCCACCAGCGGTCCGTGTCCACCGACGCGACCGCCGGGATTGGAAGGGCTGGGCGTTCATCGCCCCCTTCATGATCGTCTTCGCGCTGATGATCATCGCGCCGCTCGTCTATGCGCTCTACCTCAGCTTCTTCCAGGAGAAGCTCATCGGCGGCAACGCCTTCGTCGGTTTCGAGAACTACGCCCAGGTGCTCCAGGACCCGAAGTTCTGGGAGCCGTTCGGTCGCGTCGCACTGTTCTTCGTCGTGCAGGTGCCGATCATGCTCGCCCTGTCGCTCACCGCCGCGCTCGCGCTCGACAGCGCGAGGCTCCACGGCGCCGCCTTCTTCCGCATCGCGCTCTTCCTGCCGTACGCCGTCCCGGGCGTCGTCGCGGCGCTCATCTGGGGCTTCATCTACGGCGACCAGTTCGGTCTCGCCGGCAGCTTCAACGACCTCGTCGGTGCCCAGATCCTCGAGCCGTTCAGCTCCCAGGCCGTCCTCGCCTCCATCGGCAACATCGTGACGTGGGAGTTCATGGGCTACAACATGCTCATCTTCTACGCCGCCCTCCGCGTCGTGCCCGGTGAGATCTACGAGGCGGCCGAGATCGACGGGGCCGGACAGTTCCGCACCGTCTTCAGCATCAAGATCCCCGCCCTCCGCGGAGCGCTCGTCATCGCGACGATCTTCTCCGTCATCGGGTCCTTCCAGCTCTTCAACGAGCCGAACCTGCTGAAGAACCTCGCGCCCAACGTGATCACGAGCAACTTCACCCCGAACATGTACGCCTACAACCTGTCCTTCGCCGGCCAGCAGTTCAACCTCGCGGCGACGGTCGCGATCATCATGGGCGTCATCACCGCCGTCATCGCCTACGTCGTGCAGGTGCGCGGCTCCCGACAGGAGAACAGCTGATGGCCACCGTCTCGAACCCGACCGTCCGCCCGCAGACCGTGTCGACCCGGACCGCCCGCAACCCGCGCGCCTTCGACCGGCCCACCCGGAAGCGCCACGACCCGCGCCGCAAGCGCTCGATCGTCCTCACGATCGTCATGGCCGTCTTCCTCATCTACTCGGTCGTCCCGATCCTGTGGCTCGTCATCAACGCGACGAAGTCCCAGCCCGACCTCTTCACCTCCTTCGGCCTCTGGTTCGGCGACGGCGGGTTCAACCTCTGGCAGAACATCGTCGACACGCTCACCTACCGCGACGGGCAGTTCGTCGGCTGGTTCGGCAACACACTGCTCTACGTGGTGGTCGGTGCCGGTGGGGCGACGCTCCTCGCGACGATCGGCGGCTACGGCCTCGCCAAGTTCCGGTTCCCCGGCAAGCGCGCCGTGTTCGCGATCATCCTCGGCTCCATCGCGGTGCCGGGCACGGCCCTCGCCGTCCCGACCTTCCTGATGTTCAGCCAGCTCGGCCTCACGAACACGCCGTGGGCGGTCATCCTGCCCTCGCTCGTCAGTCCCTTCGGCCTGTACCTCATCTGGACGTACGCGGTGGACGCGGTCCCGACCGAGCTGCTCGAGGCCGCCCGCATGGACGGCGCGGGGGAGTTCCGCACCTTCTTCACGATCTCGCTGCGACTCCTCGGCCCCGGCATCGTCACGGTGCTCCTCTTCGCGATCGTCGCGACCTGGAACAACTACTTCCTGCCGCTCATCATGCTGTCGGAGCCGACCTGGTATCCGCTCACCGTCGGCCTCAGCCAGTGGAGCGCCCAGGCCACCGGTGTCGCCGCGCAGCCGATCTTCAACCTCGTGATCACCGGATCGCTCCTGACCATCGTCCCGATCGTCATCGCGTTCCTCTTCCTGCAGCGCTTCTGGCAGTCCGGCCTGAGTGCCGGCAGCGTCAAGGGCTGATCCCCGCCGTTCCCAACCCGCACCACCCGCATCACCTCCTCCTCCCAACGCAGTGAAAGGAAACACCCATGAAGCGCATCTCACCGTCTCGCACGGTTCTGCGCCGCGCGGCCACGGCGGCCGTCGCGTCCGCGATGATCGGAGCCTCGCTCGTCGCCTGCTCGTCCGGCGGCGGCAGCACCGCCTCTGGCGACGCCAAGGACATCGAGTCCGCCCTCGAAGCCGGTGGCGAGATCACCTACTGGTCCTGGACGCCCTCCGCCGAGGCGCAGGTCGCCGCGTTCGAGAAGGCCTACCCCAAGGTCAAGGTCAACCTCGTCAACGCCGGCACCAACACCACCGAGTACACGAAGCTGCAGAACGCGATCAAGGCCGGTAAGGGTGCCCCCGACGTCGCGCAGGTCGAGTACTACGCCATCCCGCAGTTCGCGCTCAGCGACTCCCTCGTCGACCTCAACGCCTACGGCTTCGGCGACCTGAAGGACGACTACAGCCCCGGCCCGTGGAGCTCCGTCAACATCGGCGACGGCCTCTACGCCCTCCCGCAGGACTCCGGCCCCATGGCCATGTTCTACAACAAGACGGTGTTCGACCAGTACGGCATCGCCGTGCCGACCACCTGGGACGAGTACATCGCGGCAGCCGCACAGCTGCACACGGCCGACCCGTCGAAGTACATCACCAACGACTCCGGTGACTCCGGCTTCGCGACCAGCATGATCTGGCAGGCCGGTGGACGTCCGTTCACCGCCGACGGCACCAAGGTGAGCGTCAACCTCGCCGACGAGGGCTCCAAGAAGTGGGCCGACACCTGGAACCAGCTCGTCGAGGGCGACCTCCTCTCCGAGGTCCCGGGATGGAGTGACGACTGGTACAAGTCGCTCGGCAACGGCAGCATCGCGACGCTCATCACGGGCGCCTGGATGCCCGGTGTGCTCGAGTCGTCCGTCGCCGAGGCCTCCGGTCAGTGGCGCGTCGCACCGATCCCGACCTACGACGGCAAGCCCGCCAACGCCGAGAACGGTGGCGGTGGCCAGGTCGTGCTGAAGCAGAGCAAGAACCCGGCGCTCGCCGCGGGCTTCCTCAAGTGGCTGAACAACGACGAGGACAGCGTCAAGGTCTTCCTCGACAACGGCGGCTTCCCGGCGACGACCGCCGACCTCAACTCCGACGAGTTCCTCTCCGCAGCTCCCGAGTACTTCGGTGGCCAGAAGATCAACGAGGTCCTCGTGCAGGGCGCGAAGGACGTGTCGACCGGTTGGCAGTACCTGCCGTACCAGGTCTACGCGAACAGCATCTTCGCCGACACCGTCGGACAGTCCTACGCGAACAAGGCCGACCTGAACGACGGTCTCGCCGACTGGCAGAAGCAGCTCGTCGAGTACGGCAACACGCAGGGCTTCACGGTCACCGAGAAGTAGTCGAACGGCACCTGTAGCACCAGCACCATCGACCGCGGCCGGTCGGAGGGTCCTCCGGGATCCGCTCCGGCCGGCCGTGGTCGCTCCATCCGCACCCCTTCATCACGGAGCCCCAGCATGCCCACCTTCTCCATCGGCGACGACGACTTCCTGCTCGACGGTCAGCCGTTCCGGATCATCTCCGGAGCCCTCCACTACTTCCGGGTGCACCCCGAGCAGTGGGCGGACCGCATCGCGAAGGCGAAGCTCATGGGCCTCAACACCATCGAGACCTACGTCGCGTGGAACCAGCACAGCCCCGAGCGCGGCGTGTTCGACACCACGGGCGTGAACGACCTCGAACGCTTCCTCGGCCTCGTCGCCGACGCCGGCATGTACGCGATCGTGCGTCCCGGCCCCTACATCTGCGCCGAGTGGGACAACGGCGGCCTCCCCGGCTGGCTGCTGCACGACCCCGAGCTCGGCCTCCGTCGCAGCGAACCGCGCTACCTGGCCGCCGTCCGCGAGTACTTCGAGGCGCTGTTGCCGATCGTCGCCCCGCTGCAGATCGACCGCGGCGGTCCCGTCATCCTCGTGCAGGTCGAGAACGAGTACGGCGCCTACGGCGACGACCACGCCTACCTCCGCACGCTGACCGACTGGACCCGCGAGCTCGGCATCACCGTGCCGCTGACGACCGTCGACCAGCCCACGGCCCAGATGCTCGAGGACGGCAGCATCCCCGAACTCCACAAGACCGGCTCCTTCGGCAGCCGCTCGCTCGAACGCCTCGCGACCCTGCGTGAGCACCAGCCGACCGGGCCGCTCATGTGCTCCGAGTTCTGGGACGGCTGGTTCGACCACTGGGGCGAGCACCACCACACGACGCCCATCGCCGAGACGGCGGCGGACCTCGACGCCCTCCTCGCTGCCGGCGCGTCCGTGAACATCTACATGTTCCACGGCGGCACGAACTTCGGGTTCACCGGTGGCGCGAACGACAAGGGCCAGTACCGCTCGCACGTCACCTCCTACGACTACGACGCGCCCCTCGACGAGGCCGGCCACCCGACGGAGAAGTTCTTCGCCTTCCGCGACGTGATCGCGAAGTACGCCGAGGTGCCGACGGAGATCCCACCGGCGGCGACGGACGCCCCGGCGTTCACCGCGTCCTTCGAGCAGGAGGTCCCGTTCGCGGACGTGGCCGACGAGATCGCGCCGCTCCAGGCGTTCGACCGGATCCCGACGATGGACGAACTCGGAGCGTTCAGCGGTCTGGCGCGCTACCGGGCGTCGCTCGGTGGACGCGGCGGGGTGCTCCGGTTCGCCGAGGTGCGCGACCGCGTGGTCGTCTCCGTCGACGGCGTGCCGGTCGGTGCACTCACCCGCGAGTTCAAGGAGCGGTCCATCGTCATCCCGGCGGGTGAGACGCTCGAACTCCTCCTCGAGAACCAGGGCCGCGTCAACTACGGCAAGCGCCTGGGGGAGCCGAAGGGGATCATCGGGCCCGTGTCGCTCGACGGCGTGGAACTCACGTCGTGGGGCATCGCGCCCGTGGCCCTCGACCGGCTCGACGCCGTCGTCGACGCCGCAGCCACGCGCACGTCCGGCGCCACGATCAGCGGTGCCGGGCCGGTCCTCCTCACCGCCACCGTCACGCTCGACGCGCCCACCGACCTGTTCCTCGACACCGCAGCCTGGGGCAAGGGGCTCGTCTGGGTGAACGGCTTCCTGCTCGGCCGCTACTGGTCGCGGGGGCCGCAGCACACGCTGTACGTCCCCGGCGGCCAGCTCCGTGCCGGGGAGAACCGCTTCACGGTGTTCGAGTTCCATGCGCTCACGACGCCGACGCTCTCCTTCCTCGCCCGCCCCTCGCTCGGCCCGACCGAGTTCTAGCCGCCCACGATCCGGTCGGCGTCGCCCGCACAGACGCGGCGCCGACCGCACCACCCGGTCCCTGACCTTGTCGAAGGGTCACAGGTCCGCTCCCCGCCCTTCGACAGGCTCAGGGACCGATCCAAACGCCAGCACCTCACACCCCGGTCCCTGACCTCAACCCCGGTCCCTGAGCTTGTCGAAGGGCCGCAGCACCTGAGCACCACCTCCGCAGCACCCCACGATGACGTGAAAGGACGCCGCAGCATGCGACGAGCGACGAGACGACCCGACCGATCGACACCGGATGGAGGTGCCGCCGTCCTGCGGCGGGGTGGTCTCGCCGCAGGCCTCCTGACGGTCGCCATCGTCGGCACCACCGCCCTGACGGCCGGGAGCGCGGCCGCTGCCGAGGCGCCCGCGGCGACCCTGCTCAGCTGGGGCGACCCCGCGGCTCCCGCGGAGCTCGTCGGCACCCCGGTCACCGGTGTCGCCGCCGGTCTCGGCCACGCCGTCGCGCTCGGTGCGGACGGCACCGTGCTCGCGTGGGGCGCCGACGGCTTCGGTCAGGCGACCGTCCCGAGCCTCACGGGGACGATCACCCAGGTCGCGGCCGGCACGAACCACTCGCTCGCGCTCGCCGCCGACGGCACCGTCACCGCCTGGGGCCGCGACGCCGACGGCCAGGCCACGGTCCCGGCAGGACTCGACCGGGTCCTCCGCATCGCCGCCGGCGGACCGAACTCGGCCGCCGTCCGCGCCGACGGCACGCTCGCGCTCTGGGGTGACGACGCGTTCGGACAGAACGACCTCCCGACCGCGCTCGACGGTGCACGCGTGACCGACGTCGCGATCGGATCCGGCTTCACCGTCGCCCTCACCGACGACGGTGACGTCGTCCCCTGGGGTCGGAGCGACGCCGGGCAGCTCGAGCTCCCGACGGCGCTCGCCGACGAGGACGTCGTGCAGCTCGCCGCCGGCACCGACCACGCGCTCGCCCTCGCCGACGACGGCACCGTCCTCGCCTGGGGTGCGGACGGCTCCGGCCAGACCGAGGTGCCGGCGTCCCTCGACGGGGTCGACGTCGTCCGTGTCTTCGCGGGTCCGTACCTGTCCGGGGCGATCGCCGCCGACGGATCGGTCACCGTCTGGGGTGCCGACGACGCCCGTTCGGCACTGCCCGACGGTCTGCTCGCGGCCGGTGTCGCGCTCGGCGAGACGGGTGCCGTCGCCGCGGCCGGTGCAGTCCCCGTCGCCGGTGGCACGAACGGCGGCCCGGGCAACACCGTCGACTCCCTGCCCGGCGGCACCGATCCCGGAACCGGGCCGGGCGGCGAGCCCGGGGCGGACCCGGGGGCCGGTCAGCCGGGCTCGGGCACGAATGCGGGCGGTGCCGGTGGGCTCGCCGTGTCGGGTGTCTCGATCGCCGCCGCGGTGATCGTGGCTGCGGTGCTCCTGCTCGCGGGTGCACTGCTCATCCTCCGCCGTCGTCGGGTCGGGGCCTCGAGCGCCGCCGAGGACGCCTCCTCCAGCGGCGGTGTCGGGCGCAGTGGCGTCGCGGGCGCGGTCGTCCTCGCGCTCGGGCTCTCCGGCGCCCTCGTCACGGCGGACGCACCACGCGCCGAGGCTGCACCGAGCTACCCGAGCCCGACGGTCGACGAACTCGTCGCCAACGACTTCGTCCTCTACTTCGCGAACGCCGGCAGCACGGTGACCGACGCGGTCTCCGCCGGCGACCACATCGGGCTGTACCAGTCACGCACCGACCAGTCCTACGGGGTCGACGCCGCCACCGGCGCGTCCTGGGGATTCGTCGCCGACGCGAACAGCAACCCGACGGCGAACAGCTCCTCCGGGACCGAGAAGACCGCCTCCCTCCGGTACGACGCACCGCCCGCGGGCAGCTCCCTCCCGACGCGGTCGGTCGACTACGCCTTCGACCTCCCGGCCGGCGAGTACGAGGTCACCCTCGGGTTCAACCTGCCGAGCGGCTGGGCGGCACGACCGCTCGACCTCCGGGCCGAGGGCGAGACGCTCGCCCAGGTGACCGCGCCAGCCGGCGCGCTCCTCGAGCAGCAGCTCACCGTGAGCGTCGACGACGGCACCCTCGACCTCGAGGTCCACAGCCCGGCGGGTCGGACCAACACCTACACCGACCCCGCGGTGAACTACCTCGTCATCCGAGCGCCGCACACGGCGTCCACCGAGGTGCTCGCGGCGAAGATCCGAGCCGTCACGCTCGACGAGGGGCAGCGCGCCGGCTACGTCGCCGACTCGCTCGCCGTCCTCGACGCGGCGATCGCCGACGCCCAGGCGCTCGTGGACGCCGGGTCGACCGACACCGCGGCACTCACCGCCGCCTACGACGCGCTCGGTGCCGCACGCACCGCACTCCGGCCGATCGTCACCTACGACTCGTTCCGCCCGGGCCAGGCCTGGGTCGACGACCAGGGCAACCCGATCCAGGCGCACGGCGGGCAGGTCGTGCCGTCGACGGACGCCGACGGCCAGCCGATCTACTACTGGTACGGCGAAGACCGGTGGAACGGCTACGCGAGCAGCCGCGGGGTGCACGTGTACTCCTCGCGCGACCTCTACAACTGGACCGACGAAGGTCTGGCGTTGCAGGCCCTGTCGACCGCCGACCAGCTCACGACCGATCCGGCCGCAGCCGAGCTGTACGCCGACTACACGGCCCGGCAACGCGCGGCGGTCGTCCGCGACCTCCTGACGGTCCCGAGCGACCCGGCCGTCCCCGCAGCGATCCTCGAGCGGCCGAAGGTCATGTACAACGCCGCAACCGAACAGTGGGTCATGTGGATCCACACCGACGGCCCGAGCGCGACGTCCGACGCGCAGTACGCGAAGGCGACCGCCGGCGTCGCGGTCTCCGACTCACCGACCGGCCCGTTCCGCTACGTGGACAGCTACCGCCTGAACGTCGCGCCCGAGGGCGAGCCCAACTACCAGCCCGACAGCCCCGGCATGGCCCGCGACATGAACCTCTTCACCGACGTCGACGGCACCGGCTACATCATCTACGCGAGCGAGGAGAACCTGACCCTCTTCATCTCCAAGCTGTCGTCGAACTTCATGTTCCTGTCGGCACCCGTCGACCGCGCCGTGAAGGGCGAGGACTTCACCCGCACCTACATCGGTGGGCAGCGCGAGGCCCCGGCGGTGTTCGTCTACGACGGCACGTACTACCTCATCACCTCGGGCGCGACCGGCTGGAACCCCAACCCGGCCAAGTACGCCACCGCCGACTCGATGCTGGGGGAGTGGACCGACCACGGTAACCCGGTGAGCGGCTCCGGTGCGTCGACGACCCACGGCAGCCAGAGCACGTCCGTGATCCCCATCGACGCGGCCGCCGGCAAGTTCATCTACATGGGTGACCGCTGGACGCCGTCCGACCTCCGCAACGCGCCGGCCGTCTGGCTCCCGCTCGAGTTCGGCGACGACGGATCCCTGTCCCTGAAGTGGTACGACGAGTGGACGCTCGCGGACCTCGAGGGGAAGGGCAAGGTCGCGGTCGACGTCGACGTGCCGACGACCGTCCGACTCGGCGATGCGAGCACCCTGCCGAGCGAGGCGCAGGTCACGGAGGGCGGCACGACGACCACCCGGACGATCACCTGGGACACCGCTGCGCTCGCCGTCCCCGGTCCGGTCTCGCTCACCGGCGCGGTCGAGGGCGTGTCCCGCCCGGTGACCCGGCAGGTGACGGTCGTCCCGAAGGACCTCGTCTACCTCGTCGACGCCGGGGGATCGGCGTCGCCCGAGTACGACGCGATCCGCTCGGTGGCGGACGCCGACGGCACCCTGCTCAACTCGACGTCCGACCGGACGCTCGGGGCCGACGCGGCCACCGGCGCGAACTGGGGCGTCGTCGGCGCGGAGACGGGCACGACCGACGGGCCGTTCTCGGAGTCGCTCCGCTACGTCGCGAGTTCCGCGACCGACCGCACCCTGGAGTACGCGTTCGACTCCCTCGACGCGGGGAGCTACGACGTGTACGTCGGGCTGTACGACCCGTGGTCGCAGTGGGCGGACAACCGGCGCGCGGACATCGGGGCGAACGGTGCGACGCTGCTCAGCGCGCAACCGATCACCGGCACTCCGACGGTGGCGACGCTGTCGTCCGTGCAGCCGGACGCGGACGGCCGCCTGTCGATCACCCTCGATCCGGTCGGTTCGGGCGGCGGCACCGACGTGCAGCTCTCCTGGATCATGATCGTCCGACGCTGACTCCACGTCCCCTCGCCCGTGCCCGGGCGAGGGGACGAACGTCCGCCATCCGGCCACGGGGCGGTTCAGCGGGGCGGTTCCTCCCACTGGAAGGTGTGGATGATCGCGTCGACGAGCGTCACGAGCACCTCGACCGTCGACGGCGGGAGGCGTTCGTCGCCGACCCGGCCGAGCACCGTCGCGCTGACGATGAGCGCGAGCTCGCGTTCGCGTTCCGGCGAGACCGGGATGAAGTAGTCGACTCGGATGAGGTCGGCGGTCGTGCCGGCTTCGTCGGTCTGTTCCCGGCGCACCCGGAGGTGGCGGGTCACGGGCAGCTCGCCGATGAGGTCGGCGCGGCGTTCGGAGCGATCAGCGCCTCCCTCCGCCGACGCCCATCCGGTGGGGAGCCCGCCGGATGCGTACTCCGACCGTTCCTCGGCACCGGGCCGTGCGATCACGATGTTCGCCGGGATGATGGCGCCGGCACGAGGGGCGACCGGCAGCAGGATGTCGACGCCGCCGCTCGCGACGGTTCGACCGCGGAGTGATCGCAACTGTTGACGGAGGACGGGGCGGAGCTTGGCGAGGGCGGCCCGTCCGGCGGTGGGTCCGTCGTCCGGAACCAGTCTGGCGACGGCGGCCTCCACGCTCTCCGAAGCAGCCAGATACCCCCAACCGGCCGGGAGGACGAACCGGTAGCGACGAGCAACGCTCACGAGACCACCCCGCGGTGACGAGCGGCCGAGCGCTCGGCGAGGTACGCGAACCCCTGGCCGACGATCATGCACCCGATGCCGATCCAGACCGCCGTGCTGAGGTCGTGCGGCCATGCGGCGTCGAGCGGGCGTGCGTCCGCGACCCGCAGGCAGATGAGGATCGCCGCCAGCTGCAGGCCACTGATCACGCTTGCGAACGCTTGAGCCGTGCGTCGGTGTCGAGCCCACCAGGACAACTCGATCGAGGCCACGAGGAACAGGACGGGCACGACCAGGTACCAGACCGGCGACGGCGTCCAGGGGACGGACCCCGCGCTGGAGAACGCGAGCGGCACGACGCAGCCGACGAGCCAGCCGACGATCGTCAGGCCGAGGACGGCGAGGGCGAGCTGTGTCCGCCGCGGAACCGCTCGGACGCCCGCACCGCTCGGATGGGAGGGTCGCGTCGAACTCACGAGTCGACGACCTGCTCGTCGACCTGCAACGCCCGTGCCAGCGCATCGAACTCGGGCCGCAGGCGCTCCATCAACCCGAGGTCGAAGTCGGCGTAGTACATCGACACCCAGCAGGTGGGGAGGGTCCAGCCGTACGAGCGCACTGCGGAGAGCGTCCGGTCGGCGTTCCGCTGGTGCATGATCGCCGTGATGCCCTCGCCGAGGTGGGGCGACACGAACGGTTCGACGACCGGTGGGCCCTCGAGACCCGGGGTGTCGAGCTGCATGAACTGCTCGAGACTCCGGTACGTCCCCACGCGGCTGTCGTGCACCTCGATGCGGGCGATGCGCGCCGGGCGGCTGAGGTCCGGGGCGTAGGCGACCGTCCAATGAGCGCCGACGCTGTCCCGGCTCCTCGACATCTCGATGAGGTCGTCGCGGAGCGCGGCTCGTTTCACGAAGGCGAACCCTGACCGGCGTGCGACACGCTTCGCCGCGGCGTCCGCCCAGCCCCGCGGGTCGGTGAACCCCTCGTAGGGCCAGGCGTGCGGAACCCAGATCCAGCGGTCGAGGTCGACGCCGTCGAGGCGGACGGTGATCACGGACGGGGTCGGCGCGGTCATCCCTGACCGTCCGTGCCCGTGCCCGTGCCAGTGCCGGTGTCCGGCACGGTCGGGTTCGCCGGGCCGTAGGTCTGACCGCCGGGGACGACCGGCGAGGAGCCCGGCAGGGTGAGCGGGTACGGGCTGACCGTCGGCGGCGGCTGTACACCGGTCCCATTGCCGCCACCACCGAACACGGTCGACGGCGTGCCGAAGTCGGGCACCAACGGGTCGAGGCGGTACTCGTCCGGCGGCACGTACTGCGAGTCGCCGGGGTGCCATCCCTCCTGGTGGGCGTTCGGCGCCTGGTCGTTCGGGGTGAGGTCGGGCAGCAGGGACGGCGTTCCCGCGGTGATGTTCTGACCTGCCTCCAGCCCGACCGAGGCGAAGATGTCCACCTGGTTGTCGAGGTAGAACTCGACGGCGGCCTTCTGCGTCTCGCCACCACGCCCGGCGGCGTCGATGAAGCGGTTGGTGGTCGGCGTCGTGCCGGAGATGCGGGGCGCGCCGGCGAGCGAGCCTGGCCCGGTCGCCGGCAGGTCCATGTTCCGCAGCACCTTCGCGATCGGGCCCTTGAGGAACTTCGAGAAGGGCAGCAACCCGATCGCGTCCCACATGAGCTGGTTCTCCAAGCCCTTCTCGCCCGACAGCATCGCACCGCCCGTCATCAGGCCCATGAGGGCGGCGATGCCCACACCGGCAGCGGCGACGACCCCGACGGCGGCGACGACGGCGGCCGGAAGCGCGATACCGGCGGTACCGATCGTCGCGAGGACGAGGCCGACGATCGCGACGACGGCGACGACTCCGACGATGACCATGCCGACCACCGAGAGGACGTCGTAGAGGCCCTTCCCCCAGTCGTCCCACCAGGTGTCGTTCATGCCGTCGCCGTCGACGGCCGTGGTGATCATCGAGGCGGCGGTGCGTCCGGCGTTCTCGGCGCGGATCTGGGCGTTCTCGAGGTCCACCTGGGCCTGCCCCTGCGCGATGCGGGCCTCTTCCAGTCGATACCAGGCGGTGTCGGAGGCGGCCCTCGTCTCCGCGGCGTCGGTGGCAGCCGGATCGTGGGCCGCCGTGTCCGCGGCCTCCCACTTCGTCAGGTAGTCGCTGTTCGCGCTCGCGTGCTCGGTCTCCGCGGCCTCCGCCGCGGCGATCGCGTCGCGCTCGGTCTGCTGGGCTGCCTCGAGCTCGTCGGCGTAGAACGTGAGCGCCTCGTGGACCGCGCGGTAGCGGGGCTCCGTGAGCGCGATGTTCTCCCCGAGGTACTGCGCGTTGTCGTGGTACTCGATGACCGCGATGCTCGTCTGTTCGCCCAGTTCCAGCGACTGCAGCTGCGAGGAGGCCTCGACGATGGTGTCGGCGATCCCGCCGTAGGTGGTCGCCCAGGTGCGGATGGAACCGGGGTCGCCGGGGATCGGGCTCATCCTTCGTCTCCGTCTCCGCCGGCGGCTGCGGCCTGGTCGGCCTCCCAGCCTTCGAAGTGGTCGGCGATCGCCGTGCCCATCCCGTTCAGGGTGGTGATCGCCTCCGAGAACTCCGAGCGCCTGGTGTCCCAGCCGCTCGAGAACTCCTGGAGGGTCCGGGCGAGGAGCTCGTGGGGGATCACGTCGGCGGCCGACGCGGTGTGCTTCTCCGCGGCGTCGAACTCGCTCTGGATGACGGTGAGGTTGGCTGTCGTGTCCCTGATGAGGGCCGTGTCGACCGTGAACTGTTCCATCTGGTCCTCTCTGGTGGCGCTGACCATTCTAGGAAGCGACGGGGACGGCCTCGATGGGGAGAACTCCCCACCGTGCGGGGCCGACCGGTCCTGCCGGGAAGCCGGCTCCGATGTCGGGGGCGACGGCTACCATTGGTGGGTGGTCACAGCTCTGTATCGCCGGTATCGGCCCGAGACGTTCGCCGACTTGATCGGTCAGGCGCAGGTGACCGATCCCCTCATGACGGCCCTGCGCACCAACCGCGTCAACCACGCGTACCTGTTCAGCGGTCCACGCGGTTGCGGCAAGACGACGTCCGCTCGCATCCTCGCCCGCTGCCTCAACTGCGCCGAGGGCCCGACCGACACCCCGTGCGGCGTCTGCGCGAGCTGCGTCGACCTCTCCCGCGACGGCTCCGGCTCGCTCGACGTCGTCGAGATCGACGCGGCCAGCCACAACGGTGTCGACGACGCCCGCGACCTCCGCGAGCGCGCGATCTTCGCGCCCGCGCGCGACCGCTACAAGATCTTCATCCTCGACGAGGCGCACATGGTCACCCCGCAGGGGTTCAACGCCCTGCTGAAGATCGTCGAGGAGCCGCCGGAGCACGTGAAGTTCATCTTCGCGACGACCGAGCCCGACAAGGTGATCGGCACGATCCGCTCCCGCACCCACCACTACCCCTTCCGGCTCATCCCGCCGGCGCAGATGCTCGACTACGTCCAGCAGCTGTGCGAGAGCGAGCACGTGGGTGTCGAGGCCGGCGTGCTGCCGCTCGTCGTCCGGGCCGGTGGCGGTTCCGCCCGCGACACGCTGTCCCTGCTCGACCAGCTGATGGCCGGCTCCGAGGGCGACTCCGTCGACTACGAGCGCGCGGTCGCCCTGCTCGGCTACACCCACACGGCCCTGCTCGACGAAGTGGTCGACGCCCTGGCCGCCCGCGACTCCGGTGCCGCCTTCAGCACCGTCGACCGCGTCATCCAGACCGGCCAAGACCCACGCCGCTTCGTCGACGACCTGCTCGAGCGACTCCGCGACCTCATCGTCGTGGCCGCCACGGGCGAGAACGCGGCGGCGGTCCTCCGCGGGCTCCCGCAGGACGAACTCGACAAGATGCTCGCCCAGGCGCGGGCGTTCGGCATCGCCGAGCTGTCCCGCACGGCCGACGTCGTGAACGAGGCGCTCACCCAGATGACGGGCGCGACGTCGCCCCGGCTCCACCTCGAGCTCATGATGGCGCGCATCCTCGTGCCCGCAGCCGACGACTCCGCTCGTGGTGCATTGGCCCGGGTGGAGCGGCTCGAGCGTCGCATCGGCGTCGAGGGTGCTGCCGCCGAGGGCGGCCAGGCCGCGGTCTCGGCGCAGCCCGCGGCCTCGACGCAGCCCGTGGTCGCCGACCGCGCTGCAGCCTCTGCCGGCGCTCCGGTCTCTGCCGGTGCTGTCCCCGCGAGCACGGCGGCGAGCTCCACCCCTGCTCCCGCCCCGGCCGCTGCCTCGACAGCATCCGCGGCCCCCGACCGTCGACCGGCGCAGGAACCTGACCACGCGCAGACCGCCGCACCGACCCCCGCCGCCCCTCGGGTCGGCCCGGTCACCCTGCAGCACATCCGCGACGCCTGGCCCGAGATCGTGGCGCGCGTCGAGAAGGCCGACCGCAAGGCCTGGATGATCGTCGTCAACACCCAGGTCGGCGGGTACTCGGACGACGACGTCCTCACGCTCGTCTTCGCGAACAACAGCGACCTCAACGACTTCAAGGCACGTCACGCCCCCGGCACCGGTGTCGCTGAGGTCCTGCGCACGGCGGTCCTCGACGTCCTCGGCGTGCGGGTGAAGTACCTCGCCAAGGTCGCCGGTGCCGACGAGCCGCCGGCACCGCGGGCAACTGCGCCCGCCACCGGCGCTCCGTCGTCGGACTCGTCCGCCTGGTCGACCCCGAGCCTGCCGCAGACCGTCCCCGCCCCCGCAGCCCCGTCGTCGTCAGACAGCAGCGGCGGGTCGGGAGCCCGCTCGTCGTGGCCCACCGTCGCTCCCGCCGGCGGCGAGCCCACCTCCGCTGCGCCGGCCGACGCCGAGCCGTCAGCTCGCTGCGTCATCGCCCGCTACCCCGGCGGCTCGTGCGGTCGCCGCCCCCGAGCCCGTCGAGGAGCAGACCTCCGTCTCCGCCTCCTCGTGGGCGACGGTCGCGCCGCCGGCCGACGAGCCCGAGCCGGTCGACGGACCCGACTCGTCTTCGGTGTCTGCCCCGGCGACCCGCCCGTCCTCGGTCCCTGAACCTGTCGAAGGGCCCACGTCGTCTGCTGCGACTGCCTCGTCGACCCAGCCGTCCCCGGCCCCTGAGCCTGTCGAAGGGCCCACGTCATCGCCCGCGCCCGCTTCGTCGACGCAGCCGTCTCCGGTCCCTGAGCCTGTCGAAGGGCCCACGTCCGCGTCCGAGCCTGCCTCGTCGACGCAGCCGTCTCCGGTCCCTGAGCCTGTCGAAGGGCAGCCCGGGCGACCCACCGCATCCGGAGCCCCCGGGACGCCGGCCGGCTCACCCGCGCAGCGGCAGCCGTCGACCCCGCCGCGCCAGCAGGCACCCGCCCGAGGCCCGTCCAACGGCGACGCGCTCGGCTCGCGCACCGTCACGTGGGACGTCGTCTCGATCCCGTCCGACGACGACGCACCGCCGCCGGACGACGAGCCGCCCTACCCCGACCCGTTCGAGTCGTCGGCCCCTGCTCCATCCCCAGCGGCCGTCGCGCCATCCGCAGCTCCTGCAGGCTCCCCGCAGGCCGCACCGCCTGCGGCCCCGGTCGCCGAGCAGCGCCCGCAGCCCCCGGTCCGGATGCGCCAGGCGCCCCCGGTGCCGACGTCCCACCCCGCGGGCGACAACCGGTACGGCGAGAGCGTCGTCCGCGAGCTTCTCGGCGCCACATTCATCGAGGAGCAGCCGCACGAGCCGCGCTCCGGAGGGCGGTAGGCCATGTACGAGGGAATCGTCCAAGATCTGATCGACGAGTTCGGGCGGCTGCCCGGTATCGGTCCGAAGTCGGCGCAGCGCATCGCGTTCCACATCCTCCAGACGGAGTCGTTCGACGTGTCGAAGCTCGCCGAGCTGCTCACCGTCGTCCGCGAGAAGGTCAAGTTCTGTGAGATCTGCGGCAACATCTCCGAGCAGAACCTCTGCAGCGTGTGCCGCGACCCGCGTCGCAACCCGGCCCTGATCTGCGTCGTCGAAGAACCGAAGGACGTCGTCGCCATCGAGCGCACGCGTGAGTTCCGCGGCTTCTACCACGTGCTCGGCGGCGCCATCAGCCCGATCGACGGTGTCGGTCCCGACGACCTGAACATCCGTCGTCTCATGCAGCGCCTCGCCGACGGCACCGTCACCGAAGTCATCATCGCGACCGACCCGAACCTCGAGGGGGAGGCGACCGCCACCTACCTCAGTCGGCTGCTCCTCCCGATGGGCATCCGCATCACGCGCCTCGCCTCCGGCCTCCCCGTCGGCGGCGACCTCGAGTACGCCGACGAGGTCACCCTCGGTCGTGCCTTCGAGGGTCGCACCGTCGTCAGCGGCTGACACCCCGCCCCGTCGTCCGCCCCTCCACCCCTTTTTTGCCATCGGTCCTTTCTCAGGAGTCGGCCGGTGTGTCGCGGCTGGTGGGTTGCGCCGTGCCGACGGACTCCTGAGTTAGGGCAGCTGTGCCGCCGTCAGGCTCGGGTCTGCTTGCCGGGCGAGGGGTCTGCGTCCGGTCGGTCCCTTTCTCAGGAGTCGGCCGGTGTGTCGCGGCTGGTGGGTTCCGCCGTGCCGAGGGACTCCTGAGTTGGGGCAGCCGGGCGCGCCTCAGGCGTCGGCGGAGGGCGCCGGCCACTCGGCGACCACCGGCCGGGCCGACAGCTGTCGGCCGATCGCGGAGAAGCCGAGCTTGCGGGCGACGGCGCGTGAGCCGGGGTTCGTGTCGGCGGCCCGCCACTGGGGGAGGAGTCCGGCCGCGAGGGCGTGTTCGACCGCGGTCGAGGCGAGCCGGGTCGCGAGACCGGTCCCGCGAGCCTCCGGGGCGGTCAACGCGGTCACGTGCGCGACGCCCAACGGCCACGACCGGTAGCCGGCGACGGCGAGGACCCGTCCGTGCTCGCGCACCGAGAACAGCGGCGAGGTGATGCCGAAGATCCCGCTCTCCGAGGCTTCGTCGTCGCCCACCTTCGACAGCAGCGACTCGATGGCGGGGTCACTCGCCTTGCTCGCCACGACGTCGATCTCCTCGGCCGGTCGGAACCGCCCGGGCAGCAGGTAGTCGAGGGTCGCCGGCCCGAGCACCTCGGCGACCTGCACCCGCGAGCGGAGGAACTCGACCGTTCCGACGCTCCTCGGTGACTCGTCCTCGATGGCGAGCCGCCTGGCGGTGTCCTCGTCGGGCACGATCGCCAGGGCGCTGCCGTCGATCTCGACGACGCCGATCCATCCGGGCGGGCACGCCATCGAGCCGGCGTTCACGACGACGGCGACCCGGCCGGCGGAGAACCGCGCGGTCGGCGAGGCGAGCCCCTGCCAGAGGCGTCGCACCGTCGCGAGCACCCGCGCGTCTTCCTGCTGCATAGGCCAACCCTACCGAGGCCCACCCGTCTCCCCACCGCAGGAGATCGGCCCGACAGCAGGACCGGACGGGCCGAAGCGTCCTGCTGCGGGGCGGATCTCCTGCCCCGGAGCGGGTGAGGGTGCCCTTCGTCACATGAACGGCGCGGAATGCCCGGATGGGTAGGATGATCGCTGGGCCGCTCGTGCCCGCACCGACTTCCCCAGGAGATCCGATGGCATTGATCGTGCAGAAGTTCGGCGGGTCCTCCGTCGCGGACGCCGAGAGCATCAAGCGCGTGGCGAAGCGCATCGTGGAGACCCGCAAGGCGGGCAACGAGGTCGTCGTCGCCGTCTCGGCGATGGGCGACACGACCGACGAACTGCTCGACCTCGCCCACGAGGTGACGCCCATCCCGGCGCCCCGCGAACTCGACATGCTGCTGTCCAGCGGCGAGCGCATCTCGATGGCGCTCCTCGCGATGGCGATCAGCAGCATGGGCTACGTCGCACGCTCCTTCACCGGCAGCCAGGCCGGCATGATCACCGACGCCCAGCACGGCGCCGCGCGCATCGTCGACGTCACCCCCGTGCGCCTGCGCGAGGCCCTCGACGACGGCGCCATCGTCATCGTCGCCGGCTTCCAGGGCTTCAACCGCGACACCCGCGACATCACCACGCTCGGTCGCGGCGGCTCCGACACCACGGCCGTCGCGCTCGCCGCAGCCCTCGACGCCGACGTCTGCGAGATCTACACCGACGTCGACGGCATCTTCACCTCCGACCCCCGCGTCGTCCCGAAAGCCCGGAAGATCGACCGCATCTCCAGCGAGGAGATGCTGGAGCTCGCGGCCTCGGGCGCCAAGGTCCTCTACATCCGCGCCGTCGAGTACGCACGCCGCCACGGCGTGACGCTCCACGTCCGGTCGTCCTTCAACAACAACGAAGGCACGCTCGTCCTCAACGACGCGAGCCGCAACAACCCAGGAGCAGGTGAGGCACCCATGGAGCAGCCCATCGTCGCCGGAGTCGCGACCGACCTCAGCGAAGCCAAGATCACCGTCGTCGGTGTCCCCGACCTGCCGGGCAAGGCGGCGGAGATCTTCACGATCGTCGCGAAGTCGGGCGGCAACGTCGACATGATCGTCCAGAACGTGTCGACCGCCGTCTCCGGCGTCACCGACATCTCGTTCACCCTGCCGAAGCCCGAGGCGCAGCAGGTCCTCCGCGCGCTCGCGGCCGAGCAGGAGCGGGTGGGCTTCTCGGCCATCCAGCACGACGACCAGATCGGCAAGCTCGCCCTCGTCGGGGCCGGCATGCGCACGAACACCGGCGTCTCGGCGAAGCTCTTCGAGGCGCTGAGCGCAGCGGGCATCAACATCGAGATGATCTCCACCAGCGAGATCCGCATCTCGGTCGTGACGCGTGCCGACACCCTCAACAAGGCCGCCAACGTGGTCCACTCCGCGTTCGGTCTCGACGGCGAGGACGAAGCCGTCGTCCACGGCGGCACCGGCCGCTGAGCAGGCTCGTCCACAGGCTCCGGAACCAAGCCGACCACGGACCGACGGGCGGGATCCCGCCGATCCTGATGCAAGATGGTTCACAACAACCCCCTGAAACCAGAGGAATCCCCATGAGCAACGGTGTACGTGTCGGTGTCGTCGGAGCGACCGGTCAGGTCGGCAAGGTCATGCGCCGCCTGCTGGAGGAACGCGAGTTCCCGATCAGCGAGATCCGCTTCTTCGCGACGGCTCGCTCGGCGGGCACGACGCTCCCGTTCCGTGGCCAGGACATCGTGGTCGAGGACGTCGAGACGGCCGACCCGAGCGGCATCGACATCGCCCTGTTCTCGGCCGGTGCCACCGGCTCCCGTACGCAGGCTCCGCGGTTCGCGGCTGCCGGTGCGCTCGTCATCGACAACTCGAGCGCGTGGCGGATGGACCCCGAGGTCCCGCTCGTCGTCAGCGAGGTGAACCCGCACGCCATCAAGGACGCGGTCAAGGGCATCGTCGCGAACCCCAACTGCACGACCATGGCGGCCATGCCGGTCCTCAAGGTCCTCGACGCCGAGGCCGGGCTCACCCGCCTCATCGTCAACACCTACCAGGCCGTCTCCGGTTCCGGGCTCGCCGGTGCGGCTGAACTCGCCGGCCAGATCGAGGCCGCGGTCGCCCAGGGCGACCTCACCCGACTCGTCCACGACGGTTCGGCGATCGACTTCCCGGCCCCCGAGAAGTACGTCGCCCCGATCGCCTTCGACGTCATCCCGCTCGCCGGTTCGATCGTCGACGACGGACTGGGCGAGACCGACGAGGAGAAGAAGCTCCGCAACGAGAGCCGGAAGATCCTCGAGCTCCCCGAGCTGCTCGTGTCGGGCACCTGCGTGCGCGTGCCCGTGTTCACGGGCCACTCGCTGTCGATCAACGCCGAGTTCTCGCGCGACCTGTCGCCGGAACGCGCGATCGAACTGCTCAGCGACGCCCCGGGCGTCCAGCTGTCGGACGTGCCGACGCCGCTCGAGGCCGCCGGTGCAGACCCGTCGTTCGTGGGGCGCATCCGTCCGGACCAGAGCGCGCCGGCCGGCAAGGGTCTCGCCCTGTTCATCTCGAACGACAACCTCCGCAAGGGCGCCGCCCTCAACGCGGTGCAGATCGCCGAGATCGTCGCCGCCGAGCTGCTCGCACAGCCCGCCGCGGTCTGACCGGCCCTCCCTCCACCCGATCGGGGACGACGACATGGCCCGCCAGCGACCACGCCTGCGCCGACGGTGGTTGGCCGCGTTCATCGCGGCGGCCATCGCCGTCACCGCGGTGATCACCGTGAGCGGTCTGCGTGCCGACGTCCAGCAGACGACGGTCGCCCGCGCCGACACCTCCGGCTCCGAGGTCGCCGTCGGACCGCTCGTCGCGTTCTACGGCGACTCGTACACGAAGGGCTCGGCAGCGTCGTCGCCCGCCGCGCGCTGGTCTTCGCTCGTCGCGAAGGCTGAAGGCTGGACGGAGTACAACGCCGGCTACCCGGGTCTCGGCTTCGTCCGCAAGCGCGACAAGGTCGGTGACGTCACGGCCGACGTCATCGCGCAGCACCCCGAGGTCCTCATCGTCGCGCTCGGCATCAACGACAACTTCGAGTGGACCGGCAACGAGCAGGCGATCCAGGAGGCGATCCTGCCGGAGTTCCAACGGCTGCGTGACGGGCTGCCCGGCACCCGCATCATCGTGGTGGAGCCCTGGTGGTACACCGCTGAGCGACCGGCGTCCGTCGAACAGATCATCGGATGGGTGCACGACGCCGCCGACACCATCGGGGCCGACTACATCTCCGGGGCGTCGCACTGGCTGGACGAGGACCCGGCGACGTGGATCTCCGCCGACGGCCTCCACCCGAGCGACGCCGGGTATGCGCACCTCGCGCAGCGCATGCTCGAGGAGCTCGACGCCCTCACCCCCGCGCTCCCCGGACGCTGAGTCCGGCGGTCACCGCAGGCGGCCCGAAGTGT
This sequence comes from Plantibacter sp., assembly GCF_059073635.1. Taxonomy (NCBI): domain Bacteria; kingdom Bacillati; phylum Actinomycetota; class Actinomycetes; order Micrococcales; family Microbacteriaceae; genus Plantibacter; species Plantibacter sp. The sequence goes on along the minus strand of NZ_JCACOF010000010.1, from coordinate 662,607 downwards.
CTCGACATCGAGCGATCTCACGGCACGCGATCAGCGACAGCACGCGGGTGGAGAGCTCGGGCCTCGCCGCGACTAGACTGCTCTGGTGACCGAAACCATCGACGTAGCCCTCATTGGTGGTGGCATCATGAGCGCCACGCTCGCCGCCCTCATCCACCAGGTGCAGCCTGACTGGAAGGTCGAGGTGTACGAGCGCCTGAGCGACGTCGCACTCGAGAGCTCCAACCCGTGGAACAACGCCGGGACGGGCCACGCCGCGCTGTGCGAGCTCAACTACATGCCGCAGGACGCCCACGGCCAGGTCGACCCGGCGAAGGCCATCGGCATCAACGAGCAGTTCCAGCTCAGCCGCCAGTTCTGGTCCCACCTCGTCGAGGAGGGCCTGCTCGGCGCACCCGACACCTTCATCAACCCGACCCCGCACATGACCTTCGTGCGCGGCGAGAAGGACGTCGAATACCTGCGGAAGCGCTACGAGGCGCTGAAGGATCAGCCGCTCTTCGCCGGCATCGAGTTCTCGGAGGACCCGGCCGTCATCGCCGAGTGGGCTCCACTCCTCATCAACCGTCGTGCCGTCGGCGAACGCATCGCGGCCACCCGGATCACCGCGGGCACCGACGTCGACTTCGGTTCGCTCACGCACAAGCTCTTCGGTGCAGCACCGAACACGCACGTCCGCACCAACCACGAGGTCCGGTCGCTCAAGCGGCTGAAGGACGGCACATGGCGCATCCGTGGCCGCCAGACCCTCGGTCGTTCACCGATGGAGATCAACGCCCGCTTCGTCTTCGTCGGTGCCGGCGGATGGGCGCTCAAGCTGTTGCAGAAGTCCGGCATCCCCGAGATCAAGGGCTACGGCGTCTTCCCCATCGGCGGGCAGTTCCTCCGCACCGACAACCCCGCGGTGGTCTCGAAGCACCAGGCCAAGGTCTACAGCCAGGCCTCGGTCGGTGCCCCGCCGATGTCGGTCCCGCACCTCGACACCCGCGTCGTCGACGGTCAGGCGAGCCTCCTCTTCGGCCCGTACGCGACGTTCAGCCCGAAGTTCCTCAAGCGCGGATCGATGCTCGACCTCGTCACCCAGGTGCGCCCGCACAACCTCCTCCCGATGCTGGCGGTCGCGAAGGACAACCCGAGTCTCATCACGTACCTCGTCGGGCAGCTCCTGCAGTCCCGGAAGCAGAAGATGGACAGCCTCCGCGAGTTCCTGCCGACGGCGAAGGACGAGGACTGGTACCTCATCGAGGCCGGGCAGCGCGCCCAGGTGATGAAGAAGGACAAGGCCAAGGGCGGCGTCCTGCAGTTCGGCACCGAGGTCATCACGGGTGCGGACGGCACGATCGCGGGACTGCTCGGCGCTTCTCCCGGCGCGTCGACGGCCGTACCGATCATGCTCGACGTCCTGCGCAAGTGCTTCCCCGACCGGATGACCGCGTGGGAGCCGAGGCTCCGCGAGATGATCCCGACCTACGGTTCGACGCTGAACGACGTCCCCGCGACGGCCGCGAAGGTCCTCGAGAGCACCGCCGAGGCCCTCGACATCTCGCTGTAGCCGCCCCACGGGCGCTCGCCCGGTCCGTCGTCGGATGCGACAGGTGAAGCTTGGGACCCTAAGCTTGCCTGGTGGCGAAACTGTACTTCCGATACGGGGCGATGAACTCCGGCAAGAGCACCGCTTTGCTCCAGGCGGCGTTCAACTACGAGGAGCGCGGCCACCGCGTCCTCCTCGCCAAGCCGTCCCTCGACACGAAGGGCGACGCCGCCATCGTCAGTCGCCTCGGCGTGACCCGCGACGCCGACTTCCTGCTCGGTCCTGACGACGACGCCGTCCGGGTGTTCGCGGAGCACCGTCGCCGGGTCGTGCAGGAGACCGGCCAGGACGTCAGCTGCCTGCTCGTCGACGAGGCCCAGTTCCTCCACGGGGAGCAGGTCGACGACCTCCTGCGCATCGCGTTGCTCGAGGGCATCCCGGTGCTCGCCTACGGCATCCGGACCGACTTCCAGACCGTCGCGTTCCCCGGGAGCCGGCGTCTCCTCGAAGTCGCCCACAGCCTCGAAGAACTCAAGACGATCTGCCGGTGCGGTCGGAAGGCGATCTTCAACGGCCGCCGGTTCGGCGACACCTTCGTGTTCGACGGCGACCAGGTCGCCATCGACGGCACCACCGTCACCTACGAATCGCTCTGCGGCGTCTGCTACCTGCAGGAGTCCGGCGGTCGACTGTCCAGCACACCCACCGTTCGTCCCATCAGCGAAGGATCACACGCATGAAGCTCTCCGTCATCGGCTGCGGCTACCTCGGGGCCGTGCACGCGGCCGCCATGGCGTCGATCGGGCACGAGGTCGTCGGTATCGACGTCGACCCGGCCAAGATCGAGGCGCTCGCCGCCGGACGCTCGCCGATCTTCGAGCCCGGTCTGCCGGAGCTGCTGCTGGCCGGCGTCGAGTCGGGCCGCCTGCGCTTCAGCACGGACATGGCCGACGCGGCCGGGGCGACCATGCACTTCGTCGCAGTCGGTACGCCGCAGAAGGCCGGCTCCAACGCGGCCGACCTGCGCTACGTGGACGCTGCGGTGACGGCCCTCCTGCCGCACCTGTCGGCTGGTGACGTCGTCGTCGGCAAGTCGACCGTCCCCGTCGGCACCGCTGCGCGCCTTGCGGAACTCGTCGCCCCCACCGGCGCCGTGCTCGCCTGGAACCCGGAGTTCCTGCGGGAAGGCTTCGCCGTGCAGGACACCATCGCGCCCGACCGACTCGTGTACGGGCTGCCGCCGGCTCCGGAGGACGCCGCCGTCGCGCGAGCCGCCTTCGACGAGGTCTACGCCCAGGCGCTCTCGACCGGCACGCCGCTCGTCGCCACCGGCTACTCGACCGCGGAGCTCGTGAAGGTCGCGGCGAACGCGTTCCTCGCCACGAAGATCTCCTTCATCAACGCGATGGCGGAGATCGCCGAGGTCACCGACGCCGACGTCACGGAGCTCGCCGACGCGATCGGCTACGACGCCCGGATCGGCCGCCGCTTCCTCAACGCCGGTGTCGGGTTCGGCGGCGGATGCCTGCCGAAGGACATCCGGGCCTTCACCGCTCGTGCCGAGGAGCTCGGTCGTGGCGAGTCGGTGGCGTTCCTCAAGGAGGTCGACGCGATCAACCTGCGTCGCCGTCAGCGCGTCATCGACCTCGTCGTCGAGGAGCTCGGCGGGAGCGCCTACCGGAAGCGGGTCGCGGTGCTCGGGCTCGCCTTCAAGCCCGACAGCGACGACGTCCGCGACTCGCCGGCCCTCGACGTCGCCGTCGGCCTCAACGGCCTGGGTGCGGAGGTGCTCGCCTTCGATCCGGAAGCGGTCCCCAACGCGCGTCGACTCCACCCGCAGCTGACGTTCGCAGACTCGGCCGAGCAGGCCGTGACGGACGCGGACATCGTCGTCGTCGTGACCGAGTGGAAGGCGTTCCGCGCCCTGGACCCCTCGGCCGTCGCCGAGTTGACCGCGGGCAAGACGATCGTGGACGGACGCAACTGCCTCGACGTGGACGCCTGGCGGGGCGCCGGGTGGCGTTACGTCGGTCTCGGTCGCCCGTGACCGGCGACGAGTAGCCGGACGACGAGCACGATCGTCGCGCCGAGCAGCCCTCCGGCCGCATTGGCGTAGACGTCGGCGATCGTCGCGACGCGCTCGGGGAGCAGGGTCTGTCCGAGTTCGATCGCGACCGAGAACAGGGTCGTCGTCAGCGGTGCGATCCACCAGAGCCGCAGGGGCAGCTCCAGGGCGAGCAGGGCGCCGAGTGGGATGAACAGCACGACGTTCGCGGCCGATTCGACGAAGCGGTAGTCGAACCAGTCCGGCGCGCCCGCGGCCTGTAATCGGTCGAGGATCGCGAGCAGCGTCGTGCGGCCGTCGGCGTCGACGGGCGTGGGCCAGAACGCGATGCCGAGCATGACGCACAGGCAGAGCAGCAGCAGGATCCCGATCACGATGCGCGGCGTGCGGGTCATCTGCGGTGCGGCTCCAGATCGGTCGACGAGCGTGCTGACGGCATCCCGCAATCGTAGGCCATGAGTGGCCGTGGAGCCCGGTTGTCGCGTGCGCCGTCCACCCCTGAAAGGGGGCGTGCACCGACCCTCGGAGGCCGTCATCCGGCGGTTAGGCTGTGCCTACCCGAACAAGGAGCACTCTTGGCTGACCCACGCCCGGCGACGGCCGGCATCCGCCTGCCCGGCCATCGGCGTTCGCGTCTGTGGTGGATCGCACTCGCCGTCCTCCTCGTCGTCCTCGCGCTCGGAGCCTGGCTCGGCGTCCGGGCGTCCCTGGCGAAGAACGCGCTCGAAGCCGCCCAGTCGGAGGCGAAGTCGCTCCAGTCGGCCGTACTCAAGGGTGACGCGAGCGGCACCGAGGCAACGCAGCGTGCCCTCACGAAGCACACCGGCGAGGCGGTGTCGCTGACGAGTGATCCCATCTGGCGGGCGGCCGAGGCGGTCCCGTTCCTCGGCGTGAACTTCTCCGCGGTGCGACAGGCTGCCGCTGCGACCGACGACGTCGCGGTCGATGTCGTGCCGAAGGTCGTCGAGATCGCCGATCAGGTCAACCTGTCGTCCCTGCTCCCCGGGGACGGCTCGATCGCGACGGAGCCGCTCCGCGCCGTCGCGCCGACCGTGGCCGACGCGGCTGCAGCGGCTGACGCCATCGCCGGGCGCGTGGACACGATCGGCACGGACGGTGCGCTGCCGGTGGTCGCCGACGCCGTCGAGAAGCTCACCCGCACGATCACCGGTGCGTCCACGATGCTCGACACCGCGGCGCGGGCCACGGCGCTCCTGCCGGACATGGCGGGTGGGGCCGGGCCTCGGAACATCATGGTGATGATCCAGAACAACGCGGAGCTGCGCTCGAGTGGCGGCATCGCCGGGGCGGTGGCCCTCATCCACGCGGAGAACGGCGTCATCTCCTTCGTCGGCACCCGGGGGAGCGACGACTTCTCCGGATTCCCCGCCCCCGTGCTGCCGCTCACCCCGTTCGAGCAGAACGTCTACACCGACAACCTCGGCCGGTACATCCAGGACACCAACCTCACGGTCGACTTCAGTCGCACCGGGGAGCTCGCCGCAGCCATGGGGACCCAGGTGTTCGGCGTGCCCATCGACACCGTGGTCGCCGTCGACCCCTACGTCCTCGCGCACCTGCTGGAGGCGACCGGACCCGTCGCCCTCCCGGACGGCACCGAGCTCACCGCCGACAACGCGGCGAAGACGCTGCTGAGCGACGTCTACGCCCGGTTCCCGGACCGGCTCGTGCAGGACGCGTTCTTCGCCGCGGTCTCGGGTGCGGTGTTCGAGGGCATGATCTCCCGCTCGCCCGACCCCGGCGCCCTCGTCCAGGCCCTGTCCGAGTCCGGCGCGGAGAACCGTCTCCACGTCTGGAGTGCGGTCCCCGCCGAACAGGCGTTGATCGCCCAGACGAGCCTCGCCGGGATCCCGCCGACGACCGACGACGCGGCGGTCTACACCGGGGTCTACCTCGAGGACCTGACCCGCGCGAAGATGGACTACTACCTGGAGACGAACGTCGACATCCGCGACGCCCGGTGCACGAAGCACGGCGCCGAATACGTCGTCGCCGTCACCCTGACGTCCACCGCGCCGGCGGATGCCGCGACCTCCCTGCCGGACTACGTGACCGCGGGCGGGCGTTTCGGCACCCCCGCGGGAGACATCGCGACGCGCGTCGTGATCCACGGTCCGCTGGGCGCAACCCTGCTCGGTGCGAGCGACGGCGAGGACCTGCCGGTCAAGGCCGTGACCGACCCGAACGGTCGTCTCTACGCCCAGACCGACGTGACCCTCACTCCGGGGGCGACAACGGAACTCGTCTTCACGGTGCTCGCTCCGAAGGCCTCCGACGTACCCCCAAACCTGGTCACAACCCCCGGAATCACGGGCAAAACGACCATTTCAGCCTTCCCTCGGTGCGGCTCCTGACATAGCATGACAACACCTCAGGAAGCCACGCACCCGAATTCGTGACCCTGGGGAACCTCGCGCGGACGCCCACCCGAAATCGGCGGACGCAGGGGGTATTCGACGTTCCTTGGGGATATCAACATGAAGCGCACCCTTGCCCTAGCATCGCTCTGCCTCCTGGCAGTCTTCGCGGCCCCGACCGCCGCGAGTGCAGCGACCGACTCGTCCACCTACGGCCCTGCCGGCTGTGCGACCCTCACACCGGTGTCGGTGACCCAGGGGGAGTCGACCGTCTTCCGCTGCGACGGCACCTTCGATCCCGGCACTCCGGTGACGGTCACCGTCGCCGGGCCCGGCTGCAGCATTCCCGCTGCGAAGCCCAACACCGCCGGCGCGACCGAGCAGGCCGCCGAGCAGAGCGCCGTGCCGACGTCCGGCACGTTCAACACCGACGCCGCCCGTGCGTTCGCGGTGACGATCGAGACCAGCAAGACCGCCTCCGGCACCTGCATGGTCACGGCGACCCAGGGCGCGACCACCGAGAGCGCCTCGTTCCAGGTCTCGGAGCGCGAGTTCGCCTCGACCGGCTTCGACGGTGGAGCCCTGCCGTGGATCGGCGGAGGCCTCCTCGTCGTGGGTGCCGGCGTCATCGGTGCGATGGCGATCCGTCGCCGCAAGACGGCCTGATCCGTCAGCCGGGATCCGTGGTCCGAGCGGTCGTCCGCTCGGACCACGGCCTGACCGGAGGGCATCTCACCCTCCTGGGCTTCGGCGTGGCACGGTCCTCGCCCGGCTTGGCGTCAGGCGGACAGGTCGTACCCCCAAAGGTGGTCACATCCGCGGAATTCCGCGGTTTTCCAGCCCTGGCGAGATGGCGGCTGCCCTAGCATGATGACGGCCATGGAGGCCACGAGTGATCAGCGCTCGGCTCCAGGCCCTGTCCGCATGTCGCATCACGCAGCGCATGCGCCATCCGCACACCAAGGGGCCCGCATATGAAACGAACTCTCTCCGCCGCCGCACTCGTCCTCCTCGCCGTCGTCGCGCTGCCCACCGCAGCCAACGCGCTCGAGGGCGACAGCTACGGTCCTGGCAGCTGCAACTCGATCACGCCGGCGAGCGTCGCGCGCGGCGCGGCGGTCTCGTACTCGTGCTCGGACTTCTGGGCGGCGAACCAGACGGTGTCGATCACCATCGAGTCCTCCGCAGCCGGTGTCTCCGCTCGCACGCTGTCGACCGTCGCGGGCGAGACCGGCGACATCCAGGTCTCCATCGACACGGCTGCTGACCCCGCAGGCACCTACACGCTGACCGCGACCCAGGGTGCCGTGACCGACTCGTCCGACTTCACCGTCCTGGACCCCGCGGACGCCGCTGCGGCCGCCGCATCGGCCTCCGACCCGTCTGCCGGGGGCAACGCCCTCGCCGACACCGGGTTCGCCGGAACCGCCCTCCCGTGGGTGGCCGGAGGGCTCCTCGCCGTCGGTGCTGCCGCGCTCGGTACCGTGGTCGTGCGTCGCCGCCAGCAGGCGTGAGATCACGGATCGGCCGGGCGGCGATGGCGGCGCCCGGCTGATCCGGTCCGGGATCCACCGATTCCAGGAAGTGGCGAACAGCCGCTGAAAAATCGGCTATCCTAGACAAGGCCTTCGGGCCATCGGGGTGTGGCGCAGTTTGGTAGCGCGCTTCGTTCGGGACGAAGAGGTCGTGGGTTCAAATCCCGCTACCCCGACAGTACAAGCCCGGCAGATACGCAAGTATCCGCCGGGCTTCTCTGTTTCCCGGGTTGGCGGTCCGCTGGGCTGGCGGGTTGCACATCCCGCTACCCCGACAGTACAAGCCCGGTCAGACGAGAAATCGTCTGACCGGGCTTCTCTGTTTCTCCGGGGTAGAGTCCCGGTCCGCTGAGCCTGTCGAAGGGCAGCCCGGTCGACAAGTCGTCGACCGGGCTGCTCAGTCCCGGCGGAGGGTCGGTCAGTGACCGGCGGAGGGTGCTCAGTGACCGGCGGAGGGTGCTCAGTGACCCGCGGCGGGTGCTCAGTGACCCGCGGCAGGCGCTCGGTACCGGCGGAGGGTGCTCGGGCCGGAGAGTCTCGGTCCCTGAGCCTGTCGAAGGGCAGTCGGGCCCGGTCAGACCACCGTGCGGCGGGGGAGGAGCGTCACGAGCGACGCTTCCGGCCGGCAGGCGAAGCGCACGGGCGCGTAGATGGACGTCCCGACACCCGCCGACACGTTCAGGTACGCCGAGCGGAGGGCATGACGCCAGACGCTGAGCCCCTTCACCTGCTTGCGAGGGATGTCGCAGTTCGTCACGAGTGCCCCGTAGCCCGGCACGCAGACCTGGCCACCGTGGGTGTGCCCCGCGAAGATGAACTGCGCACCCTGCGTCACGAACGCGTCGAGCACCCGCCGATACGGAGCGTGCATCACGCCCACCGTCACCGTGTGCGCCAGCGACGGGTCGTCGGTCTCCAACGTCTCGGCGTCCAGTCGCTCGTCGATGAGCGCCGTCAGCGTGTCCAGGCGGTCGAAGTGCTTGTGCGGGTCGTCGACGCCGAACAGGTCGAGGCGGGTCCCGCCGGACCGAGATCTCACCGACCGCGTTGTTGAGGTCGATCCAGCCGAGTTCGTCCATGAAGAACCGCTCGAGCGCAGCCCGTGTCGAGGGTCGTCGGGGAGACGTGCTTCGAGGAGGTCTGCGTGAAGTACTTGAACGGGTTCTTCGCGGTCGGGCCGTAGTAGTCGTTCGAGCCGTGCACGAACGCCCCCGGAACACCGGCGAACACCGAGAGCGCAGCCCGGATCCCGTCGATGCCCTGCTCATGCCCCAGATTGTCGCCCGTGTTGATCACGACGTCCGGCCGGAGATCGGCCAGCGACCGCAGCCAGGCCTGCTTCCGGCGCTGCCAGGGGGCCATGTGGAGGTCGGACAGGTGCAGCACGGTGATCGGCTCGGCGTCGGGTGGGAGGACCGGAGCGGTCACCCTGCGGAGCGTGAAGGCGTTGCGCTCGATCACCGACGCGTACCCGAAGGTGAGGGCCCCGAGGCCTGCCACGACGGCCGCTGCCGTTCCGAGTCTGCCGCCCGTGCTCTTGGGTGCCGCCATCGATCGTCTCCTCCTCGGTCGTCGAGTGGTGTCGACCGTCCCCCGAGCGTACCCGGTGCCCCCTCCGAAGACGCCCGGAGCCGAACCCCGCGGAGACGACGGAGGGCCCGATCGAATACCGATCGGGCCCTCCGTGCTGGCGTCAGGACGCTAACAGCTGGTCTTGGAGACCGTCACCGTCACCTTGCCGTCCTTGCGCGCCGCGGTTCCTGCAGGCGGATCGACGCCGGTCACCTTCGGTGTCGCTGGCAGCGGGATCGACCGCACACTTCTGACCCACGTTCGTGAATCCGGCACCCTGGAGGGCCGCCTTCGCTGCGTCGAAGTTGCCGGCTCCGCTGACATCGGGGATGACGCCCAAGAGTCCGTTGCTCGTGTAGACCGTGACGATGGAGCCCTTCGGCACCGTGCCCGACGGGTTGGTGCTGGCGGCCTGGCCTGCCGGCAGCGCAGAGTCGCCGGCGCCACCGTTCTCGAAGCCGAAGCCGGCGTCCTCGAGGAGCTTCTGCGCTTCCTCGATCGTCTTCCCGGCCACGTCGGGCACCTGGACCGACTGGCCGTTGATGAGCGACGGGTCGGGGTCGCCGAACGCGTCGCCGCCGAACTTCGCGTTGGCGGTCGCCATGACCCGCGGCCAGATCTTGTGACGGATCGTCGCAGCCTGCGCCGGCGTCGAAGTAGGTCCGACGGAGGTTGACGTGGCCCGTCGCGTTGAAGACGCCGACGACGGTCGCCGCCTTCGTGCTCGCGCCGCTCATCCAGGTCGCTTCGTTGTTGTCGGTGGTGCCCGTCTTGCCGATGAGCGGGATACCGTCGCCGATGCGGGACGAGCTCGTCGTACCGCCGTTGAAGGTCGCCTGGAGCGCGACGTTCGCCGTCGCGGCGACGTTCGCCTCGAGGCCCTGGCGGCAGTTCGCCGGAGGGACGGGGATCTCGGTGCCGTCGGGCTTCACGACGCGGTCGATCGCGATCGGGTCGCAGGTGATACCGCCGGAGGCGAAGGTCGCGAAGGCCGTCGCCATGCTGAGCGGAGCGACCTCGTTGGTGCCGAGGACGGTCGCCGGGAGACTGCAGCAGCGGGCCGCCGTCGGCGCGGTGCACACCCATCGACTCGGCCGTCTTGCGGATGCCGCAGAGGTCGAGCTGCTTCGCCATCGCGATGAAGCCGGTGTTGATGGACTGCTTCGTCGACTGGAGCGCGGTGTACTGGCCACCGTTGCCGCCCTCGTCGTTGCCGGGGTTCCAGTCGGAACCGGCGTAGACCGTGCCGCCGTCGGCACACGAGTCCTTGAACGTGCCCCACGGGGACCGTTTCCGGCCGTCGACGCCCTCGTTCAGGCCGTGCCCCTCTTTGAGCCATTCGGCGAGTGTGAAGGTCTTGTACGTCGATCCGGGTTGGAAGCCGGTCGATCCGCCGTAGTCGACGTCGGTGTTGTAGTTGACCGCGGAGTAGTTCGCGCCGGTGGCCAGGACGTCGGGGTCGTTCGAGTAGTCCTTGTTCTGGGCCATCGCGAGGATGCGGCCCGTACCGGGCTGGACCGTGACCGAGACCGCGCCGATGTCGAGCTGGTCGCTCACCCGCGGGATGAGCTCGTCGATCGCCGTCTGCGCGGCGTACTGGACGTCGAGGTCGAGCGTCGTGAACACGCTGTAGCCACCACGGTTGAATGCCGCCCAACGCTCGTCCTCGGTGGCACCGAAGATCGGGTTGTTCTGGAACACCCGTGTGACGTAGTCGCAGAAGTACCCCGCGCCGGGGCTGACGTTGACGGCCGTCTGGCAACCCGTGCTCGCCGGGTTGATCGTGGGCGTGATCGCCGTCGCGATCGCGACGTCGTACTGCTCCTGGGTGATCTTGCCCTCCTTGATCATCTGATCGAGGACGTAGTTCCGCCGGTCGAGGGTGAGCGCGTACCCGTTCGCCGCGCCGTTCGTCTCGCTCTCGGGACGGTCGAGACGCAGCGTCTCCGGGTTGTTCACGATCGCCATCAGCGCGGCGGCCTGCTCGAGGTTGAGGTTGGCGGCGGAGGTCGCGAAGTAGTAGTTGGCTGCGGCCTCGATGCCGTAGGTGCGGCCGCCGAAGCCGGCGATGTTGAGGTAGCCGCGGAGGATGTCCTGCTTGCCGTAGCGCTTCTCGAGGCCGATGGCCATGCGCATCTCCTTGAGCTTGCGCTCCGGGGTCGCCTTCGTCGCCTCTTCGTACGCGGCCTTCATCTTGGCCTCGTCGGTGATGGCCTCGGCCTTCTGCACGAGCACGTTCTTCACGTACTGCTGGGTGATGGACGAACCACCCTGCAGGTCGCGGCCCGTCGCGCTGATCGCGACGGCTCGGATCGTGCCGGTGAGGTCGACACCGCCGTGCTCGTAGAAGCGCGGGTCCTCAGCGGAGACCGCCGCGTCCTTGACGAACTGGTTGATCTGGTCCCAGCCGACCTCGATGCGGTTCTGCTGGTAGAAGGACGCGAGCAGCTGTGGGTTACCGGCGCTGTCGGTCGCGTAGATGTTGGACTTCTGCGCCAGCTCGTCGAGGGCCAGGTAGTCGGGCAGACCGTCGAACACGTTGATCGTGCTGTTGGTCGCCATCCCCGTGACGGCGAGGGCCGGGGTGACCGTGGCGGTGACGAGGACACCCGCGGCGACGCTCAGGCCGAGAAAGCCGAGGAAGCCGCCGAGCACACCGGTGGCCGTGCGATGTTGTTGAGGCATGGATCGATGCTAAGCGACAATCCTGAAAAAGGCCCGCTCAGCGCCGCGTTGAAACCGGATCGTTGCCGCCGCGCGATCACCTGCGGCTGCCGGTCGACGAAGCGTCCGGCAGCCGCATCCGATCATCCGGGCGAGCCGTTCCCGTTCCCGTTCCCGGCGCCGCCGCCGTTCCCGTTGCCGTTCCCCGGGGCGGCAGGCCCGCCGTCCTCGCCGGTCCCATCGGTGTCCCCGCCGTCACCCGGAGCCGGTGTCGGCGCCTCGCTCGGTGCCTGCGTGGGGTCGGCCGTGGGCGTCGGGGCAGGTGTCGAGTCCTCGCCGCTGCTGCCGGAACCGTCGCCCTGCAGCGTGGCGCGATCGGCCTCGGGGAAGTCGCCGCCCGGGTACTTGGCGAGCGCGGCCGACATGACCGCCGGCCAGATGTAGTGCCGCATGGACGCCACCTGGGTGCCGCCGATGTAGGTGTCGCGGAGGTTGACGTGTCCGCTGACGTTGAAGGTGCCGACGACCGTCGCGACCGTCGTGCTCGCGCCGCTCATCCAGGTCGCCTCGGCGTTGTCCGTGGTCCCGGTCTTGCCGATCAGCTCACCGACCCCGTCGGTGCGGGCGCCCGAGGCGGACGCGGTACCGCTCGACACGACGCCCTGGAGGACGTCGTCGGCCGCGGCCGCCACCTTCGCATCGACGGATTGACGGCAGTTCGCGGAGGGGACCTCGGCGGTGGAGCCGTCGGGCTTCGTGATCGAGTCGATCGCGATCGGGTCGCACGTCTTGCCGCCGGCGGCGAGCGTCGCGAAGGCGGTCGCCATGCTCAGCGGAGCGACCTCGTTCGTGCCGAGCACGGTCGCGGGGGAGTTGTTCAGTGGTGCGCCGTCGGCACGGTGCACGCCCATCGACTCAGCGGTCTTGCTGATGTCGCAGAGGTCGAGCTCCTGCGCCATCGCGATGAACGCGGTGTTGATCGACTGCTGCGTGGCGCGTCTCACGGTGTAGGACCCCGATTCGCCCTCGTCGTTCCGCGGACTCCAGCCGGCCTCCGCCTGCTCCGTCCCACCCGGGACGCAACTGTTGGTGAAGGTGCCCCAGTCGGATCTGCGGTTCGCGTTGATCGACTCGTTGACGCCCTTGCCCGACTTCAGCCAGTCCGTGAGGGTGAAGATCTTGTACGTCGACCCGGGCTGGAAGCCCGCCGAGCCGCCGTAGGCCTGATCGGTGTTGTAGTTGATCGCGCTGTAGTTGGAGCCCGTCGCGAGGACGTCGGGATCCTGCGAGTAGTCCTTGTTCTGGGCCATGGCGAGGATCCGCCCGCTCCCCGGCTGCACGCTCACCGAAACGGCACCGAGGTCGAGTTCCGTGGTCGTCTTCGGGACGTACTCGTCGATCGCCGCCTGCGAGGCGCTCTGGAGGTCGAGGTCGAGGGTCGTGAAGACGCTGTACCCGCCGCGCTTGAAGTTCGTCCACCGTTCGTCCTGTGTGGCGCCGAAGATCTCGTTGTTCTGCAGCACGTTCGTCACGTAATCACAGAAGTAGGCGGACGACCCGGCCGCGGAACAGCCGGTGACGGGAGGCACGATCGTCGGCGTGATCGGGATCGCCACCGCGGCGTCGTGCTGCTCCTGGGAGATCTTCTGCTCCTTGAGCATCTGGTCGAGGACGTAGTCCCGTCGCGTCTTCGTCAGGGCGTAGCCGTTCGCCGCGCCGTTGTCGGCGCTGTCGGGCTTGTCGATCCTGAGGTTCTCGGGGTTGTTGACGATCGCGAGCAGCGTCGCCGCCTGCTCCAGCGTGAGGTTCGCCGCCGTGGTGTTGAAGTAGTAGTTGGACGCGGCCTCGATCCCGTAGACGCGTCCGCCGAAGCCGGAGATGTTGAGGTACCCGCGGAGGATGTCCTCCTTGCCGTAGGTCTTCTCGAGACCGATCGCGAGTCGCATCTCCTTGAGCTTGCGCTCCGGGGTCGTCGCGGTCGCCTCCTCGTAGGCCGCGTCGCTCTCCGCCTTGTCGGGGATCGCCTCGGCCTTCTGCACCAGGACGTTCTTCACGTACTGCTGCGTGATGGAGGAGCCACCCTGCGTCGAGCCGCCGGCGGCGTTGTTGACGACCGCTCGGACGGTGCCCGCGAGGTCGATGCCACCGTGGTCGAAGAAGCGGGGGTCCTCGGCCGAGACCGCGGCGTCCTTCGCGAACTGGGAGATCTGGTCCCAGCTGTCCTCGATCCGGTTCTGGTCGTAGAAGGAGGCGAGGAGCACCGGGTTGCCGGCGGAGTCCTTGGCGTAGATGCTCGACTTCTGGGCGAGCGAGTCGAGCTGGAGGTAGTCGGGGAGGCCGTCGAAGACGGAGATGCCCGTGGAGGTGGCGAGACCGGTCATCGCGATGGCAGGGGTGACCGCGGCGGTGGCGAGCACACCGGCGGCGACGCTCAAGCCGACGAAGCCGAGGACGCTCTGCGCGACCGTCTTCGCGGGGGTACGTGGTTCAGGCATAGGATCGAAGGTAAGCGGGGAAACTGTGAGCGAGCTTCACTTGGGGCTCGCCATGAAGATCCCCTGCGCCTCCGCCTCTCCGTGCGGAGCGCCCGATCGAGGAGAGACATGACCCGCTGGGAGTACCTCACCACGCCGTTGATGATCCACAACACGGCTGCCATCCTGAACAACTGGGGCGGGGAGGGTTGGGAGCTCGTCCAGGTCGTCACCGGTCCGGAGGGTGGGCTCGTCGCCTACCTCAAGCGCCCCATCGCCGACTGACCCGACGTCCCGGAGGAACCCCCATGTCCCAGATCGCCGACCGACTCGCCGAGCTCGGTATCACCCTGCCCACCGTCGTCCCGCCCGTCGCCGCCTACATCCCCGCGGTGGTCTCCGGCGAGCACGTCTTCACCTCGGGCCAGCTGCCCATGACCGACGGCAAGCTCCCCGCCACCGGCAAGGTGGGTGAGGGCGACGGACTCGTCTCGCCTGCGGACGCCAAGACCTACGCCCGGACGTGCGCCCTCAACGCGCTCGCCGCGGTGGAGAGCCAGATCGGTTCGCTCGACCGCGTCACCCGCATCGTGAAGGTCGTCGGCTTCGTCGCCTCCGACCCGGCGTTCACCGGCCAGCCCGGCGTCATCAACGGTGCGTCAGAGGTCCTCGGCGAGATCTTCGGCGACCTCGGCGTGCACGCCAGATCCGCCGTCGGCGTCGCCGTGCTCCCGCTCGACTCGCCCGTCGAGGTGGAGCTCATCGTCGAGTTCGCGTAGCGCCTCCCCGCGCCACATGCACGAGAGCCGGACGGAATGACTGATTCCGTCCGGCTCTCGTGCTTGGAGCATCGGGTTACGTGCTCTTGACCATCTTGTCGGTGATGATCTGCATGACCGTGGTGTCGGCGAGCGTCGTGGTGTCGCCCACCTCGCGGCCCTCGGCCACGTCGCGCAGGAGACGGCGCATGATCTTGCCCGAGCGCGTCTTCGGCAGTTCGTTCACGAGGTAGACCTCGCGTGGGCGGGCGATCGGACCGATCTGTTCGCCGACCCAGCTGCGGAGCGCCCCGGTGATGTCCGCGAGTCCGGACGCCTGCTCGAGGTGGGACTCCTTGATGATGACGAAGGCGACGACCGCCTGCCCGGTGGTCTCGTCGGCCGCACCGACCACGGCGGACTCGGCCACCATCTCGTTGGCGACGAGCGCCGACTCGATCTCAGCGGTCGAGAGTCGGTGCCCGGAGACGTTCATGACGTCGTCGACGCGGCCGAGCAGCCAGACGTCGCGGTCCGAGTCGAGTCGGGCGCCGTCGCCGGCGAAGTAGAACGGGCCGCCCTCGACGTCCCAGAACTTCTCCCAGTAGGTCTCCTTGAACCGCTCGGGGTCGCCCCAGATGCCGCGGAGCATCGACGGCCAGGGCTCGGTCACGACGAGGAGTCCGCCGCCGCCGGCGCCGACCGCGTCACCGGCGTCGTCGACGACGTCGATGGCGATGCCCGGGATCGGGACCTGCGCGCTACCGGGCTTCGTCGACGTGACACCGGGAAGGGCCGACACCATGATCGCCCCGGTCTCCGTCTGCCACCAGGTGTCGACGATCGGCGCGACCTTGTTGCCGATGATCTTGCGGTACCACATCCACGCCTCGGGGTTGATGGGCTCACCCACCGAGCCGAGCAGGCGGAGTGACGACAGGTCGAACTGCTTCGGGATCTTCCGCCCGAGCTTCATGAAGGAGCGGATCGCCGTCGGAGCCGTGTAGAAGATGCTCACGCCGTACTTCTCGATGATCTCCCACCAGCGTCCCGGGTGCGGGGCGTCCGGCGTGCCCTCGTAGAGCACCTGCGTCGCGCCGTTCGCGAGGGGTCCGTAGGTGACGTAGCTGTGACCGGTGATCCAGCCGATGTCGGCCGTGCACCAGTACACGTCGGTCTCGGGGTGCAGGTCGAAGACGTTCTTGTGGGTGAACGCCGTCTGCGTCAGGTAGCCACCCGAGGTGTGCAGGATGCCCTTCGGCTTCCCGGTGGTGCCGGAGGTGTAGAGGATGAAGAGCGGCTGCTCGGCGGGGAACGGCTGCGCGTCGTGCTCGGGTTCGGCGTCGGCGATGGCCTCGTGCCACCAGAGGTCGCGTCCGGCCGTCCAGTCGACCTCGTTCTCGCCGCGACGGACGACGAGCACATGGTCAACGGTCGCCTGCTCGGGCAGCTCGCCGCGGCTCGCGAGCGCCGCGTCGACGGCGGGCTTGAGTGCGGAGACCTTGCCCTTGCGGTAGCCGCCGTCGGCGGTGATGACGAGCTTGGCCTCCGCGTCGTCGATGCGGGAGCGCAGGCTGTCCGCGCTGAACCCGCCGAAGACGACCGAGTGGACCGCGCCGATGCGCGCGACGGCGAGCATCGAGACGATCGCCTCCGGGATCATCGGCAGGTAGATGGCGACCCGGTCGCCGGCTTCGACGCCGAGGCTGGTGAACAGGTTGGCCGCGCGCTTGACCTCTGCCGTGAGCTCGGCGTAGGTGATCGTGCGGGTGTCGCCGGGCTCGCCCTCCCAGTGGAGGGCGACGCGGTCGCCGTTGCCGGCCTCGACGTGCCGGTCGAGGCAGTTGTACGCGACGTTCAGCTCGCCGTCGTCGAACCAGGTCGCGAAGGGTGGGTTCGACCAGTCGAGGGTCTTCGTGAACGGCTTGCTCCACGTGAGCAGCTCGCGGGACTGCTCGGCCCAGAAGGCGAGCCGGTCACTCGACGCCCGCTCGTAGAGCTCGGCGCTGGCGATCGCCTGCGCGGCGAACTCCTCCGACGGTGGGAATCGTCGGTCTTCGTGCAGCAGGCTGTCGATCTGAGTGCTCATCGTGTGTGTCTCGCTCCCTTGCGAATCCGCGTTCCTGACTCGACCTGCCGAGGCGGGTCGAGTCCGTGCCATGCACGAGCGTAGCGCGTTCTCGGTTGCGGATTTGTCACTCATCCGAACAAACTCGTGGGGCCAGTCTGTGAATGATCTGGGCATGGTAGGGAAACCACTCGATCTGGGGTCGTCTGAGTGCTTGTGTTCCCCGTTCACTGGCGTACACTTGGACCCGGCCGAATACACATTCGTGCATGCAGTGCCAGCGATTCCCCCCAATCCGGCACTGTAGAGGCGGCACCCATTCCCCCCAATGGGTGCCGCCTTCTTCTGTCTCCGGCGTCGGCTGCAGGCGGCCGCTGGTGAGTATTCGAATATTGCTTATAGTTCTGCCACTATCAGCTCTATGCTTCTGAGATGACCGATCTCTTCCTGGCCGTCGTCGTCGACATCGTCGGTTCCCGCCGTCTCGACGATCGCACCCGCGCTCAGCGTGCGATCCAGGACGTCTTCCTCCAGGTGGAGGCCACCTGGCCCGCCGAGCAGCCGCTGCGTCCCACGGTCGGCGACGAGTTCCAGGTCGTGTACGCGGACGTCGCGACCGCACTGCGGGCCACCACCCTCGCGCGACTCCTGTTCCCTGCGGAGGTCGACTGCCGGTTCGGCCTCGGCTGGGGCGAGGTCACGGACATCGACGCCGGGCAGGACGCGCATCATCCAGGACGGTTCCGCCTGGTGGCGGGCCCGAGCCGCCATCGACGAGGCGCATCGGCGGGAGGACAAACGTCAGCCGTACCTGCGATCGTGGTTCGAGGGCGAATCGCCCCAGGACGGAGACGCCATCGTGAACGCACTCCTCACCCTGCGCGACCACACGATCGATCAGATGCGGAACCCCCGACAGCGACAGCTCGCCGCGGGTGCGCTCCTCGGCCGATCGCAGGAGTCGATGGCGGCCGAGGTCGGCATCTCGCAGTCCGCGGTGTCGCAGAACCTGCAACGATCGGGCGGTGCCGCGCTCGTCTCGGCCCTCGACCTGCTCGCCGGAGCGCCGACTCGATGATCACGGCCGTCCTGCTGCTCATGATCGGGGTCGCCGACATCTGTCGTGGACTGATCCGGGGCCCGCGCTGGTCGCCGGCGATCGGGCTGGTGGTGGTCTGGCTGTTCGCCGTGCTGGGCCTCGGGCTCGACTGGTGGTGGCCGACGCTGACCGGCCTCGTCGCCCTCGGGTGGATCGTGACCATGCCGTCCTCGGACACCTCGCGACCGCGCGGACTCTGGCCCGTGCTGCTGCTCGGTCTCCTCGTCGTCGCCTCCACGCTCGTGTTCGGGGCGGGCGGGACGGCCGACAGCGCCGCAGCGCAGGTCTACGCGGGCTTCGACCTCGGCGTGCTGCAGGAGGTGCCCCTGGCCCTCGCCGTCGCAGCCGGGTCGACCCTCGTCTTCCTCACGCGGAGCAGCAACCTCATCGTGCGGGCGTCGCTGCGCCGCGCGCGTGAGGACGATGAGCCGCAACCGGCCGCGGCACCCGCCTCCGCCTGGACGGTCAGGATCCGCGGTCGAGAGTTGGGGAGCGTCGAGCAGGGCGGCACGCCGCTGCGTCCGACGACGCAGCTGCTCGGTGGCCGACTCATCGGCCCGCTCGAACGGGTCTTCATCGTCGTCCTCGCGCTGAGTGGTACCGGCATGGTGATCGCCGCCCTCGTCGCGGCCAAGGGGATCGTGCGCTTCCCGGAGATCTCCGAGGATCGCGGTGTCGGCGGCAAGGCTGAGGAGTTCCTCGTCGGCAGCTTCACGAGCTGGGCGATCGCCGCTGCTGCGGTGCTCTACCTCTGGGTGATCGCGGCCGGGTGAGGCGCCACGGGGTCCCGCGTCGGTTCACGAGGGACCCCGTGGCTCATCGCTGCTCGAGGAACGCCGCGAGCTGCTCCTGATCGGGGTACGACGCCTGGGCGCCGGCCCCGGTCGCCGCGTAGCTGCCGACGGTCGAGGCGAATCGAGCCGCGTCGACGAGCTCGTCTCCGGCAGCGAGTCGCAGCGCGAGGGCGCCCATGAACGCGTCGCCGCAGCCGGTGGTGTCGACGGCGTCCACCGTCGGCGACGGAACCGACGTCGGGTCGGCCTCGCCGTCGATCACGACACTGCCTGCGGCCCCGGTCGTGACGACGGCTCGTCGGATGCCGTGGCTGCGCAGTGCCGTGGCGGTCGCCTCCCACCCGGCCTCCTCCGGGTCGACCCCTGCGAGGTCGGCCGCCTCGTGCTCGTTCACGAGGAGGACGCCGGTCGCCTGGAGGAGCTCCTCCGGCACCGGACCGTAGGGGGAGAGGTTGAGGAGCACGAGCGCGCCGGCCGCGGCGCCCCGCCGGGCCGTCTCGAGCACGGTGTCGATCGGCACCTCGAGGCACAGGCAGACGACACCGGCACCGTCGAGCGCCGTCCACGCCTCGCCGATCCGATCCGGCGTGAGGGTGCCGTTCGCCCCGGGCGACACGATGATCGTGTTCTCCCCGGCGTCGTCGACGGTGATGACCGCGGTGCCCGTCGCGACGTCGTCACGTCGGGCGATCCGGGTGACGTCGACCCCGGAGCTCGAGAGCGACTCGAGCAGGAGGGACCCGTGCGCGTCGTCGCCGACCGCGCCGACCATGGTGACGTCGCCGCCGAGTCTGCCCGCGGCGACCGCCTGGTTGGCGCCCTTGCCGCCGGGGATGACGGCGAGTTCGGATCCCGTGAGCGTCTCCCCGGGCTGCGGGAAGCGGGCCGTGCGGACGACGAGGTCCGCGTTCAAGGACCCGACGACGACGATGCGTGGACTCTGCATGGTGACCTTCCTAGGCTGCCGAGGCGGTCTCGGCCGGACGGACCTCGGCGCCCGCGGGCTTCGGGATGAGGAACGACACCAGCAGGGCGACCGCGGTGATGCCCGCGCCGACCAGCATGGCACTCGTGTACCCGGCCGTCGACGTCCCTCCGGCGGGTGCGACGGCGATCTGGACGGCGGGGAGGACGACGAAGCTGAGGCCGGCGCCCAGGTTGAAGGCGCCCGCGTTCAGTCCGGGCAGGAAGCCCGGGTTCTCCTTCGGCGACAGGACGATGCCCAGCCCGTTGAGCATGATGTTGCCGATGCCCGCGTAGGTCGCACCGATGAGGACGGTCGTCGCGATGAGCACGGGGAGCGAGTGCACACCGACGAGCGCCATGATGACGATCGAGACGATGCTGCCGATGAGGCCGATGCGGAGCACGTTCAGGTAGCCGAGCGTGGGCGCGAGACGACCGGCGAACGGGCCGACGAGCCAGCCGACGAGGGCGTACGGCGTCAGGAACGCGAGGGAGGCGAGGTCGGCCTCCATGCTGAAGCCCGCGTCGGCGTTCTGGGCGATCGAGGTGACGAGGCCGTTGGCGACGGCGAAGACACCGGTCATCGTGAGCAGCGTCGTGAGCAGGAGCGCCCAGGTGCTGCGCTGGCGGAGGTACTTCGTGGCCACCAGCGGTTCGGCGACGCGGTTCTCGACGGTCCAGAAGATCGCGAACGCGACGAGGGCGAGGACGATGAACCCGCCGACGAGCAACCAGTTCGCCGCCGCGAGCTTGCCGGCCTCGTTGAACGCGGTGAGCAGGGCGGCGATCGACACGACGAGCGGGAGCACGCCCCACCAGTCCATCCTCGTGCCCTTCGAGGGCTGCGAGTTCGCGGCCCACAGGACGACGAAGACGATCGCGACGGCTGCGACGACGGCCATGGTCCAGAAGACGGACCGGAAGCCGTGGTTCGTGACGAGCCAGCCGCCGGCGAGGGCGTCGATCCCGGCGATGCCGCCGTTGACCGCGGTGATGAGGCCCATCATGGCGCCGTACCGCTTCGGGTCGGTGACCTCGGCGCGCAGCATGAGCAGGGTGATGGGCACGACCGGCCCGGACACGCCCTGGATGATGCGGCCGACGAACAGCATCTCGACGTTCACGGCGAGGGCTGCGACGACGGTGCCGACGAGCATGATGACGAGCATGCCCGGTCAGGACACGCTTCCGGCCGATGATGTCGCTGAGGCGGGGGAGGAAGACGGAGAACAGTGCGGCGGTGGTGAAGAACATCGTCTGCGAGAGGCCGATGGTGGCGTCGTCGGTCTGCAGTTCGCGCGCCATGCTGACGAGCGCGGGGCTCAGCATGCTGGCGTTCAACTGGAACGCGACGCAGGCGGCGAGCAACGCCGTCATGAGGGCGCCGATGCGGACGGCGGGCTTCGTGGAGTTCAGGAGGTCGCTCACAGCTCGATCTCCCCGATGTTCTCGAGGGCGTCGGTGACGAGGCCCCAGAAGCGTGCGTGGTCGAGCTCGGTCGCGGCCCAGGTGCTGCAGTCGTCCGGAGCCGGGCTGCGGAAGTCGGCGACCGTCATGCCGAGGGTGAGCGTGCCCGTGAGTTCGATGTCGATCGGCACCTTGACGGTCCGCACGATCGTCGGGTCGATCACGTAGGCGACCGCGCACGGGTCGTGCACGGGCGGGCTGTCGAAGCCCTGCGCGTCCTTGTAGGTGGTGCCGAAGAACTCGAGCAGCTCCTCGACGAAGCGCGCCGGGCCGGTGCCGATCGCGGCGATCCGCTCGACGACCTCCGGGGTGGCGAGGGCCTGGTGCGTGAGGTCGAGGCCGACCATGACGACGGGCCAGCTCTCGTTGAAGACGATGTGCGCGGCCTCGGGGTCGATCTTGATGTTGAACTCGGCCACCGCCGACCAGTTGCCGACGTGGTAGCCGCCGCCCATGAGGACGACCTCCTTGACGCGCTCCACGATGCGCGGCTCCTTGCGGGCTGCGAGGGCGATGTTCGTCAGGCCGCCGGTCGGGACGAGGGTGATCTCGCCCGGCTCGTGCGACATGACGAGGTCGATGATGAGGTCGATGGCGTGCCGGTCGTCGAGGGCGATCGCCGGTTCGGGGAGGACGGGGCCGTCCATGCCCGATTCGCCGTGGATGTCCGGCGCGTTCTCGAGCGGGCGCACGAGCGGGCGGTCGGCACCGGCGGCGAACGGCACGTCGGTGATCCCGGCGATGCGGGCGACGGCGAGGGCGTTCCGGGTGACCTTCGGGAGCGTCTGGTTGCCGACGACGGTCGTGACGGCGAGCAGCTCGATCTCGGGGTTGCCGTGTGCCAGGAGGATCGCGATCGCGTCGTCGTGGCCTGGGTCGCAGTCGAGGATGATCTTGCGGGGCATGGTTCTCCACATCGTTGGGGTGCTGGGGGAAGCGGGCGACACGGCACGTAAAGCGCTTCAGGTCCGCCGGGAGCAGCCTACGTCAAGCGCTTTAGGTTCGCCAAACCGGGTCGTTCGGCCCAGGGTTCCGCGGCCCCGATACGATCGACGGGTGCCCCTCGAACCGAACGATCCCCAGCCACGCGCCGCCCGTCGCGTCACGGCGGCGATGGTGGCGGAGCGGGCCGGGACGTCGGTCGCGACCGTGTCGCTCGTCGCCAACGGCAAGGATGCCGGGCACGTCTCGGCACAGAACGCCGAACGGGTGCGCCAGGCGATCGCGGAGCTCGGCTACGTCGCCGACCACGCCGCGCGGGCGCTCGCGAGCGGGTCCAGCAACCTGGTCGTCTTCGTGACGCCGGATGCGTCGAACCCCTATTTCGGTGCGGTGATCCGCGGGCTCCGGGCCGGCCTCGGCGACGCGTACCAGTTGCTCGTGTCGGTGACCGGGGAGGGCGACGTGCCGACGGCGGCGGCGCTCGGCCGACTCGCGGCCCTCCGACCGGCCGGGGTCGTGGTCGACGCGCCGAGCGAGGCCTTCCTGGACGAGCTCCGGCTCGACACCGCGCTCGTGTTGCTCGACGCACCCCGCCTCCCGACGACGACGGCGGAGGCAGCGTCCGGTGCCGTCGTCACCGACCGACGCGCCGTCTCCGTCGACTTCGACCTCCTCGGCGGTGTCCGAGCACTCCTCGACCACCTCCACGTCCTGGGTCACCGGCAGCTCGGGTACCTCGGTGGGCGCACGGCGACGGACACGTTCCTCCTGCGTCGACTGCTGCTCGAGCGCGAGGCCGCCGTGCGCGGGATGCGGGTGCACGCGGACGATCGCGCGGAGAGCATCATCGACCTCGAAGCGGCGGCCGCGGCGTTCGTCGACAGCTGGCCGCGGTGGCGCGACGCCGGGGTGACCGCGCTGGTCTGCGCGACCGACACGCATGCGTACGGGGTGCTGCAGTCGGCGCGGGCGATGGGCATGCCGGTGCCGGGGGAGCTCGCGGTGGTCGGGTTCGACGACCTGGCGTCGTCGGTGGTGAGCGACCCGCCGTTGACGAGCGTGCGGTTGCCCGGTGAGGCGCTCGGTCGCGCGGGCGCCGAGCAACTCCTCGCCCGGATCGAGGGCCGGACGGTGGCACCCGCCCCGGTGATCGCTGCGGACCTCGTCATCCGCGCCTCGACGATCGGTCGCTGAGGCGCACGGAGGTTCGCCGACGACGCTCCACAAGCGAGGCCGGTCGCGTGAGCTTGCGAGGTCCGCGCCTCCGCGCCTCGGGGTTCGAGCCAGGGCTTCTACGCTCGCCGCATGTCCGATCGCTTCGTCGTCTCCGTCCCACCCGATGCCGCCTCTCCTGATTCTCCGGAAGCGACGGTCGACGCCGAACCCGCTGGTGCAGCCGAGTCGCGCGGGGTCACGGCGCTCGCCGACTTCGGGGCTCTTGCTCCCTACCTCGCCGATCCGGGGGTCACCGACCTCTTCGTCAACGGTTCGTCCGGCCTCTGGCTCGACCACGGTGCCGGGCTCGTCCGCGAGGCGGGGTGGCGCTCCGATGAGGCGACCATCCGAGCGCTCGCGGTGCGCCTGGTGGCGAGAGGCGGGCGGCATGTCGACGAGGCGACCCCGTGCGTCGACGTGCGTCTGCAGGACGGGGTGCGGGTGCACGTGGTCCTCCCGCCGGTGTCGACCCGGGGGACGTTGCTGTCCATCCGGGTGCCGCGGGACGAGGCGCTGGGGTTCGATGCGCTGCAGGCCGCCGGGATGTTCCCGGCGGCGGTCGCCGAGCTGCTGCGCGACGCCGTCGCCGCCCGGACGAACATCCTCATCACCGGTGCGGGTGGCTCCGGGAAGACGACGCTGCTCGGCGCCCTGCTGGGCCTCGCCTCGCCCGCCGAGCGGCTCGTCGTGATCGAGGACGTCGCGGAGCTGCGGATCCTCCACCCGCATGTCGTCGCCCTCCAGTCGCGCCAGGCCAACCTGGAGGGGGCCGGCGGCATCGACCTCGAACGCCTCCTGCGCGAGGCCCTCCGCATGCGTCCCGACCGGCTCGTCCTCGGCGAGTGCCGGGGGCCCGAGGTGCGCGAGCTGCTGTCGGCGCTCAACACCGGGCACGACGGTGGTGCCGGCACCCTCCACGCGAACTCCGTGACCGACGTGCCCGCCCGTTTGGAGGCGCTCGGTGCGCTCGCCGGCATGAGTCAGGAGGCCGTCGCCCGTCAGGCGACGAGCGCGATCGGACTCATCGTGCACCTGGCACGGCTCCCGGTCGGCCGGCAGGTGGTCGCGGTCGGCCGCCTCCTGATCGACGAACACGATCGCCTCTCCGTCGAGGAGTTGCCGTGACCCGGCTACGGGTCCTGCGGCGGGTGCTCGCGGCGCTTCCCGGCGCGGCCCCACCCGATGACGACGGCCCGGCACGCGTGGCGCGCACCACCCGTCGTCTGGCCGTGCTGCTGGGTGCCGGCGTCGCACCCGGCAGTGCCTGGAGGCATCTCGCCCTGGAAGCGGACGCCGATGCGCGGACGCGATCAGCCAGCGGTGTCCGTCGGCCTCGCGACGGATGAACCGGACGACGAAGCCGGCCCGACGAGCGATCATCGGGCCGACGCGGCGGTGCTGTCAGCGGTGGCCGATGCTGCAGCGCACGGCGGCGACCTGCCGGCGGCGATCGCCGCCATCGCTGATCAGGAGACGGGTGCTGGCGCGCGCACAGCCTGGGCGGGCCTGGCCGCCGCTTGGCAGGTCGCTGCGATCAGCGGCGCGCCACTCGGCGTCTGTCTGCGCGACCTCGCCGGGTCGCTGCGCGAGTTGGACCGCATCGGTCGCGACGTCGGCACGGCGCTCGCCGGACCGTCCGCGACGGCGAGGCTGGTGCTCTGGTTGCCGCTCGTCGCCGTCCTCCTCGGGATGGCCCTCGGCTTCGACACGCTGCGGACGCTCTTCGCGACGCCTCCTGGGCTCTGCTGTCTCGCGGCCGGCGTGGCGTTCCTCGTCGTCGGTGCGCGCTGGAGTTCGGCGCTCAGTGCACGGGCGGCCAGGCGCGACCCCGCACCGGGGTTGTCGCTCGACCTCGTCGCGGTGGCGATGGCGGGTGGGGGAGCGGCGCCGGCGGCCCGGTCGATCGTCGAGGAGGCGTGCGAGCGGTTCGCCGTCCCCTACGACGGTGCCACGATCACGAGCGTCCTCGCCCTGTCGGCCAGGGCGGGCATCCCCGCCGGTGAGCTGCTGCGCAGCGAGGCGGAGCAGCAGCGTGATCAGGCGCGGTCCGACGGTGAGCGGGCAGCCGCGATCCTCGCGACCCGCCTCATGATCCCGCTCGGGGTCTGCATCCTGCCGGCCTTCCTCCTCGTCGGTGTGGCTCCGCTCCTCCTCAGCGTCGTCACGTCGACGACGCTCGGCTTCTGACGAACTGTTCGCCGCCGACCCGCCTTGCTGCAGTGGCGTTGACTGCTTCAGTCGCGGGAGCGTGGCAGTGCGCGCCAGCAGCGTGCACCGACGAGCACGGCGACGGCGATGATCACGATCGGCACGAGGATCCACGCGACGTCGCCGGACCAGCCGACGCCGATGCCGTCTTCGTTGGCGAAGGCGAGCACGTCGACGAAGAAGAACCGTGCGTGCGCTTCATCGAGTGTCGACTGCTCGACCACCGCGAGCATCCCGAGGGTGAACAGGGCGAACGAGAACCAGTAGGCGAGGATCGCGACACCGCCCCAGATGACCCCGATCGACCAGGTCGGTCGCAAGCGGGCCGGGTCGTCGGCGTAGCGGGCGGCCAGAGCGCGTGGTGAGCCGAGGTCGGCCACGGCGATCGTCATCGGTCGCTGATCGACCGAGAGCTCGTCCCGGAGTGAACGGATGATCGAACGGCGTTCCCGCCCCGTGACCACGGCCTCGAGGTGCCAGTCGAGGCGCTGCAGGTACGAGTCGCGTCGCCAGCGGTCCGCGACGCTCAGTCCGCGTGCAGCGCGCTCGGCGAGCAGGTCGTCCGGGGTGGGGTGCTTCTGGTCGATCATGCTGATGCTCCTTCAGGGTCGATTCCTCGTTCGGCGATGTCGGTCATCGCCCTCCAGCGGGCGATGGCGTCGAGCCTCGCCGCGTCTCCTCGTTCGGTGATCGCGTAGTACTTCCGTGCTGGGCCGCCCGAGGAGGCGACCCGACGCGCGGTCACCAGTCCGTCGCGTTCGAACCGGCTGAGGACCGGGTAGACGACCCCGGTCGCCAGATCGGCCAGGCCGAGGGCTCGGAGCCGCTCGACGAGCTCGTATCCGTAGGTCTCGCCGCGGTGCACGGTGGACAGGATGAGCATCGGCAACACGCCTCGGAGGAGTTGCGAGTCGCGCGCCGCCAGCTGTTCATCCATGACTATTACTCAAGCATGAATAGCGGTTCGGTGCAAGGCGAGTTCGCTCCACAACCGGCCTGTCGACCCGGCCCGTCGCCGACGTCGGATCCGCCCGCGCGTCGTTGGACGCGGTCGCCGAACATGGAGGTGTTCGTGCCACGAGCGCAGCACTCCGGTGCGGGGAAGGAACATCATGATCACGATCGGTCGTCGAGTCGAGCAGCGTGTCACGCGCGAGGTGCGGCGCGTCCTGCAGGACGAACGGGGGTCCGCCACGGCGGAGTACGCGGTGGCCACGATGGCGGCCGTCGGGTTCGCCGGACTCCTCGTCGCCATCCTTCGCGGAGACGAGGTGCGGGGCATCCTCACCGACCTCATCCGACGAGCCCTGACGGCGAACGGTTGAGCCGTGCGGCTGAAGGTACCGACGTGCCGTTCGGAGGACGGCGCGGTGACGGCGGAGTTCGCGGTCGTCGTCCCGGCCGTCGTCCTCGTGCTGGCGATGGGGCTCTCCGCGGTGCAGGTCGGGCTGACCCAGCTCCGTGCGACCGACGCCGCGGCGGACGCAGCACGGAGCCTGGGGCGAGGCGACGACGCCGGGACCGCGGCGGGTCGGGTCGCGCGCGTCCTGCCGGGGGCCACCATGACGAGTGGCGTGGAGGGCGACCTCGTCTGCGTGCGCGTCGACGCCGTCGGCGGATCCGGCCTGGCCGGCGTCGTCCCGGTGTCGGCATCCTCGTGCGCCATGGGCGGCGGCCGATGAGCGTGAGGTGGCGCCGCCTGGTCCTCCGCGCGGCGCGAGATCCTGCGCGACGAGACCGGAGCCGGGTCGGTTCTGGCGGCAGGCATCCTCGGGGCGCTGGTCGCCGTCCTCCTGGCGACGCTGCCCGTCGTGACGCTGTTCGCCGCTCATCAGCGAGCGGCCAACGCGGCCGACGCAGCCGCGTTGGCGGCAGCCGACACCGCGTCCGGTCGTC
Organism: Plantibacter sp.; assembly: GCF_059073635.1. Lineage (NCBI taxonomy): Bacteria > Bacillati > Actinomycetota > Actinomycetes > Micrococcales > Microbacteriaceae > Plantibacter > Plantibacter sp. The sequence goes on along the minus strand of NZ_JCACOF010000010.1, from coordinate 634,975 downwards.
TCCCAGGCTTCCCCTGCGAAACTGCTCGCATGGTCGCGGCGCGCAATGCGGCGTCGCTCGGCACCTGCAGTGTGGAGGGCGTCACCGTCCTCGTCGACGCCACTGTCGACACGGCCTTCGGCGCCATCACGGTCGCCGCGAGAGCCGGACCTCCTCCGGAGGCGTCCGGCGCCGTCGTCGGGGTGCCCGCGACCGCCACCTATTAAGAGGTAGCGGTGCGATCGGTCAGCCCTGACCGGAGTCGGTCGTGAAGACCGCCTCCAGGAAGCGGTAGTCGACGGCGCTCGGGGCACCGGAGTCGTCGTACTCCTCGCCGGTCGTCCGGGCGTACCGGTAGACCTTGCCGGCGGTGCCGCTCGGCACGTCGACGGTGGGCGTCGGTGATCCGTGGTCGCTGAGTCGGGCGCTGATCGTCTTGCCCTCCAGTGGACCGTCGGTCAACTTCACGGTGTAGTTCGTCTGGGTACTCATGGCAGACATTCTGCTCCGAACGCCGCAGAACGCAAGGGGATGGACACGCGCGTGGCCGCCCCACGATTGGACAAGCCTGCTGTGCACGTGTGTATGGTGTGCCTGATGGAAGGAGCCTCGTGGCAGGCAAGAAACTCGTGATCGTAGAGTCACCGACCAAGATGAAGTCGATCGCCGGATATCTCGGTGACGACTACGAGGTGCTGTCCTCGGTCGGTCACATCCGCGACCTCATCGAGCCGAAGAACCTTCCCGCCGAGCTCAAGAAGGGCTCGCTCGGCAAGTTCTCGGTCGACGTCGACAACGGCTTCGAGCCGTACTACGTCGTCTCCGACGCGAAGAAGAAGACCGTCGCGGACCTCAAGCGCGCACTCAAGAACGCCGACGAACTCCTCCTCGCGACTGATGAGGACCGCGAAGGCGAGGCCATCGCGTGGCACCTCCTGCAGGTCCTGCAGCCCAAGGTCCCCGTCAGCCGCATGGTCTTCCACGAGATCACCAAGGACGCCATCCTCGCCGCGAAGGACAAGACGCGGCCCCTCGACACCGACCTCGTCGACGCCCAGGAGACCCGCCGCATCCTCGACCGCCTCTACGGGTACGAGATCTCGCCCGTGCTCTGGCGCAAGGTCGGCCCCGGGCTGAGCGCCGGACGCGTGCAGTCCGCCGCCACCCGACTCGTCGTCGACCGGGAGCGCGAGCGCCTCGCCTTCCGCGCCGCCTCCTACTGGGACGTCATCGCCCGCTTCCTCCCCGAAGCCGACGCCACCGGAGCGCCCTTCACCGCACGTCTCGTCCGGCTCGACGGCGACCGCGTCGCCACCGGCCGCGACTTCGACGACCTCGGACAGCTCAAGGGCAGTGCCGTCCCGCTCGACGAACAGCGGGCCACGGCGCTCGCCGCAGCACTCGAGCAGTCGAAGGCGACCGTCCTCTCCGTCGAGTCCAAGCCGTACTCCCGCCGGCCGGCGGCTCCCTTCACGACCTCCACGCTCCAGCAGGAGGCCGGGCGCAAGCTCCGGTTCTCCGCTCGCCAGACGATGAGTGTCGCGCAGTCGCTGTACGAGAACGGCTACATCACGTACATGCGTACCGACTCGCCGTCGCTGAGCAAGCAGGCGATCGACGCGGCCCGGAAGCAGGCTGCTGCCCTCTACGGTGCCGAGACGGTGCCCGACAAGCCGCGCCTCTACAGCGGCAAGAGCAAGAACGCGCAGGAGGCGCACGAGGCGATCCGTCCCTCGGGCGACACCTTCCGCACGCCGTCCTCGCTCTCCTCGACGCTCCGCGGCAACGACTTCAAGCTGTACGACCTGATCTGGAAGCGCACCGTCGCAAGCCAGATGGCCGACGCGAAGGGCTCCACGGCGACGATCACGCTCGAGTCGAAGACCGACGTCGGCCGCGCCGAGTTCACCGCGTCCGGCACCGTCATCACCTTCCGCGGCTTCCTCGCCGCCTACGAAGAGGGCCAGGACGAGGACCGCAACTCCCAGGACGACGCGTCCGAGGCGAAGCTGCCGCCCCTCACCGAAGGCCAGCAGCTCGGCATCGAGGACCCGGAGGCGAAGGGGCACGAGACCTCGCCGCCCCCGCGCTACACCGAAGCCAGCCTGGTGAAGCGGCTCGAGGAGCTCGGCATCGGCCGACCGTCCACGTTCGCATCGATCATCTCCACGATCATCGATCGCGGCTACGTGACGCAGCGCGGCCAGGCGCTCATCCCCAGCTGGGTGGCGTTCAGCGTCGTCCGTCTCCTGGAGGAGTACTTCGAGGAGCTCGTCGAGTACGACTTCACCGCGGAGATGGAGAACGACCTCGACCGGATCGCCGGCGGCTCGGTCGACCGCGTCGACTGGCTCAAGGGCTTCTACTTCGGCGACGATTCGGGTCGCGGCCTGCGTCAGGTCATCGACAACCTCGGCGACATCGACGCCCGCCGCATCAACTCGATCGTCATCGACGACGGGGTCACGCTCCGCATCGGCAAGTACGGCCCGTACCTCGAGGTCACGCCCGACGGTCCGCCGCCGGCCGAGGGAGAGGAAGCCCCGACGCCGCGTCGGGTCAACCTGCCCGAGGACCTCGCGCCCGACGAGCTGACGCCCGCGAAGGCGCACGAGCTCATCGACGCACCCGTCGTCGGCGATCGCGTCATCGGCGTGAACCCGACGACCGGCAAGGAGATCGTCGCGAAGGACGGACGCTTCGGCCCGTACATCACCGAGGTCGACCCGGAGCCCGAGGCGGAGCTCTCCGTCGACACGGCGACCGGCGAGGTGACCGAGCCTGCTGCGGGTGCCAAGAAGAAGGCCCCCGCCAAGAAGAAGGCGGCGGCCGAGAAGCCCCGCACCGCGTCGCTCTTCAAGTCGATGGACCTCGCGACCATCGACCTCGAGACCGCGCTCAAGCTCCTCGACCTGCCGCGCGTCGTCGGTGCCGATCCTGAGTCGGGCGAGGAGATCCTCGCGCAGAACGGTCGCTACGGTCCGTACCTGAAGAAGGGCACCGACACCCGGTCGCTCACCTCCGAGGACGACATCTTCGCGGTCGACCTCGCCGGTGCCGTCGAGCTGTTCGCACAGCCCAAGTACGGAGCCCGGAAGGCGTCGAGCGCCCTCAAGGAGTTCGAGGCCGACCCCGAGAGCGGGAAGCCGATCAAGATCAAGGACGGCCGCTTCGGCGCCTACGTGACGGACGGCGTGACCAACGCGACGATCCCTCGTGGCGAGGAGGTCGAGGACGTCGACTTCGAGCGAGCGGTCCAGCTCCTGGCGGACAAGCGTGCGAAGGGCCCGGCGAAGCCGAAGGCCGGTCGCAAGGCTCCCGCGAAGAAGGCACCCGCGAAGAAGGCTCCGGCCAAGAAGACCGCCGCCGCGAAGACGGGGACCGCCAAGACGGCGGCCACGAAGTCCGCGACGGCCACGTCGACCGCCCGTTCGGAAGCGGCGAAGAAGGCTGCCGCGACCCGCGCCGCGAACAAGGCGGCTGCGGCGAAGGCCGACGCCGTCACGTGAGCGAGGGAGGACGCCCTCGGGGCCTGTTCATCACCCTCGAGGGCGGCGACGGTGTCGGGAAGTCGACGCAGGCGCGACTCCTGAGCGACTGGTTCGAGCAGCAGGGGCGGACGGTCGTCCGGACCCGCGAGCCGGGCGGCAGTGAGCTCGGTGTCGAGATCCGCGAGATCGTGCTTGCATCACCGAGGCGACATCAGCCCGCGTGCCGAGGCCCTGCTCTACGCGGCGGACCGCGCACACCACATCGCCACCGTGGTGCGCCCGGCCCTCGCGAGGGGCGAGGTCGTCCTGCAGGACCGGTACCTCGACTCGTCGGTCGCCTATCAGGGCAGCGGACGCGTGCTCGACGCCGAGCAGATCCGCAGCATCTCGCTCTGGGCCGCCGAGGACCTCCTGCCCGACGTCACCGTCCTCCTCGACCTGGACGTCGCGGTCGCCCGTGGTCGTCTCGACAACGCCAACAAGCGGTTCGACCGGCTCGAGGCCGAGGCGCAGGACTTCCACACCCGGGTGCGGGAGTCGTTCCTCGCCCTCGCGGCCGCGGAGCCCGAGCGGTTCCTCGTCGTCGACGCCGCGCTCCCGCCCGAGCGACTGGCCGCCGACATCCAGGCCCGCATCGCGCCGCTCCTCTGAGCGCACACCCTCCCGCTCCCTGAGCGCACACCCTTCCGGTCCCTGAGCCTGTCGAAGGGCACACCCTTCCGGTCCCTGAGCCCACACCGTTCCGGCCCCTGAGCCCACATCCTCCCGGTCCCTGAGCCTGTCGAAGGGCACCCCGCCGGCTCAGGTCGGTACCGCCCGGTATCGTAGAGGCATGGCTTCCTGGACCGACTTGACGGGTCAACGCGACGCGATCGAGCTCCTCCAGTCGGCGTCGGACCCGGTCACGCCCAAGGGCCTCACCCACGCCTGGCTCATCACCGGGCCGCCCGGTTCCGGCCGGTCGACCCTCGCCTACGCGTTCGCCGCCGCGCTCCTCAGCCGCGAGCCCGGGGGCGACGACGTCACCCGTCGTCAGGTGGAGGCGCGCACCCACCCCGACCTCTCCGCGCTGAGCACCGATCGCGTCATCATCACGATCGACGAGGTCCGCGACCTCGTCCGGAACGCCTACCGCGCGCCGTCCGTCGGTCGCTTCCGCGTCATGGTCGTCGAGGACGCCGACCGCATGACCGAGCGCACGTCCAACCTGCTGCTGAAGTCGCTCGAGGAACCGCCGAGCAGCACGATCTGGGTGCTGTGCGCGCCGAGCGAGGCCGACCTGTTGCCCACCATCCGGTCGCGCGTCCGCTCGGTCCGCCTCGGCGTCCCCACCATCGACGACGTCGCCGAGCTGCTGGAACGGCGCGACGGTGTGGCACCTGAACTCGCCGAACGCGCCGCTCGCGAGGCGCAGAGCCACGTCGGCATGGCTCACCGTCTCGCGACCGACCCCGGCGCTCGGCAGCGCCGTGAGTCCACGCTCCGTGCCGTGCTCGACATCAGGAGCGCGGGGCAGGCTGTCGTCACCGCTGGCCGCCTCCTGGAGCTGGCGGGCGACGACGCGAAGGCGTACACCTCGCTCCGCGACGAGGCCGAGCGGGAGAGCACCCTGCGCTCACTCGGCGTCGAGCCCGGTCAGTCGGTCCCGCCGGCCCTCCGCTCGCAGGTCCGGGCGATGGAGGAGGACCAGAAGCGGCGCGCCACCCGCAGCCTGCGCGACGGGCTCGACCGGATCATGGTCGACCTGCTCTCGCTGTACCGCGACATCGTGCTCCTGCAGCTGGGGCACGACGCCACGATCATCAACCGTGAATTGCGTCCGGAACTCGAGGAAGCCGCTCGCCGGACGACGCCTGCGGTTACGATCGAAACCTTGGAGGCGATCTCCGTCGCCCGCACACGAATCGAAGGGAACGTCGCCCCGGCGCTGGCCTTGGAGGCCATGCTCGTGTCGGCGGTCCGGTAGGGAGCCTCTGTGACTTCGCCCAGGCAGCAGCCGTCGGACTCGACGGGATCGACCGGTGCACCCCGTCGCAGGGGTCCCGGTGCGCGCCGTACGGCGCGGGTCGCCCTGGTGGCCGGTCTCGCGGTCGCGGCGCTCACCCTGAGCGGGTGCGTGACGGCCTTCCTGCCGCCGAAGGCCGCCGAGCCGACGACGTCGTCCTCCTCGCCGGCGACGAGCGACGTCGACGCCGAGCTGAAGCCCTTCTACGAGCAGAAGCTCGACTGGAAGACCAGCGGCTGTGCCGACGGCTTCGAGTGCGCCACGGCGAAGGCGCCCATCGACTGGGACAACCCCTCGGACGGCGAACTCTCCCTGGCGCTCGTGCGTCACCAGGCGACGAACGGCAAGCCGATCGGCTCGCTCTTCATGAACCCCGGCGGTCCGGGTGGTTCCGGCTACAGCCTCGTCGCCGACAGCCTCGATTTCGCGGTCGACAAGGACCTCCAGGAGAACTTCGACGTCGTCGGCTTCGATCCCCGCGGTGTCGGCAAGTCGACGCCGGTGACCTGCCTGACCGACTCGGAGATGGACGCGTACCTGTACGACGTGACGCCGGGCAAGCGCGGCTCCGACGAGTGGATCGCCGCGAACGAGAAGGCCGCCAAGGACTTCGGCGACGCGTGTGCGGAGGAGACGGGCAAGATGCTCGAGTTCGTCGACACGCAGAGCGCTGCGAAGGACCTCGACATGCTGCGCGCTGCCGTCGGCGACAAGCAGCTCTACTACCTCGGCTACTCGTACGGCACGTTCCTCGGCGCGACCTACGCGGAGCTCTTCCCGAAGAACGTCGGGCGCCTCGTGCTCGACGGTGCGATCGACCCGTCGACGTCGAACTTCGAGGTCGTCAAGGAGCAGGCCAAGGGCTTCGAGAGTGCTCTGCGTGCCTACCTCGAGGACTGCATGACGGGCAAGGACTGCCCGTTCAGTGGCTCGGTCGACAGCGCGATGACCGAGATCAAGACGCTCCTCGACGAGGTCGACGCGAACCCGATCCCCGGCGACGACGGACGAGAGCTGGGCGGCAACACCCTGCTCACGGCGATCATCTACCCGCTGTACCAGGCCGATGCCTGGCCGTACCTCAGCCAGATGTTCGACGAGGTCATGCAGGGCGGGACCGACATCGCGTTCCAGTTCGCCGACGGCTACAACGGTCGCAACGAGTCCGGCAAGTACGCCGACAACCAGACCGAGGCCTTCAACGCGATCAACTGCCTCGACTACAGCTACGACGACGACAAGACGAAGATGGCCGACGAGGCGAAGCAGCTGGAGGAGGCGGCTCCCGTGATCGGCGAGTACATGGCCTACGGCGACACGTTCTGCGCCAACTGGCCGTACCAGACGCGGACCGAGCGTGGGGAGATCCACGCGAAGGGTGCTGCGCCGATCCTCGTCGTCGGGACGACGAACGACCCGGCCACGCCGTACGTCTGGGCGCAGAACCTCGCGGAGCAGCTCGACAAGGGTCAGCTGATCACCTACAAGGGTGAGGGTCACACCGGCTACAACAAGGGCAGCGACTGCGTGAACCAGGCGGTCGACCAGTACCTCATCGACGGCACGGTGCCGTCGAAGGACCCGATGTGCAGTTGACGGCGGGATCCTGATGACCATGACGGCGCCGGCTGAACTCGGGCTCCGCGAGCGGAAGCGGCTCGCGACGCGTCGGGCGATCCAGCACGCGGTGCTGACGCTCGCGAGTGAGCAGGGGCTCGAGAACGTGACGGTCGAGGAGGTGAGCCGTCGGGCGGAGGTCTCGCCGCGGACCTTCTTCAACTACTTCGGGACGAAGGAGGAGGCGCTGATCGGCGACATCCCGCTGATCCCCGACGGCGACGCCCTGCACGCCTTCCTCACCGCCGGGCCCGCCACCGACGTGCTCACCGATCTGGGGGAGCTCCTGGCCCGGACCGTCGGTGACGCCGACGAGGACGTCGAGATCCACCATCTCCGCAAGGACGTGCTGCGCGACCACCCGCACCTGCTGGGTGCGCGGATCGCGAGCATGCGCGGCTTCGAGGAGGGCCTCTACAAGGTCGTCGAGCGTCGGGTGCTGAACGACGACCCGACGCTCGCGGAGGACGCCGAGGCACTGTTCGACCGCTGCTGGATGGTGACGATGGTGGGCTTCGCCGGCCTGCGTCATGCCTGGCGCTGCTGGGCCGATGCGCCGACCCCCGGGTCCCTCGCCGAGCGGATCCGTCGTTCTTTCGCCGAGCTGTACACGACGGTCCAAAAGCTGCGCTAACATGGATACTCGTGCGCCGGGCGACCAGCGCACGCGCCGCCCTAGCTCAGTCGGCAGAGCATCTCACTCGTAATGAGAAGGTCAAGGGTTCGATTCCCTTGGGCGGCTCCACCAGCATCACCCGGCCGTTGCCCTGGAAACCCCAGGTCAGCGGCTATTTTTTTGCCCCGACCCGGCCGCACACGTCTCCTGACTTTGGTCGTCAGGTGTGGTTTTCGGCCCGATTGACAGCAACGCTGACAGCAACGGCTGACAGCAACGCCCGCGGACGCCGACGAACCGCGGCGCACGACAGCGGTCAGTCGAGGCTTGGACCCCGGTCGTTGAGCGCAGCGTTCATCGCTGTGGAGGCGCTCTTCAGCGTCGCTGGTGCGACGTGCGAGTAGATGTCGGAGGTGATCGCCATGTTCGAGTGTCCAAGGATCTCCATGACGACTCGCATCGGCACGCCCTGCGAGAGGAGCAGGGATGCGCAGGTGTGGCGCATGTCGTGAAAACGGATGCGGCGGATGCTCGCGGCGGCGATGTCCTTGTCGAAGGTTCGGCGCAGGTTGCTGGGCTCGATCGGTGTGCCGATCTTTGTCGTGAAGACCAGCCCGGTGTCGTCCCATGCTGGTCCTGCGGCCCGGCGGTCGCCATCTTGGATCGCCAGTCGCCGTTTCAGTGCATCGGCGGCGAGATCGGGCAGGGGGAGTGTTCGTCTTGAGCGCTTTGTCTTGGTTGGGCCGATACTCATGCCCTGCCCGGCGCCGGCACGATGTGCTGTCTGGCGAACGCGGAGCTCTGTACGTTCAGCGTTGACGTCCACCCAACGAAGGCCCAGGAGTTCACCTCTTCGCATGCCGAGGGTAAGCGCCAGGGCATAGATCTCGGCGAACTGTGAGTCACGACTGGAGTCGAGGAAGGTCGAGGCGTCCTCTGCAGTCCATGGCTCGACTTCGGTGTCCTCGAGTTTCGGCGCTCGGACGAGCGAGGCGACGTTGCGAGATATGTGTTGTTCTCTGGCTGCTTCGCTCGAGGATGCTCCGAAGCACAGCGTGCGCGAGCCGGACGGTGTGCGCGGATACACCGGTGCGGGCGATGGCAGTGTGCATCTCGCGCACGTGCGCTGGCGTGATCTGCTCCAGCTTCTTCGTCCCGAGAGTGGGCAGAATGTGCTTCCCAAGTATCCATTCGTAGTTGGCTCGTGTCGTCGGTCGGAGCGCTGTCGGAGCGACGTGTTGCATCCAGTGGGCAGCGTACGTCTGCATCGTCCAGCCTGACACCGCTGTCGGCACTCCGCTGTCCGTCTGCGTGATGAGGTCGCGGACCTTGGCTGCGACCTCTGCCTTGGTGCGCCCGTAGACCTGTCGACGCTTTTGAGATCCGTCCGGCGCCAGCACGTAGGTGGCTCCAGTCCATCTTCCGTCCGAGCGCTTGTAGATCGACCCCTCGCCATTGGCGCGCTGGCTCAATCTCCATCCTCGCCAGCGAGCTGACGAGCGAAACGATGAAGTGCTGAGACGGGGATGCGCCTGGCTCGCCCGATCTTGACACTCGACAACTGGCCCAACCTCATCAGGTCATACACCGTGGAGCGGCCCACTCCGAGTGATTCTGCTGCCTCTTCCGCGGTGAGCATGAGCTTGTCGATTGCCATAGGGATCCGTTCAGTCGTTGGGCGCCTGAATGCGCACCCTTTGACTGGTCTTGCCTATGAACTCCGTAAGCGGCGGACTCCGGCGGATTGCTCGTCGGCCGGTTCTCAAGTTGAGTCGAAGTCTTCGAGAGACGGTTCAGCTTGGGAAGCTGAAATTACCAACTGTCGGCTAACTGTTGCTCACTGGGGCCCACTTCCGTGTGTTTCCGCGAGAGCATGTCACATAGTGAGCCGTGGTTTGCTCGAATGCACACGTCGACGTCTCAGATAGCGGCGTCGGGACGGCTGCGAGGCGAATCGGGTCACTTCCTCGCAGCCGCGCCGACGTCGACGCTGAGGGAGCTGCGTCGGCGCAGACTTCGGGCGTGCCTGCCCCAGCAAGGATAGGGACACCGGTCGGCCCCGGTTTAGGGGCTTGGCTCGCAGACGAGCGCGGGGTTTCGCCTGGCGTCGCCTTCGTCGGTATCGCTAGACAGTCGTAACACCTCCTTGCGCAGCCGGTGCAGCAGGCCTACGCTCGCCGGGACTGGTGCAGTGGTGGGCCAGCGTGGATTCGGGTTCTGCGTATGACACGCTGCTCTGGTCTCGGGGCGGCGCGATTGGGCACGTCGCTCCGACGTCGGCCGGGGACACAGGTAACCCGCCGCTCGCCATTGAAGGGCGGGTCACTTGGTTCAGGCGCGGAGACTCTAGCCCCGCTGTCTCTCCGGACCCTAGCCATCCGATGCAGGCTCTCGTCGGGTGATGACCTGTCTGGAGCATAGACCCGGCGACGTGGCCGTGTCCGGTCCGATCTGCGCGCGGCCGATCAAGTAGGCCGCTGGCCGTGCCCGGTTTGGACAGCGCGCAACTCGACCGCATCGGTCTGTCCGCGGCGAGGGACTCGGCCGCGCGCAAGATCGCCGCACGCCATATTGCAATACCTGGGTCGTCGAGTCCGCTGCCCCCTGCGGACCTCGTACTGGTAGAGAGCAACGCGCGGTTTGCCTCCGCGTGCGAGGCGGCAAGCGTTCGCAGCGCACGGGCATCTCGTACGGGCGATCCTTTACTCAGCTACTCCCGTTCGGCGACAGGCGGTCAGAACGGTCGACGGCCGTGGGCTCGTTCAAAGGCCCGGAACCAGCGTGCGCGCGCTATCGCGACAATGAGCATGAATACTCCGGCGCCGCCCGCGATGACGAAGCTGCCAAGGCCCACCACCACGACGCCTGTGGAGTCACCATCTATCGCGGTCAATAAGAAGAAGAGAGCCATCACCAGCAGGAACGACCCCAGCAGTGCCTCACTGAGCGGAGTCCTCAGGGTCATCCGATACGGCCCGGAGGGTCGATTCGTGCTCATCCACGGGAAGGGTTCCGGCGGCAGGTCGTTCGGAGGTGCTGTGGGAGGGTGGTTGCTCATGGGCTCATCTAAGCAGCGCCGTGGCCGATCAGCCTGGCTTTCTGGGCTCGACCATCTGGCCAGTGCCCGAATCATGCGCCCGCAGAGGGAGATGGTTCGGACGCCGGTGCACGAGCGACCGGCCGGGACAGCGATGGGGAGCGGTCCCCATCCGCCCGACTCAGCGGGACGAGTAGCGTGTGGCCATGAGGAATCGCACAGCACTCGTCGGCCCGAGCGTCATTGCGGTGGTCCTCGCACTCGCAAGGTGCAGTCCGCTCCAAGGAGCGCCGAGCTTCGCGTCGACGAAGTCGGAGGCCCTCGCCCGGCGGGATGAGCTCGCCGCGACGCTACCCGCCGAGGAGGTGCTGACGACGGACGCGGTGGAGAACTCCATCGGGTGCGACGTGAGCGACACGGCTCAGTTCGACGGGACCGTGACCGTCACCGTCGCTGTGACGTTGGATCGCGTGAAAGCCGCTCTCGCCTGCATCAAGGGAAAGTAAGAAGCTGACCTATGTTCAATCGTGAATCTCTGGAAGAGCTACAAGCGAAGCTCGCCTCGGCGAACGCTGCCGTGGCAGCCCACCCGCTCGCATCGGGCCGGGTCACTCGCGCCCATGCCATCATCGAGTCCACTGACAGCGATGACAAAGAGTTGGTGAACAAGAAGTTGGCGGAGGAGGATCTTCCTGACCTGGCTGAGATCGGTTTGCTTACCGTGCGCCATTCCGTCAGCTGGTGGAAAGTGAATCGGGAACGAAACAAGATTGTGGAGAAGCTTGAAAAGCTTGAGGCCTGATTCCTAAGTAAGCGTTCGGTCCTGAGCAGCGCGTTCGGGGTGGACAAAGCAATACCCCCGCAATGTGGCGGCTCTCAGGAGTTGTAACACCACGAGGGATGGCCAGCCGAAAAGTGGCAGGTCCTGAAACGCCCGCTTGAGTGACCTCAGCCGGGCGTTTTCGTGACCGCCCTGGCGGCCAAACTGTGACCACGACGCCGGACCTTGATCTCGGTGGCGGATCTGACCCGTCAGGGCGGACTTACCCGGGCGCCTCATCTCGCCAAGCCCTATGCGAGATCAAACGAGTCCCAGGTGGCGATGAATGAAGGCCGCCATCTCGCGCGCCACGGGCAGTTCTTCCGGCGCGCCTCCGAATCCTGCGTGGGGCCGTCCGTCGAAGACATGCAGGTCGGCTTCGACTCCCGCTTCGCGGAGGCGCCGGTGCATCCTCACGGTGTTCGACAGGAACAGGTCCCTCGTTCCGCCGATCAGGAGCGTAGGGGGGAACCCCGACAGATTGCCGAAGAGCGGAGAGAGGAGCGGACTGGCAAGATCATGGCCGCCCGCATAGAGCAAGTTGGGCTCACGCAGGCTCTGAAGCCCGACGCTCACGTCGGCGAGGGTGATGAAACTATCTCCTGATTCCGTGAGATCGACCTCGGGGGAGCAGAGTACCAAGGCTGCTGGCATCGGAAGGCCCTCGTCCTTCGCGCGCAGGAGGAGGGCGGACGCGAGGTTCCCGCCGGCCGAATTGCCGCCCACCACGATCTGCTCGGCAGGCACATCGGCCAACAGTGCGCGGTAGACAGTGACGATGTCATCGAGAGCCGCGGGGAATGGATGAAGCGGAGGCATGCGGTAATCGGGCGCCCAGGTAACGACGCCGTAGCCGGGCGAAGTGTACTCCGTCATCGTTCTCACCAGATCGCCAGAGCCCATGATGAGGGCTCCGCCGTGAATATCCAGGTACACCGGGGCGCCGTTTCCGACAGGTGCTCCCGGAGGTATGACCACGTAGGTCGGCACGCCGTCGACGTCGGTCAATCGAGATTCAGCGACTGATGGTGCGCCGGCCACCAGGTGAGCGATCATGCCGTCGAGCTGTGCGATGAGCTCGAGCCAGCCAGCGTGGTCGTCGATCGGCGGGTACGGCTGACGCATGATCGGTGTCTCCAAGGCGGACCGCGCCTCAGCGCTGAGCCATGCTGGTGCTGCGGGTGGGGTTACGGATTCCTCGTTCATAGCATCTCCTTTGACGTCAGTGAGCGGGACAGTGCGAGCGATCTCGTCGGACTTGATCCTCCGGACGTTCACCACTCCGTCGGCTGTCCTCCGATGACGATAGCGCGATGACGGAGTCTGTTGCTACGTGACAATTGTCTCGAACGGCGTTATTGTTGCGTGACAACGGATGCGTATGCCGCAGCGGCACTCCGCTTCTGGCCGCGAATCCGCTCGGCGCGCAGACAATGGAGTTTTGATCGATGTGTTTCGAGACGAGTGCAGGTCCGGCGCACTCACGGACTCCGAGAACACCGCCAAAGCGAGTGCCGCTGGCGACACGGCCGAAGTCGGCCCGGTTGCATGCGTTCCGGATTCACGGGTCGGGTGAGCATGCCCCCGCGCTGCACGTCTGATGCAGCGACCGCTGTCGCAGTGAGAACAGCGTGCCCCTCCCTGACCGTCCAGCCCGCGGACGGCATCGCCAAACCCGAAGAGGAGATCGACCTAAATGACTGACACCACCTCGCGTGAAGCGCCTGGCCTAGCTAACCCCAGCCCCGAGACCCCCAGTCGCCTGCACCTGCGCACTGGTGGGGCGACGACGCCCATCAGTCCCACGCTGTACGGCCTCTTCATCGAGGACATCAACTTCGGCTGCGACGGCGGGCTCAGCGCCAACCTCGTCAACAACCACAGCTTCGAGGGCGTGTACCTCACCAATGGCACCCTGCCATACGCGCCGCTGGATCTGATTCCCGATGGCGCGCGCGAGCGGTTCGCCGCCATGTCGCCGGAGGAGCTGCCATTGCCCCCCACCACCCCGGCCGGCCGGCATCTGGACCGACTACGACACTGGCACGTGACCGGTGGACGCCTCGAGTCGGCACGGAGCAGCGCCGCCGCACCGGGGGCCTCGTTCGCGCGACTGCACCTGGACGATGAGGCGGGCACGCTCGAAAACCAGGGGTACCCCGGCGGTGTGCCCGGCATGGCGTTCAGTCCCGAACGCCCAATGATGCTCAGCGCACTCCTCCGCACCGATGCCTTCGATGGAACGCTTGAGGCCCGCCTCGTCGGCGTCGACGGCGCCGTCCTTGCATCCGAACCGATGCTGCATCCTGCTTCAGGATGGCAGGAGTGCCAGGTCCGTCTGGTGCCCGCGGGGACCACGCTCGGCTCGCTGCAGATCGTCGCCAGCGGTGTCGGCACCGTCGACATCGACGAGGTGCGCCTCGTGCACGAGGACCATTGGGGTGCTGGAGATCCGCGTTGGAGCCAGGGCTTGCTGCGGCGCGATCTCGTCGAAGCACTCGCTGCGCTCAACCCGCGTTTTCTGCGCTTCCCCGGCGGTTGCATCGTCGAGGGTTGCGGCGACGGCAGCCACTTCGATTGGAAGAAGACCGTCGGCCCCCTGCTCACCCGCCGAGCCGAGTACAACCTCTGGGGTCAGTCTCGCCCCGGTGGTGACTACAGCCAGAGCAATCAGATCGGTTTCTACGAGTACTTCCTGCTCTGTGAGGATCTGGGCATGGAGCCCATCCCGGTGGTGTGGGCCGGCGACAGTTGCCAGACGCGGATGGACGAGCACTTGCCGTTGGACAGCGCCGCTTTCGCCGCGGTGGTCCAGGACACCCTTGATCTCATCGAGTGGGCGACCGGTGATCCCACCACCAGCCACTGGGCCGCCCTTCGCGCCGCCGCCGGCCATCCGGCACCGTTCCCACTGCGTCACCTCGGCATCGGGAACGAGAACTTCGGCCCGGAGTACCTTGCCCACTTCGAGCGGATCAGAAGCGCCGTCGATCGCGCGCACCCCGGGTTGACCGTCATCATCAACGGCGGTGTGAAGCGGCCGGGGGAGGACGCCGACCCCGCCTGGGAGATCTACGGCGTGGACGAGAACGTCCTGGTCGACGAGCACTTCTACAACTCCCCGGCCTGGCTGTTCAACGCTACCGAGCGCTATGACACCTACCCTCGCGGCGGTGCCCGCCTCTTCCTCGGCGAGTACGCCGCATACCTCGGGTACGACCTGGGTGACAGACATCCAGCAGTGCCCGAGAGCATGCTCCAGCCTGAGCCCAACACATGGCTCAGCGCCTTGGCCGAGGCCGCGTTCCTCACGGGTGTCGAACGCAACGCCGACATCGTTGCGTTCAGCTGCTACGCCCCGCTGCTCAACCTCGTCGGACATGGACAGTGGCCGCATTGCCTCATCGACTTCAGCCCCAGTCGCGTCGTTCGCACCGCCAACTACCTCGTGCAACAGGTGTTCGCCGCCCGCATCGGTGAGTACGTCGTGCCATTCGACGGCGACCTGCCTGCAAACGTCTTCGCCTCGGCCAGCCTCGGCGACGGACGGCTCCACCTCAAGCTGGTCGCGATCGGCGCGGATCCGGTCGCGCTCACACTCACGATTGATGGAGCACAGGACGGCACTGCGAACGCCATCGTGATCGGCGGCGCGCTCGAGGCAGTCAATCGGCTCTCGTTCGAGGGCGAGCCGCAGATGGAGGTGGAGCCGCGGGACGTGGGGCTCGAGGTCAGCGGCGAATCCGTCGAGCTGCTCCTGGAGCCGAGGAGCGTGCTCTCCGTCTCGTTCAGCATCCGCACGTCCGAGGACAACGGATGAGCTCGTTCGACGCAGCCCGCTTGGTGAGAAGGATGACCCTGGAGCAGAAGGTCGCTCAGCTTCGCGGCTTGTTCGCGACTGAGCTCTTCGTGGCCTCGCCGACGCCGGGAATCGATCCATCGCGTGTCGCGGCTATTCGGCCGCACGGCGTCGGACACATCTCGATGGCCTGGTTCCTGAGCGAGAGGGCCGACGAGCTGCGCCGGCAACTCGACGCAATCCAGGAGCACGTGCGCGAGACCGCTCCGTTCGGTATCGGGGCTATGGTGCACTTCGAAGCGATCAACGGTGTCGTACACGATTCCGGGCCGCAGTTCCCGACGGCCTGGGCTCAGGCAGCGTCCTGGAATCCCGGGCTCATCCGCCGTGCTGCTGCAGTCAGCTCCGCGCTCACCGAGCGCATCGGCGGCCACGCCGTGTTCTCGCCGGTCATGGATCTGGCGCGAGATCCGCGTTGGGGTCGGGTGCATGAGACCTACGGCGAGGATCCGGAACTCGTGGCGCAGTGCTCCGTGGCATTCGTCGAAGGCATCCAGGGGCGCGATGGTGAGCGTCCTATCCTTGCGACGGGGAAGCACTTCCTCGGCTACGGCGCGTCGGAGGGGGGCCTCAACCAGGCCGTCACGCAGCTCGGCCGTCGAGCCCTCGTCGACGAATACGCGGAACCGTTCCGAAGAGCTATCGCCGAAGCGGACCTCGCCCTGATGATGAACTCCTACAACGAGGTCGACGGTGTGCCAGCAGCCGCCAACCGGTGGATGCTGACTGAGCTCCTGCGCGACGAACTCGGTTTCACCGGATCCGTCGTCAGCGACTACTCGTCGATTGCGATGCTGCGAACCGTCTATCACACCGCTTCGGCACCCGGTGACGCGGCACGTCAAGCGTTGGAGGCCGGCCTCGACGCGGACCTCCCCGGTGGTGAGGAGTACGCGCTCCTGGTGGAGGAAGTGCAGTCTGGACGCCTGGATGAACGTTTCGTCGACATCGCAGTCGAGCGCACACTCGCGGCGAAAGCGCGAGCCGGGCTCATTCCAGAGTTCCGTCGGGCGAGCAGCGCTTCTCCTGTCGATCACGAGGAGGCCGTCAGGGTTCGACGGACCATCGCCGATCAGTCCGTGGTGCTCCTCAGCAACAACGGCGCGCTGCCCATCAGTGATAGCCCTGCGAAGATCGTGATCGTCGGACCTGCCGCCGACGAGCTTCGCATCCACTTCGGCGCCTACACCTCGGTGTCGAACATTGAGATGATGCGCGGCTCTCTGGCGCTCCGGAGCGGTGAGATCCCTGGAATCACTGCGGAGGAGGCAATCTTCACTGACATCTTCCAGGCCCGCATGCCGGGCATCGAACCGACCTTCGAGGAAGCCGCGAAGCGGCTCCATCCGAACGCCCACACAGTGCTCGGGGCTCTGCAGGCCCGGCGTCCTGACATCTCCTACGTCGAGCTCGGTGACCTGACGCCAGGGGCGTTCCCTCTCGACGAAGCCGCTGTGGCCAGCGCCGTCGGCGGTGCAGATCTCGTGATCGCGGCTTTGGGTGAGCGCACCGGTTGGGTGGGCAACAACACCGCCGGTGAGGGGCAGTCGACCAGCGAACCCCGCCTCCCGGGGAACCAGGGGCAGCTCGTTTCGCTGCTTGCCAAGACGGGGGTTCCGGTGGTGAGTGTCGTCGTGACCGGACGGCCTCTGTTGCTCACCGAAGTAGCGGAGCAGTCGAGCGCGTTGCTCGTCGCTCCGCTTCTCGGCGAAGAGGGCGGTGGGGCGATCGTCCGTGCGCTCTTCGGCGACGTGAACCCCAGTGGCAAGCTCCCCAGTTCCTTCCCTCGCTCGATCGGGCAGATCCCGATCTACCACGGTCACCACTTCGGCAGCGGCTACGACCACCCCACCGGCACACGGCATGGCTACAACGATCTCGCTTCGCAGAGCCCACTGTTCGCTTTCGGACATGGCATGTCCTACACCGAGTTCGACCTGACCTCGGAAGGATCCGAGCCGACGGTGGGACCCGAGGGCCGGCTCTCACTCACGGTCACGGTCCGCAACACGGGGTCTCGGCCCGGCGACACCGTGGTTCAACTCTACGCTCGCGACGAGGAAGCCTCGGTCGTGCGCCCGGTACGCCAGCTCGTCGCTTTCGAGCGAGTCGGGCTCGACGTGGGCGAGGAGAAGGCGGTAACGCTCTCCGCTCCCGTCACGCGGCTGGCGTTCACGGGAGTCGACAACCGGCGAGTCGTCGAGGAAGGGCGAGTGACGCTGAGCGTCGGCTTCGCCTCAGATGACATCCGCGCGACATCCGAGGTGGAAATCAGTGGTTCATCCATCGCCGTCTGAGACAAGGCGAGGGCGGGGACGAAAGGCCGCATACGCTACGCCGCACGACGAGTTCTCCAGTACCCGTATCCGCTCCGCACGAACATCGAGGAAGATTCCCATGACAACTGTTGACCGTGATCCTCTTGGACCCGAAGCCGGCGTGGTTTCGCACCGCCGCCTCCCGATGACGTCGATCCGGCGCACGCCCGATATCGATCTGGACGGGCCATGGTCCTTCCAGCTCCTGCCCTCGTGGGGCGCCGATCTGACGGATTCTTGGGTCGAGGTGACGGTGCCCGAGTTGTGGACGATGCGCGAAGCCAGTGACCGGCCGCACTACACCAACATCACGATGCCGTTCGACCTCGTCCCTCCGGAGGTTCCGAGTGTGAACCCGACCGGCGTCTACCGCCGCACATTCGAGTTCAGCGACGTCGGCGAGGATCGTGTCGTGCTGCACGTGGGCGCAGCGGAGGGATACCTCCAAGTGCGCGTGAACGGAAAGCTGGCCGGTGAGAGCACCGACTCCCACCTTGCTGCAGAATTCGACATCACTGCCGAGGTGCAGGACGGCATCAACGAGATCGAACTGCGGGTCGCGAAGTGGTCCGCGTTCACCTACCTGGAGGATCAGGATCAGTGGTGGCAGTCCGGCCTGAGTCGCTCGGTGCAGCTCCACCGCTTGGCGCGGGTGCGGCTCCAGGACGTGACCGTCGTCGCGGACTACGACCACGACGCCAAGCTCGGCTCGGCCAGAGTCGTCGCTTCGGTGAGCGGTACTGAACAGACCTTCGAGACGACCCACTCCGTACGTGTGAGTGTCGCGGAGAGCGTGGTCGAGAGTCCCGTCGGCTCGCGTCGGACGGCGCTGACCATCCCGCCAAGCTCTCCGGACCGCAGCCGACCCGCGGCGGCTCAAATCCCGGACGGGATTATGGACTTGATGAGCCTGCGCGCCGCGAAGGCCTCATTGCCGCCCGAAGAGGAGGCCGCCGCCGCCGCGTCGCACGCGGCGATGCACCCCGCAGAACGTCCAGGCGCCGCGATCATCGAGCTGGCCGGTCTCGTCGTCAATCCGTGGTCTGCTGAGAGACCACACCTCGAGACCATCCTTGTCGAGCTCATCGACCTGAATGGCGTCGTCGTGGACCGTACCGAGATCCGCGCAGGCTTCCGCCGAGTGGAGATCGTCGGACGGGACCTGATGGTGAACGGTCGTCGGATCTGGATCCAAGGAGTCAACCGCCACGATTTCGAGCCGGAGACCGGTCGGGTTCTCCGTCGCGAGGACTACCTGGCGGATCTGTCGTTGCTCAAGCGTTTCAACTTCAACGCGGTGCGCACTTCGCACTACCCGAACGACCCCGTGTTCCTGGACCTCTGCGACGAGCTCGGCCTGTACGTGTTCGACGAAGCCGACATCGAAGGTCACGCGTTCGCCGACCTGCTCTGCAACGACCACCGCTATCTGGAAGCGTTCCTGGACCGTGTCTCACGTATGGTGATCCGCGATAAGAACCACCCCTCGGTGATCGCCTGGTCGCTCGGCAACGAGACCGGCTACGGTGTCAATCACGATGCGGCGGCCGCCTGGGTGCGCGGATACGATCCCACTCGCCCGCTGCACTACGAGGGGGCGATCTCAGTGGATTGGCACGGGGGACATGCCGCCACCGACATCGTCTGCCCCATGTATCCGCCCGTCTCCGCGCTCGAGGCCTTCTCCGCTCATCCGGAAGCGGACCGCCCGCTGATCATGTGCGAATACGCATACTCGCAGGGCAACTCCACCGGGGGCCTGGCGGAGTACTGGCGCTCGATCGAGTCTCTCCCCGGCGTACAGGGCGGATTCATCTGGGAGTTCAAGGATCACGCCCTGGACATCGACCGCGACCGTCGCTACCGGTACGGAGGTGACTTCGGTGATGAACCGAACGACGGCCCCATCGTGCTGAACGGCATCGTCTTCGCGGACGGTACGCCCAAGCCCGCGCTCTACGAGGCCCGAGGCATCTTCAGCCCGGTGCGCGTCCTGTCCTCGATCGAGGAGGCGCTCGACGGGAGCATGACCATTCTGAATCGGCAGACCTTCGCAGATCTGTCCTCGCTCCGGTTCGCGCTCGCTGTTGAGTCGACGGATGGGTCCACCGACCGTTTCGCGGTGAAGCTTCACGCCAGCGCCGGAGAGACGGCGACCATCGAGGTGCCTCGCGAGCTCCGCGCCCGGCTCGCTGATGCCGGCGCGCTCGCTCTCACGCTCGACGTGCTCACTGCGGAGGACACCGCCTGGGCGCAAGCCGGGACCGTCGTGGCACAACACCAGGTGACGATCACACCCGTCTATGCGAGCTCCGGGATCCGACCGTCCTCGGGCCGTGCCACGGGAAGCGACGGCCGCCTTGCACACCCCCTGCTCGCCGTCCCGCCGCGACTGAACCTGTGGCGGGCGCTCGTCGACAACGACACGTCCTTCTTCCTGGATCAGCGTTTCGTCCGTACCGGTTTCTTCGAGCTGACGGAGGACTCGGTGTCGGTCGACGACGAACCGGACGGCGCCGTCCTCGTCCGCATCCGCTACCTCACGGCTTTCGGTGACGAAGTGCTCCATACGCGGCGCATCTCTCGGGTGTCGCCTGATGAGTTCGAGTTCATCGAGACCGTCGAGCTCCCCGAGGGCACGGTGGACGGACTCCGCGTCGGAGTCGAGTTCGAACTGGCCGGCGCCTTTGACGACCTGCAATGGGTTGGGCTTGGGCCGTGGGAGAACTACCCTGATCGCCGATCCTCCGCGTTGCTCGGGCGATGGACCTCGCTGATCGACGACGCGGTCGTGCCCTACGTGCTCCCGCAGGAGAACGGTGGGCGCGGCGACGTGCGGTCGGTGCGTCTCACCGGCCCGGCCGGAACGGTGACCACGGCACACGACGCACCCATGCAGCTCACCGTCGGTCGCCACACCGTCCAGGAGCTCGAGGCTGCTCGGCACTGGTGGGAGCTGCCCGAAAGTCATCGAACGATCGTGCAACTCGACATCGCCCACCGAGGGCTCGGCACAGCCCAGCTCGGACCGGACACTCGTCCGGAGTTCCGGCTGACCGACCATGAATACCGCTGGTCGTGGCGCCTGCGCCTCGAGACGTCAACGGACTCGTAACGCCATCTCGCGGTCGCGAGAGCGGTCCCGGCGTCGCCACCTCACGGGATGAGTGGCGTTCTACCGGATCGCTCTCGCAGCGCGGCCTCCATGCCCTGGCCGGTCCGGACGGAGCGCAGCCGCGGTCTCGTCGACCTCGTTCAGGCCGAGGGGAACCAGCTGTCGTCGCGTCAGCCTCGCTTCTGCATGATTCGAAGCTCATCCCAACTTGCTTCGGACGCCGCGATGCTCGAGCGAGAGTGCACCGGGTCGATCGATGCAACCTCGACCGCGATCGCTTGAGCCAATGCGAGACTCGGCAAGAGCGAGGGGAAGAACCCAGCACCCTCCGATGGCACGACGAGGATTGTTCCTGCGTGCCGCGTCACTTCGGAGGCATTGTCATCGGTGACGACGATCACCGTGCAGCTGGCTGCCTGCGCCATGGCTGCGGCGCGAATGGTGCTGTCGTAGACACGCCAGAGGCTGAAGATGACGACGACATCGTCCGCCGTGAGTCTCGCGAGCGAGTTGGCGAGTCTCGCGACGTCAGCGTCGAGCAGCCTGATGTCGTAACCGGCGATGCCGACATTGTGCTCCAGGGCCCGCCCCGGCACAGCGTAGCTTCCGCCGGCGATCACCCAGGTGCGCCGTGCGTTCGTGATGGCCTCGGCGACGCCACGGACGAGTTCCACGTCGACCGATCGTCCGAGGTGGGCGAGGTTCGCCTGCTCGGTGGAGATTGCGAGCCGGAACGGATTTTGCGCCGTGGACTGGTGCTCGACCGCCACCTCCACTGCAGTCAGCGACGAGAGGTATCTCGATCGGAACTCGATCTGAAACTCAGCCCACCCGTCGTAGCCGAGGGCTTGGGCCGTCCGGGTGACCGTCGATGGATTGGAGCCGGCCGCTTGGGCGACCTCCATGGCGGAGGAGTAGGAAGCGAGCCTCGGCTGAGCGCGCAGCACGGAGAGAACCCGGTCCTGCCGAGGCGACAGGCGCTTCTCCCCAAGGCGAGCAGTGAGCCAGGCCGTCACATCGTCCGTGTTAATTCCATGTTTCATCGATTGACCCCTCGTAGACCACCACTTTAGTGTCAGCTACTAGCTGCACGGTCCCGTGCAGCTATAGTCTTCTGCACAAGGTCAACCAACGGTGTCGGGCCAGGAAACGGAGTACGAATGTCCATCACGGCGCGACTGGATCGGCTGCCTCTCAGCCGACCGCACTTCGCCCTCCTCCTCATCGGAGGGCTCGGGTACACCTTCGACGGCATGGATGGCGCCATCGTCGCCTTCCTCCTCCCGAGCGTGCAGGAGGTATGGGGACTCTCGAACGGGCAGCTCGGGCTCGTCGGTTCCGCAGCCCCGTTCGGTTTCTTCTTCGGGGCCATCCTCTCGGGCTGGCTGGGTGATCGGTTCGGCCGGAAGAACGTCATGCTGTGGGCGCTCGCGTTCTACACGGTCATGTCCGTCGTCGCGGCCCTCAGCCCCAACTTCGGTGTCTTCCTCGTCGCCCGGGTGCTCGCCGGGCTCGGTGCCGGCGCGGAGAGTGTGATCATCGCCCCCTTCATCTCTGAGTTCATCCCGCCGAAACGGCGTGGCTGGTTCATCGGTAGCCTGGCCGGGTTCTTCTCCTTCGGGTTCGTCGGGGCCGCGCTCATCGGCCGGTTCATCGTGCCGATCGGCGAAGACGGCTGGCGCTGGGCGCAGGTCGTCACGGCGATCCCGATCCTCCTCCTCTTGTGGTGGCGCCGCAGCCTCCCGGAGTCGCCGCGATACCTGCTGAGCCAAGGGCGCACGGCTGAGGCAGAGGCCGTCGTCGCCCGGCTGGAGGATCGCGTGCGTGTTGCGACGAAGCGGGAACTACCACCGGTCGAGCAGGAGTCGTTCGAGATCACCGCACGCGAAGAGAAGATCACCATCCCGCGAGCCCTTCGCGCGATGTGGACGGGGTCCATGCGGCGGAAGACCGCCGTGATCTGGGTCGTCTGGTTCGTCATCACGTTCTCGTACTACGGGTTCTTCTCCTGGATCCCCACCCTGCTCATCAGTCGCGGCATCAGCGTCACGACGAGCTTCGAGTACTCGATCATCATCTATCTCGCGCAGATCCCCGGGTACTTCTCCGCAGCGTTCCTCAACGACAAGCTGGAACGCAAGTACACGATCGCCATCTACCTGACCGGATCCGCCCTGAGCGCGTTCTGGCTCAGTCAGTCCAGCGGTGACGCCATGATCGTCGTCGCAGCAGCCGTCCTCTCTTTCTTCCTGAACGGCACCTACGCCGGCGTCTACGCGTACACCCCGGAGCTCTTCCCGACGTGGATGCGTGCCACTGGGAGCGGCTTCGCGAGCGCGGTCGGTCGGATCGGCAGCATCCTCGCCCCGACCATCATCGGTGTCTCCGCCGCATCGCTCGGCTTCGGCGGGGTCTTCGGACTGACGACCGCCGTCCTGGTGGTCGGCGTCGTCACCGTCGTCGTGTTCGGGGTCAAGACCTCGGGCCGGTCCCTTGAGGACATCCAGGCGCGTGACCAGGCCGACGGCCGAGCCGATGAAGCGGGGGTGGGACGATGAACGCCGAGTATCGGGGAGCGAGTGGGACGCCCACGGTGTTCGAGGACGTGGAGGCGCGGATCGCCGCAGACCCGGGCGTCCGGCTCTTCACCGTCCTCCAGTGGATTCCCGAGATCCGGACGCTGCGCAGGGTCGCGAGCAACCACCCCGACGTCTACCCGCTCGGTGCGGAGAAGTCACTCGAGGTCTCCGGAGGGTGGCTGGACACCGTGATTCGCGACCGTCGGGCCTTCCTCGGTGCCCACGAGGCGGACGTCGCAGCGGTGTTCGCCGACATCGACCTCATCCGGTCCCTGGGGTGCGGCGCGGTCATCAATGCGCCGATCGTCCGCGCCGACGCCGTGCTTGGCGTGCTCGCCATCCTCGACGCGGACGGGACCTACGATGAGGCCTCCGTCGCGACCGTCGACGCCGTCATCGCCGAGTTCGCCGATCGGCTCGCCGCAGCCTTCGACCACTTCGACCGCTCCACAGACAAGGAAACTGCATGACCAGCACGACCCCCGCCTCCCACACGACCGTCATAGCCGGCGGCACCGTCATCGACGTCATCCACGGTGACCACCGGATCGCTGACGTCCGGATCGTCGATGACCTCATCGTCGAGATCGGTACCGGACTCGCCACCGCGGACGCCGAGCTCATCGACGCCACCGACCGCTATGTGATGCCTGGGCTCATCGACGCCCACGTGCATCTCACCGCGTTCAGCGCCGATTTCCGAGAGCTCGAACGCAATGCGGCCTCCTACGTCTACGCCCAGAGTGCGCGGATCATGAGGGAGACCCTGGCGCGGGGCTTCACCACGGTCCGTGACCTCTCCGGTGCCGACCACGGCTTGGCACGAGCACAGGAGGAAGGCCTGTTCGCAGGCCCGCGGATCTTCTTCTGCGGTCACGCCCTCAGTCAAACGGGCGGTCACGGCGACATGCGGCTCCCGGGCGAGGATCACGACGGGAACTCGCGCGGGTGCTGCGGTATCGGTACCGTGGCCGACGGTGTCGACGCCGTGCGCGCCGCTGCTCGGGATGAGATCCGCAAGGGTGCCCACCACATCAAGATCATGGCGTCGGGCGGGGTGTCTTCACCGACCGACCGGATCGATTCGACCCAGTACTCGATCGCTGAGATCGAGGCAGCGGTCGACGAGGCAAACGCTGCGAACCGCTACGTGGCAGCTCACGCGTACACGGCTCGGGCCATCAACCGCGCCCTGCGCGCCGGGGTTCGTTCCATCGAACACGGCAACCTCCTCGACGACGAGAGTCTCGCCCTCTTCCTCGAGCACGACGCCTACCTTGTCCCCACCCTGGTCACCTACTGGGCGCTCAAGGAGGAGGGGCGCGAATTCGGTCTCTCCGAAGGAATGTGGGCGAAGGTCGACACAGTCCTCGAGACCGGCCTCGAGGCCATCCGGCGTGCTCATGAGGCCGGTGTGAAGCTCGTCTACGGGTCAGACCTGCTCGGGGGCATGCAGCGTCATCAGAACGAGGAGTTCCGGCTACTGGGGAAGGTACAGCCGGCCATCGACGCGATTCGCTCCGCGACCGTGACGGCTGCCGCGTTGCTCGGTCGAGCCGGCGAGCTCGGTGTGGTCGCCGAGGGAGCGGTGGCAGACCTCCTCATCCTCGACGCGGATCCGAGCAGCGACATCAACGTGCTCGCTGACATCCAGGAGCATCTCGTCTCAGTCATCCAAGGCGGCCTGCCTGTGCCAGCGAACCTTGCCGCTGAATGACGTCGCACCCCGTCGATCAGGACGGGCCTGAACACCAGCCTGCAGGAGCACGAGAGAAGGAGCGCACCGTGAAGACCGATTCCCGAGGAGTTGAGCCGGGTGGTTCGCGATGAGGTATGAGACCGGATGGCGGGAGCCGATGTCCGGCAGCCGCATCGAGACCCTCCGCACGGCACTGGCGTCGGCCGAGGACCCGGCTGCCGTCTTGGGGGCGTTCTGGGCCGAGGTGGAGCTGGGAGGAGGACCGATCGTCGCACCGATCCCCGACGACGACGCTGGGATGGCTGTCACGTTCATCTGGCGCGACGAAACCGGCGCGACCCAGCACGTCGGACTGGGGGGCGGTCTCGTCCTGAACGACTGGGAGCAGCATCTGCTCCGGCGTCTTCCAGGGACAGACCTGTTCCACTTGACGCTCCGGCTGCCGAGGGATACCCGAGTGAGTTACTACTACGCTCCGGACATCCACGGCCACTGGGAACCGTGGTTGGAGGCTGCTGAGCAGACGGCGACACTGTATTCATTCCGACTGGATCCGCTGAACCCGTCGGCGGTTCTTGATCTCGACCCGACCCGTGACGTTGAACTCGTTGACGCACTCACCGTGCCGGCATCAGGGACGCTGACGGAGCATCGCATGCACAGCACCATCCTCGGCGCCGAACGACGCTACTGGGTCTATCTTCCGCCCGGGGACGAGCCGGTGGAGCACGTCCTGTGGGCGTTCGACGGACGAGGATGCCTCGACGAGATCATGCCTCCGCAGAACCTCCTTGAGTCACTCATCCTCTCCGGCGATATCCCACCGACGGCGATGATCTTCATCGACAGTCCGGTCGAAAGTCGGCAGGCGGAAGTGACGTTCGATGTTCCGCTTGACGAGTTCGTCTGCAACGAGCTGGTCCCAGAGGTTCAGGGGGCATACGGGCTCCCGACCGACAGGGAACGGAACATCATCTCGGGGTTCAGCGGAGGCGGGACAGCCGCCATCCTGTCAGCAGCTCATGGCTCCGCCCACTTCGGGAAGGTGATCGCTGCGTCACCGGGCATCGCATACATGCCCCGTGGGCACGAGCCTCGAGAGCTGTACAAGCGGTTTCGTGCGGCCCCCGCACCCTCCGACACACGCTTCGTCCTCACGGTCGGTGAACTCGAGGTCGATCGTGTGTACGACATCCCGTCGCTGTACACGGCGGTTCACGAGTTTGTCGACCTCCTGCGAGAGCTGGGTTTCGAGGTCGAACTCTTGACCGGCCCGAATGGGCACGACTACTTCTCTTCTCAGATCCTGTTCGCTCACGGGTTGAGGCGGCTGCTCGGAGGGTAGGTCCGTCCACAAGCTCCCGCCGCTCAGCTGGAACCGGAGCACCGCGCTCCTGAAGTGCGGTGATCCGAGGCCCTTGCATCGGCCGCCCGTGAGGCGCCGTCCTGAACGTCACTTCGATTGTGGGCGACCGCCGAGCGCTCGCCCACAATCGTGTCGAGGAGCGCGGCTCTCCCGCGCACCCCGGCTATTCGTGAATCTGCGGCTTCAGCCGAGCGAGGAGAGACCCTGGCGGGCAGTCGGTTCCACGCGCGTGGAATCGCCCGGGGTGATGCCGTTCTCATTGAACGAATCGACGGCGATCCAGTAGTCGTGGCCGGCGTTCAGGTTGGGGAGCTCGAGCGAGGTCTGTTCGTAGAGCAGCCAGCTGTTGTACAGCTTGTCCGGTGCGATGCCGTAGCGGACGTTGTAGCCTTGCGCGTTGCTGCTGGGAGCCCAGTCGATCTGCGCCGTGAGATCGTCGATCCGCCAAGCCTCAGGACCGACTTGGGCAGGTGGCGTGCCGTCACCGAGACCGAACACGCGAAGGCCGCTCACCGCCAGCGGCCCGTCGAACGGCATCCGCCCACCAATGAGTCGCACGAATCGAGCCCGTGCCGGTTCCTCGAGCACGAGAAACGCGTGCGGAGCCTCTTCCGACCCGGGGCCGTGGTCCACGACCGTCGTCCAAGTCTCTCCATCACTCGATACATCGATGTGAAAGTGGGTCGGTCGGTCGCCGCTGAACAGTGCTCGGTACTCGTAATCGAACTGCTGTCCCGAGTCCTGTTCCGGGGCGATCGCTGCGAGCTCGTGATCCGCGAGGTTCACCTGGATCGCGTGCACCGTCCGCTCGGTGTGGAGATCGAGCTGGAGCCACTCGCCGCATTCTGCTGTGTCAGCGACCCACCAGTCGCGAATGTTCTCGTTGACAGTGGACGCCGGGTCGTGTCCTGCTCGTGAGGAGGAGGCTGACGCCGCGGCTCCCCAGGATTGCAGCATCCACCCGGCAAAGGTGTCCGTCCACGGGTCGACGAGGCCATCTGGCACGATGGTCGGGTAGTCCGCGAAGTTCTGATTGCAGAACAGCACACCGTCGTCGTCGAAGCCTGCTGGGAAGATCCCGATCCGACGTTCGAACGAGTGGTTGATCGAGATGCGCATCGTCGCTGCATGCCACCAGTTGCCGTGCTCGTCCTGGAAGGTGCTTCCATGGCCCGCGCCGGTGATGAACCCACCTGGTTTCAGTGAGAAGGGACTGTGGGGCGAGTAGGTGAACGGCCCCAGCGGCGATTCAGCGACGTAGTATCCGTCGGCGTAGGTGTTCCACTCGGTACCGGGCGCGGAGTACTGCAGGAAGTACTGGCCGTCGTGCGGGGTCAACCATGCGCCCTCGATGAACGGTGCTGTACCGACGTGCTCGGCGATCAGACGTTCACGCTCGGTCTTCGGGACCGCGGTCACATAGTTCTCGCCGGTCTTCTCCCAACCGTGTTGTTCTGGCTGCCCGCGGATGAGTTCGACGACCTCGCCGACGGGGTCGAGCGTCTGCCGATCGACCTCTGTACCTCTGAGCGGCTCCGTGTTCGAGCATCCCCAGTAGAAGTAGGTGCGTCGGTTCGAATCCTGGAACAGGTGTGGATCCCAGAACGGAAAGCCCGAGCTGATCTCCACGAAGTCGTCTTCCAACGGGTCGAGGCTGCGGAAGTACGGGCTGTCGGTTGCGCGAGACGCGGAGATGACGAGGGCTCCGTCGATCTCTCGCACGTCCGGGGCGTAGTCGGCAGGCGGGAGCTTGTTTGTCGGGCGGTGTACCCAGGAGACGAGGTCATCGGAGTGCCAGAATCCGCCGGACATCGAGGCGAAGAGGAGGAAGCGATCCTGGAACCGGATGATCGAGGGATCGGCCGCCTCCCGGTGCACCGATCGATCGCTGCCCGTCACACGAACGTCCTGATACCGGTAGGCGAGGTTCACCGGGTTGCATGTCACTGCTGGCGTGCGCTTACTCATGAAGCTCCTTTGCAATTGTGTTGGGTCGTGCGAAGCCGTCACAGGCTGTTCCGCCGGGCGACCCCACCGAGCCACGCCAGACTTGGCCGCGGGTGGCGCGCGAACGTGGCTCGATCCACCGCGATGAGCCCGAACGTCGGCCCCCAGTGGCCCCACTCGAAGTTGTCGAGCGCCGACCAGTGCAGGTATCCCCGCACATCGATGTCATCAGCCATCGCGGCGAACATCCCCTCGAGCGCCCCAGTCGTGTACGCGATACGCCGCTCATCGTCGGCGGTCGCGATGCCGTTCTCGGTCACGACGATCGGGACACCGCCGGTGACCGCCCAGGTATGGCGGATGGCTATGCCGAGCGCGTCAGGTCGGTACGCGGTGCCGACGAGCGTGTTGGAGGGGTGCTCGGGGTGGGGGATCAGACCCTGGGGGCCGACCTCTTGAGCGGAGTAGGCCTGTACGCCGATGAAGTCGTCGCCGCGGGCGCCCTCGAGGTAGAGGTCTTCCCGGGCGTAGCGCTCTTCGGTCAGCACGTCCTCGTTGCCGACCTGAGCGAAGAGTGCGAGGTTCGCGACGGTCCAACCGACCTTGGCGGAGGTGTGGGCATGGAGGATGTCGCGAGCGGCATGGTGGGCTTCCACAAGACGCTTGCCGGTGTCGATCGGTGGTTTCGGCAGTTGTACGACCCCGTCGGTCTGGACGGTGGGGGACTCTATTGCTGCCTCCGTTTGACCGGTCATCATGGCACCCATGAGCGTCATCAGCGCGAACATGTTCGGCTCGTTGATCGTGCAGACCCATTCGACGCCGTCGAGGATCTCGCAGACCCGAGTGACGTACGCCGAGAAGCGGTCGATGGCGGTGTCGCCGAGCCACCCACCTTCTTCGATGAACCATCGCGGACTGGTGAAGTGGTGGAGCGTGACGACCGGGGTGAGTCCGAGTCGCAGGGCCGTATCGATCATGCGCCGATAGTGAGCCAGTTCAGCGATCGAGAATTCACCCGGGAGCGGTTCGATGCGCGCCCATTCGAGGCCGAACCGGTACGAGTCGAGCCCTGCCTCGGCAAGGAGCGTCATGTCCTCCTCATAGCGGTGGTAGCTGTCCACCGCGTCGCCGCTGTGTTCGAAGTAGGGCGAGAGCTGCTCGTATACCCACCAGTCGGCGTTGATGTTGTTTCCCTCGGTCTGGTGGGCCGCGGTGGAGGCGCCCCAGAGGAATCGTGGTGTCGAATCGTTCAAGAGCGAATGTCCTTCGTAGTCGTGCCGGCTGGGGTCGGTGAAGCAGTTCCGCCGCGAAGCCTGCTTCGTTCCTCGCGACGTTGTTTCTGACGGTCGGGGTCTGCTGTCGGGGCTGCGAGCAGCAGGCTGCGGGTGTATTCGGCTGACGGGGTTGATGTCACCTGACGGGTGTCGCCGGTCTCGACGAGCTCTCCGCGGTGCATGACCGCCACGCGGTGGCTGATGTGTCGAACCACGGACAGATCGTGCGTGATGAAGAGATAGGCGACGCCGGTCTCGCGTTGGATGTCGACCAGGAGGTCGAGCACACGGGCCTGGGTGGTCAGGTCGAGGGCCGACACCGGCTCATCGCAGACGATGAGCTTCGGTCGCAACGCGAGCGCGCGAGCGATCGCGACTCGCTGGCGCTGTCCACCGCTGAACTCCCGCGGGTAACGGTCGCCGCTGTCTGCAGGCAGACCGACTTGGTCGAGGAGCGTCGCGATGCTCTTGCGAGCATCCTCGGGTCGTGCCCCCTGGGCGATCATCGGCTCCGCCAGCGTGTCGGCGATCTGCAACGCCGGGTTGAGTGAGCTGTACGGGTCTTGGAAGATCACCTGGATGTCCCGGGCGAGCGGGCGACGCTTCTTGCCGGAAAGGTGGGTGATATCGGCGCCGTCGTAGGTGATCGTTCCTGCGGTCGGTGAGATGAGACCGAGCACCGCCCGTCCGATGGTCGTCTTACCGGATCCCGACTCACCCACGAGGCCGAGGGTTTCCCCGGCAGCGACCTCGAGATCGATTCCTCGGAGAACCTCGGGCGACTTCTGTCGGAATCCGCGGCTGGGGTAGCGCAGGCGCAAGCCTGCGACGCTGAGAAGCGGCGTCATAGCGATGTTCCTCTCTGGGCCGGTGCCGGAGGGGCGGGAACCGGATCGGTGCGTACGGTGTCCTCGTCGAGGATCGAGGCGATGAGTTCCTGGGTGTACGGCTGCGTGGGGGAGTGGAAGATCTCGCGGACCGTTCCGGTTTCGACCAGCTCGCCACTGCGCATCACGATCACGCGGTCACAGAGGTCGGCGACGACGCCGAAGTTGTGGGTGACGAGGAGAATGCTCATCCCGTACTCGTTCTGCAGATCGCGGAGGAGATCAAGGATCTCCGCTTGGACGGAGACGTCAAGTGCAGTCGTCGGTTCGTCTGCGATGAGGAGCTTCGGCCGCGACGCGACGGCGCCAGCGATGAGCACTCGCTGCGCCATACCTCCCGAGATCTGATGGGGGTAGGACTTGAACGTTCGAATGGGATCCGGAATGCCGACCCGTTCGAGCAGCTCGAGCACCGTGGCCTTCGCCTCCGTGCGGCTCATACTGCTTGAGAGCCCCTCGACCAGTTGACTTCCAACCGTGAAGGATGGGTCGAGGTTCGACATGGGCTCTTGCGGGATGTAGGACACCACGCCGCCACGGATCTTGCGCATCGCGTTCGCATCGGTGTGCAGGAGCGACTCACCGGCCAGCGCGAGGACATCGGCTGAGACCCGAGCCTCTCTCGGCAGCAGACCGAGGATCGAGAATGCGATCTGAGTCTTACCCGACCCGGACTCGCCGACCAGCCCCAGGATCTCCCCGGGCAGGACGTCGAGGGAGACACCCCTCACGACAGAGCGCAACGACCCGTCTGCTTGTGGGTACTGCACTCGGAGCCCGCGCACCTTCAGCAGGCCATCGTCCACGAGTTGTCCCGCATCAGGACCGGCCGCGATGGGCTCCGCTGCAGTGGGAGCGTCCGTCTTGCGGCGCCGCTTCAACGGCGCCGCCTGCTCGGTCAACACGTCCCTGTAGGCGTTTCCGAGCAGGACGAGAGACCCAGTCAGCAGTGCAAGGAACAGGCTCGGCCACACCAGCTGGAGCGGATAGACGTAGATGTTCACGAACGCGTCCGCCGTCATGCTGCCGAAGCTCGGAACTTGCGTGGACCCGAGACCGAGGAACGCGAGTCCAGCCTGCGTGCCGATTGCGGCGGATGCGAGGAATGCGGCCGAAATGATGATCGGGCCCCGGACGACGTACAGGATGTGCCGAGACAGGATTCTGCGGGGAGACAAGCCTGCGACGCGCGCCGCGTCGACGTAGAGCTCGTTTCTGACGCCGATGACCTGGTTGCGGACCAGGCGGAAGATTCCGGGGGCGAGGAAGAACCCGAAGATGACCATCATCGCCTGATAGGTTCCGCCGGTGACCGGGTACAACATGATCACGAGCACCAGGGCCGGGAAGGTCATCACCAGGTTGAAGACCCAGGAGGTAACGGCATCCGTGCGATTGCCCACGTAACCAGAGATGAGCCCGAACACGGTTCCGACGATGGCTCCCATCGAGGCCCCGATCGCTCCGGAAATGAGGGAGACACTGATTGAGGAGAGGATACGCGCCCAGATATCGCGTCCGTACTGGTCCGCTCCGAGTGGATACCCCGGAGTTCCGACGGGGGCATTGGTGTTCTCGAGCGAGCTGAAGTTCGGGTCGTGCAGGCTGAGAACAGGAGCGAGGATCGCAACGGCGATGAGCGCCGTCAGAACCAGCAGGGGGAGGACTCCGAGCGGTTTGCGGAGCAAGCGGCGGAAGGCACCGGCGCGTTTGGTCGTGCTCGGGATGGATACCGACGTGTCGGCTGGGGGGACGATGCCGGTCATGCCACTCGCGCTTTCGGATTGAGCCAGCCTGCCGCGATATCGACGATCAGGTTGACGATGACAACGAGGATGATGCTGAACAGGGTGACCCCGAGCATCGCGGGGAGGTCGCCCTGGATGGTGGCGGTGTAGGCATAGGTGCCGTACCCGGGGAGAGCGAAGATCTTCTCGATGAACAATGCGGCTCCGAACATGGAGATGAACTGGAGCGAGAACGTCGTGAGCGCCGGCCCGGAGGCGTTGCGCAGGGCATGGCGCAACAGGATCGACCGCTCGGAGACTCCACGACTTCGCAGCGTACGGACGTAGTCACGGCCGAGTTCGTCGATCATCGAGCCGCGTACCTGCGCTGCCAGCGCGGCGATGCCGCCGATGGCCAGCACGATGGCGGGGAGGATGACCGAACCGAACCAGCCCGTCGGTGACTTCTCGATCGGGACGAAGCCGATCGCCGGGACCAACTTCAATGTGACGGCGAACACGAACACCATGACGATGCCGAGGATGATCGCCGGGAAGACGAAGGAGATGGTCGAGATCGACTGCAGGATGACATCGAGCGCACCTCGTCTGGCCGCGGAGGCGACGCCGAGCGCGAGGCTGATGATCAAGGTGATGATCGCCGCGAGCGCGACGACGGACAGGGTCACGGGAAGACGGTTCGTCATGGCTTGGATGACGGGTTCGTTCGAGAAGAACGACTTCCCGAGATCGCCCTGTGCGACGCCGATCACCCAGTTGAGGTACTGCTGGAGCACGGGCAGATCGAGGCCCAGCTGGTGGTTGAGGGCGGCGATCTGGTCGGCGGAGGCGGAGGGGCCGAGAATGTTCCGGGCGACGGGGATATTCGCGCCGTAGGTGAGGAAGAAGGTGATGGCTGTGACGATGACGATCAAGATCAAGCCAGCGCCGAGCCGGCGGAGTACGAAGAGGATCACGAAGTTCTCCCGCGCTGACGGCGCGGAGCAGGAGCTCCGCGCCGCCAGCGCCTGTCGATTAGTTGGATGCGAGAGTGAACGGGCGGAGGTTGATCGACGAGCCCGGAGTGTATGAGACGGCGGTCGACACGACGTACAGGCCCGAGGTGTATCCGAGCGGGGCGAACCATGCCTGGTCGATGAGGTACTGGTTCACGGTGCGGAATGCGTCGCCGCGCTCGTCAACGGGTGCTGCGTTCGCCGTGGCGAGCAGCGACGTCAGTTCCGGAGTCGTCGTGTTGAAGGGATTGAAGACTCCGGTGAGATTTGCTCGCGCATCGCTCGCGTCGTCCCCAGCAAAACCGTTGAAGAGGAAGAACATTCCGTAGTTCCCCGCAAACACCTTCGCGTAGAAGTCCTGGAACGGAACGGTTTCCCAGGTGACGGTGATGCCGACGTCCGCCAGTTGCTGGGCGATCGTCGATTCGTACGTGGTCGAGAGGAACGTGCTCGGCATGGTGACGGCGAAACCATCCTCGTAGCCGGCCTCGGCAAGAAGTTGCTTCGCCTTCTTGACGTCATATCCCGTCTCACTCAACAATCCTTCATCGAACGCCTCGCCATCCGGGTTGAAGACCTGGTTGGACGGGAACGTCGTGCCCTTGAGGATGTTGTCGGCCACGCCCTCACGGTCGAGCGCGAGGTTGATCGCCTGGCGCACGCGGACGTCGCCCAACGCAGGGACGACCGACCCAGCACGATCGGCGAGCCAGAGACCCGCGACGGCCGTCGGAATTTGATTGCCGATGGTGTACTTCGTCTTGTCCGAGAACGTCGCAGAAGCCTCCGGGGAGATTGCCGCGTAGTCGATCTGGCCCGACTGGAGTGCGTTCTGCACCGCGGTGGGGTCTGGGATGACCTGCACGGTGACCGTCTGGAAGGGGTAGCTGTCCTCATCCCAGTAGTCAGGGTTGCGCTGCAGCGTGTAGACCGATCCCACGGTCGTCTCTTCCTGATCCAACGTGTACGGGCCGGAGCCAACGGGCTCGAGCTGGGAGCTCTCATCCGTGAGTTTCCCTGGTGCACCGACGGCCCCCGCGTCGGACGCGAGGGTCGGGAGCAGAGCTGCGTCCGGAGCTGACAGCGTGATCGTGACGGTGGATGCATCCGTGGCCTCGACGCCCGAGATCGATGCCAGTCGCCCCGAGGTGGCTGGCGCTGAACGCGAAACCTCCAGAGAGGCCGCGACCGCTGCCGCGTCGAGTACTTCGCCGTCGGTGAACGTCTGCCCGCCTCTGACCTTGAGCGTGAGGACGGTGTTGTCGGCCGAGTACTCCCACGATTCGGCGACGGCTGGGATCAGTGTGCCATCGACATCTCGGCTGACGATCGTGTCGTAGACGCTCGTGAACAAGTAGGTTTCGCCTCCGGCCCAGTTGCCGATCGCGAATGATGTTGGAGCCGTCTGGGCGGCGAGCTTGAGGGTGGTCGTCGGTTCGTCGGTCGAGGTGCTCGCGGTGGAGCATCCGGCTACCGAGAGACCGACGGCGACGGCCAGAGCTGTGAAGCGGGCGGAACGAGTGAGTTTCACTGTGGGGGACTCCTTTGTCGGGACATGAACGGGGCGGGTGAGCGGACTCTCTCGCGCGTCCCGTATCACGAGACACTAGACGCAATTGGCACGTGACACTAGTTGTATTGTCACGTGACACGAAATGTTATTCACACGTAACACCGACCGGCCCAGCGACACGCAGCCTAAGATGGCGGGACGATCATGACTACCGCCAATGAAGCGCTCCTAGCCCGCCGTCCCGCCACTGCGCACGATGTGGCCGTTCGGGCGGGTGTGTCGCGTTCTACCGTCAGTTCCATCCTGAACGGCAACGGGGCCCGCTTTCTTGAAGAGACCCAGCGGAAAGTCACCGAAGCCGCCGCCGCGCTCGACTACCACCCGTCGCTCGCAGGCCGTGCATTGGTGAGCGGGAGGAGTGACACGATCGTGATCCTTCTGCCGAGCACGACGTTCGGCGGAAACCTCCAGGACGCCGTCGATCAGATCGCCGCAGACCACTTGGCCCCGCGGACCAACGTCGTCGTTCGTTTCGGGGGCGCCGACCATCGGGGGACGACCCAGGCGCTCGTCGCACTGCAACCCGCAGCGATCGTCAACTTCGGTGTGCTTGCGCCGGCGGACAGCGAACGCCTCCAGGCTCGCGGGATCGTCATCGTGCCTGATGAATCATCCGGTGCGGGGATAGGGGATGGCGGCATCGCCGCCATCCAGGCGCAAGCCTTGCTCGAACGGGACGATCGTGATCTCTGGTTCGTAGCGCTCGGTGATGAGCGATCGGATGCGTTCGGACCTCGGCGGTTCCAGGCGTTGGAGGAATGGTGTGCTGCGCATCGTCACGCGCAGCCTCGCCGGACGACGGTCTCGCTTGCGCTGCCGGAGGCGACCGCGTCCCTCGAGTACATCCTCGCCGAATCCACGCGACCGGTCGGTCTCGCTTGTTACAACGACGATGTGGCACTCGCCATGCTTGCGGCGGCTCGACGTCTGCGCGTCGGTGTCCCGGCAGAGGTGTCGGTCGTCGGGGTCGATCACACCGCGGTCGGCCAGCTCTGGTCGCCGGTACTCACCACCGTCGACACCGACATTCGCGGTCTGAGCCGGGCCATCTCCAGCGAGTTGCGCAGCCGACTCGCCGGCCTCCCCCTCGAACCTTCCGCGCAGTCGCCCATCTCGCTCACGTTGATCCACGGCGAAACGCACTAGCTCAAACTGGGTCCTTTCGGCCACTACTGCCAGTCCCCGACTCGCCCACGTCTGCTCCACGCGTCTCGATGGCCCGAAAGCTAAACGGGGACGATCTGCAGGTCGATTCGAGACGGATGTTTCGCGTCGTGGAGAATTCGTTGACGGGCGATGCGGATCCTGGTTCCCTCGTTCACCGGTTCACCGGTGTTGAGGTTCCGGTCCCAGCGGGGGAAGTTGCTTGAGGCGACCTGTGCGCGCAGTCGGTGGCCGGCCTTCACCAGGATCGACGTCGACCACAGGTCGATGGTCACTTCGTCGACCCGTCCCGCTTCTGTATGAACGCGGGTGATCCCGTCGACGATGTTCCTCGACACCCCTTCAGTGTCCACTTCGCACAGGCGGACGACCCAGTCGGTGGAGGGGCCGTCGGTGGCCGCGAACAGTGTTGCACCGATGCGACCGGTGATCTCGATGTCTTGGGCGAGTGGTGCGGTGGTGAACACCAGGACATCGTCACGCGCCTCGGCGGCTCGCTGATCGAACGGGCCGGCGGGGTAGTCCGAACCCATCACCAGGTTGCCACCACGCGTCATCACCGGATCGGCGGGGTCGTACACGTACGTGGATTCCGATGTTGTCGAGTCGGGTGCGTCCCACGTGAGGGCATCTTCCTCGCCGAGGTAGAGCGGAGTGGTGACGGCGCGGGCGAGGGGCCAGTCCGCTTCGGCGCGCCACTGGTTGGCTCCCATGACGAAGATCAGGACGCCTGATTCGTGGGCGCTTGTGGCAGGGGAGTCTCGCAACCAGTGGTCGTACCAGTCGAAGTTGATCTTCGAGATCGACTCGCCACCGGGGACGAGCATCCCGAAACCGAAGTTCACCTCGCCCACCTCTCCCTGGGTGGCGCCAGGAGCGAGTGAGGTGTGCGACCACGGCCCCACGATGAGGCGTGTGGTGGCTCCCTGCGCGCGCATCCCGATGTAGTTGTCCAACGATCCCTGTTGGAAGACGTCGTACCAGCCAGCGATGTTGAGCGACGGCACTGTGAGCTGTTCGTAGTGCCCTTCTACGCGTGAGTCGCTCATAGTCGACCGGTCTTCGAGAGCGCGAGCCACTCCGACATCGGGCATGCCGAGATCCACGAAGAACGGCTGTGCTGCGGCAGGCAGTTCCCAGAACTTCTCCTTCAGCGTCGCAAAATCGCCCAGCGCCTGCATCGCTTTCGGGAAGGCTACTTCCGGCGGGTAGGCGTGTGTGAAGTGAGAGAGCCCGTTCACGAGACCCCACCAGGTGTTCAGTCCGAGCTCGACGGCGCCGCCGCGGAACATCAGTCCGTTCTCCGGGTCACTGAAGGTGACCACTGGTGCCATCGCTCGAAGCGCTGGGGCGTCAGCGATCGCGCAACTCCACTGTGTGCTGCCCAGGTAGCTGCCCCCGAATGTGCCGACTCTGCCATTGCTCTTCGGGAGAGCCGCCGCCCAGGCAATCGTGTCGAAGCCGTCTTCGCGCTCGTGCTTCCATGGCATCCATTCACCCTCGGACTTACCGCTGCCGCGGGTGTCCTGGCGAACGACGATGAAGCCTGCAAGCAGAGCATCGATCGTCTCGAAATTCTGGATGGGTCGACTGTTCTTGTCGTACGGCGTGCGCTCCACCAGCACCGGGAACGGACCGTCACCCGCCGGCCACGCGACGTCTGCCCTGAGCACTGTGCCGTCCCGCATCTGAACCGGGAGATCGAACTTCATCGTGATGTCTGACATGTGGTGCAGGCTCTCCTAGTTCAGCTGCGCCAGCAGGAAGGTGCGAATCTGCTGGAGGTGTTCGCGGTCCTCGGGTGCAATGCCCCCGAAGAGGCCGTGCGGTCCGGCTTCCCAGACGTGCAGTTGTGTCGTCACCCCGGCGTTCACCAGCTTCCGGTGCAAGCGAACTGCGTCGGAGAGCAGCATGTCGCGGGTGCCGGAGGTGATGATCGTCGGGGGGAACGTGTTGTCGTATTCGCCGAAGAGCGGCGAGATGTACGGGTGATCAGCCGGGTACTCGGCCTTGTACGACTCGAGCATGTTTGCGAAGTCGTCGGGGTTCGTGCCCTCGGCGTTGGTGTACCAGCTGTCTCCCTGGAAGGTGAAGTCGGTGGGAGGTGACGCCAGTCCGAGAGCTGCGGGAACCGGGAGTCCTTCGTCTCGTGCACGCAAGGTCAGAGCGAGGGCGAGATTGGCTCCGCCAGAACCTCCCATGACGACGATGTTCCGAGGGTCATGATCTTGGAGGAGCTTGCGGTAGACGGCCATGCAGTCGTCGAGCCCCGCAGGGAAGGGGTCGTGCGGGAGCTGACGGTAGTCCATGCCCCAGGTCTGCAGACCCAGGTTCGCTGCCAGCAGCTCGGTCGACCGTCGCACGGTCGCGCCGCCGCCGAAGGTGAAGCCGCCGCCGTGCATGTTCAGCACGACTCGGGGGTCGTCCGGGGCCCACGACTCCGGTGTGGCGACGGTGAATCTGGCGCCGTTGATCGAGCGGTCGACGCTATGGACGGGTACGTCCGACGGGTGTGCTCCGACGGTGGCCATCGCCATGATCTCCATGATTGCCGGGTCTGTCGACGAGGTCAGCGCTTCGATCGCCGCCCAAGCTTCAGTGTCGGAAGCGGCGGGAGTGGGAACCGAGGGCTGCTCGTGGACCGCTTTGAGAGCCGCTTGCGCTTCAGGCGAGAGAGTGGTTGGGATGCGGGATTGTACTGACACGAAAGTGCTCCTAACGGTGAGGTTGTTAGTTGAAGACTGGGGACATCACGGTGTGGCTGACGCGTTGCTCGCGGACAGCGGACTCGTCGACCGCTTCCAGCGAGACGCTGACGCTGTCATAGCCGTTCGCGGAAACCATCACCGTGATGCTTCCAGGACCTGTTGGGCGCACTGCTGCGAGGAGGCGCCCGTCGAAGCTGGTGTGCTCGTCGGCGTCATAGCGTTCGGAATTGTCCGGCTTGGCGCTTCCCAGGCCCTGCAGGACTGCAGGACCGCTGACTTCGACGGTGACGGGTTGATTGACGGTCGTCGCGAGGGTCCCTACCGGGTCACGGAACTCGATCGCGATGAACGACAGTTCCGTGTCGTCCGCGGCCAGCGTCGTGCGGTCGGGCGTCGCGACGAGAGCGACCCCGTCTGTCACGGTCTGGAGCGCCGTCCGTGAGACCTCCGCTCCATCCCGGTAAGCGATCGCGATGATCTCTCCTCGCACATACGCGACCTCGAATGTGCAGATGAAGTCGCGATCCGGTCCGCATGCCTTCCGCCCTTGCGAAGCGCCGTTGACGACGAGCTCGATCTCGTCGGCATCGCTGTAGACCTCGACCTCCGTGCGGGCGTGATCGGCGGCATCCCAGGTCCAGCTGGGGAGCGTGTCGCTCCACGCCCACATCCCTGGCAAACGTGGGCGGCCGAAGTTCTCCGGTCGCTGAACAGCGATGAAGGGCTGCGTCCGAAGGCCGAACACGGTCTCCCGGTAGTACGACATGGTCCGGCGATGGCCGGTGATGTCCAGATCGCCCACCCATGCGGCGATCCACGGGAAAGGCGCTTCGAAGACGGGAGGTACGTCGGCGTATTGCACCCGCCCGATGCCCACCTCGCCGAGGTAGTCCCAGCCCGTCCACGTGAAGTCGCCGAGGATCTGTGGATTGTCCTCGACCAGTCGCCAATACTTAGCGATGCCGGGCGGGAACGTCTCGCTGCCGACCAGAATCCGGTCGGGGAAGA
Source organism: Plantibacter sp. (assembly GCF_059073635.1). Lineage (NCBI taxonomy): Bacteria > Bacillati > Actinomycetota > Actinomycetes > Micrococcales > Microbacteriaceae > Plantibacter > Plantibacter sp. Next base: position 595,167 of record NZ_JCACOF010000010.1, on the reverse strand, counting down.
GGTCCTTGTCCATCAGGTAGCGACTGTCGCCGTAGTTCAGGCCGGCGACGTCGAGGACAGCGAATGACTCTTCCGTCTTCTCCGTGACGAGTGGAGACGCATTCACCTGACCCATGAAGTCTCCCGCCGAGTTCATGAGGCCGTTTACTCCGCCCTCGCTGTCCTGCGCCGCGTTGCCGGAGTGCGCGTGCATCATCTCGACTACCTCGCGGAGGGCTGCAACGAATCCGTTGATGCCGTTCGTGATGAAGCGAGTGCTGTCCAGCGACCGGACCTTCTCGGCGATCTGCCGGCCGAGGTTGGATCCGAGGGGGTCGCCGGTCTCGAGGATCTCGTTCCCGATCGAGTAGAAGATGACGCTTGGGTGGTTGTAGTTCTTCGCGACGAGCGCTTCGACGTCGCGCTCCCACCACTCGGGGAATGCCAGGGAGTAGTCGAAGGACGATTTCCCCTCGGTCCACATGTCGAACGTCTCGTCCATGACGAGCATCCCGTACCGGTCGCAGGCATCGAGCATGGCGGGGCTGAGCGGATTGTGGGAGCTGCGGATTGCATTGAACCCGGCCTCCTTCAACAGCTGGATGCGCCGTTCCTCCGCACGTCGGATCGTTGCTGCACCGAGGATCCCGTTGTCGTGATGGATGCACGCGCCGCGGAGCTTGACGGATTCGCCGTTGATCCGGAGCCCATGCTGAGGGTCGAGACGCAGCTCGCGGATCCCGAACGTGCTGGAGATCTCGTCCTGCGCATCGGTCTTCTCGAGGATCTCGGTTCGAGCGGTGTAGAGCGCAGGTGTCTCCACGCTCCACAACGATGGAGCGGGAACGTAGAGCCGTTGCCGGACGAGCACGCTCTCTCCTGCGCGGATCGTGGCGGGCGAGCTTCCTGCTGCGACCTGCACGCCGTCCGGGCCGTCGATTCGCGTGACGACCGTGACGGTCCGGGTTCGGAGGCTCTCGTTCCGCACCGTGATTCCCGCCACAACGACTGCGCGCTCCGCATCGATGTCGGGGGTCGTGATCTGGAGTCCGCCGTGTTCGACGTGGACGAGTCCGGTGACGGTCAGGTGGGTGTCGCGGTAGATGCCGGCACCGGTGTACCAACGGGAGTCGTCGTGTGCCCGCGCATCGACCCGGATGGTATTGGGTGCCCCGTAGCGGAGATACGGGTCGAGGGCGATCGTGAATCCGGCATAGCCGTTGGGGCGCTGACCGGCGAACACACCGTTCACGAAGACCATCGCGTCCCGATAGACCCCCTCGAATTCGAGGGAGACCTTCTTGTCCGCATAGTGCGCCGGAACGTCGAACGTCTTCGAGTACTCGAAGACGCCGCCGGGGAAGTAGGCTCCTCGGCCGCCCGACGTCGCGTTCTCGGAGCGCGGAAGTGTGATCATCGCATCGTGAGGGAGCGTGATCGGAACACCGTCGCCTTGAGGTGCCTGCAGTTGAGCGTATGGACTGACTTTGGCGCGGACCGTCCAGCCGGTGTTGAACGTGGTCGTGGTCATGGTTCAGCTCTTTCCGGACAGGTGCGCGAACACCTGGTCGATTGTCCGCATGACGGCGATGGTGTCCGCAGCGGTGTGGTCGGGGTGATGGTCGAGGCCGGCGCTGATCGCGTCGCGTACGGCTCGGAGCATCGGCCCGTAGCCGTTGCCCTCCCGCGGGTACTCGATCAGTTCGGGGGCCCTGAAGATTTGATGGGCGCTACCGGCGTGGACCTCCAGGTCCGTCGTCGCCCAGAACGGCGGGGTGAGGGTCAGCCAGCCCGCTTCCCCTCCGATCGACGCCGTGAGCTCGCTGAACTCCGCCATCGAACTGGAGCACTGCGCGAAGCGGCCGTCGGAAAAATCGAGGGTGAAGTGTTCGGCGACGTCCAAGCCGTCCTCTCGGACAGTCCCGGATGCCGTGATGCCGATCGGCTCGCCGAACACCGCGTGAGCGAGGGTGATTGGGTAGATCCCTTGATCCAGGAGCGCCCCGCCGCTTCGGTATACATCCCACTTGCTGCTGTTGCCGTCGGACGGGAAGGGGATGCCGAAGCTCGCGCGAAGGTTTCGGGGCTGCCCAATCGTTCCGTCGGCGATCTCTTGCTTCAGCCGGAGGAAGACGGGACTGAACTTCATCCACATGGCTTCCATGAGGAACACGTCGTGAGCGGCCGCGACGTCGAACAGCTCGGCGGCATCGGCCGACGTCATCGTGATGGGTTTCTCCACGAGGACGTGCTTGCCGGCTTCGAGAGCCTCGCGTGCCATTCGATGGTGCGTGGCGAACGGCGTCGCCAGGTACACGACGTCGACGCTGTCATCGGCCAGGAGAGCCGCGTAGTCGTCCGTGGATCGATCGATCCCGAACTCGGCGGCGAACCGAGCGGCGTTACCCGCGTCGCGGCTGTGCACCACGACCACCTCCACACCCTCGCAGGCCTGAAGGTCGGGCACGACGCTTCGTGAGATCGTTCCGGTGCCGATCGCAGCCCATCGCTGAGCACGAGCGGCACCGGACCGACTTGCGTCTGATTCCGTCATGGACGAAGTGACCCACCGTTGGTCCTGGCGACCTCGCCGAGCCAGTACGCGCTCGGCTTCGGAGTCCGGGCAAACGTCGTCCGGTCGACGGAGATCAGGCCGAACGTCTTCTCGAAGCCGTGTACCCACTCGAAGTTGTCCATCAGGGTCCAGTGCAGGTACCCACGCACGTCCAGGCCGTCGTCGAGGACCTCGGCGAGTCCCTCGAGAGCGCCGGTGGTGTAGTCGATCCGCTTCTGGTCGTCCGCGGTCGCAATGCCGTTCTCGGTCACCATCATCGGAGTGCCGTCGGTCGCCTCCCAGGTGTGACGCAGGGCCAGGCCGAGGGCGTCGGGCCGGTAGGCCCAACCGGTCTGGGTCAGCTCGGCGCCCTCCGGTGCGCCTTCGAGACCGTCGGGGCCGACGAGTTGGCTGGTGTACGCCTGCACACCCACCCAATCGTCATCCTTGGACGCCTCCAGGAACACGTCCTCCCAGACCCATTGGTAGCGGCTGAGGTCGCTCTCGAAGCCCGGCCGGGCGACGAGGCCTTGCACCGCGATCGTCCAGCCGACCTTCACCGACGTCCTCTCGTGGAGGATGGAACGGGCGCGCTCGTGGGCGGCGATCATCACCTGAGTCGGAGTGCTCTCAGGCTCCGGCATGGTGAAGGCGTTGATACCGGCGTCGCCGTTCACCGGAGCCATGGACTCGCGGATCTGGGCCATAAACGCGGCGGGGTCCGGGTGCTGCAGCGGCGCCGACATCTGGAACATGACGGCGAACATGTTCGGTTCGTTGATCGTCGCCACCCACGTCACCCCGTCGAGGATCGGGGCCACAGCTGCGACGTAATCCCCGAACCGATCGACCGCTTCATCGGATCCCCATCCGCCGGCTTGGGCGAACCAGAGGGGGCTGGTGAAGTGGTGGAGCGTGATGACCGGCTCGACGCCCACGGAGAGGCAGTAGTCGATGATCCGCCGGTAGTGCGCGAGTTCCGCTTTCGAGAATTGTCCCCGGGTCGGTTCGATGCGGGCCCACTCGATGCCGAAGCGGAAGGCCGTCAGTCCCAGCGACTTGACGAGATCGACGTCCTCCTTCCAACGATGGTAGAGGTCGAGCGCGTCACCACTACGTTCTGCGAACGAAGATCCGGGCAGCTGCTCGAGCGCCCAGAAGTCGCTGGTGGTGTTGTTGCCCTCGTTCTGGTGGGGCGCGGTGGAAGCCCCCCACAGGAATCCGGTTGGGAACTTCGACTCGGAGGTCGCTGCTGTCACTGTGCTTGCCGTTCTGTCGGTGGTCACTTCATGACCTGGACGCTGTGGGTGGCGAGGTCGGCACGACGACCTGCGGTGATCGGGAGGATCAGGAGGGCGCCAATGACGGCGACGACTGCGCCGACGATGTACACCACGGTGTAGTCACCGGAGCCCAATGCGAGGACGAGGCCTGCGGCGAAGGGTCCGATCGCCTGGGGGAGGGTGCTGCCGATGCCGATGATGGCGAGGAAGCGGCCGTTCTCGTCGGTGTCACGGGGGAGAACGTCGAGAGCGAGCGCCTGGTCCACTGCCCCGTAGACGCCGACCGAGAGGGAGAGCAGTAGGCCGCCGATGACGTACTGCGGGATGGTGGTCGCGGTGCCGGTGACGATCATGCTTCCTCCGAGCGCGACGGCGCTGAAGATCAGGAACGGCTTGCGAGTCTTCAACTTGTCGGAGAGATACCCGGACCCCACCGCGCCGAGGATGCCGGCGGCGACGCTGGCGAGACCGATGACTGCGAGCAGTGCCCCGACCTCGGCCGGAGTCAAGCCCAAGCGACTGGTGAGGAGGTAGACGCCGTAGAGACCCGACATCGAGATGGCGAGGAAGACGAACGCCTTACTGATCCACACCCACGCGAGGTTGGGGTATCGACGCGGGTTGAAGTAGAAGCCCTCGAACACCTTCGAGATCCGCAGCTCCGGCCGAGGGGTGTTCACCTGCGGGTCCCGCATGACGAGCGTGAAGAAGACTCCGCCCACGAAGGCGATGCCGGCGGGGAGCAGGAACAGCCCGACCGGGCTGGCGACGAGAGAGCCGGCGACCGAGATGCCGAGGATGGGCGCGATCTGAGTGATTGCTCCCAGGATTCCCATCACGCGTCCGCGCTGGAGCGCGGGAAGGTTGTCGCCGAGGTGCGTGTTCAGCATCGAGGATGCAATCCCGTACCCGGTGTAGGCGATGCACCAACCGATCACGAGACTGGCTACGTCCCCGGTCAACGCGATGAGTGCGCGAGCCCGACCAGGCCGAGGACGCTGCCGAAGAGCAGCCAGGGGCGTCGTCGACCGAAGCGGGAGCGTGTGCGGTCACTGAGCATGCCCGACGATCGGGGTCCCGATGACGACGAACAAGCCGGGAAGCCCGACCGCGAGGGCGAGAATCGCGTCGCGGTTGTCTGGCGCGACCTGAGCGACTCTGATCGCGAGCGAGAACGCGATCGGGACGATGAACGCGACGTACAGCGTGAGTTGGGCGATGTAGATCGCCAGGAGATAGCGGGTGCGCAGTTTCGGCAGATTGTCACCTGCGGCGTCGGACAGGGCGTCGCCGATGCGTTCGGCTCCGACCTGGATTGTCGCGGGCTGGCTCAGCGGGCAATCTCGTAGGCCTGAGGGTCGGGAGCAATGGCGACGAGGCGTCGTCAGAAGGTTCGCGTGACATAGATCAGAACTCCATTGTTGTGAAAGCCGAGGGACTTGCGGGTGACGGTCCCCGTGTCGGGACGTCGGGGGGAGCCCGACGTTGTTACGTGACAATACACACTGCAGGCCCTGTTGTCACGTCACACTTGGGGTAGGGTGAATGTGTTCCAAGGGGAGGAGTGAGCGTGGTTGCTACGAGCAAGGACGTTGCGCGCACACGCGGGCGTGTCCCGGTCCACCGTCAGTGAGATCCTCAATGGACGGGGCCACAAGTTCGCCACGGCCACTCGCGAGAAGGTCGAGCATGCGGCTCGTGAGCTGGGCTATCAGCCGTCAGCCGCAGCGAGGAGTCTCGTTCGGGGTACGAGTGACCTTGTCATCGCCCTGATCCCCGACACGACGTTCGGTGGGAACCTTCAGGACATCTTCGAGCGCGCAACAGAGGAGCTGGCGGCGCATGGCCTCACCCTGGTGCTCCGGCTCGCTACGCCTTCGGCGCAGTCCTTCGATCGACTGATCTCGTCGTTGAACCCCAGAGGTGTCCTCTCCCTGTCACCGTTCACGGCTCAGGAACGGCAGATCCTCCAATCTCGCGGGGTGGAGTTCTACGATGCTGCTCCGCCATCCGATCATCGGAGCCTGGACTACGACATCGGTCGGCTGCAGGCCCAGCATCTGATCGGACGTGGGCACAACAGGCTCGCGTACGCCCACTTGAGCGATGCTCGCCAGGACCCGTTCGGTGCCGATCGGGAGACCGGAGTCCGCGACGTATGTCGAGCCAACGGCCTGCCGGATCCCGTAATCCTCAGACTGGGGATTGATCGCGGAGAGGCTCTTGCCGCTCTCGATTCCATGGGTCGAGCGCCGTTCGCCGTCGCCTGCTACAACGACGACGTCGCTGCGACGCTGGTGGCGGCGGCCCAGATACGCGGCCGGAGCATCCCCCATGAGGTCGCCGTCGTCGGCATGGACAACACGCCGCTGTCGCAGGTCATGGTGCCGCGGCTCAGCACGATCGGGTATCCGGTCGATGGGGCGGCCCACGCCGCAGTCGCTGGCATCATCGCCGCTGTCAGCGGCAACCCCGCAGTGGCCAGGGACCGAAGCGTCCCTCTGCAAGTGATCGAGGGGGAGTCCGCCTAGACCCTCGGGCTCACGATCCGCCATCTTCGTCCACCAGCGTCAACGTCGCCGCTCTCCATCACCAGCTCACGACCGACTCGGAGAACGCATGCCTTCGCCGTCCACCTCTGCCGCCCCACGATCCGCACCCGCCGTGCCGCTTGCCGAGGAGCGCCTGCCGAAGGGGGCACCGCTCGTCATCGGACTCCTCGTGGTGGCCGCGTTCGTGGTCATCTTGAACGAGACGATCATGAGCGTCGCGCTGCCGAGTCTGATGGTCGATCTCGACATTCCCACCTCGACCGCGCAGTGGCTGACCACGGGGTTCCTGCTCACGATGTCTGTGGTCATCCCCACCACCGGCTTTATCCTGCGCCGCTTCACCATGCGCCAGGTCTTCGGTACCGCGATGACCCTCTTCTCCCTGGGAACCGGCATCGCCGCGATTGCGCCCGGCTTCGGTGTGCTGCTCCTCGGCCGCATCGTGCAGGCCGGAGGCACCGCCATCATGATGCCGCTGCTGATCACCACCGTACTCACGCTGGTGCCCGCGGCCCGTCGGGGGCGAATGATGGGCGTCATCTCGATCGTGATCGCCGTGGCCCCCGCCATCGGCCCCACCGTCTCCGGACTCATCCTCAGCACCCTCACCTGGCGCTGGATGTTCATCATCGTGCTGCCCATTGCGCTGATCGCGCTTGCGCTCGGACTCTGGAAAATCACCAACCTCACCGAGACGGCGAAGGTGCGCCTCGACCTCCTCTCGGTCGTGCTCTCGACATTCGCCTTCGGCGGCCTCATCTACGGCCTCAGCAGCCTCGGCGAGTCGGCCGAGGGCGGCGCCGCGCTGCCGGTCTGGGTGCCGCTCGTCGTTGGTGTTGTCGCCCTCGCAGGGTTCATCGCCCGGCAGATCGTGCTGCAACGAGCCGACAGTGCTCTGCTGGATCTGCGCACCTTCAAGACCCGGAGCTTCGTGGTGGCAGCGGTGATGATGACGGTGAGCATGATGGCGCTCTTCGGTAGCCTCATCATCCTCCCGCTGTACTTGCAGAACGTGCTTCGGCTCGGCACGCTCGAGACCGGCCTGCTCCTGCTGCCCGGCGGCGTCCTCATGGGCGTGCTCTCCCCGATCGTCGGTCGCCTCTTCGACCGTGTCGGTCCTCGACCGCTCGTGATCCCCGGAGCCTTCATCGTGAGCGCCGCGCTCTGGGGTATGGCCACGATGCTCCATGAGGGAAGCTCTATCGCGTGGGTGATCGGCGTGCACATGCTCCTCAACGCCGGATTCGCATTCATGTTCACCCCCCTGATGACCTCAGCGCTCGGCGCGCTCAAGCCATCCCTGTACGCCCATGGCAGCGCGATCACCTCCACACTGCAGCAGCTCGCTGGGGCCGCTGGGACAGCCCTGTTCGTGACGGTGCTCTCGACCACGACGGCGGCTGGCCTCGCTGATGGCCTCCCGGAGGTGACGGCGACGGCCGCGGGAGTGCAGTCCGCATTCCTTATTGGAGGCATCATCTCGCTCGCCGCGGTCGTGGCGTCGTTCTTCGTTCGGAGCTCGGGCGGCTCAAGCGCGGGCATCGTCGTCCACTGAGTGCGGCTCTCCGTCCGCCACCTGTCCGATCATGACCGAGTATCGAATGGGCAATCGGCGGGGATGGGTGGGGAAGGACACTTCTAGCGTTGCAGACCTTCGCTGGACACCGATCGTTGCGGCGGATGAGCGCCGCGGTGGGCGTCGTATGAGCGCGGTTCGAGGACTCTGCTCGAGAACTTCCGAGCCAGGCCTGTGAACCGTCCGTTCGACTTAACAGGCGGCTCCTCTGGGGCGTGATCCGATACACCCGACCCCCGTGCCTGTTGGCGACTGTCGCGGAGCTCCCGAAGATACTCCGCGGCTGGATCCTCGTCCGGAGTCCAGTCGATGAGACGGGTTGGCTCTCGCCAGCTCGAAGCGGATGTCGCGGTTTGTGGGCTCGCAAGTACGGCGTCTGCCGCAGCTTCGTGAACCTCGTCCAACGGGAGGTACAAGTCCGGACGCCAGAGCGGCCCGCCGGTCTGGGAGAGAACCTGGTCGATGCTCTCCAGTTGTTCATCGATCGCGGCATCTCGACCACTCCACGTTCCAGCCAAGACGTAGAACGTATCGAGCCAGGAATCGGGGTCGGGATCGACATCAAAGTATGACGCCCCGGTGAACCGGAGGAGCAGATCCAGCTGTGCCTTGACGACTCTGCGTTGAATATCCTCCTCAGCCTGACGTGGGTCGCTGTGGGCGTCCAGATAGAACGGACGGAGATCACCGAGTCGCATTCCATAGCGATAGGCCCTCACCCACCCATGCTGATCCTGGCTCAGGTCCGACGAGGGGCCGGTCTGTTCTTCGCTCATCCTGCGAGTCCCTCGCTCGAGTCGGCCAGGCTGGCTCGACGCCGCACGACACCACGAACGACGAAGGGCGAGGCCCCGAGGAGCATCGTGGCAGCAGCGCCTGCGGCGCGACACCGTGAGACGAGTTTACGAGACAGAATGCCGGCTGGGAGCTCCGCGGACTTTCGCGCCCGAGTGGGCTCGGTTGGGCGCGGCGCCATGTGTCTCGTAGACCTGTGCATTAATGAGCCGCCGGCAGGCAGTCGCATTGGCGACTTTAGTGCCCCCCGATGTCCCGGCTAGCGCGACGGGGGAGGCCTACGGGATTGAACCCCGGTTGTGATTTGGGCTCCATTCCGCGACCGACCTACTGCTTCGGGGAGGCGCACCCCCAAGAGACTCTTGCTGGGCTGAGGCTGGGCTCAGGGCTCTTTTGCCGACGGATCGAAGCGCTCCAGGCCACGCATTAGGATGTCGAGATAGCGACGGCTTTCTGTCTCGATCTGCTCGAGGAGTGGAACAACGTCGAATGTGGTGCCTTGATAGGTGACTTGGATCTTCATGGCGGGTCGTACATACAGGGTGCCCTTCATCCGAATTGGCCCCCCTGTATGCAGTGTCCCTAAGACAACGCCGTCGCCAAACTTAGCTCCGCCGTGCAGTTCGATTCTCAGCTCGGTCGGTGTGTCTTCGCTCTCGTACTCGAATGAACCGCCGATGTCGAGGTCCTGCACGTCAGCGAGAACCGTCAATATCTCGCGGTGCTTGTCTTGGATATCAAGGTCATGCAGCATCGATAGCACGGAGGTTCCGCCGGGCGGAGCGTAGTTGAAGGGCTGCAGTAGTCGGAGCCTACCCTGAAACTCAAGGGGGAGTTCATGTATCCAGCTCTTGAGGACTTTGCCCCACTGCTTCTCGTCTGTGCAGATAGGAAACTGAACGCTCCGTGGATTAGAAGGTTGGGCGCCATTGAAGTGCGCGAGGCCCCAGGCCGCAGCATCGAACGCGCTCCGGATGTTGTGTAGCGCATCCCCGAGGTCGAGTGACCATTCGTGCTTCGGGATACCTCGCGGCGCTCGGGCGACTAGGTCGATTCCCAGGCGATCCTCGCGGAGTATCGCCTCGATGGAAACTGGTGCACTTGCGTTCCACTCGCCGATCTTGGACTTGAGAATGGAGACATGCGAGCTGCCGCGACTCCACTTTAGGTCCGGCCATGTTGTGAAGTTGATGCCGCCCAACAAGGAGACGGGCAAGCTGGACTCGAACGCTGGAGTCTCGTTGATCATAGGTATGAGTATCACATCGCCGATTCGCTCTTCCGTAGCTCAATACTGTGATCGCTTCATGCCCGTAGCGTGTTCCTGCAATAAGGATGTCGGGGAATTCCATCTCCGCCGTCGCATGGACGGGTGCACGACGGTTGCGCGGCAGGGGGGTCTTTCATCCGACGAGCGAGGGGAGGGGGCGACGGTGTTCTCATTCGCGAGGCGCAGATGACAGCAACGCGGGACTGACATGACAAACTTAGGCGGACTCCTGGCTTAGAAAATCCCTGATCAGCGGGCTACCGCGGACGCCCACGGACCCCATCGCCCTCACTCGTAATGAGAAGGTCAAGGGTTCGATTCCCTTGGGCGGCTCCACCAGCATCACCCGGCCGTTGCCCTGGAAACCCCAGGTCAGCGGCTGTTCTGGTTTTCGGGAGGCTCCTCGTCCGCCGCCGAATCCTGTGCGGAGACAGCCGTAGGATGACCGGATGGGTGCACTCGCCAGAACCACGGACGCACAGATCGATGCCGTCTGCGAAGCCTTCACGTCGGTGTCGTGGCCGCTCGGTCGCGACGACTTCACGGCGCTCGCGGAGCGTCTCGGGTGGCAGCTCAAACTGGAGACGTCGAGCGGTGTGCAGCACCGTTCCGGGTATCCCGTGAACCTGCCGACCGTTCGTTCGCTCGTCGCAGATGAAGCGATCGCCCAGGTCGTGATCGCGGTCTCCGACAAGAGCGACGACCCCGGCGCGCTGCGGAGCGCCGCACAGGAGCTGCAGTCGGCGCTGAGCGCGCACCTTGGTCAGCCCTCCGGATCCCAGGGCGGAGACCCGTACTGGGAACTGGCGAACGGCGGCAGGATCTGGCTCAAGACGGTGCCCAAGAAGGTGCTGCTCGTCGTCGAAGGGCAGCGGTTCGCCGACGTGGAGCGGGGCGAGGAGCGGCTGGGCATCGACCCCGGCCGCACGCCGGGCGCCGGTGACGACACTGACTGATCCCGTCTGGTCGACTGCGGTGTCATGACGACCCGTCCGCCGGCCTGATGAACACGCTCGCGATCGCGGTGAGGAGGATGAGCGCCGCGGCGATGACGAGGCTGAGTTGCAGCCCGGCGATGAATCCCGTCGAGCCGGTGAGGAGCGCCCCGAAGACCGCGATGGCGACCGCACCGCCGAGTTGACGGAAGGTGTTGAACACCGCACTCGCGGTGCCGGCGCGCGATGCCGGGACGCTCGCGAGCACCACGGAGGTCACCGGGGGCATCGCCACGGAACCTCCCGCGGCGGTGAAGCACGCGAAGACACCCACCCAGATCGGCGACCCCAGGTGCGCAGTGGCGACGGTGCCGACGAGCCCGACCACCATGAGGAGCAACCCCGCCACGATCGGCACGCGCACCCCGAAGCGGTTGGCGACGGTGCCACTGACGATGTTGCCGACGACGGCGAAGAGGGCCGACGGAAGGAACACCAGGCCCGCGAGCAGCGGCGGCAGCCGGAGCTGCTGCTGCAGGAACAGACTCAGGACGAACACGGTCCCGAAGTTGCTCACCATGAACGCGAATCCGACGGCGAGGGCGATGCGCATACCGCTCGATCGGAACAGATCCAACGGCATCATCGGGTGCGCGCTCCTGGCCTGGATGACGAGGAAACCGACGATGCCGACCAGCGCGACGCCGAGGCTGGCGACCGCGACGGGACTGGCGAACCCGTCCGCCCCGCCCTCGATGAGTCCGAACACCAGCGCCGTCGACGCGATGAGCCAGACGAACTGTCCGGCCCAGTCGAACGGCTCGGGCCGTGACGGGGATGATGCGACCGTCCTGAGCAGCAGGAGCATCATGATGCAGACGGGCAGGTTGATCGCGAACACCAGTCGCCAGTCGAGCGTCGTCAACGCGCCACCGAGGACCGGCCCGAGCGCGGTGGCGACCGCGCCGCCGACCGCCCAGATGCCCAGCGCGCGAGCGCGCTCGCGAGCTCCCGGGAACGCCTCACGGATGAGCGCCATGGACGCCGGCAGCATCAACGCCGCTCCGGCACCCTGTAGGGCTCGAGCGGCGATGAGGACACCGATCGACGGGGCCACCGCACACGCGATCGACGTGACGAGGAAGACGGTGATGCCGACGCCGAACGCCCGCTTCGCGCCGAACCGCTCCGAGAGGTTGCCGGCGAGGAGCAGGAGGGCCGCGAACAGCACCGTGTAGGCGTCGATCACCCACTGCAGCGATGCCGTCGTTCCGCCGAGGTCTCGCGCGATGCTGGTGAGCGCGATGGTGACGATGAGGATGTCGAGGGTGATCAGGAAGAACCCGAGCGCAGCCAGCAGCAGCGTCAGGCGTTGTCGCGGCTTCCGGCCTTCACGGTCGGCGAGGTCGTCGTCCGGGGCCGGTGATGACACGCGGTGTGCTGCCGCGTTCCCGTGGTCGATCTGCATCCCTCGATCACACACCACCGGCGACGAAGCAGGGATACTCCGCCAGGGCACGTCTCAGGGCGGCGCGAGCACGGGAGACGCTGCGCGCCTGCCCGGACGGCTTCCACGAGGTCGAGGATGGGTGTCCTGCGGGAACACCCCAGCGCCGGAGGCCGCGTCATATCGTTGTCGGCATGGACAATCGAGACGAGGTGCGCGAGTTCCTGACGACCCGTCGGGACCGACTCACGCCAGAGCAGGTGGAGCTGCCTGGCGGAACGAATCGACGCGTGCCGGGGCTGCGTCGCACCGAGGTCGCGATGCTCGCCGGAGTGAGCGTCGAGTACTACTCGCGTCTCGAGCGCGGGAACCTCTCGGGGGTGTCGGAGGCGGTCCTCGACGCGATCGGCACCGCACTGCGGTTGGACGACGCGGAGCGCTCCCACCTCATGGACCTCGCTCGTGCGGCGAACGAATCGCCGATCCGGGCCCGCCGACGGTCTGCGCCGGCCGGCGTGCGGCCCGGTATGCAACTCGCCCTCGACTCCATCACCGCAGGCCCGGCGTTCGTCCGGAACGGTCGGATGGACGTCCTCGCCGAGAACGCGCTCTTCCGCGCGCTGTACGCCGACCTCTACGCGCTCCCGGAGCGCCCGGTGAACCTGGCTCGGTTCGTGTTCCTGCACCGCGACCTCGCGGAGGCGTTCTATCCGAGCTGGTCGACCTCGGCCGACATCAACGTCGCCATCCTCCGCACCGAGGCGGGGCGCAACCCGCACGATCGGGCCCTGCAGGACCTGGTGGGTGAGCTGTCCACGCGCAGCGAAGAGTTCCGCGTCCGTTGGGGCGCGCACAACGTCCGCCATCACACGTCCGGCGAGAAGGTGTTCCATCACCCGGTCGTCGGCGAGCTCCGCATGATCTACGAGGCGATGGAGCCGATGGATCAGCCCGGCCTGAACTTCCTGATCTACAGCGCCGAACCCGGCTCACCGAGCGAGGAGTCACTCAAACTCCTCGCCAGCTGGGCGGCCACCTCCGAACACCCCTCGCCCCACCACTGACCCAAGGAGCACCAAGCATGGAGTACACCCGCCTCGGAGCGACCGGCCTCCGCGTCAGTCGCCTCGCACTCGGCTGCATGACCTACGGCGATCCGAACCGCGGACTCCACCGTTGGACCCTGGACGAAGCAGCGTCCGCGCCGTTCTTCCGGCAGGCGGTCGAGCTGGGGATCACGTTCTGGGACACCGCGAACGTCTACCAGCAGGGCAGCGGCGAGGAGTACGTCGGACGCGCGATCAAGCGGTTCAGTCGCCGTGAGGACATCGTCCTCGCGACGAAGGTCTCGGGGAGGATGCATGACGGGCCCGGGGGATCGGGACTCTCCCGAACGGCCATCCTCGAACAGGTCGACGCGTCGTTGCGACGACTCGGGACCGACCACATCGACGTGTACTACGTCCACCGTTTCGATGAGGAGACGCCGGTCGAGGAGACGATGCGAGCGCTCGACGACATCGTCCGCGCGGGGAAGGTGCGCTACCTCGGCGCCTCCTCCATGTACGCCTGGCAGTTCGCGAAGCTGCAGACGGCCGCAGCGGTCAACGGGCTGACGTCCTTCGTCGCGATGGAGAACCAGTACAACCTGCTGAAACGCGAAGAGGAACGGGAGATGATCCCGATGTGCGCGGACACCGGCGTCGGCCTCACGCCGTACTCGCCGAACGGCAAAGGACGACTCGCCCGGCCGCGCGGCGCAGCCACGGACCGCTCGAACATCGACGAGGTGGCGAAGGCGTTCGACACGGACGCCGACGGCCCGATCATCGACGCCGTCGAGGAGATCGCCGTCGAGCGAGGCATCCCGATGGCGCAGGTCGCACTGGCCTGGGTCCTGCGGAACCCGACGGTCGCAGCTCCCATCATCGGTGCCACCAAACCGGCCCACCTCACGGATGCCGCCGCCGCGCTGGACGTGCAGTTGACGGACGACGAGGTCGCCAGGCTCGAATCCCCCTATGTGACGCAAGCGCCCTTCTGGTGGTGAGCATCGCTCGGCCCGGGCGCCGGTGCCGACACTGACCGGTCCCCGTCCGGTCGACTGCTGCGGTGCCGCTCAGAGCGTCGTGATCCGCAGGGTGCTCGCGTATCCGTCGACAAGCGCAACCGACTGCTTCCAGTAGGCGTCCTCGATCGCGGCGTCGACCTTCGCCTCCACGCTGCCGTGCTCGTCAGGCAGCAGGAGCAGGACGGTGCCTCGGCGGGTGCTGGCAACGGCCTGGGCACCCGGACTCGACTGGACGACACTGTCGATCAGCCGGCTGACGAGGTCGTTCGCGTGCGCCACGCCGTAGGCGTCTTTGACCACGGTGAGATCGACGATCTCGATGGAGTGGACCACAGAACCCGGGTGGTCACGATGGAGCGCCCAGAGCCGACGGACCGTCGTGAAGCAACCGGGTCCTCCGCTCGCCCGCCGGCTGGAGAGCTCTTCGATTCGCAGGAACACCAGGACCAACGTGGTGACGACGACGAACACCAGGTTGATCACCGTCGTGATCTCGGTGTTGAAGTACCGCTCGAACACATCGCCACGGGGGCCCTGGAGACCGAAGACGACGGCGCGCGCACCGCTGTATGACGCGTGAAGTGCGTGCACGATGGTCATCGCCCAACTCACCCGGAACGACCCGAAGAGACCCCTCCGCGATTCGACTGCCGTCAGCACGGCGAAGAGGCTCAGGCTCAGAAGTTTCGGGACGACCCCCGCCCAGTTCGGACCTCGGGACTCGGGCAGGAACGTCAGGATCATGACGATCAGCACCACCGTGACGACCAGCCAGAACCGGATCCGTCGGCCGTTGAACGCCTGGCAGCCCAGCCAGACGAACCCGACAGCGCCGACCATCGCGCCGTTCCCCACCGCCACCACCAGGGGCGGATGCCCCAGCCCCGTCGCGGCGAGGTAGGAAGCGGTGCACAGGACGGCGAGCATGGAGGCGGTGAGCCAGAGGTTGATGTACCGGCCGGACAGCGACTGACGGCTGTCGACGACGAACAACAGTGCACACGACCCGGCAACCAGCACGGATACGGCGAGCAGGACGAAGGTCTCGGAATTCATCGGTCCTCCGCATCGTCGCGCCTACCCGTTTCGCCAGCACTCTAGTCCTCTCACGCCCTTCGCCGTCGAGGCTCGATGGGTATCGCTCGCACGCTCACGGCAAGACAGCCCCGGTAACGGTCAACGGTCTCCGGCCGTCCGAGCGACCGATGCCTACACTCGTCGCATGGGCTTCTTCCGACGCAAATCCCAGCAGCCACCGATGTCACCCGCCGCGAGCGAGCCGGAGCCCGCCAAGGCTGCCGACCTCGACGACCTCGACGAGCGGGGATGGGACGCCGTCACGCAGGCGGTGTCGCAGCACTACCCGGGTGCCCGCGAGTTCCATGTCGCGTACTCGCCCGGACTGCACTTCGGGTCCGCCCTGCAGGGGTGTTCGGCATTGCCGGGCCCCGACCACTGGTTCTACGTCACCTACGGGCTCACCGAGCTGTGGGGCAAGGACTCCGACGATCCGACGACCAGCGGTTTCGGGTACGAGCTCACGATGCGCGTGCGCCGGTCTCCGGCCGACGAGACGCCGCCCCAGTGGCCGTACCGCGCGCTGATCGTCCTCGCGCAGTACGTGCGCAGTGGGCCGCAGGAACTGTGGCTGGGGGATCGGATCCGACTCGCCGACGGCGTGACCGACGATCCCGACGGCGCCCTCACCACCCTCGCGGTGAGCGCTTGACCCGAAAGTCGTGCCGATCGAGACGCCGAACGGCCGGGTCGCCTTCTGGCAGGCCGTCGCGCTGACCGACGCCGACGTCGAGGAGGCGAAGCGGTCGACGACGGACGAGGTGCTGGAGCGTCTGGCGGTCGACGACCCGCTGCTGATCATCGACCCGGAGCGCAACTGAGTCTCAGGCGAACCGCGTCAGGCGAACCGCGTCAGGCGTGCTCGCTCATCGTCCACGACGGTGAGGGCGAGTTCGCAGAACATCGACTCGGCCCAAGAGAACCAGGGGCGTGAGAAGACAGCCGGATCATCGACGTCGATGCTCTCGTGCACGCGGCCCGTCCCGGCATCCGTGTCGGCGATCATGCGCAGCAGACGGCGACGGTCGGCCGGGGTGCCCACCAGTCCTTCGACGGCGAGCGCGATGGGCCAGACCCGCCGATCACGGGTGTGCGGACTGCCGACGCCGCGCAACACCGAGCCCTCGAACCAGTACGGGTTCGCCGGACCCAGCACGACGTCGCGAGTGGCCGCCCACACGGCCGGATCGAGGACGGTCGGTGCGATCAGGGGGAGCGAGAGCAACGACGGCGTGTTCGCGTCATCCATGATGAGGCTGCCCCCGAGCCCGTCGACCTCGTACGCGTAGATCGGGACGCCACCCGGCCCGGGCACGATCCCGTGCGCTTGGACGCCGGCGACGAGTTCGGCGGACAGGGTGCGGGCGTCCTCGGCCAACGGCATGTCCTGGAGCACCTCGGTCGCGATCTCGGCGAGCGAGAGGAGAGCTTCCGCGGCGAACAGGTTGGCCGGGATGTTGAACCCGAACGTGCACGCGTCGTCGGACGGGCGGAATCCGCTCCAGGTCATGCCGGTGTGCGCGACCGCGGAACCCCGGCCGCCACGCGGCAGCGTCTCGGTGGGGATGGTGGTCGTCCGTTCGAACCGGTACGGAGACGTCTCGTGCTGCTGCTCGGCGCGGAGCTGATCGACGACGGTCCGCAGCACGCCGGGCGTGGGGGCGTCGAGCAGGAATCCGGTCCGTCCGGTCCGGCGCCACAGCGCGTGAGCGAGGGTGACCGGGTAGGCGAGACTGTCGACCTCGTACTTCTGCTCCCAGACCTCGGGGTCCTCGCACACGTCCGCGGGATCGTAGCGGGCACCCGTCGGTCCGTCGTTGAACGCGTTCGCGTACGGGTCGTGGGCGATGAACCCGAACTGCCGGCGGACCACCTGCTCCACGAGGTCTGCCAATTGCCCGCTCTGCTCGACGAACCGCAGATACGGGGTGAGCTGGGTCGTCGAGTCACGGAGCCACATGGCCGGGATGTCGCCCGTGATGACGAACACCCGTCCCGCCGGATCGACGCCGACGGTCTCGGTGAGCGTGGCGAGCAGCGCCCGGCCGACCAGGTCGCCGATGCGGCCGTCGGTCGACCGTCGCACCTCCTCGGCGGCGTCGGCGAGCAGCTCCCGGGTGCGGGCGTCCGGTGCGAAGGCGGTCAGTGCTCCCACCCGGTGCCTCCTTCCTGATCGGTGACCCGCACGACGAGGGCGTCGGACGGAGGATCGTGGCTCGGGGCCGTCCAGGCGACCACCTCCGCAGGAGCGGCCACCGGACGACCATCTGCCCAGGAGCCGAGTCCATCGAGACCGAGGATGAACCGCACGACGGCCGTCGACCGGGCAGCGACCTGGACCCGTTCGACCGCGAGCACACTGCGTCGGCGCGGACGGACGCCGAGCTCATGGCGGCGGCCGTAGAGCGGCACCGGCACAGAGACCGTCCGATCGGTGTCGTTGACGAGTTCGGCGGTCAGCGTGACCGTGCCTCCCTCGCGCAGCGCCTGCGCGGTGAGCGTCGCTTCGACGGGGCGCAGCCGGACCGACACGGCGGAGGTGCCACTACCGAACAGTCTGCCCACGGGATGCCGGGCGTCGATGTAGCCGCGGGCCGTCTCTCGACGCTCGTCGTGGGCGACGGGCAACACGCCGTCGGTCGAGGGGAAGGTCGCCGGGAGCAACCCGCCACCGACGCCGGTCGCGAGGACGTCGACGATCGCCGCGCCACCGTTCGGGCCGGGGAACGGGGCGACGATCAGTGCGTCGGCCAGCGCGGCGAGTGGCTCGAGTGGGCGCGGACGGCCGTCGATCAGCACCGCGATCACGACGGGGGCGGCGGCCCGAGCGGCACGGAGGAGATCGAGTTGCGACTCGGGTAAGGCGAGGCGCGAGAGGTCGACACCCTCGCCGTTGGTGGTGTCGGGAGCGGGGCCGTCGACGGCGCCGTTGTCGGCGAACTCGTCGTCGTAGCGTCGTCGACTCGTCCCACCCAACACGACGACCGCAGCGTCCGCGCCGGACAGCGCCGCGTCCACCTGCTCCGCGGCGTCACCCGGAAGGCGGGAACGGTGCGAGGCACCCTGCGCGTATCGCACGTGGCCCGTACCGTGCCGTGCCTCGAGCGCAGATCGCACGGTGGAGGCCTGCGGGTCGTCGTCCGGCCGCGGCGGCGTGTAGTCGCCGAGCTGGGCTTCGAGATCGTCGGCGTTCGGGCCGATCACGGCGACGACCGCGGACGCGGAGAGCGGGAGGACGTCATCGTCCTGCACGAGGACGCAGGACTGCGCCGCCGCGCGGTGCGCGAGTTCGAGGAACTCCCTCGGAGAGCGACCTTCGGCCGGACCTGCGACGGCGTGCTCCTGCTGCGCTTCCTCGAGCAGGCCGACACGCCGCTTCAGCGCGAGGACCCGGTCGGCGGCACGGGTCACGAGCGCCTGATCGAGGAGCCCGCGTTCGACCGCCTCCTCCACGTGCGTGAAGGCCTCGTCCCACAGGCTCAGATCGACCCCCGCTGTGATGGCGAGTGCCGCGGCGCTCGCCGGATCGGGCGTACTGTCGCGCAACCGGTCCACGGCAGTGCCGTCGGCCATGACGATCCCCTCCCATTCCCAGTCCTCGCGGAGGACCCCGGTGAGGAGGTCCGCGTTGGCACTGCACGGGACACCGTCGATGTCGTTGTACGCCGCCATGAACCCGGACACGCCGGCCCGAGCAGCGACGTACGCCGGACGCAGGTGGATCTCACCGAGCTCGCGTCGTCCGATCGGAGCACCGGATCCGTTCCGGCCGCCGATGCCGGCACCCTGCCCGGCGAGGTGCTTCGCGACCACGGCGATGCGGTCGTGGGCGAGCTGCCCGTGCGGGTTCCGCCCCTGCATGCCCCGCACGGTCGCCTCCACGAGCAGCGCTGCCAGCGCCGGATCCTCGCTGAAGCACTCCTCGGCGCGACCCCAGCGCGGATCCCGCAGCACGTCGAGCCCGGAGACGAGCGCCACGTGCGTGCCTCGCGCCCGGGCCTCGGCGGCCACCTCGGCGCCGAGGCCTTCGACGAGGTCGACGTCCATCCCGGCACCGAGTGCGAGGTTCACCGGGAGCGTGGTGCCGCCGAGCGCCATGAGGCCGTGCGGCACCTCCTCGACGAAGAGCGTCGGGAGGCCGGATCCGCGATTTTGGACGACCTCCTGCACCGTCGCGTAGGCCTCGGCGCTCCGTTCGGGTGGGACGCCGTTCTCCCAGCGCACCTGCGACCACGGGTCGGCACGCAGGACGCCGTAGATCGCGCCGATCCCACCCCACTTGTCGACCTCGCGCCGGAGCACGTCGGTGACCCGCGGGGCGCCGTCGACCCATTCGACGGCCTCCCACCCTTTGAGACGCTGGTTGATCTGGCCGACCCGCTCGCGCAGGCTCAGCTCGGACGACGACCACGTCATCCCTTGACCGCTCCCGACACCAGCGCCTTCTGCATCTGCTTCTGGAGGACCGTGTAGACGAGGTAGACCGGAAGCAGGGTGAGCAGGGTTCCGGCCATGAGGACGCCGTAGTCGGTGCCGGCGTCGACCTTGAGCGTCGGCAGCGCGACCTGGATCGTGCGTTGGGCGGTGTCGGGGCCGATGAGGATCAGCGGATAGAGGTAGGCGTTCCAGAACGACAGGAAGTTCAGCAGGAGCACCGTGGCGATGCCGGGGATGCAGATCGGGAGGTACACCTGACGCAGGACCTGCAGGGTGGATGCGCCGTCCATGGACGCGGCCTCCTCGAGTTCGCGCGGGATGGTCCGCATGAACGCGGTGAGGATCACGATCGACAGCGGGAGCGCGGTGGCCGGGAGCAGCAGCACGACGAAGGTGCGGGTGTGGAACAGCCCGACGGCGGCGGCGAGGAGGAACGTCGGGAACAACGCCGCGAAGGCGGGGATCAGGAAGCCGAGGTTGAAGACGTTCTCGATGACCTTCCCGAGCCGGCCCTGCGCCCGTGCGAGCGCGAACGCCGCGGGGAGGGCGAGCAGCAGGGTGAGCACGAGTGCACTGATCGTGGTGAGCGCCGAGTTCGCGATCGCGAGCCCGAGGTCCGCCTGCCGGAACGCGGTGGCGAAGTTCGAGAGGTCCCACGACGTCGGCAGCGCCAGCGGCGACTCGAAGATCTCCTCGTTCGTCTTGAACGACGACGAGATGAAGTAGTAGAAGGGGATGAGCAGGATCGCCGCGTACAGCCAGGCGAGGGTGCCGCTCGTCAGGGATCCCAACCGGTCACGGAGGGGGAGGACGGTGCGTGATGCCATGAGAGTCTCCTTGGTCCGATCAGTGGGTGGCGCGCAGGGTCCGGCGGATCAGCCACATGCCGAGCAGCCCGAGGACGAACAGGACCACACCGACCGCCTGGCTGTAGCCGAGGTCCGTCTCGACGAACGCCTTGCTGTAGATGAGGTACGACAGCGTCATCGTCGAGGTGCCCGGACCGCCCTGGGTGAGGAGGAGGACGGTCTGCGCCGAGTTGAACAGCAGCGACAGGAACTGGAGCATGGTGACCACGCCGATGAAGTCGCGGGCGATGGGCCAGTACATGCGCCAGGCGATGCGCCAGTCGCTCGCGCCGTCCACCCGGGCCGCCTGCACGATCTCCGTGTCGACGCCGTCGAGACGGGCGGCGATGAGCACGGCCGAGTAGCCGATGCCGCTCCACAGCTCCACGGCGATGATGGCGCCGAGCGCGGTCGACGGGTCGGCCAGCCAGGCGTTGCCCGCCAGGCCGAGCGGCGCGAGGAGTCCGTTGACGAGTCCGTCCGGGTTGAGCATCGCGTAGAACACCATGGCGGTAGCCGGCGCCGAGATGAGCGCGGGGATGAACAGGATGTACCGCAGGACGCGGTGCCCACGGGGCTTCTGCACGACGTAGAACGCGAGGAGGAACGCCAGCACGATCATGATCGGGAGTCCGACGACGATCTGGACGGCGGAGTTGCCGAGGGCCGCCCAGAAGGTGGCGTCCGCGAAGACGACGCTGAAGTTGTCCAGGCCCGCGAACGACGGGGTCTCGAGCATCCCCGGCCAGCGCAGGAAGGCGATCACGAAGATCGCGACGACCGGCCCGATCATGAAGACCGCGTACCAGACGAGCGCCGGGAGGGCGAGGCCGGGGAAGCGCTCCCGGAGCGGAGAGCGACGCGGACGAGCGCCTGGTGGTCGGGCGGAGACGGGTCGTCCCGTCGTGGGGGTGGCTTCGAGCACGGTCATGATGTCCTTTCGGGCCCTCAGGCCGCGTCGTAGGCCTGCTCGAACCGGTCGATGATCTGGTCGGCGCTCGCGGAGCCGTAGGCCATCGCGGTCACCCGGATCATCGGTTCGAAGACCGCATCGGGGATGAGCAGATCGGGCAGCATGACCGGGGTCACCTGGTCGGTGGTGAGCTGCGAGGCCTGCGCGACGAGGGGGAAGTCGGTGCTCACGACGTCCGTGATCCGGTTCATGTCGCGACCGGAGCCGAGGATGAACTCGCTCGTGACCTCGGGGGAGTAGAGGTTCTGGATGAAGGGCTTCAGCAGCTCGAGCTTCTCCGCGCCGTTCGCGCTGATCCAGATGCCGTGTCCGTTGTAGCTCTGGATGACGGTCGGATGGTCGACGACGCCTCCCTGCGAGGGTGTCGGCCACCCGCCGACGGTCACCTCGGCTGCACGCTCCGCGGGGACGAGGGCGAGGGCGGACGACATCGCCGGCACGATCGCGGCCTTCCGGGTGTTGAACTGCGTGAGCTCCGAGTCGGAGGTGTACCCCTGCACGTTGTCGACGAACACCCCGGCATCCCGCAGTTCGACGAAGTGCTCCACGCCGGCGACCGCTCCGGGGAACTCCGAGAGCTTGCCGGAGGAGAACGCGCGGGTGGCCTCGTCCTTGGTGAGGAAGCCCTGCAGGATCTGCAGGAACAGCTTCTGCCCGCTCCAGTCCGATCCTCCGACCGTGACCGGCCCGATGCCCTTCGACCGCAGAGCGTCGGCGACGAGGATGAGTTCGTCGGACGTGGTCGGCACGTCGACGCCCGCCTCCGCGAGCAGGCCGGTGTTGAACGACACCGGCCAGTTGGTCCGGGTGAAGGGGAACGCGCGGAGGTGTCCGTCCTCGTCGGTCCACTCCTCGAGCGCCTCCGGGATGATCTTGTCGCGGAGGCCCCAGTCGTCCAGCAGATCCTCCACCGGGATCGTTGCGCCAAGCCGGGTCCAGGAGAGGGTGCGTCCCTGGAGGTTGACCATGGCGATGTCCGCCTCCTTACCCGCGAGCGAGCTCGTCTCGAAGACGATGGGGAGGTCGGAGCCGTTCTTGAGGAGGGCGACGGCGCGGTCGGTCGCGCGGGAGTACGCGGCCACGACGTCGGAGAAGACCTGGGCTCCGGAGACGGCGCCGCTCAACTGCGTGTGCACCGAGATCGATCCGGGGACACCGGAGGCAGGGATGAGGGGACCGCATCCCGTGAGCAAGGGGATCATCACCCCGCCACCGATCACCGTGCCGAGGAACGTACGTCTGCTGATGCCATCGGTCATGAGACCTCCTGAGAGCTGCGGTGCGTCGGGATGGGGCGTGATCATGTGGTCCGCGTGGCGCTTGTGTAGCGGTACACATCAACGTGCGGTCAATGTATACCGCTTTACAAGATCCGGTCAAGCCCCTACTCTCGGACACGATGAACGACAAGAAACCGGCCCGCGCGACCATCGCCGCCGTCGCCGCCCGCGCGGGGGTCTCCCCGTCGGCGGTGTCGCACGTGTTCAACGGACGACCGAACGTGTCCACGGCCACGGCGGACCGCATCCGCCGCGCGGCCGACGAACTGCACTGGCGGCCGAACTACGCCAGTCGCAAGGTCAGCGGCCGTGGCGGGCGCAGTCTCGGCCTCGTCGTGACGCGTTCCGGCGACACGTTCGAGCGCGACCCCTTCTTCATGCGGCTGATCGCCGGTCTCACCGAGCCCCTTGCAGCCATCGGTTGGTCGTTGTCGCTCACGCTCGTGCAGGACGCCGACGAGGAGCGCGTCTACCGCGAGTGGTGGAGCGAGCAGCGGGTGGACGCGTTCCTGCTCGTGGACGTCCGCGACGACGACCCCCGGATCCTGCAGGTGCGCGAGCTGGGCGCGCCGGCCGTCCTCCTCGGTGCGCCCGTGGACGATGTCGTTCCGGCCGTCACCGTGCACGACGATGCGGCCTACGAAGAGGTGCTGGCGCATCTCGCCGCACTCGGTCACCGCGCGATCTCCCGCGTGAGCGATTCTCCGGGCCTCGTCCACTCCAGGGAACGAGACCGTCGCTTCGTGGAGGCCGCGGAACGTCGGGGTATGACGCCGACGGTGCTGCACTGGGAACCGTCCGCCGAGGATCCCGTCGCTGACGTGCTGCGGCGCTCCGGCCCGGCCACGGCACTGCTCGTCGACAGCGAGGCGATGGCTGCCGAGATCATTGCGCACGCGCCCGAGCTGGGCGTCCGGGTCCCCGAGCAGCTGTCCGTCATCGCTTGGGAGGACTCGTGGGTGTCGACCCTCGTGCGTCCCCGTATCACCGCGCTCGACGCTCCCGTCGAGGAGAGCGCGAGGATGGCGGTGAAACTGCTCGAGCGGCTCGTGAACGGCGAGCGGGCCGCCTCGCAGACCGTCTCAGCGCGACGACTCATCGTGCGGGAATCCACCGCACGGGCGCAGGCCCCGGACCATACCCCGATCGAGAAGGACGAGTGACACCGTGACCGACCACACTCCGCGCTTCGGAGCGAACTACACACCCTCCAAGGACTGGATGTTCCAGTGGATGGGCATCGACGCCGACGTCGTCCGCAGTGACTTCGAGGCGTTGGCCGGTCTCGGTCTCGACCACGTCAGGGTGTTCCCGCTCTGGCCGGTGCTGCAACCGAACCGGACGCTCATCCGGCGCCAGGCACTGGACGACGTCTCGCTCGTGGCCGACCTGGCTGCCGAGTTCGGACTCGACATCGCCGTCGACGTCATCCAGGGGCACATGTCGGGGTTCGACTTCGTCCCGGCCTGGCTCGTCAACTGGCACGACGGCAACATGTTCGTCGACGAAGCCGCCGTCGACGCGCAGGCCGCGCTCGTGTCCGCCGTCTACGACGCCGTGCGGGACCGCCCGAACCTCATCGGCCTGACCCTCGGCAACGAGCTCAACCAGTTCCAGCCACCGAATCCGGCCGCGATGCCCGCTGACAGCGATCAGGTCGCGCACTGGTTGACCAGACTCCTGGAGGCGCCGGTCGACCCTGATCCCCGGCACCTGCTCACGCACAGCGAGAACGATCACCTCTGGTATCGGGACGGGCATCCGTTCCTCCCGGTGCACGCCTCGCGGCTCGGCGACATCACGACCGTGCACTCCTGGATCTTCAACGGCACGGCGAAGCGCTACGGCGGGCTGTCCGCGCAATCCGTCCGCCACGCCGAGTGGATGATCGAGCTGTCGAAGGCGTTCGCGACGGACTCGGGGCGTCAGGTGTGGCTGCAGGAGGTCGGTGCTCCGTCGATGAACCTGGCGGACACCGAGATGCCGGAGTTCGCGGCCCGGACGGTCGAGGCCGCGCTCTCCTCGCCCGGTCTGTACGGGATCACCTGGTGGTGCTCGCACGACGTGTCCCGGTCGCTCGGCGACTACAAGGACCTCGAGTACTCGCTCGGCCTGCTCGACGTGGACAACGCGGTCAAGCCGCTCGGCCGTCGCTTCGCCGAGCTGGTCGCGGACGCGCGTACCAGTGCCGCCGCCCGCGTGCTCCCGCGCACGGTCGGTGTCGTCGTCGAGGTCGACGACCACGATCTCCCGATCGCTCGGGCCGACCTCGCACCGGGTGGCGTCGTGTTCGAGCGTTGGCACGAGCTGCGTCAACAGGGCGAGCCCGTCACGGTCGTGACGTCTCGGACCGCGGCGGATCCGGCTTCGCTGGCGAAGCGTGGCATCACCGACGTACACGCCGTCCCCAGCGCGGGATCTGCGCGGTGACGGGGACCGACGGCTGAGGCGTGGCGAGGGGCGTCAGGTCGGCACGCTCACGGGCCCGGCCGCGATCGCGATCGGGTGAGCCAGTCGACCGCCTCAGCCGCGGTCGCTCGCCAACAGGCCGAAGACGACCGTGTCGGTCCACTCGCCCTTGCTCCACCAGTTCTGCCGGAGGTGGGCCTCGTGCCGCATGCCGACCCGCTCCGCGAGTCGCGCCGACGCCGTGTTCCGCCCGTCCAGCTGTGCAGCGACCCGGTGCATCCCCGGGGTGCTGAACGCGAGGTCGAGTACAGCACCGACGGCCTCGCTCGCGAACCCCTTGCCGCCGTGCGCCGGGTCGAGGACCCAGCCGATCTCGGCGACGCCCCGCTCATGGTCGGTGTACCAGAGCAGGACCTCGCCCACCGGCGCACCTTCGTGCTCGACGATGAGTGCGAGCGCACGCGCCGGGCTGTCCAGGCCGGTGCGCTGAAGCCGCTCGGCACTCTTCGTCCGTGCGACCTCCTCCGTCCACGGCTCGTCGAGGAGGTAGGTGGCGACGTCCGGGCGCGAGTAGACCGTGAGCAACCAGGAGACGTCCGACGGTTCGTGCAGGCGGAGGACGAGTCGGTCGGTGGACAGCGGGAACGTCGTGGGAAGGGAGGTACTCACGTCGATCAACGATACGAGATCACGCTCCGGACCGCGCCGCGGACCTTCCGGACCGCGCGCGGGTGCGGCAACATGGATGGCGCCGACTCGCAGACCGATGAAGGGGACCTCGTTCATGACCGCACCGCACCGCAGCCGACTCGCCTTCGTCTGGGGCTCCGCCCTCCTCGTCGCCGGCCTCCTCGCCGGATGCTCTGCACCGTCCAGCGGGGACCGCGACTCCACGGCGCCGTCGTCGACCCCCACCGCTACTGCGACCGCCGACGTCGCGGACGGGCCCGCCGACTACACGGCGTTCTGCGCGGCCAACCGCGCGGCGGCGACCGCGAAGTCGGGCACCGTCGGCGAGGACCTCGAGGCCGTGCAGGCGCAGGTCACGACGATCCGCGACCTCCTGCCGCTGGACGACGTGAGCGCCGAGGTCGCAGCCGGCGCCGAGGTGTTCGCGACCGCCGCTGAGGAGACCGCCGCGATCCTCGCCGAGTTCCCGGCCGACAGCCTCGTCTCCGACGTCGGGCTCGACCCGAGGTTCACCGAGTCGCAGGCCGTGCAGAGCGCCGCGACCGACCCGAACTATCAGGCGTTCATCGCCTGGACCATCCAGACCTGCGGATTCGACACCGCCGGCGAGTGAGCCGGCCCTCCGCCCGACGGACGACACCGCCCGCCGACGCTGCCGCCGTCACTACGTCTGCGCGATGATCGCCTCGGCGACCACCTTCACCCCGAGCTCCGATCCGACTCCGACAACCCGGCGATCGCGGCCAGCACCGTCTCGCGCCCGCGCGCGAGTTCCTGCATCCGCTCCTCGATGACCTCGAGCTGCTCCCGCAACAGGTCCGCGCGCTGCGAAACGGGCATGGTGTCCCAGTCGCGCATGCGGTTCCGCATCTCGTCGAGCGAGAAGCCGGCCGCCCGACCCGCCTGGATCAGTTCCAGACGCCGCACGGCGCTCGGCCCGTAGTCGCGATACCCGTTCGCGCGCCGTTCGACCTGCCCTGGGCTGAACATGTCGCGCTGCTCGTAGAAACGGATCGCGGACGTCGCCAGACCGGTCCGTCTCGCCAGCTCACCGATCCTCACCGGAACCCTCCTTGACCTTCAAGTGACTTGAATCTCTAGCCTCATGGACGGAAGCCCGTTCCACAACGTCCTGAAGGGTCATCATGTCTCAACCGATCTTCGTCCTCGCCTCCGTCCTGTTCGGATGTCGACTGCTGCTGCTGATCGCCCTCCATGTCGTGCCCGGCGGGATCCACCCCGTCCGAGACACCGTGAGCGACTACGCGGTCGCCGACTCGCGCACCACGCGGACCCTCGCGACCGTGTCCTCCTGGAGTGCGGCTGCCGCCTGGGCGGCACTGGGCGCAGGCGTGTTGACCCGACGTGTCCCTCGGCGAGAGTCGGCTCGGCGTCGGCGGCTGGCTGCTCGTGCTCGGGGGCCTGCTGGCGGCGATGCCGTTCGTGCCGACCGATCGGACGGGTTCCTCGACGACAGCGGGCGGGAGGGTGCACCTCCTGTTCGCCGTCGCCTGGTTCACCCTCGGGTACTCGACCATCGGCCCGCTCGGACGCCTGCTCGGTGGAGCGCCGGGCGCCGTCCTGGGCGTCCTCGATCCGATCGCCGCCGTCGCGCTCGCCGCCCTCGTGGTCTCACTCCTGGTCCGGCCGCTTCGTCCGCACACCTTCGGCTTGGCCGAGCGCGCGTTCATCCTCGTCGTGACGGTCGCGCCGCTCATCGCGAGCGTCGGTCTCGCCGCTACCGGGTCTGGGCGATGATCGCCTCAGCGACCGTCTGCGCGCCGTCGCCGGAGCTGACGGCGTAGAACGTCTCACCGACGGTGAGGTAGAGCGGCGACCGCGGACCGTCCATGCGGCGCGCGACGAGTGCCGATTCGCCGTCGACCGCGCCCTCGAGGGTGACCGGCTCGAGCGCCGCCGCCATGTCGGGCTGGGCTGCCAGCTCGTCGATGATCGTCGCGCCGTCGCGCACGACCAGGATGTCGGTGTACCCGAAGCCCTCCGCGAAGAGTTCGCAGCTGAACGCACCGACGCGGGCGCTCGCCGCATCCTCCAGATCGCCGATCGGCTGGGCCCGCGGATCGATGACGGTGTAGGTGGTGGTGGCCTCGCCGTACTGCAGTGCGGAGACGATCCCGGCCTCGTCCAGCCCGCCGTCGCAGGTCGCGTCGCCCTCGCGTGGCGCGAGCGCGGGCCAGGCGAGCTGAGCCTCGGAGGCGGGCTCCACCGTCGAGAAGGTGGTCTCCGCCGCCGTGGCGAGGTTGTCGAGGACCTCGCCCGCCGGCGTGCCCTCGAATCGGCTGCCGGTGGAGGTCAGCCCGGAGGCGGTGATCGACAGCTCGACCCAGGCCGAGCCGACGGGCGCCGACACGCGCCACCCGGTCTCGCCCGACGAGGTGGTCGCCTCGACACCGGCGATCGTCCTCGTGTCCTCGGACGGTGTGTCGCCGGCGTAGGGCGGGGCCCAATCGTCGGCAGCGCCCGGCAGGATCTCGATCGAGAGGTAGGCCCAGTCGCCCGCTCCATCGCCGATCATCTGCTGTCCGGCGCCCACCCGCCAGGAGCAGGCGAGCCCGCCGGCCGCCGTCAGGACGGCCAGATCCACGGCATCGGACGGCTGCACGGCCTCGACGACGTCCGCCGGTTCAGCAGCGAGGACGCCGGCGACGGTGTCGAGCGATGCGAGGTCGCTGCACGCGAGGAGGTCGGCCGACGCCGGGGTGCTCGGTGCATCGGAGGTCGGCGACGCGTTCGGCGTCGCGGACGATCGCGCACGCCGACGCCGACAGCACCACCATCACGGCGAGCCCCGCGCTGATCCCGACCGACCGCATCCCCGCACCCCTGATCCCCATGCGCCGAGACTATCGGTGGCGCGTGTCGTCCGCTTCCGAGGGAGGATGGAACCGGCGTCGTGCCGATGCCATCACCGAACCGAGGAGTTCCCCTGTGACCACGACCCGTCGCGCCCTGATCCTGATCGACGTCCAGCAGGAGTACTTCGCCGGTCCGCTCGCGATCCAGTACCCGCCGCGCGAGGAGTCGATCCTGCGGATCGCGACCGCCATCGACGCGGCGACGGCCGCAGGAATCCCGGTCGCCGTCGTCCAGCACTCATCGGGCAGCGGGGCTCCGGTCTTCGACCCGGACACGAGCGCGTTCGAGCTCCACCCCGAGGTCGCCCGCCGCGCGCAGCCGTCCTGGAAGGCGCGTCGTGAAGCAGTACGGTTCGGTCTTCGCCGGGACGGACCTCGAGGCGTGGCTGCGCGAGCAGGGCGTCGGACACCGTCACGCTCGTCGGGTACATGACGAACAACTGCGTCATCGCGTCCGCGGCGGGCGCCGAGGAACTCGGTATCGACGTCGAGGTGCTCTCCGACGCGACCGGCGCGATCAACCTCGAGAACGCGGCCGGGTCCGTCGACGCGAAGACGGTGCACACGACCCTCATGGCGCTGCTCGACTCGAACTTCGCCGCGGTCGCGACGACGGCCACCTGGACGCAGGCCCTCACGGACGGCACGGCGCTGCCGAAGGACGACCTGGTGTCCTCCGCCACGCGCGGTGCCGGGTCGCGGCTAGCCTCCCGCCGACGATCAGTCGGTGACGGCGACGTCCCGGAGGTCGAGGTGCTCGCTGACGAAGTCGGTGGGGAAGCCGGTGACGCCGTCGCGCACGACGGTGAGGGTGATCCCGGTGTAGAGCCAGTCTGCGGCGTGGTCCTTCGAGACCAGCGCTGCGGCTTCGCGGAGTCGTTCGTCCGCGACCGCGGGGTCGGTCGCAGCCCTGGCCTCGGCGACCAACGACTGCACCGTCGGGTTGTCGTAGCCGAAGTAGTAGTCCGGGTCCGCCCAGTGCTGGACGTCGCGTGCCTCGACGTGGTTCACGAGACTGAGGTCGTAGTCGTGGTTCGTGTAGACGTCGTTCAACCACGTGGGGAACTCGACGCTGTCGACCGTGAGGGTGACGCCGATGGCCTTGAACTGCGACACCAGGACGTTGGTGGCGGCGGTGCCGTAGTGGTTCGGGACGGTGAGCGTGAGTGCGAGGTCTTCCTGGCCGGCCTGGGCGAGGAGCGCCTTCGCCGCTTCCGGGTCGTAGCTCACGACGTCACTGAGGTCCTCGTAGCCGGGGTCGAGCTCCGGGATCGGTCCGTACTGCAGGGCCGCGGCGCCGCCGACCGCCTCGACGATGGCAGCGTGGTCGATGGCCGTGCGGAGCGCCTGCCGGACGAGGGGGTCGTCGAGCGGTGCGCGCTGGTTGTTGAAGGCGAGGGTGTACTTGTCGGTCGTCTTCCCCTCGACGATCGTCAGGCCGTCGGCACGCTCGACCTGGTCCCGCAGGTTCGCGTCGAGACCGATCTGCACGTCGACCTCGCCCGCGAGGGTCGCGTTGACGGCCGAGGACGCATCGGGGATGTAGCTGAAGACGACCTCCTTCACCTTCGGAGCGTCACCCCAGTAGTCGTCGTTCCGCTCGACGGTGATGCTGTCGCCCTGCTTCCACGACGTGAGCGTGAACGGGCCGGTGCCGTTCGCCGTCGTCGACAGGTCGTTGTCGGCCCCGGCCTGGAGGACGAGCCCCGCACGACCCGTCAGCGCCCACAGCAGGTCGGAGTCGGGGGAGCTGAGCTGCAGCCGGACGGTGCGGTCGTCGACCGCCGTGACGGTCTGGAGCTGCGCCAGGTCGAGGTGGTCGACGAACGCCGCGTTCTGCTGCACCTGCGTGAGCGAGTCGACCACGTCGGCCGCGGTGAGCGGAGCGCCGTCGTGGAAGGTCACCCCGTCGCGGAGGACGAAGGTGTAGGTGAGCCCGTCGGCGCTGACCTCGTGGCGCTCGGCGAGGGTGTCGACGATCTCGTTGTCCGGTGTGCGCGAGACCAGCCCCTGGTAGACGTTGTCGATGAGGACCTGCTCGAGTGCGACGCCGGAGGTCGTCCGGATGTTCAGGTCCGACGGCTCGAGGACGAGGCCCACGCGGAGCGTCGCGTCGGTGTCCGCGGTCGGCGTCGTGGCCGGGCCAGCGCAGCCGGTGAGGACGAGGAGGGAACCGGTGGCCGCGATCACGGCGGTGAGGAGGTGACGACGCAGTCGGTGACGGGGCATGGAGAACATTCTCGCGGATCCCGGCACCGGCCCGAGCCGGTCGGCCTGAGCCGGGTCAGTCCGAAGCGTCGTCCGACAGCGAGCCGCTGATGACCGCGAGCGTCGCCGACTGGGCGCGCTGCGCACGATCGCCCCGTCGGCCCACGAGCAGACCGACCACGGATTCCGTCACGAGCATGATGGCCGCCCGGGAGGTGTGCACGAGTTCGTCCCGGAAGGTCGCGTCGATGGGAGCGACCACGAGCGCGACATCGGCGAGTTCGGCGACGGCCGAGCGCGGGAAGGAGGTGATCGCGAGGACGGTCGCGCCACTCGCCCGAGCTGCCGCGGCCACGTCGACGGACGCCCGGTTCGCGCCCGAACCCGACAGGACCAGACACGCCGCGCCCGGGCCGAGGTGGGTGGCCGCGATCTGCTGCCCGAGGGTGTCGGGCAGGTACTCGGCCGGCCGGCCGGCCGAGATGAGCCGCATCGCCAGATCGGAACCGAGCGGTGAGGAGAGGCCGTTCGCCGCGATGAGCAGTCTCGGCGCCTCGTCGAGCACGCGGACGAACCGTTCGAGCGTCTCCTCCGTCATCGCCGACGTCGTCTGGCCGAGGCGACCGGCGAAGTGGTCGATGGCCCCGCGGAGGGTGCCGAGCATCGTGTCGTCGCCATCGTCGCGGGCGGTCGGTGTCCCGAGCGCGACCTCGCGGGTGAGGGCGACCCGCAGCTGCGGGTAGCCCTCGTACCCGAGCGACTGCGCGGTGCGGATGACGGTGGCGCGGCCGACGCCGGCGAGGTCGGCGACCTCTTGGGCGGTGCGCTCGATGCTCGCCTCGATGTCCTCGGCCACCGTCTCGGCCACCCGGCGTTCGCTCGGCTGGAGCGACGGCGCGAGCATCGCGATCCTGGCCGTCGGCGGGGCGTCAGCGGACCCTGTCCACATTGCGGCTCCTCGTCGTGCGGGCGGGAAGGGCGGTACGGGTGGTGCGGGCGATGCCGGGGCCCCGGGTGATCCGGCGTCGGATGGCACCCGAGATCGCGTCCATCGTCATGGTCACGACGACCACCACGATCAGCAGCATCCCGACTGTATCCCACTGGCGATAGTTGGTGTAGTTCGCCAGCATGCTGCCGATCCCGCCCGCGCCGACGAGCCCGAGGACCGCCGAGGTGCGGATGTTGATCTCGAACCGGTAGAGCGCGAGCGACAGCAGTGCCGGGGCGGCGGCGGGCCAGAGCGCCCAGCGCGTCACCTCGGCGGTACCGCCACCGGCCGCGCGGACGGCCTCCGAGGCACCCTCCTGCACGGACTCGATCGTCTCGTAGACCCACTTCCCCTGGGTGCCGATGCCGGCGATCCCGAGGGCCAGCGCGCCCGTGAACGGGGTGAGCCCGGTGATCGTGAGCAGGATGAGGGCGATGATCACCTCCGGGACCGCGCGGATGACGGCGAACACCCCACGCAGCGGCAGCCGCAGCCAGACCGGACCGACCGACCCTGCGGCGAGCATGCCGAGCGGGATCGACACGAGGACGCAGAGGATCGCGCCGATCCAGGCCATCGAGATCGACCGCCACATCTCGGTGAGCGCCCGCGGCAGCTTCTCCCAGTTCGGGCTCTCGAACATGAGCCCGCCGAAGTGCACGAGCTGCGCCGGGACGGTGCCGAGGTCGCGCCAGTCGATCGGCAGGCCGGCGGTCGCGGCGATGACGACGATCCCGACGGCGACGGCCGCGAGGGTCGGGACGAGTCGCGAGGGACGGCGGGGGAGCAACGTGTTCGGATCGTTCGCGGTCATACGAGTCGCCTCCGCAGCAGGTTGGACGCGACCTCGATGAGCACGACGACGACGAGGATCTCGAGGACGATCACCGAGACGTCGTCGTAGGCGTAGAACGCCCGCCGTTCGTCGAGCAGCCGACCGATGCCGCCGGCGCCGACGATGCCGAGGATGGCGGAGATGCGGACGTTGAGCTCCAGGGTGTACAGCCACTGGTTCGCGAACAGCGGCCAGACCTGCGGGAGGACGGTGACGCGGTTGATCTGCGTCTGCGTCCCACCGGCGGCCTTGCCGGCCTCGATGTACGGGTGGTCGGCGGAGTCGATGGCCTCGGAGACGAGTTTGACGATGATGCCGAGGTCGAAGAGGAAGAGCGTCAGGAGGCCGGGCAGCGCACCGACGCCGACCATGGCGACGAGGATGGTCGCGTAGACGAGGTCGGGCACCGCTCGGATGACGTTGACGATCGCGCGCAGGATGCGACGCGACAGGCCGTTCGGGTTCGTCGGGGCCGCCGCCCACAGCGTCAGCGGAACGGACAGCAACGCCGCGGCCACCGCACCCACGAGCGCCATCTGCAGCGTCTCGAGCATCGGTTGCACCGTGCGCGGCAGGAAGGCGAAGTCGGGTTGGAAGAGCTGGAGGAGCAGACCGGAACCGTTGTCCCAGTGGGAGACGAGCGCGCCGAAGTCGAGCTGCACGCCGCCGATCGCCG
This sequence comes from Plantibacter sp., assembly GCF_059073635.1. Classification (NCBI taxonomy): domain Bacteria; kingdom Bacillati; phylum Actinomycetota; class Actinomycetes; order Micrococcales; family Microbacteriaceae; genus Plantibacter; species Plantibacter sp. The sequence continues at coordinate 561,405 of NZ_JCACOF010000010.1, read as the reverse complement.
GGAGGCAGGTGGCGATCGTGAAGGCGGCCACGGCCCCGATGATGAGCGCGGTCCGCAGTCGGGTGCTCGGCCTGGGCGGCAGCTGCCAGTCGGTCCCGGACGGCGGCTTCGCGTCGGTCCTGGTCGCCGTCATCGGTCCAGCCGATCGTCGGGCTGGATGGGGCGACCGTAGATCCGCTCGAAGTCCGCCTCGGTCGCGTCGGCTGCGGAGCCGTCGTAGACGAGTTCGCCGTCGCGGAGCCCGATCATGCGGGTCGTGTAGGTGCGGGCGAGGTCCATGAGGTGGATGTTCACGAGCACCGTGAGACCCGTCTCGGTGTTCACCCGGCGCAGGTCGTTCATCACCGTGTGCGCGGTCGGCGGGTCGAGACTCGCGACGGGCTCGTCGGCGAGCATGACGCTCGGCTGCTGCGTGAGGGCGCGGGCGATCGCGACCCGCTGCTTCTGCCCGCCGGAGAGTTGCGCCGCGCGGGTCCAGACCTTGTCGAGCATGCCGACCGACTGGAGCGAACGCAGGGCGAGCTCCCGGTCGGCGGCGGTGGTCAGGCCGAGGAGGTTCCGGTACGTCGGGGTGCTGGCGAACCGGCCGACGAGCACGTTGCGGTACACGCTCGTCCGGTCGGCCAGGTTGAAGCCCTGGAAGATCATGCCGACGTGCCCGCGCAGCCGACGGAGCTGCCGGCCGCGCAGACCGGTGACGGTGTGCGGCCCGACGGCGACGGTCCCGCTCGTCGCCGGCACGAGGCCGTTGATCGTGCGGATGAGCGTCGACTTGCCGGAGCCGGAGAGCCCCACGACGGAGACCATCTCCCCGGCGGCGATGTCGAGTGAGACGTTGCGGAGCGCCTTCGTGCCGTTCGGGTAGGTGACCGAGACGTCGTCGAGACGGATGGACCACGACGCGGAGGCCGCGAGCTGGGCTCGGGCCTCCGCGCGATGCTGATCAGTGTTCATGCACCGGATTCCTGGAGAGGGTCGATCGGTTGGAGCGGGTCAGTTCGAGAACTGGTCGAGGATCTCGCCGTAGCGGGTGATCTCGTCCGGTGCGGTCTTGTCGGTCCAGCCGGAGAGGCCGACGAGGTCGAACATGACCTTCTTCGCCGCGTCGGAGGAGTCCGCGTAGCCCGCCATGAGCTTGGTGAGCTGCTTGGTGAGGTCGGCCGGGAGCGACTTCGAGACCGCGACGCCGCCGTTGGGGATCATCTCGGTGTAGGCGAACGCGACGACCTTGTCGGCGACGTCGGGCGCCTCCTTGAGGACGGTCGTGCGCGCGTCCCAGTAGCCGAACGAGACCTCGGCGTCGCCGTTGTAGACGGAGAGGACCGCGTTGTTGTTGCCCTCCACCGGGACCTGGGTGATGTCGGCGTCCGTGTCGATGCCGGCGTCACGCATCGCGACCACGGGGTACTGGTACCCGGCGGGCGAGGTCGCGGCCTGCAGGGCGACCTTGGTGCCCTTCGAGATCTTGTCGAGGGCCTTCAGCGCGGCCGGTCCTGCACCGGTCGCAGCGTCTGCGCCGGGCTCGATGCCGTTGCAGTACGAGAGCGGGGTGTCGCTCGCCGCGTAGGTGACCATGACCGGCGCCTCGGCGCAGTACTTGTCGGGGTTGTTCGTGTAGGCGACCGACGCGTACGAGGTCGCGCCGAAGCGGACGTCGCGCAGGACGAGGTTCGCGTCGTAGCGCTCGGTCGCGTTGTAGAGCGAGCCGGCGTCGGTGATGATGACCTGTGCCTGGTCGCTGCCGAGGGCCTCGACGGTCGCGGCGTAGTCGGTCGCGACGACCCCGTTGACCTTGATGCCGAGGTTCTCCGACAGGTAGCTGGTGAGCGGGTCGAGGGCTTCGGCGAGGTCCTCGCCCTCCACGGACGGCACGAGCGAGATGGTGATGGAGTCGGGCCAGGACGCCGTGCCCGTGGCCGACGGGGACGAGGCGGCGGGGCTGCAGCCGGCGAGGGCGAGGGCGGCGACGGCCGCGACGCCGGTGAGGAGCAGGGTCTTGCGCATGTTCGGGATGCCTTTCGAGGGTGGAGGGTGATCAGGAGGCGGACGGAGCGGGAGTGGAGGTCTGGGAGGCGTCGGGGTGGCGCGATGCGGCTGCGGCCCAGGCGATGATCTGGTCGTACAGGTCGGCGAGTGAGCGCCCACGCATCGTGGCTGTGGCCGTCGAGCGCTCGAAGGTCGCGCCGACGAGGGCGGTGTCGGCGCCCAGCTCGGCGGCGGGAGCGAGGTCGTTCTCGACGATGTCGCCGACGGCGAGGACGGGGCCGGCGGCGAGCGCGTCACGGATGAGCGGGACGAGGCCTGCCGGCTTCCCGACGGTGAAGTGCACGGCGTCGAACACCTCGGCGACGCCCCAGGACTGGAGGAGCGCCGTGATGCCGTCGCCGGGGGCGTTCGTCGCCAGGACGAGTCGGGCGTGGGTGCCCAGCGTCTCGAGGAACGCGGGCAGGTTCTCGGGAGAGTCGACCGCCGCTTCGCTCGAGCCGAGCAGCGCGCGGGAGTCGTCGTAGGACGCGCCGATGACGTCGGCACCGACGCCGGCTTCGCGGGCGATCCGGGTCACGGCGTCGTACCCGTCGCGGGCGTCGGTCTCGCCGGTCGTGAACGCGGCGAGGGCGGCCTCGGCGCGCATCGCGAACTCCGGAGTCGCCGGTGCGCTCGGCGATGGCGCGGGCGAAGGCCGTGATCGGCCCGTCGCCGAGGGCGAGGGTGCCGTCGAAATCGAAGAGGATGGTGGGGGCCACAGGCGCTCCTTCTGAGCGTGTCGTTCACACGGCCGCTCCTGCGGACGCTGCGTCCATCATGGACGGCGAGTGTGGACGCAATCACCATGGCGGGTGAACGGCGGGTGAATTCACCGACGCACGAGCCGCCTATGCTGTGGTGCTGTGATGATGACGGAGCTCGCGCGACGAGCAGAGACCGAACCCTCGACCGTGCTCGAGGAGCACTCCTGGTTGGGTGCGGCGATCGACGAGGACACGGTGGCAGGCCGGTTCGCCTCGTGGGGTGCGTCGACCGTCATCGACGAGCACACGGGCGGGCCCGTGATCCCACGTGCGCTGTTCGAGGCGCTGCATGCGCGCGCCGGCCTCGCCGCGGCCTGGCCGGTCGGGAACGCCGGGCTCCTCCACGTCTACGGCTACCTGCTCTCGGCGGTCCCGACACCCTACGGGTTGAAACGCGACCGCTGGCTGGACGGAGCGCTCGCGCGCGCGTTCGGGCTCCCTGACGACGAGTTCGTCCCATGGGCCCGTGCGTCGTCCCTGCTGTCGCGGGTGACGGCGGCCGCGCAGGACCTGCTCGCACGACCGGTACGGATGGCCGACGGCCCGTCCGGTCGGATGGTTCTGGGGCTCGGCGAACCGACGGACACCGACGCCGTCGCGCTCGTGTACGGCATCGACGAGCGCCTGATCACGACCTTCCCGGTCGCCTCCGGTGCAGCGCTGCTGGAGGAGTGGGACGCTGACCCCGGCCGCCTCCGGTGGAATGCTGCGGCTGCAGGCTGACGCGGATCAGGCGTCGGAGGATCCTCGGCGGACGTCCCGGCGACGCCCTGATCGCACGCCGGATCGGCGGAGGCGCCCGGCGACGAGACCGGCCAGCTCCATCGCGAGGACGTAGCTCACGACGCGGACCGCGAGCAGCACGATGACGAGCACCGGCGAGATGAGGTCGGGCGAGATCACCGCGAAGGACAGCGCCCAGATCGCGACGCCGCCGGCCGCGGCCGCGAGCCAGGTCGTCATGCGCGCGGGGTGACGGCGGCGGGCGAGCACCAGGTCGATCGCGGCTGCCGGGACGACGAGCGCGACGATGATCGCCGGGCCGAGGGCCGTGACGGGCAGCGCGAGGAGCCCGGTGACGGCTGCGGTGAGCACCGTCGCACCGGGGACGCCCGTCCAACGCCTGGCGAGCATCGGCATGACCATCGTGACGGCGGCGATCGCGGCGTAGAGCACGGGGTTGAGCACCGCGGCGGTCGACGTCAGCGGGCTGACGAGGAACAGGATGACGGCACCGACGGCGCCGAAGGCCGCGCAGCGGAGCAGGGTCGTGGTGGTCGCGGTTCTCATGGCCTCAACAGGGTAGTGGTGGTGGAAGGACGACGGGCGGGCCGAGCCCGAAGGCTCGACCCGCCCGATCGGTCAGTTCCGGGTCAGCGTCCGGTGACGAGGCGGCGTCGGATGACGAGCCCGGTACCGAGCAACAGCAGGATCGCCGCCCCGACCACCAGTGGTGCGACGGTCGTTCCGGTCGAGGCGAGCACCGGACCCGGCGTGCTCACGGTCGCCGTGGACGGGTCGGAGGTGAACGACTCGCCGCCCGGCGTCGTGCCGGTCCCGAACGCGGTGTTGCGGATCGAGCCCGCGTTCAGGTCCGCCTGGGTGACCGTGTAGGTCGCGGTGCAGACGACCTGGAGCCCGGGGGCGAGGAGCGCCGTGCCCGTCGGGCAGGTGATCGCGGAGAGCGTGCCCGGTGCCGGTGAAGTCACCTTCCTCGACCGCGACGTCACGCAGGGTGACGTTGCCGGTGTTCGTCACCTGGAACGAGTAGGTGATGACCTGTCCCGCAGTCGTGGCCCGCTCGACGTCGGCCGTCTTGACCACCGAGAGGCCGGGGACGGGCGGCGACGGGATCGTGACCTCGGACGGCGGCGAGACCGGCGGGACACCGTTCACGCTGTTCGGCGGCGTCGCCGTCGCGGTCGCCGAGTTCGTGATCAGGCCCGCGTCGACGTCTGCCTGCACGACCGTGTAGGTGGCCTCGCAGGTGATCGTCGCGCCCGGTGCCAACGAAGCGGCTTCGGCCGGGCAGACGACGTCGGACAGCTCGCCGGCGCCGGAGAACTCCCCTTCCACCACCGTCGGGTTCGTCAGCGTGACGTTCCCGGTGTTGGTGAGGAGGAAGGAGTAGGTGACGACCTGGCCGACCGCGAGGCCGTCCTGGGCCACCGCATCGGCCGACTTCACGATCGTGATGGCGGGTGTCGCCGGGAACGCGACGGTGGTCTCCGACGGCGGCGAGACCGGGGGAGTGCCACCGTTCGGCGGGGTGCCGGTCGCGGTCGCGGTGTTCGTGACGGATCCCGCGTCGACGTCGGCCTGGGTCACCGTGTAGGTGGCCTCGCAGGTGACGGTCGCGGCGGGAGCGAGCGCACCTGCCGCGGGCGGGCAGACGACGTCGGAGAGCTCGCCGGTGCCGGTGAAGTCGCCCTCGACGACCTGGACGTCGGTGAGGGTGACGTTGCCGGTGTTGGTGACGAGGAACGAGTAGGTGACGTCCTCACCGGCGTTCGCGACCGTGGTCGGCGTCGCGGACTTCGCCACCGTGATGGCGGGCGCGGCGGGGAACTCGACCGTGGTCTCCGACGGCGGTGAGACCGGGGGAGTGCCGCCTGCCGGCGGGGTGCCGGTCGCGGTCGCCGAGTTGGTCACCGAGCCGGCGTCGACGTCGGCCTGCGTGACCGTGTAGCTCGCTTCGCAGGTGACGGTCGCCGCCGGGGCGAGCGAGCCGGCTGCGGCCGGGCACACCACGTCGGAGAGCTCGCCGGTGCCGGTGAACTCGCCCTCGATGATCGAGACGTCGGAGAGGGTGACGTTGCCGGTGTTGGTGACGAGGAACGAGTAGGTGACGTCCTCGCCGGCGTTCGCGACCGTCGTCGGCGTCGCCGACTTCGCGACGGTGAGCGCCGGGGCCTGGGCCACGCCCGGGATGGTGACCTCGGACGGCGGTGAGACCGGTGGCTGGCCCTGCGGCGGGGTCCCGGTCGCGGTGGCCGAATTGGAGACGGTCCCGGCATCGATGTCGGCCTGCGTCATCGTGTAGGTGGCCTCGCAGGTGACGGCCGCCGCGGGGGCGAGCGTCGCCGCTCCCGGCGGGCAGACGACGTCGGAGAGGTCACCGGTCCCGGTGAACGCGCCCTCGTCGACCTGGACGTCGGTGAGCGGCACGTTGCCGGTGTTGGTGACGAGGAAGGAGTAGGTGATCTCGTCGCCGACGGCGTACTCCGCAGCAGCTGGTGACGCGGACTTCACGACGGTGATCGCGGGAGCCTGCGGCACGAACTCGACCGTGGCGTCGGCCGGCGGGTTGAGGCCCACGCTCGTGATGTTGTCGGGACCGTTCGTGAACGTCCCGGCGACGGGCGAGGTGACCTCGACGGTGACGGCGCAGGAGGTCATGCCCTGGCTGAGGTTCCCGGTGACGTCGATCGACGAGCCGCCCTCGGGCGCGGTGACCACACCCGACGGGCAGGTGGTCGAGGCGTCGCCGTCGGCGATCGTCAGGCCGGCGGGCAGCGCGTCCGTGAAGGACCAGCCGTTCTTCGCCGCGAGCTCGTCGGTGTTGGTGATCGTGAGGGTCAGCGTGGACGTCTCACCGGCGACGACGCTCGCCGGGCTGAACGACTTGTCCAACTGCGGGGAGACGTCGAGCACCTGGATGTTGTCGAAGGCGTGGTCGTTGCCGGCCGTGCCGCCGCCGGTCAGGTTGCGGGCGACGATGCCGACGGTCGCCCCGGGGAGCAGGACGGCTCCCGGCGAGACGTAGGTGCCGACGCGGACGTTCTCCGCCCCGGCCGCACCGGTCGCCGGTGCGGTGACGGAGCGGGAACCGGCTGCGGTACAGCCGTTGATGGCCCCGACGGAGTGGGCGCCGCCCTGGTCGTCGGTGAGGAAGAACTCGAGGACGGGCTGCTGCGACGCGTTGCAGGACACCGCGGCGAGGTCCACCGAGGTCGTGAGGTACCGGCCGGCGCTCGTGAGCGCGATCGGGTCGACGGTCGCGAACTCGACCGCGTTCGGCGGGTTCATCGTGAGGTTCTGCTGCGAGGTCCAGGCACTCACGGAGTGGTTGGCCGTGTCGCCGGCGCCGAGGGCCCAGGCGAGCTGCCGCGTGCGCCCTTCACCGGACGCCGATGCCGCGAGGCACTGCGGCTCCGCGGACGAGGCGAAGCTCGTGATGTTGCCGTTGCACTGGGTGTGGTCGCGCCAGGAGGCGTCCGCGGTGTAGCGCGTGCCGTCGGCGCCGACGTAGTCCTCGATGTACGTCGGCGACGTCGCGCCGTTCTCGAAGTCCTCGGTGTAGACGACCGAGCCCGACTGCGGCGTCCCCGGCGTCCCGGGCAGCGCCTGCGCGCTCGAGCCGACCCCGACGAGCGAGAGCGCCGACAGGACGGTCACCCCGATGATCCCCATGGTCGCGCGACCGGCGGACGGTGCCCCCCACCGGTTCCGCCACCGTGCGCGGTGACTCCTTCGACCCGTGTGCTGCTGCATGTGTGTTGCCTTCCCCGTGAAGCGGCGGTGCGCCCGCCGAAAACCTGGCCCCAGCTGAGGGGCCGAGGATCAGTAGAGCGGCAACCCCGACGCGGTCCGGGCGGATCGGCCAAAGACCACCCCGCATCCTGCCCCGGGTGTTCCCCGACGAGGTGACGGTCACTTAGGGTTGACCCGTGCACATCGGTCGGAATAGGTACTTTCCCTCCCTCGGGGCGGGGTTCCTCCACCCCACGGACGTCGCCCCGGTCACCCGTCTCCTCACCACGGCCATCCAGGAGGAGGACTGGGACACGGTCGTCTCGGTGATCGAGTACGAGTGGGGGATCCTCATGGCGCTCGACCTCGCGACGCTCGACCGTGCGCTGCAGGCGCTCCCGGCGCGCGTGCTCTCGAACCACCCCATCGTCTTCGCCGTCCGGGAGATCCGGCTCAACATCCGTGGGGAGACCGACGCACTCGACCAGTCGGTGGGGCGGTTCCAGCTCCCGACCGATCCCGACGACCTCCGGGACCGAGCTCGCACCGAGCTCGCGCGCATCAGCCTGAGCGCATCGACGGCGTTCATGATCGCCTACCGCGTGCACGGTCGGCACCAGCGCGCGTTGCACTACGCGCGGATCACCGAGGAGCTCGCGCGACGGGCCCGCGTGCACCGCCCGACCGAGTTCGCGCCCCGCGTCCCCACCGCCCTGTTGCAGGTGGGGATCACGAAACTGCTCGTGGGTGACCTCCACGAGGCGAGCCTCGTGCTCCGCGAGGCGTACGAGCTCCGACACGAGTCGTGGGACGGCCGGAACGGCGGTGACGCCTCCGGCAAGCTCGCCCTGCTCTACGCGGTGCGCGGCGAGATCGTGGAGGCGGACCGCTGGCTCGAGCGCCACGACGACGGGGGCGGCGCGCACGGGTGGATGGTGCCGCTGGTCCAACTGTCGGGTGCCATCGCCCGGGCCTTGATCGCCATCGCCCGCGTCGACCGGGCGGCGGCGGAGGCGGCGCTCGCGACGCTCGAGCTCCAGGTCAACCGCGAGCGGTCCTGGGCGCCGTTCATCACCTACGCGCAAGCGCAGCACGCACTCCTCTGGGGCGATCGACGGGCGGCGCTGCAGCTCATCGAACGCACCCGCGTGTTCGCCGGTCGCAGCCTGCGTCATGCCGGGTCGGAGCGACTCCTCGACGCCGTGGAAGCGTCACTCCTCCTCGCCCTCGACCGTCCGACGGAGGCCAGCGTCCTCCTCGACGGCCGTGACCGGAACGCCCACACCGCGGCGGTCGCCTCGCGGCTCGCGCTCCTGACCGACCGCAAACCCCTCGCGCGGGAACTCGCCACCGCCGGGCTCGCAGAGGAGCACATCGACGCCGGTGCGCAGACGGAGCTGCTCATCACCTCGGCGCTCGCCGACGACTCGGACGAGGACGGTCGGCGGCATCTCCTGCAGGCGATCGCGACGACGGCGCGGACCGGGATGCTCACACCGTTCGTGGTCGCGCCGCGCAGGCCGCTTCGACACCTCCTCGGCACGATGTCGCCCAGCGAGACCCATGCGCGGATCGAGCGGACGCTCGCCTCGAGTCCCGAGCCGACGCCGGAGACCGTGCAGCTCGTGGAGCTCACCGCCACCGAGCGCCGGATCCTCCAGCTCTCCGCGGAGGGCCGGACCCGGCAGGACATCGCGCAGGCGCTGTACGTGTCCGCGAACACGGTGAAGTTCCACTTCCGGAACGTCTACCGGAAACTCGGCGTCGACTCCCGTGAGGACGCGCTGGCCACCGCACGGCGGCTGGGACTGCTCCCGACCGAGCGGTGAACGTGGAGTGGGGCGGACCCGATGCGGGTCGCGCTCAGCGCGCCGGAAGCGCCTGCTTCGGCGAGTAGCCGCTGCGCTGGGTCTCCTCGTCGGCGACCCGCACGCCGTAGCGGTAGGTGAGCTCGCCGCCGAGCACGCCCGACAGCCCGACGAGGCCGTACCCGAGCACGCTGCACAGGACGCCTGCGACGCCCGCTCGGTGGTGCGGTGATCGGGCCCGGATGATCAGGCTGCCGGTGAACAGGGTGACCGCGGCGACGTTCGCCACGAGGTGGGTGAGGGCGATCCGTCGGGCGGGGGTGCCACGGTCGATGGTGCGCAGGTCCATGAGTCCGAGCGTCCCTGCTCCGGATGCGCCGACGAGACCGATCCCGACGAGCCAGGTCGCTCCGCGCGCGAACGACTTCGGATCGTCGACGAAGCGTGAGGCGAGGTCGAACACGAGGCTCGCCGTCCATGCACCGATCGGGATCGTGACGGCGACCGCATGGAGTGGGTGACCATACGGACCCGCGAGGATCGACGTCGGCCGCTTTGCCCGGCGCAGGCTCAGCTCGGTGCGTTCGATGGCAGTGGGGTCCAGCGTCTCGACGGTCGTCATAGGGGGACGCTACGCGTTCGAAGAACCTGGGCGTACACCTTGACGCCGCCGGACGATGCGTGGTTGCATCGGCCGGCGGCGTCGCGCGGGAGTCGCTCAGGCCGTCAGACCTCCAGGGACCAGGCCTCGGCTCGCACGGTCGCGTCGTGCCGCACGGCGTATCGCTCGCCGTCGGCCGGATACGCCCGGAACGTCCGAGCGGGGTGCCCGGTGTGGTGGATCTCGACGATCGACGCGTCGATGAGGATCCGGACCTCGTCCCCGTCGGCCAGCTCGCCGTGCCAGATCAGCTGCGTGTCCGAACCCGACAGCTCGAGGGAGGCCGCGCCTGCGCCCGTGAGTCGCACCTCCGCCTGATCAGGGAGTTCCGCCGCGTCGACGACCTCGGCCCGGAGTCCCGTCAGCTCCCGCGCCGGGATCAGCTCGACCTCGTCGCCCCGGACCACGAGCTCGCGCGGGAACGTCAGCATGCCCGACCAGCCCTGCTCGTCGGTGTCCGCCTGCGTCCGGCCGCGCACGCCATCGGGGGCGATCTCCTGCGCCCAGCCCCAGAGCAGCACCCGCTCCGACTGTCCGTCCGAGCCGTCGGACTGCACGGCCTGCGGCGCGTAGAAGCTCGACCCCTCGTCGATGATGCCGGTCCGGCGGGCGCTGAACACGGGTCGCCCGGTGGCCTCGTCGAGCTCCATCGAGCCGAGGACCCAGGCCACCCCGCGGTGCGGCTGGCCGTCGAGCCACAGTGACACCAGCAGCACCCAGTCGTCGCCGACCCGCACGAGCTGCGGGCACTCCCACCCTTCGCACGGAGCGAGCTCGGAGACGACCGGCGCCTCGGCCGTCAGCAGGTACCCCTCCTCGGTCCAGGCGTCGAGGTCGTCGACGCCGTAGAGGAGTAGTGCGCCACCGACGTCGGAGCGGCCGGCGCCCTGGATCGCCCAGCGGCGCCCACCCAGCTCGAAGAGGAACGGGTCGCGCACCATCGTCACGCGCTCATCGGCGGGGAGCCCGGCAGCGACGATGCGTTCGCCGGTCCAGTCCTGCGCATCCGCCGAGCCGTGGACGACGACGACCTCCGAGAACCCGTGCCGGTCACGCGCGCCCGAGTAGACGACGGCCGGCCGGCCCTGGTCGACGACCCCGACGCCGCTCCAACAGCCGAAGCCGTCGGTGGTGCCCGGGCGGGGTGCCAGGGCCACCGGGTGCTCCTCCCAGGCGAGCAGGTCCGGCGAGCTCACGTGACCCCAGTGGATGTCCTCGTGCCGGGCCGACCCCGGGTTGTACTGGAAGAAGACGTGCCAGCGACCGTCGACGAACATGATGCCGTTCGGATCGTTCAACCACCCGGCCTCGGGTCGCGGGTGCAGCAGCGGGAAGCCGCGGTCGAGGACGTGCGTTGCGTGGAGGCCGGTCATGGCTTCCTTTCGGTTCGAGATCAGTCGGATCGAGGGGAGGGCGGTGGTGCTGGTCACTTGCTGACGCCGGCGGTGAGCCCTTCGCGCAGCGGCTTCTGGCCGAAGACGAAGACCAGCGCAGCCGGGATCATGGACAGGACGACACCGGCGAGGACGGTCGCGACCGACCCGGTGCCGAGGTTGCCCTGCAGGGTCACGAGCCCGAGCGGGAGGGTGAAGTTCTGCTCGCTGATCGTGAGGATCAATGGCCGGAAGAACTCGTTCCAGTGGTAGTTGAAGGCGAGGATGCCGACGATCGCGAGGCCCGGGGCGGCGAGCGGCAGGTAGATGCGGAAGAAGATCTTCCACGGTCCCGCCCCGTCGATCTGCGCCGCCTCGGCGAGCTCCGGCGGCAACCCCATGAAGTACTGCCGCATGAGGAACGTGCCGAACGCCGTCGGGATCATCGGGATGATGAGCGCGAGGAGCGTGTCCGAGAGTCCCATGCCGCGGATGAGCATGAACACGGGGACGATCGTCACCTGCATCGGCACCATCATCGTGGCGAGGATGAGGCCGAACAGGATGCGCTTGCCGCCGAAGTCGAAGCGCGCGAACACGTAGCCGGCCATCGCCGCGCTGAGCATCTGCCCGGCCGCGATGAGGAGCGTCACGAGCGCGCTGTTCCACGTGTAGAGCAGGATCGGGATCTTCTGGAAGACGTCGATGAACGCGCCCGGGCCGAACTCGGTCTGCCCGGTGTCGACGTTCGCGGGGGTGAGCGCCGTGATGAGCGTCCACACGACGGGCGCGAGCGTGAGGAACGCGGCGATGACGAGGACGAGGAACTTCCCGGCCGTGGCGAGTCGGCGGCGTGATGAGTCGGGGGTGACTGCTGCGATGGACATCTGGGACCTCATCCGTAGAAGACGAAACGCTTGCTCAGCCGGAACTGTGCGGCGGTGACGAGCATGATCAGGAGCGTCAGCACGATGCCGATCGCTGCGGCGAGACCGAAGTCGAGCTGCTGGAACGCGGACTCGTAGATCACCATCACCGCGGTACGGGTGTCGTCTCCCGGCCCACCTCGCGTGAGGACGTACGGCTGGTCGAAGATCTGCAGGGCGCTGATGATGGCCATGACGGACGCGACGAGCATGGTCGGGCTCACGAGGGGCAGGGTGACGTTCCGGAACTGGCTCCAGCCGTACGCGCCGTCGAGCGACGACGCCTCGTAGACCTCGCGTGGGATCGCGGCGAGTCCGCCGATGAACAGCAGGAAGGTGAAGCCGAAGTTCTGCCACACGTAGACGAGGAGGACGACGATCTTCGCCCCGAACCCGGTCGTCAGCCAGCCGATGTTCCCGACGCCGAAGAGCCCGAGGAACTCGTTGACGAGGCCGAACTCCTGGTTGAACAGGTACGACATCACGAGCGACACGGATGCGGCCGACAGCACCAACGGGAAGAACAGCGCGGAGCGGAAGAAGGTGCGCAGCCATTCCGGCATCCGCGACTGCACGAGGATCGCGAGCAGGAGCGCGACGGCGAGCTGGAGCGTCACCGCCACGACCACGAAGCCGACCGTGTTCAGGAAGGACACGCGCACCGTGGGGTTGGCGGCGAGGTCGACGAAGTTGCCGACGCCGACGAACTCGGGTGCCGAGATGATGTCCCACCGGAAGAAGGCGAGGACGAACGACCCGATGATCGGGACGAAGCTGAAGAGTCCGAGGCCGATCAGCGTGGGGGCGAGGAACACCCAGACGAGCAGGCGGCTCCCGCGCGGCGCGGGACGTCGGCGGCCGGTCTTCGCCTCGGGCGGGACGACCAGTGCCCGGGTCGCCGTCGGTGACTGCAGTGCCATCATCGTCCCTTCAGCGCGAGCTCGAGGTCCCGCTGCATCGTCTCGAGGCCGCGGCGGACGCCGTTCGGGCCGTTCGTGATCGCGCCGACCACGTTCTTGATGAGGGCCGACTCCACGGCCGCCTGCTGGGGCGGCGCGGGCATCGGGCCGGTCGTCGGGAACCGGTCGAGGGTGTCGTAGAAGACCTCCCAGTGCTTCGGTCCGATGTCACCGCCGTACAGCTCGGCGTTGAGCGAGCGCCGGGGCAGCGACGAGTCGGGCTGGCTGTGCGCGATCGACATGCCCTCGACGGAGATGCAGTACTTCATCCACTCCCACGCCTCGTCCTTGCGTTCGGAGGTCTGCATCATCGCGTAGCCGCCGGCTCCGAACTGGTGGCGCTGTCCGCGCATCTTCGGGAAGTAGGTGACGTCGTACTCGTCGTCGCCGAGGCCGGCGTCGTTGAGTCCCTTGACCCAGAACCCGCCGGCCGGCGTCATGCCGACCGAGCCGCGGGAGAAGAGCGAGACGAGCTCGTTGCCGCCGCCCTGGGCGGGGTTCGCGGCGATGCCCTTCGGAGACCATGCGCTGCAGGACCTCGAAGCTCTCGACGGTGCGGTCGCTCAGCGCGTCGGCGTTCTCCCACAGGTACCCACCACCACGAGGGGTCTCGTCCGGGTAGAACTTCGACCACATCCAGTCGCCGCCGGGTGCCTTCTCCTCGGTGAGGAAGCTCGTGTCGTTGATGTACAACCAGGGCACGACACCGCCCCAGAGCCGGTTGTTCCAGAAGTAGGGGAGGAACGATCCGGGGGCGCTGGCCTGCATGGTGCGGCCGACGGCGAAGAAGTCGTCGACCGACCAGTCGTCGCGCGGACGCTCGAGGCCGGCCCGCTCGAACGCGGAGGTGTTGTAGTACATGTTCGCCGCGTTGAAGTTGTCCGGCAGTTGGAACAGGTTGCCCTTGTACATGAACGACTCGATGAGCGAGGGGTTCACGTCGTCGAAGTACTCCTGCAGCTCGGCGGCGTCGCGCTGCACGTACTCGTCGATCGGGTGGGCGAGTCGCTCCGCGAACAGCTGGGTGCCCTCCGTGGCGACCGACACGATGTCCGGCGGGGTGCCGGCCGCGACCATCGTGAGGATCTTGGCGAAGAAGTTGCCCCAGTCCTGGCCCTGGATCGCGATGATCCGGACGGGGATGTCGGGGTGCAGCTTCTGGAAGCCGTCCACGAGCGACTGCCGGGCGGCGGCGTCCTGGGCGGTGCCGAAGAGGGCGACGGTGAGGGCGTCGTCACCTCGGCCGGGGATGTCTCCGCCGGTGAGGCGCGGCCAGGAGATGGCCGTGCCCGCCAGACCGAGACCGAGCAGGGCGAGTGCCGCCCTGCGACTCAGATCAACCACGTTGTTGCTCCTGCGAAATCGGGGCCGACCGTTCGCAGGGCGCGGACGATGAGCCGTGAATGGAGGTGCTGAACGGATTCAGCAAACGAAACATAACACAGCTCCGCGCGATATGCTGAACTGATTCAGCAAACCGCACGAGGGAGTGTCATGTCCACGCAACGCCGCCGCACGACCCTCGCGGACGTCGCGGAGCGCGCGGGCATGTCCAAGGCCGCGGTGAGCATGATCATGAACGACCGCCCCGGTTCCCGGCTGTCCGCGGACGCCGTCGAGCGGGTTCGCGCCGCCGCAGCGGAGCTCGACTACCGCCCGAACCCCGCGGCCCAGGTGCTGCGCCGCGGGAAGACCAGGACGATCGGGTTCATCTCCGACGAGGTCACGCTCACCCGGCACGCCTCAGGGCTCATCGGCGGCGCGCTCGAGGTGTCGAAGGCCCACGACCACACGATGCTCATCGCGGAGACCGAGGGGATCGAGGGCGGCCTCGCCCGCGCCTTCGAGACGATGATCGACCACCGCGTCGACGGCATCCTCATCGGCCTCCTCGGCGCCCGCCTCATCGACCTCCCCGCCACCTCGACCGGTGTCCCCGTCGTCGTGCTCAACGGAGCGTCCTCCTCGGGACACGCGAACGTCCTGCCCGACGAACGAGCTGCCGGGTACGCGGTCGCGAAGCGGCTCGTCGACGCGGGTCACCGACGGATCGGCGTGGTCGGCGACCTGCCGCAGGACGTCATCAACGATCCGCGACAGACGGCGACGGTGGCACTCCGCTTCGCGGGCATCGCCGCAGCGTTCGCGGAGGCCGGGATCGAACCTGCTCGGGTCGACATCGTCGAGTGGCAGCCGGAACCCGGTTACGAGGCGACGGCCGACGCTCCTCGAGCGCCACCCGGACGTCACGGCCATCCTCGCCGCGAACGACGGCGTCGCCTTCGGTGCCTACCAGGTGCTGCTCGAACAGGGGCGTCGGATCCCGCAGGACGTCTCCGTCGTCTCCTTCGACGACGAGATCCTCGCCGGCTACCTGCGCCCGGGCCTCACCACCGCGCGGCTGCCCTACCAGGAGATCGGCGCGCTCGGAGCCTCGATGCTCCTCGGTCAGCACGCCCTCGGGCACGAGCTGGTCACGATGCCGATCATCGAGCGCGACTCGCTCATCGCCGCGGTGTCGACCGACGCCGGTTGACGCCACCCGACCCTCGCACCCAGCAGAGAGAGATGCCATGCACGCAGCCCCCACGACCGACGTCCTCATCGCCGGCGAGACCCTCATCGACATCGTCCGGCGGCTCGACGGGACGCAGGCGGAGAGCCCCGGCGGCAGCCCGGCGAACGTCGGGATCACCCTCGGTCGGCTGGGCCGTGCCCCGGCCCTGGTGACCCATGTGGGCGACGACGAGCGCGGCGCGGCGATCCGCTCCTGGCTCGACGCGTCCGCGGTGACCCTCGTGTCGGCTCCGACCGGTCGGACGTCCACAGCTCAGGCGACCCTCGACGCCGAGGGGGCGGCCACCTACGAGTTCGACCTCTCGCTCGATCTGGAGGCCTCGGGTGCGCCGGACGCCGCCGTCGTCCACACCGGCTCGATCGCCTCGGTCCTCGAGCCGAGTGCCGACCGCCTGCGCGAGCTGGTCGAGACGCGTCGTCCCTCGGCGCTCATCACCTACGACCCGAACATCAGGCCATCGCTCATCGACGACGCGGCCCGCGTCCGCCAGGCGGCCCTCGACTGCATCGCGCGCGCCCACGTCGTGAAGGCGAGTGACGAGGACGTCGCGTTCCTGCTGCCCGGTGTGGCACCGGTCGACGCCGCTCGGGAATGGGTCGCGGCCGGGCCGGGACTCGTGGTCGTGACGATGGGTGGTGACGGGGCGGTCGCGGTCAGAGACGGTTCCGTGCTCGAGATCGAGACGCCGCGGGTGCAGGTGGCCGACACCGTCGGTGCCGGCGACACGTTCATGGGTGCGCTGATCGACGGACTGCTGACCGCCGGTATCGCTGGGCCCGGGGCCGAGGAGCGACTTCGTGAGGTGTCCGACGAGGTGCTGCAGCAGCTGCTCGACCGCGCCGCGCGGGCCGCGAGCATCACGGTGTCGCGGCCGGGAGCGAACCCGCCCACCTCGGCGGAACTCGACGCCTGAGGCGCGCGACGTCTGAGCGTCAGGACGGCTCGGACGCCGGGAGCTTCCGTCCCGGCGAAGCGCTCCGACGACACCACCTGCTGGGCCGCCCGACGGAGGGCGAGGATCAGCGGTTCGGTGAGCACGGTGCCGAGCACGATGTACTGCACCGCGAGCTCGGGTGAGTCCGCCGGGATGCCGTCGATCTCGGCTTCGGCGATGCTGCGCGCTGCGTCGACATAGCGGTCGAGGACTGCGGGTGGCACGGTGAAGCCGGCTCGTTCCAGGGTGTCCAGGGCTCCGGCCAGGCCGGCGAGGAGTCCGGGATCGCACTGCGCCTCGATCCCGCCGAGTCGTTCGTAGAGCTCCAGTGCGCGGGTCGTGTCGACCGGACCGCTCGGGCGCGGGGTGACGGCGGTGTGGGCGACGCCGAGGAGGTCGTACGGGCCCGCCGGCGGTGAGTCGAGCGCGGCGACGACGTTGCGGGTCTCCGCGATGCTCACGCCGGCGGTGAGCAGTGCGCGGATCACGCGGAGCCGGGACACGTGGGCGTCGCCGTAGCTCGCCTGGGTCGCCGAGGTGCGCTCGCCCTCCGGGAGGAGTTGCTCGCGCAGGTAGTACTTGATGGTCGCCACCGGCACCTCGGACACCGCCGCGAGTTCCGAGATCCTCATGCTGTCCTCCTCGTCTGGATAGTGCTACTATCCAACTTGGATAGCGTCACTATCGAACAGGAGCAGTCTATGTCACGCGTCGTCGTCGGCCGAATCACCCATCGTCACGAGGGGGAGCTCGTCGTGTTCCACATCGGGATGACCATCAACCAGTGGTGGCGGGTGGACAAATGGCTCCCGATCTTCGGTGACATGCCGCGCATGCTGCAGGAGCTCATGTCCGACCCGGAGTCCGGGCTCCTCGGTTCGCACATCCTGCTCGGTTCCAGCGGCCCGTACCTCGTGCAGTACTGGTCGTCGATCGACAAGCTCTACGCCTACGCGTCGGCACCGGCCTCCGCCCATCGGCCTGCCTGGTCGCGGTTCAACAAGCGCGCCCGGTCTGCTCCGAAGGCCGTCGGCGTCTGGCACGAGACGTTCCTCGTCGATCGCGCCGAGAGCATCTACGTGTCGACGCCGTCCATGGGGCTCCCCGCGGCGACCGAGGCGGTGCCCGTCGGGTCGCGGCAGCAGCACGCGCGACAGCGGTTCGCCGACGGCCGGACCGCCGGTCAGCGCTAGCGGTCAGCGGTAGCGCGGCGGAACGGCGAACGGCGCGGAGACGAGGGCGGCACCCTGCGGGACCTCGCCGTCGCCGCGCCGGATCGGACCGCGCAGGGCGAGGGTGATCCGCAGGCCGTCGGCGGGATCGTGCGCGGTCTCCGGCTGCTCGAAGTTCAGCGTCGGCGGGTCCTCCGAGGTGCTGTAGCTCAGCAGGATCATCGAGCTCGACCCCGAGGCCCGCAGCCGCGGCCTCGAGAGGCGCACGGAGGATTCGCGCACGGTCAGGACCTCGTCGCGGTGCAGGATGCGTCCGGGGCCGTTCAGCTCGTTCCCACCCGCGCGGACCGCGACCTGTGGGCCGGCGAAGCCGACGATCGCGTGGTTCATGTCGTCGGGAGCGGCGATGAGCCCGGCGGCGTCACGGAGCTCGACGACCTGCAGTCGCCAGCGGATGCGGCGGTCGACGTCGGTGCTCGTCCAGACGTCTCGCACGCTGCCCCGGCCGCGGTCGAGTGGTTGCCGCACGAGGTCGGCGAACCGGACGAGCCGGGGCGGGCCCGGGTCGGCCGGTGGTCGTGACGCGACGTCGACGAGGACGAGATGAGCGGGGGTGGCAGCCGGTTCGGGTCCAGCTGCTCCGCGCATCTCGTCCTCGTCGGGTCGGGTCGGGCAGGTCGTTCAGGCCGGTGGATCAGGCCTTGGTGTCGACCAGGACGTATCCCTCTTCACCGTGGACCACGGTGTCGATGCCGGCGATCTCGTCCTCGTTCTTCACGCGGAAGCCGATCGTCTTCTCGATCGCGAAGCCGATGATGAAGGCGAGCACGAAGGAGTAGATGAGGACGGCGAACGCGGCGATCGCCTGGACGAGCAGCTGCGAAGCGTCACCACCCATGAAGAGGCCGGTGCCGTTGGCGAAGAAGCCGAGGTACAGGGTGCCGATGAGGCCGCCGACGAGGTGGATGCCCACGACGTCGAGCGAGTCGTCGAAGCCGAGCTTGAACTTCAGCTCGATGGCGAGGGCGCACACGACACCGGCGACGAGGCCGAGGACGATGGCCCAGATCGGGTGCAGCGAACCGCACGCCGGGGTGATCGCGACGAGACCGGCGACGGCACCCGACGCGGCACCGACGGAGGTCGGCTTGCCGTCCTTGATCTTCTCGACGACGAGCCAGGCGAGCAGGGCTGCTGCCGGGGCCGCGATGGTGTTGACGAACACGAGTGCCGCGGTGCCGTCGGCCG
The DNA here is from genome assembly GCF_059073635.1 of Plantibacter sp. Lineage (NCBI taxonomy): Bacteria > Bacillati > Actinomycetota > Actinomycetes > Micrococcales > Microbacteriaceae > Plantibacter > Plantibacter sp. The sequence goes on along the minus strand of NZ_JCACOF010000010.1, from coordinate 542,484 downwards.
CCAGTTCCGAACCGGCGTTGAAGCCGAACCAGCCGAACCAGAGCAGACCGGCGCCGAGGAGGACGAACGGCGGGTTGTGGGGGACGTGGACGCCCTTCTTGAATCCGACGCGGCGGCCGAGGACGAGCGCGAGGGCGAGGGCTGCAGCACCGGCGTTGATGTGGACCGCGGTGCCACCGGCGAAGTCGATGACGCCGACGCCGAAGACGTCCTGCAGGCCGTGCGTGATCCAACCGCCGTAGGCGAAGCTGCCGTCGTCGGCGAGGCCGAAGTTGAACACCCAGCTCGCGACGGGGAAGTAGACGACGGTCGCCCAGATGCCGGCGAAGATCATCCAGGAGCCGAACTTCGCGCGGTCGGCGATGGCGCCGGAGACGAGGGCGACGGTGATGATCGCGAAGGTGGCCTGGAAGGCGACGAAGGCGAGTGGCGGGTAGGCCGCTCCCTCAGGCGTCTCGAGGGCGGCGGTCAGGCCGATGTTCCCGGTGTCGATCGCCCAGGGGGCGACGGTGCCTTCGGAGCCGGGGAACGCGATCGCGTACCCGTAGAGCACCCAGAGGACGCCGATGAGGCCGAGTGCGCCGAAGCTCATCATCATCATGCTGATGACGCTCTTCGCCTTGACCAGGCCGCCGTAGAAGAACGCGAGCCCTGGTGTCATGAGCAGCACGAGTGCCGCTGATATCAGGATGAACGCTGTGTTTCCTTGATCCATTCGAGGTGCCTCTCCGCAGGGACGCGGCTGGAGCGCGTCGGGTGCGCCCAGCGTGACACCGGCGTGTTTCCGATGGCCTGTGCGCGTGTTTCCGGCACGTTGCGGAATCGGCCGCTGCGTAAACAGCACATGACGGATCGCTCGACGTACAGTGGGGGACGAACGGAAGGGAGCCCCGATGTCGACATCGAGCACACCCGAGGACGGCCCGCAGGTCGTCCGCAACGACGAGCGTCACGAGTACGAGATCCTCGTGGGGGAGCGCGTCGCCGGGATCGCCGGGTACCGGGAGGAACCGGGTCGCATCCTCTTCACCCACACCGAGATCGATCCGGACTTCGGTGGGCAGGGGCTCGGCAGCGTCCTCGCCGCCGCGGCGCTCGACGATGCGGTCGAGCGAGGACTGACGATCGTGCCGTACTGCCCCTTCATCCAGGCCTACCTCCGCAAGCACCCGGACTTCAGCGGCGAGGTGTCCTGGCCCGAGTGACGGTCGTCATCCGGTGTGAGCAGCCGTTCATCCAGGCCTACCTCCGCAAGCACCCGGACTTCAGCGGCGAGGTGTCCTGGCCCGAGTGACGGTCGTCACTCGGTGCGTGGCAGCCGGAGCAGGACGGCCTCGCAGCGGTAGTCCTGCGAGCTCGCCATGTCCCCGCGGAACCACAGGAGCGAGACGGTCGAGGGATCGCCGGGCGCGACGATCGGCCGCAGGTTGTCGATGTCCGAGCGTTCCGTGACCGGCGTCCAGGCCCAGGTCGCCCCGTCGTCGTCGGTGCGACCGTGGAAGATCTCGTGGTGGGCGAGCGGTTCGTCGTTCCGCGGATCGATCGGCGTCGAGACGTAGAGCGAGTCGAGGTCGTCCGGGTCGATCGCCACGAGTCCGGTGTAGTCCTGCTCGTGCGGGAGGAGGCCGGGGCCGGCGAGGGCGAGCGGATGTACCTGCCAGGAGCCGCCGGGCGTCAGGCGGGCGAACAGGAACCGGTGGTCCAGGACGGGCCGGAGTCGTTCGGCCGCCTCGTCCGGGTGCGCTGGTCCGTCGTCGGCGCGGGCGGAGACGACGGCGGCCACGGTGCCGTCGGGGGCTCGTCGCACGTCGACGGTCCAGCAGTGGGAGAGCAGGTCGCCGGCCCAGCTGCCGCCGTCGGGCATTCGTGATCCGGCGGCGACGAGGGTGGTGAGCTCGACCTGCGATGGTGCGTCGCCACGCAACGGATGCGGGTCGACGACGGCACCGTCGGTTCGGTGGAGCCCGTCGGTGTCGAGGAAGCCGTGGTAGACGCTGTTGTCGTAGTCGCGCGGGTGGTGGTCGGTGGTGATGAGGTCGATGCGCCCGGGGGAGGAGACGTAGCGCGTGTAGCCGTTGACGTAGCCGACCTTCGGCCGGGTGAACAGCTTGCCGGCGTAGTTCCAGGTGTCGCCGTCGTCGTCCGACACGAGCGCGCACTGGTCGTCGTTGACGGCGCGGGCGAAGCAGTACAGGCGGCCGTCGAGTTCGTGGAGGTTCGAGTAGGTCACGCCGAGTCCGCCCGTGTAGGCGCTCCAGTCGAACGTGTGCTCGGGCCCCCAGTGGCGTGGGTCGTGTGGTTCGCTGATGCGCCAGCGGGTGAGGTCGTCGGTCTTGTGACGGGTGTACATCGCGAGCCAGCGCCCGTCGCGCCGCCGCCAGAGGGCCGGGACGTCGTGGTCGTCGGACTCGAGGCGTTCGTGCAGGACGACGACGTCGGCGGTGCCGGTGCTGAGGTCGACGACGGTGACCTCGACGTTGCCGCCGCGCTGCTCGCCGTCGACGCCGCCCGTTGACGCGATCGAGCCGACGACGAGGAGGTTCGAGCGTCGGATCGACGAGTGCGCGCTCGTCCTGGAACCAGCACCAGGCGGCGTTGTCGTTGACGACGATCGGCGTGGTGGAGGTGTCGTTTCGGCGCAGCATCGCGACCTTCCGGGTGGGGTTCCGGACGAGGTTACCGGTGCGAGCGTCCGCTCGGCAAGCGCTTTCCAGGACGTGGTGCGGCTCGGAGCGCCCTCTGGCCGGCAGAGGTGCCGGGAGCACCCCGGGTGGACCTCTTCCGCTCACTGAGGTGTCACGACCCGGCTGCCCTTCGACAGGCTCAGGGACCGAAGCGTTCCCGGCGAACCTCCTCCGGTCACTGAGCTTGTCGAAGTGCCCACGAGGACGCCTCGTCGTTCCGGGCGCACCTTTCCCGGTCACTGAGCTTGTCGAAGTGCCCACGAGGAACCCTTCGACAGGCTCAGGGACCGAAACGGTTCGGGCACACCTTTCCCGGTCACTGAGCTTGTCGAAGTGCCCACGAGGAACCCTTCGACACGTCGACAGGCTCAGTGCGGCGCAGCCCAGGGACGGGCGGGTGGTCAGAACGGTGCGGGATCCGGTTCGGTCCGGTGGTGCTTGCCGTCGGGTGTCGTCCAGTCGAGGACCCCGCCGGGTCCGTGGTCGAGGTTCCATCCGGGGAGGTGCTTCATCCGGTGGTGATGTCGGCAGAGGCAGGCGAGGTTGCCGACATCCGTCGTCCCGCCGTCCTCCCAGGCGACCGAATGGTCGAGGTCGCAGGCTCGGGCTCGTCTGCCGCAGCCCGGTGCCCGACAGGTGCCGTCCCGGAGGCGGACCGCGCGTTGCAGGTCGGCCGGAACCCGGTACTGGTTCCGCCCGACGGAGAGGACCGCGCCGGTTTCCGGCTGGACGAGGATCCGGGTGAAGCTGGGTGCGTTCACCGCGATACGTGCTGCGGTCTCCGGGTCGATCGGGCCGTAGCCGTCGAGCGTGGCCGGGGCGTCGCTGACGCCGGCCATGCTCAGCGCCGGGACCGTGATCTGCACGGTGGGCTTGATGTGTTCCTGCACCTCGATCGGGTGCGGGAGCACCGGGCTCGACATGACGTCGTCCGGGGTCACGCCGGTGAGCGCGAGGGCCGCGAGGGCGTCGGCCTGCAGCTGGGCGCAGGTGCGGGTGTCGCCGGCAGCGCGCGACTCCGCCGCGGCTGCTTCGACGCGCTCGATGATGCCCTGCGCGATCGGTGCCGTGGTGAACAGGTGCACCCACGCCATGCCGTCGGCTGCGGGTTCGAACTCGACGCGGCGGTCGGCCTCGGAGCGGGCTGCGCGGGCGGTGATGGATTCCGGGTGGAGGCGCTCCCGCAGGACGCGGGCGCGGCTCTTGAGGCCTGCGGCGGTCATGCGCTCCGCCTCTGGCAGGACCTGGTCGAGGAACGCTGCCCGGCCTGCGGTCGGGACGTCGCAGAGTTGGTCGGTGATCACCTGCGCATGCCAGCGCCGAGATGCGGCCGGCCTCCAGCGACGCCAGCACGGCCGGTGCGTCGTTGACGAGACGTTCGGCGTCGTTCGTCGCACGCTGGACCGTCCGCTCCGGCGTCCGGGTCGCCATCGCGAGGGCCGCGCAGGTCGACCGGCGGGAGAGGGCCTGACGCTCGGCCGGCGGGAAGATGGCCGGGACCGTGGCGTCCGCGAAGGCGTCCGCGTAGGCGGCGGAGCGGGCCAGGAGGCGCGCCTTGCGTGCGTCCAGGACGGCCTGTTGCCGGTGGATCTCAGTCCACTCGTCCGAGAACTCCGCGAGCTGCGCGGCGTACTCGTCGCCTGCGCGGGTCGCGGTTGGGGTGGTCTCGGTCATGGAACAAGTCCATCATGGACCACTGACATTCCAGATGCCGAGTCGAGTTGGTTGTGGAAGTTTCCTCGTGTGCCCTTCGACAAGCTCAGGGACCGGAGGGGGTTGCTCAGGGACCGGAGGGGGTTGCTCAGGGACCGGGAGAGGGTCGCCGGAGCGGGAGGTTCCTCGTTTGCCCTTCGACAGGCTCAGGGACCGGCGGGGGTTGCTCGGGCGCCAGAGGGGAGTGCTCAGTGATCGGAGGGGCCACTCAGGGGTCGGCAGAGGGATCATCGAAATGCCGCGGAGCATGCCCGAAGTCGGTCGGTCGCGCAAGTTGTTCTTGAGTGGTCATGTGTTATGCCAGGATCTCAGTACCGTGTACCTCGATCGAAAGACACCATGAGTTCCAACACCACCCCTGAATACCCCGCGACGCCGACGTACGGGCAGCCGTACGCGCCCGCTCCGATCCGCGGCGCCGCCTCCCCGGAGGATCTGACGCTCCCGCTGTACGGGGCGACCTTCCCGCAGGCCATCAAGCGCTACCTCCGCAAGTACGCGACCTTCACCGGCCGCGCCTCGCGGAGCGAGTACTGGTGGGCCACGCTGTTCGTCTTCCTCGTCGCGCTCATCCCGAACATCCTCTTCTTCACGGGCTTCCTGATCGGCGCGACGTCGGCTGCCGCGCAGCGCGAGGCCGTCGTGTTCGACAGCAGCCCGGGCGCACGGACGTACTACACCCAGCCCGGCATCCTCGAGATCCCCGAGGCTGCTCCGCTGATCCTGACGGGCTTCGTGCTCCTCTGCCTCATCGGACTGGCGACCATCGTCCCGAACCTGGCCCTCGCCTGGCGCCGCCTGCACGACGCCAACTTCCCCGGCCCGTTCTACTTCCTCTCGCTCATCCCCTCGATCGGTGGCCTGATCCTGTTCGTCCTCTTCCTCCTGCCCTCGAAGCCCGAGGGTCAGCGGTTCGACACGGTGCGCTGAGTCGCAACCTGACGACCGGAACGGGCCGGTGCGGACGAGATGTCCGCACCGGCCCGTTCTCCGTCTCGCAGGACGTGCGCGAACGCCTCAGCCTGCCGCCGCGACGTCGAGCACCCACGTGACGCCGAACCGGTCCGTCACCATGCCGAAGCCGGGGCTCCAGGCGGACGCTGCGAGCTCCTCGACGACCGAACCTCCGACGACGAGTCGGTTCCAGAACACCTCGACCTCCGCGAGCGTCTCGCCACGCACCGCGACGAAACAGGACTGCTCGGTGACCGTCGTCCCGTGCTCGCGGCGGGTCGTTCCGGTGCCGATCAGTGACGCCGCCGGAGCTCCGGGGCTGTCGTACGCCATCACCCGGAAGCCGTCCTCGGATTCGACCTGACCGAAGACGACCAGGTCGGCACCCGGGGCGTCCTTCGGCATCCCGACGTCGCTGTAGCTCGCGATCGTCGTCCGCCCGCCGAAGACGGACTGGTAGAACTCCAGCGCAGCGCGGGCGTCGCCCTGGAAGTTGAGGTGGGTCGTGGTCGTGATGCTCATGCGTGCTCCTCGAGTCGTGCCGGGCTCCTCCCGGTCGAGCACCACTGTCCCAGGCGTCTAGGACAGCTCGTGTCCTGCACTCGGACTACGCTCGCACCATGGCCTCACCGACCTCCCGACTCCTGCAGTTGCTCTCGCTCCTGCAGGCGCGGCGCGACTGGCCGGGTGCCCTGCTCGCCGACCGGCTGGACGTCAGTCACCGCACGATCCGACGCGACGTCGACCGGCTCCGCGAGATGGGGTATCGCATCGAGGCCACGATGGGGCCGGACGGCGGGTACCACCTCGACGCCGGGAGCGAGCTCCCGCCGCTGCTCTTCGATGACGAGCAGATCGTCGCGCTCACCATCGCCCTCCAGACCGCGGCCGTCGCGGGATCCGGGTTCGAGGAGCCCGCGCTCCGAGCACTGACGACCGTGAGACAGGTCCTGCCGTCGCGGCTGCGGCATCGACTCGACGCCCTCGACGTCACCTCGGTGCCTCGCTCAGGCGACGGACCGACCCCGCAGGTGGCCGTGCCGGTCCTCCTCGCGCTGTCCGCAGCCATCCAGCGCGCGGGAGGTGCTCCGGTTCGGGCGATCCGACGACGATCCGGAACCTCCTCGGCGCGTCGAGCCACACCACCTGGTCACCTCCCAGGGGCGCTGGTACCTCGTGGCCTGGGACCTCGACCGCGACGACTGGCGGATCTTCCGCGCCGACCGCATCGTGCCGAGGACGCCGACCGGACCGCGGTTCCGTCCGCGTGAGGTGCCAGGTGGAGACGTGCAGGCGTTCGTGGCGGCGAGGTTCAAGGGATCCGAGCAGACCGACGCCTGGCCCTGTGTCGGCACCGTCGTGCTCCACCTGCCGTTCGAGGCGGTCCGACCGTTCGTGGGCGACGGCACCGCCGAGCCCCTCGGCCCGGACCGCACGCGCTACACCGCCGGCGCGTGGTCGTGGGTGGCGCTCGCCGCCTCCCTGAACCGCTTCGACTCCGACATCGACGTCGTCGAGCCGCCCGAGCTCGTCACCGCGTTCGCGCAGCTCGCGGAGCGCAATGCCGCGACCGCGCAGATCGTCAGCCGTGGAGCGCGTCGTCAGGCGGACCGAGACGCACGGCGGTGAACCGGACCGTGAGACCGGCGCGCGTCGGGGCCGCGCAGAAGAGTCCCGCCTCGACGTCGGCCTCCGGGTCGAGGTGGGCGACGCGGACCAGTCGCCAGTCCTCGTCGTCCACCCGGGCGCGCACGGTGACGGCGTCGCCGTCGCGGCTCGCGCGCACGGTGACCGTTCGTCCGAGCCAGTCGGGGACCGGTGCCACCGACCAGTCGGAGGTGCCGTGCGTGACGACCGCGCCGAGCTGGGCGACCCCGTCGGACACCTCGACCCCGGCCTTGATCCACGTCGATTCGGAGGCGCGGAGGAACACACCGGCCTGATCGAACTGCTCGGAGCCGTCGAGGACGAACGACACCTCGATCGCCGCCCGTCGCTGCATCGGCGCGATCAGCGCATGCTCCGTGTCGTGGACGAAACCGTAGGAGGTGTGCCGCCAGGCGTCACTGCCCTCGACGGCGGTGACGAGCAGGGAACCGTCCGGCTCCGTCGTCACCGCCGCAGGGGCCGTCGTCCAACGTCCGTGTTCGGCGAGGCTCTGCAGATCCATCCGTCCATCCTGACGTATGGATGCGGGCGCTCGCCTCAGATCGCCGTGCCGAACTCGCGGATCGTGATCCCCGAGGCGGTCAGTGGGCCGCCATCGGTGTAGAGCGAGATCCCCGTGTCGCCCTCGGCGAAGTGCACCTGCTGCGAGACGACGGTGTGACCGGCGTTGACGAAGACCTCGACGCTCTGCGTGTCGACGAAGACCCGCAGGTGGACCGAGCGTGCAGCCGCGTCGATCGGTGCTGCGGCTCGCGTGTACGGCTGCAGCGAGAAGCCGGCCAGGTCGGACGGTGCGCGGTCGACGTAGAGCTCGGCCCCGGCCTTCCCGATGTTGGTGTGGCGGGAGCCGTCCGCCGAGCGCCCGACGGAGAGACCGACGTTGGACGCGGTGTCCCAGGTGAGGTCGAGCTCGATCTCGTACGCCCGGCCGCTCCAGGGCAGGACGGCGCTCCCGGTGACCGTCTGGTCCGGGAGGGAGACGGTCGAGGTCGCATACCCGGCGAGGGCGTCCACGGGTGAGCTGAGCAGGCTGTACCGACCACCGGACTGGGCCTCGAGTCGCAGCTCCCGGACGACGGAGTTCTGGCCGTTGTAGCCGTCCGAGGCGTCGGTGGGGACGTCGCGGGCCGCGTACTTCCAGTTGTTCATCCAGGCGATCGCGAGCCGGCGGTCGTCGGGCGACTCCGCCTTCGGCCAGGTGACGGCGGCGTACCAGTCCCAGCCCCAGTCCAACCACTGCGGGGTGAGGTCGTCGGCCGTGAACCGCGTCCCGTCCCAGGTGCCCGTCCAGTAGGCGTAGGTCATCGGCAGGCCGATCGAGTAGGCGTCCATGCTGGCGCCCAGCACCCAGTGCCAGCTGCCGTCACCCGCTCGCATCTGGAACAGGTCCGGGCACTCGATGCCGCCGAGGTCGTGGTTCGGGAAGTCGAAGTTGTGCTGCAACTGCCACGTCGTGAGGTCGGGCGAGGTGTAGAAGGCCGCGTAGCGCGCCCGGCCGATGACGCACACCCATTCGTTCCTGGCCGCGTCCCAGTGGACCTTCGGGTCCCGGAACCACTCGGCGTTCTCGATCTCCGCCGTGGTCTGGGCCGCACGTCCGTCGGTGTTCACGATCACCGGGTCGGGGAGCATCGTGAACGTGAAGCCGCCGTCCGTCGACCAGTAGAGGTACTGCTCCTGGTACTTCCGGACGCCGTCCGTGGGCTGCGTCGCGAGGGCGATGACCGCACCCGCCCCGAAACCGGCGGTGTTCGCGGTGTCGACGACGGCGGATCCCGACCACACCGGGAAGTCCGGCTGCAGCGGCATGACCGTCCCGTGGTGGGTGAAGGCGACGCCGTCGGTCGTCGTCGCGTGATCCCAACCGCCCGGGCCGTTGTTCTGGCCGGAGTGCAGGTAGTACAGCTGGTACGCGCCGTTCGTGAACACCGGTCGTTGCGGGTCGCAGAGCCACCCCGACGGCGGCGTCATGTGGAACACCGATCTGAGGGAGGCCTGCGCCTGTGCGGTGGTCTGCGCCTGTGCGGCGAGGGGTGTGCCGGCACTCGCGAACAGGGCGAGCGCCCCGAGGCCGGCGCCCTGGAGGACGGTCCGGCGGGAGAGGTCGTGCGTCATTGCGGTTCCTTTCGTCGGTGCCGCGGGCGCGCCGAAGGCACCCGTGGCGGGGATGGTGCTGGATCGTGCGGTGGAGGACTGCTCAGGCGGGCGCGTGCACCTGGTCGGTGGCTGGCACCCGGTCGAGGACGGCGACGGCCACCGAGACGGGACTGGCGCGTTCGCTCGCGAGGGTCAGCGTCGGTCGTCCGCTCCCGAGGAGGACGAGGTCGGAGACGGTGGCGAGACCGCCGTCGACGAACAGCTCGAGCAGCGGGCCGTCGAGGCTGAGGAGGAGCCGAGCCGGACGGTCGCCGGCGAGCGGGACGATGCTCGTCGAGGCGAAGTCGGGGTGCACCGTGTCCATGGCACCGCCCGACCGGGTGACGGCGAGTGACGACGACGTCGGGTCGTGGACGATGAGGACCGCTCCGCCGGTGTCGGCCGTCAGTCGGAGCCGCAGCTCACCCGTGATCGACGGATCCCAGCGCAACTCGACCACGCCGTCGCCATCGAGCGCCAGGTCGACGGCGTCCGAGGACAGGGCGACGGTCGTCGGTTCGATCGCGGCCAGTCGTTCCCGGACGAAGGCCGGCGGCTCCTGCACGAGTCGCGGCTGGCCGTCGACCGTGGTCAAGGACGAGGCGTCTGGGGAGCGACATCGCGCCCCGCCACGGCGAGGCGGGGAGGTCGGCCGCGTAGCGCCAATTGCTCATCCAGCCGAGGATCACCGCTTCGCCGTCCGGAGCGCCGTCGAACCCGACCGCCGCGTAGAAGTCCCGACCGTGGTCGAGCCGCTGCAGCTCGGCCCGCTCAGGCGTGAACACCGAGCCGTCGAAGTCGCCGACGAGATAGCTCATCGACGACCCGTCCGGGTCCTGCGCGTCGCCGATCGGGTTGGTGCTGAGGAGCAGGACCCACCGGAGCTCGTCCGGGCGGCCGTCGACCGCGAGCGGGATGAGGTCGGGGCACTCCCACACGACGCCGGTGGGACCGAACGGACCGACGGTGCTGACGTGCTCCCAGGTTCGGAGGTCGGTGGAGGAGTACACGAGGACCTGACGCTCCACGGCTTCCACCGTCAGCATGATCCAACGGAAGCCCGCGGCGTCCTCGTACCGGATGATCTTCGGGTCGCGGAACGCGTGCGAGCCGCGGTCGAGGATCGGGTTCTCCGGGTCGCGCTGCCAGGTGAGCCCGTCGTCGTCACTGGTCGCCCGGGACTGCGCCTGCCGACCGTCGGTGGACACGCTCGTGTAGTACGCCGTGAGGCGTCCGCCGGGACCCGCGGCGACCACCGATCCCGAGTACACCTGCTCCTCGGCGGTGTACCGCAGGGCGACCGGATGCTCCTCCCAGTGCTGCAGGTCGACGCTCGAGGCGTGACCCCAGCTCATGTTGCCCCAGTCGCCACCCTCCGGGTTGTACTGGAAGAACGCGTGCCACCGCCCGCGGTGGAAGACCAAGCCGTTCGGGTCGTTCATCCAGTTCCGCTCGGGCGTCAGGTGGAAGCGGGGCCGTGGAAGGGCGTGCTGTTCGTCGTGCACGGTCGCGCCCTCAGACGGAGTGCCGCGGGACGGCCGGGCAGGCGATGAGCTGCGGCCCGGCGGGCAGCGCGGCGTCGAGACCGAGCAGCCGACGGACACCGGCCGCCCCGAGCTCGTAGTGGGGGAGGGCGACCGTCGACAGCGGTGGCCGGAGGTGGGCGGCGATGACGTCCTGGTTGTCGAACCCCATGACGGCCATGTCGTCGGGGATCCGCAGTCCGTGCTCCCGCAGTCCGTCGTAGAGTCCCATCGCGACACGGTCGTTGTGGCAGAACACCGCGGTGGCGCCCGAGTCGACGACCTCGGCGGTCGCCGCGTACCCGCCCTCCTGCTCCGGTGAGGCCGGGAACACGAGGGCGTCGTCGAAGGCCACCCCCGCCGCCTGCAACGCCGAGCGGTACCCGGCGAGCCGGCCGGTCTGTGCCGGTGAGGGGGTCGTCGTGTTGACGAACGCGATCCGTCGGTGACCGGCCGCGAGCAGCGCCTCGGTCGCGGTCCGCCCGCCCTGCTCCTCGTCGGGGACGACGGCCGGGAGCCCGCTGCCGGCGGCGTAGCAGTCGACGAGCACGGTGTCGGTCTGGAGGAGCGCCTCCGGCACGGTGATCTCGTGGTGGAACCAGGTCGAGTAGAGGATCCCGCGGACCTGGTGCTCGAGCATCATCGCGATCGCCTCCTCCTCGGCGGCCGTGTTGCCGTCGGTGTTGGCGACGAGCAGGACGTAGCCGTGGCGCCACGCCTCGTCCTGGGCGCCGTGGATGATCTGGCCGGCGAACGGGGTCGTCGCGATCGCGTCGGCGACGAGGCCGATGAACCGGGAGTGCCCCTGGGACAGCGTCTTCGCGAGGGCGTTCGGCCGGTAGCCGAGCTCCGCCACCGCCTCGTGCACCCGACGTTTCGCGTCCTCGCCGATCCGCGACCCCGGCTTGTCGTTGACGACGTGCGAGACGGTCGCCACGGAGACGCCGGCGGCCTTCGCGACGTCGCGCATCGTGATGCCCGAGGTGTTCTTCGGGTGGTCCGCGCCGGGCTTCGGCTGGTCGGTGCTGCTCATCCCTTGGTCGCTCCGCTCTCGAGGCCGCTGATCATCGCTTTGTTCAACACGAGGAACACCAGCAGCAGCGGTGTGACCGTGACGCAGACGGCGGCGAACGTCGCCGTCCAATCAGTGTTCCCCATCGCCCCGATGTAGTTCTGCAGGCCGAGCGGGATGGTCTTCAATCCGTCCGAGAGCACGAAGGTGTTCGCGAAGATGAAGTCGTTCCAGATGAAGATGCTGTTGACGAGCACGACGGTGATGATCGTGTTGACCGAGAGCGGGAACGTGATCTGGCCGAAGATCCGGTACGGGCCCGCCCCGTCGAGCGACGCGGCCTCGTACATCTCCCGCGGGATGTACTCGTAGAACGACGAGAACAGGTACACCGCCATCGGCAGGGCGAACGCCGCCAGCGGGATGATCATCGACAGGTGGGTGTCGAGCAGGCCGACCTGCGAGTAGTCGATGAACAGCGGGACGAGCGCGATCTGCACGGGCACGATGATGCCGAGGAGGAACAGGCCGCGGACGAGCCCGCTGAACCGGAACCCGAGGACCTGGAGCGCGTACGCCGCCATCATGCCGGCGATGACGATCAGGACACTCGACCCGAGGGTGACGATCAGGCTGTTGACGATGTTCAGCCCGAGGTTGCCGGTCGAGAACGCCCGCGCGTAGTTCTCGAGCGTCCACTCGGACGGCAGCGCGAAGGGGTTGCCACCGGCGAAGTCCGCCGCCGTCCGGAAGCTCGTGAGCAGCAACCAGACGAGCGGGTAGACCTGGACGAGCACGATCGCGACGACGGTCACGGTGAGGATCGTCCGCTGCACCCGCACGCGCGGGGTGTGCCGGGGTTTCCGCTTCGGTGCCGGCGCCGCCGGGGGCGCGACGTGTTCGGTCGGCCGGGCTGGGAGGGTGGCGGTCATGACTTGTCCTTCCGTCGGAGCAGCAGGAAGATGAGGCCGACGGCGACGAGACACTCGACGACGATGAACATGGAGATCGCGCTGGCGTAGCCGTAGTCCGTGTGGACGAACGCCGTCTTGTACATGTACGTGGTCAGCAGCTCGGACGACTGACCGGGCCCGCCGTTCGTCAGCAGGTACGGGATGTCGAAGCCGCGGAGCGCGAAGGTCGTCGCCATGACCGTCGTCGTGATCCACACCGGCCGGATGTACGGGAAGCGGATCCGCCAGAAGATCTGCCACCAGGAGGCGCCGTCCAGCCGGGCGGCCTCCTCGAGGTCGCGGGGCACGGCCATGAGGGCGGCGTAGATGATGAGCATGTACAGGCCGGTGAACCGCCAGCCCTCCGGGATCGACACGGCCGCGAGGACGGTCTGCACGTTCGACAGCCAGGCCGTCTGGAGGTCGCCGAGTCCGACCCACGCGAGCAGCTGGTTGATCAGCCCGACCGGTTCGAGCGCGTACAGCCGCTGGAACAGGATGGCGATCGCGACCGTGGAGATGACGGCCGGCAGGAGGTAGAGCGTCTTGACGAGCTCGCGGGCCCGGGGGAGGGCCGTGAGCAGCCCGGCGACGAGGAGCGCGCCGCCGAGCTGGAGCACCAGACAGATCGCGAGGTAGCCGAGGGCGTTGCCGAAGGAGGTCCAGAACACGTCGTCCCGGGTGAGCATCTTGACGTAGTTGTCGAGTCCGACGAACGCCATGTCCGTGATGCCGTCCCACGAGAAGAGGCTGAGGAACAGCGACTGCACGATCGGCAGGAGTACCGCGACACCGTAGAGGACGAGCGGCGGCACGAGGAACACGAGCACCGACAGCGTCGACCGGCGGGGCAGCATCGAGGTGGACATCGGCTTCCGCCGCCGCGGTGGGCGGGCCGGTGCCGCGCCCACCGCGCTCTGGGTGAGCTCAGTCATCGACGTTCTCCGTGAGGGCCGCATCCATCGTCGTGATGAACTCGTCCGGCGTGATGTCGCCCTGCACGAGCAGGGTCAGCTCCTGCTGGAGTCGGGTGTTCGTGGCCGGGTCGAGCTGGGTGTCCCAGGGCATCGCGATCGCCGGTCCGACGCCGTCGGCCTGCGCCACGGAGCTCGCGTACAGCTCGGTCGCGTTCGCGGGGACGGTGGTCTGCGCGGAGGTCGTCGGCGACAGCGCGCCAGTCGCCGCGTAGAGCTCCGGGTAGCGCTCGAGGGCGAACGCGAGGAAGTCGCGCACGAGCGGGTCGTACGTCTTCGCGTTCACCGCCATGCCGATGCCGGAGGGGGTGACGTACTCGTTGTCGGCGGTGACGGCACCGTCGATGGTCGGCAGCGTGAAGGTGCCGACCGCGTCACGGACGCCGGGGTCGAGCGCATCCGTCGCGAGGTTCGAGAGCTCCCAGGTGCCGATGTTGTAGACCGCGGCCTTCCCCGAGGTGAAGAGCGCCTGCGCGTCCGCGTAACCGGTCGAGGAGAAGCCCTCCTGGAAGCAGCCGGCCTGCCCGAGGTCGTACAGCCACTCGGCCGCGGCCTTTCCTGCCGGGTCTGAGAAGGAGGCCTTCCCGGCCTTCAGGTCCTGGATGTACTCGGGACCCGCCATCCGGAACGGGTAGTAGGCCATGTAGCGCTCGAGCGGCCACTGGTCCTGACCGTCGAGTGCGATCGGGGTGACGCCCTTGGCGCGGAGCGCCTTGCACATGGCGGGGAAGTCGTCGAGCGTGGCCGGGACGGTGACACCGGCGTCCTCGAGGAGCGAGCGGTTGTACCAGAAGAACTCCAGCTGGAACTCGAACGGCACCATGTACAGCGAACCGTCGTCGAACCGCTGGTAGTTGAGCGCCGCCTCGCGGTAGGAGTCGGCGAGACCGAGGTCCTCGAGGAGCAGGTCGACGTCGACCATCCGGCCCTGCTTCGCGAGCTTCTGCGCGAACGGGGTCGCGTCGGTGTCGAAGAGCTCGGGGAGCTTGTTCGCGGCCGCGAGGGTCTCGTACTTCTGGATGTAGGACGGGCGGTCGGGCGTCGTGATGAGGTTGAGCGAGAAGCCGGGGTGGTCCTTCGCGTACTCGTCGGCGATCTGCTCCATGGCGGTGATCACCCCGCCGTCGGCCGGGCGGGAGAGCAGCCACGAGATCTCGCGGGGGACGATGTCGCCCTTCGGGTCGACGTCGGTCGGGTCCGTGGCACTCGATCCGCCGGCGCAGCCGGAGAGGGCGAGCGCTGCAGCGGCGACGAGCGCCACGAAGGCGGTGCTGCGGGTGGGGCGCATGGTGCGGGGGCGTGCGGTGGTTGGCATGGTCGGAATCTCCGTTGATCGATCACAGGTGGGTGCGGGTGTGCGGGTGGTGGTGCAGCAGGGCGGAGCGTGGTGTCGGGATCAGGACGTGGTGCTGGTGAGGAGTCGGTGTGAGGTGGGGTCGTCGTCGGAGTCGCCGCCGTCGCGTTCCAGGAGCGTGCACGCCTCGACGGTGACGGTCCCTTCACCGACGAAGACGCCGACGCGACCGCTCGGTCGGTCGTAGAGGCGCGTGCTGAGGACGACCGCGTCGTCGACGGTCGCGACGCAGAGGTCGCCGTCGACGATCACCTCGAGCTCGTGCAAGCCGGGGGCGAGGTGGCAGGGGCGTTCGAGTTCGACGACGAACGGGACGTCGCCCGAGATCTGCCACTGCTCCGTGCCGGTGCTGGAGCGGGGCCAGCGGTCGAACACGAGGCGGTCGCGCTTCGGCTCCAGGCGCAGGACGTAGCCCTCGTCGCCGTCGTCGCTCGCCCGGAGGAGGACGCCGCACTCGGTCGTGCCGGGGGCGATGTCGAACCGGGCGACCAGTCGGAAGGAACTCGGTGCGTCCACGGCCGACAGGGCGTCGGCGTACCCGTCGGGGGCGCTCAGGACCGTGCCCGGGGCGACGACGGTGTCCGTCGGCTCGTCGGCGGGCGCGAAGGTGTCGCGGAGTTCGGTGGGCGGATGGAAGGCGAGGGTGCCGTCGGCACGCTGCTCCGCTTCGAGGACCGACATGGTGCCGGCCCACTGCCAGGCGCCGGCGTCGTGGGCTCCCTCACGCGAGGCGATCCAGCCGAAGAAGAACCGGCGTCCGTCACGGGCGGCGGACTTCGCCGCGTAGTAGGCGCGTCCGTCGAGCGTGTCGTGCTCGGGGACGAGCCAGGGTCCGTGCAGGGTGCGCGACATCCGGTAGCGCGTCGTGAACGACTCACTGAACTCGGAGTACACGAGGTACCACCAGTCGCCCCACTGGAAGACCTCGGGGCACTCGTGGGCGATGTAGCGGCGCGGGTCCCAGAACGGCTCGACGGGTTCCCAGGTCGAGAGGTCCGTGGAGGTGCACTGGGCGATGACGCCGCGACGCCGTTCCGGGCCGTGTGCGTGCCGGGCGGTGATGAGCATCCGCCAGACGGCCGCGTCCTCGTCCCAGAAGACGAAGGGGTCCCGCCAGTCGGCGGTCTCATATCCTGCGGTGGCGCCGAAGGTGTCGGCCTCCCGGCGCTCCCAGGTGCGCATGCCGTCGGTGCTGACGGCGTGCATGACGAGTTGCAGCGCCAGACCGTCGGCACCGCGGCGCTCCGGGTGCTGTCCCGTGTAGAAGACGTGGTGGACCCCGTCGGGGCCCAGGACGACGCTGCCCGTGTAGACGTTGAAGTCCGGCGCGGACGGTCCGCCCGACGCCAGTGCCTCGCCGAGGTCGTCGAAGTCGACGAGGTTCCGGGTGGTCACGCGATGCCACGGCATGCCGATCTTGGGCACGCGACGCGACTCGTGCAGGTAGAGGAGGTGGAAGACACCGTCCTCCTGCCAGGGGATGACGTCTCCGACCCATGCGCCGTTCGGCTGGTGGAACCCTCGTTGGTTCATGACGTCCTCTGCAGTGAGTGGTTAATCGGTTACGCAGTTACCGTAGCGGGATGCCGAGAAGGTGGTCAAGCGGTTAAGCAAAGTTAAGCAGCTCGATCGTCGACTTGCCTCACGCGACATTCGAACGTATGTTCGACACATGACCCGCCCGCGTCCGATCCGCCTCGACCACGACACGTGGCTCGTGATGCGGAACGACCCGGTGATCCCGAAGGCGGTCATCGAACGGCGCCGGGATCGGGGCGGTGCCGACGCGTACTTCGTCATCGCCTGGGACATCGATCCGCTCAAGCGGGTGTTGATGAGCGTGCAGCCGAGCCTGGAACGCGCCGACGCGCTCGTCCGGTACGACGTGCCGCGCACCACCTCCGACCGCGACGGACCGCCCAACGGGCTCAAGGCCACCCCGCGCTGATCAGCGGACTCGGCAATCGCCCAGCAGAACCATCGACGACGTATGGACGGCTCAGAGGAAGCCCATAGCCGGCACGCCGATGCTCGTCTCACGACCGATCGAGACCACCGATCGCAGACGAAGGCGAGGCGCACCATGAGCAGGATCCCGACACCCGAGACCACCCCGGACGGCCCGGCCTACGAGGGCCGCCTGCTCGACCGGGCAGACGAGGAGGTCGTCGACCAGGGCGTCGCGTTCGACCTCGGGACCCTCGTCAGCCGACGCACGGTGCTGAGCCTCGTGGGCGCCGGGGTCGGGGCCGTCGCGCTCGCCGCCTGCTCCACCGGGGCGTCCGGCAGCAGCAGCACGAGCACGGGCGCCGCGAGTTCCGGCACGAGCACCGCGACGGCGACCGGCGACCTCCCATCGGGCGAGATCCCCGACGAGACCGCTGGCCCCTACCCGGGCGACGGCTCGAACGGAGCCGACGTGCTCGAGGAGTCCGGCATCGTCCGCAGCGACATCCGGTCGAGCATCGGGTCCGGGACCACCGCGAGCGGGGTCCCCATGGCCCTCTCGCTCACCATCCTCGACATGGCGAACGGTGACGCCCCGTTCGCCGACGTCGCCGTGTACGTCTGGCACTGCGACGCGTCGGGCGGCTACTCGATGTACTCCGACGGGATCGAGGACGAGACCTACCTCCGCGGCGTCCAGGTCGCCGACAGCTCGGGGACCGTCTCGTACACCTCGATCTTCCCGGCCTGCTACTCGGGCCGGTGGCCGCACATCCACTTCGAGGTGTACCCCACGGTCGCGGACATCTCCGACTCCGCGAACGCCATCGCGACCTCGCAGGTCGCCCTGCCGCAGGCGGCGTGCGACACCGTCTACGCGCTGTCCGGCTACGACGGTTCGAGCGGGAACCTCGCCCAGGTGAGTCTCGACGACGACAACGTCTTCGGTGACGACGGCGGTGCCCTGCAGCTCGCGACGGTGACGGGCGACGCGACCTCGGGGTACCAGGTGGCGCTCACCGTCCGGGTGGACACCACGACGACGCCGACCGCCGGTGCCGCTCCGTCCGGCGGTGGCGGGGCTGGCGGCGGCGGAGGAACGCCGCCGAGCGGGCGCTGACCGCGCCACCTCCACGCACTCCTGTCCCGACCCGTATCGACCCGAAAGGACCCGTCATGGGATTCCTCCAGAACCTCACCGGCTGGCACGCCCTCATCGTCCTCGCCGTCATCCTGCTGTTCTTCGGCGCGGCGAAGCTCCCGAGCCTCGCCCGCAGCGTCGGGCAGTCGGCGCGCATCCTGAAGGACGAGGTGTCGGCCGACGCAGACACGCGCGCAGACACCCGCGCCGACACCCCTGCCGCCTGATCATCGGAGCGCATCGTGTTCGGACTCACCATGGACAAGCTGATCGTCATCGGCATCCTCGCGGCCGTGCTCATCGGCCCGAAACAGTTGCCGGTGTACGCCGAGCGACTCGGGGTGCTCGTCCGCACCGTCCGCGACCTCGTCGCCACGACCAAGGCGCGAGCCGCCGAGGAACTCGGACCCGGAGTTCGACCCGACCGAGTGGAAACGTCTCGACCCTCGACAGTTCGATCCCCGACGGATCATCCAGGAGGCGCTCGTCGAGGAGCGTGGGCCGGTCGCGCAGCTCGAGCAGTCGACGACGTCGGAGGCGCAGGTGGAGCCGACCGTGCCGTCTGCCCCGGCGAAGCCGGTCGCGAGCGGCGGCTGGCAGGCCGCGCTCCTCGAGCGGGTCGGACGCGACGGGGCGGATGCGCACCGCGCACCCGCCCCGATCATGCTCACCGAACGCGTCGTCCTCGACGAACGCGTCGACGAACCCGCTAGCCGACGGGCGTCGTGACGCGTCCGTCCTGGCCGTCCGCCGCGGCACCGCTGGTCGACGCGGGCGGCAGGATGTCGAGTGGCATCGTGTGGGTGTCGATGAGCGGGTTGTCGTCCTGCCCCTTGACGAGTTCCACCGCCTCGGCCTTCGTCTCGACCGTCGGCACCGAGCCGATGAGCGGACGACGAGCCGTCTCCCGCATCGTGAGCACGCCGACGCCCGCCACAGCCGCGAAGAACATGATGTAGAACGCGGGCATGAAGGTGTTGCCGGTGAGCTGGATGAGGAACTCGCTGAACAGCGGCGTCGTGCCGCCGAAGAGCGAGACGGACAGGTTGTAGGCGATCGCCATCGCGCCGAAGCGGGACGCCGTCGGGAAGAACGCCGGCAGCGAGGCCGCGGACGGTCCCGCCCACAGCGCGACCGGGGCGGCCACCATGAAGAGGGCGATGAAGATGGCCCAGATCTCACCGATCTGCATGACCGCGAACGCCGGCACCATGAGGGCGAGGGTCGCACCGACGGCCATGAGGTAGACGGGCTTGCGACCGAGCTTGTCGGACATCCGGCCGACGAGCGGAAGACAGGCGGACATGATCAGCAGGACCGGGATGGTCGCGACCGCGGCCGTCAGGTTGGAGACGCCGACGTCCTTCTCGAGGTAGGTCGGCATGTAGCTCGTGAGTGCGTAGCCGGCGGTGTTCGTCGCGGCGACGATCGCCATCGCGATGAGGATCTGGCGCCAGAAGTGACGGAAGATCCCGAAGACACCCTGGCGGGCCATGGGGTCCTCGTGCTCGGACTCGATCCCGCCGGCGGTCTCGGCGACCTCGTAGGCCGGGGTCTCGGGGATCTTGAGGCGGAACCACACCGCCACCGCACCGAGCGGCAGGGCGATGAGGAACGGGATGCGCCAACCGAACTCGGTCATGGCGTCGGGGCCGGCGAGGCCCTCCGCGATCAGCGTGGTGAGGGCGACGGTCCCGGCACCGGCCGCGAAGCCGACGTAGGACCCGACGTCGAGCCAGGAGGCCCAGAACCCGCGGCGACGGTCGGGTGAGAACTCGGCGACGTAGGTGGACGCGCCGGCGTACTCACCACCGGTCGAGAAGCCCTGGATCATCTTGAGGAGGTACAGCGGGGCGATGGCCCACAGCCCGATCTGGGCGGCGGTCGGCAGCACGCCGATGAGCGCGGTGGCCGCGGCCATCATCGACATCGTGAGGAAGAGGATCTTCTTCCGGCCGATCTTGTCGCCGAGTGGTCCGAGCACGAGCCCGCCGAGCGGACGCACGAGGAACGACACGGCGAAGCCGAACAGGGTGACGAGGATGCCGGCCTCAGGAGGGAGTCCCTCGGTGAAGACGACGGTCATCGTGACCGCGAGGTAGCCGTAGATGCCGAAGTCGAACCACTCCATGAAGTTGCCGACGACGGTGCCCGAGATGGCGGTGCGGATGCTTGCGACCGTCTTCACGACGAGGACGTCGTCGACGCGGAGGCGCCTGGTCTTGCGGGCCGGCTTCCGGCCGGTCTTGGGGGAGGGGGATGCGGGGGACGATGATGCCGCGTTGTCGCTGGAGTTCACAAGCAGTACTCGTTTCCTGACAGTCGTGTTGAATCATTCGGCACTCGCGTAGTCGCTCAGTGCCCGAGAAATGCCGGAGGATCGCCATGCTGCACTGGCACGGAGCTCGGGGGAGCTGCACGTCGGGTGGCGGGTCGTTCTCGGGGAGAACGCGTCCTCTCGGCTCTGGACGGGTATAGACAATACCAGGTGTCCAGTGGCGCCCCTCCCCGCGGTGGTGCGGGCACAATGGACGGCATGGATGTTCGGCGCGGTGTCTGGACCCTCGACGGCGGTCTCGGAACGCTGCTCGAGGCGCGCGGGCACGACCTCTCCGACGCGCTGTGGAGCGCTCGTCTGCTGCTTGAGGAGCCACGGGCGATTCTGGACGCTCATCGGGAGTTCTTCGCCGCCGGTGCGCAGATCGCGATCACCTCGTCGTACCAGGTCGGGTTCGACGCGTTCGAGCGCATCGGCATCGCGCCTCCCGAGACCGAACGGCTCCTGCGATCGAGCGTCGACGTGGCGCGTGCGGCGCGCGACACGCGGTCGGAATCGGACCCCGACGGCCCGCTCCTCGTCGCCGCGTCGGTCGGTCCGTACGGTGCGACGCTCGGCGACGGCTCGGAGTACGAGGGTGCCTCCGGTCTCAGCCGGACCGAGCTGCGGCAGTGGCACGAGCGGCGTCTGGCAGTGCTGGTCGACGCGGCCCCCGACCTCCTCGCCCTGGAGACCATCCCGACGCTCGACGAGGCGACGGCGCTCGCCGATCTGGTGCGGGGTTCGGGCGTGCCGGCATGGTTGTCGTTCACGGTGGAGGGCGGTCGTCTCCGCTCGGGCGAGCCGATGGCGGAGGGCTTCCGACTGGTCGAGGGGATCGACGAGTTCCAGGCCGTCGGTGTCAACTGCTCGCACCCGGACGAGGTCCTCCCGGCCATCGCCGCTGCGCGGTCCGTGACGGACAAGGCGGTGGTGGTCTACCCGAACTCGGGCGAGCGCTGGGACGCCGACGCCCGCTGTTGGCGCGGAGCCGCCGGGGTCGGCGAGGTGGAGGCCTGGCTGGAGGCCGGGGCGACGATCGTCGGCGGCTGCTGCCGGATCATGCCGGCCGACATCGCCGACATCCGTGCGCGGATCGGCCGGGACGCGACGCCCCTAGCCGACGTTGAACCCGCCGTTGCTCGAGAGCACCTGGCCGTTGATCCAGGAGCCCGGCCGGCGAGAACAGGAAGCGGACGAGGTCGGCGGTGTCGGACGGCGTTCCGAGCCGGCCGGCGGGCGTCGCCTCGGTGCCCCAGCGGCGGATGTCGTCGGTCATCCAGCCTGTGTCGATCGGACCCGGGTTGATGACGTTCGCCCGCACCCCGCGGTCGCCCAGCTCCACCGCCGCAGCGGTCACGATGCGGTCGAGCGCGCCCTTGCTGGCCCCGTAGGGGAGGTTGTGCACGGTGTGGTCGCTCGTGAGGGCGACGATGCGACCGGCCACCCGGGGCGGCGCCTCCTGCACGGGGAGCTGTTCGGCGAAGGCCTTGATGAGCAGCCACGTCGCGCGCGCGTTCACGGCGAAGTGACGGTCCCAGCTGTCGAGGTCCGTCGTGAGGATCGAGCTGTCGACCGACTCGCAGTGCGACATGACGAGCCCCGACACGGGACCCAGCTGCGCCGCCCGCCCGACGAGCTCGGCCGGGAACGCCGGGTCGGCGAGGTCGCCGAGCACGAGCTCGACGGTCACGCCGAGCGCACGGCACTCGTCGGCGATCGACTCGGGGTCGTCGGGGGTCCGCTCGTAGCCGACGCGGTCGTCGTAGGGTCGCCAGGCGTTGAGGACGAGGTTCCAACCGTCCGCGGCGAGACCGGTGGCGAGTCCCGCGCCGATCGAGCGGCGGCGCCCGACCCCGGTGACGATGGCGATGCGGTCGGTGCTGTTCTCGTGGTCGGCGGCGATGGCGTCGTCGGTGAAGTCCATCCCGAGACCCTACGCGATGTCGGGTTGTCGGCGACAGACCGGCGCCGGCTCCGGTCAGGCGGCCAGGAGTCGACGCGCGATCGCACGCGCGGTCTCGAACGGTTCGCGGAAGGTGCGCATCCCGACCGTCACGATGGCGCCCTCGTACAGCAGCATGAGTTCGCGGGCGCGCGCCCCGGGGTCCGACAGGCCGGCTTCGGTGATGAGCTCGGCGAAGCGGTCGAGGAGCCACTGCTTCTGTCGGGTGACCTCGGGAAGGACGAGGCCGCTCGTCGCGTGGTCGGGGATCTCCGCGCGGGCGTTGACGGCACTGCAGCCCTTGGGGCTGTTGTCGTCCGACCAGCCGATCGCCGCGTCGAAGATCGCGAGGATCCGGTCGATCCCGGGTTCCGGGTGCCGGGCGAGGAACTCGTCGACCCAGACGCGCCAGCGGGCGTCGCGATGCTGCAGGTAGGAGAGCACGAGGGCCTCCTTGCTGCCGAAGCGGTCGTAGAGCGTCTTCTTCGTGACCCCGGCCGCCTCCGCGATGGTGTCGACGCCGACCGCGTGGATGCCGTTCTCGTAGAAGAGCACGGAGGCGGCGTCGAGCACGCGTCGGGCGCCCGGCGTGAGGGGTGCGAGCTCTGGAGTGTCGACCGTCATGCGAAAACTATACCAGTCTGTATACTGCCGGGATGAGTAAACAGATCGGTATACCTGTGGTTCGTGCGATCCGCGCGGTCATCGTCCCCCTCGCGGCGATCGGGTTCGTCCTCGCGTGGAGCTCCGGGTTCATCGTCGCGAAGATCGGAACCGAGGACGTGCCGGTGCTCACCGTGCTCCTCTGGCGGTTCGTCCCGCTCGCCGTGGGGCTCGCGATCGTGCTACTGCTCAGCGGGCAGTGGCGGAACGCCACCCGGGCACAGGTGCGGTCGCAGCTCGTCATCGGCCTGTTCGCGCAGTTCGGCTACGTCGTGTTCGTCTACGCCTCGGTCGCCGTGGGCATCTCGACCGGGACGACCGCGCTCATCGACGCCGTCCAGCCGCTCGTCATCGCGGCGCTCGCCGGACCGCTGCTGCACGTGCGGGTCCCGGGCGCTCAATGGTTGGGGCTCGGGATCGGCGCAGTCGGGGTGTTCCTCATCGTGCAGTCCCAGTTCGGCGCCTCGGACGCACCGCCGATCGCCTACGCCCTGCCCGCACTGGCCATGGTCAGCCTCATCACCGCGACGATCCTGGAACGGCGCTCGCCGCACCGAGCCCCGGTCCTCCTCACGCTCACCGTCCACGCGACGGCGACCATGGTGCTCCTCGCCGTGCTCGCCCTCGCGACCGGTGAGGCGGTACCGCCGGGCGACGCGACCTTCTGGCTCACGACGCTCTTCCTCGCGCTCGTCCCGACGCTGTCGGCCTACGGGCTCTACTGGTGGCTGCTGCGTCGCATCGGGGTCACGGTCCTCAACGCGCTCCTGTTCCTCGTCGCGCCGACGACCGCCGTCGCGGGTGCGCTCCTGTTCCGGGAGCCGTTCACGCTCCTGACGGCCGGCGGGTTCCTGCTCAGTGCGGCGGGCGTCGCCCTCGTGCTCGTGAGCGACGCCCGCGGTCGCGTCGATGCCCGTCGGGTCAGGGCCCGTCGGGTCAGTGCCCCGCCGGCCGCCGATCCTGCTGACGGCGCATCTCCTCGGCCAGTGCCGGATTCCGCTCCGCAAGGTGCGCGGTGATGTCGTCGACCACCTCGGGCGTCTTGTTCTGACTGAGCTTCGCGCGGGCGTCGAAGCGGGTCACGCGCATCCGGAGGCCGACCGTCCCCTTCGCTGCGCGCCGGGTGCCGGCCTCGTCCTGGGACAGGTGGCGGCCGTCCGGTCGGTGGTCCTCGAAGTGGTCGGTGAGTCGCGAGAGCATCTCGTAGTTCTCGTCCTCGCTGAGGACCTCCGGCGTGCCGTACAGGTGCGCGGTGACGTGGTTCCACGTCGGGATCAGCTGGCCCTCCGGGTACCAGCTCGGCGAGACGTAGTCGTGCGGTCCCTGGATGATGACGAGGATCTCGTGCTCGCCGAGCTCGTGCGAGTGCTCGTCCGGTCGGCCGAAGTGGCTGACGATCGACAGCTCGTCCCGGTCCTCCTCGAGGATCGCCGGGTAGTGGGAGGCGACGAGACCGGTGCTCGCGGGCGAGACGAACGTCGCCCACGGGTGGTTGCGGATGAGGCGCTTGACCTCGTCGACGTCGGTCATCAGGTACGTGGGGGTGTGGCGCATGGTGGGGTCACTTCCGGTCGAGACGGGTGCGGACGGCGAGGCCGGCGCACAGGATGACCGCGAGCCCGCCGAGCACGGTGGCCCAGTCGAGTCGCTCGCGGAGGATGAGGGCCGCCCAGACGATGCTCAGCACCGGCTGGACGAGTTGGATCTGGCTGACCCGGGCGATCGGGCCGATCGCGAGTCCGCGATACCAGGCGAAGAAGCCGAGGAACATGCTCACGACGCCGAGGTAGCCGAACGCCAGCCAGCTGCCGATGGCTGCGGTCGGCGGCTGCTGGACGACCGACAGCGCTGTGAGGGCGACCATGAGCGGTGCTGCCACGACGAGCGCCCAGGAGATCGTCTGCCAGGAGCCCAGCTCCCGGGCGAGCAGTCCGCCCTCCGCGTAGCCGACGGCGGCCGCGACGACGGCGCCGAGGAGGAGGAGGTCCGACCAGGCCAGCGGCGCGAGGCCGCCGTGCTGCACCGAGGCGAACAGCATCGCCGCGACCGCGCCAGACCCCGCGAAGATCCAGAAGCGACGCGTCGGGCGCTCGCCGCCCCGGAGGACGGCGGCGACCGCCGTCGCCGCCGGGAGGAGGCCGATCACCACGGCGCTGTGACCGGCGGGAGCGGTGGTCAGCGCGAAGGAGGTCAGGAGCGGGAATCCGACGACGACGCCGCCGGCGACGATCGCGACGCGAGCCCACTGCACGCCGGTCGGTCGTCGCGCTCGCAGAGTGGCGAGGGTGATCGCGGCGAGCAGGGCTGCGACGACCGCGCGCCCGGAACCGATGAAGAGTGGCGAGAGTCCGACGAGTGCGACCTTCGTGACGGGGACCGTGAAGGAGAACGCCAGGACGCCGAGGAAGCCCCAGCCGAGCCCGCTGCGGGATAACACTCGCGCCGGCGTCACGATAACGCTACTCTGTGGACTCATGGACAACGATAGCACCGGGCGGATCGTCGCCGCCATGACCGCTTGGATCGCAGCGGCACCTCCGGGTGCACGCGTGCCCTCCAATCGGGCGTTGACCGCCGAGTTCGCAGCGAGCCCCGTCACCGTCCAGAACGCGATGCGCCAGCTCGCCGGCCGAGGGCTCATCGAGAGTCGGCCGGGCGTCGGCACCTTCGTGCGTGCGGCTCGTCCGGCGCGGTCGGTGGACTACGGCTGGCAGACCGCTGCGCTCGGCGCGCTGCCGTGGCGCTCTGGCGCGCTCTCCTCGGCGCAACGGTCGGTCGCACCCGCCGCGATCGCGATGCACTCCGGATACCCCGCCCGAGAACTGTTGCCTGAACGGCTGGTCCGCGCCGCGCTCGCGCGTGCCGCCCGCACCGACGTGGCGATGACCCGATCACCGGCGGCCGGCTCGCCGGAACTCCAGGCGTGGTTCGCAGCCGACCTCGCGGCAGCCGCACCGCCCGGGGTCACGCCGCCGACCGCGCGGGACGTCATCGTGATCTCCGGCAGCCAGAGCGGACTCAGCTCGATCTTCCGGGCACTCGTCGGCCCGGGGCAGCCGATGCTCATCGAGTCGCCGAGCTACTGGGGTGCGATCCTCGCGGCCGAGCAGGCGGGTGTGACGCTGGTCCCCGTGCCGACCGGCCCGGACGGACCGGACCCGGACGTCGTGGAGCGCGCGTTCCAGGACACCGGTGCGCGGGCGTTCTACGCACAGCCGACCTTCGCGAATCCGACCGGCGGCCGCTGGTCGCCGGAGACGGGGGTCGCGATCCTCGAGACCGTCCGGCGGCACGGCGCGTTCCTCATCGAGGACGACTGGGCGCACGACCTCGCGATCGACGTCGATGCCCGGCCGCTCGCCGCGCTCGACGACGACGGACACGTCATCTACCTGCGGTCGCTGACCAAGAGCGTCTCGCCGGCGCTGCGGGTCGCCGCCGTCATCGCGCGGGGGCCCGCCCACGACCGGATCCTGGCCGACCTGGCCGCCGAGTCGATGTACATCAGTGGGGTCCTGCAGGCCGCGGCCCTCGACGTGGTCACCCAGCCCGGGTGGCGGTCGCACCTCCGTGGTCTGCGACCGCTCCTCCGGGCCCGGCGGGACCTGCTCGTCGCGAGCCTGCGCGAGCACGCCCCGACGGCGCACCTCGAGCGGCTGCCGCTCGGTGGACTGAACCTGTGGCTGCGGCTCCCGGAAGGCACCGATGTGCCGCGCGTGGTCCGCACCTGCGAGAGCCGTGGGCTCATCGTCTCCGACGGCACCGAGTGGTTCCCGGCGGAGCCCGCGGGGTCCTACCTCCGGGTCAACTACTCCGGCGAGGACGCGGGTCGCTTCGATGAGGCGGCCCGCATCCTCGGCGGTGTCCTGGCGGACGAACGCGCCTGAAGGTGTCCAGGCGACCGTTCGTTACAGGTCGAGCTTCGCGTTGTCGCCGCCGTCGTAGGTCTCGCCGGTGACCTTCGACTTCACGAACGCGACGGCGGTCGCGATCTTGCCGCCGGGGCTGTCCCAGTACTCGGCGCTGTCGGCCGAGAACTTCAGCAGACCGACGCGCGGGTCGGAGGGGCCGTCCGGGAACCAGGCCTCGACGACGCTGTTCCAGAGCTCTTCCAGCTTGGCGTGGTCCTCGACGAGCTCGGCGGTGCCGGCGAGCGACACCCATGAGCTGTCCGAGCTCAGCGTGACGCCGGCGTTCGGGTTGACGTCGAGCTGCTGGACGGCGGAGGCGTCCTTGCCGACGATGAACCACAGGTCGCCGTCGAACTCGCGCTCCTGGACGGTGAGCGGGTGGGCGACGAGCTTGCCGTCGAGGTCCACCGTGGTGAGCATCGCGAAGCGGAAGTCCGCGAGCAGCTTGTTGAGGGTCGTGTAGGGGTCGGTGTCTCCGGCCATGGGGGTCTCCTTCGTCTCGTCGACCGGCCCGTCGGTGTCGGGGTGCCGGTCTGCGTGGCTCGCAGCCTACGACTCGCGGCTCCGACCGCACCTGGATGGTGCCGACCGTTGACGCGAGGCGGATCTTCTGCTCCTGCGGCGACTCCGGTCGTCGTGTCCGGTCGCCGACTCCAGTCGACGTCTCCGGTCGCCCCATCGCACATCTCGTGCGCGAGCGCCATGCTCCCGCCGTTCCCGGGTCCGCTCACTACCCTGGACGCTTCACCACCGTAGGGAGAGACACATGAACACCTCATCGCTCACGAACCAGATCAACGAGGCGCTCGCGGCACTTGGCGGCGGTCCGTTCCTCACGACGAAGACCACCGAGAAGGACGCCACGACCACGGTCACCGGCACCCTCGGCGACAGCGAGATCCACATCGACTTCATCGAGGAGGGCAACGGCACCGAGGCCGAGAAGGACCACACGGTCGTCGTCCGCGACGCCTCGGGCAAGCAGATCGGCGAGGGACGCGGCGACTCGACCTTCGCCGACGCCATCTCCGCCTTCGGCTGGGCGGGCGTGCTCGACGCCGTCAAGAACGGCTGATCGCGTCGTCATGACCTCCAGGGTCCGGTCTCGTCCGCATTCGCGGTGGGCCGGGCCCTGCGTCGTCTCCAGGAGGCACCCGTGACGCCGCGATCGGACGACGGGCCGGTGGAGGACGAGCACTGGTTCGTCGTGAACGGCAGGCGCTGGCGCCGGACGGATCCGAGTCTGCCGTCGGAGCTCGTCGCGTCCCTGCAGTCCCATCTCGGCCGCGGGCGCTCGGGCGTCGGCGTCGCGAAGCGGGCGGGTGACGACGACGCTGTCGCTGCTGCCCGCCGTCGCGTCGGCCTCGCCAAGCACGGGCTCGGTGAACGCGGCCCGAAGTGGTGGGAGGAGCCGGCGGCTGATCGACTCGAGCGCGCCGAGGCGGCGCTGCGTGAGCTCGAGGCGCTCGACGAGTCGCCGCCCGGGTGATCCGGTCGGGTGGACGTGCTCTCCGCCCCCTCTTGCGTTCTGATCGGTCTCGGCATATCGTTTATCGATACCAACGACAATCGATATGGATGTGATGATCATGACCGAGTCCACCGATCGCCCGACGCCGTCCGGCTTCGACCACGCGGCCTGGCAGGCTGCGAAGACCCAGCGCTCCAACCGCAACGACCTCGTGTCCGTGCTCGGTGCCGCCGTCGTCGCGGCAGGGGCTGTCGTCGTCACGCTCGTCCTCCGGCTGCTCGACGTCTTCGGCACCGACGGGACCCGGGTGCCCGTGTTCTTCGACGCCGTCGACGCAGTCCTGCCGGGTGCGGCAGGAGCCGGCGCCTTCACGATCGACCAGGGTTCGGTCGTCGTGGCCGACCTCCCGGTGGTGACCTTCGTGTGCGTGCTGCTCGCCGCGATCCTGCCGGCGATCGCGAACCTCGTGGTCATCGTCTGCGCGTTCCGCTTCTTCCGCCGCCTGCTGCGTGGCGATGCCTTCGCGCCCGGGAACGCACGGCTGCTCTCGATCGCCTCCATCGCCATCCTCTGCGGGTGGATCGCGGACACCTGGTTCGGCACGATGGCGTCCAACGGCGCGCTCGCGGCCGCGACCGACGGCGCCGTCGAAGGAACCCCCTACCCGCTCACCTGGATCCCGTTCTTCGTCGCCATGGCGGTCGGCGGCCTCGCGATCGCCTTCCGCGCCGGTGAGCGCCTGCGCGCCGACACCGAGGGACTCGTCTGATGGTGCCGGCGCCCGAGGAGGACATCGCGACCGGCGTGCACTGCAACCTCGACCGGTTGCTCGCCGACCGCGGTCTCACCCTCGCCCGGCTCAGCGAGCTCGTCGGGGTGAGCGTGGTGAACCTGTCGGTGCTGAAGAACGACCGCGCGAAGGCGATCCGGTTCTCGACGCTGACGGCGATCTGCCGGGTGCTCGACTGCACGGTCGGCGAACTGCTGGAGCTCGACGACGCCCGCTGAGTGGTCCGGTACCGACCGTCAGCGCCGGCGTTCCCGGAGCAGCAACTGCGTGAGGTACAGCCCGCCGACGACCACCGTGACGACGCCGACCGGCACCGTCAGCGGGATCAGATGCTGGGCCACGAGGTCGGATGCGAGGAGCAGGACGCCGCCGACGAGCCCCGTCGCGACCAGCGGGATGCCCGGCGAGCGGGTCAGTCGGCGTGCGATCTGCGGAGCGGCCAGGGCGATGAACGCGATCGGGCCGGCGACCGCGGTCACCGCGCTCACCAGCGCGACCGCGAGGCCGATGAGGATGGCGCGTTCGCGGGTGAGGCGCACCCCGGTCGCGGCAGCCACGTCGTCGCCGAGTTCGAGCTGGCGGAGCGGACGGGCGGCGAACGGCAGGACCGCGAAGAGCACCACGAGGCACGCGAGTGCCGGCCAGACGACGGTCGCGGTCGCGGTGTTGAGCGTCCCCGCGCCCCAGGCCGCCGCGAAGAGCGCGACGTCGAGGTCGGCCCGGAGCAACAGCCAGCTGTTGAACGCGGCGAGCATGGCCGAGACGCCGATGCCCACGACGATGAACCGGAAGCCCGACAAGCCCTGGCGGAGGGCCAGGAGGAAGATCGCGACCGCGGCAGCCAGACCGCCGAGCAGCGACCCGGCCATCAACGCCGGCCAGCTGCCGCCGAGGAGGAGGAGCGCGACGAGCATCCCGGTGAACGAACCGTTCGCGAGGCCGATGATGTCGGGGCTCGCGAGCGGATTCCGGGTGAGCGTCTGGAAGATCGCTCCCGAGACACCGAGCGCTGCGCCGAAGCCGATCGCCGCGAGCACGCGGGGCAGTCGCCAGTCCAGCACGACGGTGCGCGCCAGGCCGTCGACGCGTCCGGTGAGGACGCCGATCACCTCGTCGGTGGTCAGCGGGTAGTCGCCGAGCGCGAGACCGGCGATCCCCGCGACGACGATCGCCAGGAGTGCGGCGGCGCAGACGAGAAGGGCTCCGTCGTGCCGGTCGGCGCCCGGTGATCGGACCGGCGGTCACCTGTTCCCGTGTCGTGCTCACAGTCCCGAGGCCGTTCTGCGTCGGGCGAGCGCGATGAGGACGGGCGCCCCGACGAACGCGGTCACGAGCCCGACGGGCATCTCGCCCGGGAGCACCGCGATCCGTCCGACGACGTCGGAGCACAGCACGAGGACGCAGCCGACGAGGACCGAACCCCCGAGGATGCGGCGCTGATCACTGCCGACCGACCAGCGCACGAGGTGGGGCACGACGAGGCCGACGAAGGCGATCGGCCCGGCGATCGCGGTGGCGCCACCGGCGAGCAGGGTCACCGCGGCGAGCACCAGGATGCGACTGCGCGTGACGCTGACGCCCTGTGCTCTGGCGACGTCCGGGCCGAGGGCGATCGCGTTCAGGCTCCGCGCGCTCGCCGCGGCCAGGACGAGCCCCACGGCGAGGAAGGGGAGGACCGGCACGACGACACCGAGGTCGCGTTCGAGCAGGCTGCCGGCGTTCCAGCCGCGCATCCGGTCGAACGCGTCGGGGTGGGTGATGGCGATCCCCGTCGTCAGCCCGGCGAGTACGGCACCGAACGCGACACCCGTGACGGTGAGGCGGGCGGTGGAGGACTGCTCACGCCCGCCGGAACCGATCGCGTACACGACGAGGGTGACGACGAGCGCCCCACCGCAGGCGAGCCAGGCGATGTCGCCCGGCGCTCGGACACCGAGGAACGCCAGGCCGACGGCGACCGCGAAGCCTGCCCCGGCGTTGACGCCGAGGATGCCGGGGTCGGCGAGCGGATTCCGGGTGAACGCCTGCATGAGCGCGCCAGCGACGCCCAGGGCCGCACCGACGGCCAGCGCCGCGACCGTGCGCGGCACCCGCTGATCCCACACGACGAAGTTCGCCTCGTCCGAGCCCGTGCCGAGGAGCGCCGCACGGACGTCATCCGGTGCGATCGGGTTCGCGCCGACGAACAGCGACAGGAGGACGGCGACCGCGAGCGCCGCGACGCCCGCGAGCAGTGGGATGAGCAGGCGGTGTCGCCGCGGCGCCCGCCCGCTCACCGAGGTGTCGCGGGCGGTCAGGATCGCGGTCGGCTTCGTCACGACCCGTCGGAGAGCAGCCGGTCGAGGTCGTCGAGGACGGCCATGCCGCCGAGGGGGCCGACGCCGGTGATCCAGAAGGACTGGTCGACGAGGTGCAGCTCGGGGAAGGCGTCCGTGTTCGCGGTGAGCGAGGCGGGCAGCGTCGAGGTGTCGTCGGGGTCGACGCTCGTCACGAAGACCTGGTCGGCCTTCGCCTCGAGCACGCGCTCGGGGGAGAGGTCGAGGGAGATGTCCTCCCAGGCGTGTTCGGGCGTCGTGAACCCGGCGCACTCGAGGGTGCTGCCGGCGAAGGAGGTCGGGCCGTAGAGCGTCAGGACACCGTCGCGGGGGCGGATCAGCTGTGCCGTCTTGCCGGCGGTGTCGTGCTCCTTCGGCGATCTCCGCGCAGCGTGCGTCGTAGGCGTCGAGGAGTTCGTCCGCGCCGTCCGGGTCACCGAGTGCTTCGGCGACGAACTGCACGTTGTCGCGCCAGGGGTCGGTCTGCGTCGCCATGAACACGGTCGGCGCGATCTCGGACAACTGGTCGTACAGGGCGGAGTGCCGCGACTCGGTGCCGATGATGAGGTCGGGCTTCGCGGCGGCGATCAGCTGCACGTTCGGCTCCGCCACGGTCCCGACGGTGGGGATGTCGGCGGCCTCCTCGCCGAGGTAGGCGGGGACGCCGGCGGTCTCGTTCAGCACCGCTGCGCCCACCGGGGTGATGCCGAGCGCGACGGTCGTGTCGAGCTGCACCGGTTCGAGGACGACGACCCGCTTGGGTGCGTCGGGGATGCTGGTCTCGCCGTGGGCGTGCTCCATGACGTGGGTCGCGCTCGTCGCGGTGTCCGAGGGGGTCGAGGCGCTCGAGCTGCTGCAGGCGGAGAGGCCGAGGGCGGCGATGGAGAGGGCGGCGACGGCGACGAGACGTCGACGATGGGCGAGGGGGAGGGGCACGGATCACCTTTCGAACGGGTCGCGACGCATGCGACCGAGTAAGGCAAGCATAACCTTCATTCGGGTGTGGCTCTGGGGCGAGCGTTCCAGTAGCCCTGCCCGTGGACGCGCTCCGGGTCGATCCCGTGGTCGGTCGTCGCAGCGCGCAGGAGGGGGATCCGGGTGCTCTCGGTCACCAGCCAGGCGGCGAAGCCGGTGCCCAGAGTCGCCGCCGACGACCCGTGTGTCCGGAGCCACTGTTCGACGCCGGCGACGAGCGCGTCACCGCCCGCCTGCCCGGCCCGTTCATGGACCTCGACCGTGTGACGCTCGAGCAGCGGCCCGAGCAGGGCGGTGTCGGCGGGGTCGCCGAGCTCGAGGAGGACGTGGGCGCGGACGTCCTCGTCGAGGGAGCGCAGGATCCCGTGGACGGCGGGGAAGGCCGTCTCGTCGGCGGCGATGAGGACGGTCGTCGCGGTGCCGGGCGCCCACTGGACGCCGTGTGTCGGGTCGCCGCGACGGACGTCCGGCCCCGAGACGAGCAGCCGGTCGCCCACCCGCGCGCCGAGCGCCCATCGACTGGCCGGGCCCGCCGGCTCGTGGATGAACACGTCGAGGTCGACCTCCTGCTGCGCCGGCCTGACGCGATGGGCCGTGTAGCTGCGCATCACCGGGCGGTCCGCCGGTGGGAGTGCGCGCCAGGCCCGCCGCCACGCGTGCTCCGGCAGGCCGTCGTGGAGTCCGTCCGGGTAGGCGCCGTCGTCTCCCGGCAGCAGGATCTTGATCCGCTGGTCCCGCTCGTACGGGGCGAAGTCGGCGAGCGAGGCACCGGCGAGGGTGAGGCGGAGGAAGCCGGGGGACAGCCGTTCCGTGCGGTCCACGACCGTGTCGAACAGGATGTTCGGCGAGTGGAGGAACGGGACGGGCATCGCATCGAGTCTAGGAGGACCCGGCGCTGGCGTGCCGGGTCCTCCGTCGTTCACCCGCGGCGGACGGCGCGTGCGATCACGGCGCAGAGGGGGATGGCGACGACGGTCAGCGCGGCCGCTGCCGGGAGGAGCAGGGCCGGGCCCCAGGTGCCGAGGATGATCCCGCCGACCGCCCCGCCGGTGGCGATCGAGCAGTTCCACACCGTGACGAGCGCCGACTGGGCCGCGTCCGCAGCGTTCCCGGCGACCCGGGCGATCGCCACCTGGAAGAGCACGGAGTAGGCGCCGAAGGCGAGCCCCCAGCCTGCCGCGGCGATGAGGAGGACGACGACCGGGGGATCCCAGGCCACGACGGCGAGGCCGACGGTCCCGAGGAGGGCGGCCGTGAGGATGGTCGTCCCGAGGCGCAGGTTCGCCAGCCGTCCGGCGCCGAGCGTGCCGACGACCGACGCCACACCGAAGGTGGCGAGGAGCACCCCGAGCGGCACGGGCGTCCCGCGGGAGGACAGGACCGGTGCGAGGTAGGTGTACGCGATGTTCTGGCCGATGATGCAGACGGCGAGGGCGACGAGGATCGTCACGACCGCGGGGATGCGGAGCGCCGCACCCATGCGTGTCGAACGCCCGGGGGCGCTGCCTGCCACGCGGGGAGCGACGACGACCGCGAGGACGCCGAGGAGCGCGGTGGCGGCGGCGACGATCCCGAACACCGTGCGCCAACCGAACTCCTCACCGAGGACCGCGCCGGCCGGGACGCCGAGCGCGAAGCCGAGTGTGGCACCGGACAGCACGACGCCGAGTGTGGAGCCGAACCGCTCCGGGGTGGTGAACCCGCGCGTGTACCCCGGGAGCATCGCCCAGACGACGCCGGCCACGAGCCCCGCGACGAACCGGGTCGCGAGATGCGTGAGCAGCTCGGGCGCGACGGCCGTGCCGGCGTTCGCGAGCGCCGAGACGATCAGGGCGAGCAGTACGACCGTCCGGCGGTCGAGCTTCGCGAGCGCACGGCTGAGCGGGATCGCGGCGACGATGCAACCGAGTGCGAAGACGGCGACGCTCTGGCCCGCGATCGACTCCGAGACGCCCAGGTCGGCGGCCATCGCGGGGAGGACCCCGGCCGGGAGCACCTCGGTGAGGAGCGTCACGAATCCGACGGCGGCGAGGAGCAGCGCGGTCGGGAGGGGAGAGCGGGTTCGGGTGGCAGGAGGGGTCGTGGATCGTGCCGTGCGCACGCTGTCGGTGGTCATGTCGGTGAGTCTCCCGGCCTGCCACTGGTGGCAGGGTCAAGTCGACGAGGGTGCGCCGGGAATATCCGCCCGGCACCGACGGCTGCTCCAAGAGGACACAACTCGGTCGAAGGGGTCTTGCATGCGCATCGGCGAACTGGCGGCGGCCACCGGGAGCACGCCGCGGCTGCTCCGGTACTACGAGGAACAGGGGTTGCTGCGCCCGACCCGCTGCCCGAACGGGTACCGCGAGTACGGGGACCACCTCGTCGCGAAGGTGCAGCGCATCCGCGAGCTGATCGCCGTCGGCATGCCGACCGCGCTCATCCTCCAGGTCCTGCCCTGCTTCGAGGACGACGACACGATCTACCAGGTGACGCCCTCGGCGGAGGTGCTGGAGCGGTTGCTCGAGCATCGCGAGCGACTGGATGCGAAGCTCGGCTGCATCCAGGAGAGCCGGGACGCCATCGACGTCTACCTCCACCGCGTCGGCGGCATCGTGGTCTGAGTCGGCTGAGTCGACCGAGTCTGCTGGGTAGGCTCGGCGCATGTCACTCGATCCGTACTACCGCGACCGCCTGAGCCTCTTCGACGGGTTCTCGAACGCCGATCGCGCCGCCGCCGGCGGGACCCTCGACGAGGCGTTCCAGGAACGACTCGTCGCATACGGTGACGACGGGCCGTGGAGCCCACCGAGCGACGTGGTGATCACCGACGAGGTCGTCGACGGTCCGCACGGCACGGTCCCGATCCGACGCTACGTCCCGGCCGACCCCAGTGGTGTCGCCCTCCTCTGGGTGCACGGCGGCGGCTTCGCGGCGGGGACGCTCGACTGGCCGGAGGCGCACGTCGTGAGCGCCGAACTGGCGGCGCGAGCGGGTGCCGAGGTCGTCTCCGTCGACTACCGACTGGCGGACGGCACGACGCGATACCCGGTGCCGCTCGACGACGTGCTCGCGGTCTGGGAGCAGCTCGACGACGAGCGGTCGGCCGTTCCCGGTGCGCGGACGGCCATCGGTGGGGCCAGCGCCGGAGCGGCCCTCGCGCTCGCCGCGTCACTCCGCAGCGATCGACGTGCGGACGCCGTGCTGCTGGCCTACCCGTTCCTGCACGCCGTCGTGCCAGCCCTGCCCGCGGACGTCCTGGCCGAGATGGCGGTCCTCCCGGACTTCATGCGGTTCCCGACCGAGTCGATCGACTGGATGGTCGGGAACTACGTCGGTCGCCTGGAGGACGTGCCCGAGCTCGCCCTGCCGGGAATCGTCCCCGTGACCCCGGACCGCCCGCCGCTGTCGGTCCTGCTCTCGGAGTTCGACGACCTCCGGCCGTCGGGGGAGCTGCTCATCGCGGCGTCGGAGGCCGCCGGTGCTCCCGTCCGCAGTCGGCTCGAGCCAGGCGTCCTCCATGGCCACCTCAATCGCCATCCGGTCGCGCCAGGCGTCTCCCCGTCGCTGGACTGGCTGGCCGACGGGCTGCGCGCCATGGGGAATCACGCCGACTGAGTCTTGCGTGATCCTCGTCAGCGGGCATACTGGAGTCACGCTCCGTTCCCGAACGGAGTTCGGTTTTCGCTTCCGGCTCGCCTGAGCCCGGGTGATCCCGACGCCGCCCCACTCACTGACGAGAAACGGACCACCCATGAGCGAGCATGAACCGGCGCTGCCCTACCGCGACGCGAGCCTGCCGGTGGAGGACCGGGTGGAGGACCTCCTCGGACGGATGACCGTCGCCGAGAAGGCCGGCATGCTCTTCCAGACGATGATCGCCCCGGGGCCCATCGACGAGGCGAACCCGCACATGGGACTCGCGAGTGGCGAGCACATGATCGGCGAGCAGCTCATGTCCCACTTCAACGTCCTCGGCACCGCGCCCGACACGACGGCGCTCGCCGAGTGGACCAACGCCCTGCAGGAGCGCGCGTCGCGCACGCGACTCGGCATCCCGGTCACGCTGTCGACCGACCCGCGCAACCACTTCACCGACAACGTGGGGACGGCGGCCCGCGCGGGCGCCTTCTCGCAGTGGCCCGAGACGCTCGGCCTCGCGGCGATCGGATCGGTCGACCTCGTCGAGGCGTTCGCCGACACCGCGCGGCAGGAGTACCTCGCCGTCGGGATCCGGCTGGCGCTCCACCCGCAGGTCGACCTCGCGACCGAGCCGCGCTGGTCGCGCATCGGTGGCACGTTCGGTGAGGACGCCGAGCTCAGTGCCGAACTCGTCGCCGGCTACATCCGAGGGTTCCAGGGTGCCGAACTCGGGCCGCAGTCGGTCTCCACGATGACGAAGCACTTCCCGGGTGGTGGGCCCCAGCTCGACGGGGAGGACCCGCACTTCGCCTACGGGCGCGAACAGGTGTACCCCGGCGACAACTTCGACTACCACCTCATCCCGTTCCGCGCCGCGATCGCCGCCGGAGCCGCGCAGATGATGCCGTACTACGGCATGCCCGTCGGGACCGAACACGAGGAGGTCGCGTTCGCCTTCAACCACGGGATCATCACCGGGCTCCTCCGCGAGGAGCTCGGCTTCGCAGGCATCGTCTGCACCGACTGGGGACTCGTCACCGACACGTCGATCATGGGGCAGGACATGCCCGCGCGGGCCTGGGGCCTGGAGCACCTCGACGAGCTGTCCCGGGTCGAGCGCATCCTGCAGGCCGGCTGCGACCAGTTCGGTGGCGAGGCCCGACCCGAGCTCGTCGTCGAACTCGTCGAGCAGGGACGTGTCACCGAGGACCGTGTCGACGCCTCGGTGCGCCGACTGCTGCGCGAGAAGTTCGTGCTCGGGCTCTTCGAGCAGCCGTACGTCGACGCGGGCGCCGCGAGCGGGATCGTCGGCCGCGCGGACTTCGTCGCCGCCGGCGAGGCCGCACAGCGCCGCGCGTTCACCGTCCTGACGAACGTGGAGGAGACGCTGCCGGTGCGCTCGCCGCGTCCGCAGGTTGTACCTCGAGGGCGTCGATCCCGAGCTCGCGGGCGCGTACGGCGAGGTCGTCGCGGATCCGGCTTCGGCGGACGTCGCCCTCGTGCGCATGCAGACGCCGTACGAACCGCGGCCCGGCGGCTTCGAGGCCATGTTCCACGCCGGATCGCTCGACATCCCGGCCGACGAGGTCGAGCGGTTGCGGGCGCTCGCGCTGACGGTGCCGACCGTGCTCGACATGCACCTCGACCGACCGGCGATCCTCACCGGGGTGGCGGATGCGGTCGCGGCGCTCGTCGCGAGCTTCGGCGGCAGTGACGCGGCGTTCCTCGACGTCGTCTTCGGTCGGGCGCTGCCGGAGGGCCGGCTGCCGTTCGACCTGCCGCGCTCGATGGCGGCCGTCGAGGCGAGTCGGTCCGACGTCCCCTACGACACCGAGGACCCGCTCTTCCGTTTCGGCCACGGCCTCACGTACCCCGCTGGTCGCTGAGCGCCCGTCCCCGGTCCCTGAGCACCCGTCCCCGGTCCCTGAGCGCCCGCTCTCCCGGTCCCTGAGCTTGTCGAAGGGCGTCAGCGCTCGGAGCCGCGCAGCTCCAGGCGCACGTCCAGGGTGTGGGTCACGGGCGGGCCCGCCTCGCCGGCGATGAGTGCCAGGAGGGTCTCCGCCGCGACCCGGCCCATGAGCGCCACGTCCTGCGCCACCACCGACACCGCCGGCGTCACGAGCGGTGCCGCCTCGAAGTCGTCGAACCCGACGAGCGGCAGCCGTCGGCCCGCCGTCGCGAACGCCTGCATGGCCCCGATCGCGGCCCGGTTGTTCGCGGCGAACACGGCGTCGACCTCGCCCGACACCAGGAACCCCGCCACGACCGCCGCAGCGTCCTCGACGGAGTGTGCGCCGTCGGAGACGATCGGCTCGATCGGCCCCGTCCCCGTCGCGCCGCCGAGATCGGCCTCAGCCAGCGCCCGGTGGTAGCCGGTCAGTCGCTCGCGCATCGTGTACAGCTCGAGTGAGTCGCCGAGGAACGCGACCCGTCGTGCGCCCGCGGCGAGCATGGCCGCGGTCGCGCGGGTCGCCCCGCCCGCGTTGTCGGCGAGCACCGTGTGCACCTCGACCGACTCGAGCGGCCCGGTCGGTCGGTCGACGAGCACCATCGGGACGTGCACGACCGTGCTCGTGGCCCAGGCCGTGGTCGCCTGCCGTGGTGGCACGACGACGAGGCCGTCCACGCGCTGCGCGACGAGCCGGTCGACGAGGAGTCGGTGCCGGTCGGCGTCCTCCTCGGAGCTCGCGGACATCAGCAGGTAGCCGTGTTCCGTGCACACGCGCTCCACCGAGCGTGCCAACACGGAGTAATAGGGGTTCGCCAGGTCGCTGATGATCAGCCCGATGACCTTGCTCGACCGCCCGGGCCGGATGCTCGCGGCCGCCAGGTTGTGCCGGTAGCCGAGGGCCTCGATCGCCGCGCCGATCCGTTCCGACAGCTCCTGGTTGATGTTCGTCGCGCCGTTCACGTACCGCGACACCGTCTTCAGCCCCACCCCGGCCGCCGCGGCGACGTCGTTCATGGTCGGGGGTCGGGAGCTGCGCATGCTCACCATCCTGGCGTATGGGGGATCACGCGATCGGCTCGTCCGCCCCCGCGACCGCGAAGAGCCCGCTGAGTCCGGGTCGCAGTCGGGTGATCTCGGCCGCCGTCGGCCGGCGTCCCGCGATCGTCGCAGCGGCACTCGCGCCCGCGAGTTCGGCGGCTTCCGCCGGTGCGGCACCGCGTGACATCGCGAAGAGCAGGCCGGCGGTCGACGCGTCCCCGGCGCCGTTGGTCGACACGAACGCGGGTGCGGGGACGGGCGGCGCGACGAGGTCGACGTCGGCCCAGGCCTCGGCGAGCGGTGCGAGCATCCGTCCGCCCAGGCGCAGGCGGTCGACACCGGCGGCCCGGAGGAGTAGCCCGTCCTCGCCGGCCGAGATCGCCACGACGCCGGCACCCCAGGCGAGCAGGAGGTCCGCGAACGCCGCCGCTTGGGCCAGGGGCGATGCGCTGGTCCCGGCCGGGAGGCGGAGCGTGCCGAGCGCCGAACGCAGGTCGTCGACGCTCGGACTCACGATGTCGGTCAGCGGCAGGGTGCGCCGGAGGATCGCCTCCCAGTCCAGATGGCCGACGGCGCTCGTGGGGTCGACGACGGCGAGGTCCATCGAGGTGGTCGCGCCGTGTCGGTGGATCCGTTCGAGCAGCTTCGCGAGGGGCGCCGCATCGTCGGCGACGATCCCGGGGAGCAGCGGGGGATAGCCGAGGTGGACGAGGTCCGCGTCGCCGACGGCCAGGTGCTCGCCGGTGAACACCTCGTTCGCGCCCGTGTGGTGCCAGAAGGTCCGGTCGAGGCCGGCGGGCTCGACGACGACGCTGTAGGAGGTCGCGGCCCGGTCGGTGACCTCGAGCGCCGGGTGCAGTCGGTCGTGCGCGGCGATGCGTGAGGCGACGATCGCGCCGAGCTCGTCGTCGCCGACGGTCGCGTGCAGGCGGACCGTGCTCCCGAGATCGGCGAGGGCCAGGCCGGTGTTCGCGACGCAGCCGCCGAGGGAGATGCGGAGCGGGCCGGTGTCGATGAGGGCGCCCGGATCGATGCGTGCGCTCGCGCTCAGCCCTGGCGACAGGTCGACGCAGATGTGACCGGCGACGACGATCTCGCCCATGGACCCTCCGTTCTTCGCCCCGGGGGTGACCCGGCGCAAGCTAGACAACGTTGTCTCAGGCCACTACTGTGACACACCGAGGGACGATTCGGAAACCCTCCCCGTCACGATCAGGAGCCGCCGCAATGTCGCTGTACCGCCTCAATCGTCTCTTCAACGCCCGATCCGGTCGCGCGCTCGACGTCGCCGTCGACCACGGGTTCTTCGGCGAGCGTTCGTTCATCACCGGCATCGAGGACATGGGCGAGGTCGTCCGCACGCTCGTCGCCGCGGGCCCGGACGCCGTCCAGCTGACCCTCGGCCAGGCCCGTCTCCTGCAGCAGGTCCCCGGCAAGGACAAGCCTGCGCTCGTCCTGCGGACGGACGTCGCGAACGTCTACGGCAACCCCCTCGACTCGATCCTCTACAGCCACCACGTGCCGCACGCGATCGAGGAGGCCGTCCGGCTCGACGCCGTCGCCGTGTGCGTCAACCTCATGCAGATCCCCGAGCACCCCGAGGTCCGTGAGGCGAACATCCGCTCGATCATGGCCCTGCGCCGCGAAGCGACCCGGTACGGGATGCCGCTCATGATCGAACCGCTCGTCATGCAGGACAACACGACGGCCGGCGGGTACCAGGTCGACGGCGACATCGAGAAGATCGTCACCCTCGTGCGCCAGGCGGTCGAACTCGGTGCCGACCTCATCAAGGCCGATCCGAGTAGCGACATCACCGAGTACGCACGCGTCGTGCAGGTCGCCGGAGACATCCCCGTCCTCGTCCGTGGCGGCGGTCGCGTCGACGACCGGACCCTGCTGGAGCGGACGGTCGCCGTCCTCGACGCCGGGGTCAGCGGCATCGTCTACGGCCGCAACATCATCCAGCACGAGCATCCGGCCGCCATCACCGCGGCACTCATGGCGGTGCTGCACGACGGTGCCGACGCGGATGCCGGCCTCGCGATCCTCGAGGCGGCTCGCGCATGAGCGCCGACCAGGTGACGGCCGACCGGGCGACGGCGGAGCGCGTCAACGTCGCGATCATCGGCGGCGGACTCATGGGGCGCGAGATCGCCGCGGCCATCCAGCGCTGGCCGGCGCTCATCGACCACCCGGTGCGACCGCGACTGACGGCCGTCTGCGACATCAACCCGGCGGCGCTCGACTGGTTCGACGAGATCGACACCGTCGTCACGAAGACCACGGACTACCACGAGCTGCTCGCCGACCCGTCGGTGGACGTCGTCTACGTGGCCGTGCGTCACGACCTCCACGAGCAGATCTACACCGACGTCATCCGAGCCGGGAAGGGCCTGCTGGCGGAGAAGCCCTTCGGGATCGACGCGGCGGCCGCACAGTCCGTCCTCGCGGCGATGGCCGAGCACCCGGAGAGCTTCGTCCGGTGTTCGAGTGAGATGCCGTTCTTCCCGGGTGCGCAGCTGGCGATCGACTACGTGCGGTCCGGAGCGCTCGGCACGATCGTCGAGGCGCGCAACAGTTTCCTGCACTCGAGCGACATCGATCGGGGCAAGCAGATCAACTGGAAGCGCCAGACGCAGTTCTGCGGTGAGGCCGGCGTGATGAACGACCTCGGGATGCACACCTGGCACGTGCCGCTGCGGCTCGGCTGGGCACCCGAGAGCGTGTACGGGGTGCTGCAGAACATCGTCACCGAGCGTCCCGGTCCCGACGGTTCGCTCGTGCCGTGCGACACCTGGGACAACGCGGTGCTGCACAGCTGGGCGACCCACGACGGTGTCCGCTTCCCGCTCACGACCGAGACGAAGCGCATCGATCCCGGGCAGAAGAACACGTGGGAGTTCGAGGCGATCGGTCTCGACGGCGGGGTCCGGTTCAGCACGAAGAACCCGAAGCTCGTCGAGGTGTTCGCGGTGCGGGACATCCCGGGCGGCGGTCGGGAGCAGGTGTGGCAGCAGCTCGACGCAGGCAGCCAGTCGGTCTGGCCGACGGTGACCGGGCCGAACTTCGAGTCCGGGTTCTCCGACACGATCCTCCAGATGTGGGCCGTGTTCCTCGCCGAGCGGCACGGCTCGCTCGGCGACCGGTTCGGGGCGGCGCGCCCCGAGGAGGCGGCGCTCACCCACGACATCTACCGAGCGGCGATCCGCTCCCACGAGGAGGGTCGCGCGATCGCGCTGTGACGTGCGCATCGGCTGGGAGGCCACCCGACCGTCTCCCAGCCGGGAGCGCCCTGGCCGGCCCCTGAGCTTGTCGAAGGGCGCTCCCTGTCCGCTCACCTGTCCTGTCCCTGCCAGCGCAACGAATCGGTCCCTGCCAGCCCAACCGTTCGGTCCCTGAGCTTGTCGAAGGGTGGGGTCTGTCCGTGTGCCCTTCGACAGGCTCAGGGACCGGGGTCGGAGTCGGTCGTTTCTGAACGGTCGGTCCCTGTCCGCTCACTCAGTCGGTCCTTTGCCAGCCCAACCGTTCGGTCCCTGAGCTTGTCGAAGGGTGGGGTCTGTCCGTGTGCCCTTCGACAGGCTCAGGGACCGGGGTCGGAGTCGGTCGTTTCTGAACGGTCGGTCCCTGTCCGCTCACTCAGCCGGTCCTTTGCCAGCCCAACCGTTCGGTCCCTGAGCTTGTCGAAGGGTGGGGTCTGTTCGTGTGCCCTTCGACAGGCTCAGGGACCGGGGTCGGAGTCGGTCGTTTCTGAACGGTCGGTCCCTGTCCGCTCACTCAGCCGGTCCTTGCCAGCCCAACCGTTCGGTCCCTGAGCTTGTCGAAGGGTGGGGTCTGTTCGTGTGCCCTTCGACAGGCTCAGGGACCGGCCACCGGGTCCGTTCCGGGTTCTGGATCGCGCCATGCGGTGATCCGCGAGCAGCTGAGGCGCGGGAGGTCGTCGAACCGCCCGTCGATCACGGCCTGCTTCTTCGCCCGGCTCCACCCCTGAAGACGTTTCTCGATGAAGAATGCGTCGTCCACGCGGTCGTACTCGGCCGACCAGACGAGTGTGACGGGCAGTCGCTCGCGGGTGTAGGTCGCTCCGAGGCCGTCCATGTGCTCGGCGACTCGTCGAGCAAGGTCGATGGTGCTGCCGGTGTAGAAGGATCCGTCGGCGCATCTGAGGATGTAGACGTGGGGCATCCGGGAAGCCTCGCAGGACCTCGATCCTGTCGGTCTGCGCTGACCTCCGACGGTGGACGCTCTCGGATCACGGGGGAGTTGTGGAGGACCGTCGCTCGACCCTGCCGCTTCGCCCGTATCGGTCGCCTGAGCTTGTCGAAGCGGCTGACGGGCTCTGTTGCCGTGTGCCCTTCGACAGGCTCAGGGACCGGGGTTGGAGTCGGTCGTTTGTTCGCTCACCCAGCCGGTCCCTGCCGGCGCAATCGTTCGGTCCCTGAGCTTGTCGAAGGGCGGGGTTTTGCCGTGTGCCCTTCGACAGGCTCAGGGACCGGGGTTGGAGGCCGGTGTCGGCGGGGTGGGGGACACTCGGGAGATGCCCCACAGACGATGCGTACAACCCGGGTGCGACGCCGCGGCACCGGTCGACGCGCCCGTCGCGCTCTGCGAGGATCACCTGGCCCTCGCCGCCGACTGGGCGGAGCGCCGCTGGGGTGTGGTCGACGCCCTGCCGTCGCCGTGCATCATGTGCGGCTCGCGGCTCGGCCGTCACTACCCGTCCGCTTGGTTGTGCGCCGCGTGCGAGTGGCGGCAGGGGGACGTGCCCGACGACGACCTCGCCCGGCCGCGGATCGACGTCGTCTACTACCTCCGTCACGGCGACCGCGTGAAGATCGGCACCACGACGAACCCTCGCCAGCGGTTCGCCGCGATCTGGCATGACGAACTGCTCGCGCTCGAACGCGGCGACCGGCACGTCGAGCGTGCGCGTCACGAACAGTTCGCCCGCGAGCGCCTCGAACGCTCCGAATGGTTCACGGGGTCGCCCCGACTGCTCGCCCACATCGCCTCGGTCGCCCGCGACGTCGACCCCTGGGACTGCTACAGCCGCTGGCTCAGCGAGGCCGCGGCACTGCGTGGGCGATAGCCCCTCCGGTGGGCACCACGCGCGGGGTACGCTCAGCGCGTGTGCACTCGAATCTTCTGGAACGACAACGCGGTCGCCAAGACGGTCAGCCGCTGCATGGACTGGTCGGAGAGCGACGAACCCGAGCTGTGGTTCGTCCCGAGCGGTACCGACCGAGGTGGCACGGGCGACGCCACCTCGCACCGGTGGACCTCCCGGTACGGCAGTGTCGTCACGAGCATGTGGGGGATGGGGACCGTCGACGGCCTGAACACGGCGGGCCTCGGAGCACACGCGCTCTACCTCGACCCGGAGGACGTGACGTTCGCCGAGCCCGACGGCCGTCCGACGGTCTCGAACGCGCTGTGGGTGCAGTACCTCCTCGACAGCTACGCCTCGGTCGCCGAAGCGATCGCCGACATCGACACCGTCCGCATCACGTCCCCGATGTTCCGCGGCCTGCAGATGGGGATCCACATCGCGATCGAGG
The DNA here is from genome assembly GCF_059073635.1 of Plantibacter sp. NCBI lineage: Bacteria > Bacillati > Actinomycetota > Actinomycetes > Micrococcales > Microbacteriaceae > Plantibacter > Plantibacter sp. Next base: position 497,870 of record NZ_JCACOF010000010.1, on the reverse strand, counting down.
ACGCCTCGGGTGACTCCGCGATCATCGAGCCGATCGACGGCCGGCTCGTCGTCCACCACGGCCGCGAGTTCACCGTGATGGCCAACTCGCCGAGCCTCGACGAGCAGATCACCAACCGCGACCGCTACCGGCCGTTCGGCGGCGAACTGCCGCCTCCCGGCGACATCACCTCGGTCGACCGGTTCGTGCGCGCCTCCTACTTCCTCCACTACCTGCCGGAGCCGGCGGACACCGTCGAGGCGGTCGCGGGCGTCTTCCAGCTCATCGCGAACGTGTCGGTGCCGTACGGCGCGCCGTACTCGACGGGCGACGTGTACCCGACCTGGTGGCGGGCCGGTGCCGACCTCACGAACCTGGTCTACTACTTCGGCTCGACACGGAGTCCGAACATCTTCTGGATCGAGCTCGACGAACTCGCGGACGTCGGTGAGGTCCGTCGCCTCGACCCGCGCGACCCGAGCCGCGTCGGCGACCAGACCGCGGAGCTCGCGCCGGCGACGTTGAGCTACTAGGCCGGCCGGTTTCGGTTCCCGAGCCGATCGAGTCTTCGGGGCGTTCGCGTGGCGCCCTTCGACAGGCTCAGGGACCGAGATGGTTCAGGGGCCGGGGATTCGACGGCTAGGCCGGGGCGGCTCGGAGCCGACGGCTCAGAGCACCGCAGGCGATACCCGACAGGAGTCGCGCTCGACGAGGTGCACCGGGAGGACCGTGCTCCGGCGGTATCGCGCGTCGGGGCGGTCGAGGCGATCGATGATCCGTTCCGCAGCGAGTCGGCCGAGGGCCTCCGGGTCCTGCGTGATCACGGACACCGACGGTCGCAGGAGCTCGGCCAGAGGGAAGTCGCCGAACGCGACCAGTGGGAGCGGTTGCTCGGCGAGTGCGGGCAGCAACGCCATCGTGCAGACGGCGTTCGACGAGAAGAGAGCAGTCGCCTGCGAGTCGATCGCCGCCAGCGCACGCGCCGCCCCTTCGCGGGTCGCCGCACCGAGGGCGATGAGCTCCTCGTCGGCGGGCAGCCCGGCTTCGGTGAGTGCCGCCCGGTACCCGCGCAGCCGCTCGGCGGTCGTCGGCAGGGCCAGCTCGTCGCCGACGAAGGCGATCCGGCGGTGGCCGTGCTCGACGAGGTGGGTCGTCGCCGCGAACGCCCCACCGAAGTCGTCCTGCGTGAACGCGTCGGCGGCGAGGCCGCCCGGCGCGCGGTCGACGAACACGAACGGCGTCCGCGACGCCCATGCACTCAGCGAGCTCTGGTCGTCGCTGATCGGCGCGAGCACCACTCCGGCCAGCTGACGCCGGAGCATCGGCTCGAGGACCGCGCGCTCGCGGTCCGGGTCGTCGCCGAGGCTCGTCACGAGCGTCGACATGTCGTGATCGCGCGCCGTCCGCTCCACCGCACGCGCGATCTCGGCGAAGAACGGGTCGACGATGTCGGGGACGGCGACCCCGATGACCGACGGGCGGCCCGAGCGGAACGCCGTCGCGAGGGAGTTCGGCACGTAGTCGAGCTCCCGCATGATCGACTCGACCCGTTCTCGGGTCGCCGGGAGGACGTGCGGGTCGTCGTTGAAGACCCGCGAGACCGTCTTCGCGCTCACGCCGGCGGCTGCGGCGATCTGGCGCATCGTGGCCATGCTCGGGTCCCTCCCGTTCGGTCCTGCCGGATCGGGTCAGCGCGCGGTGTAGCCGCCGTCGATCGGCAGCGAGACGCCCGAGATCATGCCGGCGGCGTCGCTCAGCAGGAAGGTGATCGGGCCGGCGATGTCGTCCTCGGTGGCCCACTTGCCGAGCGGCATCGCCTCGAGGAAGGGGCCTTCGATGTCGGGGCGGCCCCAGTACCAGGCGGACATCGGCGTCATCACGACCGTCGGGTTGACGGCGTTGACCCGGATGCCGTACTTCCCGAGTTCCAGGGCCGAGACCCGCGTGATGTTGTCGAGCGCGGCCTTCGACGAGCCGTAGGAGATGTGGCCGGAGAGTGCGACGAGGCTCGCCTGGCTCGAGACGTTGACGATCGCCCCGCCGCGCTCTTGGCGGATCATCTCGCGGGACGCGTACTTGGTGACGAGCAGCGACCCGCGTGCGTTGATGCTGATGACCTTGTCGAACACGTCGATGTCGGTCTCCTGTGGGGAGGCGATCTCGCCGCCCCAACCGCCGGAGTTGACGACGCCCCAGATGTCGCGTCCCTCGATCGCGTCGCGGATGCTGTCCTCCGAGGTGAGGTCGAAGGGCAGCGGTTCGGCGCCCGTCTCGGCGGCGATGGCGTCGAGGTGCTCGACGTTGCGACCGGAGGCGATCACCTGCGCGCCCGCTGCGACGAGGTGGCGGACGGTCGCGCCGCCGATGCCGCCGCTCGCTCCCGTGACGAGGATGGTGCGGCCGTTGAAGTCAGTCATGAGGTGGTCCGATCGACGTGATGAGGCCCGTGCGTCGGTGCACCGGGTCGGGAGCATCATAACCACGGAATGGCAGCCATGTCACCCGTGACATGGATTTCACCAGCAGATCATGACACCGGTGACATCCGGTGTTGACACACGCATCCCCTGGACCTACCGTGAGTCGGGCGACGGCGCGTCCGCGACCGGTCGGCTCCCAGGAGAGGTCAGGCATCACGATGAGCGGCATCACGATCGGGACCGACCTCGACGGCCTCATCGATCACGCCCGTTCGCTCGCCGCCACCGGGTCCCGCCGGATCCTCGGGATCGTCGGTGCGCCCGGTGCGGGTAAGTCGACCGTCAGCGACGCGCTCGCCGCCGCGCTTGGCGACCAGGCCGTCATCGTCGGGATGGACGGCTTCCACCTCGACAACGCCGAGCTCGTCCGCCTCGGGCGACGCGACCGCAAGGGCGCGCCCGACACCTTCGACGTCGACGGCTACGTCGCACTGCTGTCCCGCCTCGCGCGTGCTGGACGCACCGCCGATTCTCCGGGCACACCGATCTACGCACCCCGGTTCGACCGCTCGCTCGAGGCGTCGATCGGCAGTGCCGTCCTCGTCCGCCCCGAGGTGCCGCTCGTGATCACGGAGGGCAACTACCTCCTGTTCGACGACCACGGCTGGCAGGGTGTCGCCGCGCATCTCGACGAGTCCTGGTACGTCGACGTGGACGACGAGGTGCGCCGCGACCGACTCATCGCCCGACGCCTCGGTCACGGCCACCCGCTCGACGAGGCCGAAGCCTGGGTGCTCGGCGTCGACGAGCCGAATGCCCGCCTGGTCGACGCCACCAAGCAGCGTGCCACCCGCATCGTCACGCTCGACGCGTCGACGCCGGTGGAGACCGAATCCACCCACGGCGCCTGATCCACCCTGCAGCCGCAGCACGCTCGACCTGCACCACCCTCGACCTGCACCACCCGGAACCCGCTCACCGACGAGAAGGCACCACATGACCCAGCTCTCCGACGCCACCCTCACCGCTCTCGACGAGCAGGTGGCCGTCCCCGCCTATGACCGCTCGGCCATCCGACCCGGCATCGTCCACTTCGGGGTCGGCGCCTTCCATCGTGCGCACGGGGCGATGTTCGTCGACCGCGTGCTCGGGCTCCCCGGCGACGAGCACGCGTCCTGGGGGCTCGTCGGCGTCGGCACACTGCCCGGTGACGCCGCCATGCGGGACGCGCTCGGCGCTCAGGACCGGCTCTACACGCTCGTGACGACGAGTCCGGACGGCGAGGTCGAGGCGCGCGTCGTCGGGTCGATCGTCGAGTACCTGTTCGCTCCCGACGACCCGGGAGCGGTCCTCGCGCGGGTGAGCGATCCGTCGACGCGGATCGTGTCGCTCACGATCACCGAGGGCGGCTACGGGGTGAACGATGCGACCGGCGCGTTCGAGCCGAGCGACGGTGCGACGCTCGCGGACCTCGACGGGCTGCCGGCGGGGGCGCTGCCGCAGAGCCCGCTCGGGTTCATCACGGCGGCCCTCCGTGCCCGACGCGACGCCGGTGCGGTTCCGTTCACGGTCATGTCGTGCGACAACATCCAGGGCAACGGGCACGTCGCCCGGACGGCGATCCTCGCGTTCGCCGAGCGCATCGACCCGGCGCTCGCCGCCTGGATCGGTGCCGAGGTGCGGTTCCCGAACTCGATGGTGGACCGCATCACGCCGGCGACGACGGACGAGCAGCGCGCGTTCGTCTCCGAGCGGTTCGGGATCGACGACCGCTGGCCGGTGCTCTCGGAGTCGTTCGAGCAGTGGGTGCTCGAGGACGACTTCTCGGACGGCCGTCCGCCGTACGAGCAGGTGGGCGTGCAGCTCGTGGAGGACGTCGAGCCGTATGAGCTGATGAAGCTCCGGTTGTTGAACGCCTCCCACCAGGCGATGAGCTACCTCGGGCTGCTGGCGGGGGAGACGTACGTGCACGACGTCTGCCGCGACGAGCTGTTCTCGCGGTTCCTCCTCGGGTACATGCACGAGGAGGCGAGGCCGACGCTCGCGCCGGTCCCGGGGATCGACATCGACGCGTACTGTGCGGAGCTGATGCGCCGGTTCGGCAGTGAGGCGATCAAGGACACCTTGGCGCGGCAGATCGTCGACGGCTCGGAGCGCATCCCGAAGTTCCTGCTCCCGGTGGTCCGTGAGCAGTTGCGGACCGGCGGCGGGATCGCGCGCTCGGCGCTCGTCCTCGCAGCGTGGAGTCGGTTCATCGAGGGTGTCGGTGACGACGGGCGGGAGCTTGCCCCGGTCGACCGGCGGTTGGCCGAGTTGCAGGCGGCCGTCGCGCAGGAGGCGGAGCGCCCCGGCGCGTTCCTCGACCTGGAGGTCGTGTTCGGCGACCTCGGATCGGACGCGCGACTGCGCGAGGCGTTCATCGCGGCCCGCGCGCGGCTGGCGGCCGTCGGTGCGCGGGTGGCGGTGGAAGAGGTCGTCGCCGCGGGGTGACCCTGCGGCGGTCGGACGGTGCCTCGTCGGCCCTTCGACCGGTTCAGAGGCGGGGCGCTCGGTCGCTGACGTCGTTCGCCGTCGCTCGAGTGCTGGTGGTTCCCGTCTCGGTCCCTGAGCTTGTCGAAGGGCAGGTTCGACGGCTGTTCGTGTGCCCTTCGACAGGCTCAGGGACCGGGGTGGCCGGGTTGTCGAGGACGGCGTCGGTCGCTGAGCGTGTCCGAGGCAGGGTGGTTCCCGTCTCGGTCCCTGAGCTTGTCGAAGGGCAGGTATGACGGTTCGTCGTGGGCCCTTCGACAGGCTCAGGGACCGGGGTGGCCGGGTTGTCGAGTACGGCGTCGGTCGCTGAGCGTGTCGAGGCGGGTGGTTCCCGTCTCGGTCCCTGAGCTTGTCGAAGGGCAGGTATGACGGTTCGTCGTGGGCCCTTCGACAGGCTCAGGGACCGGGGTGGCCGGGTTGTCGAGTAGGGCGTCGGTCGCTGAGCGTGTACGAGGCATGGTGGTTCCCGTCTCGGTCCCTGAGCTTGTCGAAGGGCAGGTTCGACGGTTCGTTCGTGGGCCCTTCGACAGGCTCAGGGACCGGGGTGGCTGGGTTGTCGAGTACGGCGTCGGTTGCTGAGCGTTGGTCCGAGGCAGGGATGGTGTTCCGCGTCGTCGGTCCCTGAGCTTGTCGAAGGGTGGTTCCCGTGTCGGTCGCTGAGCTTGTCGGAGGGCAGGCGGGTGTGCAGGCAGAGGGGTGCCCCGGGTTCAGGCGGCGAGGTGGAGGCGTCCGCCTCGGATGGGGGTTTGGTGTCGGTCGATGTGGCTGGGTGGGATGAACCAGGGGATGCCGTTTTGGATGGTGATGGTCCAGTGGTCGTCGTGGATGCGGTGGTGGTGGAAGGGGCAGAGGAGTATGCCGTTGTCGAGGTTGGTGGGGCCGCCTTGTGACCACCATCGGATGTGGTGGGCTTCGGTGAAGGATGGTGGGTGGGTGCAGCCGGTCCAGGCGCAGCCGCCGTCGCGTTCGGCGAGGGCGAGTTTTTGTCCGCGGGTGAACAGGCGGGTGCTGGTGCCGAGGTCGAGGACTTGGGATGGTCCGTTGAGGATCATGGGGATGAGGTTGGCGTCGGCGGCGAGGCGGCGGAGGGCGCCGGGGCCGATGGGTTCGTCGATGCCGTCGATGGTGGCAGCGCCGAGGCCGGTTTCGAGGGTGTCGTGGTCGGTGCGGATGATGACGGTGACGGGGGTGAGTTCGGTGGCGGCGCTGCTGCAGCCGGCCAGGTGTCGGAAGGTCTCGGTGAGGGCGATGGCGCGTCGCCGGTCGGTGGGGATGAGCGTGGGTCCGTCGGGCATGGGGTGACCGGATCCGTCGGGTTGGTCGGCGGGGTCGGCCGTGTCGGGGTGGATGAAGTGGGGTTTGCGGGTGGTGGCGCCGATGAGGGCGTCGAGGCCGGCGCGGATGAAGGCGGCGCTTTCGGGGGCGAGTTCGGCGCGGAGGAGGGTCATGCCGGTGGGGAGTTCGTGGATGGTGCAGCGTTCTGCTCGGCGGAGGAGTTCGTCGCGGGGTTCGCGGCCGTCTTGGTCGAGGCGGGTGCGGACGAGTTTCGCGATGCGGGTGACGTCCTGCAGGGGCGCGTGGGCGGCGTGCTCGATGGCGATGACCGACGCCGCCTGGAGTTCGACCCTGGTGCAGATGCGGCCGGCGTTGCGGAGCTCGCGGACGATGACCGCGGCCCCATCGACGCTCAGGGGTGAGCGTGGGTGTGCCGAGCAGGCGCGTGACCGTGTGGGTGTCCGACGCCGTGGCGCGTGGGTCGGCGGTCGGTCTGGGCGGTCGTGGCGTCGGTGGCGGGTGCCGGTTCGAGGGCGGCAGCGACCGCTGGGAACGGGCACTCCTCCAGCTCGCCGAGCAGCCCGCGCGGCTGCGTGATGGCGGCACCGACCTCGGCGATCGCCGCGCCGCGGGCGCGTGCCACCCGCCACCGCTCGGACACCATGACGCCCGGGTTCGCGTAACCGGCGGCGCGCACGAGCGTGCCGTCGCGGCGGGTAGGCGACGGGCGCAACGCGATCGCGCCGGTGACGCGGGCGGCGAGGACCTCGACCGCGTGCTGCACGGCACCGAGTTCGTCGAGGACCCGGAGGACCGCCTCGTCGTTCATGTTCTCGAGCTGCTCCGCGACACCGGAGCCTGGACGGATCGCATCGAGCGCGCCCTGCCAGACCGCATCGAACCCGGCCGCGGCGGCGGCGAGCGGGTTCGGTGCGGTGCTGGTCATGGGTCCATCCAAACACGGACCACTGACATTCGAACGCGCACCGAATCAGCCGCTGATCTGGGTATTTATCCGACAGTTGATGCTTGCTCGGGGTGCCCTTCGACAAGCTCAGGGACCGGCGCGTGACGCGGTCGCCGAGCCGGTCGAGGTGCGGTGGGGGAGGTTGCTCGTGGGCCCTTCGACAGGCTCAGGGAACGAGTCTCCGCAGTCGTCGAGGTGCATTGCGGAAGGGATCAGTGGGAGCGTCCGCAGGATCAGCGGTTCAGTGCCCGGTCGTCAAGCCGGTCGAGGTGCTCGCCGATGGTCGCGTTCGGACGTGCGGCCGGACCTCACGCGAAGACGAAGTAGAACGACAGGTGCAGCGTCAGGATGAGGTGCATCGTCGTGAACCGGTGACGGAGCCACGCGAGCAGGAGGCCGAGCGCGAGCATGCTCAGTGCCGGGAACGGGTTCGGCACGAGCCCGAACTTGTCGGGGAGCAGGATGACGTGTCCGAGGGCGAACAGGACGGCGACGGCGGGGATGACCGCGCGCGACGGCAAGCGCGCGGCGAGATGGCGTTGCAGGAGTCCGAAGGTCAGGTAGTCCTGCCAGAACACCGAGACGGTCATCCAGAAGATGTAGAGCAGCACGGGGAACTCGAGCTCGTAGTGCAACGGCAACGCGAGTGCGAGCACGACCGGGACGACGTACAGGAACCGCTGCGGGGACGGTGCGAAGAGTTCACGGGTGTGGGTGCGCTGCAGGATGGCGATGGCGATCACCAGGAGGCCGGCGATCAGGGACTCGAGGAACACCACGACGGTGTCCTCCTGCACCACGAGACGCACGGGGCCTCGGTCGGTGATACCCGGGGTCAGGCACCACAGGATGAACCACGACACGGCTATCGCGAGCGCGGAGAACAAGCGGACGGATTGGCGAGAGGGGGCGTTTTCGACGGTCGACATAGCAGTCGATATGTTAGCAGTGTTATTTCAGATACAAGACAAGGGAGGGGATCGCAACCGCCCGAGGCAGCGGCGGAGAACGAGCCGTCGTCGCGGGGGAGTCGTCGCGATCGAAGAGTGTCCGGAGGCTCGTCGACAGGCGCCCGGATCGGGGTGCTGCTCAGCCGAGCGAAGCCGGGACGAGTCGGAACCCACCCTCGGCGACCGGCTCGAGCCGGAGTTGGAAGAGGCCGTCGATCACGAGGTCCGCATCGAGTTCGTGCGCCTCGTGCGTCCCCGCGATGCCGACCGTCCAGCAGCCGGCGGCGCGCGCTGCGGCGAGCCCGGCCGGTGCGTCCTCGAACACGACGCACGGCTGCGACTCCATGCCCAGCCGGGTGCGGCCGAGCAGGAACGGTTCGGGGTCCGGCTTGCCCTTCGTGACGTCGTCGAAGGTCACGACGACCTCTGGCCGCACGAGCCCGGCGGCCGCGATCCGGTTGCCGGCGATGAGCCTTGTGCCGCTCGTGACGATCGCCTTCGCGTCGTCACCCAGCGCCGCCAGCGCCTCCGCCGCCCCCGGGAGCGCGATGACGTCGGCGACCTCGTCGGCCTCGATCTCGATGATCCGCGCGAGTGCTTCGGCGACCTGCTCGGGCGGGAAGATCGCGGCGAGCACCTGGGCAGCGGGCTGGCCGTGTCCCGCGGCGAGCAGGTCGCCCTCGAGGCCGTACTCGCGGGCGAGCTGCGCCCACGACCGGTTCACGGCCGGCGTCGAGTCGATGAGGGTCCCGTCGAGGTCGAAGAGCCCGGCGGCGAAGACCTGGTCGAAGATCGGTGCGGAGGCCTCGATGGTCCGTCCGAGACCGAGCGCGCGTTGGACGGCGGCGAGCTGCTGCGAGGTGGACAACGCGGCTTCGATCGACAGGTGCTCGATGGCGGGTGGGGTGTCGGTCGACGGGTCCACGATGTGCGTGTCCCGCTCGGCACCGCGTTCGGCCCGGCGGGCCGCGAGCGTGGCGGCATCGGCGTGCAGCCAGACGACCTTGGGGACGACCCCGGCCGCCTCGACGAGCGCGTCCCATTCGGCGCCGCCACGGAGCTCCGCGGTGAAGGGTGCGACGAGTACCGCGCCGACACCACTGTCGCGTTGGTCGGCGAGGACCGCTCGGAGGGCCGCGTACCGTGCCGGGCGCATGGTCGGGCGCAGCTTCGCGTCGTTCCAGTGGAGTGGTTCGGCGCCGTCGGGATCGGTCACCGCACCGAGACCGTCGAGCAACGGATTGGTGATGGTGTCGAGGTCGAGGAGCGGGAGTCGGAGGGCCCGGGCGAGCTCACGTCCGAGGGTGGTCTTGCCGCTTCCGGCTGCTCCTGCGACGACGACGATCACGCTGACTCCTCGATGATTCCGGGGTGGCGACCCGCATCCGAGGGGTCTGAACGCCTCTTCGATGCGAGTTCCAAATGAATTTGATCTCTTTCAGACAACGTTGCTTGACAACGTTGTCGGTCTGCGGTCAGTATAGGCGCACGAAGGAACGACGGGGTTCTGCAGCTGCACCACCCCGACCGATGACAACGCTGTCAGGAGGTGGAGCCCATGGGCACCTGCAACCCCGCGATCACCGCGACCAGTCCGATCCGGACACGTGCGCACGTCCCGTCGCTCCGGACCGGCTGCGACGTCCGACCCGTTCCGCTTCCCGTCAGGGGGACCCGCTGATGCGGCCGCCCGGGATCAAGGATGTGGCTGCGCAGTCCGGCGTCAGCATCAAGACCGTCTCGCGGGTGGTGAACGGCGAACCGTCCGTGCACCCCGAGACCCGAAGCCGCGTGCTCGAGGCGATCGATCGCCTCGGGTACGTGCCCAACACGGCCGCCCGTTCTCTGAAGTCCGGCACCGGTGGCGCGATCGGCGTCCTCATCGATTCGCTCGCCGACCCGTTCTTCGCCTCGCTCGTGAGCGCCATCGAGGCCCGTGCGCTCAAGGAGGGCCTCAGCGTCCTCGTGGCGAGCACCGGGCTCGACGAGGGGCGCGAGCGCGACCAGCTGACCGGGTTCATCGCCGGCCACCAGGTCGCCGGCGTCATCATCGCCCCGGTCGCCGCGGAGCTGCCCTACCTCGAGGCGTTCCGGAACGTGACGCCAGTCGTGGCCGTCGACCGTCCGCTCGCCGCCTTCGACAGCGTCGTGGTCGACGACTACGCCGCCACCCAGCTCGCGATCCGCCAGTTCGTCGAGCTCGGCCACACCCGCATCGCCTTCTACGACCGGGACGAACGCTTCCTCACCATCCGTCGGCGCTACCAGGGCTACACCGACGTCCTCGCCGAGGCCGGCATCGACCTCGACCCGTCGCTCGTCTCCTGGACCATCGACGGCTCGCTCGACTACGCCGCCGAGACGGAGCGCCTGCTCGGACTCGAGGACCCGCCCACCGCCTTCTTCGCGTCGAACGCGAAGGCGGCGATCGGTCTGACGACCTCCCTGCACCGCATCGGGCGGGAGGGGACGGCGCACATCGCGTTCGGCGACTTCACCCTCGCCGACGTCCTGCGACCGGCCGTCAGCTGCATCAACCAGGATCCGTTCGTCATCGGTACCGCCGCCATCGAGCGACTCCTCGAACTGCGCGAATCGCCGGCCGACGAACCGCGCGAGTGGGTCGTCCCGACCTCCCTGGTGTCGCGTGGTTCCGGAGAGATCCCCGGCCCGGCACAGCGTCACACCGTGGACGCGCGCACCGCGTCCACCACGAGCATGGTCGGAGGACCAGCAGCATGAGCACGACCCAGCCCACGAGGCTCGCCCAGCCGACGCGACTCGCGCCGAACCTCATCGAGCACTTCTACCGCGGCGGCGACCGCATCGCCGGCCTGCGCGGCATCGAGCAGCAGAGCGAGTTCCAGCCGGAGGAGTGGCTCGGAGCGACCGTGAGCCGCGCCGACCAGGAGCCCGGCGGCGCCATCGGCCTCGCCCGCACCGTCGACGGCGTCCTCCTCCGCGACCTCGTCGCGGCCGACCCGGAGCAGTGGACCGGCGCGGGACAGGACCACGGCACCGACGCCGCCGACACCGGCATCCTCGTCAAGCTGCTCGACGCCCGTCAGCGGCTCCCCGTCCACGTGCACCCGGACCGGGCGTTCGCCGCCTCCCACCTCGACTGCGCCTACGGCAAGACGGAGGCCTGGTTCATCCTCGACGCCGAGCCCGGTTCGGCCGTCCACCTCGGATGGAGCGAGGACGTCGACCCCGACGAACTCGACCGCCGTCGCGACGCCCAGGACAGCGAGTGGATGCTGTCGCACATGAACCGGATCGTCGTCGAGCGCGGCATGGGCATCCTCGTCCCGGCCGGCACGGCCCACGCGATCGACGGCGGCATCTTCCTCGCGGAGGTGCAGGAACCGACCGACCTCTCCATCCTCCTCGAGTGGTCGGTCACGACCTCGACGCGCGACGAGTCCCACCTCGGCCTCGGATTCGAGACCGTGATGGGCGCGGTGTCGACGAAGGCACTCCCGCAGTCCGAGATCGAACACCTCGTCGTGCTGCACGACCTCGACGCCCGGACGGACGCGCCGGTGTCGCTGTTGCCCGCGGCCGCCGACCCCTACTTCCAGCTCTTCGCCGTGGCGCCCGGCACCGACGGCAGCGCACCCGTGGACGCCGGCTTCTCGGTCGCCCTCGCGCTCACCGGCGCAGGCGCACTGGTCTCTGAGACCGGCGCCGAGGCCGTCGAGTTCTCCGCCGGAGAGGTCTTCGCCGTCCCGGCCGGGTTCGGGCCCTGGACCGTCAGCGGCTCGGGCACCGTGCTCGCCGCCGGCCCCGGTGCGGGCTGGCCGGCGACCCTCGCATCGGGAGGCATCCGATGACGCCACCCCTCGACGCAGGACCCACGATCACGCAGCAGCTCACCACACACCACCGCCCCGAACGGCGGTACGACAGCCACCACACGCCGGACCCGTCCACCGGGGCCGGCTGGAAAGGAACGAGAACGACATGACGACTCCCGTCTTGGAGGCCAGAGGCCTCACCCGGCAGTTCGGGCACGTCCGCGCCCTCGACGAAGCGGACTTCGAGGTCTACCCCGGCGAGGTCACCGCCCTCATCGGCGACAACGGAGCGGGCAAGTCCACCCTGGTCAAAGCCCTCTCCGGCAACCTCGCGGTCGACAGCGGCGTGATCAAGTTCGAAGGCGAACCGATCACCCTCACCTCGCCCATGCAGTCGAGCGCGCTCGGCATCGAGACGGTCTACCAGGACCTCGCCCTCGCGCCCCACCTCGACCCCGTCCAGAACGTCTACCTCGGCCGCGAGATCATGCGGCCCGGCCTCGGCGGGCTGCTCGGCCTCATGAACGTCAAGGAGATGAGCAAGCAGTCGCGGCACGCCTTCGACGAACTCGGCGCGACCGTCCGCTCACTCACCGACCCGGTGGGCGCGATGTCCGGTGGGCAGCGCCAGGCGATCGCCATCGCCCGCGCGGTGCACTGGGCCAACAAGGTCGTCTTCCTCGACGAACCGACGGCCGCCCTCGGCGTCCGCCAGACGAAGAACGTGCTCGAGACGATCCGCCGGGTGCGCGACAAGGGCATCGCGGTCGTCTTCATCAGCCACTCGATGCCGCACGTCATGGAGGTGTCCGACCGCGTGCAGGTGCTGCGGCTCGGCCACCGCGCGGCGACGGTCGACACGAAGGACACGAACATGGAAGAACTCGTCGGTCTCATGACCGGTGCCAGCACGAGGAACGTCGCATGAGCGCGGTGAAGCAGGCCGAGATGGGGCCGGAGACGACCGCCATCGAGACGGCCAAGGATCGGGAGACCCCGATCAGGAAGCTCTTCAAGGCCCAGGCCTTCCAGATCTTCATCGTCCTCCTCGTCGTCATCGCGATCTTCTCCGCGATCGCGCCCGACACCTTCGCGCAGCTGTCCAACCTGCGGCTCGTCGTGCAGAACGCCTCGATCCTCGCGGTGCTCGGCGTCGGCATGACCTACGTCATCATCACCTCCGGCATCGACCTCTCGATCGGATCCGTCCTCGTCTTCTCGGGCGTCGTGTCTGCGACGACGATGCGGGCCATGGGCGGCGACGACTGGGGGACCGCGATCGTCGGCATCATCGTCTCGATCGGCGTCGGCATCCTCTGGGGCACGTTCAACGGCATCCTCATCTCCAAGGCGAAGGTGCCGCCGCTGATCGTCACCCTCGGTAGCCTCGGCATGGCGCTCGGCCTCGCCCAGATCCTCACCGGCGGTGTCGACATCCGCGAGGTGCCGTCGGTCCTCACCGACTCGATCGGGTACGGCAACATCTTCGGCGCGGTTCCGATCATCTCGGTCATCGCCCTCGTCGTCGTCATCATCGGTGCGCTCGTCCTCCACAAGACGAAGTTCGGCCTGTACACCTACGCGGTCGGCTCGAGCGAGGAGGCGGCACGACGCGTCGGCGTGAAGGTCGACCGTCACCTCATCCGCATCTACGCGATCTCCGGAGGCCTCGCGGGTCTCGCCGGCATCCTGTCGCTGTCGCAGTTCGGCACCACCGCGATCGCCGGTCAGTCGCAGACGAACCTGAACGTCATCGCCGCGGTCGTCATCGGTGGCACCTCGCTCTTCGGTGGCTACGGGACGATCTTCGGCACCGTCGTCGGTCTGTTCATCCCCGCCGTCCTCCAGAACGGATTCGTCATCACCGGCGTGCAGCCCTTCTGGCAGCAGGTCGCGGTCGGCGCCGTCCTCATCCTGGCCGTCTACGTCGACCAGGTCCGCCGTTCCTCCGCAGCCCGCGGTGGATCCACGAGCTTCTGGCGAGCCCTCGTCAGCAGGAAGAAGAAATAACCCCTTACACAGATCAACACCCCCCCGCACCATCCCAGTAGTCCAGCAGTTCAAGAGAAACGGGTAATCACAATGAAGTGGAAGAAGTCAGTTCTCGGAGTCCTCGCGCTCGGCGCGTCGGCAGGCCTCATGCTCACCGGTTGTTCCGGTGGCGCGAGCTCGGGCGGCAGCAGCGCAGGCGCAGGTTCCGACGGCTACAAGATCGCGTTCATCCAGGGCGTCGCAGGCGACGAGTTCTACATCTCGATGCAGTGCGGTATCGAATCGGCGGCGAAGGATGCCGGCGCGACGGTCACGACCCAGGGTCCGGAGAAGTTCGACCCGACGCTGCAGAAGCCGCTCGTCGACTCGGTCGTCGCCTCGAAGCCGGACGCGATCCTCGTCGCTCCGACCGACGTGAAGGCCATGGAGGCACCGCTGAAGGCTGCGGCCGACGCGGGCATCAAGGTCGTCCTCGTCGACACCACCGTCGACGACCCGTCGTTCGCGGTCTCGCAGATCTCGAGCGACAACAAGGGCGGCGGCGCTGCGGCGTTCGACGCGATCAAGGAAGCGCACCCCGAGGGCGGCAAGGTCCTCGTGGTCTCGGTCGACCCCGGCATCTCGACCACGGACGCCCGTGCCGAGGGCTTCCAGGAAGCGGTGAAGGGCGATGACAAGTTCACCGACCTCGGCGTGCAGTACAGCCACAACGAGCCGTCCACGGCTGCCGAGATCGTGACCGCGGCGCTCCAGAAGGACCCCGACATCGTGGGCATCTTCGCAGCGAACCTGTTCGCGGCCGAAGGTTCCGCGACCGGTGTCAAGCAGGCCGGCAAGGAGGACTCGGTCACCATCGTCGGGTTCGACGCGGGTCCCGCCCAGGTCAAGCAGCTGAAGGAGGGCACCGTCCAGGCGCTCGTCGCTCAGGAGCCGGCCACCATCGGCAAGGACGGCGTCGCCCAGGCGATCGCCGCACTGAACGGTGACAAGGTCGAGGCCAAGATCGAGACCGGCTTCACCATCATCACCAAGGACAACGTCGACGGCGACGCGAAGGATGCCGTCTACCAGTCCAAGTGCGGCTAGGCCCTCAGGCCACCCCGCACCACCAGACCGCGACGGCGTCGGAGCTTCGGGCTCCGGCGCCGTCGCGCTGCGTCCGGCAGCTCCGCCTCGACGCCACCCTCCACGGGGTGCGAGAATCGCGACATGACCCAGGTGATCGTCGCGGCGACCGCGGTGCGCCGGCTGTCCGACGATGCTCCGGGACGGATCGAGGCCGAGGTCGTCGATGCAGCGGGGCGAGCCCACCGCCTGGTCATCACGGTCCCCGAACGCGCGAGCCGTGCGGCCACCGCGTCGACCGACGTCCCGTTCCGACTCGGGCTCCGGGCCGAGTACGTGCGTATGGAGGGACGGGCCGTGGTGATCCGGTTCGCGGACGGCGTCACCACCACCGAGGGCCTCGGCGGGGTCTGTCTGGACCCGGACATCGTCCACTGGTTGTGAACGACTCGATCGACTGACGGTCGGGTCGGCGACGAGTCCTATGCGACGAGGGTGAGGAGCCGCGCGACCTCGGCGGCGACGGCGTCGCGCGCCGGGCCGAGGTACTTCCGCGGGTCGACGAGTGACGGGTCCGCGTCGAGGCGCTCACGGACGGCTCGGGTGAAGACGCCGTTGATGTGGGTCGAGATGTTGATCTTGCGCATGCCCGCGTCCACCGCCCGCACGAGGTCCTCGTCGCTCACGCCGCTCGAACCGTGCAGGACGAGCGGGACGGGGACGGCTGCCGCGAGTTCGCGGATGAGGCCGAAGTCGAGGGTCGCGCTCCGCGACGTCATCGCGTGCGAGCTGCCGACCGCGACCGCCAGGCCGTCGACGCCGGTGCCCGCGACGAACGCCACGGCCTCACCGGGGTCGGTCCGGACGCCGGGCGTGTGTGCGCCACCCTTGCCGCCGATCGCCCCGAGTTCCGCCTCGACCCACACGCCCTGCGCCTGAGCCGCGCGGGCGACCGCTGCGGTGCGCTCGCGGTTCTCCTCGTCGGGGAGGGTCGCCGCATCGAACATGACCGAGGTGAATCCGAGCCGTACCGCCTCCTCGACGAGCGCCTCGTCCTCGGCGTGGTCGAGGTGTACGGCGGTCGCGGTGCCGGTCTCGCGGGCGAGCTCCAGGCTCGCGAGCCCGATCGGCGCGAGGCCGCCGTGGTACTTCGCCGCGTTCTCGGAGACCTGCAGGATGACGCCGCGGCCCGCGAGCTCCGCGCCGCGGAGGATGGCCTCGCCGTGTTCGAGTTGGACGACGTTGAAGGCGAGCACGGCGCGCTGTGCGTCGAGGAGCGCGGCGGTGGAGACGAGCGTCATGGTGGTTCCTCTCGGGGTGCACGTGGGACGATCGGCCCGGTGCCGGTGGGGTTGGTCAGGTGGTGGCCAGCAGCAGTTCGGGACCGCTTTCGGCGAGCGCGTCGACGGTGTCCGGGTCGAGCCCGTCGTCGGTCACGATCTGGTCGAACTCGTCGAGTCCCGCGGCCCGGTGGAACGAGGTGGTGCCGAACTTCGCGGCGGTGACGGCGAGGATGCGTCGTCGGGCGATGCCGAGCATCGCCCGCTTCACCTCGGCCTCCTCGGGCAGGGTCGTCGTGGCGCCCGAGGTGAGCCCCACCCCGTTGGCGCCGAGGACGGCGACGTCGGCGTGGAGCCCCGACAGCCGTTCGACGGTCCACGCACCGACGGTCGCCTGGGTGACGGCGCGGACCCGCCCGGGCAGGGCGAGCACGGTGAGTCGCGGCCGGCCACCGAGCAGGGCGACGATCGGCAGGCTGTTCGTCACCACGAGGAGTCGGCTGGTGTGGGGGAGGAGCGCGGCGACCTCGAGGGTCATCGCACCGGAGTCGAGGAGGACGACCCCTTCCTCGGGGAGCTGCTCGACGACGAGCCGGGCGACGGCGGCGCGCTCGATGCGCTCGCCCTCGCGGCGTCGTTGGAGGCTGGGCTCGAACGCGGGTCGCCGGGCGAGGACCGCGCCACCGTGGTGGCGGCGGATGAGCCCCTGTCGCTCGAGGACGGCGAGGTCGCGACGGATGGTCTCCGGTGTGACGCCGAGTCGGCTGCTCAGCTCGGCGACCGACAGGGCGCCGTCGCCGTCGCGGGCACCCGCGAGGATCGCGGCGTGACGCTCTGCTGGGTACATGACTGCTCCGTCCGGTCCGGCCAGCGTATCCGAATCTGTCCGATATCCCTTCCGATTCGGTGGGATCGGTGCGAAGATCAACATGATCGGGCGCACCCGACGACGACGATGACGACGAACGGAAGGCCGCCGATGGCTGAGCACGGGCCGCACAGCGCACCCCACGAGTCGGGGTCGCGGTTCCTGCTCGGGATCGACGTCGGGCAGACCGCCGTCAAGGCCGTCCTGCACGACGAGCGGTTGCTGCCGGTCGCGGTCGCTCGGCGCGCGAGCCCCGTCGACCGCCCGGTCGCCCGGCACGCCGAGCGGTCGCAGGACGCCCTGTGGGCCGCGGTCGCCGATGCGGTGTCGGAGGTGATGGCGACCTCGGGTGTCGATCCGACCCTGGTCGCCGCCGTCGGGATCACCGGCCACGGCGACGGCCTGCACCTCGTGACCGCCGAGGGAGCGCCGGTCGGCCCGGCCATCACGGCGATGGACTCCCGGGCGCACGTCGAGGCCGCCGAACTCGCGGCTGACCCGGACCGGCTGCGCGTGGTGCTCGAACGCTCCGGACAGCTGCCGACGCCGGGCGCCGCCGGCAACCTCCTCCGCTGGTTGCTCCGCCACGACCCGGAGCGTGTCGAGCAGGCAGCCGCGATGCTCTTCTGCAAGGACGTGGTCCGCCTGCGGCTCACCGGCGAGATCTCCACCGACTACTCCGACGCCTGCGCCTCCTTCCTGGACGTCGGGACCGCCACCTGGAGCGCCGAGGTCCTCGACGCTTACGGCCTGCCCGCCGAACTGCTCCGTCTGCTGCCGCCGATCAACCCGAGCGGCACGATCGTCGGGTCGGTGCTGCCGGCGGCCGCCGCGGTCACGGGCCTCGTCGCCGGGACACCGGTCGTGTCGGGACTCCACGACGTGCAGGCCTCGTCGATCGGCATGGGAGCGCTCGTCCCCGGGCGGCTCGCCCTCGTGGCCGGCTCGTTCAGCACCAACGGCGTGACGACGACCCAGCCCGACGTGGACCCGCGGTGGCAGTCCCGCCTCTCGATCACCCCGGACCTGCGGATCGCGATGTCGACCTCGGCGACGGCATCGCCCTCCTTCGACTGGACGCTCCGGCTCCTGGGCGTGACCGACGCCACCGGCCGCGACGCGCTGATCGCCGAGGCCGCAGCACTCCCTCCGGAGGAGCAGGTGCCGCTCGTCCTGCCCTTCCAATCGGACTCGCCGCTCGGCGCCGAAGCGTCGGCCACCCTCGCCGGCGTCCGCGACTGGCACACCCGGGCACACGTCCTGCGCGGAGCCCTCGAGGGCATCGTGCTCATGCACCGCTGGCACACCCGTGCGCTCGGCGAACGGTTCCGGTGGGACGAGCCGATCGTCCTCGGCGGCGGCCTCGCGCGGTCACCGCTGTACGTACAACTCGTGGCCAACGCGCTACGAGCACCCGTGACGGTCGTCGACTCCGAGGAGGCCGGAGCCCTCGGCGCCGCGATCGTCGCCGGGGTCGCCACCGGACTCCTGCCGTCGGTGGAACAGGCCCAGCGCGACGTCGTCCGACACGCACCCGCCGTCCTGCCGACGGACGCCTCGGCCGCGTACTGGGCCGGGGTCGGAACCGCGTTCGACGAGCTCGTCGAGGCCATCGGCCCCTGGTGGCGACGGCGGGCCGAGGAGTCGAGCCCGGACGCTCCGGCGTCCGAACGCGACGACCGCGCCGGGGTGGAACGATGAGCGCGTCCATCGGAGGCCGCGGGACGGCCACGTCCAGCCCGGTGGACGACCGGCGTCGGCAGATCCTCACCCGACTCGACCAGGACGGGCGGGTCGAGGTCGGCGTGCTCGCAGTGGACCTCGGCGTGACCGAGGAGACGATCCGGCGCGACCTCCGCGTCCTCGAACTCGACGGACGCCTCCGACGCGCGCACGGCGGGGCGGTGCGGGTCGACCTCGACCCGGGCCAGGACTCCGGGGTGTCCGGTGCGCTCGCGGCGCAAGCGCTGACCCTGGTCGACCCGGGTTCAGCGGTCTTCCTCGGCGCGGGCTCGGCCTGCGAGGCGCTCGCCGCGGGTCTCGCCACGACCGCCGGGACCGTCATCGTGACCGCTTCGGTGCCGGTGGCGTTGGCCGCGGCCGCTGCCGAGGAATCGGCCGTCGTCCACCTCGTCGGCGGGACGGCGGACGGGCGCGGCGTCCTCACCGGCGCCTGGGCGCGCGAGCAGCTCGCCGGCCTCCGCCTCGACGTCGCGGTCGTCGAGGCGCTCGGTGTCTCCGCGGACGGCCGACTGCTCCACGCCTCGCCGGAGGAGGCCGCGGTCGTCGCTTCGGCGGTCGAGCTGGCCTCCACGACGATCCTCCTGGGCGACCCGGCGACGTTCGGCGCAGACGGCCTCGCGGCCTCCGTCCCGGCCGCTCGTCTCGACGTGGCGGTGGTGCATCAGGGCGTCGACGAACCGACCCTCGACGCCCTCCTCGCGACCGGCGTCCGCGTCGAGACGGTCGGGGCGGACGCATGAGCGGCATCGTCACGGTCACGCCGGCGGCCGCGATCGACCAGACCTACCGCGTCGACGGGCTGCGACTCGGCGACGTCAACCGGGCGGTGGGCGTGTCCACCGAGCTGAGCGGCAAGGGCGTCAACGTCGCGCGGGCGGTCACCCTCTCTCGGCTCCCGGTCCGTGCGGTGGTGCCGATGGGTGCGGACGGACGGATCCTCGCCGACGACCCGGCACTCCGGACGTTGCTCGCCGTGGTCCCGACCGACGGTCGGACGCGCGTGAACACGACCATCCTGGACGCCGCGACCGGCACGACCAAGATCAACGAACCGGCGATCCCGCTGCGCGCCGAGGACTGGGCCGCCGTCGTCGCGACCGCCGGGGCCGAGATCGACCGGATCGGCGCGGACTGGCTCGTCCTCTCCGGCACGATCCCGACGGTCCAGGGCGGCACCGGCCTCGTCGACATCCTCCAGTTGCTCCGGCAGGCGGGTGACCGGGGAGCGCGCGTGGCCGTCGACACCGCCGGTGCGGCGCTCGAGACCGCCGTCGCGAACCTCGACCTCGTCCACCTGCTCAAGCCGAACGCGCACGAGCTCGCCGAGCTCACCGGCCGTGAGCTGCTGACGATCGGCGATGTCGCCTCCGCCGCCGACGAACTGCACCGTGCCGGCTGCGACCTCGTCTACGTGAGCATGGGGGCCGACGGAGCGCTCCTCCGCACGGCGGCGGGCTTGTGGCACGCGCACGTCGCAGCCACGGTCGTGAACACGGCCGGTGCCGGCGACGCCTCGTTGGCCGGATTCCTCGTCGGACTCCACGGCGAGGACGGACGGGACGATCCGGCGGCGGCGGTCGCTTCGGCCGCCGCCTGGGGTGCACTCGCCGTGTCGAGCGCGACGACCATCCTCACCTCCCTCGAGGCGCTGACCACACCGGTCGCCGTCCAGGACCCCGACCCGACGACGCCGCTGAGCGAACCGGCCACGCCGCCACGCGACGAGGCGACGACGCCATGATCGATCAGGCCGTTCCACGCTTCCACGCCGCCGTGGACCTCGGCGCGTCGAGCGGTCGCGTCATGCTCGGGCGCTGGGCCGACGGCCGCTTGGAACTCACCGAGGTACACCGGTTCCCGAACGGCCCGATCACGCAGGACGGTCGACTCCGGTGGGATGCGGAGCGCCTGTTCGAGGAGACCATCGTCGGGCTCGCGGAGGCCGTCCGGATCGCAGCGGCCGCCGGCGGCGTGCTCGACGGGATCGGGGTCGACAGCTGGGGCGTCGACATCGCACTCGTGGGGGTCGGCACCGGTACGGCGTTCCCGACCGTGCTGCATCACCGCGGCGCCGACGCCGATGGACCGGCCCGTGCCGCCGTGCTCGTCGACGCCGCGACGGCCTACGCGGTGACCGGCGTGCTGGAGCAGACCATCAACACCTCGTATCAGCTGCGGTCCCGCGCCGAGGAGCTCGACGCGCGCCGAGCCGACGGCGATCGCCCGACCGTGTTGCTCGTCCCGGACCTCTGGGTGTGGCTGCTCACGGGCGTCGTCGGAGCGGAGCGCACGATCGCCTCGACGACGCAGCTGCTCGATCAGGGCACCGGCGACTGGGCGGCGGAGCTCATCCGTCGCTGGGGTCTCGACGGCTTCGACTTCCCGCCGGTGGTCGCACCGGGGACGGTCGCCGGCCCGACGACGCCGGAGGTCACCGCGCGTCTCGGGTCGAGCGTGCCGATCCCCGTCCACCGCGTCGCGGAGCACGACACCGCGTCCGCCCTCGCCTTCGCCCGCCCGGACGGCGCGGAGCTCCTCGTCTCGAGTGGCAGCTGGTCCCTCGTCGGGGTATGTCTGCCGGCGCCGGTGCTCACCGAGCGCGCGCGGGCCGCCGGCTTCACGAACGAGGCCGGTGTCGCCGGATCCTCACTGCTCCTCCGCAACCTGGCTGGGATGTGGCTGCTCACGGAGTGCGCCCGCGCCTGGTCCGCCGAGGACGGCAGCGCGGTCGACCTCGTCGAACTCGTGGCGGCCGTGTCGGAGCTGGAACGAGACGCAGCCACGGACGTCACGCCCGCCGTGTTCGACGTCGCCGACCCCCGGCTGCTCGTCCCGGGTGACATGCCGGAACGGATCGCGACCCTCTGCCGGGAGACCGGACAGCGTCCACCGGGCGGACGGAGCGACGTCGTGCGCAGCGTGGTCGAGAGTCTCGCGGTCGCCTACGCCGAGACGGTCCGGGCCTGCGAGGCGATCACCGGGGTGACGATCCGTTCGGTCCGCATCGTCGGCGGCGGATCGCGCAACCGGCTCCTGTGCGCCCGCACGGCGGCACGGACCGGTCTTCCCGTCACCGCTGGTCCTGCGGAGGCCTCGGCGCTCGGCAATCTGGCCGTGCAACTCGTCGCGGCCGGCCACGCGCCGTCACTCGACACGGTCTACCGGCACGGCCAGGACGACCACGACCCGACGACCACGACCATGAGCGGACACCGACATGACCGACCGCATCGACCAACCGGAGACCGAGACGGACCTCCTCGACCGCTTCGTCGCCTTCTCGCGCGACCTCGGGCGTCCCGATCGGGCGTGGGCGCTCCTGGCGGAGGGCAACACCTCCCTGCTCCTGACCGAGGACGGTGCTCGGGCGATGCTCGTGAAGGCGAGCGGCGCGTCCCTGGCCGTGGCGACCACCGAGGACGCGGTCCGTCTCGCGATCGGACCGGTGCTCGACCTCGTCGACTCGCACACGGGCGGGGACGCCGAGGTGGCCGCGCTGTTCGATGCCGCGGCGCTCGCCGGGAACGGTCGGCGCCCCTCGGTGGAGGCGATCCTCCACGCCGTCTGCCTCGACCTGCCCGGCGTCGTCGCGGTCGGCCACACCCATCCCGTGCCGGTCAACGCGCTGTTGTGCTCGCCGTCGGCCGACGCCCTGACCCGCGGGTCGCTCTTCCCCGACCAGATCGTGGTCCTCGGTACCGATCCGCTGCTCGTGCCGTACGTCGACCCCGGTCTCGAGCTCGCCCGCACGGTCCGCCGCCTGCTGCGCGAGCAGCTCGCAACGACCGGCCGGGTACCGAAGGTCGTGTACCTGCAGAACCACGGGATGTTCGCCCTCGGATCGAGTGCGGCCGAGGTCCTCCGGATCACCGAGATGGCCGTGAAGGTCGCCCAGGTGCTCCTCGGAGCGCTCGCCGCCGGCGGGCCGGTGTACCTGAGCGACGAGGCCGTCGCCCGCATCGACACGAGACCCGACGAACTGCTGCGTCGAGCCGCGCTCGCCGCGCAGGAATCCACCACCGACCGCGCCGGGGCGGCGCACGGAAGGACCACGACATGAGCGTGTCGACCAGCGCCATCGACCTCACCGGGCAGGTCGCGATCATCACCGGAGCGTCCTCGGGCATCGGCCGCTCGTACGCCCAGGCGCTCGCCGCCGCCGGGGTGCGCACGGTGCTCGTGGGACGCTCCACCGAGCGACTCTCGGGCGTCGCCGACGCCCTGCCGACACCGAGCGTCTTCCTGGCGGGTGACCTCGCCGACCCCGCCGTGTCCGAGCAGGCCGTCGCCCTGGCGCTCGCCGCCTTCGGACGCCTCGACATCGTCCTCGCCAACGCTGGCCTCTACGTCGGCGGTGACGTCGTCGACACCCCGATGACCGCGATCGAGGAGCTCGTCGGCGTCAACGTCCTCGGAGCGATGGCGACGGTTCGCGCAGCGCTGCCGCACCTCGTCGAGCAGGGCGCGGGCGACGTGCTGGTGACGAGCTCGGTGTCCGGGCACCAGGACATCCACTGGGAGCCCGTCTACTCCGCGACGAAACACGCCATGCAGTCGTTCGTCCACACCACCCGGCGGAACCTCGTCGGATCCGGGGTGCGGATGGGCGCGGTCGCCCCCGGCGTCGTGCTCAACGAACTGTGGGGGATCGCCGAGGGGGCCTCAGGCGTGGAGGACCAGATCGCCGCGCGCACCGGCATCCGTTCCGAGGACGTCGCCGAGGCCGTGCTCTTCATGCTCACCAGACCCCGGCACGTCACCATCCGCGACCTCGTCATCCTGCCCACCGACCAGGAGATCTGAGCGACTCGCGTCGCCCGACGACACCTCCACCAGCCCGCCCCGATCGAAGGACCGCACATGTTCTCTGACCTCCACGGCCGCACGGCCGTCATCACCGGCGGGGCCCGCGGGCTCGGCTACTCGATCGCCACGGCGCTCGCCGCGCAGGGCGTCCAGGTGGCGCTGCTCGACCTCCTGCCGACCGTCCACGAGTCGGCCGAGCGGTTGGCGTCCGAGTACGGCGTCCGCACCTCGGCGCATGCGGTCGACGTCACCGACGCCACCGCCGTCGAGGCCGCCTTCGCCGCTGCCGAGGCCGAGCTCGGCGCGCCGTCGCTGCTCGTGACCGCGGCGGGCATCACCATCTGGGGCGACAGCGTCGACGTGCCGGCGGACACCTGGCGGAAGGTGCTCGCCGTGAACCTCGACGGCACCTTCTTCGCCGCGCAGTCCTTCGCCCGTCGTGCCATCGCGGCGGGTCGGCCCGCCTCGGCCGTCTTCATCTCGTCGATGTCGGCGTTCATCGTGAACCAGCCGCAGTTCCAGGCCTCGTACAACGCCTCGAAGGCGGCGGTCAGTCACCTCGCGTCGTCACTCGCGGTCGAGTGGGCACCCTCCGGCGTCCGGGTCAACGCGATCGCCCCCGGGTACTTCCTCTCGGACATGACCCGCGAGTTCACCGAGGCGAACCCCGACCTCGCCGCCGAGTGGACCGCGGGCATCCCGGCGGGCCGGATGGGCCAGCCGGAGGACCTCCACGGGCTCGTCCTGCTGCTCGCGTCCGACGCCTCCTCGTACCTCACGGGCCAGAGCCTCGTCATCGACGGCGGCTACACCGCCCTCTGAGCCAGCCCCACCCGCCGAACCGTTCGACCCGACCACACCGACCCGAGGACCCGCCATGACGACGACGCCGCCCGAACAGACGCCCGACGACCAGGCCGACCGCGACGCCGTGTGGGGCGCCCGGCGTCGACGCTTCGTCGAAGCCCGATCCGGTGCCGTCGAGCGTGCGTGGGCTCCGCGTGCGGTCCGCGTCGACGACGGGCCGTCGACGGGCCGGCGCCAGATCGAACTGCGCCACCTCGGCGGACTCGAGGTCACGGTCGAGGTCGACCAGTTCCTCGACCTCGGCGAGGCCTCCTGGAACGGCGAGGTCGTGTCCTTCGTCGCGCCGACGACCGCTCCGCAGGCCGAGAGCTGGGCCCGTCGCTGGCAGGGCGGTCTGCTGACGACCTGCGGGCTCACCGCGGTCGGCGTGGCCGCGGAGGCGGACGGCGGGATGCACGGTCGGGCGCATCGCATCCCGGCGACCGTGACCCGCCGCGAGGGGCGATGGACCGCGGCGGGCCGGTACGAGCTCCTCGTCGACGGCCTGCTCCGCGAGGGCGCCGTCTTCCAACAGAACCTCACGGTGACCCGCAGCATCCGAGCCGAGGTCGGCGTCGCGCGGATCCGTCTGCACGACGTCGTCCGGAACGAGGGGTTCGTCGCCGAGCCGGTGCGCCTGCTCTACCACGTGAACCTCGGCTGGCCGGTGCTGCACGGCGGTGCCGTCGTGGCGGCCGAGGCCGACGTCCCCGGCGGGGCGGGGTCCGAACGCCCGGACGCCGGTGGCTGGCGGCGGGTGATCGGCGAGCCCGAGCCGGCGGCCGACGAGCAGGTCGACGCCCTCGACGCGGTCGCCGGGCCCGACGGCTGGTCCATCGCGACCCTGTCGGGCGAGGCCGGCACGGTCACGGTCCGGTTCCGGCCGGAGCAGTTGCCGTTCCTCACGGTGTGGCGGAGCACGGCCGCGGGGTCGTACGCCCTCGGTATCGAACCCGGCACCTGCTGGCCGAGTCACGCGGCCGGTCCGGATCGCGGGAAGGCGGGCCGGATCGTGGAGCCCGGGGAGTCGTTCGAGGTCGACCTCGAGATCGTGTTCGAGCCGGCGGCGGACGACTTCGGCGACTGAGCCCACCGGCCTCCGCCAGCATCCGGTTCCCGGTTTCCGAAGAATTCACGCTGGGGTATGTCATCGATGACATGAACGAGGTATGCTCGCCATGACATCGATGACATGGAGTCATCGTCGGAAGCCGACACGGACGTCGGAACCTGAACGGACACCGCCGTGCACCCTGCTGCGAACCTCGACTCGACCGCCGTCACCTCCGTGGCCTCGGATCGACTCGTCGCCGGCCTCGACCTCGGCAGCACCGGCGTCAAGATCCTCGTGACCGACGCCGACGGCGCCGAGGTCCTCATCCACCAGCTGCCCACCCCGTGGCTCGCCGGTCCAGGCGGCACGACCGTGATGGAGGCGGCGTCCCTCATCGCCACCGTCCGGGAGCTCCTCGACCACGTCGGTGCGGAACTCGTCGACCGGTTCGGGCCGGCCGCGCGGGTCCGGGCGCTCGCCGTCTCCGGCATGGGGGAGTCCGGGATCGTCCTCGACGCCGTCGGCCGGCCCGTCGCGCCCGCCATCGCCTGGTTCGATCCGCGCGGCGCCGAACAGCTCGCGGCCCTCCCGGCCGAGATCGCCGAGCAGTTCGCCGGTCGGACCGGCCTGCCGCTCGGCGTGCAGGTCTCGGTCATCAAGCTCCTCCACCTCCGTGACGCCGGACTCGACCTCGCCGGAACGCGCTGGCTCAACCTGCCGGAGTACCTCGTCTCGGCCCTCGGCGGCGAGGAGGCCGCCGAGTACTCGCTCTCGTCGCGCACCGGCCTGCTCGATCAGGACACGGGTGAGCCGTGGCCCGAACTGCTCGACCACCTCGGCGTCGACGCGTCGTTCCTCCCGCCGTTCACCGACGCCGGTGCCCCGCTCGGCGCCGCGAGCAGCCCGTGGGTGCCGCCGGTCTTCTCCGGTGCGGCCCTGACCGTCGCCGGCCACGACCACCTCGTGTCGGCCGTCTCCACCGGCTCGTTCCCCGCCGAGCGGTACCACGTGTCGATGGGCACGGCCGAGGTCCTGCTGCGACGCCTCGACGAACCACTCCCGTTCGCCGCCCGGGAGCGCCTCGCCGAGGTGTTCATCAACTGCGTCCGTCACGTCGTGCCGGGCACCTGGGTGCTCGTCGCCGGCGTCAAGACCGGCCTGCTCATGCGTCGCACCCTCCAGCTCGTCGGGGTGACCGACCGCGCAGGGCGCGACCGCCTGGACGACGAGGTCATGGCGCTCCCGGCGGGCGGGCTGCTCGGCGACGGTGACATCTCGGTCGCGGGCGCCCGGAACGACGACGGCGTCCTCAAGCTCACGGTCCGTGCCGACGGCGCTGGACCGGCAGAGATCTTCGAAGCGGTGCTCCGGCACGGCAACGACGAACTCGCCGTGCTCATCGCGGCGATGGACCGCGAGGTCGCCCCGGCCACCTCGGCGCTGCTCACCGGCGGCTGGGCCGAGCATGCGGTCCGTGCAACGCGCCCGAGCGGCCGTCCTGCCCGGCGTGCAGGTGTCGCACCGGTCCCAGGACACGGCATACGGCGCAGCCGTCTTCGCCGGGGCCCTCCTCGAACCAGCCACCTCCCGATCACACCCCTGACCGACCGACCACCCGACGACCCAGACCGATCCTCCCCGGCGCGACCGCTGCCGGGATCAGACCCCATCCGAAGCACAAGGAGCACCTCATGAACGCAGTAGCCACCAGGACCAACGAGCTGACGACGCTCGAACGCCGCGCCATGGCCACGATCAGCACCCCGGGCGGCGGCATGCTCATCGTCGCCGGCGACCAGCGCAACGGCATGAAGGCCGTCATGACCGACGCCCCGAACGGCGCGGCCGGCATCAGCCGTGACGAACTCGCCGAGGCCAAGAGCGACCTCGTCCGGTTCCTCGGCAACCACGCACCCGCCATCCTCCTCGACCCGGAGGTCGCCCTCCCGCTCGTCGTCGACGAGCGCACCCTCTCCCGCACGACCGGTCTCGTCGTCGGCATGGACTCCTCGGGCTTCGACACCGAGAACGGTCTGCGCCGGACGAAGTACGTCCCCGGCATGGACGCCCGTCGGGTCCGCGAACTCGGTGGCGACGCCGCCAAGATGCTCTTCTACCTGCGCTCCGACCAGCGGGAGGCCGAGCAGGTCGTCATCGACGAGATCGCCCGCCTCGTGGAGGAGTGCACCGCCGAGGGCGTGCTGCTCATCGTCGAGATCCTCGTCTACCAGCTCGACGGCGAGAGCGACGAGGCCTACGCCGAGATCTTCCCCGAGCTCGTGCGCGGCGCCGCGGAGATCTCCGTCGCCGCCGGTTCCAAGGTCCTGAAGCTCCAGTACCCGGGCTCCGCCGAGGCCGCCGCAGCCGTGACCGAGGCCGCCGCCGGTGTGCCGTGGGCCGTGCTGTCCGCCGGCGTCGACCACGAGACCTTCGTCGGCCAGGTCCGCACCGCGGTCGAGAACGGTGCCGGCGGCGCGATGGCCGGTCGTTCGCTGTGGAAGGATAGCCTTTCGATCTCGTCGGCGAAGCGTGAGGAACTGCTCACGAACCGTGCGCTGCCTCGCCTCCGTGAGCTCGAGCAGGTCATCGAGACCGCGCTCGCCGGTCGCTGACGGATCGCGGGCGGCGTCCTCGGTCGCCGCCCGCGAACCAGCCCGATCCGACCACGCCACGCAGGTGGAACCACCCGAGGAGCAGCCATGGCCACGATGCAGGACGTGGCGTCCCTCGCCGGGGTGAGCTCGAAGACGGTCTCCCGCGTGTTCAACGACGACCCGCACGTGCTCCCGGAGACGCGGTCGCGGGTCGAATCGGCCATGCGGGAGCTGAACTACGTCCCGAACGTCCTGGCGCGCACCTTCCGCGCCGGGCGGTCCTCCTCCGTCGGCGTCGCGGTCCCGGACGTCGTCGACCCCTTCTTCGCCGCGGTCGTCCGCGCCGTCGAGGAGGTCTGCTCCGTCTCGGGCATCACCACCCTCGTCACGAGCATCGGCGACGACCCGGCGCGCGAGCGTGCCGTGCTCGACTCGCTGCTCCGCTCACAGCTCATGGGGCTCGTCCTCGCGCCCGTCGCGGAGGACCAGTCGTGGCTCGCGCCGTGGGCCGAGCACACGCCCATCGTGTTCGTCGACCGCGCCCCCGGTGGACTCGACGCCGACAGCTTCGTCGAGGACGACCACCGCGGCGCCTACCTCGCGACGAGGCACCTGCTCGAGCACGGGCACACCCGGGTCGCCTTCATCGCCGACTCGGCACACCCGCCGAGCACCCGTCGCCGACTCGAGGGCTACCGTTCGGCGCTCGCCGAGAGCGGGATCGACCTCGACGACGCCCTCGTCAGCCTCGACGCGACGGACCGCGAACCGGCCGCCGCCGTGGTCGACGGTCTCCTCGCCCTCGCCTCCCCGCCGACGGCCCTGTTCTCGGCCAACGCGCGGGTGACGATGGCGCTCGTCCCAGCGCTGCGCTCGCGGGGGATCGCCTCGCTCGGCTTCGGCGACTTCCCGATGGCCGACCAGCTCGATCCGGCGGTCAGCGTCATCGAACAGGACCCGGCACGACTGGGCCGCCTGGCCGCCACCCGGGCGCTCGCCCGCTTCGGTGACGCGGACGGTGAGCACGAGCGCAGCACCGTCGTCCCCGTCGGGCTCCTCCTGCGGGAGTCCTGCGGCTGTCACCTCACCGCGTGATCCCCCGGGCGGCGGATGCGCCCCGCGCCGTCGCTCCGTAGCGTGGGAAGCTGTTCGCGACCACGGGGGATCACATGCAGCGACCGGACGACACACCGACCGAGGGCGGCTGGGCGCCGATCGGACAGCCCGCGCCTGGGCCGATCCGGACGCCGATCGCCGGCGG
This sequence comes from Plantibacter sp., assembly GCF_059073635.1. Taxonomy (NCBI): domain Bacteria; kingdom Bacillati; phylum Actinomycetota; class Actinomycetes; order Micrococcales; family Microbacteriaceae; genus Plantibacter; species Plantibacter sp. The sequence goes on along the minus strand of NZ_JCACOF010000010.1, from coordinate 468,444 downwards.
ATCGCCCGCACCGGCCGCGGGCTCCGGTGATCGGTGCCGCCGGGCGGGCCGTGCTCGCGCAGCAGCCGGAGTCGGCGGCGGACCGCCAGCGCCGGCGCAACCGCGAGCTGGCCCCGATCCTGCCCACCAGGGTCCCGTGGGTCGCCGTCACGGTCTTCACCGTGCTCGCCGTCGGCCTCGCCTGGCTCATCGCCGCACCGCTGTGGCTGTCGGGTGAGGGACTCGCGAACCCCTGGTTCCAGCTCATCGCCCTCGGCATGATGTACACCCCGACCATCGCCGCGCTCGTCGTGGTGCTGTTCGTCGCCCGCCCGAGGAGCATCCCGCGGCTGCTCGGACTCGCGCCGCTGCGTCCCCTCGGCCGGACCCTCGGGCTCTGCGCGGCGGCGCTCGTCGGGTTCCCCGTCCTCGCGTTCTGCTCCATGCTGCTCGGGCAGGCCATGGGGCTCATCGAGCTCGACCTCGTCGGCCTGTCCGGTCTCGCCGCCATCATGACCGCCTCGGGCGCCGGCGAGCTCGGGCGGGACGACCTCACCACGGTCGCCCTGGTCCAGCTCCTCACCCTGCCCCTCGGCGTCCTGGTGGCATCGCTGTCCGCGTTCGGGGAGGAACTCGGCTGGCGCGGCTGGTTGCTGCCGAACCTCCTGCCGCTCGGCACCTGGCCCGCCCTCCTGCTGTCCGGGGCGATCTGGGGCGTGTGGCACGCACCGCTCATCCTCCTCGGCTACAACTACCAGCGGACCGACGTCCTCGGCCTGCTCCTCATGGTGGGCTGGTGCATGCTGCTCGGCGTCCTCATCGGCTGGTTGCGGCTCCGCTCCGCCTCGGTCTGGCCGGCGGTGATCGCCCACGGCGCGGTGAACGCCGCCGTCGGGGCACTGCTGCTGTTCGCCAGCCCGACGTCGATGCAGGACACCGGCAGTGTGTTCGGCACCCTGCTCGGCTGGCCGGGCTGGATCCTCCTCGCAGCGACGGCGCTCATCCTGGTCGTCACCGGCCAGTTCGGCAAGCGTGCGGTGCCCGGGCTGCGTGGCTCGGAGGTCGCCTCGCCCGTGAGCTGATCCTCCGACGCATGCGCGCCGCGTATGAGTCGCACCGGGCAGGCTGCTTGTCCGCCGCTTCGACGCTTGGTGCACTGGGACGATGCGCAGACCCGATCTCCCGATCTCCCGAGGCACCCGTCCGCCCACGTGCCGCCCACGCTCGCCGTCACGGCGGTGGGGTGAGCGCACGGGTCCGCCGTCGGCGCCTCATCGTCGGCATCGCAGGCGGCCTCGTGCTCGCGCTCCTCGGGGGTGTCGGTGCGCTCGCACTGCGACTGCAGGGCAACCTCAGCTCCGAGGCCATCGCCGCCCCGACCGGACGTTCGACCGAGCCCGCGCAGCCGGGCGCACCGGACCCGGCGATCAACGTCCTCCTCCTCGGCTCCGACAGCCGTGACCTCGCGGTCGGCGACTACGGCGAGGACACCGGCACCAAGCGCAGCGACGCGATGGTGCTCGTGCACGTGTCCGAGGGCAACACCCGGATCGACGCGATGCAGATCCCGCGTGACACGCTGACCGACCTGTCGATGTGCACGGACACCGGGCGGGGGACGCCCGACGACTACGGGATGGTGAACGCGGCGTTGAACTCCGGGGCCGCCTGCTCGGTCGCCGCGGTGCAGGCGATGACCGGTGTGCCGATCGACCACTTCGTCGAGCTCGACTTCAGCGGCTTCCAGGCGATCGTCAACGGCATGGACGGGCTGGCGGTGTGTCTGCCGTCGGACATGGAGGACCCCTATTCGAACCTCGCGCTGCCCGCCGGAGCACAGGTCATCGACGGGACGCAGGCGCTCGCGCTCGCCCGCACCCGGCACGCGGTGGGTGACGGCAGCGACATCTCGCGCCTCGGCAACCAGCAGATGGTGATGTCCGCGATCGTGCAGCGGGCGCTGAGTGCCGAGGTGCTCACCCGGCCGGACCGCCTCATCCGCTTCCTGGACGCGGTCACCTCCTCGCTCACCGTCGACACCGCGCTCGGCGACCTCGCGAGCCTGACCTCGCTCGCGCACCGGGTCTCGCAGGTGCCGGCGTCGGCCATCACCTTCCTGACCATGCCGTGGACCGAGGCGCCGTCGGACGCCAACCGGGTCGTCCCGAGCGATGACGCCGCGATCGTCTTCTCGAGCCTCGCCACCGATGTCCCGGTGCCGATCGCGGGAACCGCTGATGCGTCCCCCGCCGAGCCGGTCGCCCCGGTCGAACCGGTGCGGGTCGAGGCGGTCAGCGTCCTCAACGGCTCGCAGACGAACGGGGTCGCGACGGCGACGGCCGACCGACTGACCGCCCTCGGCTACACCGTCGCGTCGATCGGCGACGCGGAGACGGACACCCCGGTCACGCTCCTGCTCGCGCGCGACTCGGACGCGGCTCGGGCGACGGCCGCCTCGCTCGCCCAGGAGTTGGGGATCACGGTCGTCGTGAGCGGCGAACCGGGACCGGACGAGGAGGACGTCGTGCTCGTCATCGGCGACGACTTCGCCTCACTGACCCCGCCTGCCGCGCCGGCGCCCGTCGAGGTCGAGTCCCGCAACGCCGCCGCGGACCTCTGCGGCTGACGCGGGTCGTCGTCAGTCCCCGGGTGGGACCCGCTCCGCCAAACGGAGGAAGGCACTCACGGCGGGTGTCCCGACGCTGTCGTGGCGCACGAGCAGGCCGATGCTCCTCGTGACCGGTGTCGGGAACCGGCGGACCCGGGCGCCGTTCGCCGCAGCCCAGTCGGCGAGACGCTCGGGCACCACGGTCAGCCCGACGCCGGCGGTCGCGAACCGCGTGAGCGCGTCGCGCTGGGTGGTCACGATGACCCGCGGTGGCTGCACGCCGAAGCGGGCGTAGGCCTCGTCGGTCACGGCGCGCATCGACGTCCCGCGCGGCAGGGTCACCAGGGTGTGCGCGGCCAGCTCGTCGCCGGTGATGGTCGGCGGCGTGTGCTCGGCCTCGCGCTCGGCGACGGTCCTGAGGCCGGGGAGGACGATCGCGAACCGCTGTTCCTCCAGGAGCCGCACCTCGACACCGGGGCCGGCGGTGGCCACATCGGCCACGCCGAGGTCGATGCGCCCGAGGTCGACGGCCTCGAGCAGTTCGGCGGAGTCGACGGCGCCCGTGACCTCGATGCGGACGTCGGGGTGCGCGGCGTGGAACCGGGCGACGAGCTCCGGGACGTGGGTCGCGACGAGCGAGGGGAGCGCGCCGATCCGGAGCGTGCCGGCGGTGAGCGCCTGCTGGGCGTCGGCGAGCGCACGGAGCCCGTTCGCCTCCTGGAGCATCCGCCTCGCCGGGCCGAGCACGGACCGTCCGGCGTCGGTGACCTGCATGCGCCGACCGACCCGGGTGAAGAGCGCGAGCCCGAGGTCCGTCTCGCAGCGTTGGATGCGTCTCGTGAGCGAGGGCTGCGAGATCCGGAGGACGTCGGCCGCTGCGGCGTACGAGCCGTAGTCGACGACCGCGACGACCGCCTCCAGCTGCTCCAGGTTCATGCGTCGTGGGTCCGGATCATGCCTCCACGCTACCGACACCTGCTGGAGATGCCTGGGCGCCGGGGGTCCACCCCGCAACAGGATGCTTCGCCGCGGAAGCTCCTGCCCCGGAGCGGATCTCCTGCCGGGGCCTACCGAGCGCAGGCGTCGAAGACGTGGGCGGGGTCGTCGGCCGTCCGGAGGTCGCGGTCGCGCAGGATCGTGGAGAACGGGACCTGCGGATCGGCGCACACCTCGTCGAAGGTGCCGCGCAGGTCGTCGGTGTACTCGATGTCCAGCACGGCGCCTCCGTACACCTCGGTGTAGGTGGCGCACTCGTCGAAGCGGTGGCACTCCTCCGCGACGGCGAAGTCGAACCCGACGTCGTCCCGTCCTCGCGTGCCCAGCTCGGCGGCGTTCTTCTGCCCGATGAGGAGGCCCGCGTCGTGGGCGAGGTCGGCGTACCGGGTGGCGAGGGCGATCGCGTCCTCCACGGTGAGTCGACCGTCGGACCGGGTGTACGAGTCGAGGTTGTCGATCTCGACGGCGTCGAAGCCGGCCTCCGCGCAGCGGGTGATGCTCGCACCGACCCGCTCGGCGATGCGCGCGCGACGGTCGTCGGTGGAGAGGTCGAAGATGAGTTCGTCGGGCCAGTTCTCGTCGATGACCGGTTCACCGGCGTCGTCGGTGAGGACGAGGTCCGGCTCGGCCAGCCAGGCCTCGCGATCGGCCGGCTGGCTCTGGAACCCGTTGACGTAGCAGATGGAGTACCGGTCGGGGTCGGGGGAGTCGGTGCTGTCGCGGGCGACGCCGCCCACGCCGGCCGCCGGCTCGTAGCCGCCACCGAGCTGGTAGTCGAAGACGACGTCCGTGGGGAACCCGCCCGCTGAGTGGGTCGGTCCGGTGTCGGAGCTCGCACCGCTCGGGAACGGTGGAGCAGCCGGCGGCGGTGACCGCGAGCAGGAGGGCGGCGCCCGCCGCGGTGAGCAGGTGCGCGCGGCGGGGGAGACGGGTCATGTCTCCACCCTAGGTCGCGGTCCCGTCCCGGGGTCGCCGCTCAGCCGGTACCGTTGGGGCATGAAGTATCTGGTGTTGTTCTCCGCGGGTGCCGCGCTCATCGTGCTCGGGGTCGTCTTCGCGTTGCTCCTGGAGCTGCCGGTCGGGTTCCGGATCGCCGGGCTCGTCGCCATGCTCCTCGGCACCGTCGTCATGGGTGTGAACATCGGTCTCCAGTTCTTCGACCGCCGCAAGGAGCGCGCACGTCGGCTCTGAACCACGACGGCGCAACCACCTGACCCGGTCGGTTCCCCGGCGTTACCCTCGATGGAACCCACCTCCACCGAGGCGGGACGACGACAACCCGGAGGCATCGTGGCGCGCGCGCTCTTCATCATCGACGTACAGAACGACTTCACCGAGGGCGGTGCGCTCGGCGTGGACGGCGGCGAGGCCGTCGCCGCGGGGGTCACGCAGCTGTTGGCCGAGCACGGGGACGAGTACGCGCACGTGTTCGCCTCACGCGACTGGCACGACGCCGAGGGCGACAACGACGGTCACTTCGCGACGGGTGAGCCCGACTACGTGACGAACTGGCCGGTGCACTGCGTCGCGGGGAGTGCAGGCGCCGAGTACCACCACGCGCTCGACACCAAGAGCGTCGACACCCACATCCGCAAGGGCCAGGGTGCCCACGGATACTCGATCTTCGAGGGCGTGACGCCCGAGGGGCTGAGCCTCGACGAGGTCCTCACGGATGCCGGCATCACGGAGGTCGACGTCGTGGGTCTCGCGACCGACTACTGCGTCCGCCGGAGTGCGCTCGACGCCATCGAGCACGGCCTGCAGGTCCGCGTCCTCGCAGGTCTCGTCGCGCCCGTCGACCGGGCCGCCGGGGATGCGGCGCTCGCCGAGATCGCTGAAGCCGGGGGAGTCGTCGTCCCCGCCTGAACTCCGTCCCCGGGCGCCCGACGCAGATAGTAAGCTAGCTGCATATTATTTCGGAGCAGGGCGAGAACGGGGCGCGCGCATGACGCACGGACGACACGGCGGAACGCAGACGGACGCGGACACCCGGACGCAGCAGCGGGATCGGGCGGGTGCGCCGCGGTGGCTGCGGGTCGTGCTCCCCGCGGTCCTCATCCTCCTCTGGCTCACGGCCGCCGGCGTCGGCGGTCCGTACTTCGGGAAGGTGAGCGAGGTCGCGACCAACGACCAGACGAGCTTCCTCCCCGCGAGCGCGGACGCGACCGAGGTGCAGACGGCACTCGACGGGTTCCGGGAGGGTGACGACATCCCGGCCCTCGTGCTGTTCGTCCGCGACGGCGGGATCACCGACGAGGACCGGGCGGCGATCGACGACGAGCTCTCAGCCCTGTCCTCCACCGAGGGCGTCGCCGACGGCGTCTCTCCGGCCATCCCCTCCGAGGACGGCGACGCGGTCGAGGTCTTCGTCCCGATCAGCGGCGACGCGGAGGTCGGCGACGTCGTCGAGGCCCTCCGTGCGCAGCTCGCCGAAGCCGCCCCGGCCGGCCTCGACGTCTTCGTCACCGGCCCGGCAGGGTTCACCGCCGACCTCACCGACGCCTTCGCCGGCATCGACGGCATCCTCCTCCTGACCGCGCTCGGCGCCGTCTTCCTCATCCTCATCGTCGTGTACCGCTCGCCGGTCCTCCCGTTCCTCGTGCTCGGCACCTCGCTGTTCGCCCTCTGCACCGCACTCCTCACCGTGTGGTGGCTCGCGAAGGCCGGCGTCGTCCTGCTGAACGGCCAGGTCCAGGGCATCCTCTTCATCCTCGTGATCGGTGCGGCGACCGACTACTCGCTGCTCTACGTCTCGCGGTACCGGGAGGCGCTCCGCGACCACGAGCGGCGGTGGGATGCGACGTGGGCTGCGCTCCGCGGATCGTTCGAGCCGATCGTCGCGTCGGGCGGCACCGTCATCGCCGGACTGCTCTGCCTGCTGCTCAGCGACCTGAACTCGAACAAGGCGCTCGGGCCGGTCGCCTCGATCGGGATCGTCTTCTCGGTCCTCGCAGCGCTCACCTTCCTGCCCGCGCTCCTGCTGGCCTGCGGTCGCACCTCGTTCTGGCCGCTGCGCCCGAAGGTCGGGAGCGAGCACCGGGTGCGCGCCTCGTCGACCGACGACACCGCCGTGCCGACCACCGGTCTGTGGGGTGGGATCGCCCGCCTCATCTCCCGTCACGCCCGCGTCGTCTGGATCGGGAGCACCCTGCTCCTCCTGGTCGCGAGCCTCGGGGTCTTCCAGCTCAAGGCGGACGGCGTCGCCCAGAGCGACCTCATCCTCGGCACGTCCGAGGCCCGTGACGGTCAGGCCGCCCTCGGTGAGCACTTCCCGGCCGGTTCGGCGAGCCCCGTGTACGTCCTCACGCAGGAGGGCGATGCCGCGCAGGTCATCGGGATCCTCGAGGAGGCCGACGGTCTCGACAGCGTCCAGGTGCTGTCGAGCGACTCCGCGACGGGCACCGCGGATGCGACGGTGAGCGACGGGGAGGCGGTGTTCACGGCTCCCGCCGCGGGGCCGCCGGGGACCCCGGTGGCGTCCGCCGAACCGACGGTCGACGACGGCCGCATCCTGCTCCAGGCGACGCTCGACGCGGCACCGGACTCCGCGTCGGCGGAGGAGAGCGTGCGACAGCTGCGCTCGACCCTCGACGCCGAGGTCGGCACCCACACACCGGTCGGCGGCGTCACGGCGACCGCCATCGACTCGAACGACGCGTCCATCCACGACCGGAACCTCATCATCCCCGTGGTGCTCGCCGTCATCCTCCTCATCCTCATGCTGCTGCTCCGCTCGGTGCTCGCCCCGGTCCTGCTGATCCTCAGCGTGGTGGTGTCCTTCGGGGCGGCCCTCGGGGTCTCCGCGCTCGTGTTCAACCACGTGCTCGGGTTCCCGGGCGCGGATCCGAGTGTGCCGCTCTACGGCTTCGTCTTCCTCGTGGCGCTCGGGATCGACTACAACATCTTCCTCATGACGAGGGTCCGCGAGGAGTCGCTGCGGGTCGGAACGAGGGCCGGCGTGCTGCGGGGGCTGGCGATCACGGGTGGCGTGATCACCTCGGCCGGACTCGTGCTCGCGGCCACGTTCGCGGCGCTGGGCGTCATCCCGATCCTGTTCCTCGCGCAGATCGCGTTCATCGTGGCGTTCGGGGTCCTCCTCGACACGATCATCGTCCGGACGCTGCTCGTCCCAGCCCTCAGCCACGACATCGGGAGCGCCATCTGGTGGCCGTCGAAGCTCGCGAAGGGTCGGGTCGAGCACCGGCACGCGGCCTGACCGAGGCGGTCGCGACCGGCTACCCCTGCTCAGCGAGGAACGCCAGCACGGCGTCCTTGAACGCCCGCGACGAGACCGCGTTGAAGTGTTCGCGGCCGGGCAGCCCCACGTAGCGGGCACCGGCGGCTTCGGCGAGCCGCCGACTCCCGGCGGCGACCGCGTCGTCGTCTCCGGTCACGAGCAACATGGGCAGTGGCGGCACCTCGGCCGTGCTCGGCTGCGGTCCTCCGCGGAGGCCGTCCACCAGGGCGATGAGCGCCTCAACGTCGTTGCCCGGGACGCCCTCGGCCATCGTCACGTACGTGTCGGTGAGGGCGTGGGCGATCGTCGTCCCGGTCCTCACGTGGTGACGGGCCGCCTCCAGGTCGAAGTCGCGGAGCGAGTCGCCCTCGGGGAGGCCGCCGAGGCTGAGGGAGCGCACGCGGTCGGGGTGCCGGACGCCCAGCCGCCAACCCACCCGGGAGCCCAGCGAGTACCCGAGGTAGTGCGGCTCGTCGACGCCGTAGCCGTCGAGGACGGACAGGACGTCGTCGACGAGGATGTCGAGGCGGTATGCGGCCGGATCCGTCGGTTTGTCCGAGGCTCCGTGACCGCGTTGGTCGAGGGTCAGCAGGCGGTACCCGGCGCGCGTGAGCGTGCGTGTCCACCCGGCGAGGTCCCAGTTGAGTCCGGCGCTCGAGGCGAAGCCGTGCACTGCGATGATCGTGCCGAGGTCGCCTGTGCCCGGAGCCGGTTCGTGGAGGTACGTCGCGATCCGGATGCCGTCCGTCGACATGACGTAGGTGGGTGCGGTCGGGGCAGGCTGAGGAAGCACCCGTCAACGATACCCGCGGTGGCGCCGCACAGGCTCAGTCGACGGCGACCGGTCGTGGTCCCTGCTGCATCATCTCGGAGAGGTACGGGGCGACGACGCTCGTGGAGATGCGGCAGTCGAGCAGGAGGACGCCCTGCGCCCCGGCGTGGACCCAGTCGGTGAGTCCGTCGAGGTCCGCGAGCGTGTCGACCGTCACGCCCTGGCCCCCCAAGGCGCGCGCGAGGGCGGCGAAGTCGACCTCGTCGATGAGCATCGGGGTCTGGTCGAGTCCACGCGAGCCGTACTGGTGGACCTCGGCTCCGTAGGCCGCGTCGTTGAAGACCACGATCACGCCGCTCGGCACCGTGCGGATGACGGTGTCGAGGTCGGGGAGCGCCATGAGGCCGCCGCCGTCGCCGGTGCACAGGACGGTGGTGCCCGTGTGCCCGGCCGCCGCGGCACCGACGGCGCTCGGGAACCCGAGTCCGATCGACTGGTACGCCGTCCCGACCATGACGAGGCGGTCGGGGGAGGGGATGTCGAAGTACATCGGCGCCCAGCCGATGAAGTGGCCGCCGTCCTGCACGACCGTGCGGTCGGCCGGGAGCAGCTCGTCCAGTCGGTGCGCGAGGCTTCGTGGGTCGAGGCGCCCGTCCGCGCACAGCCCGTCGCCGGTCGAACCGTCACCCAGGTCGCGGTCGAGGTGCGGTGCTGGGCGGGCGCGGCCGGCCGACGCGACCCATCCGGACCCCGCGCCGTCGGAGAGCCGTTCCAGGAGACCTGCGGCTGCGAGGGCCGCGTCACCGTGGATGAGCTCGTCGACCCTGGCGTTCGTCGGGGCGTCGGCGAGGTCGACCTGGATGACGTGCGCATCGGCGGAGAAGGCCTCGCCGAACCGCATCGTGAACTGGTTGAGGCCGGCGCCGACGACGAGCACGACGTCCGCTTCGGCGATGCGTGTCGCGGCGTGCTCCGTCGCGAAGCCGCCGGCCACCCCGAGATCACGGGGGCTGGAACCGAAGAGCCCGCGTCCGAGCGCCGTGGTGGCGGTGTGGGCGTCGAGCCGCTCGGCGAGCTCGCCGAGGACGGGTCCGGCGTCGGCCAGCCAGGCTCCACGCCCGGCCAGGATGAGCGGACGGTGTGCGCTGCGCAGGGCGGCGGCGGCGGTGTCCAGGCGCCGTGCGACGGGCTCCACGCGGGACGGCCGGACGAGCGCCGGGTGGTGTGGTGTCCCGTCCGCCCGCAGCGGCTCGTCGGACGCCACGGCGGCGAGGTCGTAGGGGATCGCGAGCACGACCGCGGTCCGGCGGTGGACGGCGTGCTCGATGGCCCGCAGCGTGGTCGCGGTGGCGTCGTCACGACCGACGGTGAAGGTCGGGGCACCGAGCCCGGCGGCGATCTGGAACTGGTCGACGTCCCAGGGGCGGGCACCGGTGGTCGGGGCGTCACCGACGACGAGGACCAGCGGGATCTGGGCCATCACCGCCTCCGCGAGGGGTGTCAGGGTGTTGGTGAATCCGGCTCCGTAGGTCGCGGTCGCGGCAGCGAGACCGCCGCCCGCGCGGGCGTAGGCGTCGGCTGCGGCGACACCGCCGGCCTCGTGCCGCATGGCGGTGAAGCGGGTCGTGGTCGAGGCGAGGGCGTCGAGGAGGTGCGCGTTGCCGTTGCCCATGACGCCGAACACCTCGGAGACATGGCGGCTGAGTGCCTGTGCCACCCGGGCGGAGACGGTGGAGGAGCGGATCGACGTGAGAACGGTCGACGAAGCGTGTTCGGACATGGGAGACCTTCGAGAACGTGGACGGATGGGATTCCGTGTGTGTCTCGCCGGTGCTGGCCGCGCTATCGCCCTTTTTTCGAGCAACGACCCCCGTGTTGCGGAGTCTGACGAGCACACTCTACTCCGCGGTGACCGCGCTGCACAGTGCGGCCGCGACAGCATCCGCTCCACATGCGTGACGCCTGCCGGACAGTCGGACCCGGGTTCGATCGAGGCTTGCTCCATGACCCACATCGTGCAGGCCAATGCGGCCGAAGACCTCCTCGCCCTCATCCCCGGACTCGTCGGAAGCACTCCGAGATCGAGTCTCGTCGTCGTCCTGTTCGCGGGCCGTCACAGCCGCGGCGCACTCCAGGTGCACCTGCCGGCCGGAACGGACGTCGACCGGCAGGTGGCGGACGCCGCCGCGGAGCGCGCCCTCGGATTCGCCTGCCGGGCCCCGGGTGTCGACGCCATCGTGCCCGTGGTCTACACGGACGACGCGTTCGGAGCAGGGGCGGAGCCGCCGGGCAGGACCATCGCCGACGCGGTCCTCGAGCTGGCGAGCGCACAGGGGTTCACGGTCAAAGACGCGCTCTGCTCGGCCGCTGACGGCTGGGGCTCCTACCTCGACCCTGGACTCCCCGCCGGAGGGCGCTCGCCGGGGATCGTGGCCTCGGCGGCGGTCCCGCCGGTCCCACCGCTCCCGTGGGAGCTCGTCACGACCGAGGTCCCGCGGGTGGACGTGGCGACGTTCGCAGCCGTCGACCTCGAGTACCGGGTGCTCTGCGCTCGACTGGCCTCCATGCTCGACGCGGCCGCCGATCACGCGCGCACGACCTGGCGGATCGACGTCGGAGACGCCGTGGAACGACTCGACGGCCTTCCTGCGGTCTTCGAGGACGCGCTCGCCCGCGGCGTCGATGCGATGACCGCTCGGGAAGTGGCCTTCCTGTTGCTGAGCCTGTCACGCCCGTGGGCGAGCGATCTCGCACTCATGCAGTGGGCGTTCGGGCGCGAGCTGGGCGAGGAACTCGACGACGCCGAACGCGCGTACGGGCATCTGCCGGTCGGGACGGACGACCCGGAGGTGTTCCACCGGGTCGCCCACCTGCTGGTCGGCGACGGACCGCATCCCGACGTCCAGCGCATCCGTGCGGCGAGCAGCCTGCTCCTCGGCGTCGCGGCGCGAGCGTCGGAGTCGGCACGCGTCGCGCCGCTCGCCATGCTCGCCTGGCTGTCGTGGGCGCTCGGTCAGAGCACGCGCGCGGCCGCCTTCCTCGCCGAGCTGGTCGACGAGGAGCTGGACCACCCGCTGGCGGCGACCGTCGGTTCGCTGATCCGCCAGGGGCACCTCCCGGCCTGGGCGTTCTGCAGCACCCCGGGAACACACGACGGCGTCGCCGCCCCCAGCGATCAGCCCGCCGCGTGACGCTCGAGGAAGTCGTAGACCTCGGAGTCGTCGACGCCGGGGAAGGTGCCGCTCGGCAGCGGGGAGAGGATGTGGGTGTGCAAGCGGGCGCTCGGCCAGGCCTGCTCCCGCCACTTGTCGGCGAGGTCCGACGGCGGTCGACGGCAGCAGGTCGGGTCCGGGCAGGTGGAGACCGCACGCGTCGTGGTCTCCCGTCCGCGGAACCACTTCGCCTCGCCCCAGGGCACGCCGACCGAGATCGAGAACTCCCCGGCCTCGGTCGTGCCGGTCTGCGTCGCGCACCAGAAGGTACCGGCCGGGGTGTCGGTGTACTGGTAGAGCTCCGTGGTGCGGTTCGTCCGCGCGAAGGCGTTCCGCGCGCTCCACTTCCGGCACACGATCTGGCCCTCCACCGCGCCCGTCACGTCGACGGGCAGCGGCAGCGCATCGTTCTCATAGGCCTTCGAGATCGCCCCGTCCTCGGAGACCCGCAGGAAGTGCAGGCGCATGTCGAGCCGGGCGGTCGCCAGGTTGGTCAGGCGCAGCGCCGCGGCCTCATGGGTGACCCCGAAGGCGTCGCGGAAGTCCTCGACGGCCAGGTTGCGATCGCGCTTGGCCTGCTGCAGGAACGACACCGCGGCCGTCTGCGGCATGAGCGCCGCCGCAGCGAAGTAGTTGATCTCGAGCCGTTGCCGGAGGAACTCGGCGTAGCTCGTCGGACGCTGGTGCCCGAGCAGGCGGTGCGCCATCGCCTGCAGGGCCATGGACCGCAGGCCGTGCCCGCCGGGGATCGACGCCGGTGGCAGGTAGATGCGCCCGTTCTCGAGATCGGTGACGCTGCGGGCGGAGTGCGGCAGGTCGTTGACGTAGATGAGGTCGAAGCCGAGCTGTTCCGCCATGATGCTCACCGTGCGGTGGGTGAGTGCGCCGGTGCTGTGCCCGGCGCGCAGCACGCGCGACTCCGCGAGTTCCTCGATCTCGGGCAGGTGGTTGTCGCGCTCCCGCATCCACTCCCGCAACTCGGTGTTGGCACGCCGCGCCTCCTCCGGGGTCGCGATCGCCTCGCTCGCGTGCCGCTGCAGTTCGCGGTGCAGGCCCACGAGTGCGCGGAGGGCCTCGTCGGGGATGCCCTTCGACGGCTTGACGATCGGCAGGGTCAACTCGCCGTAGAGGGCACTGCGCTGGAGGCGGTCCAGCTCGATCTCCAGCGCCGCGCGGGGGTTCGGTGCCTCCTTCGACAGGAGGTCGGTCAGGTCGACCCCGAGCGCGGTCGTCAGCTCCTGCAGCACCGACAGCTTCGGCTCGCGCTTCCCGTTCTCGATGAGGGAGAGCTGGCTCGCCGCCAGCCCGACCCGTTCGCCGAGGTCGTCGAGGGTGAGGCCTCGCCGGGTCCGGAAGTGCCGGATCCGATGGCCGAGCGTGAGGAGCTCGGCAGCGGCGTTCGATGCGGGAGTCGGCGTCATTCCTTCACCGTATCGAAAGAACCGCGATTCTTGAAGGGTGAAAGACCGTGAAGATCGACCGATACGGGCGCATGGTGGCTCTACGACCACTTCTTGACCGTCCCACCAACGCCGGAGGAACGCATGTCCATCGCAGCACTGATTCCCGACACCGCACCCGCTCCCGCCGCCCGCGCGGAGCTCCGAGCGGTGCCGCGCCCGAAGCGCAGCGGCCTCGCCGAGCTGCACGCCTGGGTCGACGACCTGGCGGCCCTCCTGGAGCCGTCCGCGATCCACTGGGTCGACGGCTCCGCGAGCGAGTCGCACCGGCTCACCCACCAGCTCGTCGAGGAGGGGAAGCTGATCAAGCTCAACCCGGAGTGGCGGCCGAACAGTTTCCTCGCCCGCAGCGATCCGCGCGACGTCGCGCGCGTCGAGGACCGCACCTTCATCTGCTCCGAGCAGGAGGAGGACGCCGGCCCGACGAACAACTGGCGGGATCCCGCGGCGATGCGCGACGAATTGCACGGGGTCTTCGCCGGCAGCATGCGCGGCCGCACGATGTACGTCGTGCCGTTCTCGATGGGCGCGGTCGGCGGGCCGCTCTCGCAGCTCGGCGTGCAGATCACCGACTCGGCGTACGCGGTCCTCAGCATGGGCATCATGACGCGGATGGGCGACCGCGTCCTCGAGCTCATCGCCGACGGACAGCCGTGGGTCCGGACCGTCCACTCGGTCGGCGCTCCGCTCGAAGCAGGGCAGGCCGACGTGGTCTGGCCGTGCAACGACACCAAGTACATCGTCCAGTTCCCGGAGACGCGCGAAGTGTGGTCGTTCGGCTCCGGCTACGGCGGTAACGCACTCCTCGCGAAGAAGTGCTTCGCGCTGCGGATCGCCTCGGTCATCGGACGCGACGAGGGCTGGCTGGCCGAGCACATGCTGCTGGTCCGGGTCGTCTCGCCGGAGGGCCGGGCGTTCCACATCGCCGCCGCGTTCCCCTCGGCCTGTGGCAAGACCAACCTCGCGATGCTGCGGCCGACGATCCCCGGGTGGACGGTCGAGACCCTCGGCGACGACATCGCGTGGATCCGGCCCGGCGACGACGGCCGTCTGTACGCCATCAACCCGGAGGCAGGCTTCTTCGGGGTCGCACCCGGCACGGGCGCCGGCACGAATGCGACAGCCGTCGACACCCTGTGGGGCAACACGATCTTCACCAACGTCGCGCTCCGCGACGACGGAGACGTCTGGTGGGAGGGACTGACCCCCGAGCCGCCCGCCCACCTCGTCGACTGGCAGGGGCAGGACTGGACGCCCGAGTCGGGGCGCCCGGCGGCCCACCCGAACTCGCGGTTCACCGTCGCGGCGGCGCAGTGCCCGTCGATCGCCGACGACTGGGACGCGGCCGACGGCGTCCCGCTCGACGCGATCCTCTTCGGCGGGCGTCGTGCCACGAACGTCCCGCTCGTGGTCGAGGCCAGCAGCTGGGAGCACGGCGTGTTCATGGGGGCGACGATCTCCTCCGAGCAGACCGCCGCCGCCGAGGGCACGGTCGGGGAGCTCCGTCGCGACCCCTTCGCGATGCTCCCGTTCTGCGGCTACAACATGGCGGACTACTGGAGTCACTGGTTGCGGGTCGGCGGTGCACTCGAGCACGGCAAGGCGCCGCGGATCTTCCAGGTCAACTGGTTCCGGAAGGACGCCGACGGCTCCTTCCTGTGGCCTGGCTTCGGCGAGAACTCGCGGGTCATCGAGTGGATCGTGCGGCGGCTCGAGCACGAGGTCGACGCACGGGAGTCGGCGATCGGCCGGTTGCCCGTCCTCGACGAGCTGAACCTCGACGGCATCGACGTGCCCGAGGCCGACCTCGACGCCCTGTTCGCCGTCGATCGCGAGTCCTGGCTCGTCGAGTGCGACCTCACCGAGTCCTTCTTCGACACCTTCGGCAACCGGGTCCCGGCCGCCCTCCGTGCGGAACTCGCCGCCCTGCGCTACCGCCTCCGGTCCTGATGCGTCCGCTCGCTCGCCCGACGACGGTCGGGCGAGCGGAGCGTCACACGAGGAGCTGGTGCTTGGCGAGTTCGCGGTAGAGCGGGACCTCGGTCACGAGGTCGCTGTGGGTGCCGACGCCGACCACCCGACCCTCCTCGAGGACGACGATCTGATCGCTGTCGACGACGGTCGAGAGCCGGTGCGCGATGACGATGAGCGTGCGTCCCGTCGCGACCGCGTCGATGGCCTCGCGCATCATCTGCTCGTTGACGCCGTCGAGGCTCGAGGTCGACTCGTCCAACAACAGGATCGGGGGAGCCGCGAGGATGGCGCGCGCGATCGCGAGGCGTTGCCGCTCGCCACCCGACAACATGATGCCGTCCTCGCCGACCGGAGCGGCGAGACCGAGCGGGTTGCGGTCGAGGACCCCGCCGAGGTTGACCGCGTGCAGCACGCGCTCGCAGTCGGCGTCGCTCGCATCCGGTGACGACAGCAGCAGGTTGTCGCGCAGCGTGCCGGCGAGGACCGGGGCGTCCTGCTCCACGTACCCGATCTGGTCCCGGAGGTCGGCGCGGGGGATCGTGCGGATGTCCACGCCGCCCAGGCGGATGGCACCGGCCGTCGGGTCGTAGAACCGTTCGATGAGCCCGAGGATGGTGCTCTTGCCGGCGCCGGACGGTCCGACGAGCGCCGTGCGTCTGCCCTGCATCGCCGCGAAGGACACTCCACGGAGCACCTGACGACCGAGCGCGGACTGCGCCTCGGTGAGTCGGGCGGCATCGGCGGCGACGACCTCCGGCGCGCTGGTGCCCTCGCTCAGCGCCTCGGTCGCGAGCGCCTCCGCTGCGGCCCGTTCGCGCTCGATGACCGCCGCGTCCGGGTAGGCGAACTCGACCCCGTCGAACTCGATCGCCGGAGCGGACGCTGAGGCGGTCCCGGGACGTCCGACCCGCGCGGCGATGGCCGCGTCGTCGTCGCCCTCGTCGGGCAGGTCGAGGATCTCCTGGATCCGGCCGAGCGCTCCGAGCGCCTGGTTGACGCTCGTGATCGCGCCGAAGGCCTGGCCGAGCGGCATGATCATCATGAACAGGAAGAGGATGAACGCGACGAGACTCGCGATGGTGATGGCCCCGGACGCGACCCGGAACCCACCGACGCCCAGGACGACCAGGAACGAGGTCTGCATGGCGATGCCGGCGACCGGGACGACCAGCGAGGAGATCTTCGCGATCCGCACGCCGACGCCGTAGACCTCCTTGGCCACGCCGTCCACCGCGTCGATCTCGCGGTCGGTCGCGTTGGACGCCCGGATGGTGCGGATGGAGCTGATGGCGCGCTCGACCGCGGCGGCGAGCTCGCCCACCTTGGTCTGCTGCTCGCGGCTGGCGACGCGGATGCGTCCGCTCAGGGCGACGACCACGACGACCGAGACGATGACGACGAGGAGGGTGAGACCCAGCAGGACGGGGTCGATGATCGCCATCGCGATGAGTGCGCCGAGGAAGGTGATGGCACCGCCGACGGCGTCCACGAAGCCCTGCGTCAGGACGGCGTAGAGCATGGTCGTATCGCTGCCGACCCGCGAGACGAGGTCGCCGGTGCGGCGCGTGTCGAACTGGCTGATCGGCAGCCGGAAGATGCGCGCGATCAGCTGGCGCCGGGAGGAGTACACGACCCCGGTGCCGGCGCGCTGGAGGAGGTAGTGCTGGTACCCGCTGATGACGCCGGAGACCACGACGAGCCCGACGAGGAGCCACGCCAGGTTGCCGAGCGACCGGCCCGCCTCGACGACCCCGATCACCTGGCTGACGATGAGCGGCTGGGCGAGTGACGCGGCCGCTCCGATGACGCTCAGGATGATGACGACGATGAGGATCGAGCGGTGCTCGAAGATGTACGGCATGAGCTGCTTGAGGCTCGCGCGGGGACCGTCGTCCTTCGGTCGGCTGAACGGGTTGCGGCTGCGTGCCGGGCGCGCTGGGGTGCTCATGGTGCTCTTCCTCCGAGGTGCGGTGCGCGGCTCCGAGACGTCCATGGCGACGGCGCACCGTGGTTCAACTCTAGGCGACGGTCGCACGCGCCGAGCCCGAAGCCGACGCACCGAGCGCGGACGCACCGAGGGCCGGTGCGCGGAGACGTCCTCCACGCACCGGCCCTCGGTGGTCGCCTCGATCAGGCGTCGATGTCGACGTCCTTGGTCTCCTTGGAGACGATGAGGGCGACGAGCGTGATCAGGGCCATCGCCGAGAGGTAGACGCCGACCCAGAACGGGCTGCCGCCGCCGGCGCTCCACAGCGCGACGGCGATGAACGGTGCGACCGCGGCACCGAGGATCGACGACACGTTGTAGGAGATCCCGGACCCGGTGTACCGCACGTTCGTCGGGAACAGCTCGGGCAGCAGGGCGCCCATCGGTCCGAAGGTGAACCCCATGAGGCTGAATCCGATGATGAGCCAGATCATGACCCCGGTGAACCCGGCGCCGAGCAACGGGACCCAGACGAGACCGAACACGAGGATCGCGCTCGTCACGACGATGAGCGTCTTGCGGCGTCCGTACTTGTCGGCGAAGGGACCGGACACGAGCGTGAAGATCCCGAAGAAGACCACGCCGGCGATGAGCATGAGCACGAAGGTCGTGTAGCTGTAGCCGAGCCCGGCGACCGGGGCGTCGAGTGGCGCACGGCCGTAGCTCAGGGAGAACGTCGTCATCAGGTAGAAGAGCACGTAGGTGGCGAGCATGAAGAAGGTGCCGAGGAGCAGCTTGCGCCAGTGCAGCTTGACGACGCTCGCGAGCGGCGACCGCTGCACCTTGCCCTGCTCCTTCGCGTTCGTGAACGCGTTGCTCTCGACGAGACGGAGACGGACCCAGAGGCCGACGATGACCATGACGACGGAGAAGAGGAACGGGATGCGCCAGCCCCACTCGAGGAACGCCTCGGACGGCATGGACGGGTCGTCGCTCGGCAGGATCGCCGCGATGATCAGGAACAGTCCGTTGGCGATGATGAAGCCGATCGGCGCACCGAGCTGCGGGAACGTGCCGAACAGGGCACGCTTGCCGGTCGGCGCGTTCTCCGTCGCGACGAGGGCGGCGCCCGACCATTCGCCGCCGAGCGCGAAGCCCTGACCGATGCGGAGGATCACGAGGAGCAGCGGGGCGACCCAGCCGACGAGCTGGTAGGTCGGCAGCAGGCCGATGAGGAAGGTCGCGATCCCCATGGTGAGGAGGGCGCCGACGAGGGTCGCCTTCCGACCGCGTTTGTCGCCGAGGTGCCCGAAGATGACGGCACCGACGGGGCGGGCCACCATCGCGGCGCCGAACACGGCGAAGGAGGCGAGGAGACCCGCGGTCGGGTCCTCACTCGGGAAGAAGAGGTGCGGGAAGACGAGGACGGCGGCCGTCGCGTAGACGTAGAAGTCGTAGAACTCGATCGTCGTGCCGATGAGGCTGGCGAGGACGACTCGGGAGCGCGGATTGACCGGGGCCTTGGTGACTGGGGTTGCTTCGAGAGACATGCGTGCGCGTTTCGGTTCGGGAATGGACGCCGTCGAAGCATCAGCACCGGTCGCGCACGCCCGCCGACGACGGCAGGATCAGAGGTTCGCCCGCTTGTGGCAGGACCATGACACTGTACGCCGAAGTACGGCATTCCGGTATTCGGTTGCCCGGAAGGGCGTATACCGATACCGGAATGCCGCGTGATGCGCCTCTGCTCGGGTCAGCCGCGCAGCTCGCGGAGGACGACCGCGGTCGCGACGGCGGCATCAGCGGCCTCCGCCCCCTTGTCCTCCTTCGACCCGGGCAGCCCTGCGCGGTCGAGCCCCTGCTTCTCGTCGTCGAGGGTGAGGACGCCGAAGCCGACGGGCTTGCCCGTCTGGATGCTGACCTGCGTGAGGCCACTCGTCGCGGCGTCGGAGACGTACTCGAAGTGCGGCGTGCCGCCACGGATGATGACCCCGAGTGCGACGACCGCGTCGGCCCCGGCCTCGAGGGCGGCCTTGGCGACGACCGGGAGTTCGAAGCTCCCGGGGACCCGCACGAGGCGGTGGTTGGCGCCGCTCGCATCGAGGGCCTTGACGGCTCCGGCGATGAGACCGTCGGTGATGGTCTCGTGCCAGGTGCCGGCGATGACGACGATGTCGAGGCCGGTGCCGTCGACGCTGATGGTGGGGGATCCTTCGCCGCTCATGCGGTCTCCTGTCTTCTTCCCTCGAGCGCGTCGAGGGGTTGGTGGTGTTCTCGCTCCTCGAGGGAATCGAGGGCGGCGGTGGACTACTGGTGGGGGTGCGGTTCGGGTGCGAGCTCGAACCCGATGCTGTGGCCCATGCGGTCGCGCTTCGTCTCGAGGTAGCCCTCGTTGAACAGGCCGACGCCGACCACCAGGGGGACGCGCTCGCTCACGGCGATGCCGTGGTTCGTGAGCTGTCGCTCCTTCTCCGGGTTGTTCGAGAGCAGGCGCACGGAGGTGATGCCGAGGTCCGTCAGGATCGCGCTCGCCGCCGTGTAGTCGCGGGCGTCGGCCGGCAACCCGAGCGCGAGGTTGGCGTCGAGGGTGTCGAGACCGTCCTCCTGCAACCGGTAGGCGCGCAGTTTGTTGACGAGGCCGATGCCGCGCCCTTCGTGCCCGCGCAGGTAGACGACGACTCCGCCGTGGCGCTGGATGGTGTCCAGAGCACTGTCGAGCTGCGGACCGCACTCGCACTTGAGCGAGCCGAACGCCTCGCCGGTCAGGCACTCGGAGTGGACGCGCACGAGCGCACCGGTGGCCTGCGGGTCGCCGGCGATGATGGCGACGTGGTCGGCACCGGTCCTGCGGTCGCGGTAGGCGCGCAACCGGAACGAGCCGTGCGTCGTCGGGACGGTCGTCTCCACCTCGAACGACACGTTCGACGATTCGGGGATGGCCGCCTGGGCGGCGCGTTCCTCGGCGCAGACCGCAGCCGCATCGGGGTTCTCCTCGAGGAAGGCGATGAGTGCGGCGATCGTCGTGACGAGCACGCCCTCCCGCTCCCCGAGCGCGATGAGGCCGGGCAGGCGCATCATCTCGCCGTCGTCGGCGACGATCTCGGAGATCGCCCCGACGGGGACCAGCCCCGCGAGCTTCATGAGGTCGACGGCCGCCTCCGTGTGGCCGTCGCGCTCACGCACCCCGCCGTCGACGGCGCGCAACGGGACGATGTGTCCGGGGCGCGAGAGACTGGCGGGCACGGACGCCGGGTCGGCGAGCACGCGCAAGGTGTGGGCGCGGTCGGCGGCGCTGATGCCGGTGCTGAGCCGGTCGGCCG
Source organism: Plantibacter sp. (assembly GCF_059073635.1). Taxonomy (NCBI): domain Bacteria; kingdom Bacillati; phylum Actinomycetota; class Actinomycetes; order Micrococcales; family Microbacteriaceae; genus Plantibacter; species Plantibacter sp. The sequence goes on along the minus strand of NZ_JCACOF010000010.1, from coordinate 447,959 downwards.
CGTCGACCGTGACGGTGTACGCGGTGCCTCTGGGGTCCTCGTTGAGCGCGACCATCGGCGGGAGGGCCAGTCGGTCGGCGATCTCGTTCGTCATCGGTGCACAGATGAATCCGGAGGAGTGTCGGACCGTCCACGCGATCCACTCCTGGGTGGCGGACTCCGCGGCGAGGATCACGTCGCCCTCGTTCTCTCGCCCTTCGTCGTCGGCCACGATGACCGGTCGGCCCTGGCGGAGTGCCGCGAGGGCCTCCGGGATGCTGGCGATGCTCATGCGTTGCCCCTTCCGGTGGCGGTGGTGCCGACCGGGTCCGCGGACTGCGGATCCTGGCCGATGCTGCTGGGGAATGCCGACTCGAGACGGCTGAATGCGAGCATGCGCTCGACGTGCCGGGCGAGGATGTCGGTCTCGAGGTTCACACGATCGCCGGGGACCCGCTCACCGAGCGTCGTCGCGGCCAGCGTCTCGGGGATGAGGGACACCTCGAACCAGGCTTCCGGTGCGTCCGGTGCGCTGATGGCGCTGACGGTGAGCGAGACGCCGTCGACGGTGATCGATCCCTTGTCGACGACGAGCGGCGCGAGTGCCGCGGGGAGCGAGACGCGCACGACGCGCCAGGCCTCGCCGGGCACCGTGGCCAGGACGGTGCCGGTGCCGTCGACGTGACCTTGGACGATGTGGCCACCGAGGCGGTCGCCGACGCGGGCCGCGCGTTCGAGGTTGACCGGAGATCCGACCGTGACGCCGTCGAGGGAGCTCATCGCGAGGGTCTGGGCCATGACGTCGGCCGTGAACGTCTCGCCGGTCTGCTCGACGACGGTGAGGCAGACACCGCTCACGGCGATGGAGTCCCCGTGCCTGGTGCCCTCGAGGGCGAGCGGGCCGCGGACGGTGAACCGTGCCGAGTCCTCGCCGTGGTCGATGGCGACGATCGTGCCGAGTTCTTCGATGATGCCCGTGAACATGGGTGGTCCGTTCTCTGGGGGTCAGGCGGTGAGGTGGCGGGCGGCCGAGGCGGAGGCGCTGCGGTCGGGTGTCGTGATGACGAGGAGGTCGTCGCCGAGTGGTTCGACGCCGACGGTGGTGAGGCGGATCGCTTCGCCGATGGTGTCGACACCGAGGTCGCCGATCGCGAGGCGAGGGCCGCCGAGGAGCACCGGGGCGAGGTAGGTGAGGACCGTGTCGGCGAGTCCTGCGCGGAGGAACGCCGTGGCGATGGTCGGGCCGCCCTCGATGAAGACGCTCCGGACGCCCGCGGCGCGGAGCTCGGCTAACAGCGCAGCCGGATCATGCCCGTGGTGGACGACGACCGGCCGGGGGTGGCGGTGGACGGCGGCGTCCAGGGGGATCTGGCGATCGCCCATGACGACGGGCAATGGCTGCTCGGGCAGGAGGTCGCCGCGGTCGTCGCGAGCGGTGAGGCTCGGATCGTCGGCGAGGACCGTCCCCGTGCCGACGAGGATCGCATCGTGGGCGGCCCGTCGACGGTGGACGTCGTCGCGCGCGGCGTCGCCGGTGATCCAGCGGCTCGTGCCGTCGCTCGCGGCGATCCGCCCGTCGAGACTCGAGGCCCACTTCACCGTGACGAGCGGACGCCCGAGGCGGGCGGTGGTGAGCCAGTCACCGAGGAGGTCCTCCGCCGGTCCGGCGAGCACACCGCCGACGACGGTGACGCCGCCGTCGCGGAGTCGTTCCGCTCCACCTCCGGAGTGGTGGCCGGGGTCGTCCACGGCGAACACGACGCGCTCGACACCGGCCTCGAGGAGGGCGACGGCACACGGTCCGGTCCGGCCCGTGTGGTTGCAGGGTTCCAGGGTGACGACGGCCGTCGCGCCGCGGGCCGCTCCGGGAGCGAGGCGGGACAGGGCGTCGACCTCCGCATGCGGGGTGCCGGCTCCACGGTGCCAGCCCTCGGCGATCACGGTGCCGTCGGCGTCGAGGATGACGCAGCCGACGCGGGGGTTGACCCCGCGGGCGGGGCCGTTGGCGGCGAGTTCGAGCGCGCGCAGCATGGCCTGCTCCTCGCGGACACTCGCCTGCGGTGCCTCGGTTCCTGCGCTCATCTGTCCGTCATCTCGGTCGGTACTGACACGAGTTCCGGGGTCGCGGGCAGGTGCTCGCCGGCGTCGACCATCGGCCGACGCCCGTGCTTCCTTCCATCCGGACTCGAACGCCGCCTGCGAGCAGACGCGTTCATAACCGTCGGTCCTGGAGTTCCACCAGGTCAACCGGGCCTCGCTTGCGCGAGACACGGGTCGCGGACTATCACCGCCGGTTCGGACTCTCACCGACCCCGGAGCACGTTACGTGTTGTCGATTCTAGGTCAACGGGCTGAGTGGGTGCCCTATTCCCGGTTCGGATGACGCCCGGTTGCAGCGCCTGATGCGGCCGGGGTCAGCGCTGGGCGTCGTGCTGGTCGATCGCCGCGCGGGCGGTCCCCTCGTCGACCACGAGGTCGGAGATGAGCCCGCCCGCCAACGCCCCGAGGAGCGGGGGCACCTTGGCGGCTCCCGCGACCACGCAGATCCGACGGGAGACGCCGCGCAGCACGTCGAGGTCGGGCCCGGACGCACGATTGTTGAAGGGGATGTCGCGCCAGGAACCGTCGGCGCGGAAGAACACGGTCGCGACGTCCCCGACCGCCCCGGCGCTCGCGAGCGCCTCGAAGTCGCTGTCGTCGAGGTAGCCGCCGACGTAGACGTGGCTGGGCACCCCCGAGAGCTGCGAACCGAGACCGAACAGCGCGACGTCCATGCGGCGTTGGATCTCGAGCACGCGTCGGATGCTGCGTTCCCGCCAGAGGGCCAGCTTGGTCGACGGGTCGTCGAAGAAGGCGGGCACCGCGAACTGCTGCGCGTAGGCCCCGTAGGCGTCCGCGTACCGATGCAGGATCTCACTCGCGTAGAGGATGCCCGAGGTGCGCGTGTTGGCCGCACCGTTCAGCTGGACGATCTGCGAGTTGTGGGTCCGCTTGGGGGTGAGGTGCCTCGCCACCGCACTCACGGTCGAGCCCCATGCCAGGCCGAGCGTCATGTTCGAGTCGAACACCGAGCCGAGAAAACGTGCAGCCGAGAGGGCGACCCGCTCCAGGCGGTCGATGTCGCTCGTGTGGTCGGGGACCGGGACGATGTGGGCGGTCACGCCGAAGCGGTCGCGGAACTCCGCCTCGAGCCGCGACGGCATGTCGTGCGGGGAGCGCACCTGGATGTCGACGAGCCCGCTTTCCCGCGCATATCCGAGCAGGCGGGAGACCGACGACCGGGAGGTGTGGAGCTCCTGGGCGATGGCCTCCATGGTGAGGTCCTGCACGTAATACAGCTGTGCGGCACGGAGCGCCTCGGCCGTCCGGTCCGGCTGGCTGAGCGCGTCTGCGAGCGACATCGGGTCTCCTTGCACGTTTGTTCACTAGGGCTGTTCAGAGTTGCAGCGGGTGTCACGATGTATTCAGTCACATCATTCAGCGGCGCGCAATCCCGGCAGCGTCGCGTACCAACCGCGAAGAAGCGAGGCATCTCATGTCCCTCAAGTCGTCAGCTCCCCGTTCCACCGTCCAGTCCGTCATCGACCGCCCGCAGGCGTCGGTGCTCATCATCGGCGGCGGCATCAACGGCATCGCGACCTTCCGCGACCTCGCGCTCCAGGGCGTCGACGTCACGCTCGTGGAACGCAACGACTGGGCCTCCGGCGCCTCTGCCGCGTCGAGCCACATGATCCACGGCGGCATCCGGTACCTCGAGAACGGCGAGTTCCGCCTCGTCCAGGAGTCGGTGCAGGAGCGCAACGGGCTCATCAAGATCGCCCCGCACTACGTGAAGCCGCTCGAGACCACGGTCCCGATCTTCTCGACCTTCTCCGGCATCCTCTCCGCACCGCTGCGCTTCCTCACCCACAAGCAGGGCAAGCCGCAGGAGCGTGGTGCGCTGCTCATCAAGGTCGGCCTCACCGCGTACGACTCCTTCTCCCGCGACGGTGGCAGCGTGCCGCGTCACCGCTTCCACGGCCGGAAGAAGTCCCTCGCCGACCTGCCGAAGATGAACCCGGGCCTCAAGTACACGGCGACCTACTACGACGCCTCCATGCACGACCCGGAGCGTCTCGCACTCGACGTCCTCATGGACGGCCTCGCCGCCGGCCCGCACGCCCGCGCCGTCAACTACGTCGAGGCGGTCGGCATGGGAGCCGACGGCGTCGAGCTCCGCGACACCGTCACCGGCCAGACCTTCACCGTGACGAGCGACGTCGTGGTCAACACCTCCGGCCCCTGGACCGACCTCACGAACGCCGGCCTCGGCGAGCCGACGACCTACATGGGCGGCACGAAGGGCTCGCACATCGTCCTCGACAACCCGGAGCTCTACGCGGCCACCAAGGGGCGCGAGATCTTCTTCGAGCACGAGGACGGCCGCATCGTCCTCATCTACCCGCTCAAGGGCAAGGTCATGGTCGGCACGACCGACATCGACGCCGACCCGAGCACCCCGAGCGTCTGCACCGAGGAGGAGGTCGACTACTTCTTCGACCTCGTGAAGCACGTCTTCCCGACCATCGCGACCTCGCGCGAGCAGATCGTCTACCGGTTCTCCGGCATCCGCCCGCTGCCGAAGCACGACGACGAGGCCCCCGGCTTCGTGTCGCGCGACTACCGGATCGAGCGCCGGGCCGCCGCTGCACGTCCGTCCACCACCGTGTTCAGCCTCGTCGGCGGCAAGTGGACCACCTTCCGGGCCCTCGCCGAGCACCTCAGCACGGACGTGCTCAACACCATCGGGGCCCCGCGCCCCGTGGAGACCCTCGGCCTCGCGATCGGCGGCGGCGCCGGCTTCCCGCGCACCGACTCGGCGACGCGCACCTGGGTCGCCGCGCACGAGGACGGCACCGGTGCCAAGCGTGCCGAGCAGCTGCTGGGCCGGTACGGCACGAAGGCCGCCGCACTCCTCGAGCACCTGTCCGAGCACGGCGACGACCGCTTGCAGGGCGCTGCCGACTACAGCGTGCAGGAGCTGGAGTACCTCGTCGAGCAGGAGCAGGTCGTGCACCTCTCCGACGTGCTGCACCGTCGCACGAGCCTCGCCTTCACCGGATCGCTGACCGCCGGCCTCGTCGACGAGATCGCCCGCGTCGTCGGCGGTGTCCTCGGGTGGGACGACGCCGAGCGGACCGCGCAGATCACCGCAGCGCTCGACCGCCTGCGCGACGCCCACCAGGTCGACCTCCGGGTCGACGCCGCCAAGGAGGCCCCGGCGTTCTCATAATGCACGAATGTGCAGGCAAGGCCCTTGTCCTGTGCAACAGGAGCTGGCTACCTTACAAGCAACTGGTCAGTGCAACCTCGCCCAGCGGGGGCTCGCGCCTCGGCGTCGGCCCCCACACGGCCACACCTATGAAAGGTCAATGAAGACATGAACCTCGGAACCATCTTCCTCTCCGAGACCGTGGGGACGGCGATGCTCGTCCTCCTCGGTACCGGTGTGGTCGCCACGGCGATCCTCACGAAATCCAAGGGCCTCGGTGGCGGCTGGCTGCTCATCAACTTCGGTTGGGGCCTCGCGGTCTTCGCCGGTGTCACGGTGTCCTACGCCTCCGGCGGACACCTGAACCCCGCCGTCACGATCGGCTTCCTCACCACGGGGTCGATCGACTTCGGTACGGCGCTCGTCTACTGGGCGGCGCAGATGGTCGGTGCCTTCATCGGTGCCGTGCTGACGTACTTCGCCTTCAAGCAGCACTTCGACCAGGAGGAGGACCCGGGCAAGAAGCTCGGTGTCTTCTCGACCGGTCCGGAGATCCGCAGCTACGGCTGGAACCTCGTGACCGAGGTCATCGCGACCTTCGTCCTCGTCTTCGTCGTGATGTCCTTCGGCAAGACCGGCCCCGACGCGGTGGTCATCGAGGGCGTCCCCGGGGGACTCGCAGCCCTGGGCGCCCTTCCCGTCGCCCTGCTCGTCGTCGGTATCGGTGCCTCCCTCGGTGGCCCGACCGGCTACGCGATCAACCCGGCACGTGACCTCGGTCCGCGCATCGCCCACGCCCTCCTCCCCATCAAGGGCAAGGGCAAGAGCGACTGGTCCTACGCCTGGGTGCCGGTCGTCGGCCCCCTGCTCGGTGGTGTCCTCGCGGCCCTCGCCTCGATGGTGCTGCTCCCGGCCGTCTGACCTGACGCTGCGGCGGTGACCGGACACGATCACCGCCGCGGCACCCCGGGGTACCGGTTCCGGTGCCTCACCTCGCAACGCACGCAACGAAGGAGTATCCAATGGCGGACTACGTCATCGCAATCGACCAGGGGACGACGAGTTCCCGGGCCATCGTCTTCGACAAGAGCGGATCGATCGTCTCGACGGGCCAGCTCGAGCACGAGCAGATCTTCCCGAAGGCCGGCTGGGTCGAGCACAACCCGAACCAGATCTGGAACAACACCCGCGAGGTCATCGGCCAGGCGCTCAGCAAGGCCAACATCACCCGGCACGCCATCGCGGCCATCGGCATCACGAACCAGCGCGAGACCGCCGTCGTCTGGGACAAGACCACCGGTCAGCCCGTCTACAACGCGATCGTCTGGCAGGACACGCGCACCCAGGACATCGTGAACCGCCTCGCTGCGGACGGCGGCGTCGAGCGCTTCAAGAAGACCGTCGGCCTGCCGCTGGCGACCTACTTCTCCGGCACGAAGATCGTCTGGATCCTCGAGAACGTCGAGGGTGCTCGCGAGAAGGCCGAGGCGGGCGACCTCCTCTTCGGCACGACCGACAGCTGGGTCATCTGGAACCTCACCGGTGGTGTCAACGGCGGCGTGCACGTCACCGACGTCACCAACGCCTCGCGCACGCTCTTCATGGACCTCGAGACCCTGCAGTGGGACGACGAGATCCTCAAGGCGTTCGGCGTCCCGAAGTCGATGCTCCCGGAGATCAAGAGCTCCTCCGAGATCTACGGCCACGCGTCCGACGACAGCCTCCTCCGCGAGACGCCGATCGCCGGCATCCTCGGCGACCAGCAGGCGGCGACCTTCGGTCAGGCCGCCTTCCAGCAGGGCGAGGCCAAGAACACCTACGGCACCGGTAACTTCATCATCTTCAACACCGGTGAGGAGATCGTCCACTCCGAGAACGGTCTGCTGACGACGCTCGGCTACAAGCTCGGCGACGCGAAGCCGCACTACGCGCTCGAGGGTTCGATCGCCGTGACCGGTTCGCTCGTCCAGTGGCTGCGCGACAACCTCGGCATGTTCTCCTCCGCTCCCGAGGTCGAGGCGCTCGCCAAGACCGTCGAGGACAACGGTGGCGCGTACTTCGTGCCGGCGTTCTCCGGGCTGTTCGCGCCGTACTGGCGTCCGGACGCCCGCGGTGCGCTCGTCGGGCTCACCCGGTACGTCAACAAGGGCCACATCGCCCGGGCCGCCCTCGAGTCGACCGCGTTCCAGACGGCCGAGGTCATCGACGCCGTCAACGCCGACTCGGGTGTCCCGCTGACGGAGCTCAAGGTCGACGGCGGCATGACCGCCAACGACACGCTCATGCAGTTCCAGGCCGACATCCTCGGTGTGCCGGTCATCCGACCGGTCGTCGCCGAGACCACGGCGCTCGGCGCTGCCTACGCGGCCGGTCTCGCCGTCGGCTTCTGGTCCGACCTCGACGACCTCGCGAAGAACTGGCAGGAGGACAAGCGCTGGGAGCCCAACATGGACTCCGCGGAGCGCGACCGCCTCTACCGCAACTGGAAGAAGGCCGTCACGAAGACCTTCGACTGGGTCGACGACGACGTGCAGTAGTCCCGACCGACCGGAACGGCCCGTCCTCCTCGCGGAGGGCGGGCCGTTCTGTCGTCCGTCCTCGTGCCGCTTCCCGCAGGGTGCACCTGCGCACAACTCCTGCAGCTTGAGGACCGACTCGGGAGCAACCGCGCCATTCCGCCTGCCCGCGCCGACCGGGCCGGTCAGGCGCAGGAGTTCTGCGCGAACTCGCTGCCTCCCGCGAGACTCGCTCCGACCCCCATCTCGTCGAGATGGGTGTCCCACATGCGCATAACTCCTGCTCCTCGCTGCTGCGGCGCCTCCCTGGGGTCGATCCTGAGCGTTGGCCAGTGGCCAGCAGGAGTTGTGAACCGCGCGCGACGGTGACGCCCTGACCGTGACCCTCCTCCACAGTGCTCCCGTAGTCCTCGACCGACGACGACGCAGCCGCGTGAGACCGACCGCTCGATCGGTGCCCCGAACCTCGATGGATGGACAGTGCAGCTTCTGGTCACACGATCCTCACCCGCTCGACGCTTCTCGAGGAAGGTATGCGACCGCGTGAGATCACCCAGGCGGTGCGTGACGGAACGATCGTTCGCGTGCGGCGCGATCGATACGCGCTCCCCGGAGTACACGATGACATCCGTGCCGCAGTGCGCATCGGGGGGAGGCGAGCGTGCCTGTCCACCCTGGCCGCCCGTGGTGTGTTCGTGTTCGACGCCACCCGGGTCCATGTGCATGTGGACCGCAGCGCCTCACGACTTCGCGGACCGCGGGCGGAGGACCGACGGCTGGCTACCAGCGATCGACGGGAGTTCACTCTCCACTGGCGACCGCTTGATCAGCCGTGCGGCACGTTCGACTGCGACGTGTCGATCATCGACGCACTGGCCCAGTCCATCCGGTGCCAGTCGCCGCGGATGGCACTCGCGACGCTCGACAGCGCGGTCCATCTCGGGTTGGTGGATGAGCCCGACCTCCGACGAGTCTTCGCCCTGGTGCCCGAACGCTTTCGTGCGCTCATGGCGTTGATCGATGGACGCGCCGAGTCAGGTCCGGAGACACTCCTGCGCTTGATCGTCCGCAGCCTCGGTCTGTCGTACGAAGTGCAGCCCCGTCTGGCGGAGGGTGGACGCGGTGATCTCCTGGTGGCTGAGTCATTGTTGATCGAGGTCGACAGTCGAGCCCATCATGAGGGGTGGTCGCACGCCGTCTCCGACCGCACCCGCGACCTCAGAGCCGCCTCGCGCGGGCTGATGACGTTGCGACCGCTCTACCAGCACGTGGTGCATGAGCCCGGGCTCGTCGCGGCAGCGATCACCGGTCTGATCGGGGACGTACGCACAACTCCTGCTCACCGCGTGGGTACTCCACGGGCCGCGCGGTGAGTGCGGTGTGTGCGGGCTTGCGGACAGTGACGAGCAGGAGTTGCGAACGGACGGCGGGATCAGGCGGGGCGGAGGAGTCCGACGCGGTCGTAGACCTCGGCGAGGGTCTGCTCGGCGACCTCGGTTGCGCGCGCGGCGTTGACCGCGAGCAGGCGGTCGAGCTCGGCGGGGTCGTCGAGGAGCTCGAGCGCGCGCGCACGGACCGGCTCGAGTTCGCCCACGACGACCTCGGCGAGACCCTTCTTGAGGTCGCCGTAGCCACGACCCTCGAACTCGCCGACGACGGCCTCGATGGGGGAGCCGGTGATCGCGGAGTAGATGCTCAGCAGGTTCGAGACACCGGGCTTCTCCTGTGCGTCGAAGGCGATGACGCCGTCGTTGTCGGTGACCGCACGCATGATCTTCTTCTGCGTGACCTTCGGCTCGTCGAGCAACCAGATGATCCCCGCCGGGGTCTCGGCGGACTTCGACATCTTCGACGTCGGGTTCTGGAGGTCGTAGATGCGCGCGGAGTCCTTCTGGATCTGCGCCTTCGGGACGACGAAGGTGTCGCCGAAGCGGGCGTTGAACCGCTCGGCGAGGTCGCGCGTGAGCTCGATGTGCTGCCGCTGGTCGTCGCCGACCGGCACGATGTCGGTCTGGTAGAGCAGGATGTCCGCCGCCATGAGGATCGGGTAGGCGAAGAGCCCGACCGACGAGGCGTCGCGCCCGTGCTTCGCCGACTTGTCCTTGAACTGCGTCATGCGCGCGGCCTCGCCCATGCCGGTGATCGTGTTGAGCACCCAGGCGAGCTGTGCGTGCGCCGGGACGTGCGACTGGACGTACAGGGTCGACGCCGAGGGGTCGATGCCTGCGGCGATGTACTGGGCGGCCGTGCGACGGGTCTTCTCGCGGAGCTCGGCGGGGTCCTGCGGCACCGTGATCGCGTGCAGGTCGACGATGCTGAAGAAGGCGTCGTGCTCCTGCTGCATCTGCTTCCACTGCAGGAGGGCACCGATGTAGTTGCCGAGGTGGAGCGAGTCGGCGGAGGGCTGCATGCCGGAGTACAGGCGTGGCTTGGTCATGTGGGTTCTCGCAGAGGGATGAGCGGCCGGAGCCGGGGCACGGAGTGGTGGGGTGGCGTGATGCCGAAGGGTCAGACGGCGTAGTCGACGACGACGGGGGCGTGATCGGACCATCGCTGGTCGTACGCCGCGGCGCGGTCGATCGTGTAGCCGGACGCGAGGGCCGCGAGCTCGGGGGTGGCGAGCTGGTAGTCGATGCGCCAGCCGGTGTCGGTGTCGAAGGCCTGGCCGCGCTGGGACCACCAGGTGTAGGGACCGGGGACCTGGCCGGCGGACTGGCGCCCGATGTCGACCCAGCCGAGGCCGGTGCCGGTCACGCCGTCGACGCCCGTCACCGTCTCACCAGCCGGGCCGAGGTAGCGGTCGAAGTAGGACCGCTCCGCGGGCAGGAAGCCGGCACGCTTGACGTTGCCCTTCCAGTTCTTGATGTCGAGCTCGGTGTGGCCGACGTTGAGGTCGCCGACGACGAGGGACAGCGGGTTGTGCTCGCGCAGTGCCGGCAGCCGCTCGAGCATCGCCTCGAGGAAGCGGAACTTCTCGACCTGCTTGGGGGTGTCGACCTCGCCGGAGTGCACGTAGGTGCTCACGACCGTGACGAGGGTGCCGTCGATGTCGAAGTCGGCCTCGATCCAACGACCCGCGCTGTCGAAGTCGTCGGCTCCGAGGGCGACGCGGTGGATGCCCGCCGAGCGACGGCTGACGATCGCGACGCCGGCACGCCCCTTGGCGGTCGCGGCATCGTGCAGGATGTTCCACTCCGGTCCGAAGAGCGTCTCGAGGTCGCTCGTCGCAGCGCGGACCTCCTGCAGGGCGAGGATGTCGACCCCGCGGTCTTCGAGCCAGTCGCCCATCCCCTTGCGGAAGGCCGCGCGGACTCCGTTGACGTTGACACTGGCGATGCGGAGGGGTGCAGACATGCCTCCAGCTTAGTCGCGGGGGCCGACAACGCCCTGGCCCCGGCGTCCGCCCTGGCGTCGGCGATGGGGCGGGTCCGACGCGTCCGCCGCGGGCGACTCGGGGGCTTCGCCGTGCTCTCGGATGAGCTCGGCCGAGGCCTCCTCGGCGTGCCGGACGCGCCGGCGGGCGAACCAGACCGCCGGGCCCTTGGCGCGCCGGAGGGATTCGCGAGCCTCCCGCAGTTCCGCCTCGGCGATCAGCCTCCTGGCCGCCAGCTCTTCGGCCGCCTGCTCCTCCGGCGTCGTCGTGCGCACACTGATGCCCTGGTCGTCGAGCCCCACGGCGATCCAGGCGGCGGATGCGAGGATGACGCGGCTCACGAGGTTGAACCACAGCATGAGGCCGATGAACACCGCGAAGGTCGCGAGCAACGGGTTCCGGGAGGCCCCGGCGATCACCGCACTGCTCGCGACGCTCAGGAGTGAGAGCACCAGGCTGCCGAGGAGCGCGCCTCCGAAGAGGTTGCGCCACGGGATCCGGATCCGGCTGAGCACGCGGTACATGGCGCCGAGGGTGACGAGGTTCACGACCACCGCGACGACCAGCCCGACGACCCGGCTGCCGACGGTCACCCAGAAGGTGCCCTCCAAGCCGACCAGTGACAGCAGCCAGCTGAGTGCCTGGGTGCTGGCGACCGACAGCGTCGCGGAGACGAGGAGGAGGACGCCGAAGGCGAGTGCCAGCACGAGGTCGACGACCTTGAGCAGGAAGAAGCTGGCCGCGACCTTCGGGAGCGCGAAGATCGACCTGACCGCCTGCCGGGTGTAGTACAGCCAGCCGATCGCCGTCCAGATGAGACCGACGGCGGCGATGACCCCGGTCCAGCCGAGCAGCGAGGCGCTCGACAACTGCTCCTCGGCGATGATGCCTTCGCCGTCGGTGCCGATGAGGCCGGGGACGGCGCGGTTGATGATCTCCACCAGCGCCTGGAAGACCTCGGCGTTGTTGCCGAGCCAGATGCCGGTGATGGCGAATCCGACGTAGACCGCGGCGAACACGGCGAAGACGGCCTGGAAGCTGATCCCGGCGGCCAGGAGGTTGCCGTCCATGGCGAGATACCGATGGATGACGCGATAGGGCTTCAGCCGCATGACCCACGTCGTGGCGCGCTCCGCTCTCGCCGCGCGGGGCGCGAGCCGTCGGATGAACGGGTTCTCGCTGTTCTGGATCCATTGGAACACGAGTGGCGGTGGCGTCTGTTGGAGCCGCACCCTGGGGGTCGTACCGGCGTCCGGCGCGTCGGCGGAGTCCTTCCTCGGCGCACGCGGATTGGTCACCGGACCAGCCTACAAGCGGGCCGGACCGGGGGAGAGGCGGTGCACTAGGGTCGAACCATGCGCGAGGCGGAGGGGCAACGCACGTTCACCGGCACCGGCGTCGGACGCGGCGTCGTCGCCGGTCCCGTGCTCCGCATGCCGGAACCGCTGCCCGAACCGAGCGCCGACCCGTTCGGCGGGGACGTCACGCTCGAACAGGCCCGGGCCGTCGCGGCGCTCAGCGCGACGCGGGCCGACCTCGAGGACCGGGCTCGACGAGCCGGCGGACATGCGCAGGACGTGCTCGAAGCGCAGGCGGTCATGGCGGACGACCCGGCGCTCGCGGAGGACGTCGCAACGCGCATCGCGGCGGGGCGTTCCGCGGAGCGCGCCGTGTTCGAGGCCCTGGCGACGGTCCAGCAGGTCCTCTTCAACCTGGGGGAGCCGATGGCGGCGCGCGCGACCGACGTCGGTGACGTCTCGCAACGGGTCATCGCGCGGTTACTGGGCCGACCTGTCCCCGGACCTCCCGAGTCGGACGAGCCGTTCGTCCTCGTCGCCACGGACCTCGCTCCGGCAGACGCCGCGCTCCTCGATCTCGAGCGGGTGCTGGCACTCGTCACGAGTGGCGGCTCGGCGACCTCGCACACGGCCATCCTCGCGCGCGAGCAGTCACTCATCGCCGTCGTGGGCGTCGCCGGAGCCGAGCAGTTCGAGGACGGTGAGATCGTCCTCGTCGACGCCGGAGCCGGGGTCGTCACCGGGTCGCCGACGAAACGCGAGGTGCGGTCCGCCAGGTCCACCGCGGCCGAGCGCGTGCGGGTCTCACCGCGCTCACCGGGCGAACTCGCCGACGGCACCCCGGTGCCCCTGCTCGCGAACCTCGGGTCCGTCACCGGTGCGGCCGGTGCCCTGGCCCTCGGCGCCGAGGGGGTCGGGCTGTTCCGCACCGAGCTGCTCTTCCTGGACCGCGCGGAGGCGCCGGGCGTCGCCGAACAGGCTGACCGCTACGGCGAGTTGCTCGCGGCGTTCCCGGGCAAGCGGGTCGTCGTCCGGGTGTTCGACGCCGGAGCCGACAAGCCGCTCGCCTTCCTCCGAGCGGACGAGGCCGAGGCCAACCCGGCGCTCGGGGTGCGGGGCATCCGGGCGCTCCGCGCACGTGACGAGGTGCTCCGAGACCAGCTCACGGCGCTCGCGCTCGCACAGGACGCCCACGAGGCGGACCTCTGGGTGATGGCCCCGATGATCGCCGACCTCCCCGAGGCCGCGGCGTTCGTGACCCTCGCCAAACGGCTCGGGCTGCGCACGGTCGGGACGATGATCGAGGTGCCGTCGAGTGCGCTGCTCGCCGCGCAGATCCTCGGGGTCGCGGACTTCGTGAGCATCGGCACCAACGATCTGACGCAGTACACGCTCGCGGCGGACCGTCTCCTCGGGCCGCTCGGCTCGTATCAGGACCCGTGGCACCCCGCCGTGCTGCGGCTCGTCAAGCTCGTCGGCGACGCCGGTCTCGCCTCCGGGCGCTCGATCGGCGTCTGCGGGGAGGCGGCAGCGGACCCGGCCCTCGCGGTCGTGCTCGTCGGCCTCGGGGCGACGAGTCTCTCGGTCACCCCGGCCGCGCTCGGCGACGTCCGGAGCGAGTTGCGACGCTACACGCTCGAGGCGGCTCGTGCCATGGCCATGGACGCCCTGAGCGCCGCGTCACCGGCTGAAGCCAGAGCTGCCGCGCTGGCCTGACGTCGCTCGACGCACAGGTCGTCCCTGCACGAACACGTCCGGCCCAGCGCAGTGCGCTGGGCCGGACGGATGAACCGGGTGTGGGCTAGGAGACCTTGCCGGAGATCATGGCCTGCTTGACCTCGGCGATCGCCTGCGTGACCTGGATGCCGCGGGGGCACGCCTCGGTGCAGTTGAAGGTGGTGCGGCAGCGCCACACGCCCTCCTGGTCGTTGAGGATGTCCAGGCGGACCTGCGAGGCGTCGTCGCGGGAGTCGAAGATGAAGCGGTGCGCGTTCACGATCGCCGCCGGGCCGAAGTACTGGCCGTCGGTCCAGAACACGGGGCACGACGAGGTGCACGCGGCGCACAGGATGCACTTCGTGGTGTCGTCGAAGCGGGCGCGCTCGGCGACCGACTGCACGCGCTCCTTGTTCTTCTCCGCAGGCTTGCCGGGCATGAGGAACGGCTGCACCTCGCGGAACGACGCGAAGAAGGGGTCCATGTCGACGACGAGGTCCTTCTCGAGCGGCAGGCCCTTGATCGCCTCGACGTAGATCGGCTTCGAGATGTCGAGGTCCTTGATCAGCGTCTTGCAGGCGAGGCGGTTCCGGCCGTTGATCCGCATGGCGTCGGAGCCGCAGATGCCGTGCGCGCAGGAGCGACGGAACGTGAGGGTCCCGTCCTGTTCCCACTTGATCTTGTGGAGCGCGTCCAGGATGCGGTCCGTCGGGAACATCTCGACGTCGAAGTCCTCCCAGCGCGGCTCGGCGTCCACGTCCGGGTCGAATCGACGGATGATCAGGGTGACCGTGAAGGACTGGATCTCCTCCGGTGCTGCGGCCGGCGGGTTCTCGAGCGTTGCAGTGCTCATCGCTAGTACTTCCTCTCCATCGGCTGGTACCGCGTGATGACCACGGGCTTCCAGTCGAGCCGGATGTGGTCGGCCGCGTCGGACGAGTGCGGGTCGCCGGACAGGTACGCCATCGTGTGCTTCATGTAGTTCTCGTCGTCGCGCTTCGGGTAGTCGTCGCGCATGTGACCGCCACGGCTCTCCTGACGGTTGCGAGCGGAGTAGACGACGACCTCGGCGAGGTCGAGCAGGAAGCCCAGCTCGATCGCCTCGAGGAGGTCGGTGTTGAAGCGCTTGCCCTTGTCCTGGACGGCGATGTTCTGGTACCGCTCGCGCAGGTTGTGGATGGTGGCGGTGACGCCGGCGAGGGACTCGTCGGTCCGGAACACCTGGGCGTTGCGGTCCATCTCCTCCTGCAGCTCCTTGCGGATCGTGGAGATCCGCTCGGTGCCGTTGGAGTTCCGCATCTGCTCGATGAGGCCGGAGACGAAGCCGGCGGGGTTCTCGGGCAGTGGCGTGAAGTCGACGCCCTGGACGTACTCGACGGCGTTGTTGCCGGCGCGCTTGCCGAACACGTTGATGTCGAGGAGCGAGTTCGTGCCGAGCCGGTTCGAGCCGTGGACGGACACGCACGCGCATTCGCCGGCCGCGTACAGGCCGGGGACGACGGTGTTGTTGTCGCTCAGGACCTCGGCCTTGACGTTCGTCGGGATGCCGCCCATGGCGTAGTGCGCCGTCGGCATGACCGGGACGGGCTCCGTCACCGGGTCGACGCCGAGGTAGGTGCGCGCGAACTCGGTGATGTCGGGCAGCTTGGTCTCGAGGACCTCGGCACCGAGGTGGGTGCAGTCGAGGTAGACGTAGTCCTTGTTCGGCCCGGCACCGCGGCCTTCCGCGACCTCCTGGACCATGCAGCGCGCGACGATGTCTCGCGGGGCGAGGTCCTTGATGGTCGGGGCGTACCGCTCCATGAAGCGTTCACCGCTCGCGTTCCGGAGGATCGCACCCTCGCCTCGGGCTCCCTCGGTGAGGAGGATGCCGAGACCGGCGAGGCCGGTGGGGTGGAACTGGAAGAACTCCATGTCCTCGAGCGGGAGACCCTTGCGCCAGATGATCCCGACGCCGTCGCCCGTGAGGGTGTGGGCGTTCGAGGTCGTCTTGTAGATCTTGCCGAAGCCACCGGTGGCGAAGATGACCGCCTTCGCCTGGAAGACGTGGATCTCGCCGGTGGAGAGCTCGTACGCGACCACACCGGACGGCTTGTCGACGCCGTCGACGTTCGTCATGATCAGGTCGAGCGCGTAGTACTCGTTGAAGAAGTTGATGCCGAGGCGGACGCAGTTCTGGAACAGCGTCTGCAGGATCATGTGGCCCGTGCGGTCGGCCGCGTAGCAGGCACGGCGGACCGGCGCCTTACCGTGGTCGCGGGTGTGGCCGCCGAAGCGACGCTGGTCGATCTTGCCCTCGGGGGTGCGGTTGAACGGCAGACCCATGTTCTCGAGGTCGATGACCGCGTCGATGGCCTCCTTCGCGAGGATCTCCGCAGCATCCTGGTCGACGAGGTAGTCGCCGCCCTTGATGGTGTCGAAGGTGTGCCACTCCCAGCTGTCCTCCTCGACGTTCGCGAGCGCAGCGGCCATACCGCCCTGCGCCGCTCCCGTGTGGGACCGCGTCGGGTAGAGCTTGGAGATGACGGCCGTCTTCGCTCCGGGGCCGGCCTCGATCGCGGCGCGCATGCCGGCACCGCCGGCACCGACGATCACGATGTCGAACTGGTGGTAGTGGATGCCGTCGATGACGGTGGACTCGGTGGTTTCTGTAGTCACGGTTTCCGTTGCTCGGTCTCGGTTGCTCAGTTGGCGGGGCAGAACGACGCGAGCAGGTCTGCAGGTGCGCCGGCGGGGCACGGGTCGAAGGTGAAGACGACCAGGGTCCCGAGGATGATGAGGATGGTGACGGCGGCGAGGATCGCGACCTTGAGGACACCGCGGATCGTGCGACCCGTGGCGTAGTCGTTGACGATGGTGCGCATGCCGTTTCCGCCGTGGATCAGTGCGAGCCACAGCATGGCGACGTCCCACCACTGCCAGAAGGGGTTCGACAGCTTGCCGCCGACGAAGGCGAAGTCGATGGCCTTGATGCCGTCGCCGACCATGAGGTTGACGAACAGGTGGCCGAAGATGAGGACCAGCAGGATCACGCCGGAGACGCGCATGTAGATCCAGCCCCACTTCTCCCAGTTGACGCCCTTGCGGCGCGCGGGACGAGCGGGGGTGCGGGGAGCGGCGATCGTCGTCATCAGTGGCCCATCTCGCTGAACACGTTGATCAGGTGGCGCGGCGTGAAGCCGAGCATCGTCACGACCCAGAGACCGATGACGATCCAGAACATGGGCCGCTGGTACTTGGTGCCCTTCGACCAGAAGTCGATGAGGATGATGCGGATGCCGTTGTACGCGTGGTAGGCGATGGCGGCGACGAGCGCGACCTCACCGAGCCCCATGATGGGGTTCTTGTACGTGCCGATGACCGCGTTGTACGCCTCGGGGGAGACCCGCACCAGCGCGGTGTCGAGGACGTGCACGAGGAGGAAGAAGAAGATGGCGACGCCGGTGATCCGGTGGAGCACCCACGACCACATGCCCTCACGGCCCCGGTACAGGGTGCCGGCCGGGCGTTTGGATGTCGTGGATTCCAACGGTGACGTTCGCGTGAGACTCGCGGTCACGAGGTCCTCCCTGATAGTCGCTATCTGCGGCAGATCGTTCTGCCGTGCGGGGGTTGTTGCCTGCCGTGCGTCGAATCGGCGCGCTGGACCAAGTGTAGGCGTGGGATGCGCGGTCCCGCCGCTAAGGCTGGCCTAACTGTCTCGACGTCGAGAGAGGCCGGACATCTGCGCGACGACCGGGCGACACCGGGTGTTCACAACCAGTTCCGTCGCTTGAACACCTTGTAGAGGATGACGCTCGTGGTGGCCATGAGCGCGAGCGCCATCGGGTAGCCGAACCACCACGACAACTCCGGCATGTGGGTGAAGTTCATGCCGTAGATCCCCGCGATGAGACTCGGGCCGAACAGGATGGCGGCCCAGGAGGAGATCTTCTTCACCTCGTCGCCCTGCTTGAGGCTCGCCTCGGTCATCTTCGCCATCTCCTCGTTCTGGCGTTGCCCGACGAGGGTGCTGTTCACGGTCAGGATGTCGCGCAACAGCTCCCGGTAGGCGTCGATCCGCTGGTTGACGCTCGTGAGGTGGTCGGCGACGTCGCGGAGGCCACGTTGCAGTTCGTCGGCGACCCCGTACTTCGCGCTGCCCTGCTCGAGCGACAGCATCACGTCGCTGAGCGGGTGCGTCGCCCGCTCGAAGGCGATGACCTCGCGGGAGAGCTGGTAGATACGGCGGGACACCTGGGACTCGCCGACGAAGACCTGCTCCTCGATCTCGTCGATGTCGTTCGAGAGCCCGGCGACCACCGGACCGTAGCCGTCGACGACGGCGTCGATGATGGCGTACAGGATCGCCTGCGGACCGTAGGCGAGGAGTTCGTGCTCCTGCTCCATCCGCGCCCGCACGTGCGACAGGTCGGGGGACTCGGCGTGCCGGAGGGTGATGACGAAGTTCGGACCGACGAAGACGTGCAGCTCGCCGAACTCGACGGTCTCGGTCTCGTCGACGTAGTTGGCGGCCCGGAGGACGACGAACAGGACGTCGTCGTACCGCTCGATCTTCGGCCGCTGGTGCGCGGTGATGGCGTCCTCGACGGCGAGCGGGTGGAGACCGAACTCCGCCGCCAGGACGCCGAGCTCGCCGGCGTCGGGCCGGTAGAGCCCGATCCACGCGACGCCGTCCGGGGTCTCATGGAGCGCGCGGAAGGTGTCCTCGAGTGAGGTGAGCGTCGAGCTGCGGGAACCGTGGCGGTAGATGCAGGCGTTGACGATGCTGTTGCGGCCGTCCAGGTCCGCTGCGTCCGGCGGACCGACGGGGACCGGGGGAGCCTGCTTGCTGCCGAAGGACGGGATCGGGATCCCGAGGACGTTGCGTCCAGCCATGCTCGTACCGTTCTTTCTCGTGCTCGATCTGGCGCTCATCGTAAACCCGTCAGATGACGCTTCCGTGCCGTCGTCCTCAGGCTGGAGCCTGGCGGTACGCTCGGGGGATGACCACGCCCCTCGAACGCTTCTACGCAGTGATCCCGGCCGGCGGCATCGGCAGTCGTCTCTGGCCGCTCTCGCGAGCCGACGCACCCAAGTTCCTGCACGACCTCACCGGCTCCGGCAGCACGCTGTTGCGCGCCACCTGGGACCGCCTCGCGCCGATCGCCGGCGACCAGCGCATCATGGTCGTCACCGGGCGTGCGCACCGCGCGGCCGTCGAACAGCAGCTGCCCGACCTCGCCGACGCCAACGTGGTCCTCGAGAGCGAGCCGCGCGACTCGACCGCCGCGATCGGGCTCGCCGCAGCGATCCTCGTCCGTCGCGAACCCGACGTCATCGTCGGCTCGTTCGCCGCCGACCACGTGATCCGCGGCGACCGCCTGTTCCGCGCCGCGGTCGCCCAGGCCGTCACGGCCGCCGAGGAGCGCTACATCGTCACGATCGGCATCCAGCCCACGGAGCCCGCCATCGGCTTCGGCTACATCAAGAGCGCCCGCGACCTCGGCATCCGCGGGGCCGAAGGGGTCATGCTGGTCGACTCCTTCGTCGAGAAGCCCGACCTCGCCACGGCCAAGCGGTACGTCTCGAGCGGCGAGCACCTCTGGAACGCCGGGATGTTCATCTCGCGGGCCGACGTCCTCCTCGAGGAGATCGGTCGGCAGAAGCCCGAACTCCTGGCGGGCCTCCTCGAACTCGCCGAGGTCTGGGACGACGCGGCGGCCCGTGGCCCGGTCGTCGACCGCGTCTGGCCGGCGCTCGAGAAGATCGCGATCGACTACTCCGTGGCTGAGCCCGCCGCGGCCGCCGGTCGCATGGCCGTCGTGCCGGCGCACTTCGACTGGGACGACGTGGGCGACTTCGCCTCGCTCGCCAAGCTCAACTCCGGTGGGCGCAAGTCCGACCTCGCCATCCTCGGCGAGAACGCGCGGGTGCTGTCGGACGCCTCCAGCGGCATCGTCGTCAGCCAGACCGGTCGGGTCATCAGCCTCATCGGCGTGCAGGACATCGTCGTCGTCGACACCCCGGACGCCCTGCTCGTCACCACGAGCGCCAACGCGCAGCGGGTGAAGAGCGTCGTGGACGCCCTCAAGTTGTCCGGTCGCGACGACGTCCTCTGATCGGCGACCGACGGTGACCGCGCTGCGCGAGCTGCTCCTGCAGGCGGGCGCGCGTCTCCAAGCCGCAGGCGTGCGTGACGAGGCCCTGGCGGAGGTCTACACACCCCGCGGACTCCCGCTCGTGAAGCGGGCACCCGCGCTGCGGCCGATCGGCCGGGCGTGGCGCCTCGGGGTCGTCCTGCTCTCGGCCGACGGTCGCCTCTTCACCGCCGCCGAATCCACTCGGGCCGTGGAGCCGAAGTGGTTCAACCACCGCTCCTCGGAGGTCGAGCACCGTCGGATCGCGCAGCAGGCGGCCCACCGCGGCCCGTTCGCCGAGGGCGACGTCGTGAACTTCGAGGTCGTCGAGCTCGCGCTGGACGAGGCGTCACTCCGGGAAGGTTCAGGCCCGCTGCGACTCGTCGACGACACGGTCATGCTCCGCTGGGCCGGGCACGACCTCGGGCTCACCCCGCTCGACGCCTACCTCGACGACCGCGTCGCGCTCCTCATCGGCGAATGACCCGTTCGTTCGCCCATCCTTGGGAGAGCGAACCGGGCGATCAGACCGCGGGGCCGAACCACTCCGTGTAGAGCCGCCAGAAGTTGCGGTTGCCGTAGGCACTGCAGGCGTCGCCAGTGCCCGAGACGTTCGCGAGGGCCGCGGCGTTCGGTTGGTACGGCGTGTAGAGGTAGAGGTTCGCCGTCGCCTGGTTGCGGATGTCGACCTGGGTACCGCCGCAGGCCGCGTCGGGGCTGTACTGGATGTAGACCGATCCCAGGTGATACGCCCGCTGATAGGACTCACCCGGCACGTTGAGCGGGTACAGCGTGTACTGCCGGAACTGCCATGCGGAACGGTAGACCTGGTTCTGGAACCCGAAGTAGTCCGCGTCGCAGCTCGCGCTGAAGTTCGGGCCGGTGTCGGGGCAGCCCCAACCCATGGCGCGCGCGTAGCCGTACTCGCTCGGCCCGGTGATGAGCGACTGCTCCTTCTGCATGAGGACGAGCAGCACCTTGGGGTTGATCCCGCACGCGTGGGCGACCTTCGCGACGATCCTCGCCGCCGACTCGTTCACGGCGCCGCGGTAGGCCTCGCAGTGCCCGGGCTCGGCCGCCGGGACGGACTCGGTGCTGGCACGGAAGTCCGCCAGGCACGGCACGCCGTCTTTCGGGGTACAGGGCTGGGAGGCGAAGAACGCCTGGACGTCCGCCTCGCTCATGGCGTTCGCGTCGTAGAAGTTCGCGTCGCTGATGATCTCGCCCGGGTCGAAGTCCGTGCCGCGGACCGTGGGCGGCGCCGGCTGGGCAGGCTTGCTGGGAGCCGGCTTCGTCGGCTTCGGGCTCGCCGTCGAGGGCGTGGTCGGCGAGGGACTCGGGGTGGGCGTCGGCGTCGTCTGCGTCCGGCTCAGCTGCGAGCTCGCGGCGGCCGCGGTCGCCGGCGTGGTCGGCAGTGCGCCGAGTGCGACGAGCGCACCGATACCGAGCGCGGCGAGCAGCGAGGCCGCGGTCGATCGATGCGCACGGCGACGCCGCGCGGGCGAGGGGACCGACGGAGCACGCATGACGACCAGCCTAATCGGGACCGGTGACGTGCAGGGCTTGCGGCGGCCGACAACCGACGGATAGCCTGAGATCACTGTGAAGAACTGAGCGAATCGACGTCCCGCGCCTGCGGCAGACCATCACGAACGTGATGTGCCCGGCGGGAATCCATCGAGGTACGCCAGACGCTTCCAGGTCCGCCCAGGAGTTCGAGCCCAGCGCTCACTCCTGACGTGTCGGACGACGACCGTACGCGGCGTGCCCCATCTCGAAAGGGGCCTCCATGCGAGCACCCATGACCCACGCAACACCAGTCCACCGTCGCACCGCTTCGACCTTCGGGCGATCCATCGACATCCAGCAGCTCCGCGCCGACGGCGTCACCCGCTCCTACGGCGACCGCGTCGTGTTGCGCGACGTCGACCTCGTCGTGTCGGCCGGGGATCGTCTCGGCCTGATCGGCGAGAACGGCGCGGGGAAGTCCACGCTGCTGCGCATCCTCGCCGGGATCGACGAGCCGGACGACGGCGAGGCCGTCCGCCCGCTGCGCACCGGCATCCTCATGCAGGAACTCGAGCTCCCGGAGGACACGACGGTCGGCGAGTTGCTGGAGCAGGCGCTCGGCGAGGTCCGCGCCGTCGAGCAGGAGCTCGAGACGTCGGCGGCGGCACTCGGTGAGACGGGTTCCGCCGGTGACGGTTCCGCCGAGCAGCGGTACGCCGCCGCGCTCGATGCGGCGGAACGCGCCGACGTCTGGACGGCGGACGCCCGGTTGGACGCGGTCGTCGACGGCCTCGGCATCGCCGCGATCGAACGGTCGCGACGACTCGGTGAGGTGAGCGGGGGACAGCGATCCCGCTTCGCCCTCGCCGCGCTCCTCGTCGCGAGACCGACCGCACTGCTGCTCGACGAGCCGACCAACCATCTGGACGACGAGGCGGTCGCGTTCCTCCGCGGCCACCTGTCGGAGTGGCCGGGTCCGGTGCTCTTCGCGAGCCATGACCGCGCCTTCCTCGACGAGGTGGCGACGGGGCTCGTCGACATCGATCCGTCCCGCCCCGTCCCCGTCGGCGAGGCGTCACCCGTCGTGGAGTTCGGCGGGCCGTTCAGCGAGTACCTCGACTGGAAGGCAGCGGAACTCGATCGCTGGTCGGCGCGTCATGAAGAGGAGCAGGCCGAACTGCGCCGCCTCGCGTCCGCGGTGCACGACGTCGCCCCGCGGATCAACCACGATCGGGGCATCCGCGACAACAACCGCATGGCCTTCGGCATGCGCGGCGACCGCGTCGAGCAGCAGATCAGTCGGCGGGTGCGGAACGCGCAGCTCCGACTCGAGGTCCTCGAGCGCGAGCAGGTGCGGCGCCCGCCTCGCCAGCTCTCGTTCGCAGGGATCCCGAGCGGATCGACGGTCCTCGACGAGGGGGAGCAGCTGCTCGACCTCGCCGACGCCCGCGTGGACGGCCGGCTGCACCTCGAACGCCTGCAGCTGGCGCCCCGGTCGCGGGTGCTGGTCACCGGGGCGAACGGCTCGGGGAAGTCGACGCTCCTGGCGGTGCTCGCCGGGTCGCTGCGCCTCGATGCGGGGACCGTCCTCCGACGGAAGGGGCTCCGCGTGGGGCTCCTCGAGCAGGACGTCGCGTTCCCGGATGCGGAGCGATCACCTCGGGAGGTCTACGACCGGGCGCTCGGCGAGGCCCGTGCAGCGCGCACCCCGCTCGCGGGTCTCGGGCTCCTGGGGCTTCGCGACCTCGACCGCCCGATCGGCCAGCTCTCCGTCGGGCAGCAGCGCCGTCTGGCCCTGGCGCTGATCATCGCGCGGCCTCCGCACCTGTTCCTCCTGGACGAGCCGACGAACCACCTGTCGCTCACGCTTGCGACGGAGCTCGAGGACGCCCTCGGCGACTATCCGGGCGCGGTCGTCATCGCGAGCCACGACCGATGGCTCCGTCGGCGCTGGAGCGGCGACACCCTGATGCTCGACCGCCGCTGACCGGGATCCCGGTCGGTTCTGCCTGGGCACCGAGCCGCGCTCGGTGCCCAGGTGGGAACCGCAGCTACCCGGAGCGCAAGGCGACCGCCGGCGGGGTCGCTCCGCGCTCACGTGCGCAGCATCACGGCCCGGCGATGCGCGTCTGCGCATCCGCGTGTTTCCGGCGCATGACGCCGGTGCCACCGTTCTGTAACGCTTCGGTCGCGAAGCCGGGATCGTCCGTTCGGCAGTCGTCGTATTGGGTAACGTAACCCCATACGCCCCGTGACCCGCGGGGCTGCATCTTGGAGGCTACCTTGGCAATCTCAACTCGGAAGGCCGCTGCGGGCGCAATCGCCGGCGTCGGTCTCATGGCACTGCTCGCCGGCTGCGCATCGGCTCCCAGCACCGGCGACGGCGACTCGACCGGTGCCGCATCCGACTTCCTCCCGTGCATGGTCTCCGACGCCGGTGGCTTCACCGACAAGTCGTTCAACCAGCTCGGCTACGAGGGTCTGACCGAGGCGGCGAAGGAGCTCGGCGTCGAGCCCATCACCGTCCAGTCCGACAAGGCCGACGACTACAAGCCGAACCTGCAGAGCCTGGCCGACCAGGGCTGCTCGCTCATCGTCAGCGTCGGCTTCGCCCTCTCCGCCGACACGGTCGACGCGGCACTCGCGAACCCGGACGTCGACTACGCGATCATCGACGACGCGGCCGACAACGACTTCGACGGCAAGGTCGACGCCCCGAACATCAAGCCGATCCTGTTCGACACCGTCCAGGCCGCGTTCCTCGCGGGCTACGCGGCGGCCGACTACTCGAAGACCGGCGTCGTCGGCACCTTCGGCGGCCAGCCCTTCCCGTCCGTCCAGATCTTCATGGACGGCTTCGCCGAGGGCGTCGCGTACTACAACGAGCAGAAGGGCAAGAGCGTCCAGGTCGTCGGTTGGGACGTCGCCGCTCAGACCGGTTCCTTCACCGGTGGCTTCGAGGCGAACGACACCGCCAAGCAGCTCGCCCGCACACTCATCGACCAGAACGCCGACGTGCTCCTTCCGGTCGGTGGCCCGATCTTCCTGAGCGCGATCGCCGAGATCCAGGAGACCGGTAAGGACATCGCCATGATCGGTGTCGACGCCGACCTGTACGAGACCAACTCCGAGAACAAGGGCCTGTTCCTGACCTCCATCCTCAAGGGCATGAAGGCCGGCGTCGCCGACACCGTGACCGAGGCCGGTGGCGGCAAGTTCGACGCAGCTGCGTACATCGGCACCCTCGAGAACGAGGGCGTCGGCCTCGCGCCGTTCCACGACTTCGAGTCCAAGGTCTCCCCGACCCTGGCCGACGAGCTCGACACGATCAAGGCTGGCATCATCGACGGTTCCATCAAGGCGACCTCGGTCTCCTCGCCCGTCAAGTAGTCCCTCTTCACCCGGGCCCTCGCCCGGGACTCCGGGGGGAGGTCGCGATCCGCGACCTCCCCCCGCTTTGTTCGCGGCACGGCCGGACGGCGATCCCGACCGCCTGTGCCGACATCCGACACGTGACTAGATTGGGACCCATGAAGCTCGAGCTCCGCGGCATCACCAAACGGTTCGGTGCACTCACCGCCAACGACCACATCGACCTCACCGTCGAACCGGGGGAGATCCACTGTCTCCTCGGCGAGAACGGTGCCGGCAAATCCACCCTCATGAACGTCCTCTACGGCCTCTATCAGGCCGACGAGGGCGAGATCCTCCTGGACGACGTCGTCCAGCACTTCCAGGGCCCTGGCGACGCCATGGGCGCCGGCATCGGCATGGTGCACCAGCACTTCATGCTCATCCCCGTCTTCACCGTCGCCGAGAACGTCATGCTCGGCCACGAGCAGACCAAGGGCGGTGGCCGCCTCGACGTCGCAGCGGCCCGCAAGCTCGTCATCGACATCTCCGAGCGGTTCGGCTTCAGCCTCGACCCGGACGCCATCGTCGGCGACCTCCCGGTCGGAGTGCAGCAGCGCGTCGAGATCGTCAAGGCGCTCTCCCGCAACGCCAACGTCCTCGTCTTCGACGAGCCCACCGCCGTGCTCACCCCACAGGAGACGGACGAGCTCATGGCGATCATGAAGCAGCTGAAGGACGAGGGCACGTCCATCGTCTTCATCACCCACAAGTTGCGTGAGGTCCGCGAAGTCGCCGACCGCATCACCGTCATCCGACTCGGCAAGGTCGTCGGCGAGGCCTCGCCCACCGCGACGAACGCCGAGCTGGCGTCCCTCATGGTCGGGCGTCCCGTCGAACTCACGGTCCACAAGGAGGCGCCGAACCTCGGCGACACCACCTTCACCGTGCACGACCTGTCCGTCGTCGACCACCTCGGCCAGCTCGTCGTCAACGGCGTCAGCTTCGAGGTGCGCGAGGGCGAGGTGCTCGCCATCGCCGGCGTCCAGGGGAACGGGCAGACCGAGCTCACCGAGGCGATCCTCGGGCTGCAGCCGCACACCAAGGGCAGCATCAAGCTCGACGGTGTCGAACTCGTCGGGTCCACCCCGCGCAAGGTGCTCGACGCCGGCGTCGGCTTCGTGCCGGAGGACCGATCCGAGGACGGGCTCGTCAAACAGTTCACCATCGCCGAGAACCTCATGCTGGACCGATCGACGGGTGCACCCTTCGTGAAGGGCGGCAACGTCCAGCGCGGATTCCGCGACGAGTTCGCACGCGAGAAGTCGCAGGAGTTCGACGTCCGGTCGCAGGGCATCGAGTCGCCGGCCGGCTCCCTGTCGGGCGGCAACCAGCAGAAGGTCGTCCTCGCCCGTGAGCTCAGCCGTGAGCTGCGGCTGTTCGTCGCCGCACAGCCGACCCGCGGGATCGACGTCGGCTCGATCGAGTTCGTGCACAAGCGCATCGTCGCCACGCGCGACGCCGGCATCCCCGTCATCGTCGTGTCGACCGAGCTCGACGAGGTCGTCGCGCTCGCCGACCGCATCGCCGTCATGTACCGCGGCGGCATCGTCGGGATCGTCCCGGCATCGACCCCCAGAGAGGTCCTCGGCCTCATGATGGCCGGCGAACTCCCGGCAGGAGCAGCAGCATGAGCGAGACGTCCCACACCCCGCCCGGAACGGTCCAGCCGGTGGCACCGGGTGAGGCGAAGCCCGACACGACCCAGCCGCGCTCGAACAAGGTGCTCGCCGAGATCCTCAACTCGAGCATCGTCATCTCGATCCTCGCCGTCGTCCTGGCGATGGTCGTCGGTGCGATCCTCATCGCGCTGACCGATCCGAAGGTCCACACCGCCGCCGGGTACTTCTTCGCCCGCCCGGGCGACACGATCGCGGCGGTCTGGCAGTCGGCGACCGGTGCGTACGGCGCGCTCTTCCAGGGGTCGATCTACAACTTCAAGCGCCCCGACTTCCTGAACGGCATCCGCCCGCTGACGGAGACGCTGACCTTCGCGACCCCGCTGATCCTCGCCGGACTCGGTGTCGGCCTGGCGTTCCGGGTCGGCATGTTCAACATCGGTGGACGCGGTCAGATGCTCATCGCCGCCGCCTGCGCCGGATGGGTCGGCTTCACGCTCGACCTCCCGCCCGTGGTGCACCTGCTCGTCGCGATCGCCGCCGGCATCATCGGTGGCGCGTTCTGGGGCGGCATCGTCGGCGTCCTGAAGGCCCGCACCGGCGCGCACGAGGTGATCATCACGATCATGCTCAACTACGTCGCGTTCTACCTCATCACCTTCATGCTCTCCACGCAGGGGCTGCTGCAGGCTCCCGGGTCGAACGTGCCGAAGAGCGCGGCGATGGCGGAGAACGCCGTCCTGCCCAAGCTCCTCGGTGACCGCTACAACCTGCACGCCGGCTTCCTCATCGCGATCCTCGCGGTCGTGTTCGTGTGGTGGTTGTTCAGCCGGTCCTCGATCGGGTTCCGCTTCCGCGCGGTCGGTGAGAACCCGAACGCAGCGCGCGTCGCGGGTATCGACGTGAAGAACACCTACGTGTACGCCATGCTGCTCTCCGGTGGACTGATCGGTCTCGCCGGCGTCTCGCAGGTGCTCGGAACGGTGACCTCCGGGTTCGACAACGGCATCGACGCCGGCATCGGCTTCGACGCCATCACCGTCGCGCTCCTCGGACGCAGCCGGCCGGGCGGCATCCTCATCGCCGGCATCCTGTTCGGTGCGCTCAAGGCCGGTGGGTACTCCATGCAGGCCACCCAGGGCGTCAACGTGCCGATCGACATCGTGCTCGTCCTCCAGGCACTCATCGTGCTGTTCATCGCGGCTCCGCCGCTCGTGCGGGCGATCTTCTTCCTGCCGAAGCCCGACGGTTCGACGCGCCGAACGCGTCGCTCCGCCAAGAAGGAGGTGTCCGCATGAGTGGATTCACGCTCGACAAGCAGACGCCGCAGCCGGCTCCCGACGCCCCGATCGTCCTCGAGACGGTCGTCGTCCGGAGCTGGAAGGCCCCGATCGCGTTCGGGATCTTCACCGTCATCGCGTTCCTGTTGTTCGTCATCTGGCACCGCGACGGCAACAGCACGTTCCGGCTCTCCAGCGACGGCGACGTCATCCAGCTGCCGACGGTCGTGCTCCCGTCCACGGTCACCGGCATCGTCGTCACGATCCTCCTGGCCGCCATCACGGCACTGAGCGCGTACCTCGTCACGACGGGCAAGAAGGTCCCGCTCTGGCTCATCACCGTGTTCGGTGTGCTGTTCATGGTCGGGTTCCTGTCGTGGGCCGCCGCGGGCAAGGCGATCCCGATCACCGGGCTCCTGCTCGGCACGGTCGCCCTGAGCGTCCCGCTCATCTTCGGCGCGCTCGGCGGCGTCATCTCCGAGCGGGTCGGCGTCGTGAACATCGCGATCGAGGGCCAGCTGCTCGCCGGCGCGTTCTCGTCCGCCTTCGTCGCCTCGGTGACGGGGAACGCCTTCCTCGGGCTCGTCGCGGCGATGATCGCCGGCACGCTCGTGAGCTTCCTGCTCGCGGCGTTCTCGATCAAGTACCTCGTCGACCAGGTCATCGTCGGTGTGGTGCTCAACGTCCTCGTCGTCGGACTCACGAGCTTCCTGTACTCGCAGGTGCTCACGAAGAACGAGGCGCTCTTCAACAGCCCGCCGAAGTTCCCCCGGATCAACATCCCGATCCTCAGCGAGATCCCGCTCATCGGGCCCGTGCTGTTCCGCCAGACGATCATCATCTACCTGATGTACATCGCCGTGGCCGTGGTCTTCTTCTGCCTGTTCTACACGCGCTGGGGCCTCCGCCTCCGCGCCGTGGGTGAGCACCCGCAGGCGGCCGACACCGTCGGCATCAACGTGAACCGGACGCGGTTCTGGAACGTCGCGCTCGCGGGCGCGATCGTCGGCCTCGGTGGGGCGTACTTCACCCTCGGCTCGGTCGGTGCGTTCAACAAGGAGATGACGGCGGGTGCCGGCTACATCGCGCTCGCAGCGGTCATCTTCGGACGCTGGGACCCGCTCAAGGCGACGCTCGCCGCGCTGCTGTTCGGCTTCACGCAGAACCTGCAGTTCGCGTTGAGTGCCATCGGCTCCCCGGTGCCGAGCGCGTTCATGCTCATGCTGCCGTACGTGGTGACGATCTTCGCGGTCGCCGGACTCGTCGGCATCTCCCGCGGACCGGCAGCCGCCGGCAAGCCCTACGTGAAGGGCTGACCGTGAGCGACACGACGACCACGCCACCCGTCGACTGGGAGGCGCTGCACACCGCGGCCCGGGAGGCGATGGGTCACGCCTACGTGCCCTACAGCCGGTTCCCGGTCGGCGCGGCTGCCCTCGTCGACGACGGCCGGATCATCTCCGGCTGCAACGTCGAGAACGCCAGCTACGGCCTGACGCTGTGCGCGGAGTGCGCGCTCGTCTCCGCCCTCCACATGTCGGGCGGAGGACGCCTCGTGGCGTTCGCCTGCGTCGACGGCAAGGGCGAACGCCTCATGCCGTGCGGCCGGTGCCGACAGCTGCTGTACGAGCACTCGACGGCGGGCATGCTGCTCGACACCGTCTCCGGCATCCGCACCATCGACGAGGTCCTGCCGGACGCCTTCGGACCACGTCAACTCGAGGAGTACCACGCATGAGTTCCGTAGAAGCATTCGACGTCGTCGACCTCATCCGCACGAAGCGCGACCGCGGAGAGCTGTCGACGCCGCAGATCGACTGGCTGATCGACGCCTTCACCCGCGGCTACGTCGCCGACGAGCAGATGTCGGCGCTGGCGATGGCGATCCTGCTGAACGGCATGGAGCGGCGCGAGATCCGCGACCTCACGATGGCGATGATCGCGAGCGGTGAGCGGATGAGTTTCGCGTCGCTCGACAAGCCGACCTCGGACAAGCACTCGACCGGCGGCGTCGGCGACAAGATCACCCTGCCGCTCGCCCCGCTCGTCGCCGTCTTCGGCGTCGCGGTGCCGCAGCTGTCGGGCCGCGGGCTCGGGCACACGGGTGGGACGCTCGACAAGCTCGAGAGCATCCCCGGCTGGCGTGCGGCGTTGACGAACGACGAGATGATGGCGCAGCTGGCGGACGTCGGCGCGGTCATCTGCGCCGCCGGCTCCGGTCTCGCCCCGGCCGACAAGCGTCTGTACGCCCTGCGCGACACGACGGGCACGGTCGAGGCGATCCCGCTCATCGCGTCGAGCATCATGTCGAAGAAGATCGCCGAAGGCACCGGGGCGCTCGTCCTCGACGTCAAGTTCGGCTCCGGCGCCTTCATGCAGGACTACGAGCGTGCCGAGGAACTGGCGCGCACGATGGTCGCGCTCGGAACGGACGCCGGTGTGGCCACGACCGCGCTGTTGACGGACATGAACGTCCCGCTCGGCCTCGCGATCGGCAACGCGAACGAGGTCCGCGAGTCCGTCGAGGTCCTCGCGGGTGGCGGTCCGGCGGACGTCGTCGAGCTGACGCTCGCCCTCGCGCGGGAGATGCTGACCCTCGCCGGGCAGCCGGACGCTGACGTCGAGGGCGCCCTCGCGGACGGTCGGGCCATGGACGTCTGGAAGCGCATGATCCGCGCACAGGACGGCGACCCGGACGCACCGCTGCCGGTCGCCAAGGAGACCCACGTCGTCACGGCGTCGCGCGACGGCGTGCTGGCGACGCAGGAGGCACTGCCGTTCGGCATCGCGGCATGGCGCCTCGGTGCCGGTCGGGCCAGGCAGCAGGACCCGGTCATCCACGCGGCGGGCATCGACCTGCACGCGAAGCCGGGCGACGAGGTCCGGGCCGGACAGCCGCTCTTCACGCTGAGTGCCGACGATGCGGCACGCTTCCCGCGGGCGCTCGAGGCCCTCGACGGCGCCTACACGATCGAGGACACCGCGCCCCCGCGCGGCCCCATCGTCCGGGCCCGCATCGAGGCCTGAGCCCGTTGAGATGAGGCAACTCGTCGTCCATCGCCGTTCCGGACGACGAGTTGCCTCACCTGAGTACGCGACCTGTGGAGAACGACGGGGGAAGCTCCTGCCGGCGGCACGATCGAGGGATGACCTTCCGATCCTCGATCCCGATCATGGCCGGGCCGAAGCCCGCTCAGTCGGCAGTGCGCGCCGGGTTCACTCCCCGCCAGCTCCGGAACCCAGCGCTTGGTGCTCCCTTCCACGGGATCCGAACGCCACCGGGCTACCCGACTGACCTGTACCACCAAGCGGTCGCCTACCTGAGTGCTCTCCCGATCGGGGGAGCCTTCAGCCATCAGACGGCCGCTGCTCTGCACGGCATCCCGACGCCCAGGCCGACGAGTCCGGACGTCCCGCTGCATGTCATGTCACCTGCTGGCGTCCGGGCGCGAGAGGGGCGCGGCGTGGTGGGACATCGCGGCACCCTCGGCCCGGGGGACATCGTCGATCTCGACGGACTCCCGGTCACCAGTGTCGAGCGGACCTGGTGCGACCTCGCGACGGTGGTACCGCTCCCGGCATTGATCGCCGCCGGCGACGCCCTTGCTCTGGTTCCTGGATCCTCGGACGTCCCTCGATCGGCTTCGTCAGGCCGTCGAGGAGTATCCGTCGCGTCGTGGCGTCGTCGCCCTTCGGTCGGCGATCCCGCGGTTGCATGACCGCTGCCAGTCGCCGAAGGAGACCGAGCTCCGGTTGATCCTCGAGGCGTCGGCGCTCCCGAAGGCGGAGCACAACGCCGAGATCGTCCTCCACGGCTCCGGGCGAGTGGTCCGGGGCGATGTGGTGTTCCGTGTCCAGCGTCTGGTCCTCGAGTACGAGGGAGACCATCACCGGACCGACCGGTCGCAATGGCGGAAGGACATCGCGCGCACGGAGGACTTGGCACATGAGGGATGGACGGTGATGCGCTTGACTGCCGACGACCTCCGCCGACCGTCGATGCTCGCGGAGCGCATCCGGGTGCGCCTCGGCGGCCCCGGCCGAGTTGAGGCGGTTGGTCGTTGAGGGCGATGGGGAGTGACGAAGTGCCTCACCTCGACGGAGGGCTGAGCGGTACAGTGAACCCCGTGACCTCTGCAGACGAATCCCCCCTCTCCGGCGTCGACCTCCGCGCGCTCCCGAAGATCTCGCTCCACGACCACCTCGACGGCGGTGTGCGGCCCGCCACGATCATCGAGCTGGGCGAAGCGAACGGTGTCGACGTCCCCGTGTCGGACCCCGACGGCCTGGCCGACTGGTTCTACACGCAGTGCAACGCCGGCTCGCTCGTCGAGTACCTGAAGACCTTCGACCTCAGCACCGCGGTCATGCAGACCGAGGAGGGGCTCGTCCGCATCGCGCGCGAGTTCGTCCAGGACCTCGCTGCGGACGGCGTCATCTACGGCGAGGTGCGCTGGGCTCCCGAACAGCACCTCACCCGGGGTCTCAGCCTCGACGCGGTCGTCGAGGCCGTCCAGGAGGGCATCGAGCTCGGCATCAAGGACGCGGCCCACTCCGGCTCCGACATCCAGATCGGCCAGCTCGTCACGGCCATGCGGCATGCCGACCGCGCGCTCGAGATCGCTGAGCTCGCCGTGCGCCATCGTGAGCGCGGCGTGGTCGGGTTCGACATCGCCGGCGCCGAGGCGGGCTTCCCCGCCAGCAAGCACCGGCTGGCGTTCGACTACCTCGCGGCCGAGCTGTTCCCGGTCACCGTCCACGCGGGGGAGGCCGACGGCATCGAGTCGATCCGGAGCGCCATGCTCGACGGCCGTGCGCTGCGACTCGGCCACGGTGTCCGCATCGCGGAGGACATCTTCATCGAGCGCGACGACGCCGAGTCCCTCTACGCCACGCTCGGTCCCGTCGCGGAGTGGGTCCGCGACCGCAAGATCCCGTTGGAGCTCAGCCCGCAGTCGAACCTGCAGACCGGAGCCATCGCGGCCTGGGGCGAGGAGCTCGAGGACCACCCGTTCGACCTCCTCTACCAGCTCGACTTCGCCGTCACGGTGAACGTCGACAACCGCACGATGAGCGACACGAGCCTGACGAAGGAGCTCGCGCTCCTCTCCGAGGCGTTCGACTACGACCTCACCGACCTGGAGACCTTCCAGCTGAACGCCGCCGCCGCGACGTTCCAGCCGCTGGAGATCCGTGAGGCTCTGGCGGACCGCATCAGCGAGGCGTTCGACGAGTTCCTCGACGACGACGAGGACTGACGATGCCGGCAGGTGCTGTTCCGGCGACCGCCTGGGCGGCACCTGCGCGGCAGGCTTCCAGCCTCGGAGCGTTACGATGGTTCCGATCCATTCGGGTCGACCGATCCTCTGATTGAAGCGATGCCACTCCCAGAACTGTCCGAAGCAAGCGTCGCGCTCCACGTCGAAGCCGACGACTGGCGCGAGGCGATCCGCGTAGCCGGAGCGCTGCTGTCCGACACCCATGCGACGGACGCCGCATACACCCAGCGGATGATCGACGTCGTCGAGGAGTTCGGCGCATATGTCGTGATCGCGCCGGGCCTGGCGCTCGCGCACGCCCGACCGGGTGCCGACGTCCACGACGACGCCCTCGTCGTCGCGACCCTGGCTGCTCCGGTGCGGTTCGGACACCCCCACAACGACCCCGTCTCGGTGGTCCTCGGCCTCGCCGTCACCACCGCCGAGTCGCACGTGGGCTGGGTGGCGGAGATCGCCAATGTCTTCAACGACGAGACCGCCATCCCGCGGCTCGCAGCGGCCACGACGCTCGACGAGGTGCGCGCCGTGTTCGGTGCGTCCCCCCTGAGCATCGGAGACCAGGCATGAAGATCGTCGCCGTCTGCGGTTCGGGGGTCGGCTCCTCCGCGATCCTCAAGCTCAACGCCGAACGCGCGCTCGAACGCCTCGACCTCGAGGCCGATGTCGTCGCCGGTGACATCGAGAGCCTCGGCACGACCGCGGCCGACGCCCAGGTGATCCTGACCTCGCCGGAGCTCGTCGAGCGCATCGGCAAGACCTTCGCCGACATCGTCGTCATCGACAACTACTTCGACCTCGCCGAACTCACCGAGAAGCTCGAACGCGCCATCGGCTGACCGGTGCGGCCCGGTCTCCGGGCCGCACACCGCCAGGCCGCTCAGCCCGTCGAGGGGCTAGGAGACGAGCGCCGTGAGATCCGTCCGCAGCGCGGCGAGCCGCGCGGTGACCGTCGCCGCCCGCTCGGCGGCGTCGCCGTCGGCGGACTGGACGTCGACGTACACCTTGAGCTTCGGTTCCGTGCCGCTCGGCCGGATCATGACCCGGGTGCCGTCGTCGAGCCAGACGCGCAGGACGTCGCTCGGCGGGAGCGCCTCGAAGCCGTCGGCGAGGTCGTCGATCCGGGTCACCCGGGCTCCCGCGAGCTCCGTCGGCGGGAGTGCCCGCAGCCCGGACATGACCTCGCCGATGCGGCTGAGCTCCGCGTAGCGGATGGAGATCTGGTCGCTGCCGAAGGAACCGAAGGTGTCCGCGAACCGGTCGAGGAGCCCCGCGACGCTCTCGCCCGCCTGCGCCGACGCCGTCGCGAGACCGAGGAACGCCACGGCGGCCGAGATGCCGTCCTTGTCGCGCACGGTCCCGGGGTTCACGAGGTAGCCGAGGGCCTCCTCGAAGCCGAAGATCATGCCCGGCGTCCGGGAGATCCACTTGAACCCGGTGAGCGTCTCCCGGAACTCGAGGCCGTGCGCCTCGGCGACGATGCGCAGGGCGGGGGAGGAGACGATCGAGCACGCGAGCGTGCCCTCGGGTGCCGCGTCGCCGTCGAGTGCGGCACTGGCGGCCTGGGCGGCCCGCCAGCCGAGGAGGAGACCGACCTCGTTGCCGGTGAGTCGACGGAACCCCGACGGCGCTGCGTCGTCGGGGATCGCGATCGCCAGGCGGTCGGCATCGGGGTCGTTGGCGATGATGATGTCGGCGCCGACTGCTCGCGCCGTCGCGAAGGACAGGTCGAGTGCGCCCGGCTCCTCCGGGTTCGGGAAGCTGACGGTCCGGAAGGTGGGATCGGGATCGATCTGCTCGGTGACGAGTTCCGGTGCCGGGTAACCGGCCGTCTCGAGGACGCGTCGGGTCGTCTCCCAACCCACGCCGTGCATGGCCGTGTAGACGACGCGCAGCTGGCTGCCCGCCGGGGCGGGAGCGACGGCCGCGGTCTCGGCGACATAGGCGTCGACGACGTCCTCGCCCGCGATCTCGAACCCGTCGCTGCGCGGGAGGTCCTGGACGAGCGCCGTCTCGGCGATGCGCCCGATGTGGGCGGCGATGGCCGCGTCGGCGGGGGAGACGATCTGGGACCCGTGGTGCTCACCGCCCAGGTACACCTTGTAGCCGTTGTCGGCGGGCGGATTGTGACTCGCGGTCACCATGACTCCGGCCGAGGCGTCGAAGAACCGCACGGCGAACGCGAGGACGGGCGTCGGCAGGAGCCGTGGGAGCAGGATGGCGCGGACACCGGCACCGGCCATCAGCTCGGCGGTGTCGCCGGCGAACACGGCGGAGTTCTTCCGGCCGTCGTATCCGATGACGACGCTCGGCGTCACCCCTTCCGGCGCCTGCTCGATCAGGTAGGCGGCGAGCCCGGCCGCGGCCTGCGACACGAGGACCCGGTTCATCCGGTTGGAGCCGGCCTCGATGCGACCGCGGAGCCCGGCAGTGCCGAATTGCAGTCGGGTGTCGAAGCGGTCGTGCAGCTCGGCGACGGCCACGTCGTCGGACACCCGGGCGCGTTCGACGAGGCCTGCCAGTTCGGCCCGGGTCTCGTCGTCGGGATCCTGGGCGAGCCAGGCCTCGGCGGTCGCGAGCAGGCTCGTCGCCTCGCTCACAGGGCCGCGACGATCTGCGCGAGGAGCTTGCTGATCACCGGCTCGGCCGCCTGGCCGGCTTCGATGACCTCGGCGTGGCTGAGCGGCGTCTGCTGGATGCCGGCGGCGAGGTTCGTGATGAGCGACATCCCGAGGACCTCCATGCCGGCCTGACGTGCGGCGATCGCCTCGAGCGCGGTCGACATGCCGACGATGTGGCCGCCGATCGCCTTCGCCATCTGGACTTCGGCCGGGGTCTCGTAGTGCGGTCCGCGGAACTGCGTGTAGACGCCTTCGTCGAGCTCCGGAGCGACGCTGTGCGCGATGTCCCGCAGCCGCTTGGCGTAGAGGTCGGTGAGGTCGATGAACGTCGCGCCCTCGAGCGGCGAGTCGGCCGTGAGGTTGATGTGGTCGCTGATCAGTACCGGTGTGCCGGGCGTCCAGTGGTCCTTGATGCCGCCTGCGCCGTTCGTCAGCACCATGATGCCCGCGCCGGCCGCAGCGGCCGTCCGCACGCTGTGCACGACACGCCGGACACCGTGGTTCTCGTAGTAGTGCGTCCTGGCGCCGATGACGAGCGCACGCTTCCCGCTCGGGAGCAGGACCGAGCGCAGGGTGCCCACGTGGCCCTCGAGCGCCGGCTTCGAGAAGCCGACGATCTCGGAGGCCGGGATCGTCGCCGTCGTCTCGCCGATCAGGTCGGCCGCCTTGCCCCAGCCGCTGCCGAGGGTGAGCGCGATGTCGTGGCGTTCCACGCCGGTCTTCTCAGCGATCTGGCCGGCGGCTTCGCGGGCGATCTCGAAGGGATCGACATCGGACAGATCGAGTGGGTTCGCAGAGGTTTCGGACATCCTCTCACTCTAGACAGGGGCGGGGCCGCCGCCCAACCGTGCCGACCCCGCTCATCCGCGCACGATGCCCACCGCCGCAGGCCCGAACGGGTTTGGTCCCGCCCCTGGTGGCGCGCGAGAATGGACGCATGGCCTACGAGTTCGAACGCAAGCAGCGAGTGGCGATCATCGGAGGCGGACCCGGCGGGTACGAGGCGGCCCTCGCCGGGGCACAGCTCGGGGCCGACGTCACGCTCGTGGAGCGCACGGGCGTCGGCGGCGCGGCGGTCATCACCGACGTCGTCCCGTCCAAGAGCCTCATCGCCACGGCCGACGCGGTCGGGGCCATCGGCGAGGCGGCCGACCTCGGCGTGCAGTTCTTCGTCCGCTCGGAGACCACCGGGAAGCCCAGCCGTCCCGAGGTCGCCGTGAACCTCGCCGCCGTCAACAAGCGACTGCTCGGATTGGCCCGCCAGCAGTCCGAGGACATGCGGGCGAGTCTCATCCGTGCCGGTGTCCGCATCGTCAACGGTCAGGGGCGGCTCGACGGACCGAACGAGGTCATCGTCTCGACCGACCTGTCCGGCGGCACCGACTTCGACCGCATCGAGGCTGACACCGTCGTCGTCTCCGTCGGCGCGAGCCCGCGCCAGTTGCCCTCCGCGCTGCCGGACGGCGAGCGCATCCTCACCTGGACGCAGCTCTACAACCTCACCTCCGTCCCCGAGCACCTCATCGTCGTCGGCTCGGGCGTCACCGGCGCCGAGTTCGCCTCCGCCTACACGGCGCTCGGCTCCAAGGTCACGCTCATCTCGAGCCGCGACCAGGTGCTGCCCGGTGAGGACGCCGATGCGGCGGCGGTCATCGAGAACGTCTTCAAGCGCAACGGCATGACGGTCCTGTCGAAGTCGCGGGCCGACTCCGTCACCAGAACCGAGACCGGCGTCGTCGCCACGCTCTCCGACGGTCGCACGGTCGAGGGTTCGCACTGCCTCATGGCGGTCGGTTCGGTGCCCAACACCGCCGGGATCGGTCTCGAGGAGGCCGGCGTGCAGCTGACCGATTCCGGTCACATCCGCGTGAACCGAGTGGCGCGCACGAGCGTCCCCAACATCTACGCCGCCGGTGACTGCACGACCTTCCTGCCGCTCGCGTCCGTCGCGTCGATGCAGGGTCGCACCTCGATGCTGCACGCGATGGGCGACGCGGTGAACCCGACCGAGATCCGCAACGTCGCCGCGAACATCTTCACGCAGCCCGAGATCGCGACCGTCGGCTGGACCCAGAAGCAGATCGAGGACGGCATCGCCCAGGGTGAGATCTACAAGCTGCCCCTCGCCCAGAACCCGCGCGCCAAGATGATGGGCATCAAGGACGGTTTCGTCAAGCTGTTCGCGCGGACCGGCAGCGGGACGGTCATCGGCGGGGTCATCGTCGCCCCGAAGGCCAGCGAGCTCATCTTCCCGCTCGCCCTCGCGGTCGAGCAACGGCTGAACGTCGACCAGGTGGCACGTGCCTTCACGGTCTACCCGTCACTCACCGGGTCGATCACCGACGCTGCGCGCGCCATGCACATCGTCGAATAGGCGTCGTCCTCGTCGAACCGCCGCTGAGACGCCGGAGTTCACCGATCGCGGTTCGCGAGCACGATGCGTGCGACGGCGACCCGCGAGCGCACGCCCCAGGCCTGGAAGACGGCGCTCAGATGCTTCTCCACGGTCTTGCGGGAGATGCCGAGGGCCGTCGCGATCTCGTCGTTCGACAGGCCGTCCGCGACGAGTTCGGTGAGGTCCCGCTGTCGGGGCGTCAGCGGCGCGGTCGGGACGGGGACGGCGGTCAACGGCAGCGTGGCCGGGAGCCGTGAGGGGAGCTGGCGGCGGGACACGATCCCGAACGCGGCGAGCACCCGGGTGACGTGCGCGTCGACCGTGCGCGAGGAGAGCTGGAGGACGGACGCGATCTCCGCCGTCGAGTTGCCCTCCGCGGAGAGCAGGGCGACCTCGCGTTCGCGGGGCGACAGTCCGTCCCAACCGGATCCGGCGACCGGCGCGAGACGTCGGCCGATCGCCTTCAGCTCCCGGGCGGCGGAGCGGGTCGCGGCGGTGTGCCCGCCGAGGACCGCCTGCTCGGCGAGCGCGGCCAGCTCACGGACGGCCTGCGTCCGGTCGGACATGGCGATGAGGGCACGCGTCGCGAGGATCTCGCCGATCCCGGCTTCCAGCATGCGGCCGTCGACCAACGCGCGGGTGGTCGCCGTGCGCGCGAGCGCCAGCGCCTCGGCGGGTCGCCCACGGAGGAGTTCGAGCTTGCACTGCATCCGGAGGATGGCCGGCCCGGGGACCCTGCGGTCGACGTCGGCGGCGATGAAGCCGATGAGGCGTTCCGATTCGACGATGTCGCGGTCGAGGAAGGCGCTCGAGACGAGCAGCTCGATCGCGAGGGCGCGGTCCTGGACGGACAGGCCGCTGAAGTCGTTCCCCGAGGCGCTCCGCGCGAGGGCTGCGGCTCCGTGGTCGTCCGCGAGGGCGGCGAGACCGTAGCCGACGAGGAGGTAGCACGTCGTCTGGAAGGCGCCCGTGGGCTCGGGGATGGCCTGACGGACGCGGCGTGCGAGCGTCCTGGTCGCCCCCTGCTCGGCACGGTTCCCGGCGACGAGGCACTGCACGGCCTCCGCGTACAGCGCGGTCGGTCCGCTCCCGGCCCGCTCGAACATCGCGAGCGCGGCGGCCTCTGCCTCGGCGACGCGTCCCTCGTTGAGCAGGAGGCGGGCGAGGACCCCGTCGACGAGTGTCCGGTACAAGCGGCCCGGGGTGGCGGCGATGTCGTCGGCGAACGCGTCGGCGAAGCGCCGGGCGGCGTGGATCAGGACGTTGACGACGGCACCCTCGACCAGCAGATACCCGACGAGCCAGGCCAGGGTCGGTTCGAGGTCGCCGCCGTCGTCGACGAGGGCGTCCGCCTCCGCGAAGCACCCCTCCAGCTCCGAGCCGGACGAGCGGTCCGAGCCGAGGGCCAGCCCGGCGGCCCCGAGCACGAGCAGGCGTGTCGTCCGGTCGGAGTCCGTCGAGGCGGCGAGCGCGTCCACCGCGTCCCGGCGACAACCCGCGAAGTCGGCGGTGGTGAACCGGGCGTAGGACAGGAGGGCGAGGACGCGGGGATCGGACGCCGCGTGCGGCTCTGCCTCGAGCAGCGCGATCGCACCGGCGGCGTCGAAGTCCGCCACACGATCCAACGCATCTTCGAGGAGGTCGGCTGCTGACACCTGTTCAGCGTATCGTCGCCGGGTCCGATGCGACGCCCGAAGGCGCCGGTCGGGTCAGCTGATGGTGAGGAGCTGGTGACCCGAGGAGACCGTGGCACCGACCGTCGCGTCGATCGCGCCGACCGTGCCGTCCTTGTGCGCCGTGATGGGCTGTTCCATCTTCATCGCCTCGAGGACGACGACGAGGTCGCCCTTCACGACGACATCGCCCTCGGCGACCGCGAGCTTCACGATGGTCGCCTGCATGGGCGCCGAGACCGAATCACCCGTCGCACCCGAGACCACCGCTGCACCACCGCGGCGGTGCGGAGCGGGAGCGGCGACCGGTGCACCGACGTTCAGCCCCAGCTGTCCGCCCGGAAGGCTGACCTCGAGCCGCTTGCCGCCGACCTCGACGACCACCGTCGAGCGGGCAGCGGGTGCCTGCTGTGCATCGATGGATCCGTCCCAGGGCTCGATGTCGTTGACGAACTCCGTCTCGATCCATCGGGTGTAGACACCGAAGGTGCCGTCCTCCGCGGTGAACGCGGGGTCGCGGACGATCTTGCGGTGGAAGGGGATGACGGTGGGGAGGCCGGCGACCTCGAACTCGTCGAGCGCGCGACGACTGCGCTCGAGCGCCTCCTCGCGGGTGCGTCCCGTGACGATGATCTTGCCGAGGAGCGAGTCGAACGCCCCCGAGATCGTGTCGCCGGCCGTGACGCCGGAGTCGAGCCGGACACCGGGGCCGCCGAAGGTCTTGAAGACGTGGATCGGGCCCGGCTGCGGGAGGAAGCCGCGTCCCGGGTCCTCGCCGTTGATGCGGAACTCGAAGGAGTGGCCGCTCGGCTGCGGGTCGTCGTAGTCGAGGACGCCGCCCTCGGCGAGACGGAACTGCTCACGGACGAGGTCGATGCCGGTGATCTCCTCGGAGACCGGGTGCTCGACCTGCAGGCGGGTGTTGACCTCGAGGAAGGAGACGGTGCCGTCCTTGCCGATGAGGAACTCGCAGGTGCCGGCACCGAGGTAGCCGACCTCCTTGAGGATCGCCTTCGACGCGCGGTAGAGCTCCGTCACCTGGTCGTCGGTGAGGAAGGGTGCCGGTGCCTCTTCGACGAGCTTCTGGTGGCGACGCTGCAGCGAGCAGTCGCGGGTGGAGACGACGACCACGTTGCCGTGCGCATCGGCGAGGCACTGTGTCTCGACATGGCGCGGCTGGTCGAGGTACTTCTCGACGAAGCACTCGCCCCGTCCGAACG
Source organism: Plantibacter sp. (assembly GCF_059073635.1). Lineage (NCBI taxonomy): Bacteria > Bacillati > Actinomycetota > Actinomycetes > Micrococcales > Microbacteriaceae > Plantibacter > Plantibacter sp. Next base: position 406,703 of record NZ_JCACOF010000010.1, on the reverse strand, counting down.
CTGCGATGGCCTCGCGGGTGGCGGACTCGAAGAGCTCGGCGACCTCCTCGCGCTCACGGGCGACCTTGAGGCCGCGACCGCCGCCGCCGAAGGCAGCCTTGATGGCGACGGGCAGGCCGTGGATGTCGACGAAGTCGAGCACCTCCTCGGCACCCGAGACGGGGTTGAGCGTGCCGGGGGCGAGCGGAGCGCCCACCTTCTCGGCCACGTGGCGGGCCGAGACCTTGTCGCCGAGCCGCTCGATGGCCTCGGGCGACGGGCCGATCCAGATCAGCCCGGCGGCCATGACGGCACGCGCGAAGTCAGCGTTCTCGGCGAGGAAGCCGTAGCCCGGGTGGACGGCGTCGGCGCCGGACCGTCGGGCGATGGACAGGAGCTTGTCGATGACGAGGTACGTCTCCGCGCTCGTCGTCCCGTCGAGGGCGTAGGCCTCGTCGGCGAGACGGGCGTGCATGGCGTCGCGATCCTGGTCGGCGTAGACGGCGACGGAGGCGATCCCGCTGTCCTTCGCGGCTCGGATGACGCGGACGGCGATCTCGCCACGGTTGGCGATGAGGACCTTGGTTATACGTGGCACAGTCCACGAGCCTACCGGGAGGCCCGGGTGAGCCTTTGGCTCACACGCACAAAAAAGCCGCAGGAACGACGTGTCGCCTCTACAAGGGCTGGGGTGTCAGAGGGCGCCGCGCCGGTTGCGGAGCTCGTGCCAGTCGTGTCCCAGCGTGCGGACGAGACGCCGCAGGGTCGGGAGCGAGAGGCCGACGACGGTCGACGGATCGCCCTCGATGCGGGTGATGAAGGCGGCACCCAGACTGTCGATCGTGAACGCCCCCGCCACCGCCAGGGGCTCGCCCGATGCGATGTAGGCGTCGATCTCGGCGTCGTCGAGGTCGTCGGCGAAGGACACCTCGGCGCTCGCGACCGCACCGATCCCGACCGGCGAGGCGCCGGTGCAGTCGATGAGCCAGTGACCGGAGTACAGGGTCCCCGTCCGGCCGCGCTGGGCGTGCCAGCGTTCGCGGGCGCGCTCGGGGGTGTGGGGCTTGCCGTGGACGACGCCGTCGAGGACGAACACCGAGTCGCCGCCGAGGATGAGGTCGGCCGCGTCGCCACGTTCGCGCACGACGGCCAGAGCGGCCTCCGCCTTCGCGCGGGCGAGGAGGGCCACGACCTCGTCGGGGGCGAGGGGGGCACCCGCGGCGCGGGTCGCATCGTCGACGGCCTGTTCCTCGTCGACCGACGACGGGACGACGATCGGCTCGATGCCACTCGACCGCAGCAGGGCGAGTCTGGCCGGTGACGTGGAGGCGAGCGTGAGGCGCATGACGGTTCCTTCTGCAGTGGACGGTGGACTCCCCGCAGCCGCCCGTGTGACATGCTCGACGCATGAGCACGACGACTGCACGCACCGTGGAACTGGACATCACCAACGTAGCCCACGGGGGTGTCTTCGTCGCCCGGCACGAAGGCCGGGTGGTCTTCGTCCCCGACACGCTCCCCGGTGAGCGCGTGCGGGCGCGCATCGTCGACGAGAACGAGAAGCGCTTCTGGCGGGCGGAGACCCTGGAGGTCCTCACGCCGTCCGAGCACCGCCGTCCGCACGTCTGGGCCGAGGCCTCCGTCGACCGCGAGCCGAGCGAGCGGGCCGGGGGAGCGGAGTTCGGACACATCGAGCTCGCCCACCAGCGCGCGTTGAAGCACCAGGTCCTCTCGGAAGGGCTCGAGCGGTTCGCCGGCGTCGCTCCCGAGTTCACGGTCGCCGCGGTCGACGGCGAGACGGCCGACGGCACCCGGTGGCGGACGCGGGTCTCCCTGCACGTCGACCAGCACGGCAACATCGGCCCCTACGCCTCGAGGTCCCACCACGTCGTCCCCGTCGACGACCTGCCGCTCGCGATCGAAGCGGTGGCCGAAGCGGCCAAGCTCGAGGAGCTGCCGCACGGCACCACCTCCATCGACATCGTCGCCTCCTCGACCGGGGCGGTCCGCGTCCTGACGCGTGCGGACGAGGCGGGAGGCGGCGACCGCCGACGCGGTGGCGGGCGCGGTCGACGCGGGGGACCGAAGCCGGTCCGTCCCGCGGCAGACCCGATCCGCGAGCTCGTCGGCGAGCGCGAGTTCATCGTCGACGCGAACGGATTCTGGCAGGTCCACCGTCAGGCTGCGACGACCCTCCAGCAGGCCGTGTCGGCGGCCATCGACGACGCGCGCTTCGACCCGCGCGCCGCGAACCTCGACCTCTACGGCGGCGTCGGCCTCCTGGCCGCGGGCGTGGGGGACCGCTTCGGCTCCACCACCCGCATCACGACCGTGGAGAGTGACGAACGCGCCACCGAGTACGCGGGCGAGAACCTGTCCGAGTGGGTGGGCGCACAGGCCGTCACCGCGAAGGTCGACGCCTTCCTGCGGTCGGAGATCGCGACGGGCAGCCGGATCGAGCGGTCCCGGTACGCCACCGCGACCGTCGTGCTCGACCCGCCCCGCTCGGGTGCCGGCGCGGAGATCGTCGCCATGCTCGGCGAGCTGCGGCCCGCGTCGATCGTCTACGTCGCGTGCGACCCCATCGCGCTGTCCCGCGACGTCGCCCTCCTTGCCGAGCAGGGGTACGAGCTCGACCACCTCGCGGCCTACGACCTCTTCCCCAACACGCATCACCTCGAGGCCGTCGCGGGCTTCTCGCGAACGGCTTGAGCAGGCCCGTGCCGACGGAGGCGACTCGCGATCCGGCCGTCGCGCCCGGCGGGTCCGTCACTCGCTACGATGGTGCCGTGGTGACCGTCGCAATCATTGATGATCACGAGTCCGTCAGGCTCGGGATCGAAGCGGTGTGCGCGCACGCCGGGTATCAGGTCGTGGCCAGTGCCCCGACCGCCGTCGAGTGCATCGCCGCGTTGAACGGCGTGGTGCCCGACGTGGTCGTGCTCGACCTCTCGCTCTCCGACGGCAGCACGCCGACCTCGAACATCCAGGCGGTGCAGGCCGTGGGGGCGCACGTCCTCATCCACTCCATCGCGGATCGGGTCGCACTGGTGCGCGAGGCGCTGGCCGCCGGAGCGTCCGGGGTCATCCCCAAGTCGTCACCGACGGACACGGTCATCGCCGCCATCGGCACGGTGGCCCGTGGCGAGGCCCTGAACAACATCGAGTGGGCGAGCGCGATCGACGCCGACAGCGACTTCGCCCGGGCGCAGCTGGGCCGTCGTGAGCGCGACGTCCTGCACCTCTACGCGTCCGGCCTGCCGCTGAAGACCGTCGCCATGCAGCTCGGCATCGCCTACTCCACGGCCCGCGAACACATCGACCGCATCCGGGTGAAGTACGTCGAGGTGGGTCGCCCGGCACCGACGAAGGTCGACCTGCTCCGCCGAGCGGTCGAGGACGGGATCCTCCCCGGCCTCGATCAAGGCGGGACGGATGTCTCCTAGCTTCCGGGCACCGACCAGGCATCCCGCGATCCCCGCGACCACGAAAGATGCCCAGGTTCAGCGCCGGATGCTGAACACCGCGAACTTCGAACGCCTCCTCGGCCGTTCGGTCGCGATCATCGGACTCGTCTTCGGACTGCAGACCGCGTTCACCACGCTCGGGCAGGGTGTCCAGATCACCGGCTGGTTCGGCGTGGTCTACGTCTCCCTCGTCTTCGGGACGATGTTCGGCGCCATCATCTGCTGCTTCTTCCTGTGGCACCACCGCATCGCCTCCGGCGTCTTCGCCGCCGTGTTCTTCGTGGCCCTCCTCATCTGGCCCGCGGTGAACGCGCAGGCGTCGGCGGACATCAACCAGGAACCGTGGATCTGGTACCTCTGCACGATCGCCGTCGCGTTCGCCTGCATCCCGCTGCAGTTGCGGGGTGCCATCGTGTACCTCGTGGTGACCTCGGTCATGTACGGGGTCAACCGCGTGATCGACGCGGACTTCGCGCCCGCGTCCTTCGAGATCGGGGCGCTCGACGCGTCCTACGCGACGATCATCGGTGGGCTCATCGTCGTGCTCGTCGGGCTGTTCCGCGTGCTGGCCGGTCGGGTCGACACCGCGAGGGCGGCCGCCCTCGCCACCTACGACGCGGCCGTCAAGCAGCACGCCACGGAGGTGGAGCGCGTGGAGGTCGACTCGATCGTCCACGACAGCGTCCTCGCGTCCCTGCTCGCCGCGGATCGGGCGCTGACCCCGAAGTCGGAGGCGCTCGCCGTCATGATGGCGCGGGTCGCGATCGAGCAACTCGAGGGCGTCGGAGCGCCGATGACGAACGAGGACGAGGTCACCGGGCTCGCCGAGCTCATCGAACGGCTGCGTGCGGCCGCGTCGATGCTCGGTGAACCGTTCTCCGTCACGGTCGAGGGGGCCTCCGGCCGGGTGCTGCCCGTCACCGTCGCCAACGCGGTCTACTGGGCGACGGTGCAGGCGATGGTCAACAGCGTCGAGCACGCGGGTTCGGGAGCGGCACGGAGCCTGTCGATCGAGGGCACCGTCTCCGGCGGCGTCTGCGTCATCGTCGGCGACGACGGCGTCGGGTTCTGCCCCGAGCAGGTCGCCGAGGAGCGGCTCGGGCTGAAGGTCTCGATCGTCGAGCGCGTCGCCGCGGTCGGCGGACGCTCGACGGTGATCTCCCGTCCGGGTGAGGGTGCCGTGATCCGCATCGAGTGGTCACCGGAGCACGGCTCGTGACCCCGGCACCGCGGTACGCCCTCGTCATCCTCGCCGCCCTGTTCTCGGCGTACCACCTGCTTCGTGCGGCGCTGACGCTCGAGACACCCCGCGACGTCGTCCCGGTCCTCATCGCGATGCTCGTCTACGCCGTCGCGAGCGTCCTGAGTCTCTGGCCGATGGGCACGACGCGCATGCCGTCGTGGCTCGCGAGCATCAACCTCGCGACCGCGATCATCGTCCCGTTGCTCGTGACCAGCCAGCTCGACCCCACGCGGAACAACGGGTACGCCACCTGGCACGTCGCGTCGATCGGGACACTGATGACGATCACCGTGGTCCGGCAGCGGGAGGCGGTCGCCTACATCGGGATCGTCTTCCTCACGGTCCAGTCGCTCCTCTGGGCGGGTCCGGGACTGGCGCTCGGGATGGGTGTCACGGGCAGCCTCATCTGGGTCGTCCTCGCGAGTGTGCTCACCCGATCGATCGCCGGGGCGCAGCATGACGCCGAGCGCCTCACGCAGGCGGAGCATGCGACCTCGGACTGGCAGGCGGCGCAGTACGCGCACGTGCACGAGCGGCGGCGACGCCTCAGTCAGACGGGCCGCCTGGCGACCCCGATGCTCCGCACGATCATCGCCAACGGCGGCAGGCTCTCCGTGGCCGATCGCACGGAGTGCCGCACGCTGGAGGCCAGTCTCCGCGACGAGATCCGCGGGCGTCACCTCCTGAGCGACCCGGTCCGGTCCGAGGTGCTCGCGGCCCGGCGGCGCGGAGCGATCGTGAACATGCTGGACGAAGGTGGCCTCGAGGAGCTGGACGCCGGCGTCCTCGACGCGATCCACGAGCAGATCGCCGAAACGCTCGCCGCCTCGCACGCCACCCGCCTCATCGTGCGGAGCGTCCCGGACGACGAGCGCGTCGCGGTGACCGTGGTCGGCCTGCGCGCGGTGCAGCGCGAACCGGGCGTCGCTGCGGGTCCGGACGACGACGACGAGGAACTCGACGTCTGGCTCGAGATCCCGCGCGACGGCTCCCGTGCCGGCGTGGGTGCGGTCGGCGTGTCCGACGAGGACTGAACCGCTTCGACGGTGCAACACCCTTCGACAGGCTCAGTGCGGCATTGCTCAGGGACCGGAGCTACTCCGGGTGGACCGCCGCCGTCCACAGAACCGGCGCGACCTGAGTGCCCTTCGACAGGCTCAGGGACCGAATCGTTCCCGGTGAACCTCTCCCGGTCACTGAGCCTGTCGAAGTGCCCACGAGGAACCCCTTCGACACGTCGACAAGCTCAGTGCGACGCAGCTCAGGGACAGGCAGCGGTCAGAACGGCGCGGGGTCCGGTTCCGTCCGATGGCGCTTCCCGTCGGGTGTCGTCCACTCGAGCACCCCGCCGGGCCCGTGGTCGAGGTTCCACCCGGGCAGATGCTTCATCCGGTGGTGATGTCGGCAGAGGCAGGCGAGATTGCCGACATCCGTCGTGCCGCCGTCCTCCCACGCGACCGAATGATCGAGATCGCAAGCCCTGGCCCGTCTCCCGCAGCCTGGTGCCCGACAGGTGCCGTCCCGGAGGCGGACCGCGCGTTGCAGGTCGGCCGGGACCCGGTACTGGCTGCGCCCGACGGAGAGCACCGCACCCGTCTCTGGCTGGACGAGGATCCGGGTGAAGCTGGGTGCGTTCACCGCGATGCGTGCGGCGGTCTCCGGGTCGATGGGGCCGTACCCGTCGAGCATGGCCGGTGCGTCGCTGACGCCGGCCATACTGAGCGCCGGGACGGTGATCTGCACGGTCGGCTTGATGTGTTCCTGGACCTCGATGGGGTGCGGGAGCACTGGGCTCGACGCCACGTCGTCAGGCGTGACGCCGGTGAGCGCGAGCGCCGCGAGGGCGTCGGCCTGCAGTTGGGCGCACGTGCGGGTGTCACCGGCCTTGCGTGACTCCGCGGCAGCCGCTTCGACCCGCTCCGACGAGGCCTTGCGCGATGGGCGCGGTGGTGAACAGGTGTACCCACGCCATGCCGTCCGCTGCCGGCTCGAACTCCACCCGGCGGTCCGCCTCGGACCGCCGGGCGCGTGCCGTAATGGACTCGGGGTGAAGGCGCTCGCGCAGGACGCGGGCGCGCCTGCGGAGGTTCGCGTTGGTGGACTCTTCCGCAACCGCCAGGACCTCAGCGAGGAACACCGCCCGCCCCGCGGTCGGCACGTCACTGAGTTGGTCGATGATCGTCTGCGCGTGCCGCGCTGAGATGCGGCCGGCCTCGAGGGACGCGAGCACGGCGGGTGCGTCGTTCACGAGCCGCTCGGCGTCGTTCGTCGCCCGCTGGACCGTCTGCTCGGGCGTGCGCGTCGCCATCGCGAGGGCTGCGCAGGTCGACCGGCGGGAGAGCGCCTGCCGCTCGGCAGGCGGGAAGATCGCCGGAACCGTGACGTCTGCGAAGGCGTCCGCGTAGGCGGCAGAGCGGGCGAGGAGCCGGGCCTCCTCGGCGTCCAGAGCAGCACGCCGCCGCTGGATGTCCGCGTAGTGGTCCGAGAACTCCGCGAGGCGCGCGGCGTGCTCGTCGCTCGCGCGGATCGCGGTGAGGGTGGTCTCGGTCATGGAACGAGTCCACCATGAACCACTGACATTCCAGATGCCGAGTCGAGTTGGTTGTGGAAGTTGCTCGTGGGCCCTTCGACAAGCTCAGGGACCGGAGAAGGTTGCTCAGGGACCGGAAGAGGATCACCGGAGCGGGAGGTTCCTCGTGTGCCCTTCGACAGGCTCGGGGACCGGCGGGGGTTGCTCAGGGACCGGTGGGGCGTCACCGGTTGTGGATGCTTCTTCGTGTGCCCTTCGACAAGCTCAGGGACCGGAGGGGGTTGCTCAGGGACCGGAGGGGGTTGCTCAGGGACCGGGAGAGGGTCACCGGAGCGGGAGGTTCCTCGTGCGCCCTTCGACGAGCGCATGAGCCGGACGCATCCGAGCGAACCGCTCCCGGTCGACTGAGCCTGTCGACGTGCCTGGTCCTGGACGAACGAAAGGAGGGCCAGCACCCGATGCTGGCCCTCCGTGACGTTCGTGGGTCAGAGCGGTAACCCGAATACCGCTCTGACCCGCCCCCGAACTCCTGCCCGCTTACCCTAGATGGAGCAGGAGCTGGTGAAGTGGTCTCGATGAGACGCAACTTTCGAGAATGATGATCCTCCATCAGGGGTACCCCCAACAGTCGGCACTATGGAGGACACGAATGGGGGACAGCACCGCGCGCCGCGAGGGGCAACCGGCGTGAGTCCTCCGTCGAGACGGCTCAGCCCGTGAACGCGCGCCAGTGTCCTGGGCCCACGGTGATCCCCGTGCGGAGGTTCCGCCTCGTCCGCTCCCACGTCGACGGGACGCGAGGTGCCGGGGCGGTGTCGGCGTCGCGCAGCGCCTGTTCGGCGATCGCCACGCTCAGCACCGCGGTGAGTGCCGCGAGCTCCTCGTCGGTCGGGGTACCGCGCTCGATCCGGAGATCGATCGACGACGGCTCGGTCGTGCTCGGCTCGGTGCCGGTGCTCACAGCGGGATGTTCCCGTGCTTCTTGGCGGGCAGGCTCGCACGCTTCGTCCGGAGTGCGCGGAGCGCCTTGATGACCGAGACCCGCGTGGCAGCCGGCTCGATGACGCCGTCCAGCTCGCCGCGCTCGGCGGCCAGGAACGGGCTCGCCACGTTGTAGGTGTACTCGTTCGCGAGGCGCGTGCGCACGGCGGCGACGTCCTCGCCGGCCTCCTCGGCCCGCTTGATCTCGCCGCGGTACAGGATGTTGACGGCACCCTGCCCACCCATGACCGCGATCTCGGCCGTGGGCCAGGCGAGGTTGATGTCGGCCCCGAGCTGCTTCGAGCCCATGACGATGTAGGCGCCGCCGTAGGCCTTCCGCAGGATGACGGTCACCAGGGGCACCGTGGCCTCGGCGTAGGCGTAGAGGAGCTTCGCGCCGCGGCGGATGACGCCGGTCCACTCCTGGTCGGTGCCGGGCAGGTAGCCGGGGACGTCGACCAGGGTGAGGATCGGGATGCTGAACGCGTCGCAGAACCGGACGAACCGACTCGCCTTCTCGCCCGCTTCGATGTTGAGCGTCCCGGCCATCTGGGAGGGCTGGTTGGCGATGACGCCGACCGACCGTCCCTCGACGCGCGCGAAACCGATGACGATGTTCGGGGCGAAGAGCGGCTGGACCTCGAGGAAGTCGGCGTCGTCGACGACGTGCTCGATGACGGTCTTCACGTCGTAGGGCTGGTTCGGCGAGTCGGGGATGAGGGTGTTGAGTCGGCGGTCCTCGTCCGTCGTCTCGAGCTCCACCTCGACGTCGAAGACCGTGGCCTCGGACAGGTTGTTGTCGGGCAGGAAGCCGACGAGGGTGCGGGCGTAGTCGAGGGCGTCCGGCTCGTCGCTCGCGAGGTAGTGGGCGACGCCCGAGCGGGTGTTGTGCGTGTACCCGCCGCCCAGCTCCTCCATGCCGACGTCCTCGCCCGTGACGGTCTTGATCACGTCGGGGCCCGTGACGAACATCTGGCTCGTCTTGTCGACCATGATGACGAAGTCGGTGAGCGCGGGGGAGTAGACGGCGCCGCCGGCCGCCGGACCCATGATGATGGAGATCTGCGGGATGACCCCGGAGGCCTGCGTGTTGCGTCGGAAGATCTCGCCGTACTTGCCGAGCGCGACGACGCCCTCCTGGATGCGCGCGCCGCCGGAGTCGAGCATGCCGATGATCGGGACGCCCGTCTTCAACGCGAGGTCCATGATCTTGATGATCTTGTCGCCGGCGACCTCGCCGAGCGAACCGCCGAAGATGGTGAAGTCCTGCGAGTACACGGCGACCTGGCGGCCGTGGATGGTGCCGGTGCCGGTGACGACGGCATCGCCGTACGGCCGTGAGCGGTCCATGCCGAAGGCGGTCGTGCGGTGCCGCACGAACTCGTCGAGTTCGACGAAGCTGCCGTGGTCGAGCAGCTGCTCGATGCGCTCCCGCGCGGTGAGCTTGCCCTTCTTGTGCTGCTTCTCGATGGCGGCTTCGCCGCTCGCCGTCACGGCCTCGTGATAGCGGTTCTTGAGGTCGGCGAGCTTCCCGGCCGTCGTGTACAGGTCAGGGCCGGAGGTGGTTTCGTCGGTCACGCTTTCACCTTACCCGGTGGTCCCCCGGCCGACCCGTTGACGATCGGGTACAAGCGGCGCGCCGATCCGTTGTCGGCATCGTCCAAGCGTGCCGGCGGGCGACGCAGGCGCCGACGACCGGCCTCAGTAGGGTTGTGCCATGGATCTGCCCCTCACCGCCGCCCTCGTGCCACGCCTCGAGATCCTCGCCCACGCCGGCTCCACCAACGACGAACTCGCCCGACGCGTGCGCGAGGACGGCGGCGACGCGTGGCCCGACCGCTCGGTGGTCCTCACCGACGACCAGCGCGGGGGACGAGGCCGCCTCGGTCGCGTGTGGACGGTGCCACCCGGCACGTCACTCGCCGTCTCGGTCCTGCTCCGGCCGGTCACTCCGTCGGGTGATCCGCTCCCGCTGCAGGCCTACGGCTGGCTCCCGCTCCTCGCGGGTGCGGCGCTCGCGGAATCGCTCCGGGAGCTCGGGGTGCCCGCCGACGTGAAGTGGCCGAACGACGTGCTCATCGGCGGTCGGAAGGTGTCCGGCATCCTCGCCGAGCTGCTGCCGAGCGGGGACGCGGTGATCCTCGGGACCGGTGTCAACCTCCGTCAGCGTGCCGAGGAACTGCCGACCGACCGGTCCACCTCGCTCGCGCTCGCCGGGCTCGCCGATCCTGACCCGGACACCGTCCTCGTCGGCTACCTGCGTGCGTTCGGCGCCCTGTACGACGCCTACCTGGCCGCGTCCGGTGACGCCGAGGCCAGTGGGCTCCGAGCGGCGGTCACCGAGCGATGCGTGACGTTGGACAGCTCGGTGCGGGTGGAGCTCCCCGGCGGCGACGTCCTGACCGGCACGGCCGAGCGGATCGACGCGGACGGGCGGCTCGTCGTCCGACCGACCGACGGTGGTGCGCCGGTCGCGGTGGCGGCCGGCGACGTCACGCACGTGCGCTGAGCGTTCCCGCCTGTTCGCTGAGGGACCGGCGTGCGAGCACCGTCGCGCCGGAGACGGCTGCCGGCATGACCAGCACGGACAGGACCGGCACGAGGAAGAGGACCGCGACCGTCATCCCGAAGCCCAGGGTGCGGGCGCGTCTCCTGGCGAGGACCTGGCGGCGGTCGCGCAACGACAACCCCCTCGCGTCGAACGCGTAGCCCGTCAGTTCGAGGGCGAGGAACCAACCGCTCACGGCGAGCCCGAGCACCGGGACCACCGTCTGGCCGATCACCGGGACGAAGCCGAGGAGGAAGAGGACGGCCGCCGTCGGGATGGTGAGCAGGAGCAGGCCGAGTGCCCGGGTGACACCGGTGAGGAGTCCGCGCCAGGCGGACTCACCCGACTCCGGAGGAGCGTCGCCGAGGGTGCGTTCGACGTCGGCCCAGATCCGCTCGTAGAAGGGGTCGCCGACGAGGAGCGTCGCTGCGGCGTAGGCGTACAGCATCACCACGACGGCGACGGCCACCAACGCCACCGCGGCGGCCACCCGGATGGACGAGCGGTACGGCTCGTCCCAGGTGTCGGCGAACGGTGTCGCCCAGTCGACGATCGTGGCGGCGTTGACGCCGAGGAGGACGAGCAACGCGATGAACACGACGCCCACGATCGCGGCGGGGACCATGCCGAGCAGCATGCGCTTCGGCGAGGTGCCCCAGAGGCGGAACCCGCCGAAGAGGATGCCGATCCCCTCGAGGAACGACCCGACCACGCCGGGGTGCTGCGCCGTCGGTGCGGTGCTGTCGGCCGGTTTCACGCCTTCATGCTAGCCGGGCGGCCGATGCACGGATGTTCGGGATCGCCGACGGGCGGGGTGGGAGCAGGCGGCGGGTTGCCGCGACTGCTAAGAATGGGAGTATGGCTGATCCCGGTATGACGGGGCCGGGCAGGCCGGCTCCTCCCGCGGCGGCGACCGAACGTGTGGTCGCACGCCTGCGTCCGCATGCCCGGCGGCTCCTGCTCCCCGCCCTCCTGCTCATCGCGGTGAGCGGCGCCGGTGCGTACTTCTTCGGCTCGTTCGACCTCGAGTGGCAGAACTGGGCCGTCCTCATCGGCGGCGGGGTGATCGTGCTGGTCGCCTGCGTCCTGCCGTTCATCGCCTGGCTGTCGGTCCGCTACGTGATCACGACCCGGCGACTGATCGTCCGTCGCGGGTTCTTCGTGCGGACGCGCCAGGAGCTCTACCACGCCCGCGGCTACGGCATCACGGTGCACAAGAGCTGGGTGCAGAGCGCCTTCGGGAGCGGCAACGTCCGGGTGACGAGCGGTGGCGAGGTGCCGGTCGTCCTGCGGGACGTGCCCGGCGCGGTCCTCGTCCAGAACGCCCTGCACGAGCTCGTCGCGGAGAACCAGAGCATCGCCGCGCCCTACCCGGCAGCACCGACCTCCGACGCAGCAGCCACCGGTCCGACGCTGACCGGTGCGGGGCGCGCCCGGCCGGTACGATGTTCGAGTCGGGGCACCCGCCGATCCGCCTCCGGATCCGCCCGTCCCGCCTGCCGAAACGAGACCCGCCGGCCGGTCGCCGGAGAGCTGGAGTGAACCCATGAGCATTCGCGTCGGAGTGATCGGCGGCGGTCAGCTGGCCAGGATGATGGTGCCCGCGGCCGTGAACCTCGGACTCGACATCCGGGTGCTCGCCGAGCAGGAGGGCATGTCCGCCCGGCTCGCCACCGTCGAGGTGGGCGACTACCGCGACGCCGACACGGTGCTCGCCTTCGCCGAGACGGTCGACGTCATCACCTTCGACCACGAGCACGTGCCGCAGCACGTCCTGCGGGCACTCGTCGACGCCGGTGTGCAGGTGCACCCGGGACCGGACGCGCTCGCCGTCGCCCAGGACAAGCTGCTCATGCGCGAACGCCTGACGGAGCTCGGACTGCCGGTGCCCGACTGGGCGCGCGTGCACGATCAGGAGGAGCTCGCCGCCTTCCTCGCCGAGCACGGCGGGAAGGGCGTCGTGAAGACGCCACGTGGTGGCTACGACGGCAAGGGCGTCCGTGTCGTCCACGGACCGAACGAGGTCGACGACTGGTTCACGGCGCTCTCCGAGGACGCCAACGGCGGAGCACTGCTCGTCGAGGAGCTGGTGTCGTTCCGGCGCGAGCTCGCCCAGCTCGTCGCCCGGCGCCCGTCCGGCGAGGTGGTGCCGTGGCGCGTCGTCGAGACCGTGCAGCTCGGTGGGGTGTGCAGCGAGGTCATCGCTCCGGCGCCCGGCTCGGCTGGTCGGCTCGCCGACACCGCGGAGGAGATCGCCGTGACCGTCGCGACCGCGCTCGGGGTGACGGGCGTCCTGGCCGTCGAACTCTTCGAGACCGACGACGACCGCCTGCTCATCAACGAACTCGCCATGCGTCCGCACAACAGCGGGCACTGGACGCAGGACGGCAGCGTCACGAGCCAGTTCGAGCAGCACCTGCGCGCCGTCCTCGACCTGCCCCTCGGCTCGACGGGCTGCCACCGCGATTGGACCGTCATGGTGAACGTGCTCGGCGGGCCTGCCGAGGGGACGCTCGACGACCGCTACCCGCAGGTCCTCGGTGCGCACCCGCTGGCGAAGGTGCACAACTACGGGAAGGACCCGCGCCCCGGGCGCAAGGTCGGCCACGTCAACGTCGCGGGCGACGACCTCGACGACGTCGTGTACGAGGCACGTGCCGCCGCAGCGCTGCTCGGCGCCGAGAACGCCTGACCGCCCTTCGACAAGCTCAGGGACCGCGTGGGGCCTCAGGGACCGAGGGCTGGGCTCAGGGACCGATGACCGGTCCCTGAGCCTGTCGAGGGCCCGCTCGACCCGGAGCGCCTCAGTACACGTCGCGGATGTAGCGCTTCTCGCGCTTCAGCGTGTGCACGTACTCGGCCGCGGCCTCCGTCGAACGCCCGCCGTGCTCGGCGATGAGCTCGTGCAACGCCTGGTCGACGTCCTTCGCCATCCGTGAGGCGTCACCGCACACGGCGAAGTGGCCGCCCTCCTCCAGCCAGGCGTAGAGCTCCTTGCCGTTCTCGCGCATCCGCGTCTGGACGTACACCTTCTCGCGCTGATCGCGGGAGAACGCGAGGTCGAGGCGGTCGAGCACCCCTCCGGTGAGCAGCTCACCCAGTTCGTCCTCGTAGATGAAGTCGTGCGCCCGGTGCTGGTCGCCGAAGAACAGCCAGTTCCGACCGGTGGCCCCGCGCTCGCGGCGCTCTTGCAGGAACGAGCGGAACGGCGCGATCCCGGTTCCCGGGCCGACCATGATGAGCGGCGCATCGTCGTCCGACGGCACCCGGAAGCCGGCGTTGGCCGAGACGAAGATCCCGCTCGTCCCGCCCTCGGCGACCCGGTCGGCGAGGTGCGTCGACGCGACGCCCCCGTGGGCCCGGTCACCGACGGCGTAGCGGACGCTCGCCACGGTGAGGTGCACCCGCCCGTCGGCAGCCAGCGGGCTGGACGAGATCGAGTAGGCGCGGTGCTGGAGGGGACGCAGGACGTCGAGCAGCGACTCGGCGTCGAACCGCACGGACGTGGAGCGCAGGAGGTCCAGGATGTCCCGTTCGCGCAGCCAGGAGTCGAGCGTCTCCGCCTGGGCGAGCGCCAGGATGCCGGCGAGTTCCGAGTCGGGCGCGCGGTCGGCGAGCTCGGCCACGAGGTCCTTCGAAGGGGTCCGGATCTCGAACCCGTGGGTGAGCCGGTCCGCCAGGGTCGAGCCGTCGACCGACTCGTCCGCGGTCGCGTCCAGTTCGGCGATGATGGCGTCGACGAGCGCCGGGTCGTTGCTCGGCATGACGCCGAGGGCGTCGCCGGCCGCGTACTCGATGCCGCTGTCGCCAAGGTCGAACTCGTAGTGCCGGATCTCCTTCGACGAGGCCGGCCCGGAGAGGACGCGGTTGACGGCGAGGGTCGCGCCGTACGGCGTCTTGCGGGTCCACGGTGAACGCGTGCGGCCGGGCTTCTTCGCCGGTTTGGCGGCCGGCGCGGGAGCGGATGCGGCATCGGCGTCCGTCGGGGCGAGGGCGCCGAAGAGCGACAGGGCCTGCGTGGTCCACGCCGCGGCGGGCTCCTCGTAGTCGACGTCGCAGTCCACGCGGGCGAGGATGCGTTCCGCGCCGAGCTGCTCCAGGCGCGTGTCGATGAGTTTGCCCGCCTGGCAGAACCCGTCGTATCCGGAGTCGCCGAGCGCGAGCACGGAGAACTTCAGGCCGTCGAGGCGTGGTGCGGTGCTCGCTTGGAGCGTCTCCCAGAACAGTTCGGCGTTGTCGGGCATCTCACCTTCGCCGTAGGTGGAGGTGATGACGACGACGTGTCCCATCGCCGGGAGCCGGTCCACCTCGACGTCGTCGAGTCCGATCGTCGTCACCGCCACACCGTAGCCGGAGGCGGCTCGGCCGAGATCTTCTGCGATGGCCTCCGCGGTGCCCGTCTGCGTGCCGACGAGCACGTGCAGGGCGAGCTGCGGCGTGCGGCCACCGGCGTCGGTGACATCGATCGCGCTGGAGCGGACCCCCGCCAGGAATCCGGCGAGCCAGACCCGCTGCTCGGGGCTGAAGGGCGCGTCAGCCGGGATGAACGGGTCGTCTGCGCTGCTGCCGAGCGCGGCGAGCGCCTCGAAGAGCACCGGGCTCGGTGTGCTGGTGGCCGCCGGGGCCTGGGTCGAGGTCATCGTCCCCTCCAGTTCGGGCGCGTTCATCGGGAACCCGCCAGGGTCAGTTCGGCCAGAGCGGCCGATGCAAGGAGTGCTTCGGTGCCACCGGTCGCTGCGGATCGGGCCCGGTTCTTGGCGTGCTGGTGCATGATCCACCCCGTGGTGCCCGGGTGGTCGATCGACAGCACGTTCCGCAGGCGCAGGGCCTCCGTGTAGTCGTGGAGGCGCTTCGCGGCGATCATGGCGGCCAGCGCCTCGTCGTCGTACCGTTCGAGCAGCTCTCGAGCCGCCCGCTGCACCCGCTGCATGACGAAGAAGTCCTCGGTGAGGATGAGCGTGCGGACACTCGCCTGCACGAGCGGGTGCGACGGGTCGTCGACGCCGGGCGTGCGGGACATCGCGACCTCCTGGGCGAGCTTCAGCACCGTGTAGCTCGTGAGGAGCGCGTAGACGTCCTGCGGGTCGGCCGCGGGCTCGCCGAGTCCGGGGGCGCGACCGCCGCGGACCGGCCGGCGGTCGCGGTAGTCGAGCTTGAAGGTGCGCAGCTGCTGTGCCGCGAGGGCCGCGCCGAGCTCGTCGAGGAGTTCCTTCCGGCTCTTGGCCGCGAGGATCGCGTCGCTGTCCTGGTAGAGGAGCAGCGCGCGCGGCATGCCGAACACGAACTGGTGCCTGGCCGTGTCCCAGTCGGCGAGCAACCGGGAGGCGAGCGGCGAGCCGGTCGCCTCGACGTGCCACTCCAGCAGCAGGAGCACGGCGGCCTCGTGGAACGCCGCCTGCTCGCCCTCGGTGATCGATCCGAGGAGGAGGGAGTCCGCGCTGACCTTGCTCGGCAGTTCGCCCCGCGGGTCGTACTGGTAGACGAAGCCACCGCTCATCCCGTTGCCGAAGCCGATCCCGAAGCCGCCGAGGTTCAGCACGGCGCCGTTGGTCATGTACTCGCAGGCGTAGTCGCCGACGCCCTCGACGACCGCGGTGGCGCCCGAGTTGCGGACGGCGAAGCGGTCGCCGGCCTCGCCCTGGACGAAGGTGCGGCCACCGGTCGCCCCGAAGAGCGCGAAGTTGCCGATGAGGACGTTGCCGCCGTCCTCCGAGCTGCCGCCGCCGGGGGAGAGGATCGCGATGGTGCCGCCGGATGCGCTCTTCCCGACGCCGTCGTTGCAGGTGCCGGTGTGTCGCCAGTGCAGGCCGTCGACGCAGAACGCCGCGTACGACTGCCCCGCGGAGTGCTCGGTGCGGATGGTCACGGTGTCGGCGGCGAGCGAACGGTGGCCGCGGTCGTCGGTGACGACGGAGGGGATCGCCGCCGCCTGGTCGTCGTCGAGCTCGTGGTTGAGGATGCGCTCGAGGTCGATCGCGAGCTGCCCGCCCACGGAACGCCAGCGGTTGCCGAGTCGGATCCCGCCGTCGGCGTCCTCGGCGCCCAGGTCGAGCGTCGTCCGGCCGTCGTCGAAGAGTCCTGCCCGTACCCGCTCGATGAGGGCGTCGTCGAGCGTGAAGTCCTTCTCCAGGTACACCGGGTCGGTGACGACGACCTCGGGGACGACCGCGAGCATGGCACGCAGGTCGAGGTCCGCGACGGCCGCCGGGTGGTCGACGAGGTGGAGGAGGTCGGTGCGACCGCGGGCTTCGCGGAGCGAGCGGAGGCCGAGGATGGCGAGCCGCTCGCGGACGTCGTGCGCGATGTTCAGGAGGTACTGCGCGAGCGCACGCGGGTCGCCGTCGAAGGTCTCCGGGTTGGTCGTGAGACCAGCCGGGCACTTCACGTTGCAGTTCTTCGCCATGACGCACTTGAGCATCATGAGCGCGGTGGTCCCGAACTCGAAGCTGTCGCCGCCGAGCAGGGCGGAGATGACGACGTCGCGACCGGTCTGGTGCGCGCCGGAGCAGCGCAGGGTGACCTTCGACCGCAGACCGTTCGCGCTGAGGGCCTGGTGGACCTCGGCGATGCCGATCTCGGCGCTGCGTCCGGCGTACTTGAGGCTCGTCACGGCGGCTGCGCCGGTCCCACCGGTGTTGCCGGCCACGTTGATGACGTCGGCACCGGCCTTGGCGACGCCGACGGCGATCGTGCCGATGCCCTCGGAGGAGACGAGCTTGACGACGACGCGGACCCGTGCCGCCTTGCAGTCGTGGATGAGCTGCGCGAGGTCCTCGATCGAGTAGGTGTCGTGGTGCGGCGGCGGCGAGACGAGCTCGATGCCGGGCGTGCCACCCCGGGCAGCGGCGATGTCCACCGTCACCTTGGGAGCCGGGAGCTGACCGCCCTCGCCGGGCTTGGCACCCTGGCCGATCTTGATCTCGAGCTCCTGCAGCATCGGGTCGGCGAGGTAACCGGCCCAGACACCGAAGCGCCCGGAGGCGAACTGCTTGATGCGCGAGCCGCGGATGGTGCCGTAGCGGGACAGGTGTTCGCCGCCCTCGCCACTGTTCGACATCCCGCCGACCATGTTGGTGCCGTGCGCGACCGCCTCGTGCGCGGTCGCCACGAGGGCGCCGTGGCTCATCGCCCCGGACGCGAGGGATCGGGTGATCTCGCTCGCCGGCTGGACGAGGTCGGTCGAGATGCTCTCGGCACCCTCGACGAGCATCGAGAAGTAGTCGTCGGCGGACCCCGTCGCCTCCACGATGAGGTCGCCACCGGAGATCCAGTGCCCCGTCACCTCGCCGCCGAAGCGGTGGACGTAGTACTCGCCGAGCGCCGAGACCCGCGTGAGGTCGCCCGCGAGCGGTCCCGTGAGCTGCAGCCGGTGCCGCCCCTGCTCGGTCCGCGTCGCACGCAGGCCGCGGACGACGATCGAGGAGTTGCCGACGGGGCCGAGCCGGTCGAGCTCGCGCGCGAACTCCTCCGGGGTGGTCAGTCGGGTGATGTCCTCCGGCAGCACGAGCACGTCGCGGAGGGCCGCCGGGCGACGGCGCCGCTCGGTCGTCATCGACTGGACGAAGGAGCGGTAGCCGGGCGTGATGGTGAAGGCGTCGATCTCGTCGTCGTCGAGGGCGTCGAAGGAGGTGTGCTGGTAGGCGTCGTCGTCGATCCCGAACGCGTCCTCCAGGTTCCCGATGGTGTGGAGGCGCAGCGGGTCGTCGCCGAGCGTGCCGCCGTCGCGGTCGACGGCCGTGGTGTCCGCTCGCGGCAGCTGCACGGGCTCCTCGGTGAGGTCGACGAAGCCGCGGACCGCGGTCGTCCCGTAGGAGTGGCCGGCGCCCTCGGCGCGTTCCTTGAACAGGCCGAGGAGCGGGACGTCCGCGTCGCTCGACGTCGTCAGGGCGCGCTGGTGCCAGGCGCTCGCCGTCCGGGCGATCCCGGCGAAGCCGACGCCGCCGACGGGGGCGCGGAGGTGCGGGAAGGCGCGCGCGAGCACGGGGTCGCTCGTGTCGAGGTAGTTCGGCTCGAAGAACTCGCCGCCGATGTAGCTCTCGACGGTGCAGAGGCCGACCCGGCCCATGGTCTTCAGGAGCGACTTCTCGGCGGCGTAGGCGAACCGGCGGAACGCTGCTTCCACCTCGTCGGGGTGCTGCTGCTCGGCGCGGAGGCGGACCGCGAGCGGGTGGACCGCCGACGCACCGAAGCCGAGGGCGGAGGCGACGTGGTGCGAGGACGGCAGCTGGCCGCTGTCGACCACGAGCGACACGCGGAGCCGGAGGCCGTCGTCGATGAGTCGCTGGTTGACGGCCGCCACGACGAGGATGAGCGGCAGGGCGGCACCCTCCGCGTGGACGCCGCGGTCGCTGAGGATCGCGATGCCGCCGTTCTCTGCGGCGAACCCGGCGACCGCCGCGGCCACACGCTCGACGGCGGCCTCGAGCGCGTCGGCGTTCGCCTGCGCGTCCACCTCGGGCCGGTAGAGGATGTCGAACCACGCGGCCGGCGACTCGTGCTGAGCGCTGAGGCGCCGCAGTTCGTCCTCGCTGATGATGGGGGATCGGAGGACGAGCTGCTTCGTGCCGACCGTGCCGCTGCCGGGCTTCGGGCCGAGCGCGACCCGGAGGGTCATGCCGTCCGCCTCACGGATGCTGTCGAGCGGCGGGTTGGTCACCTGGGCGAAGCGCTGGGAGAAGTACTTCGCCAGGCCGCCCTCCTGGTCGGACAGGGCGTTGATGGCGTTGCCGTAGCCCATCGCCGAGATCCGCTCCTTGCCCGAGGCGAGCATCGGGTCCGTCATGAACCGGAAGCTCTCCTGGTTGAGGGAGTACGCGACGTAGCGCTGCACCTGGCTCAGCCCACCGCGGTAGGCGAACGCGTCGTCCGCCGAGGCCGTCGGTGCCGACACCGGGACGCCCCGGTCCTCGAGCGCGTCGAGGTCGGTGGCCGATGCGGCGAGCATCGCCGGGTAGTCCTTGCGCGCCGCGAGGAGCTCGAGCGCCTCGCCCGTGCGGAGGCGCGTGCCCGTGCGGTGGTCGTAGGCGAGCATGCCGCCGGCCTCGATGCGACCGCGGTGGACCACCTCGTCGTCCGGGAACGGCAGCTGCCCGGCCTCGGAGGTGACGCAGAGGTAGTCGGCCGTCTCGACGCTGCGCAGCGGGCGCAGGCCGAGCCGGTCGAGCCGGGCGCCGACGGTCGTGCCGTCGTTGAAGATGAGCGCGGCCGGGCCGTCGTTCTTCTCCTCGACGAGCGAGAAGTACTCGAGCATCGCCCGAACCTCGCGGCTCAGGGTGCGATCGTTCTCCCAGGCCGGGGGCATGACGGACACGACCGCCTCGAGCAGTTCGAGTCCGTCCTCGACCACGCGGCTGTGCAGCGTCTGGTCGAGGCGCGAGCTGTCCGACTGGCCCCTGGCCCGGATGATCTTCCGGCCTCGCGATGCAGCCAGCGCCGTCTCGGACAGACGGTTCTTGCGGTCGGTGTTGAGCTCGCCGTTGTGCGCCATGAGGCGGAAGGGCTGCGCCATCGACGGGTGGGGAGCGGTGTTCGTCGAGAACCGGGTGTGGAAGGCGAGGGTCCTGACCCGGTGCAGGGGGTCGGCCAGGTCGGCGAAGTAGGGGATGACCTCGCCGGAGTTGAGGCGTCCCTTGAGGACCTGGGTGCGCGTGCTGAGCGACAGCGGGTACAGGCCGTCGAGGGTGAGGTCCGTGTAGGCGGTCGCCTCGATCGCGAGCAGGGCCGCGTGCGCGCGCTGGTCGAGGTCCTCCGTGGAGGCGTCGTCCGAGGGCTCGAAGATCCACTGCCGGATCGGCAGTTGGTACTGCACGGCCTTCGGGCGCAGGACGGCGTCGACCGTCGGCACGGCACGGGCGAGCAGCACGGTGAAGCCGGCCTCGCCGAGCGAGCGTTCGATGAGCGCCTCGGCGTCGCCGATCCGACCGTGGTCGACCGGGAGGAAGACGTTCGCGACGCCGAACCGCCCGGCGACGAGCGGCTTGCCGACGAGGGAGCTGAAGAAGTCGACCGAGAGGTCGATCTGCACGCCCGCTCCGTCGCCGACACCCTCGGAGGACATGCCGCCGCGGTGGGGGATGGCGCACAGGGCGGTGTCGCCGAGTGCGATGACGTCGTGGCTCTGCACGCCGTCCTTGCGGGTGATGAAACCGACGCCGCAGTCGCTCTTGTCGGTCTGGCGATCGACGAGGTCTGGCAGGGGCGATGGTGCGGCGGTGCGCGGGCGCGGTGGAACGGAAGACGAGATCACGACGGGGTACCCCTCGGAATGCGGGCGCTGGACGGCCCGGAGACGGTGAGATGACGGGACCGGATCTACGTCGCTGGAGGGAGGGTCCGTGTCGACGCGGGCGCTGGGTGCGGCGGCCGTCGTCTGCATGAATGGAGGTGTTCCGATACTAACCGGGCCGTCCCGCCCACTCAACCGTAACGAGCCGAACCGGGCCGTTCGGCGTAGGCTGGGTGTTTCCGGTACGCATGGGACACGCCGTGAGCGCTCCGGCAGCTCCCGTCGACGGCCCATCGTGCAGCGCCCGGATGCGCTGCGGGACGGCTCACGAGCCGGCCCCGTGGCGGATCGGATCGCGACCGGACGACCGATGTGCAGCCAGCTGCATGTTTTTCGGACCAGAATGGTGAGATGACGACAGAGCACACGGCTGCGACCGGTCGCGGCTTCGCGCACGCCAAGGCGATCCTGCTGGGCGAGCACGCCGTCGTCTACGGGTCTCCAGCCGTCGCCCTGCCCATCCCGTCGCTCCGGGTCGAGGCGACCGCCCGACGCATCGACGGGGCCTCGGTCCTCGACACCGAGATCTCGCTCGGCCCGCTCGACGCCTCCGATCCGCTCGGGACCACCGTCCTCGAGACCCTCGCGCACGTCGGTGCGGCACCGGCCGGTGTCGAGGTCGTCGTCCGCGGGACGCTGCCGATCGGCCGAGGCCTCGGTTCGAGTGCCGCGGCCGCCAACGCGATCGTCGACGCCGTCGCCGACCTGCACGGCGTGGCGCTCGACGACGCCGACCGGTTCGAGCTCGTGCAGCGCGGCGAACGCGTCGCCCACGGGACGCCCAGCGGTCTCGACGCCCGGGCCACGAGCGCCTCGACGCCCATCCTCTTCACCGCCGGCCGCGTCGAGCATCCGCCGATCCGCTTCGGCGGCAGCTTCGTCGTGGCCGACACCGGTGCGCGCGGGTCGACCCGGAAGGCGGTCGCCGACGTCCGCGCCTTCGTCGAGCTGCACCCCGAGCGTGGTCGCGCGCTCCTGGCCGAGCTCGAACGCGGGACCGTGGCGGGCGTCGCCGACCTCGCCGCGGACCGCCGCGACGACCTCGGGACCCGCATGAACGCGGCGCAGGTCGTCCTCGACGAACTCGGCGCCGGCCACCCCGCCATCACCGCGCTCATCGCGGTCGCCGCGGCGAACGGCGCCCTCGGCGCGAAGCTCACGGGCGGCGGGCAGGGCGGATGCATCATCACCCTCGCCGCAGACCCCGCGTCAGCCCGACGCATCTCGCAAGCCCTCCTCGAGGCCGGAGCACTCGGCACCTGGACGATCGACGCGGAGGACTACGCGTGACCCTGACCCCGCAACAGCTCGCGACGACCGCCTCGGAGGAGGGCAGTGCGACCGCGCTCGCCAACCCCAACATCGCCCTCGTCAAGTACTGGGGCAAGCGGGACGAGGCGCTCATCCTCCCGTGGACCGGAAGCCTCTCACTGACCCTCGACGCAGCGCCCACGACGACGACGGTGCGACTGACGGACGCACCCGACGACGTCGTGCTCCTCGGCGGACGACCCCTCGAGGGCACCGCCCGCTCCCGCGTCACGCGCTTCATCGACCTCGTGCGCGCGCTCGCCGGCCGGGACGAGCGCGTCACCGTCGACTCCCACAACGAGATCCCCACGGGCGCCGGCCTCGCCTCCTCGGCCTCGGGCTTCGCTGCGCTGGCGCTCGCCGCATCGACCGCGTTCGGACTCGACCTCGACCGCCGCGCCCTCTCCCGGCTCGCGCGCCGCGGCTCGGGCTCGGCCTCCCGCTCGATCTTCGACGGGATCGCCGTCTGGCACGCCGGGCACGACGACGAGAGCTCCTTCGCCGAGGCGGTGCCGGCGCTCCGGACTCGAGCTCGGCATGGTCCTCACCGTCCTCGACGCCCGGGCCAAGTCGGTCTCCAGTCGCGACGGCATGCGGCGCACGGTCGACACCTCCCCGTACTACCCCGCCTGGGTCGAACGCACCCCCGTCGAACTCGAGGAGATGCTCGCCGCGATCACCCGCGCCGACTTCACCGCGGTGGGCACGATCGCCGAGCGGAACGCGATGCGGATGCACGCCACGATGCTCGGCGCCGAGCCGCCGGTCCGGTACTGGGGACCGGCGAGCGTGGAACTGCTCGATCTCGTCGCAAACCTCAGAGGCGACGGCCTCGAATGCTATGCGACGATGGACGCCGGCCCGAACGTGAAGATCCTGTGTCGAGCCGACGCGGTCGACGAGCTCGCGACTCGGATCCTCGAGGCGCAGCCCGACATCGGCGTCATCCCCGCCAGAGCCGGACGGGGCGCGAGGCTCATCACCTCGGAGCCCGGCGGATCGGCGGGCGAGCAGACAACGGAAGGAGCGCGATGATCGAGATCAAGGCGCCCGGCAAGCTCTTCGTGGCCGGCGAGTACGCCGTCGTCGAACCAGGGCACCCCTCCATCCTCGTCGCGGTCGACCGGTGCGTCACCGTCCGACTCGAGGCGAGCGAGCACGAGGGCCGCATCTTCTCCGACCAGTACGGCCGAGCGCCCATCATCTGGCGTCGCAACCGCAACGGGGTCGTCGTCGAGCACGAGGAACGCCCGCTCGACCACGTCCTCTCCGCCGTGAGCACGATGGAGACCCTCGTCGCCGAGCTCGGCGTCGCGCAGCGGTTCTCCGCGCTGTCCATCACGAGCGAGCTCGACGACGCGAGCGGCCGGAAGTTCGGCCTCGGCTCGAGCGCGGCCGTGACGACCGCCACCATCCGCGCCCTCGACGAGTTCTACCAGCTCGACCTCACCCGCACGCAGATGCTCAAGCTCGCGATCCTCGCCACCATCGACGTCGCGCCGGCAGCCTCCGGGGGCGACCTCGCGGCGAGCATGTTCGGCGGCTGGCTCCGCTACACCTCGCCCGATCGGGCCCGGCTGCGGGAGGTGCGCCACCGAGAAGGGGTGCTCGCCGCCCTCCGCGACCCCTGGGCCGAGCTGGGGCTCGAGCGCCTGTCGCCGCCGACCTCGCTCCGGCTCCTCGTCGGCTGGACCGGCGAGCCCGCCTCGACCACGCGTCTCGTCGACGAACTGCAGTCCCGCAAGTGGGCGGAGACCGCCCACTACACCTCGTTCCTCGCGGCCAGTCGCGCCGCCGTCGACGCTCTCACGATCGGCTTGAACGACGAGGACCCGGCCCTCGTGCTCGGTGCCGTCCGCTCCGCGCGCGCGACGCTCGCCGGTCTCGGCCGCGACGCCGGTGTCGACATCGAGACCGCCGCGCTCGCGCAACTCTGCGACGCCGCCGAGCGCCTCGGCGGGGCGGCCAAGTCCTCCGGTGCCGGTGGTGGCGACTGCGGGATCGCGTTCATCGGCCAGTCCGTCTCCACCGCCGCCCTCGAGGACGACTGGTCGGCGCACGGCATCGAGCGGCTCCCGCTCACGGTGCACCCGCCGACCGGACTCATCGACGCCGCCCACAGCCCGTGGGGGCCGTCGGAGATCAGCCGTACCGACGACGACGCGGTCGAATCCATCAGATCCACCTACGCTCGTGCCTTCGCCGAGCAGCACGACGTCCTCCGGGGCGGAACGGAACCCCACGCATGAGCAACGAACCCGACGGCGTCGCACCGGTCCCACTCAAGTGGATCGGCCCGCTCCACCTGAGCGGCAACGTCATGGAGGGCGAGCAGGAGGTCCCGCTCGCCACCTACGAGAGCCCGCTCTGGCCGTCGGTCCGTCGGGGCGCCCGCATCTCCTCCATGGTCCCCGGCGGCATCCGCGCGACGCTCGTCGACGAGCGGATGAGCCGCTCCGTCCTGTTCGAGGTCGACTCGGCCGGCGACGCCCTGCAGGCGCTCCGCGAGATCGAGCGCAGCCTGCCCGAGCTGCAGGCCGTCGTCGCCCAGTCGAGTCACTTCGCCGAACTCATCGAGATCAACTCGCAGATCGCCGGCAACCTGCTCTTCCTGCGCCTCGAGTTCCGCACGGGTGACGCGTCCGGCCACAACATGGTCACGCTCGCGGCGGACCGTCTCATGCCGTACATCATGGAGCGTTGGCCGATGCTCCGCTACGGCTCGATCTCCGGCAACTTCTGCTCCGACAAGAAGGCGACCGCGGTCAACGGCATCCTGGGTCGCGGCAAGAACGTCGTCACCGAGATGACGATCCCGCGGGCGATCGTCGAGCGGTTCCTGCACACGACGCCCGAGCAGATCGTGCAGCTGAACGTGCGCAAGAACCTCGTCGGGACGATCCTCGCCGGTGGCCTGCGCAGCGCGAACGCCCACTACGCCAACATGCTGCTCGCGTTCTACCTGGCGACCGGCCAGGACGCGGCGAACATCGTCGAGGGCTCGCAGGGCGTCACGCACGCCGAGGTCCACGACGGCGACCTCTACTTCTCCTGCACCCTGCCGAACCTCATCGTCGGCACGGTCGGCAACGGCAAGGGGCTCGGCTTCGTCGAGGAGAACCTCACCCGCCTCGGGTGCCGCGAGGACCGTGAACCCGGCGCCAACGCCCGGCGACTCGCCGTCCTGTGCGCTGCCGCCGTCTGGTGTGGCGAACTGTCACTCCTCGCCGCGCAGACCAACCCCGGTGAGCTCATGGCCGCCCACCTGAAGCTCGAACGCAGCGCGCAGACCGCAGCCGGCGCGCCCGCCTGACCCTCCCACCGCACCGGGGGACCGGTGCATCGTCGACGCTCGAACGGAGCACCCCGCACGTGAACACCAACCAGACCAGCAGCCCCGCCGTCGGCATCGACGACATCGCCTTCGCGACCGGGGCGAACCGCATCGACCTCGCCGAGCTCGCGGGGCGCTTCGGTGTCGAACCCGCCAAGTACTACGTCGGTCTCGGCCAGAGCGAGATGAGCGTCCCGGCCGCCGACGAGGACATCGTCACGATGGCCGCCGCCGCTGCCGCGCCCATCATCGAACGGCACGGCAGCGACCGGCTCCGGACCGTCCTGTTCGCCACCGAGTCCGGGATCGACCAGTCGAAGTCCGCGGGCGTCTACGTGCACCGGCTGCTCGGCCTGCCGCAGGCGGTCCGCGTGGTCGAGCTCAAGCAGGCCTGCTACTCGGCCACCGCGGCGCTGCAGTTCGCGGCTGCGCTCGTGGCGCGGAACCCCGAGGAGACCGTGCTCGTGATCGCGAGCGACATCGCGCGGTACGAACTGCACTCCAACGCCGAGCCGACGCAGGGCGCCGGGGCCGTCGCCATGCTCGTGGCCGCCGATCCGGCCATCCTCGAGCTCGAGACCGCGACCGGCGTCTACACGCAGGACGTCATGGACTTCTGGCGCCCGAACCACAGTGCGACGGCGATCGTCGACGGCAAGCTGTCCATCTCCGCCTACCAGGACGCCATCGAGGGGGCCTGGGCGGACTACCGGTCACGCGGCGGAGCGGACTTCTCCGAGGTCGACCACTTCTGCTACCACCAGCCGTTCACGAAGATGGCGATCAAGGCGCACCGGCACCTGGCCAAGTCGCTCGGCTCCGAGCGCACCCAGGAGGAGTTGGACGCACAGATCGAGCCGACGACCGGGTACAACCGCCGGATCGGGAACAGCTACACGGCCTCCGTGTACCTCGCGCTGCTCGCGCTGCTCGACGGCGACGACGACCTCACCGGTCGGCGCATCGCGTTCCTCAGCTACGGCTCGGGTGCGGTCGCGGAGTGCTTCAGCGGCATCGTGCGTCCGGGCTACCGCTCGGCTCTGCGGAGCGACGCGAACCGTGCGCAGCTCGATGCGCAGGACGGTCGTCGACGACGCCCGCTACCTGCAGCTCCTCGAGGACGCGGCGTCGGCCGACGTCCACGACTCCGACCGCCCTCGCGAGACCGGTGCGCCGTTCCGTTTCGCGGGCGTCGTCGGCGACCGCCGGCAGTACGAGCCCACCTCCGCCTGACCGCTCCCGCGCCCGAGCTCTCCTGGGTGGTCGCCAGCGCGGTGCGCTGACGTCACCGCGGGTCGGGGACGTGAGCGCGGGTCTCCGGAGGGGCGCGCTCACGCGTGTGCCCCGCGGTCGTGCCGGTTCCGCCGCGCTCGCGTCAGCGCACCGCGCCGACGCCGGGTTCGACACCCTCGCGTCAGCGCACCGCGCTGGCACTCCACCCGATCGGGGACTGGTCACCCTCGGGAGGTGGCGGCTCGGATCCGGTCGACGAGGAACGGGCCCAGGGTCCGCGACCAGGTGGCCGTGATGTGGTGCAGATCGCGATAGACGAGCACGTTCCCGACGGCGAGCGGACAGGTCCCGGCGGCGCAGTACAGCTCGCCGAGATCCACGACCGGCACGGCGCCGTCGGTCATCGCCGCCGTGGCGGTGTTCAGGTCGAACGTCGGGTACGCCTCGGCCACGGGGAAGGCGCACGCCCCCGCGATGAGCTCGGCGGCGCTCGTGCGGTCGACGCACGCCGCGGCCTCGGTCGGCACGCGGGGATTGTCCCGCAGCACCACGATCGACGTCCCCTGCTCGAGCACCGGTCTCCACGCCGCGAGCGTCGCGCTGCGGATCGCGGCCTGTTCGGCCACCGAGGTCTCGTCCGGACTCTTGGAGGTCACCAGGATGATGTCGTACGGCCGCTCACCCGTGAACGCCTCCTGCATGAGCGTCCGCCGGGCGTCGCAGGCCGCCGAGTCGTCGGGTCCCGGTGCCCGCCACTCGCAGCCCTTGCCGACGTACACGTCGAGTCGCCAGTTGCGTGCCTCGAGCTGGTCGACGAGTCCGGGGATGAGCATCGTGGCGTGCGAGTTCCCGGTGAGCGCGACCCGCGTGGCGTCCGGGCGCTCGGAACCGAAGGTGCAGCCGGGGAAGTCCGGTGCGTCGGCCGCCGCGGAACACCGGAAGGTGTCGCCGGTGTCCTCGGTCCGCACCGACAGCGGCGGCAGGAGTTCGTCCGCCAACGCCGGATTGGTGCAGCCCGACACGGCCGCATCGGCACCGAAACACGGCTCGCCGTCCGCGACGTAGGCGTCCACGGTGCTCGCGAGGGTGCGTTCCTCGGCGGCGACGGTCAGCAACCCCGCCGTCGGGATGCAGAGCACGAGTGCGGTCGCCACGCCCGCCAGCAGGACGGTCCGTGCGGAGCGTGCGTGCGCGAGGACGGGGGTTCGTCGGACAGGGTCCTCGACGAACCGTTTCGTCAGCGCGGCGAGGACCACGGCGACGACCAGGAGTGCCGGCAGCGACCGCCCACCCGAGCGGGTCGTCGAGCGCGACGGGCACGCCGAGCACCCACGGCGCGACCACGATGAGCGGCCAGTGCCACAGGTACAGCGAATAGGAGAGATCGCCGAGGAGGAGCGACGCACGTGTGCGCGCAAGGGTCGTCACGGACCACCGGTGGGTCGACGACCCACCGACGATCACGAGGAGCGTCCCGAGGACCGGGAGGGCGGCGGCGATCCCGGGGAACGCCGTCCGCTCGGTGAAGGCGACCAGGGCGACCGCCAGGAGGACGACGCCGAGGACGCCGGAGACCGTTCGCCACCGGGTGCGGTGCACGACCACGACCGGCCCGAGGAGCGCGAGCAGACCGCCGGCCGCGAACTCCCAGGCACGGGTCGGCGTGGCGAAGTACGCCGGAGCCGGGTCCGCCGCCGTGTACAGGATCGAGCACAGGAGTGAGGTGGCACCGATGATCCCGAGCGCAACACCGAGGGTGCGGCGGAGGTCCGACGGTCGACGCCGGGTGAGCCACACGCACAGCACGACGACGAGCGGCCAGCCGAGGTAGAACTGCTCTTCGACGGAGAGCGACCAGAAGTGCTGGACCGGTGACGCGGCGCTGCCCTGTGCGAGATAGTCCACGGAGCTCCCGGCCAGGAACCAGTTCTCCCAGGAGGTCGCGCTCGCCACGGTCTCGGTGAAGAACTGCGTCCAGGCGCTCGGCGGGGCCAGCCGCCAGATCAGGACGGCGGTGACGGCGAGGACGAGCAGAGCGGCCGGCAGGAGTCGCCGGATCCTGCGGGCCCAGAACGCCGGGAGGTCGACGCGGCCCGTCTCGGTCGGCCTGGCGTGCGAGGTGGCTCGTGATCAGATAGCCACTGACGACGAAGAACACGTCGACGCCGACGTACCCGCCGGGCAGGAGGCTCGACGACAGGTGGAAGACCACGACGGACAGGACGGCGATCGCGCGGAGCAACTGGATGTCGGGCTGCGTGCGCGGAACCGCTCCGAGGAGGGGAGACGCGTCGGTCCGGTCCTGCACCTGCCTCACGCGCCCTCCTCCGCCCTCCGGGTCGACGGACGGCGGGCTCAGCGTAGGGAACGCCGGTGACGCACTCGTGGACGGCAGATGACGTGTTCGCATCGGCTCCCGGTGTCGCGCGGCGGACGACCGACGGCCGGGTCAGCCGACGTTCGCGCCGAAGAGCAGGCCGAGCACGTAGGTCGCCGCAGCAGCGCCGTACCCGATCGCGAGTTGTCGCAGTGCCCGGCGAAGCGGTGGCCCCCCGGAGAGCAGCCCGACGACGGCGCCGGTGCCGAGCAGGGCCACCCCGACCAGGAGCGCGGCGACCAGCAATGCAGCGACACCCTGCAGCCCGAACAGGTAGGGCAGGACCGGGATGACGGCGCCCGACGCGAAGAAGCAGAAGCTCGAGAGCGCGGCACCGAGCCCGGTCCCGATGGCCTCGTGCTCCATCGCCGTCCGGGCCTCGCGCTGGTAGGTGCCGGCGCCGACGCGGGCCAGGACGTCCGCTGCGTGGGCCTCGGCTTCACCGACCTCCATGCCGCGTGCCCGGTAGACGAGCGCGAGTTCGTTCGCGTCGACGTCGAGGTGGGGGAGGGCGTCGTCGGCCGCCGGGTTGGGGCTGGACGCCTCGAGCAGTTCCCGCTGCGACCGCACCGAGACGTACTCGCCGGCCCCCATCGACAGCGCGCCCGCCAGGAGGCCCGCGAGCCCGGCGGCGAGGACGACGCCGTTGCCGACGCCGGTGGCGCTCATGCCGATGACGAGCGCGAGGTTCGAGACGAGTCCGTCGTTCGCTCCGAACACGGCCGCCCGGAAGGTTCCGGACAGGCGGTTGCGTCCTCGGGCGGCCAGGCCCCGGACGACCTCCTCGTGGATCTGCTCGTCGGCGGCCATGCGCTCGGTGGCCGCCCGTTCGGTCGCGTAGGGCGAGCGCGACTCGGCGCGCTGGACGAGCGCCAGGACGAAGACGGATCCGAACCGCCTCGCGAGCCAGCCGAGCAGCCTGGTCCGCAGGTCACCGCGTTGCGGCTTGCCGACGTCGTCCCCGAGCAGGGCGATCCAGTGCGACTCGTGGCGTTTCTCGGCCTCCGCGAGCGCGAGCAGGATGTCGCGCTCCTCACCGCTCCGCCGCCCGGCGAGATCCCGGTAGACGGCGGCCTCGGCGCGTTCGTCGGCGAGGTACCCGCGCCACCGCCGCAGCTCGCGCTGGCTGGGCGGCTCGTGGCGTGCTGCGGATCCGTCCGCGGTCGACGTGCTCATCCGCCGATTGTCCCAGACACCTGTCGACCGGTGCGCTGCGCGGTACCGAGGCGTCCCCGGACTGGGGGCTCCTGGGCGAGGGCTTGTCCGCCAGCTGCGGTGCGTCCTGAGCCGATCTTCAGGCACCGCGATCTACGATGGTGCTCATGCCCGAGAACTCCGCCCCGTCCCGTGACGCCCCGCCGCTCGTCGGCGTCGTGATGGGCTCGGACTCCGACTGGAACGTCATGAGCGACGCGGCGCAGGTGCTCCGCGACTTCGGCGTGCCGTTCGAGGTCGAGGTGCTGTCGGCCCACCGCACGCCCGAGAAGATGATCGCCTACGGCAAAACCGCCTACGGCCGTGGCGTCAAGGTCGTCATCGCCGGTGCCGGTGGAGCGGCGCACCTTCCCGGGATGCTCGCCTCCGTCACCACGCTCCCGGTCGTCGGCGTCCCGGTGCCGCTCTCCCGCCTCGACGGCCTCGACTCGCTCCTGTCGATCGTGCAGATGCCCGCTGGCGTGCCGGTCGCGACCGTGTCGATCGGCGGCGCGAAGAACGCCGCGCTGATCGCCGTCAAGATCCTCGCCACGGCCGACGACGCCTTGCACCACGCGCTCGTCGCCTACGCCGAGGCCCTCGCCGACTCGGTCGAGGAGAAGAACCGGAACCTCAAAGCGCAGCTATGACGAGTGCAGCCACCGCCGCGAAGCCGATGCGGTACCCAGACACCCGTTCACGCGAGGTGATGACCAAGCGCGCCTGGTGGCTCGTCCTGCTCAACCTGCTGATCCCCGGCTCCGCACAGGTGCTCGCCGGGAACCGGAAGCTCGGTCGGTTCGGCCTCGGGTTCACCCTCTTCCTCTGGCTGCTCGTCGTCGTCGGCGTAGCCCTCATGTTCCTCGCCCGCGAAGTGCTCTTCACCCTCGCGACGAACCCGATCGCGCTGACCGTCGCCCAGGTCCTCCTCGTCGCCTACGCGATCCTCTGGGTCGTGCTGACGCTCGACACCTTGCGGCTCGTCCGTCTCGTCAAGGCCTCGCCGAACGCCAGGCTCGGCGTCGCGCTGTTCACCACCCTCGCCATGGTGCTGGTGGCCGGTGGGGCCGGGTACGGAGCGGTCGTCGCCGGCGCGACCCGCGGCTCGATCTCCTCCATCTTCGGCAACACCGGTCCGTCGGAGCCGCCGGTGGACGGCTACTACAACATCCTGCTGCTCGGTGGCGACGCCGGCCCCGACCGCGACGGGATGCGTCCGGACAGCATGTCGGTCGTCAGCATCAACGCCGAGACGGGGCAGGCGACGACCATGTCCATGCCGCGCGACCTCGTCGACATCCCGTTCCCCGAGGGCAGCGAGATGGCGTCCCTCTACCCGGACGGCTACGACGACTCCTGCGATGTCGACGTCTGTCAGCTCAACTCGATCTACACCGAGATCGAGCTGAAGAACCCCGAACTGTTCCCCAAGGCGACGGCCGAGGCGAGTGAGCCCGGCATCGAGGCGATGAAGCAGGCCGCGGAGGGCATCACCGGGCTGCACATCCAGTGGTACGTCCTCATCGACATGTACGGCTTCGCCACGCTGATCGACACGCTCGGTGGCGTCGACATCGACGTCAAGGAACGGCTCCCGATGGACGGCGACGCCGACCTCGAGAACGTCACGGCGTGGATCGAGCCCGGTAAGCAGCACATGGACGGCTGGACGGCGCTCATGTACGCCCGGTCACGGCACTCGACGAGCGACTACGACCGCATGGAGCGCCAGCACATCCTCCAGACGGCGATGCTCAAGCAGTTCAACCCGGCGAACGTCCTCGCGCGCTTCCAGGACGTCGCAGCTGCGGGAGGCGACGTCGTCAAGACCGATGTGCCCCAGGGCATGCTCGGCTACTTCGTGAACCTCGCGCTCAAGACGCGCGAGCTGCCGATCAACTCCCTGCAGTTCGTCCCGCCGACGATCGACCCGGAAGAGCCCGACTACACGCTCATCCACCAGATGGTGCAGGACCAGCTGTTCCCGCCGTCGCCGAGCCCGGAGCCCGACGCCGGCTGAGCCCAGGTCCCTGAGCCACCCACCCGGTCCCTGAGCCTGTCGAAGGGCTCAGCGCACGGTCGCGATGATCTCGCCGTGCGGAACGGCGAACCATCCGTCGGCCGCGTCGACCCAGTCCCGCCACGCCGTCGAGATGAGGACCAGGTCGTCGTCGTCCGCGATCCCGGTCTCGAGCGCCTGGGTCGCGAAGCTGGAGGTCTGCGCCCGCTCCGACCACGCGCCGCCCCACCACTCGCGGTCCGTCAGGGGATTCGAACGACCAGACGCTCGCCGTGCTGCGCAGCTCCGTCAGCCCGGCTTCCATCGCCCACGACTTCAGCCGGCTCCCGGCATCCGGTTCACCGCCGTTCGCCCTGGCGAGCTCCTGGTAGACCTCCATCCACCGGCTGAGGCCGGCGGACAGCGGGTACCAGACCGCCCCGCCGTAGACGATCTCGCGGAGGGCGATGATGCCGCCCGGTCGGACCACCCGTCGCAGTTCGCGGATCACGGCGACCGGGTCGGCCACATGCTGGAGGAGCTGGTGCACGTGGGCGACGTCGACGCTGTCGTCAGGGAGGTCGAGTGCATAGGCGTCACCGACCGTGAAGCTGACGTTCCCGACGCCGGCGGCGGCGGCACGGGCTCGGGCGTCGGCGGTGACCTCCTCCGAGGCGTCGACGCCGATGACCGTGCCGGGCGCCACGAGGCGGGCGAGGTCGAGCGTGATCGTGCCTGGCCCGCTGCCGAGGTCCAGGACCTGGAGGCCCGCGTGCAGATGGGGGAGCAGGTGTGCAGCGGAGTTCTCGGCGGTGCGCCAGGAATGGGTACGCAGGACGCTGGGATGGTGGCCGAGCGTGTAGCGCTCGCGAGCGGTCGAAGAGGTCACCCATCAACCCTACGAGTGTCGGATCGGCCGTCCGCCCACGTTACGAACGGGCGGATTCAGCGGCGTGGACCGACGCTGATCGTCATCATCCCGGCCGGCTCAGATCTCCGCGTGGAGCTGCCAGACGCGTTCGGCGGAGTCGCGCCAGCTGAAGGCCTGCTCGCGGTCCATGCCGAGGATGCGCAGGCGCGAGAGGCGTTCGCTGTCGCCGATGACGTCGTTGATGGTGGCGATGAGTCGATCGGCGTACCCCTTGGCACCGGACTCGACCACGACGCCGGCTCCACCGCCGACCTCGACGAGCGCCGGCACGTCGGAGTGGATGACGGGCGTGCCGAAGCGGAACGCCTCGACGAGCGGGAGCCCGAACCCTTCGGCGAGACTCGGGTAGACGAAGGCGGTCGCGCGGTCGAGGACGACGGCGAGGTCGGCGTCGTCGAGGAATCCGAGTGCACGCACCCGCCCCTCCGGCAGACCGGCCTCATCGGCCACCTGCGCGAGGGTGACGTCGCCCCAGCTGTCGGTGCCGACGATGAGCAGCGGGAGGTCGGGGGCGCCGGGGCGGCCGAGGCCGGTGATGAGCTCCGTGATGCCGCGGCGGGGGTCGAGCGAACCGACCGACACGAGGTATTCGGATGGGAGGTCGAGCGTCCGTGCACGGCCGTCGGCGTCGGTCGGGATGGTGAGCGTGGTCGCGGCGGCACCGCCGATGACGCGGACGCGGTCGCCGAGATCGACGATGTCGCGCAGTTCGTCGGCGACCGCGTGCGTCGGGACCACGATGGCGTCCGCGTGCTTCCGCGCCCGCTTGACCATCGCCTTCTGCCAGGCCACCGACATCGGCGTCAGGGACGAGGGGTGCGACCAGGCGAGCGTGTCGTGGATGGTGACGACGATCTGGTTGCCGTCGTTGATGCGGTCGTGGCGGTTGAGCGGGGCGAGCAGGCCCGGGGCGTGCACCATGCCGTTCGCGGTCCCGGGTGCCACGATGCCGAGCTGCCAGGCGGCACTGAGCTCGCGACGCGGCAGCGTGGTGCGATGCAGCGTCGCCAGTCCGGGGAGCTTGGACTCGAGGAGGTCGATCTTCTCCTTCGGCACCGCCGAGACGATGCCCTCGACGTCGCATCCCGCCGGGGCGCTCGCGATGAGCTCACGGGTGAGTTCCTCGGAGTAGCGACCGACTCCACCGGCGACCGGTGCGACGATCTGGTCGACGACGACGCGGAGGGTGGTCACGGTGCCGTGACGACGCCGTGCTGCGTCGCTGCCTCGAAGGCCTCCCGCCAGTCGCGCATCGGCGCGAGTCCGGCGGTGGCCCAGGCGTCGTGGCCGAGCACCGAGTAGGCGGGGCGCGGCGCGGGGCGGACGAACGCCGAGCTGTCGGTGGGGGAGACCCGTGCGGGGTCCGCGCCGACCGCCGCGAAGACCGCCTGGGCGAACTCGTACCAGGAGGCCTGTCCGGCGTTGGTGCCGTGGTAGATCCCGGCAGGTGCGTCGGCGTCGAGCAGCGCGACGATCTGCGCGGCGAGGTCGGCGGTCCACGTGGGCTGTCCCAGCTGGTCGGTGACGACGGCCGGGTCGACGCCGTTCGCCGCGAGCTTCGCCATGGTGGCGGCGAAGTTCGGTCCGTTCTTGCCGTACAGCCAGGCCGTCCGGACGATGTAGCCGCCGTTCGGGTGCTCGGCGAGGACGGCTCGCTCCCCGTCGGCCTTCGTCCGGCCGTAGGCGCTGATCGGGGCCAGCGGGTGGTCCTCCTGGTACGGCGAGGTGGCGGAGCCGTCGAAGACGTAGTCGGTGGACACCTGGACGAGCTTCGCGCCGGCCTCCCGGGCGGCGACCGCGAGGTTGCGGGCGCCGATGGCGTTCACGGCGGCTGCGTCGGCCTCGTGCGATTCGGCGTCGTCGACCTTCGTGTAGGCGGCGGCGTTGATGACGGCGGTGTGACCCGCGACAGCGGCGCGGACGGCCTCGAGGTCGGTCACGTCGAGCTCGGCGCGACCGAGGGCGGTGACCTCACGACCCGTCAGGGCCTCCTGCAGGTCGTGGCCGAGCATGCCGGAAGCGCCGGTGATCAGGTACGTCAAGATAGGGGTCCTCTCGGGAGTGGCCCGTTCATCGTACCCGGCTCCGCTGACCGGGCGGCGTCGGTCGGCGGTCGTGGAGGTCGCTGACCGGGTGGCGTCGGTCGGCGGCTCCTCGAACAGGGTCCGCTGGGCCTCCTCGGCACGGGCGAGGTTGGCCAGGCCGTCCGCCCGGTGGTGTCCGTAGACCCAGAACCGGTAGAGGAAGAAGCGGAAGAGGGTTCCGAGGCCGAGCCCGATCGACGTTCGACGCGAGGTTGTCGGCGAGCAGCGAGGTGAAGCCGAGCGACGTAGTGGCTGACGTACGAGGCACCCGACGGCGATCGCCATGCCGCCCAGGGACACGATCACGTACTCGCCGAGCTCCAGGACGAAGTTCTTCCGGCGGTGCTCGCGGAAGGTCCAGTACCGGTTGCCGATCCAGTTGAAGACGATCGCGACCGAGACGCTGATGACCTTGGCGCCGATGGGGGACTGCGCGAGGTGGTCGTGCCCGAAGACGCCGACCCGCAGCAGGTTGAACACGAGGACGTCGAGGCCGAAGCCGATGAGTCCGACGACGCCGAACTTCACCGCGTACGCGGCGACGCCGTCCCAGAGGCGGCGGAGCAGGGGGATCATGGCGGGCCGTTCTGTGCGCGGACACTCGATTATGCCTGAGGCGACCGGGAACCGGACCGCGGCATCCCGCCGCAGGGCACCGTCTTGGTAGACTCCCCGGGTGCAGATCCGCGAACTGAACGTCCCCGACAGCTATGAGATCACGCCGAAGCAGTTCGGCGACGACCGAGGCGTCTTCCTCGAGTGGTACCGCTTCGACAAGCTCGAAGAGGCCTCCGGCCGGTCCATCAAGCTGGCCCAGTCCAACACCTCGGTGTCGAAGCGCGGCTCGGTGCGGGGCATCCACTTCGCGGACATCCCGATCGGGCAGGCGAAGTACGTCACGGCCACCCGCGGTGCCGTCCTCGACTACGTCATCGACATCCGCGTGGGCTCACCGACCTTCGGCCAGTGGGACTCGGTGCTGCTCGACGACACCGACCGCAAGGCCATCTTCATCTCCGAGGGCCTCGGTCACTGCTTCGTGGCGCTCACCGACGACGCCACCGTCAGCTACCTCGTGACCGACGTCTACCGTCCCGACCGCGAGCACGGCATCAACCCGCTCGACGAGCGGGTCGGTCTCGTCATCCCGCCGGAGGCCGGTACGCCGCTGCTCTCACCGAAGGACACCGAGGCCCCCGGCCTCGACGAGGCGGCCGCCGCCGGCCTCCTGCCGACCTGGGACGACGCCCGCGCCTTCTACGCAGACGCTCGCGGGGCTGACGCCGAGCGCCGTGAGGCCTGCATGCAGGCCTCACGGCGTGAAGCGGTCGACGCCCTTCCAACCCCACCTGCGTGAGATCACCTTCCGCTGTCGCTTCGGCAGTTCGTCTGCAGCGATCGAGTGGTCGAGCGAGGTGACGATCGGTTCGCAGAGCGTGAGGACCCTGCTGCCCTGAGCCCACACCTTGGCGGCCAGGTCGAGTTCGGCACAGTACTCGTCGAGCTCGGCGTTGAAGCCGCCGACGGATTCGAAGACTGCCCGGTCGATGACAGCGAACTCCGCTGAGATCGCGCTGACCTCGCGGTTCACCGTGAGTGCGCCGTAGGTGCTGTCCGTTCCGGCGGGCCACCCGCGGAAGGCATCGCGCAGATGGGTCTGCGACTTGCGATAGCCGGCGTGCTTGACCGTGCCGTCGGCGAACACGATGCGTCCCCCGGCGAAAGCGACATCGGGCTCG
Source organism: Plantibacter sp. (assembly GCF_059073635.1). Lineage (NCBI taxonomy): Bacteria > Bacillati > Actinomycetota > Actinomycetes > Micrococcales > Microbacteriaceae > Plantibacter > Plantibacter sp. The sequence continues at coordinate 369,468 of NZ_JCACOF010000010.1, read as the reverse complement.
CCGAGGGCGCCGGCGAGTCGGGAGATCGAGTCGGATCCGAGATCCGACAGGGATTCGCTCAGCAGGACGAGCAGGTCACCGCGCGCTTCGACCGACGCCTCGTGCAACAGGCGGGTCCGCTCCGACGCGGTCGTCTGGACGAACGAGACCGGGAAGCGCCCTGAGGGACGTGCGACCTCGGTGGGCGTCCGGCCCTCCGGCAGGGCGACGATGACTTCGACGACCTGCCCGGCCGCGTCCGAGGCGTCGAGCTCAGCGAGGAGTTCGTCGAGGCGAGGATGCTGCGCGTCGGCGGCGACCAGGATCGACATCGTCCGATCAGCTCGGAGTCGGTGTCGCACGGCGTACGTCCCGAAATTGGGGCCGAAGGCGACGTCGGCCTCGATGCCGCGACGTTCGACGGCGGCAGTCACGGCCGCGAGGCCGGCGTCCCAGGCGTAGCTCTTCTCAGAACCGTTGAGCGCCGTGGAACCGGGAACTGCACGCCAGTGGTAGAGCACCTCGGGGACATGGACGATACCCCGAGCCCGCTCGGTGAACCGCAGCACGAGGTCGTGGTCCTGGGAGCCGTTGTAGTCCGTGTTGAAGGGACCGACCTCGCGCGAGGAGGGCGGTGCGGAACACGGAGAGATGCGACGTGAACATCTGGCCGAGCAGACGCTCGGGAGACCACTCCGGCTTCGCGAACGGGATGCGGTAATGCCCCTTGTCGGTCATCACGTCCTGGTCGGTGTACACGTAGTCGACGTCGACACCCCGTTGGATGGCCTGGTGCACCAGCTCGAGCGCACGTGGGTCGAGGGTGTCGTCGTGATCCAGGAGCGCGACGAACACGCCACGGCTCGCATCGATGCCGGCGTTCGACGCCTCGGAGATGTTCCGGTTGTCCGGGAGTTCGATGAGCACGATCCGGTCGTCGGACGCTGCGACACGCGCGAGCCGTCTCGAGCGTTCGAGGGTCGGGCGATGCGTCGTCGACCAGCACCAGTTCCCAGTCGGTGTAAGTCTGCAGCTGTACCGAGGCGACCATCTCCTGCAGGAGGAACGGTGTGGTGTTGTACAGCGGAACGACGATGGAGAACTGCGGTCCAGTCTCGGATGCCGTCGGGCCTGCGGTCACGAGCGGCCTCCGCGGAGACGCTTCACGACGCTGAGCGGGCTCATCACCGCAGTGCCGATGCGCCACGTCCGCGACCCGGTGAACTCGCCCACGAGTCGCTCGTGGTCGCGTTCGCGCTCAGCCGAGATGCGCAGGTAGAGCGACTCGAAGTAGTGCTGACCGACCCTCGCCTGCGCGAGCTCGTCCCGGAGCCGGAGGTTCTCCTGCGCGAGCGGCAGTCCGTCCAGGTCGAGCTTGGACGCCGCCGAGTCGTTGCTGAGCGTGTTCCGCCTCGGCGGTCGCCCCGGCGAGCGCGTCGCGCAATCTCAGGATCTCGGCGCGCAGTCCACGCACGTCGTTCGTCTCGGCCACTGGTGCCGAAGCGCTGTCGCTCACGGTGTTCTCCTTTTGTCTTTGCTACGGTTGACAGGCTATCGGACCGATACGACCGGTCCGTCGGCGATCATTCAGGAACAGACGGCACCCAGCGAGCTGGACAGCGCAGCGCCGTCCGACCAGCCGACATCGTTTCGGCGACGACATCAGAGGAAAGTGACCGATGCGCGGCATCATTCTCGCCGGTGGATCCGGCACGCGGCTCTGGCCGATCACCAAGGGCATCTCGAAGCAGCTCATGCCGATCTACGACAAGCCGATGATCTACTACCCCCTGTCGACGCTCATGATGGCGGGGATCAAGGAGATCCTCATCATCACCACGCCTGAGTACAACGAGCAGTTCCGTGCCCTCCTCGGCAACGGCGACGACCTCGGCATCCGGCTCGAGTACGCCGTGCAGCCCTCGCCCGACGGTCTGGCGCAGGCGTTCATCATCGGTGAGGAGTTCATCGGCGACGAGAGCGTCGCCCTCGTCCTCGGCGACAACATCTTCCACGGCACCGGCCTCGGTTCGGCCCTCCGCAGCCACAACGACATCGACGGCGCGCTCATCTTCGCCTACCAGGTGGCCGACCCGAAGGCCTACGGCGTCGTGGAGTTCGACGACGACTTCAAGGCGCTCTCCATCGAGGAGAAGCCGGCGCAAGCCGAAGAGCAACTACGCGGTGCCCGGTCTGTACTTCTACGACAACTCGATCGTCGAGATCGCCAAGACCATCGAGCCCTCCGCGCGAGGCGAGCTCGAGATCTCCACGGTCAACGAGCGCTACCTCGAGCAGGGCGCGCTCCAGGTCCAGGTGCTCGACCGCGGCACCGCCTGGCTCGACACCGGCACCTTCGAGTCGATGATGCAGGCGTCCGAGTACGTGCGCGTCATCGAGGACCGCCAGGGCTTCAAGGTCGGCTGCATCGAGGAGATCGCCTGGCGCGCCGGGTGGATCGACGACGAGCAGCTCGCCGCCCTCGCCGCGCCGCTGGTGAAGAGCGGCTACGGCCGCTACCTGCAGACGCTCCTCGCGCAGGCGTGATCGGGCGGTGAGCCGCCCGACCGTCGCGAGGCTCGCCGTCGTCACCTGCTACCGGCATCCCGACTACATCCGGGCGATCACCCTGCGTCAGGGGGTGGTCGACTCCGGAGTCGTCGGGGAGACGATCGTCGTCAAGAACACCCGTCGCGGGGTGCTGCGCTACGTCGATGTCGCTCGGCAGCTCGTCCGTCTCAGCCTGGCCGGTCGGCCGGACGCGTACCTGGTGACGTTCCGCGGGTACGAGATCCTCCCGATCGTGCTCCTGCTCGCCGGGCGCAGACCGGTCTACTACGACGAGTTCATCAACCCGGTGGAGTGGTTCGTCGACGAGCACCACAAGTTCCCCGAACGCTCGCTCCGCGCACGCGCGCTCCGCGGTGTCTATCGTGTGTTGATGCGCCGCTGTGCCGGGGTGCTCAGCGACACCGCGTCACACGCGCGATACTCGGCGGATCGCATGGGGCTCGACGCCGAACGGTTCAGCGTCGTGCCGGTAGGAAGCGACGAAGCGACATTCGTGCCGCAGTCGGACCGCTCAGGATCGGCCCGCTCGGTCTCGGAACCGTTCACCGTCCTCTACTACGGCTCGATGCTGCCCCTGCACGGCCTGGACACCGTCGTCGCCTCGGCGGCGCTGCTGCGGACCGACGCGCGGATCCGGTTCCTGTTCGTGGGCGGTGGCGAGCAGACGGCTCACCTCATCGCCGAGGCCCGCGCGCAGGGATCCGCGGTGGACCACCGCGACTGGGTCGACTACGCGGCGTTACCGGCGCTCTTCGGGCAGGTCGACCTCCTCCTCGGCGGCCCGTTCGGCGGGACCGTGCAGTCCCGGTTCGTCGTGACCGGGAAGACCATGCAGTACCTGTCGAGTGCTCGACCCGCGGTGGTCGGCGAGAACGAGGAGACCAGCGTCTTCACCGATCGGTCCGACGCGCTCGTCGTACCGCAACGCGACCCGGCGGCCCTCGCCGAGACCATCGTCTGGGCGGCGGACCACCCCGCCGAGCTCGAGCGGATCGGGAGCCGCGGCAGGCTGCTCTACGAACGCCTCTGGTCCTCAGCCCGCGTCGCCGAGGCGGTCCGTGTTCTGCTGCTGGACGGCGGACCGCAGGTGGAACGCCCCTGAGATGAGGAACAGCACCCCCAGGAACACGGCGTAGATCGCCCGGTCGGCGATCCCGGCTGCGACGATCGTGTCCGAGGGGATGCCATGGAGGTGCTGGGCGAAGTACAGGAACCCCTCTCGGATGCCGATCGCTCCCGGCGTCAGCGAGACGAACAAGGAGAGGTTCGCGCTCGCTGCGTAGACGAGCGAGTGGATGAAGTCGTAGGGGCCCGCGACGGCGTTCACCTCGACGAAGTAGATCACGCTCATGACGAGGGCCTGCACGACCGTGATCCCGGCGATCGCGCCCACCGTGCCGGCTCGGTCGGCGAGACCGAGCTTCCAGGTCGCCAGGACGACGATGGCCGCACCGACCGCGATCCCGAGTACGGAGAGCCACGGGAAGGTCGTCAGGAACAGCAGGGAGGCGTTCACGGCGCCGAACACGAACAGGTAGAACAGCGTCGCGGAGGTGTAGTCGCGGAGGCGCACACCGACCGTGGTCTTCAGATACACGGCGCGGACGCCTGGCCCGGTCTGCAACGGGCCGAAGAAGTTCGCGACCGTCGAATAGACCGTCAGGCTCGCCCCCGGACCGACGGCGATGCGCTTCCCGCACAGTCGCACGGTCGTGACGAGGATCAGGAAGTGCGTCAGGAGCACCACGACGTACAGGCCGAACAGCACCGCGAGGTTGCCCCACCCGATCGAGAGGGCGTCCGCGAGCACATCCGGGTTCAGCCAGACGTAGACGACCAGGAAGACGGCGAACGCGACGAGCACCGTCACGCCGATGCCGCGCCGATGGCCCTTCACCCAGCCGACGAACGCCGAACCGGTGAACGCGGCCCACGCACGACGGCCGGCGCCGAGCGGATCAGTCGCCATACCGTTGCAGTTTCAGATAGTCGAGCATCTCCTCGTTCAGCGTCCGGTTGATCCGCGTGAGGTCGGCGACGACACCGATCGCGAAGGAGAGCAGCGACCCCATCAGGAGGGTCGCACCCACCAGGAGGCTCTGGAGGTGGTTGCCCTGATCGTCCACGAGCATCAGGACCAGGTATCGCGCGAACGGAGTGAGACCCGCGAGGAGGAGGAGGACACCGAGACCGGCGAAGACGACGTACGGCCGGTACATCAGGTAGGCGCGCACGATCGCGACGCCCGACTGGTACATGTGCTCGCCGATGGACGAGAACAGCCGTGATTCGCGAGTCTTGGGGTTGGTCCGGACGGGGATGCTCGTGATCGCCAGCCGCTTGTTGCCCGCCTGGATGATCGTCTCCATGCAGTAGCTGAACTTCGTCACCACGTTCAATCGGATGAGCGCGTACTTCGAGTACGCGCGGAATCCGCTCGCGGCGTCCGGCAGGGTGGTCTTCGCCGCCTTGTTGACGACGAAGCTCCCGAACCGCTGCATAGCCTTCTTGAACGGCGAGAAGTGCTCGATGAGCGCCGTCTGGCGGTCGGCGACGACGATCTCGGCCTGCCCAGCCAGGATCGGTTGTACGAGGTCGCCGATCCGGTCCTGCGGGTACTGGTTGTCCCCGTCGGTGTTGACGACGATGTCGGCACCGTGCAGGAGCGCGTAGTCCACGCCGTCCCGGAACGAACGGGCGAGCCCCATGTTGGTCGCGTGCCGGACGAAATGGGTGACCCCGTGTGCCTGAGCGACCTCGATCGTGCGGTCGGTCGAGCCGTCGTCGATCACCAGGATCTCGATCTCGTCGACCCCCGGGATGGAACTCGGGATGGATTCGAGGACCGCCGGTAGTGTCGCCTCCTCGTTCAAGCAGGGGATCTGGATGAACAGTCGCACGTCGTCCTCTCGCTGGCCGTCTCGCAGCTGTCCATTATCCCCGATCGTCTCCGTCGAGTTCGCTCCGAGGGACCGAGCAGGCATAATCGAGGGTGCGATCGGTCGGCACCGGTGCACCCGAGATGCGAAACCCAGGACACCCATGACTGCTCAACCGGACACGGCTCCGCACGCACACCGGCGTTCAGCAGTCCCGGTCGCGGCGCGGCGGGTCCTCGCCGTCGTCGCCTGGGCGTCCCTGATCGTCTTCGTCGTGCTGTCGATCGGGCTTCCGCTCATCGGGATCGGCACCTTCATGGGCACCGACATCCTGTTCCGGTTCGCGCCGTGGGCATCGGCCGGCGGCTCCACGGAGGTCGGCACCAACGCCATGATCGGCGACACGATCGACTCGGGCGTCCCACAGATGTGGACGATCGTCGAGGCCGCCCGGCACGGGGTCTTCGCCGAATGGCTTCCCTACCAGGCCGGCGGCTCCGAGCTGGGAGGGCTCCCGAACTCGGGGCTCTACTCGCCGATCTCCTTCGGCTGGTGGTTCCTCCCCGTCGCCGTCGCCCCCGGGTTCACCAAGCTCATCGAGATGATCGTCGTGACGATCGGCTGCGCACTCCTCCTGCGGCGGCTCGGCGTGCCCCACCCGGCGTGGCCGATCGCCAGCGTGATCTTCCTCTCCTCGGGGTTCATGATCTCGTGGACGAACTGGCCGCAGACCAGGGTCGCGGCGTTCATCCCGCTCCTGTTCTGGGCACTGGACCGGGCGGCCGTCCGCAAACGACTGCTCGACGCCGTGCCGCTCGGTCTGGTGCTCGCGAGCATGCTCCTCGGCGGGTTCCCGGCCATCGTCGGGTACGCCCTGTACGCGGGAGCCGCGTACGTCCTCGTGCGTGCGATCGTCGTCCATCGTCGCTTCTGGAAGGTCGTCCTGGCCGGCCTCGTCAGCGCGCTCGGCGTCGTCCTCGGATTCCTGTTGTCGGCCTGGACGCTGCTGCCGTTCGCGCTGAACGCCGTCGCCGTCCTTGATTTCAGCGGTCGCCGGCAGGGTCCGGAGAACCACCTGAGCGTCGCCGACCTCCTGTCGGCCTTCGTCCCGGGTCTGGTCGGCGAGGTGAGCACCGGCGACACCTGGGGCAGCAGTTCGCCCGTCGAGCGGCTGTCCTACGTCGGAGCGGTGGCGGTGGTCCTCGCCCTCCTGGCCGTCCTCGTGCGGCCCTGGCGCCGCGGTCGTCGGGACATGAGCGTGTTCCTGGTGGTCGGGCTGCTCGTGTCCGCCGTGCTGGTGTACCTCGGCGGACCGGTCCTCGGGGCCGCGCAGCAACTCCCGATCTTCGACAGCAACCGGATCGGGCGCCTCCGGGTCATGCTCGGGTTCTTCGTCGCCATCCTCGCCGCGGTCGGATTCGCACGGCTCCTCGACCGTGCCGGGCCAGAGCCGGTGGCGACGTCGACGACGCCACGACGACCCCTCAAGCGGTGGCTGTGGGGCCTGGTGACGCTCGGCTCGGGACTCGCTGCTGCGGTGCTCCTCGCTCTCGCGCTGCAGCGCGCCGTCATGTCCGCGCCGGAGCGGTTCGCCGCCCTGCTCGAGACACAGGTGCTCGCCACGGTCGTGCTCCTCGCCGCCGCCGTGGTCCTCGTCATCGTGGCCCTCGTCACTCGGCGGGCGACGATCCGCGTCATCGCGCTCTGTTTCGTCCCGTTGCTCGTGACCGCGCCGGCGGTCGTCGTCGCCGACACCTGGTGGCCGAAATCGGATGCAGCGAGTGTGTACCCGGAGACGCCGACCACCACGTACCTGGAGCGGAACCTCGGTGAGTCCCGCTACGCCGCGGTCGATCACGCCATGCTCACGGGGACGAACTCGATGTACCGGGTCCGGTCGCTCGGTGGCCACACCTTCCAGACGGTCGAGTGGAAGTCCCTCCTCCTCCGTCTGGATCGGGAGTCGCTCGCATCGGCGACCTATTCGACGCTGACCTACCCGGGGCTGATCTCGTCGACGGATTCCCCGATCCTGGATCGGCTCGCGGTGAAGTACTTCGTCATGGAGCCGAACCTCCCGGTCCCGGGCAGGTACGAGGAGACGCCGGCGTCCGAGGAGACGGTGGCGATCGGCGGCGGGGAGGTCGCGGTGTCGACCGTGCGAACCGGCCCGGTGCGGAGTCTGTCGTTCGCCGTGCCCGACGGTCTGGCCGGAAGCGATGAGGGGAGCACCCTGGAGGTCTCGCTCGTCGATCCGGTGACCGACCGGGTCCTGGCATCGACTTCGACGTGGTACCGCTCCATCGAGGGGCAGCGGAGCGTGGCGATCGACGGGGGCGACATCGCCGCGGACGCGTCCTGGCGAGCGGAGATCTCCGTCGACCACGGTCGAGGCCGTGTCGCCGCCGATGCGACGGATGCATCCGCCGCGGCGGTCTCGCTCAACCGTCCGACGGACGACGGTCTGACCGTCGCGCACACGGGTGACGCGACCGTCGTCGAGCGGGCGACCGCTCTCGATCGCGTCCGATGGGCGTCCGACGGCTTGGTCGAACGCGATCCCTCGCGACGGGTCGACCTCATGGATGATCCGCTGTTGCCGCCGTCGACCGTGCTCCTCGAGGATCCGGAGGACCTCACGGGGGTCGACGCCCCGACGGCCGCGACGGACGGCTCCCAGTCTCCCGCCTCGACTGCGGACATCCGGGTCCTGGACCAAGGATGGGACCTGAACCGGACCGTGGTCGACGTCTCCGCCGACGGAGCAGGATGGGTCGTGTTCGCCGACTCGCTCCGACGCCCCGGGTGGTCGGTCACCGTCGACGGGGTGGACAGCCGGCTCGTCGACGCGGAGCAGGCGGGAGCCGCGGTCAGCGTGGGCCCCGGCGAGCACCGGATCGAACTCTCCTACCGCACGCCCGGATTGGATCAGGGGCTGACCGTGACCGTCGTCGGTGGCGTGCTCGCGGCGTTCATCGTCGCCGGCACCCAGGTGATGCGCCTGGTCCGACGCACGGGGACCGCCCGCCGAGGGCGTCGAGACACGACCGACGGGTGATGAGGCCGGCCCGGCTCGGGCCGGCCGAACTCAGCCCTGGTGGGGGTAGGTCGCCTCGTAGGCGGCGATCACCGGATCGGCGGGGCCGACCAGTTCCAGGTTGCCCTTGTTGATCCAGGCGGCGTGGTCGCACATCTGCTTGACCGTCCCCATGGAGTGGCTGACGAGGATCACGGTCTTCCCGGCCGCCTTGAAGTCCTCGAACTTCTGGAAGCACTTCTGCTGGAACTCCGCATCACCGACCGCGAGGACCTCGTCGACGACCAGGATGTCCGGGTCGACGTTGATCGCGACGGAGAATCCGAGACGCACGTACATGCCCGAGGAGTAGTTCTTCACCGGCTGGTCGATGAACTGTTCGACGCCTGAGAAGGAGACGATGTCGTCGAACTTCCGCTGGATCTCCTTGCGGCTCATCCCGAGGATCGATCCGTTCAGGAAGACGTTCTCGCGGCCGGACAGTTCGGGGTGGAACCCGGAGCCGACCTCGAGGAGCGCTGCGACCTTGCCGTTCGCACTGATGCTCCCGTGTTCCGGGTAGAGGATCTTCGCGAGGCACTTCAGCAGGGTCGACTTCCCGGATCCGTTGCTGCCGATCAGGCCGAAGGTCGAACCGACGGGGACGTCGAAGGTGATGTCGCGCAGCGCCCAGAAGTCCTCGTGCACCGAGATCTTGCGGCGCATGATGGCGGACTTCAAGCTCTGGTTGCGCTCGTGGTAGAGGCGGAACTTCTTGCTGACGGAGTCGACGTGGACGGCGGTTTCGGTCATAGGATCTCGGCCAGTCTTTTCTCTTTACGGGTGAACATGAGGAAGCCGCCGACGAGTGCGACGAGTGCCCATGCGATGCAGGCGAGGACGTCCGCGGGGTCGGGCCACCGCTGGTCGTACATGAGGTTCCGGAACACCGAGACGAAGTGGAACATCGGGTTGGACTCGTAGATGTTCATCACCGTCACGTTCGTACCGAAGAGCCCCCCGATCCGGTCCGACTGGACCTGCACGAGCGACGGCGGGTAGATGATCGGGGTGAGGTACATCCAGATCTGCAGGAGGATCGAGACGAGGTGCTGGGTGTCTCGGAAGTAGACGTTCGCGATCGCGAGGATGAGGCCGACGCCCGTCGCGAACGCGGCGAGGACGACCATGAAGACCGCGACCAACGGCAACCACAGGATGACGCCCCACCCGCCGACCGCGCACAGCACGATCACGAGGACGCCCATCTCGAACAGCCAGTTGTAGCCCATGGTCAGCACCGAGGAGATCGGGAGGACGACCCTGGGGAAGTACACCTTCGTGATGAGGCTCGCTCCACCGACGATGGAGTTCATGCTGGCGGACAGCGCGCCGGAGAAGAACGACCAGGGGAGGAGGCCGCACAGGAGCCACACGGCGAAGATGTGCAGACCGCTCGGGTCGCCGGGATCCGGCGTGGCGCGCGACAGGAAGTAGAAGACGAAGGAGTACACCAGCATCGACGACAGCGGGCTCGACCAGCGACCACAGGCGACCGAGGATGGTCCGCTTGTACTGGCCACGGATGTCTCGGAGAGTGAGATTCGCCAGGAGTTCCCTGGCGGATGCCAGATCCCTGAGATACTGCATGGAGCCTCGATTTAGGTTCGGGTGACACGGGTGCGCAACCCGGACAATATACCGTAGCCATCCTGTGAGACCTGGGGCCCGCGCGGCCCGAGCGGCTCGTCACCCGATCGGTGCGGTGGCCTAGGGTTGATCGCGGATGCGGCGATGAGTCGTTCGGCTTTCGCCGATGCCTGGTCGATGAGAGGAACGGTTCGATGATGAGAGGTGCTTCGGTGCTCGGACTCGGCGCCATCACTGCCGAGACCCCCGTCCCCTGGTTGGGCAAGGCCTCGTACTGGTCGCCGACGCATGTCGTCCCTTCGGCCTGGCACGAACACGCGCCGTTCGCCTTCTGGCTGGTGGACGCCCTTCGGCCGACCAGCTTCGTCGAGCTCGGGTCGCACAACGGGTTCTCCTACTTCGCCGTCTGCGAGGCCGTCCAGCGGCTCGGCCTCGACACGAGCTGCGCGGCGATCGACAGCTGGGAGGGCGACGAACACGCGGGGTTCTACGGGGACGACGTCTACCGATCCGTCACCGAGATCAACGAGGCGTCGTACACCGACTTCTCCCAGCTCATCCGTGCCTATTTCAGCGACGCGGTCGACCGGTTCGAGGACGGATCGATCGAATTGCTCCACATCGACGGCAGGCACCGCTACGAGGATGCGGTCGAGGACTTCGAGACGTACCTGCCGAAGCTCGCCCCCACGGCGGTCGTCGTGTTCCACGACACCTACGAGTTCGAGCGCGGGTTCGGTGTCCACCGCCTCTGGGCCGAGCTCTGTGAGCGGTACCCGGACTCCACCTTCCAGTTCGAGCACGGGCACGGCCTCGGTGTGCTGGGGATCGGGGAACTCCCGCAGCCCCTCGTCGACTTCTTCGCGGCCGGACGCGCGGCAGGAGACGAGGTGCGAGCCGATTACGCGCGGCTCGGCGCGGTCGTCGCCTCGCGAGCCGGTCAGGAGCAGGAGCGACTCGACGCGCTCGCGACCGTCGAGCGCCAGCAGGAGGAGCTCGGTGCGGTGCGCCTCCACGCGAAGCAGCTCGAGATCGAGCTGCAACGGTCGCGCAACCGTTTCGACGAGGTCACCGGCAGCACCGTGTGGCGGGCCACGGCGCCGCTCCGTCGACTCGTCGACCGGGCCCGCCGTCGCTGAACCGCCACCAGCGGTCCGGAACCGGGCCGATGTCTAGACTCGTCGGGTTAATCCGCCCGCCGGAATCGAACGAGGGAATGACCATGACGACCAAACGTCCGACGGCGGCCGAACTGGCCAATGAGGAGCGAGTGCTCGCGCTCGTCGACCGGGTGATCGGGCTCGAGGCCGAGCTCGCGCGCGCATCGATCTACTTCTCGCCGACGAAGGACGACTTCGACGTCCTCGAGCGCGAGATGCAGGGTCTTCGGCAGCAGCTGGCGGCGGTCCACTCGACCCGCACCTGGAAGGCCGGGCGCGCGGTCCTCGCGCCGCTCCGTGTCCTGAAGCGCGGACGCGCCTGACCCGATGACGAATCCATCCGCACCCGGGGCGACCGGTTCGCCGCTCGTCTCGTTCCTCGCCATTTGCCCCGACGACGCCCGTGTCCAGGAGCTGCTCTCGTCGCTGACGACGCAGCGGGACTGGGAGCTCGTGCTCGTCGCTCCGATCGACCCGGTGGCGGCCCACCCGGCGATCGTGCGCGCGGAAGCACAGGCCAGTGCGCCCGCCAGTCGGCTGATCGAGGACGGCGTCGCCGCCGCGAGCGGCCGGTACGTCTGTGTGCTGCCCGACGTCGGTGTCCCCGTGGACCTGGCGGTCCCGACCCTCGTCGACTGGCTCGCGCTCGCACCCGACGCCGCGGTGGTCTACACCGACGAGTCCGCCGTGCGACCGGACGGCGGCATCGAGGTGGTCTCGAAGCAGGGCCCCGCGCCGGAGCGCCTGCGCTGCCAGTTCTACTACGGCGACCTCCTGCTGTTCCGCCGGGACACGATCGCTGAGCTCGGCGGTCTCTCCCACGACGTGGACGGCGTCGAACTGTACGACCTCGCGCTGCGGTGCGTGCAGGCGGGTGCCATCACGCTGCACGTCCCACGCGTCCTCTTCCACGCACCGTCGACCCGCGCGATCGGGGCGTTCGCGGAGACGCAGCTCGACCAGGTCCGGACGGTCCTCGAGCGCCACCTCGCGGCGACCGGCGGCGGATCGGTGGAGGCGGTGGCCGCCGACGGCGTGCACACGACCGTGCGGCCCCTCCACGGCGAGCCCCTCGTGTCCATCGTCATCCCCACGCAGGCGCGACGACGAGCTGATCCGCTCCGACCCGGAGGCGAACCGCACAGCTACCTCCTGCACGCCCTGCGCGGGCTCGTCGAGCACACGACCTACCAGAACTTCGAGGTCGTCCTGGTCGTCGACACCGATCCTGAGCCCGCGGTCATCGACGAGGCCACGAGACTGCTCGGCGAACGCCTCGTCGTCGTCGACTTCGAGCTGCCGTTCAACTTCGCGGCGAAGGCGAACCGTGGCGTGCTGAGCGCGGTCGGTGAGTACGTCCTCATGCTGAACGACGACGTCGAGGTCATCACGCCCGACTGGATCGAGTCGCTGCTGCGTCTCGCACAGCTCCCCGGTGCGGGGATGGCGGGTTGCATGTTGTACTACGAGGACGACACGATCCAACACGGCGGCCATCACTACTGGATGGGGAGCCCGACGCACATCGGCCTGCAGGTCCCTCGTGGTGCCGCCGGGTCGCAGCACGCGTTCCAGGTGGAGCGTGAAGGCGGGGGGCGTCACGGCCGCCTGCTCGTTGTTCCCGCGTTCGGTGTACCTCGAGGTCGGGGGCATGACGACGCTCCTGCCCGGTGCGTTCAACGACGTCGACTTCTGCCTGAAGGTGGCGGAACTCGGGTACCAGGCCTACTGGACACCGCGCGCCGAGCTCTACCACTTCGAGTCGAAGACTCGCGACGCGCGCGTCCGTGCGTATGAGCTCGAGACCCTCGGCCGGCGTCGGCGCCACCGACTCCACCAGCCGCAATACTGGCCATTCCCGGAATAGAGGTCGGTCCGCCGATATGAGATCTGTCATCACCACCTTCAGGAACGCTCTGTCGGTCCTCAAGCATCAGGGCCCCCGCTTCTTCTGGAAGCGTGTCGAGCTGAACATCAAGTCGAGGTTCGCCGGGAAGAAGCTGATCCTGCCCGTCAAACTCGAGGACGCGCTCGCGGTCGACTGGACGGAGCCCGGGCCGCAGCTCGCGGATCCGGTGGTCGTCACGGATCGCAAGTCCCACATCGCCTGGGTGATGTCTCCGCCGAGCGCGACGAGCGGCGGTCACCAGAACCTCTTCCGCTTCATCGACTATGCCGAGCGCGCGGGACACACCTGCAGTGTGTACATCTACAACAGCCTCGGTGTGATCGTGAAGCGAGTCCGATCTCGAGCAGCTGCTCCGGGAGTCACCGGCGTACCCGAACGTGCAGGCCCGGGTGCACAACCTCGATGAGCGAGGGGTGGCCGACGACGTCGATGCGATCTTCGCGACGGGTTGGGAGACCGCGTACCCGGTGTTCCGGGATCGTTCCCGGGCGCGCCGCTTCTACTTCGTCCAGGACTTCGAGCCGGCGTTCTACCCCTCCGGTTCGGAAGCCATCCTCGCTGAGAACACCTACCACTTCGGGTTCCACGGCATCACCGCAGGCGGCTGGCTGTCGAAGAAGCTGCACGACGAGTACGGCATGCCCACCGATCATTTCGACTTCTCGGTGGACCGCACGCACTACAGCCTGACGAACCGGCGCCCGCGGAAGGAGATCTTCTTCTACGCCCGGCCCGTCACCCCGCGACGTGCGTTCGAACTGGGGGTCATCGCACTCGGCGAGTTCGCGCGACAGCGACCGGACTACACGATCAACATGGCCGGGTGGGACGTCTCGGACTGGGACATCCCGTTCGAATACAAGAACCTCTCCGGTCTGTCCATCTCGGAGCTGAACCCCATCTACAACCGTTGCGCCGCCGGGCTCGTCCTCTCCCTGTCGAACATGTCCCTCCTCCCGCTCGAACTCATCGCGAGCGGCGTCGCTCCGGTGGTGAACGACGCTCCCAACAACCGTCTCGTCTCGGACAACCCGTACATCGAGTACGTGCAGCCCGCACCGGGCGCGATCGCGAAACGCCTCGTCGAGGTCGTGTCGCGGGAGGACGCGGTCGAGCGGTCGATCGCGATGGCGGACTCGTTGGAGCACACGAGTTGGGACGACAGCGGACGGCAGTTCGTCGAAGCGTTCGAGCGGGCGATGCGTGGCTGACGCACTCGTCATCGGGGCGAACGGGTTCATCGGTTCCCACCTGGTGGACGCGCTGCGAGCCGACGGGCACCGGGTCCGGGCGTTCGACCGGTTCAGCTCGCGTGAGCCCAGTTTCGACACCGAGGGCGTCGAGGTCGTCCGCGGTGAGTTCCTGAGCCGGGCCGACCTCGATGCCGCTGTCGACGGCATGGACCTGGTGTTCCACTTCCTCTCGACGACGACGCCCGCGACGGCCCAGAACGACCCGACGCTGGACATCCGCACGAACGTGGCCCAGACCGTCGAGATGCTGGAGAGCTGCGCTGCGGCCGGGGTCGGGCACTTCTATTTCGCGTCGACGGGAGGCGCGATCTACGGGGCGCAGGACCGAGCGGAGTACGTCGAGACCGACCCGACGCTCCCGGTGTCGCCGTACGCCATCGGCAAACTGACCATCGAGAACTACCTGCGGTACTTCCAGGCGGTCCGTGGGCTCCGTTCGACGGCGCTGCGCATCTCCAACCCGTACGGCACGAGGCAGCATCACAACAAGAAGCAGGGCCTCATCCCGATCGCCCTCCGTCAGATCGCCGGCGGGGAACCGATCGTGCGGTTCGGCGACGGGTCCATGGTGCGCGACTACATCTACGTGAACGATGTCGTACGCATGATCACGAGGATGGTCGACCGACCGCACCGGCATGACGTCTACAACCTCGGCAGTGGCCGAGGGCTCTCGGTCAGCGAGGTCTTGGCGTCGCTGCGCCGCGTGACCGGGGTGGACTTCGACGAACTCGTGCGCCCGGTGCCCGTGACCTTCGTCGACCGCGTCGTCCTCGACATCGGCCGCTACACGACGGAGTTCGGGCGTCCGACGTTCGAATCGCTCGACGACGGAGTGCGCGCGACGTGGAACGGAATCCTCCAGGAGCGCGACTCGGAGCGGTGAGAGACGCGCCGATCTGGTAACGATTGTCGGAGAGTGGTCCCGCGGCCCGCTACCCTGATTCGGGGTACAACCACCCGCTGAGAGGACACAGGTCAATGAGAGACCGTACGAGGCCGACCTGGCAATACGTCGGGATAGTCCTGATCGCGGGCTCCGTCTTGGTCGGGTGCACCGGCCCCGCGCAGGAGTCGCCGTCTCCCACGACCTCCACCCTCGCTCCCGGGAACGAATCCACCGCGAAGGGTGAGGACCCGAGCCCGGTGCCGCCCGAAGCCGTGCTCGTCTTCGCCTCCGTCGACGCCGACGGCGCAGCGGTGTCCGCATCCGCGTATATCGCGGGCGTCATCGAGAACGACGGCGTCTGCACTTTCACCTTCTCAGCGGGTGAGGCTGTGGTCACGACGACGTCCGACGGCCTCGCCGACCGCGCCACCACCAGCTGTGGCACGGTCCAGGTGCCGATCGGCCAGTTCACCTCCGGAACGTGGGACGCCACGGTCAGCTATTCCTCAGCCGCATTCTCGGAGCTCGTCTCCGCCAGCTCCCCCTTGGAGATCCCATGAGACGCCGATTCCCAGCCGTCATGATCGCGGTCCTCGCGTTGCTCGCGGGGCTGTTCACCGTGATCCCCACCGCTGAACCGGCGAACGCCGCCGACGGCCGGAACTTCAATCCCGGATACATCATCTCCGACGGTCTCTTCTACGACGGGGCGGCGATGTCGGCCGGCGAGGTGCAGTCCTTCTTGAACAGCGCGGTGCCGAGTTGCCGCTCGGGCTACACCTGCCTCAAGGACTACCGACAGGCGACGCCGACCCGAGCCGCCGTCAGCGGCAGGTGCGCGGCCTATGCCGGCGCGGCGAACGAGTCCGCAGCGCAGATCATCGCCAAGGTCGGCCAGGCGTGCGGATTCAGCCAGAAGGCGATGATCGTCCTGCTCGAGAAGGAGCAGGGGATCATCACGGACGACTGGCCGAGTGCCCGGCAGTACCGGAGTGCGACCGGATACGGCTGCCCTGACACCGCCGATTGCGACTCGACCTACTACGGCTTCTTCAACCAGGTGTACGCGGCCGCGCTCCAGTTCAAGAACTACCAGGCGAACCCGACCCGATGGAACCACGTTCCGGGCCGCGTGAACACGGTGCGGTTCAGTCCCAACGCCGCGTGCGGGAGCAGCCAGGTCTACATCCAGAACGCGGCGACCGCGGGACTCTACAACTACACGCCCTACCAGCCCAACGCCTCGGCGCTCGCCAACCTGTACGGGACGGGCGACGCCTGTGGCGCATACGGGAACCGGAACTTCTGGCGCATGTACTCGGACTGGTTCGGATCGCCGACCGACGTGCCGAACCCGATCGGGTCCATCGACCAGTTCACCGCTTCGGTCGGCGCGAAGACCGCGACCCTGACCGTCCGCGGGTGGACGCTCGACATGAACCGCTCGTCGAGCGCGATCGAGGCCCACGTGTACCTGACGTACCCGGACGGCAGCGTCAAGGGGACTCCTCTCACCGCGAACCAGTCACGACCGGATGTCGGCGGCGCGTACCCCGGCGCCAGGCAACGCACACGGGTACTCGACCAACCTCGAGGTCACCCGTGGCGGGACGTACCAAGCCTGCGTCTACGGGATCGGACTGTCCGGGAACAACCGTCTCCTGCAGTGCCAGACCCTCGTCGTGGCGCAGAACGAACCGCTGGGCAAGGTCGACGAGTTCGTCACCAAGACCGGATCAGGCAGCTCCACCGCCATGAAGGTGCGCGGCTGGGCGCTCGACCCCGACGCCTCGGCGGTCTCCTCCCAGGTCCACGTGTACGTGACACAGCCCGGCGGCAAGGTGGTGGGGACGTCGCTCGTCGCCGACAAGGCCCGACCGGACATCGGTGCGACCTTCCCCGGAGCCGGCTCGGCCCACGGTTTCGAGCTGTCGATCCCGGTCACGACGCCAGGAATCTACCAGGTGTGTTCCTACGCCATCCCGACGTACTGGAAGAACATCGGAGCGAACCGCCTGCTCGAGTGCCAGTCGGTGAACTACGTCAAGGCGTTCCCAAACGGTCAGGTCGACGCGATCGTGGCCGACCAGACGCCCACGGCCCCGGCCATCTCGGTCAGCGGCTGGACGTACGACGCCGGCGCGCCCGCGTCGTCGATCGGAGCGCACGTCTACATCACGGATCCGAACGGCGTGACCACGGGCTATTCACGGAAGGCCGACAAGGCTCGTGACGACGTGAACCGGGCGTTCGGGATCTCCGGCGCACACGGGTTCCGCGAGTCGTTCCCGGTCACGGTGAAGGGCACCTACACGGTGTGCGTCTACGGGATCGCCGTCTCGTCCCTGAGCGTCGGACTGAACACGCCGTTCCCCTGCCAGAAGGTCACCTTCGGGACCACTGCTCCGACCGGGGCGTTCGATTCGGCGTCCGTCACCCCGACGGCCGATGGCAAGGCCACGCTGTCCGTGTCGGGTTGGGCGGTCGACCGGGACCTCGCCTCATCGCCGATCCAGGTGCACTTCTACGTGACGAGGCCCGACGCCACGGTCAAGGGGTACCCCTTCGTCGCCGACGAGACGAGGAACGACGTCGCCAGAGCATACCCGTGGGCCGGGTCGAACCACGGCTTCGCCGAACAGATCACGCTCGACCAGAAGGGCACGTACCAGGTGTGTGCGATCGCCATCGGCACGGCGTGGTCGAACGTCGGGGCGAACACCTCACTGGGGTGTAAGACCGTATCCTACTGAGAGCGAGCATGCGGCCTCGCCGCCGTGACGTGATCGCGGTGGCGAGGCCGTTCTGCTGCTGACGCACCGAGATCGCCCGCCCGGACCAGCGTCACCAACCAACACCGACACCGGGCAACACCGAGGGGAGGTCGACCATGCGTGCAGACACGGGTGGGGCACGGGGCGGCGTCGTGGGGATGCTGCGTCGGCGCGACGGACGGTTCTGGGAGCGTGTCGCCGCGCTGCTGCTGGTCGTCGCGAGCGTGGTGCTGGTCGGTGTGCACGTACCGAAACACCAGTTCGTCTCGCCGATCGACGAGTACATGTACATCGACTACGTGGCCAAGGTGTCGTCGCAGGGTGTCGTCAGGACGGGTGAGGGCGTCGGCGAGTTCGCGCGGGAGTACCTGGCCTGCCACAACGCCCGCAACGTCGGCGGGTGGCCGGAGTCGCACTGTACGCCCGAGGCCATCGCCGACCCGAACAGCTTCCCGAACCGCGGCACCACGAGTGCCGACATCTACACACCGGCCTACTTCGCGGTGACGAGGGTGCTCGCGCAGCCCTTCCTGCTCGCGGGTGTCGATTTCGTCAGCGCCGCCCGACTCACCGGGATGTTCTGGCTGGCCCTCGCCGCCGTGGCGCTGTTCTTCGCGTTGCGGCGTCTCCGCATCCCGATCATGCTCAGTGCGTCGCTGTCACTGATGATGGTCGGCTCCTCAGCCGCCTTCTGGTCGAACACCTTCATCAGCACGGACGCGCCGGCGATGGCAGCCGGTGCGGTCGCCCTGCTGCTCGCGCTCCGGACCGATCAGCACCGACGAGCCGTCTGGTGGCTCGCCGCCGCCGCCGTCGTGGCGGCGGTGTTGAAGCTCCAGCTCCTGCTCCCGTTCGCGGCCGTCGCGGTGTTCTTCCTGCTGCAACGGTTCAGTGCCGTACGGCACCGGCCACGAGCGGTCAGGGCGGTCCTCACGGATCGTCTGGTCCTGATCACCGTCGGGGGCGTCCTCGCTGCTGTCGTCGCACAGGCACTCTGGATGGTCGTCCGGTCCTCGATCGCCGTCGGAGACGCCGGCGCACTCGTGGCTTCGGCGAGCTTCACGCCGGCCGCGCTCGCGCAGGAGCTCTTCCGGTTCCTGCCAGGCCTCGCTGTGGGCGCGCTCGATCCCGCTTCGACCGGTGGAGGGGCGATCATCCCGGTGGGGGTGCTGACCCTTCTGGTGGCAGGCGGTGTCATCGGACTGTGGGGATCGTCGAGCGGATTCACGAGGGAGAGCAACCTCGCCGTGTCGACGCTGCTCGTCGCAACAGTCTCGGCGCCCGTGCTGGCGGTGGTCTCCGCGATCCTCACGGGACAGTACATCGCACTGGTCCCCAGGTACGGACTGTCGCTCCTCCCCATCGCGCTCGCCTGCGCCGGACTGTTGTTCGCCGAGCGACGAGCACTCCGGATACCGGGCGCGATCGTCGCCGTGATCTGCTACTGCTCGGTGCTGACGATCCCGCAGTGAGGCGGCCCGCTGATCCGTGAGGTCAGCGGCGCCGGTCGACGGGTGAGGCGGGGGCATGCTGTCGGTCGGCATGGTCGAGTCGCTCGATCTCGGCCGTCTCCTGCCGCTCGGCCGGAGTGATCAGGACGTCGTCACGAGTGATGTCGGCCCCCTCGGAGCGGAGGAACAGTCGCCTCAGCAGGAGGACGGTGAGGACCGAACCGATCGCGTAGATGAGCGCGAGCGATTTCCACCCGAAGGGCGGCTCCCAGCCGTCGTCGAAGAGCATGGCTCGGAGAGGCTCCCGTTCGCTCCGACGATATATCGGCGCAGCACCATGAAGAACGCCAGGAGCTGTCCTGCCGCCAGGAGGAACGCGTAGCCGCCCGTCACGAAGTGCCGCGACAGCTTCGCGTCAGCGCCGATCCCGGCGTCGTCGAGGGCGAGCCCGGCGACGATCAGCAGACAGAGCAGGATCGCGAGCATGTACCGGCCCTGCCAGATGAAGCCGTACTGCGTGTACACGCCGATCTGCGTGATCGCGGGGACCAGGACGGTGACGGCGAGCAGGACCCAGACGGCCCACTTCGGGCTGCCCTTGCGTCCCCACAGGACCGAGGTCGACGAGCGAGGAGCAGGATCGACGCCGGTCATCCACGCGGCGATGCGTCAGCGACGGCGCACCCGTGTCGACCCACCCGAAGAAGCCGATCATGCCGAACACGAAGTCGAACGGTCTGCAGGAGGGTGAAGACGAAGACGAACAGGCCAGGCCCATCGGACTGCTCGGCTTCACCGGCGTTCGGTCTCGGCACCGTACAGCCGGCGGGAATGACGTACCACAGAGCACGGTCAGGAGCGCCGACGACGGCCGATGCCCGCCGATGAGCGCCCACGCAGTCAGGCTTCCGCAGCAGCTCGCAGCGATCCGCTCCCTGCTGCCCGAGCAGCATCGCGACGATGGCGATCACGAGCACCCACAGGAGCGAGATGCTGCGACGCGGTCAGGAGCGAATGATGCCGTGAGGCCAGGGCGAGACCAGCCTGCTCCACCAGAGCCGTCGGCCTGAGTTGCCTGCCGCGGAACGTTGCGAGCAGGGTCGCGAAGAGCACCGCCTGCCGACTGCGGCTTCGAGTCCGTTCGGGTTGATGGAGCCCGCCCAGGTACAGCACCATCGGGCGTGATGGCGACGATCCCGCAGCGACGACCGCCCAACGGAACCGCGCGAGCAGGGTCGAGCTGCATCACCATGATCGCCAAGCGCGAGCCGAGCAGAGCGGCTGCACCCGTCGAGACGCATGCCGTAGAACGCCGCGTCACCCGTCGAGGAACAGGGACGGCCAGCCCACCAGCGCGTAGAACGCGGGACGAGTTGAGGCCGGCCGACGCGCCGGTCGGCGACCAGCGTCCTCGATCGCGTGTCGCCGGAGCGGCGTCCTGGCAGTCCGCCGTCACCTCCGCGTCGAAGGCGAAGCACAACAGGTCGTGCGCGTTGGCGATGTTCTCCGGCACCGTCGCCTCGGCCAGCGTCGGGTTCTTCGGCCACGGGACGCCGGTGATCAATCTGGCCGCGGGCCACCGCGGCGGCCCGGATCGCGTGCGACGGCTCGTCCGGGATCGGAACCGATCGGCGAGGCGAGCGCCCAGAGCGACATCGGGCGCAGCAGGGTCGCGACGAACGCCACGAGGAACGTCAGCCACCGCCGTCGCTCCCATCGCGTCGGGACGGACTGTGGGAGCGAGAACTGCCATGCGCGAAGTGGTCCAATCGGAATCCGGGGCGTCGCCGCCGTTCGTTCGCCGGTCAGTCTACTGGCGCGTGCGTGGAACGCCGGGTAGCCCGACAGGAGCGCGGTATTCTGGGGCGACCCTCCCGCACAACCGATCGGACCGCATGACGTCGACGACGAACGTACCGTTCGATCAGCCGGCCCGGCCTCGTCGGCGCGCGCGGGCCGCGGGTCTCGCTGAGCGACGGGCTCGCCGGCCACCGCAACTCGCTCGGCGTCATCCGGCTGGTGCTCGCGTCCGCCGTCATCTTCTCCCACGCCTTCCCGACCGGGGGCTGGGGTGAGGACCCGTTGCTGCACCTCGAGCCGAGGTCAGGACACGATCGGCGGCATCGCCGTCGCCGGGTTCTTCGCCGTCAGCGGGTACCTCATCGCCAAGAGCGGCGCGTCGGCCGACATCGTGCAGTTCCTGTGGCGGCGCGCCCTCCGGATCTTCCCGGCGTTCTGGACGGTCCTGCTCGTCGGCGCGCTCGTCGTCGGCCCGATCGCGTGGCGTGCTGGCGGGCAACACGGCCTCCGCGTCCTACGTCGGTTCGGGCAGCCGATCATGCTACGTCGTTCCTGAACGCCGACCTGATCGATGCGCCAGTACGGGTATCTACGACATCTTCGCGCACGACCACCCCGTACGGTCGAGTCACTGGGCGGGCAGAGCGTGTTCAACGGTTCGCTGTGGACGCTCGCTCTACGAGTGGTCCTGCTATCTGCTCATCGCGATCCTGCTCGTGCACCGGTGCCCTCCGTCGGGCGAAGTGGGTCGTGCCGGCGCTCGCCGGCGTCTTCTACCTCCTCTTGATCGTGCACACGCTGTGTCCCGCTCGGCGGTCAGGTGTACCTGCCCTACTTCGCCGATCCGGTTCAAGATCACCCTGACCCTCGTCTTCCTCATCGGGTCGACGCTGGCCATGTACTCGCGGAGGATTCCGCTGAACGACTGGATCGGTGCGGCGTGCGGCGTCGTGATGGTCGTCACGCTGTTCACCGGCGGGTGGTTCTTCCTGGGGTATCCGGCCTACGCGTACTTCGTCCTCTGGCTCGCGGCCCGGCTGCCCAAGCGCGTCCAGTGGATCGGCGCGAAGAACGACTACTCCTACGGCATGTACGTCTACGGCTTCCTCGTGCAGCAGTTCACCGCGTTCCTCGGCTGGCACCTGCTCGGCTACTGGGCGTGGGTCGCGCTCACGATCGTCGTCACCGCAGGGTGCGCCTGGTTGAGCTGGCACCTCGTCGAGAAGCGGGCGATGGCGTTGAAGGACCGCGGGCCGGGACGAGGCATCGCCTTCCTCTCGCCGCGGGCTCGTCCAGTACCATCGAATGTCGACTCGCCTACAGCTAAGGACACCGCTTCGTGACTGCATCAACCCTCGGGACCGTTCTCGTGACGGGAGGCGCCGGCTTCATCGGCTGCGCGCTCTCGCACAAGCTGGCTGCGGCCGCGGAGCGGTGGGTCGTCATCGACAAGCTGCACCCGCAGGTGCACCCGAGCGCGGAGCGCCCGGCGGACCTCCACGAGGCGGCTGAACTCGTCGTCGGCGACGTCACGGACGCCGCGGCGTGGGACGCGCTCCTCGCCGACGTCCGGCCCGACGTCATCGTGCACCTCGCCGCTGAGACCGGGACGGCGCAGTCGCTCCACGCGGCGACGAGTCACGCCGAGGCGAACGTGGTCGGCACGACGGAGATGCTGGACGCCCTGGGGCGCGCCGGGCAGGTCCCCGGGCACTTCGTCCTGTCGTCGAGTCGCGCGGTCTACGGCGAGGGGCAGTGGCAGCGGGAGGACGGCACCGTCTTCGAGCCGGGACAGCGTTCGCACGCCCAGTTCGAGCGGGGCGAGTGGGACTTCCCGGCGGCGAAGCCGTTGCCGAGCCGTGCCGCGGTGACGATGCCGGCGCCCACGAGCGTCTACGGAGCGACCAAGCTCGCGCAGGAGCACATCCTGTCGGCATGGACGGCCGCCCACGACGCGAAGCTGACCGTCCTGCGACTGCAGAACGTCTACGGTCCCGGCCAGTCGCTCATCAACTCCTACACGGGCATCGTGTCCCTCTTCTCCCAGCTCGCCATGGACGGCGGCACCATCCAGGTCTACGAGGACGGTCGGATCGTTCGCGATTTCGTGTTCATCGACGACATCGCCGAGTCGTTCCGAGCCGTCATCACGGCGGGGCCCTCGGCAGACGTGTCGCGGTTCGACATCGGGTCCGGTGTCGGCACCACGATCCTCGAGCTCGCCCAGGCGATCGCCGCCTACCACGACGCTCCGGCTCCGGTGGTCAACGGCATGTACCGCGACGGCGACGTCCGGCACGCCGAGTGCAGCATCGAGGACTCGCTCGCCGGTCTCGACTGGGCCCCCGCCTGGGACGTCACGCGAGGCGTCGCCGCACTGCAGGAGTGGATCGCCGCCCAGCGTGGTGCCGACGTCCAGGAATAGGGACGTGCCTCCCGAGGTCGCGCGCCGCGGGCCGAACGGCGCCGTCCTGATCCTGCTGGCCACCGCCGTCGGTGGGGGAGCGGGGTACCTGCTGCAGATCGTCACCGGGGTGGCGCTCGGGACCGCCGCCTACGCCTCGTTCGCGGTCTTCTGGTCGGCGCTCTACCTCCTCGTCAGCGCGTTGTCGGGCGCACAGCAGGAGATCGCCCGTGCGACGCACCCGGTCGACCGATCCGGGGCTGGTCCCGGCGAGACCCGACGAGCCCCGGTGGTGCGCAACTTCACCCTCGTGGCGGTGGTCGGGGTGGCGGCGATCCTCGCCGGTTCGGCCTGGATCTGGGTCGGCGCGGTGTTCCCCGACGAGGGTTGGGCGCTCGTGCCACCACTCGTCCTCGGCGTCTCCGCCTACCTGGTGGTGGCAGCCGTCTCCGGCGTGCTGTACGGGCTGTCGTTCTGGGCCGCAGCGGCCGCGATGACCGTGATCGACGGCGTCCTCCGATTCGCGCTCGTCGGCGGCCTGCTCCTGGTCACCGACCGACACCGCCGTCCTCGCCTGGGGCGTCGCCCTGCCGTTCGCCGTCACCCCGCTCGTCCTCTGGCTGTTCATCCGCCGCGGGGTCGTGGGTCGGTTCGCCGTCGACGTCGGTCCGAGGGAACTCAGCTGGAACGTGCTGCGCACCGTCGTCGCGGCCGCGGCGACCGGCGTCATGGTCAGCGGTCTCCCGCTCATGATCCAGGCCACGGGCGACACCGTGTCGCCGGACGCGTTCGGCTCGCTGACGTACGCGATCACCCTCACCCGCGCACCGATCGTCATCGTCGTCCTCGCGCTGCAGAGCTACCTCGTGGTGGTGTTCCGATCCCATGCCGACGCGGTCCTCGGCTGGGTCGCCAGACTCTCCGCGCTCGTCCTCGTCGGTGCAGGACTGCTCGCGCTCCTCGCCTGGTGGCTCGGCCCGTGGGCGCTCTCGGTCCTCTTCGGACGCTCCGACGTCCTGGCGGGCGGCACGATCGGCCTGCTCGTCGCGACCGCCGGCCTCGTCGGCGTGCTCTGCGTGACCGGTGCCGCGACCCTGTCCCGCGCGCAGCACGGAGCGTTCGCCGGCGGCTGGATCCTCGCCGCCGTCGTGACGGTGGGGATGCTGCTCCTTCCCCTCGGCCTGCACGAGCGGACGATCCTGGCGCTGACCGTCGGCCCGGTCGCGGGACTCCTGCTGCAGGGCGCGGCTCTGTTCCGACCAGCCGAGAGCGGACGTCGCCGGAGCGGACGCCCCGCCGGTACCGCCGACGGCCTGAGCGGTCGGCCGCACGACGAGGATCGGTGCCGGCCCGGCCTCAGGAGGAGCGGTCGCCTCGACGTGTGTCGGCCAGCCGCTGCTCCAGTGCGCGGATGCGCAGGTCCTGCAGCGCGACCTCTTCGGCGAGGGTGCGGCTGCGGTTCTCGAGTGTCGTGAGCTCCGAGCTGTGCTGGATGCTCACGAGGAAGAGGATGAGGATGCTGACGAAGAAGACCAGGTTCGTCGGGATCTCGACGCCGATCACGCCGGCGGCCCAGACGAGGACCTGCGGGAAGACGCCGATGACGAGTGCGAGCAGGCCGGCGATCAGCCACCAGATCGGCGTGGCGCTCGCGGAGCTGGCGCCGGCGGAGCATCTCGACGACGAGGCCGAGCGTGAACAGGGCCGCGACGATGCCGAGGATGTAGGTGCCGATGGGGATCACGCCGTCACCACCCCTTCGTGGAGCGCGACGGGTGGTCGGATCAGCGCGAAGACGAGCGCGAGGCCGGCCCGGGCGAGGTAGCGGGCAGCCTTGAACGGATTGTGCGAAGGAGTGCCGCCGGCGCGTGGACGCATGGCGACGGGCACCTGCCGGATGACGCAGCCGGCGCGCGCGGCGATGACGAGCGACTCGATGGTGTCACCGAGGTACTCGGCCGGGTAGTGCTCGGCGAAGAGGCGCACGGCGCGAGGGCCCGTGGCACGGAATCCGCTGGTCGTGTCGGTGAGCTTCGTCCTGCGCGACGCCGCTCAGGACGCCGGACAGCACGACCATCGCCCACCTCCGGGGACCCCGGACCTCGTAGTCGCCCTCGCCGGCGAAGCGTGCGCCGAGCACGAGGTCGGCGGACTGCAGCTCCTCGACGAGCCGGACGACACCCGGCGGGGTCGTGCTGGCCGTCCGAGTCGACCTGCACGACGTTGCGGTAGCCGTGGGCGAGCGCGTACTTGAACCCGGCACGCATCGCGCCGCCGACCCCGAGGTTGAAGGGCAGTTCGGCGACGATCGCGCCGGCCGACACGCGCTTCGGTCGGTGGTGGCGTCGGTCGAGCCGTCGTTGACGACGAGCACGGCGACGCCCGGGCAGCTTCTCGTGGACCTCGCGGACGACCGCGGCCACGGAGGCTTCTTCGTTGAGCGCCGGCATGACGATGAGCGTGCCGGCGAGGGAGGTCGTCATGTGCGGAATCCTAGCAATCGGAGGGCGGAGCGCTCGGGATGCGTGGGGCGGTCAGACCCTGGCGAACACGTGCTCGAGCAGGGCACGACGCCCTGCGGCGTTGCGGGACGCGCAACGCTGCGGGCAGCTCGCTGAGCGCGTTGGCACGCGAGGTCCAGTGGTTCGCGGCGGCTCGCGCCGCGCGGTTCCATCCCATCGCCGTGAGATCGCGTCGCGCCTCGGCGAACAGCGTCCGCTCCTGCCGGAACTTCGATCCGTCCGGCCCGGTGACCGCGGACACGCTCTGGGAGTGCCTGCGGTAGGCGAAGCAGATCTCGTCGTCGAGGACGAGGCTCCCGCCGTCCTTCGTGATCTCGAGGAGCATCGCGAGATCCTGCACGACGTCGAGGTCGAGCCGGAACTGGTGCTTCCGGAGCGCCTCGACCCGCCAGACGAGCGACGGGAAGTAGGTCCAGTTGCCGCGGAGCAGGCTCGTGGCGAGCTGCTCGCCCCGGTACTCGCGGGCTCCCGTGCCGGAGAACCGGTACATCGCCTTGATCCGGTCGGCGAGTGGACTGGACGGGGTGCCGTGTCTCGTCGATGACGGACACGCCGGGCTGGATGATCGAGGCGTCGGGGATGCTCGGCGATGAGCTCGCGCACGCGACGGACGTAGTTCGGCAGCATCACGTCGTCGCAGCCCATGATGACGGAGAACTCGCCCGGTCATGAGGCTCACGCACTTGCGGTAGTTCTTCGAGGGACGCAGGTTCACCTCGTTCCGGAGGTAGGTGATGCGCGGGTCGCCGAGGGCGACGGCCCACTCGCCGGGAGCGAGGTCCGGATAGACGTCGTCGACGATCGTCAGCGTGCCAGTCGGGGTCGGACTGCGCGAGCACGCTCTCCACCGCCGCCTGGAAGTGGTCGAAGCGGCCGTAGAAGGGCATCATGATGTCGAGCGTCACCCGGCTACGCTAGCAAGCTTCCTCCGGCGGCCGAGATCGCCGGGCCGTGAGCGCCCGATCGCGGTTCAGCGGGGTCGCGCCGCCGTCGGGTCGAGCGCGGCACGGAACGCGTCGAGCGTGCGCTCGGCGGTCGACGCCCAGCTGAAGGCGGCTGCTCTCGCCCGCCCGCGCTCGGTGAGGCTCGTCACCTCGGCTGGGTCGGTCGCCAGGGTGCGGAGACCGGCCGCGATCGACGCGAGGTCGTGGGGATCGACGAACAACGCTGCATCACCGCACACCTCCCGGTGGACGTCGATGTCGCTCACGAGCACCGGAACGCCGCTGAGCATCGCCTCGAGCGGTGGCAGGCTGAACCCTTCGGCGAACGAGGGCACGGCCAGGGCGGTCGTCGTGCGGTAGAGCTCACCCAGCTCCTCCGGGGACAGCCAGGACCGCAGCTCCACGAACCGCTCCAGGCCGAGTTCGGCCACGACGGCGCGCAGCGGATCGTCGAGCCCGTGACTGCCGGTCACGACGAGACGCGGGCGCACCCGTTCCTCGACGAGGGCGAGCGCTCGGATCAATCCTTCGTAGTTCTTGTGCGGGCGGCGGTTGCCCGTGGCGAGGATGAACGGGTGCTCGCGATCCGGTTCCCGGGTGGCCGTCCACGGTGTCGACGCGGCCAGCGGGATGACGTCGATCAGGTCCGGGTCGACGTCCCGAGGTACTTGACGATCTCCGCCTTCGAGACCTCGCTGATCGTGATGATGCGGGAGGCCGCCCGCGAGACCCGACGCTCCATCCACTTCACCGGCCCGGTGTAGAACGGTGTCGACATCAGCTCCGGGTGGCTCCAGTACAGCAGGTCGTGCATGGTGACCACGAGGGGGAGCGCGGTGCGTGCCGGTCCGAGCGTCGCGGGTGCGTGGATGATGTCCGCTCCGTGTTCCGTTTCGCGATCCCGGCGATCCGCCAGAGTTCGCCGGCCGCCCAGGCGAAGCGGTTCTCGCCGCTGATCCCGGTGGCGACGATCTCGCCCGGGAACCAGGAGAGATCGCCCTGCATCGCCTCCGCGCTGGCGAGACCGACGAGGTCGAACTCCGCCGCCTGCGGACCGACTGCTCGGTAGAGCTCGCGGGTGTAGGTCTCCATGCCGCCCTTCGTCCCGGTGAAGGACAGGAGATCGACGGCAAGCAGAGGCACGAGAGCCGAGCATAGCGGTGGGTGAGGGGTGCTCGGGTAAGCTCGGGCGGGTCGATGTGCCTCAGCAGAGGAACGAACCATTCACCGAGGATCAGCGCGAAGCGATCCGGAGCGGACCCCATGACGGAGCAGCACCCCGTGACCCAGACCCCCATCAAGAAAGCCGTCATCACCGGTATCACCGGTCAGGACGGCAGCTACCTCGCCGAGCTCCTGCTGTCGAAGGGCTACGAGGTGCACGGCTTCGTGCGTCGCGCGTCGACCTTCAACACCGGGCGGATCGACCACATCTACGACCCCGAGGCGACCCACGACGGTTCGCCCAGGCTCCAGTTGCACTTCGCCGACCTGGCCGACGGGTCGCGCCTGGCGACGCTGCTCGCCGAGATCCAGCCCGACGAGGTCTACAACCTCGCCGCCCAGTCGCACGTGCGCGTCAGCTTCGACGAGCCGGAGTACACGGGCGACACGACCGGCATCGGGACGGTCCGGCTCCTCGAGGCCATCCGCCAGATCGGTCTCCACTGCCGCTTCTACCAGGCGTCGAGCTCCGAGATGTTCGGTGCGACGCCGCCGCCGCAGAACGAGGAGACCCCCTTCTACCCGCGTTCGCCCTACGGCGTCGCGAAGGTCTACTCCTACTGGATCACCCGGAACTACCGCGAGGCCTACGGCATGTTCGCGGTCAACGGCATCCTGTTCAACCACGAGTCGCCGCGACGCGGTGGCACCTTCGTGACCCGCAAGATCACCCGCGCCGCCGCGCGCATCGCCGCCGGCCAGCAGGACTTCCTGTACATGGGCAACCTCGACGCCGTCCGCGACTGGGGCTACGCGCCCGACTACGTCGAGGGCATGTGGCGGATGCTGCAGGCCGACGAGCCGACCGACTTCGTGCTCGCCACCAACACCGCGTACACGGTCAAGGACTTCCTGCAGTTCTCCTTCGAGCGGCTCGACCTCGACTGGGAGCAGTACGTCAAGTTCGACGAGCGCTACCTCCGCCCCACCGAGGTCGACGCGCTGATCGGCGACTACGCGAAGGCCGAGTCCGTCCTCGGCTGGACCCCGAAGGTGCTCCCGCCGCGGCTCGCGCAGATCATGGTCGACTCCGACGTCGCCGAGCTCGAGGCGTCGGGCAAGCCCTACATCGACACCGCGGAGGTCTAGGCGCGGTGCGCGTCCTCCTCACCGGTGGTGCCGGCATGCTCGGTTCGAGCATCGCCGAGGTCTGGCCCACGCTCCGCGCCGCCGACGAACTGATCGTGGCGACGCGCGCGGACGCCGACCTCACCGATCGAGCCGCCGTCGCAGCCCTCATCGGACGCACGTCGCCGGACGCGATCGTGCACGCCGCCGCGAAGGTCGCCGGCATCCAGGCGAAGCTGCAGCGTCCCACCGACTTCCTGCTCGACAACCTCCTGATCGACACCTCGGTCATCCGAGGCGCGATCGACGCCGGCGTCCCCGAGCTGCTCTACGTGTCGAGCGCGGCGATCTACCCCGAGGGGCTCCCACAGCCGATCGGTGAGGGCGCGCTCCTCAGCGGCACGCTGGAGGGCGCGAACGAGGGATATGCGCTCGCGAAGATCGCCGGGACGAAGCTCTGCGAGTACGCGAGTCGGCAGTACGGGTTCGCCTATCGCGCAGCAGTGCCGTCGAACCTCTACGGCCCGGGCGACGACTACACCCACGGTCAGGCGCACCTCATCGCCGCCGCCCTCGGCAAGGTCCACGCCGCCGTGACCGAGCGGCTCCGACGAGGTCGAGGTCTGGGGCGACGGCACCGCCCGACGCGAGTTCACCTACACGCCCGACCTCGCGGCGTGGCTCGTCACGCAGCTCGGCTCGCTCGACGCCTGGCCCGTCACGCTCAACCTCGGGCCGGGTGTCGACCACAGCATCACCGAGTACTACGAAGCAGCCGGTCGCGCCGCCGGCTTCACCGGTCACTTCCGGTACGACGCCACCAAGCCGTCCGGCGTGCACCAGCGCCTGCTCGATTCGGCCGCCGCCCGCGCGCTCGGCTGGAACCCCACCACCCCGCTCGCGGCCGGCGTCGCCGCGAGCTACCACGCCTACCTCGCAGCTCAGGAGCCACAGACAGCATGACCGACGACACCTTCGACTCCGGTTTCCCCCTCGCCACGTCCTCCTGGGATGCCGCGGAATACGCCGCCATCCAGCGCGTCGTCGACAGCGGCCGCTTCACCATGGGGCCGCTCGTCGCGCAGTTCGAGCGCGACTTCGCCAGCGCGTTCGGCGCCGGTTTCGGCGTCATGGTCAACTCGGGGTCCAGCGCGAACCTGCTCGCGATCGCGGCGGCCGTCCTCGACGACCGGGTCGACCTGCAGGCCGGTGACGAGGTCCTGGTGCCCGCCGTCTCCTGGGCCACCACCTACTACCCGCTCCAGCAGTACGGCCTCATCCCGAGCTTCGTCGACATCGACGTCGACACGCTCAACCTGGACCTCTCGCTCGCCGAGGCCGCGATCACCCCGCGCACCAAGGCGATCTTCGCGGTCAACCTCCTCGGCAACCCGAACGACTTCGCGGCGCTCACGGCGCTCGCCGAACGTCACGGTCTCCTCCTGCTGGAGGACAACTGCGAGTCGCTCGGCGCGAAGGACGACGGTCGGTTCGCCGGCACGGTCGGCGCGATGGGCACGTTCAGCGCCTTCTTCTCCCACCACATCTCGACGATGGAGGGCGGGATGATCCTGACGGACGACGAGGCCACGGCGCAGATGCTCATCTCGCTGCGGGCCCACGGCTGGACGCGTGGACTCCCCGAGCAGAACGCCGTGCACGACAAGTCGGGCGACGAGTGGGACGACCTCTTCCGCTTCGTCCTTCCCGGCTACAACGTCCGTCCGCTCGAGATGTCCGGCGCGATCGGCATCGAGCAGATCCAGAAGGTCCCATCGCTCATCGCCGGTCGTCGGGAGAACGCCGTGTACTGGACGGAACGCTTCGCCGACCTCGATTCCGTGCGCATCCAGCGCGAGCAGGGCGAGAGCAGCTGGTTCGGCTTCTCCCTCGTGCTCGAGGGCGCGCTCGCCGGCCGACGCAAGGAGGTCGTGCGGGCGTTCGCTGCCGAGGGGATCGAGTCACGGCCCATCGTGGCGGGCAACTTCACGAAGAACCCGGTCATGAAGTACCTCGACGCGAAGGTCCCGGCTGAACTCCCCGCCGCCGACAAGATCCACGAGGACGGGCTCTTCGTGGGCAACCACCACTTCCCGGTCCACGCCGGTATCGACCGCGTGTACGACGTGGTGGCCAAACTCTCCTAGGCTGGGTCTGCGCGGTCGCCCCACCGGTCCGCAGCAGCTTCCGTCCCACTGTCCACCTCTTCCCCCGACCGACGAGGACCGTGCACCGTGAACCAGCCGATCAACGCGCCATCGAACGACGTCCTGAGCCTCCCCGAGGCGGCCTCGCGCCTCCTCGGATGCAAGGCGGTGCTGTTCGACCTCGACGGCGTCATCACCCCGACCGCAGAGATCCACATGCATGCCTGGGCGAAGCTCTTCACCGACGAGCTCGTCGCCCGCGGGATCACTGAGCCGTACACCGACGCCGACTACTTCCAGTACATCGACGGCAAGCCGCGGTACGACGGGGTGCGCGCGATGCTCGCGTCGCGTGGCATCACGCTTCCCGAGGGCTCGCCGTCCGACGCCCCCGAGCTCGAGACCGTGTGCGGCCTCGGCAACCGGAAGAACTCGGTCTTCTCGGCCGTCCTGGAAGCCGACGGCATCGCAGCGTACCCGGGATCGTTGACCTTCCTCGACACCGTCGAGCAGGCAGGCCTCCAGGTCGCCGTGGTGTCCAGTTCCAAGAACGCCGAGGTCGTCCTCCGAGCGGCAGGACTCCGTGAGCGGTTCCCGGTCGTGATGGACGGCGTCGTCGCCGCGCGCGAGGGGATCGCCGGCAAGCCCGCTCCGGACACCTACGTCGAGGCCGGTCGTCTGCTCGGTTACGCGCCGTCTGAATGCGTCGTCGTCGAGGACGCGCACTCCGGGGTCGAGGCCGGTCGACGTGGCGACTTCGGTCTCGTACTCGGCGTCGACCGCGGCATCGGGCACCAGGCGCTCATCGATGCGGGAGCCGACATCGTGGTCGACGACCTCGCCGACCTCGTCGACCCGCTGCGGTCGGCCTCGCGAACAGCCGGGCCGGACGATCCGGCCGACTCCCAGACCCCCACGGCACCCCACGACTCCTCCGAGGACCAGGCATGAACCACATCACCAGCGACCCGCTCGACCGTCACCGGTTCCCGCTCGACGACTGGGCGCTCGTCGAGACCCATGTCGACGCGGACGACGAGGGCACGACCGAGACCCTGTTCGCGCTCGGCAACGGCTACCTCGGGTTCCGCGGCAACGTCGAGGAGGGCCGCGACGGCCACGTCCACGGCACGTTCATCAACGGGTTCCACGAGACCTGGCCGATCCGTCACGCCGAGGAGGCGTTCGGCTTCGCCCGCGTCGGTCAGACGATCGTCAACGCGCCCGACACGAAGGTCGTCCGCCTCTACGTCGACGACGAGCCGTTGATCCTCAACGACGCCGACCTCCTGAGCTTCGAGCGTCGCCTCGACTTCAAGACCGGTGTCCTCAGCCGTGAACTCGAATGGCGGACGCCCTCGGGCAAGCGGGTCCACATCCGCTCCCGTCGCATGGTGTCCTTCACCGACCGCCATCTCGCGGTCCTCGACTACGAGGTCACGTTGCTCGATGCGGACGCGTCGCTCGTGCTCTCCAGTCAGATCATCAACCGGCAGGACCGTCAGGACGACTACCTCACGAACGCACCCGAGCCGGGGATGGGCGACCCGCGCAAGGCGGAGTCCCTCACCGAGCGGGTGCTGCAGCCGCGGTTCAAGCTCATCGACGGTCCGCGCGCCATGCTCGGCTACCAGACGACGAACTCCGGGATGACGATCGTGGCCGGCGCCGACCACATGATCGAGACCGAGAACGAGTACGAGGTCTCGACGCACATCGAGGCCGACCTGGCGAAGCACGTGTACACGATCCGCGGCCGCGCGGGCGTGCCCACGAAGCTCACCAAGATCATCAGCTACCACACCTCCAACGCCGTCCCTCCGAAAGAACTCGCCGACCGTTGTGCCCGCACGCTCGACCGTTCCGCGGAGAACGGCATCGAATCGGCGATCCGCAACCAGGAGCTGTGGCTCGAGGACTTCTGGGCGCGCTCCGACGTCGAGGTCCACGGACAGCCGGCAATCCAGCAGGCGACGCGCTGGAACCTCTTCCAGCTGGCGCAGGCGTCCGCACGCACGGACGGTGGCGGTGTCGCGGCGAAGGGCGTGTCCGGCTCCGGGTACGGCGGCCACTACTTCTGGGACACCGAGGTCTACGTCCTCCCGTTCCTCAGCTACACGGCGCCGCTCGTCGCGCGGAACGCCCTCCGGTTCCGTCAGAACATGCTCGACGCCGCCCGCTCCCGCGCGACCGAGCTCAACCAGCACGGCGCCCTGTTCCCGTGGCGCACGATCAACGGGCTCGAGTCGTCCGCGTACTACGCGGCCGGCACGGCGCAGTACCACATCGACGCCGACATCTCCTATGCGCTGCGGCAGTACGTCGCGGCGACGGGGGATGAGGACTTCCTCGCCCGCGGAGCCGTCGACATCTTCGTCGAGACGGCGCGCATGTGGGCCGACCTGGGCTTCTGGCGCGCGAACGGCAAGGACTCGTTCCACATCTACGGGGTCACGGGGCCCGACGAGTACACGACCGTCGTGAACGACAACCTCTACACGAACGTCATGGCGCGGGCCAACCTGCTGTCGGCCGTCGAGGCCGTCGAGCGCCTCCGCGAGGACGATCCGGCCTCCTTCGAACGCCTGGTCACGCGGCTGTCGCTCGACGACGCCGAGGTCCGTGAGTGGCAGCGCGCCGCCGAGCACATGCACATCCCCTTCGACAAGCGGCTCGGCATCCACCCGCAGGACGCCCAGTTCCTCGAGAAGGAGCTGTGGGACCTCGACCACACCCCTCCCGAGCACCTCCCGCTGCTCCTGCACTTCCACCCGCTCGTCATCTACCGGTTCCAGGTGCTCAAGCAGGCGGACGTCGTGCTGGCGCTGCTCCTGCAGGGCGACCACTTCACCGACGAGGAGAAGCTCGCCGACTTCGACTACTACGACCCGCTGACGACGGGCGACTCGACCCTGTCGGCGGTCGTGCAGTCGATCATCGCCGCCGAGGTCGGGTACCAGCGGCTCGCGCTCAAGTACTTCTGGTCGGCGCTGTTCGTCGACCTCGCGAACCTGCACCGCAACACCCCGGACGGTGTGCACGTCGCCTCCACCGGTGGGGTGTGGAGCGCGCTCGTGCTCGGCTTCGCCGGGATGCGCGACCACGGCGGCGTGATCTCCTTCTCGCCGCGACTGCCGGTCGACTGGCAGGGCATCACCTTCCGGCTCACCGTCAAGGGCACGCGGGTGCGCATCTCCGTCCGGCGCACCGAGATGCGGTTCACCGTCGAGGAGGGCGATTCCGCCTCGTTCGTCGTCGGCGGCGGCAACGTCCTCGTCGAGGCCGGCACGACGGTCACCGTTCCGCTCGACAACCAGGGTCCGCACCTCGTCGGCGAGCCGAGCGCGAGCGACATCGAGGGCAGCCGCCGTGCCGACGGCTCGCTCATCACCGTGTCGATGCCGACCATCGCGCTCGGGCCGGCAGACACCGAGTCGATCCCGATCATCCAGCCGCAGTCGGAGTAGGCGACTCCCGTCGTCCACTGACCCGCTCGACCGACCGTCGAGTGGGTCAGTCGACGACGGTCGGCTCCGGGCTCGGTTCCTGGCCGCTGGGACCGGGGACGGCGCCGCGCTAGACGGTCAGTGCCCGCCGGAACGTCTCGAGCGTCTGGGTCGCCGTGCGCTCCCAGGAGAACCGCTCCGCCTGTTCAAGACCGGCCGCGGCCAGTCGTCGCATCTCATCGGGCCGGGTCACGGCGGTGCGCATGACCGACGCGATGCTGTCGAGTGACGTGGGGTCCAGGTAGAGGGCCGCGTCGCCGCACACCTCGTGGTAGACGGGGATGTCGCTCATCATGACGGGGAGGCCGACCATCATGGATTCGAGCGCCGGGAGGCTGAAGCCGTCGACGAAGGACGGCATCGCCATGATCGTCGCCCGGCGGTAGAGCTCTCCGAGCTCCTCGCTCGTGAGCCAGCCCTTCAGCTCGACCCAGTCCTGCATGCCGGTCTCCTCGACGACCGCCTGCAGGGGATCCTCTCCGTGGCTGCCGGTGATCACGAGCCGCGGGCGTTCGTGCTCGGCCAGCAACGGCAGGGCGCGGATGAGGCTCGCCCAGTTCTTGTGCGGGCGGCGGTTCCCGGTCGCGAGGACGAACGGATGCTCCTGATCCGGGTCGCGGTCGCCGTCGATCGTCGGCATGGTGCCGGCCAGGGGCACGAGGTCGATCCGGGCCCGCGGGACGTGCAGGTACTTCTCGATCTCGGCACGTGAGACCTCGCTGATGGTGAGGACCCTGGTGGCGTTCCTGGAGGTGAGGCGCTCCATGAGCTTCACGGGAGCGGTGTACAGCGGCGTCGTCATGAGCTCCGGATTGCTCCAGTACAGCATGTCGTGCATGGTGACGACCGACGGCATCGACGAGCGCGCCGGCCCGAGCGTGGCGGGGGAGTGGATGAGATCCGCTCCGTGTCGCTTCGCCTGGCGGGCCACCTGGAACAGCTCGCCGTAGGCCCAGATGAACCGGTTCTCGCCGCTGATCCCGGTGTCCACCATCTCGCCGGGGAACCAGGAGCGGTCGAGCCGGTATCCCTCTCGGCTGGCGAGTCCGACGAACTCGAACTCGCTGCCCTGGCGGCCGATCTCCCGATAGAGCTCGCGGGCGTAGGTCTCCATGCCGCCCTTCGTCCCGGTGTAGGAGAGGAGGTCGACGGCTACGCGGGGCATAAGGCCCGAGGATACCAGCGGGACGGTGGGGATAGGCTGGTGGGCGGTCCGGCGAGCGGTGAGGAGCGGGTCAATGCCAGCAGCACCAGTCGATGCACGGGTCTCCGTCGCCCTCTGCACCTACAACGGTGAGGCGTTCCTCGGCGAGCAGCTGGCGAGCATCGCCCGGCAGACCGTGCTGCCCGGCGAGATCGTGATCAGCGACGACGGGTCGACCGACGGGACGTCGGCCATCGTCGAGCGCTTCGCCGAGGCGTCGCCGATCCCGGTCCGCTTCCTGCGGAACCCGACCGCGCTCGGCGTGACGCGCAACTTCGAGAGCGCCATCCGTGCGACCGTCGGGGAACTGGTCGTCCTGTCCGATCAGGACGACGTATGGCGGCCCGACCGCGTCGAGCGTGCCCTTGCCGCCTTCGACGCGCGTCCGGAGCTCCAACTGGTGTGCTCGGACGCCAGGCTCGTCGGAGCCGACGGTACCCCGCTCGGCACCACCCTGTTCGCCTCGCTGTCGATCGGGCCGCACGAGCGCGACCGTATCCGCGCGGGCGACGCGTTCGGCGTGCTCTTGCGACGCAACCTCGTCACTGGCGCGACCGCGATGTTCCGACGTGCGGTCTTCGACGCGGCCGCGCCGTTCCCCGCTCCGTGGGTGCACGACGAGTGGTTGGCGATCGTGGCCGCAGCACGAGGACCGATCGAGTTCCTGGACGAACCGCTCGTCGACTACCGGCAGCACGGCGCGAACCAGATCGGGATCGTCGAGCCGACGCTGGCGTACAAGATCTCGAGACTGATGCAGCCGGGGCGCCAGCGCAACCGCGACATCGCCGATCGCGTCGCAGGGCTCGCTTCCTGGCTCGACGATGCCCGTGAGCCCGGCGCCGCGCGCCGATCCCTCGGCCGTCGTCGCCAAAGCGGCCTTCGAGCGGTTCCGGGCCGATCTCGCTCCGGCCCGGTGGCGACGGATCCTCCCCGTCATGCTGCGTGCTCCCCGCGGCGAGTACCAGCGGTATGCGAGCCAGGGGGCGCTGGACATCGTGCAGGGATCTGCTGCAGCCGGCCTAGCCTCGGGTCACCTGCCATACGGCCGCGCCGACCACGACGACGCCGAGGGCGAGGAGGCCGCCCCGCCACGGGGCCCGGTGGCGCGCGGCGAGGAGGAGCAGCGCCATCACGACGAGTTCCCGGGCGTTCACGAGCCAGGCCGCGAGCTGCAGGTCGTGGAGGGCGACGATGCCGACCGGGAGGGACAGCAGCACGCCGACCGCTTTGATCGGACTCGCCCAGCGCATCCGGCTCTCGGCCTGGAGGACCGCCGTGACCGACCAGGCGACGACCGAGGGAGCGACCGACAGGGCGAGGACGGGGACGAGTGCGAGGGCGGGGTCCCAGTCGTCTGCGAGGAAGGGGTCCACGACCAGCTCAGCCCCGATGCTCGTCGCCACGGCGGCCACGACCGCCAGGACCAGCGATCGTCGGAGCGAAGCCTCCGTGACCGCGACGATCTCGGACCCACGGCCGTCGCGTGCCGCTTCGGCGAGGACCGGCCGGAGGACGTTGATCGTGGCCAGCGCCGCCGCATCGCCGATGCTCCGTGACAGCGACATGGCGAACGCGTACTGGCCGAGGCGTGCCCCGCCGGCGAGAGCCCCGATCGAGAGGCGGTCGGTCTGCCCCTGTCCCCAACCGAGGAGCGAGAACAGCGCCGTGTGCAGGTAGTCGCCGAGGACGTTCACGGTCGGTTCGCGGGAACGCGCGTCGGTGGCTGGACGCGCGGGGGAGTCGCGCTGCACGTCGCCGGTTGAGCAGGGCGAACCCCGCCTCCGCGAGCATCGCCTGCAGGGCGCTGGCGAGCAGCGATCCCGTCGCCAGGAGGGTCGGCACGCTGCAGAGCAGGGAGGCTGTCGACGACCACGCCTGATGCGATGCGATCTCCTTCCATCTCCCGGCTCGCTGCAGGCGGACCAGGGCGTCGATGCCCACGGCCGAAGCCGCCGGGACGAGGACGAACGGCGCGAGGGCGATCGCCTGCCATCGGTCCTCCGCGTGATGGGTCAGGAGCAGGGCTCCGACGGTCACGGCGAGCGCGGCGCCTCCGATCAGCGCGGACCAGACCCGGAACCGGAGGACGAACCGGTCCCCGGCCTCGGTGCCTCCGTGGACGACGGCGGTCTGCCGGGCGGCCGTGTCGCCGACGGTCTGGACGAGCGTGAGGGCGAGGACCATCCAGGCGTACATACCGACGAGGGACGGCGTGAGCCGGGCGGCCAGGACGAGCATGACGAGCGCCGACGCCACCCGGGGAAGGATCCGCTCGACGATCGCCCAAGCGAGGTGGATCATCGTCCGCTCACCCGCACGGTGGTCGATCCGCGTCTCGGTCGGTGAGCGTTGTCGTGGCGTCGGCGGGACCCTCGTCGTCGTCGGATGCCACGATCGTCGTGATCACAGGTACCACGTCCTCGATTGCAGGCTCTCGAATGCGCGCCCTGCCCTCGACGAGAGCCGCTCGACACCACGTCGACGGCGCGTGCCGTCGCGGCTCGGGCTGATGACCTGGAGCGCTCCGACGACGAGGACGATGGGGAGCTCCCAGCCGAAGGACCTCGGCATGCCCAGCCCACGGTGTCGTCGGAACAACCGCACCGTTCCCCGGCCGTAGCCGAAGAACTGCCGAGCCACGGCTCGAAGGTCACCGCGAAGTCGGTACTCGACCACGGCCTCAGGGACCGCGGTGGTCGGGTGACCAGCCGCCGCCGCCCGCCAGAAGAAGTCCGTCTCGTCGCCGCCGCCGAGCAGGGTCTCGTCGAATCCACCGAGCCGGTCGAACACCCGTCGTTGAAACCCACAGTTCGCTCCCGGCGGCCATGGATGGAAGCCGTGCACGGTGCTGACGGCCTCCTGTCTTCCCGCAGGTGTGCCGTCCGGGAGGGTCCGCTCGAGCGCGCCGCCGACGCAATCCGCACCGGCTTCCAGCGCGCGCCGGTGAGCCTCGATCCAGCCGGCCTGGACGACGTCGTCGGCATCGCAGAGGAGCACCGCTGAACCCCGTGATGCCCGGATGCCGGTGTTGCGAGCGTGGTTGATACCCGGCCTGCCGCTCGCGTCGACGAGGCGAACGCGCCCGTCCTTCTCACTGAACCGGCGGACGAGTGCTGCGGTGCCGTCGACGGAGCCGTTGTCGGCGACGATGATCTCGATGTCGACGGACGAGCCTTGGGCGAGCAGGGCTTCGAGTTGCGTGGCGAGGGTCTCCGAGCCGTTTCGGCAGGGAATGACGATCGAGTACACGGTCCTCCGGATCTGGCATGGGCGAGGTGACCAACTTTGCCGTCGTCTAACATACAACATATGAGATATGAGCCTGATCGTCGTCGTCCACCCGCTCCTCCCGTTCGACGAGCGGCAGACATGACGACCGTGCTCCATGTCACCGATTGCTACGCGGGTGGGATCCCCGTGGCGATCGAGGCCTACGTGCGGAATTCACCGCCGGGCGTCGAACATCACCTGCTCGCGCAGATCCCGGACGGCGCCCCGGTCGACGACACGCTGTCCGACTGCTTCGCGTCCGTGACCGCGCTCGGGCGGCGACGGCTCGCTGCCGTGCGAGCGATCCGCCGGGTGCGCCGTCGTACCGGAGCGGATATCGTGCACGCCCACTCGAGTTTCGCCGGCGCGTACGCGCGGGTCGCCCTGCGGAGCTCGCCGCGGACCCGCATCGTCTACACCCCGCACTGTTACGCGTTCGAGCGCGCCGACCTCTCCGTCTGGAGCCGCCGCTATGTTCCGGGCCGTCGAGTGGCTGCTCTCGTTCAACGTCGAGACCATCGCTGCCTGTTCCGAGGGCGAGGCCGCAGCCGCGGAACGGCGCGGGCCCCTCCGGCCGCGCGTCGTCCACGTGCCGAACGTGGTCGCGGTTCCGCTGCCCGATGCCCGCCGAGACGACCCGGGGCAGCACCGGCCGCTGCGGGTCGCGAGTCTCGGACGCATCGCTCCCCAGAAGGATCCGATGCGGTTCGCCGAAGCCATCGCGTCGATCCGGGCGAGCGGGGTCGAGGTGGCTCCCGTGTGGATGGGCGGCGGCCGCGTCGAGGACGTCACCCGGCTGGAGAGGGCTGGCGTCGACGTCACCGGATGGATCCCGCACGCCGAGGTGGGCTCGCGCCTCGTCCAGAGCGACGTCTACCTCCACACCGCCGCGTGGGAGGGCTTTCCCCTCGCCGTTCTGGAAGCCGTGCAGGCCGGCGTGCCGACGCTCGTCCGGCCGATCGCCGCGTTCGGAGTGGTCCCGGACGCCCTCACCCTCGAGGGCGGGCTCGAGGCGATGGTCGCCAGTCGGCTGGCCGGACCACAGGCGTTCGCCGCCTGGGCTGAGCGGAACGTCTCCCGCTGGTCGGAACGCCTCAAGGATCACACCCCGGCCCGCCAACGCGCGGCCCTCGCCGAGGCGTACCGGATACCGCAGGTGGCCTGATGCGGGTCGCTGTCGTGCAGTGGGGCCGCACCGGTGCGGGCCCGCTCTTCGCCCAGGAACTGGCTCAGGCGCTGCAGGAGGACGGCTGCGATGTCGTCGTGTCCTATTCCCTCGACGCCGAGGTGGCCGACCGGTTCGTGGCACTCGGTGTGCCGTCCTTCACGATCCGCACGTATCGCGACAAGCGCGGCGCGGTGCTCGGTCTCCCGCGTCTGCTCGGGGCGGCGTTCCGGCTCGACCGGTTCCTCCGGCGGCATCGCATCGACGTCGTCGTCATCGCCATGGAGCAGCTCTGGCAGGGGGTGGTCGCGCCCGTGTTCCGCTTCGGCGGTCGTCGGAGTCTGCTCTGCGTCCATGACGCGACGATGCACCCCGGGGACTTCTCGCGGCTCGAGCACCTCCTGCGTCGTGCCGAGCGCCGGGCGGCGGACGGAGCGATCGTGTTCTCCGCCCCGGTCGCCGCCGCACTCACGTCCCGTGGTGAGTTCCGCGCGGACCGCGTCCACGAGACCGTCCACGCCGCGTACCGTGTCGACGCGGGCCGTGCCGTGGTCCGGTCGACGTACCGGGAGGGTGTTCCGGTCGTCGGATGCTTCGGTCGGCTGTCGGCGTACAAGGGGCTCGGTCTCGGGGTGGGAGCGATCACCGAACTGCGACGTCGCGGGATCCGGGTCCGGTTGCGGGTCGTCGGGTCCGGGACCGACGACGCCCTCGAGCTCCTCCGACACGAGGACGACGAAGCTGGAGAACCGCTGGGTCGGCCAGGAGGAGATCGCGCAGGTGGTCGGCGGGTTCGACATCGCCCTGCTGCCGTACACCGAGGCCAGTCAGTCCGGGGTGCTCGCCTACGCGATGGCGCTCGGGGTGCCCTCCGTCGTGACGCCGGTCGGCGGCCTCGCCGAGCAGGCGATCGCGTCAGGATCGGGCATCGTGGCCACGGCGGTGACGTCGACCGCGCTCGCCGACGCGCTGGAGCAGATCCTCGCCGACGCCGATCGTTACCAGGCGCTCTCCGCGGCCGGTGTGCTCGCCGCAGCGGGTCCGTTCTCCTGGGCGCGCGTCGCAGCCGACGTGCGTGTCGCGGCAGCATCCGTCGTGTCCACGGGTCGCTGACCCCTTCGGGATGCGGCGGACGGCGGCCCCCACCGGGCTGAGGCTCCCGTCGCTCCGGGCCGCAGGCTCAGGAGGAGGCACACGGCGACGATCAGCATCGGTGTGAGATGCCGGAGGAACGAGCCGTAGTCCGGCTCGAAGATCGACTGCACGATCAGGAAGGCGAGGATCGCCGCGAACAACCGGTTCTGGAACGCCGTGAGGACCGACGAGCCGCGGGGCGCTCGGAGCCTCGCCGACCGGATCGCGGCGATGAGTGATCCCCAGATGACGAGCAGGACGAGCGCCACGACGAGGTAGATCGCCCCGCCGCGGAGCATCAGCGGGATCGGGATGATGAACGAGGCGAAGGTGAGGACACTGTTGACGAACCCGGACACGGGGCCGGCACCGGGGAAGAACTGCACGATCAGGGTGTTGACCGATTCCGCGGTGCGGTGCTCGTTCACCGTCAGGCGGTAGTGGTCGAGGTCGACACCGACGATCAGCGGGAAGACGACGGAGAGCCCGGCGTAGAGCACGAGGACGACCGCCACGGTGGCCGTCCAGCCGCGCCGCGCCCGCAGCGCGAGACGGAGCGCCAGATAGAGGCCGGCCACGAGGAACCAGTACGTGCGGAAGCCTTGGGCGTACAGCAGCATCGCGGCCACCGGCACCAGCTCGGCCGACAGGCCTCGTCCGCGGTGGGCGATGAGGGCGAGTACCGCGCCCACGGTCAGCAGGTCCTTCGTGTACGCGCCGTGGTAGACGGCGGCGAGTGCGACGCAGCTGATGATGATGGCCCAGTCCACCCACTCGGCGGTCGTCGTCCGGGTGCGCGAGATCGCCACCGTCAAGACGAGCAGGTAGCTCGCGACACCGACGAGGGCGGCGAGCGTCGGCAGCTCGGCGAGGCCCATCCAGCGGTAGACCGCGGCGATGAGCTGGAACGACGAGTCGGCCTCGGTGAACGTCCCCCGGTTCACGCTGATGATCGTGCCCTCGTCGTTCGCGAAGTGCCCGGGCAGTCCTGGTTGGTCGGCTGCCACCCAGGCGAGGGCGAGGAGCGAGGCGATCAAGAGGAGCGAACCGCCGACGAGCGGGCGGTCAGGTTCCCGCCCGCCGATATCGGGCGTCCGTTGCGTCAGCTGCCGGCGCCACACGGCACGGTGGGCGCTGGCCTCCGCGCGGGCCCTGGCCGCGTCCCGCCGCGTCAGGTGCGCGGACGGCTGCCCGGAGGTCACGGACGGATCGTGTGCTCGAAGCGCAACCTCGGCTGGAGGTCACCGAACCAGGTCTCCGCGTAGTTCGACAGCTTGCGGTTGTTGTTGTCGAGCGCGACGACCCGGCGGCCCATCTGCAGCCCGATGAGCATGGCGTGGAGGCGATCGGTGACGACCACCTCGCCGCGGCCGATCAGCCGGACGGCGGCGTCGAATCGACGTTCGGCTCGCCGCATCCACGCGGCATGGTCGCGCTCCATGAGGGGTTTCAACACCGGGTGCTTCGCCGCCCGCCAGCCGAGCCACTCGTGCGCCCGGAGGTCCAACGGGTCGGCCGGCCAGTCGGCGCTCTCGGAGCCCACGAGCCCACCCGCGCTCTCGCCGTCGGTCCGGGCGATGACGATGCGCCGCTGGGTCGGTTCGGGGGCGCTGATCGGGCCGAGGAGGTGCACCGCGTCCGGCGAGAGGCTGAGGTCGTCGACCTCGTCGCGGAGGAGGTCGTAGGAGGTCTGGTCGCGGACGGCGACCCGCAGCTTGGGCCGGGCGGCGAACCGTCGGGAGAACGCCCGGCGGTCTGCATCCGCGGGGAACACGACCGACTGCGGTGCCTGGATGAGCAACGTGTCGACCGGGAGGCGCTCTGCGAGTTCGTAGCGAGCCTCGCTCAGCACCGGGTAGAGGCCTCCGAGATTGCCGCCGCCCTGGATGAGGACCGGGATCGACGAGTCCCGGACCCGCTCCGGCATGCTGCCGGCGCTCGAGGTGGTGCGGACCGCGATGTCGTGTGCGCGCCAGAACCTGGCCTGTCCGAGCGCGATGGCCGAGTCGCCCGAGTTCCGGTGATCGGGGAACTGTGTGTAGTGGAGTTCGGTGACACCGCGATGCAGCTCGACGAAGGAGGCTTCGGTGCGCTGTCGCATGGTCTCGAGGTAGGGCATGGGTGCTCCGTCCGGATCGACACCGAGCGCTGTGCTGGAATCGGATACTTCAGTTGGTCGAATACATTATGCTCGATTGTCGCCGGGTCGTCTCGCGCTCCGGCGATCGACCTCGCCCGCCGCGACCCGTGCGCGCCGCTGCTCGATCCGATGCACACCAGAACATCCCCAGGGAGGCCACCGTCATGCCCTTCGTCGAAGCCCGCCGCTGCTGGGAGCGACGGTGCTCGCGCATGGTCCTCGTCCTCGACCTCCTGGCCGTCACCCTGGCGCTCACCGTGACCCAGCTCCTGTGGTGGGACGCGTACTGGCGCGGGACCGTGGAGGTCGCGGGGCCGTTCGGACGCCTACGACCTCGGCTACCCGGCGGTCACCCTCGCGCTCGCCGTCGCGTGGTGGTCGCCCCTGGCCGCGGC
The DNA here is from genome assembly GCF_059073635.1 of Plantibacter sp. NCBI lineage: Bacteria > Bacillati > Actinomycetota > Actinomycetes > Micrococcales > Microbacteriaceae > Plantibacter > Plantibacter sp. The sequence goes on along the minus strand of NZ_JCACOF010000010.1, from coordinate 325,011 downwards.
CCGATCGCGCCACCCGCGGGTCCTGGCGGACGGTTGGACGCCGTATCGACGGGTCGTGGTCGTGACGACGACGGTCTTCGGCACGGTGGCGATGGCGTCCTACCTCCTCAAGCTCGAGATCGGACGCGGGTTCCTGCTCACCGCCATGCCGCTCGGAGTCGCCCTCCTGCTGGCGGTCCGATGGGGCGCCCGTCGACACCTCCGTGCGCGGCGACGCGGAAGCGCACTCGTCTACCGCACGCTGCTCGTGGGTGACCGAGACCACGCGGTGCACGTCGCCGAGCGCATGCGCAGGGGCGACTGGGCCGGGCATCGGGTGGTCGGTGTCGCGACCCCGGGCATCGTCGACGACGACCGCATCGTGGATGCCCCGGTCCTCAGCGGACGACCGTCGATCGTCGATGCCGCCGAGGAGGTCCAAGCGGACACGGTGATCCTCGTCGGCCCCGTCGAACTCACCCCCGCCGAGCTCCGCCGCCTCGGTTGGGACCTCAGCGAGCGCGGGGTGAAGTTCATCATCGCGCCGACGCTCACGGGGGTGGCCTCGACCCGCCTGTACCTCCAGGCGGTGGCCGGCATCCCGCTCATCCACGTCGACCACCTGGAGTTGTCCCGGCTCGAGGCGGCGGCGAAGCGGGCGTTCGACGTCGTCGGTTCCGCGACGCTGCTCCTGCTGCTGGCCCCGGTCATGCTCGCGGTCGCGCTCGCGGTGAAGACGACGAGTCGGGGGACCGTGCTGTACCGGCAGGAGCGCGTCGGCCTGCGCGGCCGCCCCTTCCAGATCCTGAAGTTCCGCTCGATGGCCGCCGAAGCTGACACCGGCGCAGCCCTCGCCGTGCAGCAGCATGCGGACGAACTGCTCTCGAAGGCTCCGGACAACCCGCTCGTGACCCCGGTCGGACGGATCCTCCGGAAGTATTCGCTCGACGAGCTCCCGCAGTTGTTGAACGTCCTGGGCGGTTCGATGAGCCTCGTCGGCCCGCGGCCGCACCGTGGATGGGAGGTCGAACGCTACGATCTGCTCGCCCAGCGACGACTCCTGGCGAAGCCGGGTATGAGCGGGCTGTGGCAGGTCAGCGGGCGGTCCAACCTCTCCTGGGACGACTCGGTCGACCTCGACCTGTACTACGTGGAGAACCGGTCGGCCGCGATCGATCTGAAGATCCTCGCGCAGACGGTGCGAGCGGTCGTCGCCCCGGGAACCGATGCACGGTGATCCGGATCCGCGCGGGCCGGGTTCAGCGTTCGGGGAGCCTGTGCCGCCAGCTCAGCCCGCCGGCACCGATGACCGCGCAGACCACGAGGAGCAGCCAGCCGCCGCTCAGCAGCAGGCTGCTCTCCGCGGCGCCCGATGCGAGCAGGGTCACGACGATGAGCGCAGCCCAGACGTGCACGACGCTGCGCCGATTGGTCGCGATGAGCCAGGTCCGCACGAGCGCCAGGCCGCCGAGGAGGAGGAACAGGGCGAGCCCGATCAGTCCGAGCTGCAGGTACACGTCCAGGTAGGCGTTCAGCGCCGAGTCGTTCGCGCGGCCGAGGCCCGCGTCGATGAACCGGTACGGGACCGCATCGGAGACCCAGCCACCCGTCCATCCCCAGCCGTTGATCTCGCTCGGGGCCAGGCGTCGCAGGGTCTCCTGCCAGAGTGCGTAACGCTGCTCGATCTCGAGTCCGAGACCGAGGACGCGGAACACCTCGGATCGGAAGAAGTACCCGATGAGGCCGACGAGCGCGAGGACGGTGAGGAGGACGAACTGCCAGGTGCGGCGCAGTTCCGGACGGAGTTGCCGGAAGACGTAGAGCACGGCGGTCGCGATGCCGAGGGTCGCGGCGAGGAGCGCGATGCTCGGCGAGCGGGTGCCGAGGATGAGCCCGGCGGCGAGGGCGATGGACCCGATCGTCACCCCATGACGCACGGAACGGGTCCGCCATTCGACGACGAAGGTGACGAGACCGAGCAGAGCCGTGATGCCGAGAGCGCTCCGGCTTCCGAAGACCCCCTCCAACGGGCCACCGAAGGCGAGGTTCCCGCTGATCCCGAGGAACGGCAGCGGGGTGTCGATGAGGACGCCGCTCACGACCTCGAGTGCCAGTGAGGTGCCGAGGAGCGCGCGGAAGGCGGTGCCCGTCGCCCGGACGATCTGGATGGTGTCGCGGGTCAGCGCGATCACGATGGCGATGAAGGCCCACGCGAGCTGTCCGCCGATAGCGGGCACGGTCGCGAGCGGCGTGGCGCTCCACACCAGCGACAGCGCGCTCCAGGCGAGGAACAGCAGGACTGATATCGGCAGGAGGCCACGCCACTCGATGATGGGGAGGCGTGCGAGGAGGATGCCCGTACCGATCGTCGCGAGGCCCACGAGCATCGCGCTGAACCCGGCGACACCGATCAGGCTCGTGACGAGGTGCTCACCGAAGGCGGTCGCGACGGCGATGGTGGCGAACGCGGCGGCCAACGGCGCAGACGACAGGACGCGCGCGGCGACGGAGAACGCGTCGAAGTCCGCCGGTCTCACGCCGGGCTCATCCGTCGACGACGTCGCGGCGGTGCGCGAGTGCGAGGTCGGACGAGGCTGCGACGGTGGGGATCGGCCAGGCAGGTTCCTGCTTCGTCTTCACGACGAGGAGCACGAGGAGGACCCAGCCGGATTCGATGAGCAGTCGACTCTCCGCGACCGACTGCACGACGAGAGAGACCGCGATGAGGACGGGAGCGAGCGAGAGGGCCGTGTACGGCCGATGTGCGTCGAGGTCGACGCGCGGACGGTCGACGGCCAGGAACCAGGTGCGGGTCAACATGGACAGGACGACCGCGGCGAAGAGCACGAGGCCGACGATGCCGAGTTGGAACCAGACGTCGAGCCAGGCGTTGTGCGCCTGGAGCTGTCGGACGCCGCGTCGGATGACGAGGTCGGTGAAGAGCGGCTCCCACGGTGCCCACGGGCTCGAGAAGCCCCAACCGAAGACCGGCCGCTGTTCGATGAGGCGCCAGACGGTCGCCCAGATGTCGAGTCGACCGGTGAGGTCCGGGCTCTTCCCGAGGAGGCCGAGGAGTTGCGTCCGGAAGACGACCGCTCCCACCGCGCCGACGACCCCGATGCCGAGGAAGCCGAGGTACACCGGTGTCCTCGCCTCCGGGCGAGGTGCCCGACGGATCGCGAGTGCAGCGGCGAGGACCACCGCCGTCACCACGGCGGCGAGCAGGATGGTGGTCGAGAAGCTCAGGAGGAACATCACGACGGAGAGACCGAGGCGGATGAGCAGGGTCCAGCGACGTTCCGGGCCGGTCAGCCTGGCTGCGCCGGGCTCGTCGCGCCGCGCCGCCAGCCGAAGCCCGAAGACGATGATCCCGAGCAGCGCCACCACGGCGAGGAGGTTGGCGTTCCCCGAGATGCCCTGGATGCGTCCTCCGGAGAACAGGAGGTCCCGCGACCAGTAGTCGAGCAACGGCGGGTCCGCCGCGTCACCGGCGTAGAAGTTGGGGAGCACCGGGTGCCGGATGATCGCCGCGACGACGAACTCGAAGAGGAGGGAGAGTGACAGCACCCACGTCACGGCACGTCCGAGGACCCGGATGACCTCGGGCCAGGTGAAGCAGCCGGCGAGGGTCACGCCGAGGATGGTGCAGAGCGCCGCACCGAGCAGGGTCGCGGCCGTGCCGCTGGGGTAGGCGGACCAGGCGAGCGAGACGATCGACAGCGCCCCGTACCCGACGAGCGACCACGGCACCCGGGTGCGCCGCCACTTCGGGCGGACGACCATCAGGCACGCGAGCGCGGCGCCGCCTGAGACCAGGGCCACCGCCGTGTACCCCCAGATGGTGAAGAGGTTCGTCCAGAACGTCCCGGCGAGGACCGCGAACGTCGCGAACACGGCGACGTGCCTGACGACGAGCGCGCGTGTCGTCAGCGCTGCCGGCGGGCGGGGCGGGGCGGGTTCGGTTGACAGCATCGTGCCCCCAGGGTAGCGGCTGCGGCCGCCACCCAGGCCCTCGTCGAGCGCGGTGGTCAGACGAACGCCGCAGTGCCGGTGATGGCCCGCCCGACGATGAGCGCGTTCATCTCCCGCGTGCCCTCATAGCTGTAGAGGGCTTCGGCATCCGCGAAGAACCGGGCGGCGTGGTAGTCCAGCACGATGCCGTTCCCGCCCATGATCTCCCGTGCCCAGGCGACCGTCTCGCGCATCCGCGCGGTGCAGAACGCCTTGGCGAGCGCGGAGTGCTCGTCGCGCTGGGTGCCCTCGTCGAGCATCTGCGAGACCCGGACGCACATCGCCATCGATGCCGTGATGTTCCCGAGGCACTTCGAGAGGAGGTCCTGGATCAGCTGGTGGCCCGCGATCGGCTTGCCGAACTGCACGCGCTCCTTGGCGTAGGCGACCGCCGCCTCGTACGCGCCGACAGCGACGCCGACACTCGACCAGGCGACGCCGGCGCGGGTGAGCCGCAGGACCTTCGCCGTGTCGCGGAAGGAGTTCGCGTGCTGCAGCCGGAGGCGCTCGGGGACCCGGACGTCCTCGAGGGTGATGTCGGCGTTCTGCACCATGCGCAGGCTGATCTTGCCCTCGATCTTGGTCGCGGAGTAGCCGGGGGAGTCGGTCGGCACGATGAAGCCCTTCACCTGACCGTCGGCCGTGTCCTTCGCCCAGATGATCGTGATGTCACTGAAGGTCGCGTTGCCGATCCACCGTTTGGAGCCGGACAGGATCCAGTCGTCGCCGTCCCTCGTGGCCGTGGTGCGAAGCCCCTGTGCGCTGTCCGACCCCGACTGCGGCTCGGTGAGGCCGAACGCACCGAGGACCTCGCCCGAGGCGAGCTTCGGGAGCCACTCGTCCTGCTGCTCCTGCGAGCCGCACTCACTGATCGATCCCATGGTGAGACCGTCCTGCACGCCGACGAAGGTGGAGATCGACGCGTCGATCCGGGAGAGCTCCATCGAGGCGAGGCCGCGGAACACGGCGCTGTTCTCGAACGGCGTCGTCTCCGGCCAGGCCCACCTGGCGACGTCGAGCTCGAGGAGCGGGGTGATGAGGTGCTTCGGGAACTCGGCCCGCTCCCAGTACTCGTTCACGATCGGCTTCGCCTCGGTCTCGGCCCAGGCTCGGAGGCGGGCGATGGCCTCCTGCTCGGGAGCCGTCAGGAGGCTCTCGAAGCCGTAGAAGTCGCTGGCGAGGGGTTCGAAGATCATGGTCCGTTGCTCCATTGCGTCCGCTGGCGCCGGATCGGCGTCCCGGCCAGCCTAGGCAGGTGTGCTCGGCGCGGACAACGGCTTGGTAGTTTGGTGCACGGTGCCGGGCGACCGCGTCGCACGGCTTGTAGGACGACGCCAAGCGGCCCCAGGGTCCGGCTGGCGCGTCACCCTCGTCCGTCGAAAGGGCCCCACCATGTTCGTGCCGCTCCGTGCCACTCCTCGTGACTACGCGTGGGGGTCGTCGACGGCGATCGCGGAGGTGCTCGGGTCCGAGCCCTCGGGACGTCCGGAGGCGGAACTCTGGCTCGGCGCACACCCCGGGGCTCCGACGCCGATCGCGGATCCGCCGAGGGTGGGAGGGCACGCTGATCTCGAAAGCTGGCTCGCCGCCGATCCCGCCGCGCTCGGCGGGCACGGCTCGCTGCCGTTCCTCCTCAAGGTCCTCGCAGCGGCCCATCCGCTCTCGCTGCAGGCCCACCCCGACCTGCACCGGGCCGCCGCGGGCTTCGCCGCCGAGAACGCGCGAGGTGTGCCGCTCGACGCTCCGCACCGCAACTACAAGGACGCGCTCCACAAGCCGGAACTCATCGTCGCGCTCCGGGACGGCTTCGAGGCGCTCTGCGGGTTCCGCGAACTCGCCGCGACCGATGCGCTGCTCGTCGAGCTGGTGGCCTCGGCACCCGATCCGGCTGCGGCAGCGCGCATCACGATGCTCCGCGGGATGCTGGCCGCCCCCGACGGGCTCCGCGACACCGTGCGGATCCTGCTCGAACAGCTCCCCGGCGGGCTGCTCGACGCCCTCGTCGCGTCCGCCGCGGCTCCCGGGTCGGGTGCATTCGACGCCGAGCGGGCCCTGGTCGGGCGGCTCGCGGAGGAGTATCCGGGCGATCCCGGCATCGCGGTCGCCCTGCTCCTCAACCTCGTCACGTTGCGAGCCGGCGAAGCGCTCTACCTCCCCGCCGGCAACATCCACGCCTACCTCAGGGGGATCGGCGTCGAGCTCATGGCCGCGAGCGACAACGTCCTGCGCGGCGGGCTCACGCCGAAGCACGTCGACGTGCCCGAGCTGCTCGAGGTCCTGGAGTTCGAGCCGCGGCCGGTGCCGTGGCTGACCCCGACGGACCTGGGTGGGGGACGCAGCCTCTTCGTCCCGGACGTGCCGGACTTCGAGCTGCTGCGGGTGGATCTGCCCGCAGAGCCGTCCGAGCAGGATCCCTCGTTCCACCTCCCCGGACCCGGCATCGCGATCGTGACCGACGGTTCGGTGCGGATCACCGGAGCCACCTCGTCGGTGGAGCTCGCTCGAGGTGGCTACGCCTTCATCACGCCCGACGAGGCGGAACTGCGCTTCTCCGGGACCGGGACCCTCTTCCTCGCGACGACCCAGGGCTGACCGCCCGGCCGACTGGTCCGGTCCACGCAGCTCAGGCGCTCTCCCGCATCCCGAAACTCCGCCGGTAGGCGGCGGGCGTGGTGCCGAGGACGCGGTCGAAGTGGTGACGGAGGACCGCCGCGGTGCCGAACCCGGTGTCCGCAGCGATCCGCTCGACACCGTGGTCGGTGCGTTCGAGCATCTCCTGCGCTCGGAACAGGCGTTGCCGGTTCAACCAAGCGGCCGGCGTGCTGCCGAGCTCCGAGCGGAAGCGGCGTGCGAAGGTCCGCTCGGACATGTGCGCCTGCCGCGCGAGACGCCCGATGGGCAGGTCCTCGGCGAGGTGGTCGAGCATCCAGTCGACGACCGGGGCGAGCGACTCGCACTGCTGCGCCGCGACGGGGGAGAGGACGTACTGCGCCTGACCGCCGTCGCGCTGTGGCGGGACGACCATCCGGCGGGCGATGACGTTGGCGCTCGCCGCGCCGTACTCCTGTCGTACCAGGTGCAGACACGCGTCGATGCCGGCAGCGGTCCCCGCGCCCGTGATGACCTTGCGGTCCTCGACGAACAGCACGTCGGGGTCGACGGTGGTGCCCGGGAACATCGTCTGCTGCTCGCTGGTGTACATCCAGTGGGTCGTGCTGCGGCGACCGTCGAGCAGCCCCGCCTGACCGAGGACGAACGACCCGCTGCACACGCTGAGGACCCAGGCACCCCGCGCCTCCGCCGCTCGGAGGACGTCGAGGTAGGCCTCGTCGACCGCTCCGCCACGCGATCCGCCACGACCGGTGATCACCACGAGGTCCGCCTCGGCCGCGAAGGACAGGTCGTCGTCGACGATCATGTCGAAGCCCCGCGCACCGTCGTCGCTCAGGTTCATCCGGACCGGACCTGGGTCCTTCGTGACGATGCGGAGGTCGAAGGCGGGACCGCCCTGGTCCGACCGGTCGATGCCGAAGACCTCGCAGACGACGCTGAACTCGAACGGTTGCAGCCCCGGAATGGCGAGCAGGGCGACCTTCGACAGCATGGGACCTCCGGATGATCGATTTGGCAGGAATGTGCTGCTTTGCGTCCATCCTGCCACTGGTGGCAGTTTTTCGCTATTCCTAGAGTTTCAGACATGTCCATCATCGCACTCGTCGTCGGCTTCCTCATCGTCCTCGTCGCGGTCGTCGCCTCCGCCGCGACCATCCGTGCCGTCCTGACGGACGGCTATCGCCGCGTCCCCAGTCCGCCCCGCCGCACGGGGCACGCGCCTCCAGTAGTCTGGTCACTCCGTCTGCAGCACGGCAGGTGGAGGACTCCCTGGAGGAAGCATCGTGGCGTGGCTGGTGACGGGCGGAGCCGGATACATCGGAGCCCATGTGGTTCGGGCCTTCCAGGCGGAGGGGATCGACGTCGTCGTCCTCGACGACCTGTCGAGCGGGCACGAGCGCTTCGTCCCGGCCGGGGTGCCGTTCGTCCGCGGAACCCTGCTCGACGGCTCGGTCCTCGAGCGCACCTTCTCCGAGTTCGAGCTGAGCGGTGTCGTCCATGTCGCCGGGTACAAGTACGCGGGTGTCTCCGTGCAGCGCCCGCTCCACACCTACGCCCAGAACGTCACGGCCACCGCGATGCTGCTCGCCGCGATGGAGGAGCACCGGGTGGAGCGCATCGTCTTCTCGTCGAGCGCCGCGGTGTACGGGACGACGGACGTCGACCTGGTCACCGAGGACACCCCGAAAGCGCCCGAGTCGCCCTACGGCGAGTCCAAGCTCATCGGCGAGTGGCTGCTCCGCGACCAGGGTGTCGCCACCGGGCTGCGTCACACCTCGCTGCGGTACTTCAACGTCGTCGGTTCCGGGACGGACGAGGTCTACGACACGAGCCCACACAACCTCTTCCCACTCGTCTTCGACGCGCTTCTCGCCGGACGCACCCCCCGCATCAACGGTGACGACTACCCGACGCCGGACGGCACCTGCGTCCGCGACTACCTGCACGTCGCGGATCTCGCGGCCGCGCACGTCGCCGCAGCCAAGCGGCTCGATGCGGGTGAGTCCCTCGAGGCCGCCTACAACCTCGGGAGCGGCGACGGGTCGAGCGTCGGCGAGATCATGACCGCGATGGCGGAGGTGACCGGGATCGACTTCACCCCCGAGATCATGCCGCGGAGGGCGGGCGACCCCGCGCGGATCGTCGCGTCCGGTGCGCTCGCAGCTCGCGATCTCGACTGGCGGATGCGACACGATCTGCGCCAGATGGTGGAGAGCGCATGGCGGGCCAGGCGCGCCGCCGACTGACGTCGCGCGACCGCATCGATCCGCCCAGGCAGGCCCCGACACCCAGTTCGGGTCACACCCGGCGCGTCGCGAACCCTCACCTCGTGATTGAGGCTTTACGATGTGCGACTTGACTCGACCATAACTACAAGGGTGTAATTATGTATCGCGCCGCGTGGCGCAGGGTACGACTAGGTGGGGAGACGGTATGGCGATTCCTGAGTATCGTGCCGGAGTACCCGACGACTGGTTCGTCGATCCGGTCAATCTCGGAGTCCCCGGCGTCCGTCAGCCCGCTGCCGAGGGCGAGGACGACACCCAGCTCTCCTGGCAGACCGACGCGCTGTGCGCGCAGACCGACCCTGAGGCGTTCTTCCCCGAGAAGGGTGGCTCCACGCGCGACGCGAAGCGGATCTGCACCAGCTGCGACGTCAAGTCGCAGTGCCTCGAGTACGCACTCGCGAACGACGAGCGCTTCGGCATCTGGGGCGGCCTGTCCGAACGCGAGCGTCGCAAACTCCGCAAACGCGCCGTCTGACCCGTCGCCGGACGCTGACCGAACCGCTCCCGACTCACCGGAACACCCCCGATTCGGGGCGCGCCCGCTCGGTTCCCGCTCTTCCGGCCGGACCCGCTTAGTCTGAATCCGATGTCTCCCCGAGTAACGGCGATTCTCGTGGTGCGCGACGGCTCAGAGCCGCTCGCACGCACGCTCGACGCCCTCCGTGCCCAGACCCGTCCGGCGGACGGGATCATCGCCGTCGCCACCCGCGCGAGTGAGGCGACGATCGAGGAACTCGGTCGCGTCCCCGGCATGAAGCTCGTGACCTCGACCGAGGACCTCAGCTTCGCGCAAGCTGTGGCCGCCGGCGTCCGCGTCACCGATCAGCCGGAGGACGCCGAGCAGATGCTCTGGTTGCTCTCCGAGGACACGGCTCCCGAGCCGACGGCGCTCGCCGCCCTGTTGGGCGCCCTCGAGGTCTCGCCGTCCGTCGGTGTGGCCGGCCCGAAGATCCTCGACTGGGACGACGCGTCGTTCCTCCGTCGCTACGGCGAGACGATCACCACCCTCGGGGCGGCGGTCCCGGTGGTCGAGGACGAGCTCGACCAGGCCCAGCACGACACGATGAACGACGTGATGGCGGTCGGTCCGGCCGGCATGCTCGTGCGCCATCAGCTGTGGGACCAGTTGGGCGGCTTCGACCAGGCCCTCGTGGCGGACGACGCCCTCGACTTCTGCATCAGGACCCGCCTCGCGGGCTACCTGGTCGCGGTCGTGCCGACGGCGCGGGTCGCCTCCGCCGGCGAAGGCATCGCCGGGCCCTCCTGGTCGAACCGGCTCGGCGCGCGTCGTCGTCGCCATCGCCAGGCCCGCGCCGCACAGCTCCACCGGCGTCTCGTCTATGCGCCCGGGATCATGGTCCCCGTGCACTGGCTCAGCCTCGTGCCCCTCGCCATCCTGCGGGTCATCGGCCACTTCGTGAAGAAGCAACCCGAGCTCGTGCTGGGCGAGCTCTCGGCGGCGTTCGCCGTCGCGTTCTCCGGAACGAAGGTCGGGAGTGCCCGGCGCCAGCTCGCGAAGAACCGCACCTTGGGCTGGTCGAGCATCGCCGGCTTGCGGATGCGACTCGACGAGGTCCGACGCAAACGCGCGCTCGCGCGGGAGGCGACGCAGATCGGCTTCATCGGTGAGGAACGCGACCTCCGCTTCTTCTCCGGCGGAGGCGCCTGGGTCGTCCTCGCGACGGCGGTCATCGGAGCGGCGATCCTCGCTCCGCTCCTCGGAGCCACGTACCTCACCGGTGGGGGACTCCTCCCGCTCTCGGCGACCGTCGGCGAACTCTGGCAGCACATCGGCTTCGGGTGGCGCGACGTCGGCCTCGGCTTCGTCGGTGCCGCCGACCCGTTCAGTGCGGTCCTCGCGGTGCTCGGGACCATCACCTTCTGGCAGCCTTCGTTCTCCCTGGTCCTGCTCTTCCTGCTCGCGCTGCCGCTCTCGGCGCTCGGCGCCTGGTTCGCCGCCACCCGGCTCACGGAGCGCAGCGGTCCTCGTGCGGTGGCGGCGCTGCTCTGGGCGCTCGCCCCGACGCTCCTGACCGCGCTCGCCGACGGTCGTCCCGCCGCCGTCATCGTCCATGTCCTGCTGCCCTGGCTCTTCTACGCGGGTGTGGTCGCGTCCCGGTCGTGGGCCGCAGCCGGCACGAGCGCCTTCCTGTTCGCAGCGATCACAGCGAGCTCGCCGTCCCTCGCCCCGGCGTTGCTCGTCATCTGGGTCGTCGCGATGGTCTTCGCCGGTCGAGGTGTCGCCAGGGTCGGACTCGTCCCGATCCCCGCCATCGCGCTGTTCGCCCCGCTCATCTGGCAGCAGGGGCTCCATCGCGACAACTGGCTCGGACTCCTCGCCGACCCGGGCGTCGCGACGCCCGGGACCGCGGCGTCCGGCTGGCAACTGTCCCTCGGCTTCCCCGGCGGCAGCCTGGGTGGATGGAGCCAGCTCGGCGCAGCGCTCGGGCTGCCGGGTGCGACTCCCGCCATCGTGGTACCCGCGCTGCTCGCGCCACTCGCGATCGTCGCTCTGCTGGCCCTGTTCCTCCCGGGCTCCAGACGGGCCGTCCCGTTGCTGATCGCGGCGTTCCTCGGACTCGTGTCGGCGGTGTTCGCCACGCATCTCCTCCTCGCCTCCGCCGCCGGAACGGCCGTCCCCGTCTGGGCCGGCGCGGCGATCAGCCTCTACTGGCTCGGGATCGTGGGCGCTGCGACCCTCGGCCTCGACCGCATCCCGCGGTTCCGGGCTGTCCCGGCGCTCGTCATGGTCCTCGCCGCCGCGGTGATCGCCCTCCCGCTCGCCCTCGCCCAGCCCCTCGGCACCTCGGTGGTCCGTGAGAGCTCCGGTCGCCAGTTGCCCGCCTACGTGACGGCCGCGACGCAGACCGATCCTCGGCTCGGCACCCTCGTCATCACGCCCGGCGACGACGGGACCATCACCGCGGTCGTCATCCGTGGCCAGGGGGAGACGCTCGACGGCCAGTCGACCATCGCCCAGACGGCCCCCGGCGTGTCCTCGGACGACCGCGTCGTCGCCGAGCTCGCCGGCAACCTCGCGTCGCAGAGCGGACTGGACCCGACGGAGACCCTCGTCGAGCACGGCATCGCCTTCGTGCTGCTGTCGCCGGTCGCCGACGGCGAGGAGCAGACGGTGGCGGGTCAGACCGCCGGCCGTGCGGCGAGTGCGCTCGACGCCAACGCGGCGCTGGTCGCCGTCGGCGACACGACGAGCGGGACGCTCTGGCGCACCGTCGCGGACGTCGGCACCGGTCCCGAGCTCCCCACGTCCAACGTGCTCGGCACCCTCATCGGTGTCGGCCTGGGCGTCGTGTTCCTCATCACCCTGCTCCTGAGCATCCCCAACGGTGCGTCCCGCGACGGGTACCGCGCGGGATCCAGGAAGCCGGCGAAGCTGAAGGGCCGTGCCGCTCGTAAGGCGGCCGCCTCCGGGGCGACGGTCGCGGTGATCGACGACGACGCGACCGGCACCTATGACGACGAGGAACCGACCGCCGATCTCGACGACGAGGCGGAGGGATCCGAGTCGGCCGACACCGCCGACGCGTCGACCCGCCCGCCCAAGCCGCGCTGGTGGCGTCGGGGTCAGGCCTCCGCCGAGGCGCCCGCGCCCGCGGCGGTGACTGCCGAACCAGCCGATGACGCCGAGTCCGTCGACGACCGTGCATCGACCGTCGACACCGGGTCGGCCGACGACACCGTCGCTCGCGATGGAACCGTGCCGGTCACGGACGACACCGTCGACACGGACCGCGACGTGACCGGGTCGACTCCAGACGCCGACGCGACGCGACACGAACACCACAGCCGACCAGGTCCCCGACGAACCGGCGGTCGCCACGGGCGATGTCGCCGTGCCCGATCCGGATCCGAGCGACTCGACCGAGACGACGCCGGATCCCGACACCACCCGCCGGGACACCCCGGGAACGGAGCAGCCGCATGCCCAGTAAGCGCGGAGTCGCCATCACCTCCGGTCGGATCGTCACCGGCCTCGTCGGGATCGGGATCGCCGCGGTCACGATCGCAGCGGCCGGGCAGCTGCCCCTCCCGACGGTCGAGATCGCCCCTCAGGACATCCGAGTCACCCCGGTGGCCGGCGACCAGTCGGTCGTGTGCCCGGGGCCGCTGCTCGCCCTGGCCCAGGACGCGACGGCCGCCACGGCAGCCGGCTCCTTCGGCCCGGCGAGTGTCGACTTCGGAGCGAACGGGGTGACGCCCACGACGAGTGAGCTGGCCGCACCCGACAACACGAGCGGTGCGGCGGACGGCGGACCCACGGTGATCACCGTCCCCGGCGCGACCGACGGCACGGTGACGCCCCTGAGTGGCGCGCAGTCGCAGATCGCCGCCGAAGCCGAGGTCGCCGGTCTGGCGGCCGCCGCCTGCACGCCGGCATCGGCCGAGAGCTGGCTCGTCGGTGGTTCGAGCGACATCGGTCGTACCACCCTGATCCTCTTGAGCAACCCGTCGGCCGTCGACGCGAACGTGACCCTCGAGGTCTTCGGTGCCGCCGGGCGGATCGACGCTCCGGGTGCCGCCGGGATCGTCGTCGCCACCGGCACGCAGCGCGTGATCGCCCTCACCGGCCTCGCACCCAACGAGCCGACCCCGGTCGTGCACGTGACGAGCGAGGGCGGCCAGGTGGTGGCCGCGCTCCAGCAGAGCACGGTCCGCGTCCTGACCCCCGGTGGCGTCGAGGTCCAGGGGCCGACCGCGTCGCCTTCGACCGACCTCGTGATCCCCGGTGTCGTCGTCACGGCCCCCGCGGCCGCAGGCGCGAGCTCCGACACCGCGTCCGTCGACGACCGGGCCACGGCCCTCAGACTGTTCGCGCCGGGATCCGAGCCAGCCGACGTCGTCATCACCGCCACCCGAGAGAATGCGAAGGACGAGCCGATCGTCATCGACGCGACCATCCAGCCGGGCGTTCCCGGTGAGATCGCCCTGGCCGAACTCCCGGCCGGTGAGTTCTCGCTGGAGGTCACCTCGACCCGACCGGTGGTCGCGGCGGCCAGGACGAACTCGCGCGGCGGAACGCTCGAGGACTTCGCCTGGTTCGGAGCGACGCCCGCACTCGACGACACCGCGGCCCTCACGGTCCCCACCGGGCCGGGGCAGAAGCTCCACGTCTTCAACCCGTCTGGCTCCGACGCCGAACTCACGTTGACGGGGGCTGACGGCAAGGAGACCACGGCGAAGGTCGGCGCCGGAGCGGCGGTGACCATCGGCGTCGGCGCCGGTCAGAGCTACGTCCTCGCCGGGGCCGACGGCCTCCACGCCTCGATCAGTCTCGCTGCGGCGGGGCGGCTCACGTCGCTGCCGGTCACGCCGCCGAACCCGCTGGCGGCGCCGATCAGCGTCTACCCGCGCTGACCGCGGCGGCCTCGGGTCAGAGGAACCGGTAGCGTTCCGGCCCGAGGTCCCAGGGGTCCTTGCCGAGGAGCTCGGCGACGGCGCGGAACACGCAGCTCTCCACCATCATGCGCTGATGCAGCTCGTCGTTCCGGTGGAGCTTGCTCATCCGCTGGATGGGCAACCGGTACAGGATGATGCGTCGGCGTGCTCGGTCGACGAACCAGCGGTCGACGCCGTCCGTCCCGGAGTTCTGCGCCGGCATCGCGCCGACCTCGAACCGGACGTCGGCGAGTTCGGCGGGCCAGGCTCCGCGGAGGTAGTCGGCGGTGGTGGCGACCGTCAGGTCGAACTGGTCGATCCGGGTGTCGATCGGTGGCACGTCCGGTCCGACGACGCTCGACCGACCGTTGCGACCGTGCCGTGATCGGCGGCGCGAGAGGGCGCCTCGCGTCTCCTCGTCAGCCTGCGCCATGCGTCCAGTCTAGGTGTGGTCGGCGGCCCGGTTCAGACCCGCTCGACCGGCGAGCCGGACGGTGCCGCCGGCGCCCGCGGGCTACGCTGGGGCAAATGGTGGACAGGATGTGTTCGAAGGTCGGCTGCTCGCGCGAGCCCGTGGCGACGCTGACCTACGACTACCGCGACTCGATGGCCGTCCTCGGTCCGCTGAGCATCGAGAAGAGCCCGCACAGCTACGACCTCTGCTCCATCCACGCCGTACGGCTGAGCGTGCCGCAGGGCTGGAGCGTCGTGAAGCACAGCGTCCTCGGCGACGTCGGCTACGGCTCCTGACCGTCGGCGCGCCACCGCGCCGTGCCGATCTCGGGCCCGACATGAAGGTCCACGACGCCTGACGGTCTGCGAGAATGGCGTCATGAGTTCTTCCGCACCGACTGCCCCCACGACCACCCTGCCCTACAAGGTGGCCGACCTGTCGCTCGCCGAGGCCGGCCGACACCAGCTCCGCCTCGCCGAGAACGAGATGCCCGGCCTGATGGCCCTCCGCGAGGAGTTCGGCGCGAGCCAGCCGCTCGCCGGTGCCCGCATCGCCGGTTCGCTGCACATGACGGTGCAGACCGCGGTGCTCATCGAGACACTCGTCGCGCTCGGTGCCCAGGTGCGCTGGGCGAGCTGCAACATCTTCTCGACCCAGGACGAGGCGGCGGCGGCCGTCGCCGTCGGTCCGCACGGGACCGTCGAGGCACCGGCCGGCGTGCCGGTCTTCGCTTGGAAGGGCGAGACGCTCGAAGAGTACTGGTGGTGCACCGAGCAGATCTTCGACTGGTCGACCGAGGCCGCCACGGCCGGAGCCGAGTGGACCGGACCCAACCTCATCCTCGACGACGGCGGCGACGCGAGCATGCTCGTCCACCAGGGCCGTCGGTTCGAGCTGGCCGGAGCGGTCCCCGACACGACCGACGCCGACAGCCACGAGTACAGCATCGTCCTCGACGTGCTCCGTCGTTCGCTCGCCGGCAGCAGCGACCGTTGGACGAAGGTCGCCGCCGACATCCTCGGCGTGACCGAGGAGACCACCACCGGTGTCCACCGCCTCTACGAGCTGGCGAAGCAGGGTGAGCTGCTGTTCCCCGCGATCAACGTGAACGACTCGGTCACGAAGAGCAAGTTCGACAACAAGTACGGCATCCGGCACTCGCTGCCGGACGGCCTCAACCGCGCGACCGACGTGCTCATCGGTGGCAAGGTCGTCTTCGTCGCGGGCTACGGCGACGTCGGCAAGGGTGCAGCTGAGGCCCTCCGCGGCCAGGGCGCTCGGGTCATCGTCTCCGAGGTCGACCCGATCTGCGCCCTCCAGGCGTCGATGGACGGCTTCCAGGTCGCGACCCTCGAGAGCGTCGCCGACCAGGTCGACATCATCGTGACGTGCACCGGCAACTTCAACGTCGTCACCCTCGATCACATCCTCGCGCTCAAGCACCTCGCGATCGTCTCGAACGTCGGGCACTTCGACAACGAGATCGACATGGCCTCGCTCGAGGCGCTCGAGGGCGCCGAGAAGATCGAGATCAAGCCCCAGGTCCACGAGTGGCGCCTCCCCACGGGGCGCAGCGTCCTCGTGCTCAGCGAGGGACGACTCATGAACCTCGGGAACGCGACGGGGCACCCCTCGTTCGTGATGAGCAACTCCTTCACGAACCAGGTGCTCGCACAGCTCGAGCTCTGGACGCGGATCGAGGAGTACCCGATCGGCGTGTACGTGCTGCCGAAGCACCTCGACGAGAAGGTCGCACGCCTGCACCTCGACGCGCTCGGCGTGCAGCTGACGACGCTCACGGGCGAGCAGGCCGACTACATCGGCGTGCCGGTCGAGGGCCCGTACAAGGTCGACCACTACCGCTACTAGGCGGTGCCGCCGGTTCCCCGCCTCAGCGGTCGGGGAACCGGTGCGGCTGACCGCTCAGCACCGGCTGGAGGAGTGACAGGCGCTGACGGGCCGCGAGTTGGGCCTGGTACTCGCGCTCCCGGCGGATGACGGAGACACCGACGAGGAACGCCTCCGGCGGAGCGATCGGCAGCGGCGACACGAATCGGGACACCTCTGCCGCGAGTTCGGCCGCCAATCGGGTCCTCGTGGCCGGGGTGAGCGATCCGGCCTGCTTGAGGAACTGGGTGACGCGCCGCGCCAGCGGATCGGGCAGCCGGGCCACGTCGGCACCGCCGGCCCAGGCCGCGAGCTGCGGTGGGATCATCGCGACGGGCTCCACCACCCGCGGCAGACGCTCACGTTGACTGTAGGTCCCGGCGAGCACGTCGCCGAGGCGCTTCGAGCGAGCACTGAGCAGGCCGGTGAGTGCGGCGATGCCACCAGCTGTGGCGTAGATCTCGAAGTACCCGGTGAGGGCACGGATGAACGCGTGCCGGAAGCCGGGTGCACCCCCGTCGTCCCGGACGATGCGGGCACCGACCACGAGTCTGCCGAGCGACCGTCCGCGGGTGGCGATCTCGACCGCTGCCGGCAGGACGACGAGGCAGAGCACCGTCAGGCCGAGCACGATGGCGGTGAACATCGCGGTGTCCATGGCGACCCCGGACAGGATCCAGGAGAACATCGCGAGCATGAGGCCGACGAACACGAGGATGGACACCACGTAGTCGATGATGGCGCCCGCCGCGCGCAGGATGAATCCGGTGGGCCGCACGTCGAGGGCGACCGCCTCGCCGGTGATCAGCTCGGTGCCGTCGTCCAGCGTCGTCTCGTGCAGCGGGACCCGGGCCGGTTCGGACATGTGCTCCATTCAAGCAGATGCGCGGGGGACCGGCCATGGAGCGCCACCACCGCGTAGCATGGCTGCGATGGACCTCGACGCCTACTCCGCAGCCCACCGCCAGGAATGGGACCGCCTCGACGCGCTCGGCAAGCAGCGGTTCTTCAGCGGGCCGGAGGCCGACGAGCTGATCGACCGCTACCAGGCCGGAGCGACCCAGCTCTCCGCGATCAAGACGACGGCCGGATCGACCCTCGTCGGCGACCGCCTCTCGGTGTCGCTGTCGCGGGCGCGCCTCCGGTTCACCGGGGCCAGCGCGAACGTGTTGTCGAGTGTCCCGCGGTTCTTCGTCCTGGCGCTGCCGGCCGCGCTCTACCGGGTCCGGTGGGTGACCCTCGCCGTCGCGGTCGCGACGGTCGTCATCGCGACCCTGTACGCCGTGTGGATCGCCGGCAACCCGCAGGTCCTCGCGAACCTCGGTACCGACGCCCAGCTCAAGCAGTACGTCGAGGACGACTTCGTCGCCTACTACTCCAACAACCCGGCCGCGAGCTTCGCCGGCCAGGTGTGGACGAACAACGCGTGGATCGCAGCGCAATGCGTCGCGTTCGGCATCAGCGGTGTCTGGGTCCCGTACATCATCGTCACCAACGCCCAGGGGGTCGGGCAGGCCGCAGGGGTCATGTTCGCCTACGGCAAGGGCGACGTGTTCTTCGAGTACATCCTCCCGCACGGCATGCTCGAGCTCACGGCGGTGTTCGTCGCGGCAGCGGCGGGTCTGCGCATCTTCTGGGCCTGGGTGGCACCGGGGCCACGGACGAGGGGCCAGGCGCTTGCCGAGGAGGGCCGAGCGCTGTTCACGATCGCCATCGGGCTGGTGATCGTGCTCTTCGTCTCGGGGCTCGTCGAGGGTTTCGTGACGCCCGCACCGTGGCCGTGGGCGGTCAAGATGCTCATCGGCGGGGGAGCGCTCGCCGCATTCCTGACGCTACATGTGCTGGTGGGGCGGCCGCGCGTACCGCTCGGGCGAGCGCGGTGACCTGGCTGAGTTCGAGGCCGGCGCGAAGCGGATCGTCGCCGGCTGACGGCTACTCGCCGGCTTCGGATCGTGCGCGGCGCTCGGCGTTCCTCGCGTTGACCCGGGCGTTCTCGGCGTTCACCTCGGCGTGGACGGCGCGCTCCTGCACGAGCCAGGCGGGCAGCGTGCGGAGGAGCTCCTGGATCTGTTCGGTGGTCAACGCCTCGGTGATCTCGGCGCGAGCCAGACCGGAGGTCGACACGCCGAGCTTGCGGGCGACGACGTCGCGCGGGTGCGGTCCGTTCTTGCGGAGCTCGACGAGCCAGTCCGCCGGGTTCGCCTGCAGTTCGAGGAACGCCGACCGCGTGATCGGCTCCTCCTGGAACGACGCCGGGGTCGCCGGCAGGTAGACCCCGAGCTTCTTCGCCGCGGTCGCCGGTTTCATGATCTGTTCGCTCGCACCCATCCGCTCAGCGTACCTCGCTGCGGTGTCCTCGCCCAACCGGCCGGATCACCCGTCGACTGAGCTGCAGTAGTGTGGCAAGCCGAGCAGTGGAGGCTTCGATGGACAGGCAGGACGACCAGGTCGACGGGATCGAGGTCGGCGACGACGGGATCGGTGCCGACACGGTGCCGGAGATCGTCCCGCCGGCGCTGACCGTCGCCTACGCGCGCGGCGTGAACCCGGGGAAGTGGGCGCGCATCTGGAGCGAGCGCCGTCCGGACGACGAACTCCGCCTGATCCGAGTGGACCTCGACGAGCAGCGAGCGGTCCTGGCCTCCGGTGCGGCGGACGTCGTGCTCGCCCGGGTCCCGATCGACCAGGACGGGCTGAACACGATCGCCCTGTTCGAGGAACTCCCCGTCGTCGTCTTCGCCAAGGGCGCTGCACTCGGAGCCGAGGACACGGTCGGGATGGCCGCGCTCGCCGACGAGCAGCTGATCATGACGCCGCTCGTCCTCGAGTGGGCCGAACGTGCCGCCGTGCTCGGGTTCGACGCCCCGGCGGCCCCGTTGACCGACGACCCGGAGGCAGCGGTCGAACTGGCCGCGTCCGAGGTCGGGATCGTCGTGGTCCCGCAGTCGGTCGCGCGACTGCACCAGCGGAAGGACGTGGAGTACCGTCCGATCGTCGGTCTTCCTTCGATCCCGGTCGTGCTGGTCTGGCCGCAGGACCGCGAGGACGAAGCCGTGGAGGAGTTCATCGGCATCGTGCGCGGACGCACGGCCAACAGCTCGCGACGGTCCGCCCCGACCGAGCAGGCCGCCGCTCCTGCACCGCAGCAGGCCGCGAGACGACGGAAGGCGCCGAAGGCCGGTTCGACCCAGGGCACCGCCGCCGGGACGAGCCGAGGCGCCCAGCTCGCCGCGCGCAAGGCCAAGCAGGAGGAGCTCGCCCGGGAACGCCGCAAGAAGCGTAAGGGCCGCTGACCCGTCGATCCGGTTCCGGCCGGCACTCGGAGGAAGCCGCTCGATCGGCGACGGATCGGGCTAGAGCCGACCGGAGGCCTTGAGCGCGATGTAGGCGTCGGCGAGCGCCGGGGGCAGGGTCTCCGGCGAACCGGTGACGACGTCGGCCCCGAGCTGTCTGATCGCCGCCGACACGCGTTCGATGTCCAGCAGGGCGCGTTCGGCCGCAGCGGCGCGGTAGACGGTCTCGCGGTCGCCGCGGTCGCGCGTGGCCTCGAGGGTCGCCGGGTCGACGACGCTCGTCACGACGACCGTGTGGCGCTGCGTGAGCTGGGGGAGGACGGCGAGGAGCCCGCGCGCGGCCCCGGGGGCGTCGATCGAGGTCTGCAGGACGACGAGGGCGCGCTGGTTCGTGATCTGCCTGACCTGGCCGGGGACGGCGTCCCAGTCGGTCTCGATGAGTTCCGGGTCGACGAGCGCCATCGCATCGACCATCCTGGAGAGGAGTTCGGCGCCGGTCGCCCCCTGGACGCGACCACGCACGCGACGGTCGTAGGCGAGATAGTCGATGCGGTCGCCTGCTCTCGTGGCGAGCGCGGCCAGGAGGAGCGCGGCTTCGAACGCGGTGTCGATGCGCGGCTCGTCGGCGATGCGCGCGGCGGAGGTGCGGCCGGTGTCGGTGACGATGACGACCCGGCGGTCGCGCTCGGGCCGCCAGGTGCGGATCATGACGTCGCCGCGTCGTGCCGTGGCACGCCAGTCGATCGAACGGACGTCATCACCTCGCACGTATTCGCGGAGGGAGTCGAACTCGGTGCCCTGACCGCGGACCATGACGCTCGTCGCGCCGTCGAGCTCGCGGAGGCGTGCGATCCGGCTCGGGAGGTGCTTCCGGGAGTTGAACGCCGGCAGGACCCGGAGGTGCCCGGCGCTGTTCAGCGTCGCCTGTCGAGCCAGGAGACCGAGCGGACCGAACGACCGCACCGTGACCTGGGACACCCGTCGCTCGCCCCGACGGAACGGGGTGAGCACCAGGCTGACGCTCCGCCGCTCACCGGGCGGGAGGTCGACGCGGAGTCGCTCGGCGGGCGCGCCGGCGGACGGCTGCCAGGCGTCGCGCACCAGCGCCCGGACGCGGCGACCTCCGCGGTTGGTGAGGAAGAGGGTGCTCGTCGCCGAGTCACCGAGCCGGACCCGGGACGGCAGCTGCCGTTGCAGGACGATGTCCCGAGGCGAACCGGCGACCACGAGGTCGACCGCTCCGAGCGCGGCGGCGAGCACGAGCCACGCGATGAACGCCGGAGCCGCGTCGCCCGTGAGCACGCCGAGCACCACGATCGGCACGATGCCGAACGCGACGAGCGCGACGAACCTCCCGGTGACGGCCATCTAGATGGGCACCTGCACCTGCTGCATGATCGAACGCAGGATCGCGTCGACCGAGACACCCTCGAGCTCGGCCTCGGGCCGCAGCTGCATGCGGTGGCGCCACACCGGGAGGACCATCGTCTGCACGTGGTCGGGGGTGATCGACTGGTAGCCGCTCAGCCAGGCCCAGGCCTTCGCCGACGCGAGGAGGGCGGTCGTCCCTCGAGGGCTGACCCCGAGCCGGACGGACGGGCTGCGCCGAGTGGCGCGCGCGAGGTCGACGATGTAGGCGAGGACGTCGGCGCTGGCACCCACGCGTCCGACCTCGAGCTGCGCCGCCCGCAGATCGGCCGCGCCCATGACCGGCCTGACACCCGCAGCCGTGAGGTCGCGCGGGCTGAACCCGGCGGAATGCCGACGGAGCACCTCCACCTCGACGTCGCGTTCGGGCACGTCGAGGACGAGCTTCAGCAGGAAGCGGTCGAGCTGCGCCTCGGGGAGCGTGTAGGTGCCCTCGTACTCGATCGGGTTCTGCGTGGCGGCCACGATGAACGGGTCCGGGAGTGGGAGCGAACGGCCGTCGACGCTGACCTGGCGCTCCTCCATCGCCTCCAGCAGGGCGGACTGGGTCTTCGGGGGTGTGCGGTTGATCTCGTCGGCGAGCAGGATGTTCGTGAACACCGGGCCCTCGCGGAACTCGAACTCGCCGGTCTTGGCGTCGTAGACGAGCGAGCCCGGTGACGTCGCCGGGCATGAGGTCGGGCGTGAACTGCACGCGCTTCGTGTCCAGACTCAGCGCGTGGCTGAGCGAGCGGACGAGGAGCGTCTTCGCGACGCCGGGCACACCCTCGAGGAGCGCGTGGCCCTTGGCGAGAAGCGCGATGACGAGCCCGGTGACGGCGGCGTCCTGACCCACGACGGCCTTGCCGACCTCGACCCGGACCTGGGCGAGTGCTCGCCGGAGGTCGTCGGGGTTCGGTGCGGTGGATCCTGGCACGGGGGCGTCGGTCATGGATGGTTCCTTCCGGTGAGGTCCGTGGCGCGCGCGACGGCGGCTTCGAGATCGAGCAGGTGATCGGACAGGGAGACGAGGTCGGCGTCGCTCGTCGGTACGGCGTCGAGCAGGACGGACCGCACGTGCCGAGGGTCGAGTCCGGCGAGCCCGGCGACCGTGTCGGCGACCTCGACGACCGAGGCGTGGCGGGAGAGGCCTGCGGCGACCGCGAGGCGGGACACGGTGCCGATCCGCAGTGCGTCGAGCGCCCGCTGACGGTTGCCGGACCGCTGGTAGAGGCGTGCGCGCCCCTCCATCGTCTCGCTCGCGCGGACCGCGACGGGCAGGTCCTCGATGACGAGCGGGCCGAAGCGTCGTCCGCGCCAGAACATGGCCAGGATCGCCGTGACGACGACGGTGCCGGTGACTCCGGCGACCCAGCTCGGCGTCAGCTCGTCGAGGCTCGGGGGACCGGTGACCGGCACGTCGGCGAGGCTCGGCAGGTACCAGACCAACTGCTCGGTGGAGCCGAGCAGGCCGAGCGCGAGGGCGGCGTTCCCCGCACGGTCGATGACATCGTTCGTCAGGGCGTCGGCCGAGCCGAGCAGCACCCGTGCGCCGTCCGCCTGCGTCACGACCGCGCTCCCGCCGCCGTCGGCGGTGAAACAGCGCTCGGCGTCGGCGTCGGTGGTCGTGTACAGGGTCCAGCCACCGGTGACCGTCCCCGCCCGCTCGGCGGTGGGGTCGCCGCAGTCGGACGACAGGACGTCGGCGGTGTCCGAGCTGCCC
The DNA here is from genome assembly GCF_059073635.1 of Plantibacter sp. NCBI lineage: Bacteria > Bacillati > Actinomycetota > Actinomycetes > Micrococcales > Microbacteriaceae > Plantibacter > Plantibacter sp. Next base: position 301,959 of record NZ_JCACOF010000010.1, on the reverse strand, counting down.
GCGAACGAGACGCCGGGGAACAGGGTGCGGAGCGCCGCGGCCCGGGGGGTGACGACGACGAGTCCGGCGTCGGCGTCGCTCAACCGCTCGAGCTGCGAGGCGTCGAGCAGTCCGCTGGGATCGAACAGGAGGACGGTGCTGTCGGTGTCCTCGACCGCCTCGAGCGTCGCGTCGAGCGAGGTGGTCTCCGTCACGGTGACGCCCTCCTGGCGGAGCACCTGCGCGAGCGCGCGTCCGCCGTTCGGGGTCTGGTTGCCCGGGCTGAGCAAGGCTGCGTCGATCGACGCGCCTCGCGTCGCGAACATGAGCACGAGGGCGATCCCGACCGCGAAGACCGCCGCGACGATCCAGAACCGGTTCCGTCGCAGCCGGGTTCGCAGCCGAGGCGTGGCGACGTCGGGCTCGGGCTCCCGCTGCACCGTGGGCTTCATCGTGAGCGTCACCGGACCAGCTCCTCGGGGTCGGCGAGCAGCTGCGGCGCGGCGGCGGAGAGCCGTGCGTCGAGCGCTTCGAGCTCACGGTACTGTGCCTCGGTGCCCGTCGCCTCGAGGTAGCGGACGGCGTCGAAGACGTCCGCGGCCTCCGCGAGCGCCCGCCCGTCCTGCGGGAACGCGGCCGCCGCCCGGGCGGCGAAACCGTGCGCCGTCGTGCCGGGGGTGACCACGACGATCGTCCGCTCGGACAGTCCGCGAGCGATCGCCCGGTACAGCTCCTGGAGCGCGAGGGTCCAGTCGCCGGCCGCGGCGGCGGTCCTCGCGTCCTGGCGCAACCGATCGGCGGTCCGATCGTCGCGTTCGCCGAAGAGGTCGAGCTGACGGGCGCTCCGCCGGTTGAGGCGGGGGACGCCCCACACGATGAACGCGATGACGATCCCGACGACGACCACGGTCATCGCGATGATCGGGAACAGGCCGGTGAACGGGCCCTCACCCGGCACCCGGAGGGAGTTCACCCAGTCCCAGAACGCCTTCGACACGATGTCCCACAACGACGGTTGCGCTGTCTGGTACTCGGGCTTCGACAGCTCACGCTGCAGGAGGTCCCGGGCGCCCGGTGCATCAGGGACGAGCGGGACGTCGAGGCGCGACGCGAGGAACAGCGGGCTCATCGGGTCGCTTTGCCTCCGGCGGCGGCGACGTCGAAGGGGTTGTCGACCGTCTCGCGACCGCCGGCGCGCGCCTCGACGAACCGCGCGAGGTCGAGGTCGAGCCCCTCCTTGCGCATCCGCAGGTCCACATAGATGACCGCCGACGTGGCACTGATGACGACGACCGTGATCGCACCGATGATGACGGAGACGAGCAGTGACAGGCCCTGCGCGGCGATGGTGGCGACGATCATGGTCGCCTCCGAGTCCACCCCGACGAACAGCACGGGGACGAGACTCGCGAGCAGGCTGATCGGGGTCGCGACGACCTGCGACGCGACACTGACGACCGAGGAGACGAGGAACTGGACGCCGAAGGTCCGCCAGAAATAGCCGTCGGTCAGGCGCCAGGAGCGAGCGAGCGAGGCGAAGACCTTGCCGTTCTCGAGGACGATGATGCTCGGTGTGAGGGAGAACTTCGTCCCGAGCCACACGGAAGCGGCGATCAGGACGAGCAGTGCGCCGATGCCCATGACCACCGTCAGGGCCACGCCCGCGGTCCCGCCGAGACCGGTCAGCACGAATCCGAGGCCAACCGCGACGGCGATGAACACCGTCACGACACCGATCAGGAGGAAGGTGTAGCCGATGAGCGGCAGGAACCGCGCCTTCGTGCGTCGCCAGAGCACGCCGAGCGGCAACTTCTCGCCGAGGGTGCCGCGAGCGACCTCTTGCGCGATGATGCCCTGCAGGATCGCGCTGCCGGCGATCGAGACCGCCACCGGGATCAGGAAGGACAGGATGATGGCCGTGATCGCCCCGGCGCTGATGGCGTCCTCCTCGCCGGGGGCCGCCTGCGACAGCCGGCTCAACGAGAGCCAGGTGACGACGCCGACGATGACGAGGGAGAGGACGGCGGTGAGACCCTGCAGGAGGAGGGCGCTCCCGAACGTCGCCTTCGGGTTGCGTCGCAGCACGAGGAAGGGGGCGCCGAACAGGTCGCTGAAGGACAGCGGCCGGAGCGGGATGAGCCCCGGCTTCGGCGGCGGTGCCCATCCCTGCTGGGGACCCGGGGCCCAGGACGCACCGGTCGCGTACGGGTTCGCGTCGTAGGCGGCGGTCGGAGCCGAGGGAGGGGTCCCGTACCCGGGCTGCTGAGCCTGGGGGTACGGCTGGGTGTACTGGGGCGGGATCTGCTGCGGATACGGCTGCTGGCCGTATCCCGGCTGTGGGTACCCCGCCTGCGCCGGATACCGGCTGCTGCGGTATCTGCTGCGCGCGTGGGTATCCCTGCTGCGGCGGGTACCCGGGCTGCTGTGGGGCTCCCTGCGGCGGCAGCGGCGGATAGCCGGGCTGCTGTGGATACCCCTGCTGCGGTGGCAGCGGCTGCGGTGTCGCCTGCTCCGGCGCCACCGGCTGCTCGTGGCCCCTGCGGGGTCGCCCACGGGTTCGGATCCTGATCGCCCATCTCGCCCCCGGCTCGCTGTTCCGTGTCCATCAGCAACACCCCCTCGCCGTCTCGAACCCCTCCATGTTGTCACACCGAGCCTGCCCGCGACCGGCGGTTCGGCGGTTCTCCTGGACACTTCGACTACGCTGAGGCGAGACGTAAGGACACCGGTCAGGCAGCGCGGCCGGCCGGTCACACCCGAGACGGAGCTATGAACGCACGCATTCTCGTCGTCGACGACGACACCGCACTCGCCGAGATGATCGGCATCGTGCTGCGCACCGAGGGCTTCGAGCCGTCGTTCTGCGCGGACGGGGGCGGCGCGCTCCAGGCGTTCCGCGACACCAAGCCCGACCTCGTCCTCCTCGACCTCATGCTCCCGGGGATCGACGGGATCGAGGTGTGCCGCCTGATCCGTCAGGAGTCCGGTGTCCCGGTCATCATGCTGACCGCGAAGTCCGACACCGCGGACGTGGTGAAGGGGCTCGAGTCCGGCGCCGACGACTACATGGTGAAGCCGTTCAACCCGAAGGAGCTCGTCGCCCGGATCCGCACGCGGCTGCGCGCGCCGGCCGCCGACCTCGCGGAGACCCTCCGCATCGGCGACCTCACCGTGGACGTCGCGGGCCACGAGGTCCGTCGCGCCGACGGGGTCATCGGGCTCACGCCGCTGGAGTTCGACCTCCTCCTCGCACTGGCGAGCAAACCCCAGCAGGTGTTCACCCGCGAGATGCTGCTCGAACAGGTCTGGGGATACCACTACAAGGCCGACACCCGACTCGTGAACGTCCACGTGCAGCGGCTCCGCGCGAAGGTCGAGGAAGACCCCGACAACCCGAAGATCGTCATGACGGTGCGTGGCGTCGGATACCGCGCCGGCGCGGTCACCGGCTGATCCGACATGGCCTCCCGACTCGCCGGCTGGGCGGCCGACTGGCGGCTGTGGCGGAGGTGGCCGCAGCAGGTGCGCTCGCAGTGGCGGCGCTCGCTGCAGTTCCGGACGGTCGCCATCACGGTCGGCCTCTCGGGACTCGCCATCCTCCTGACCGGTGCCTACCTCTCGTTCAGCATCGGCAACGATCTCTTCCAATCCCGACTGCAGCAGGCGCTCGGCGGCTCCGGTCGTGCCATCGCGTCCGCGCAGAGCATCCTCGACGCGTCCGACGCCAGCGAGCGCGTCGCCCTCCAGCAGCTCATGGGGACCGTCCGGACCGATCTCCAGACGACCTCCGGCAGCAGTCTCATCGCCGCCTACCGGGCGCCCGGGCAGGACCCCAGTCAGGTCACGCCTCCGGGCTTCGAGTCGCCGGGGCTGGGAGGGGGCGTCATCTCGGACGCGCTCAGCGAGGCGGTCCGGGCCGACCCGGACACCCTCCAGTGGCAGTCGGTGACCCTCACGGCCGCCGACGGCTCGACCACCGCCGGCATCGTCGTCGGTTCCATGGTGTCGATGCCGACCGCGGGGTCATACGAGATCTACCTGGGTTACGACCTGAGCGACTCGGAGCAGACGCTCGGCTTCGTCCAACGGACCCTCTTCCTCGCGGGCGTCGGCCTCATGATCCTCGTCGGTGGTGCCGCGTGGTTCATCGTCCGCTTCGTCGCGACACCGATCCGGTTCGCCGCCGAGACGAGTCAACGTCTGGCCGGCGGCGACCTGGACGTGCGGATGCCCGAGAAGGGCGAGGACGAGCTCGCCATCCTCGCCCGCTCCTTCAACGGGATGGCCGCCAGCATGCAGAAGCAGATCAAGGAACTCGCGGACCTCTCGCTCGTGCAGCAGCGGTTCGTGTCGGACGTCTCACACGAGCTGCGCACACCTCTGACGACCATCCGCCTGGCCGGCGACGTGCTCTACGACCAGCGCGACTCCTTCCCACCGGCCACCGAGCGGACGGCCGAGCTCCTCCACGATCAGGTCGGGCGGTTCGAGATCCTGCTGGCCGATCTGCTGGAGATCAGCCGCTACGACGCCGGGAGCATCGAACTCGAACTGGAACCGACGAGTCTCGTCCATCTCGCGGAGGAGGTCGTGGAGGAGCTCCGACCGCTCGCGGAGCCGACCGGTTCGGACCTCCGGATCGTCGCACCGGGTGGCTACTCGGCGGTCCCGATGGACCCGAGGCGGATCCGGCGGATCGTGCGCAACCTCGTCGGCAACGCCATCGAGCACGGCGAGGGCAAACCGATCGTGGTGTCGGTGGACAGCAACGAGTCCTCGGTCGCGATCGCGGTGCGCGACTACGGCCAGGGCATGACGCGTGAGGCCACCGAGCGCGTGTTCGACCGCTTCTGGCGCGCGGACCCGTCCCGCAAGCGCACCATCGGCGGCACCGGGCTCGGACTCGCGATCTCCCTCGAGGACGCGGTCCTGCACGAGGGGTGGCTGGAGGTCTGGTCGGAGCCCGCCGCCGGCTCGTCCTTCCGCCTCACCATCCCACGCGAACCCGGGACGGAGATCGTCCGCTCGCCCATCAGCCTGCCGCCCGACGATGCGATCGAGTCCATCGTCGACGAGCTCACCGCGCCGACGACCCGCTCACTCCCGACCGTGCGATCGGCCGACGACGACAAGGAGGATGCTCGTGGTTGACGTCCCCGCACGATCGCCGAGACGACGATCCGCAGTACGTCGGATCGCTGCGGCGGCGCTGCCGATGCTCCTCGTGGTGGTGCTCAGCGCCTGCGTGGGCATCCCGCGGGGCGGTTCCGTGCAGGACGGCGGAACGGTCGAGGGGGACGGCGGCGACGTCGACGTCAACTTCATCGCGCCGGGCCCCGCCGAGGGGGCGACGCCGGAGCAGATCCTCCGGGGCTTCATCGACGCCGCCGCGAGCCCGCAGAACAACTACGAGATCGCGCGCGAGTTCCTCGCACCGGCGCTCCGGTCCGACTGGGATCCCGACGCCGGAGTGACCATCGACCAGGGCGGCCGCACGTTCGCCCCGGTCGCCGACACGGTGCAACTCACCGTCAGCCCCGTCGCGGCGGTCGACGACCGGGGTGAGTACCGCGAATCGGGGAACTCGTCGCCGCTGAGCTGGACCTACTCCTTCGAGCAGGTGCGGGGGGAGTGGCGGATCGCGGCCGCTCCGCCGGGCATCGTCCTCGAGTCATCGACCTTCGCCGACGTCTTCGCGGCCTACTCACTGAGCTACTTCGACCCGAGTTTCACCCGACTCGTCCCCGACCAGCGTTGGTTCCCCTCGCGGGCGTCGACCGCGACGAGGATCGTGGGGGCGCTGCTCGACGGACCGGCGGAGTGGCTGAAGGGCGCGGTGGCGACGGCGTTCCCCGAGGGGACCTCGCTCACGAGCGACGCCGTTCCGGTCGAGGCCGGGACCGCGCGCGTGGACCTGACCAAACCGGCCCTGCAGGCGGACGCCGTCACGCTCCAGCGGATGCAGCTCCAGCTGAGCAGCAGCCTCGTGCAGCTGTCCGGCAGCGTCGGCGGGGTGGCCGCCGTCTCGAACGTCGCGATCACCGTCGTCGGCAACTCCACGCAGACGGTCTCGCCGCTGTCGCTCGCCGCACCGCGGGTCGACCCCCGGGCGCTCGTCCAGCGCGGGGACGAGTTCGGCTTCGCCTCGGGGAACCGGCTCGAGGCCGTGCCGGGGATCTCGACGGCGGTCGTGGCGGCCGGGGCCGACGCGGCCGTGTTGTCCGCCGACCATGACCAGGCCGCGGTCCGTTCCGCCGCCGGTGTCACGGTGATCCAGGCCGACGGCGACATCCGGCTCGTCGACAACCGCCCGGGACTCCTCCCGCCGACGATGGACCCGTTCGGCTTCACCTGGACCGTGCCGGCGGCGGCGCCGTCCGCGCTGCTCGCGCACGACGCCGCGGGTGGCACGGTGCAGGTCGCGACGAGTTGGACCGGCGCGTCCACGATCGATTCGATCCAGGTGTCCCGGGAGGGTACGCGCCTCGTCGCGCTGCTCCGGGACGGGACGCAGTCGCGGCTCGTGGCCGCCGCGATCATCCGCGGTGACCGGAACGCGCCGTTGCGACTCGGCGATCCCGTCGAGCTCCGCGTCATGTCCACGGAGGCGACGACCGTCACCTGGGTCGACGACATCACCGTCGCCGTCCTGCTGGGCGGCGGTGACGGGACGACGATCGTCACGCAGCAGATCGGCGGCCGCTCCGCGCCCGTGCCGAAGCTCGCGGACGTCACGAACCTGGTCGGGGGCAACGGACCGACGCAACTGCGGGCCCTCACGAGTGACGGTCGGCTGCTGTTGCCCCGTGGGTCGAGCTGGCAGGAGGCGGGCAGCGACGTCCGGTTCATCGCGACCCAGCTGGGGTCGCCCGACTGAGTGAACGCGCTCCACAGCGCGTTCGGAGTGCCGGAGCCGTCTGCGTCTCGGACGATGCGCCACCGGACGCGCCGCGTGGGCGCGACCATCGGATGATGCGATCCTCGTCGAGTCGAAGCACGCCCCTCGCTCATGCCCGCGAGGCCTGCCTGGACGCATGGGCCCTCGTGGTCCCGGTCACGTGCGCCGGATGCGGTGCGCCGGACCGCGGGCTGTGCGACGACTGCCGCGGGCGTCTGGTCCGACCGGCGGCCCCCGACGACGACGCCCACTTCGTGCGGTGGAACGGTGCGGACGGCACCCCCGGTCTCGCCGCCCGTCGCTACGACGAGTTCGTCGGCGCCATCCTCCTCGCCTACAAGGAGGATGCCCGGACCGGCCTCGTCCGACCGCTGGCCGCCGCACTCGAACCGGCGTTCCGGTCCGCCGTGCTCGAGGCGAGCCGGGCGATGGGCGGCGTCTCGCCGGAGATCGCGACGATCCCGGCCAGACGACGCGCCGCCCGCGATCGGGGCTTCCACCCGGTGGAGCAGCTCGTGCGCCGGCTCGGCGCCAGACCGTCGCGCCCGCTGCGATGGGCGCGGGAGCCCGCCGACCAGCGGGACTTCGGCCGGGCGGAGCGTCTCGAGAACCTCGCCGAGGCCCTGGTCGCGCCACGGCGGCTCGACGGGCGCCGCTTCCTGCTCGTGGAGGACGTCGTCACGACGGGCGCCACCGTCGGGGAAGCGGTCCGGGCGATGCACGACGGCGGTGGCCTCGTCGTCGGTGTCGTGGCCCTCGCCAGGGTCGGACCGTGAACGGACGGCGGGTCACGAGGCCGGAAGATGAACGTTCCCTGAACACCGCTGATGACTTCCGCAGGCTCGGGCACTACGGTTGCAGAACGGCGTGAAAGGACCGCCCGGGACCGGGTGGTCAGCCGGATGAGGAGGTCGAACGTGGATATCAACATCGTCGGACTTGGACTCGGCATCACCGATCGGTTCCGCGAGTACGCGACCGAGAAGGCGGAGAAGGTCGCCCATCTGGTCGAGCAGGCGCAGTCGCTCGACATCAAGGTGTCCCGCCATCACGACGCCAACGGACGCAAGGGCGAGGACCGCGTCGAGCTGACGCTCGTCGGCCCCGGACCATTGGTCCGTGCGGAGTCGACCGGCTCCGACAAGTACGTGGCCTTCGATCTCGCGATCGCGCGGATGCTCGAGCGCGTCCGCCGCTCGAAGGACCGCAAGAAGGAGCACCGCGGCAAGCACCGCACCTCCCTGCACGCCGCCAGCAGCGAGGGGTTCAGCGGCGTCGACATCACTCCTGCCGCGCCGGAGCTGCTCGAGCAGGTCGCGACCGGCAGCGTCGCGACGCTGACCCACGAGGACGAGGAGCAGGAGGCGTACTCGCCCGTCGTCATCCGCACGAAGGAGTTCCCCGCGGAGTGGATGAGCGTCGAGGACGCCGTCGACCGCATGGAACTCGTCGGCCACGACTTCTTCCTGTTCATCGACGCCTCGTCGGAGCGGGCGAGCGTCGTGTACCGCCGCAAGGGCTGGGACTACGGCGTGATCAGCCTCGAGGACGGCTCGAACTAGCGTCCTGCACCCCGACCGACGCGGTCGCCCGGTTCGCCGGGCGGCCGCGTCGTGGCATGTCGGTGGCGACGTCGAAGACGGCGTCGTGTACCCGCAGGCGTGCCGAGGTCACCTCGAGCCAGTCGAGCTCGGCCAGGGAGCGTCGCCGTCTGGCTTCGAGCCCGATCCACGCGATGTCACCCTGCGGCGTCGGGGGGAGCGTCGACAGATCCTCGTCGAGCTGCTGCACGAGATCGAGCGCCCACGCGCGTTGGACGGCGATGACCCCGAACACGTCGACGCCGTCGAGTGACGCCGCGAGGGCGACCTTGTTCGGGAGTTCGTCTCGCGAAGCGCTCGCCGTGACGGGTGTCGCCCACCAGCGTTCGAGGACGTCGCGCCCGTCGGCGGTGATGCGGTAGAAGACATGCCCCTGCGCATCCACGGCGGCCCGCTCGACGAGCCTGTCCCGCTCGAGACGATCGAGGGTCGCATAGGCCTGGCCGACGTTGAGCGGTGTGTCGGGTGTCGTCCGCCGGTCGAACTCACCGCGCAGACGGTACCCGTAGTCGTCGCCGAGCGCGAGGATCGCGAGCAGACCGTGCTTGACCGACATCGAACCTCCATGAAATACCTACGCCGTAGGTGTCGCCAGCCTAGTGACCCGTCCGTCCCGCGCTGCGGCGGCGCTCCGTCGACATCCGTCCGCCCCTCGATACACAGCGTCCACTCAAGGGACTCCCCGCTAACATGTTCAGAGGACTGCCCCGTTCTGGTGCACCCCGTCCGTCCCGGTCAGTCGACCAGGACGGAGATCAGGAACACGTAATGGAGAGCAATTCGTGGCCTCACCACTTGAGAAGATCCTTCGCGTCGGCGAAGGTCGCATCCTCCGGAAGCTGACCAGCCTCACGAAGGCGGTCAATGCCCTCGAGGACGACTTCACGGAGTTGAGCGACGAGGAGCTGAAGAGCGAGACCGTCGAGCTGCGCGAGCGCTTCGAGAACGGCGAGACCCTCGACGACCTCCTCCCCGAAGCCTTCGCCGCGGTGCGCGAAGCTGCACGCCGCACGATCGGCATGCGCCACTTCGACGTCCAGATCATGGGTGGCGCCGCGCTGCACCTCGGCAACATCGCCGAGATGAAGACCGGTGAGGGCAAGACGCTCGTCGCGACCCTCCCGGCCTACCTCAACGCCATCGCCGGCAAGGGCGTGCACATCGTCACGGTGAACGACTACCTCGCGTCGTACCAGTCGGAGATCATGGGGCGCGTCTTCCGCGCGCTCGGCATGACGACCGGCGTGATCGTCGAGGGTCAGACGCCGGAGCAGCGCCGCGAGCAGTATGCGGCCGACATCACCTACGGCACGAACAACCAGTTCGGGTTCGACTACCTCCGCGACAACATGGCGTGGCAGGCCAAGGACATGGTCCAGCGCGGTCACTTCTTCGCCGTGGTCGACGAGGTCGACTCCATCCTCATCGACGAGGCACGGACCCCGCTCATCATCTCCGGGAAGGCCTCCGGCGAGGCGAACCGCTGGTTCCAGGAGTTCGCCCGGCTCGCGGTGCGACTCGAGCCCGGTGAGGACTTCGAGGTCGACGAGAAGAAGCGCACCGTCGGCGTGCTCGAGCCCGGCATCGAGAAGGTCGAGGACTACCTCGGCATCGACAACCTCTACGAGTCCGCCAACACCCCGCTCATCTCCTTCCTGAACAACGCGATCAAGGCCCGCGCGCTCTTCAAGAAGGACAAGGACTACGTCGTGATGAACGGCGAGGTGCTCATCGTCGACGAGCACACCGGGCGCATCCTGGTCGGACGTCGCTACAACGAGGGCATCCACCAGGCGATCGAGGCCAAGGAGGGCGTGGCCGTCCAGGCCGAGAACCAGACCCTCGCGACCGTGACGCTCCAGAACTACTTCCGTCTCTACGAGAAGCTGTCCGGTATGACCGGTACGGCCGAGACCGAGGCGGCGGAGTTCATGTCGACGTACAAGCTCGGCGTCGTCCCGATCCCGACCAACCGCCCGATGCAGCGCATCGACCAGTCGGACCTCGTGTACAAGAACGAGGAGGCGAAGTTCGCGCAGGTCGTCGAGGACATCGTCGAGCGCCACGAGCAGGGCCAGCCGGTCCTCGTCGGCACGACGAGCGTCGAGAAGAGCGAGTACCTGTCGAGGCTCCTCGCCAAGAAGGGCGTCAAGCACGAGGTCCTCAACGCGAAGAACCACGCGCGTGAGGCCGCGATCATCGCCCAGGCCGGTCGACTCGGCTCGGTCACCGTCGCCACCAACATGGCCGGTCGTGGAACCGACATCATGCTCGGCGGCAACGCCGAGTTCCTCGCCGTCGCGGAGATGAACGCCAAGGGTCTCAGCCCGATCGACACCCCCGAGGAGTACGAGGCCGCGTGGGACGAGGTCTTCACCGAGGTGAAGGCCGCGGTCAAGGAGGAGGCCGACAAGGTCATCGACGCCGGCGGACTCTACGTCCTCGGTACCGAGCGCCACGAGTCGCGCCGCATCGACAACCAGCTGCGCGGTCGCTCCGGCCGTCAGGGCGACCCCGGCGAGAGCCGGTTCTACCTGTCCCTCACCGACGACCTCATGCGCCTCTTCAACGCCGGAGCCGCGGAGAGCCTCATGGGGCGCCAGAACGTGCCGGACGACCTCGCGATCGAGTCGAAGATCGTCAGCCGCGCGATCCGCAGCGCCCAGTCGCAGGTCGAGGCGCGGAACGCGGAGATCCGCAAGAACGTGCTCAAGTACGACGACGTCCTCAACCGGCAGCGCGAGGCGATCTACTCCGACCGCCGCCACATCCTCGAGGGCGACGACCTCCACGATCGCGCACAGCAGTTCCTGGAGAGCGTCGTCGACGACGTCCTCGACGAGCACACCGGCGAGGGCAACGGCGACGACTGGGACTTCGACGCACTCTGGGCCGAGCTGAAGACGCTCTACCCCGTCGGCCTGACGATCGACGAGGTCGTCCAGGAGGCGGGGACGAAGGGGCGGATCAACCGCGACTTCATGCGCCGCGAGATCCTCTCCGACGCCAAGCTCGCGTACACCAACCGCGAGGAGTCGCTCGGTGCCCCGGCGATGCGCGAACTCGAGCGCCGCGTCGTCCTCCAGGTGATCGACCGCCGCTGGCGCGACCACCTGTACGAGATGGACTACCTGAAGGACGGCATCGGTCTGCGGGCCATGGCGCAGCGCGACCCGCTGGTCGAGTACCAGCGCGAGGGCTACGCGATGTTCCAGCAGATGATGGGGCAGATCCGCGAGGAGAGCGTCGGCTTCCTCTTCAACCTCGAGGTCGAGGTCGCCGGCGAGGTCGATGCGGGCACCGCTGCACCGGCGATCACGGCCAAGGGCCTGACACAGGAGACCCCCGACACCGAGAAGCTCAGTTACTCCGCTCCGAGTGAGCAGGGTGGGGTCGAGGTCCGCAACCAGCGCGGGCAGATCGAGAAGGCGGCCACCGAACGCGCACAGCGGCTCCAGCAGACGAACCGTCCCGCCGGCGATGCGGCTGCGGCGACGAAGGCCGCCCCGGCCGCGAAGGCGTCGCGCGGGGCTTTCGGTCAGCAGTCCGAGGCGCCTGCGGCTGCTCCGAGCAACCGTTCGGACCGTCGGAAGCAGGGCAAGAAGAAGTAGGCCCACGCCGGAACGAACGGGAGCCCTCCGGACCATGGTGACATCGGTTCGGAGGGCTCCCGTCTGTCGGTTGCGGGCGGATGTGCAGCGGCGGTCAGAGCACGCTCACCGAGGTCGCCCGCCAGCGGCCGTCCAAGCCCTCCAGCCGGATGGCCACGGCTCGGGACCGTGCTCGTCCGTGGACGATGACCACGGACTCGACGACGCCGTCGCGTGGCTCGGAGACGGTCACGGTGCCGATGGAGACGACCGGGACGGTGCCCGGGACACCGCGGACGCGTCGTGCCCGTTCGGCGAGGATCACGCGCTTCAGCAGGACGGTGTGCACGTCGGCGGTGATCCACCGCGCGAGCTGTGTGAGGTCGCGGGCTCCGGCGATCACCTCGATCACGCTCCGCGTGAGGTTCTCGAGCAGTGGTCGCGGATCAGGGAGTTCGGCTCGGGGCGCCGGCTGCGGCGCGAAGTAGTCGTCAGCGCCGGTGCGCGCCGCCGCCCGCATCTCCGGCGTGCGTCGCTCGGGGAGCGGAGGCGCCGGCCGGAGGCGAGCCGTGCGTGCTTCGGGCTCGTCGTCGTCGTGCCGGGCAACGGTGCTCATGGGGCCTCCGAGGGGTGAGCGGCCGCCACGAGTCGGGCGACCAGAATCTGACATGTCACACTCATCATGTCAGTTCCCTGGTGTCCAGGACCAGGGGTCTGTGGAGAACGCAGGACGTCGCCGCCCTCTGCGCACTACCGTCGGCGTATGCGTTGGGACAGCCTGTTCGACGATCTCGCCGGTCAGCTCGACGACGAGCTCGCCGTCGACGACGACGCCGTCCGCATCGAGGCCGAGCGGCTTCGGCGTGGGCGTCTCATGCTCCGCGAGCGGCTGGTCGCCCTCTGCGGCGACGCCGACGCACCAGGACCGCTCGTCGTCGAACTCGTCGACGGGACGACCTGGCGGCTGCGGGTCCGGAGCATCGGGAAGGACTGGTTGCAGGCCGATTCCGGTACCCCGGGCGGCCGAGAGGTGGTCGTCCCGCTCGATGCGATCGCGGCGATCGCCATGACGCAGACGCAGATCGATTGGAGTCTCGACGACGTCGCGGTCCGCGAACCGCGACTGCTCGACCGCCTCACCGTCTCGTTCCTGCTCCGTGATCTGTGCCGACGCCGTGCAGCAGTGATCGTGCGGACCCGGACGGGGAGCTGGACGGGCACGGTCGACCGGGTGGGCCGCGACCATCTGGATCTGGCCGTCCACGAGCCAGGGTCGCCGCGCCGCAGCCGGAGCATCGAGCAGATCCGCGTCATCGTGCTCGCTGAGGTCGTCGTCGTCGAGCGTGCCGCCTGAGGCGGCGCGTCGGACGCTTGCCGGAACCGGGGCTCAGCCGAGGGGCGGCACGGGCCGGAGCATCGGGGCGCCGGTGAACTCGGCGAGTTCGGTGAGCTGGGCCTGGTGCCAGAGGCCTGCACGACGTGCCTCCTCGTACTGACCGCTGATGAAGGCTTCGAGTGCCGGGAACTCGATGCGCCACGGTCCGCTGCGCCCGATCCGGATGGCGGGCAGTTCACCGCTCGAGATGAGCTCGGCCACGTGCTGGGCCGAGACGTTCAAGACCTCGGCCGTATCGGCGACGGTGAGGAAGCGACCGAGCGGGGCCGCATCGCGCTGCGATTCCATTCCTCGATTATCCTCTCGCGCGGGCGGCGTCCGCCGGGCTGTGGATAACTTCGGCGCGATGTCCGGAGCCCGGGCAGCATGGGACCGGAGGCGGCGCACGGGGTGCCCATGAAGGAGGAGACGGTGCGGGGAAGCGAGCGGGGACACGGATCGGAGTCGGGAGGAGCGCGAATCGACGGCGGGAGCGGATGACCGACCGTCTCGCCGGACTGCGTCATGGTGTCGGCGGACGGCAGGTGTCCCGGTCGCGCATCTGGGTGGACCCACGCTTCCTGGTGGGCCTCATGCTGGTGGTCGCGTCGATCCTGGGAGTGTGGTGGCTCGTCACGACCTCGAGTCGGACGACCCCGGTGTATGCGGCGTCCGAGACGCTGACGCCCGGAACGCGGCTCGACCGCTCCTCACTCCAGGTGATCGACGCACGTCTGGGGTCGGTCGAGGGCGGGTACCTCGGAGCTGGAGCGGCACCGCCGCCGGGGATCGTCGTCACGCGGACGATCGCAGCGGGGGAGCTCGTGCCGCTCGACGCGCTCGGCGAGGCGAGCGCCGTCGGCGTGACCACGCTCGTCGTCGAACCGGCCGGACGGCTCGGCGCCGACATCGTGCCGGGGACCGTCGTCGACCTCTGGGCGGCCGCGCCGGACGGCGACGGGTACGGTGTCCCGGAGGTGCTGGTCTCGGCCGCGACCGTCGTCCGGGTCGGCGAGGACGAAGGGCTCCTGTCGGGTCGTGGTTCGGTCGCCCTCGAGCTCGCGGTCCCGCGCTCCGCCGTCGCGACGGTGCTCTCGGCGACGGCGGCGGCGCACCTACTGTCCGTGGTCCCCACCGAGCCCGGCGAACGCTGATGCTGCGCGTCGGACTCGCCCTCGATCCACGGGTCGAGGGTGAGATCCTCGCGACGATGCTCGACCTCGGACACCGCGTCGCCTGGCGCTGTCACGACGGCGCCGAACTCGAGGAGCGCGTCGGCGCCGGTACGCCCGTCGACGTGCTGCTCGTGTCACCCGGGGCCGACCGCCTGCGCGCCGAACTCATCGACCTCGCGGACCGCGTGGGCACGAGGGTCGTGGCGCTCGCGTCCGGCGAGTCCGAACGGCGCCATGCGGCTGGGCTCGGTCTCGTCGACATCGTCCTCCTGCCGGTCGATCCCGAGGAGCTCGATCGGAGCATCGCGCCGCTCGACCTCGGCGGCGACAGCCCTCGTCCGGTCGCCCAGGCCGCAGGGCGGGTCATCGCCGTGTGGGGTGCGGCCGGGTCGCCCGGCACGACCACCGTCGCCGCAGGCATCGCCAGTGAGCTCGCTGCGCGCGGCCGCCGGGTCGTCCTCATCGATGCGGACACCTACGGGTCATCCGTCGCGGCCATGCTCGGCCTCCTCGACGAGGCACCCGGGTTCGCCGCGGCCTGCCGACTGGCCGGAAGTGGGGCGCTCGACATCGAGCAGCTCGAGCGGATCGCGGTCGTCCATCCGTCGCCGTCCGGCGCGTTCCGGGTCCTGACCGGCATCTCGCGCGCGGCACGCTGGACGGAACTGTCGACCGAACGCGTCGCGACGACCATCGAACGGTGCCGGGCGTGGATGGACGACATCGTGATCGACACGGCGTTCTGCCTGGAGGCGGACGAGGAGATCTCGAGCGACCTGTTCGCGCCCAGACGGAACGGCGCGGCGTTCGCCGTCCTCGGGTCCGCAGACCGGGTGGTCGAGGTCGGTGCGGCAGACCCGGTCGGGGTCACGAGGCTGCTCCGCGGCCACGCGGAACTCGTCGAACTCGTCGACCCGTCGCGCATCTCGGTGGTGGTGAACCGGCTGCGTGGCGTCGCGCTCGGTACCGGCCCGGCCGGTCAATTGGCGTCCACGCTCTCCCGCTTCGGCGGGATCGAGGCGGCCGCGCTCCTGCCGGAGGACCAGCGGGTGGTGGACGCCGCGGTGATCGCGGGGAGGAGCCTCCGCGACCAGGCCCCGCGCGGGGCGCTGCCCGTCGCGTTGCGGCGGTTCGTGTCCACCCTCCTCGACCAGGAGCCGGCGCCGGTGCGCGACCGCTCGCGGCGCTCGGCGGGTGGAGCACGCGGGCGTCGTGCGCGGAGTCGGTCACGCCGAGCGGAATAGTCTCGACAGATTCACTCAATACAATTGGGCGATCAACCGAATATGCATTGGCTCGCCGATATATGCATCTGCATTCTTCTCCGAAGCATCGCTATCCGTTGGGTGATGAATTACTTCGGTATCGTGTCGGTATTCAAATTCGCTTGGTGGTGTTCGATATGATCGGATAACCGTCGGACCCACCACGGATATCTTCAGGAGGACCCCCCATGGCTCAGAAAGTCATCACCACATACATCGACGATCTCGACGGCAGCGAACTCGCTTCCGGTGCAGGAGAGACCGTCCGGTTCGCGATCGACGGAACCGAATACGAGATCGATCTCGGGGCAGACAATGCGAAGAACCTCCGCGAGTCGCTGAAGCCCTACATCGGAGCCGGACGCCCGGTCAAGCGTGGGCGCCGCACCTCGAGCACCAGCACCCGCAACAGCGCCGAGAACCTCGCCGCGATCCGCGAGTGGGCCGCGAAGAACGGGCACGCCGTGTCGTCGCGCGGACGCATCCCTCAGGCGGTCCAGGACGCCTACCGCGCAGCCAACTGACCCATCACGTCCGGCGACGGCGCTCAGCGGCCCCCCACGGGCCGCTGAGCGCCGTCGCCGTTCCACGCCTGCCTGACCAGTGGTCGTCAGGGCACGCTCGGCGCACTCGGTGTCGGCCGGCCGAGCCTAGACTGGAATCGTGTCGACGCTCAGTGATCTCGTTCTCGCCCAGGGCCGCTCCAGTGCGGCCGACGTGGAGTGGCTGCACATGCTGCTCGCGGACAGCCAACTCCTCGCGGATCTGGCGTTCGCCGATATCGTCATCTGGGTACCGACCGATTCCGGCAGTTTCATAGCGGTCGCGCATTCGCGTCCGTCGAGTGCCGCGACACTCTTCTATCGCGACTTCGTCGGGCAATCCATCAAGCAGGAATGGCGCAAGCAGGTCACCGACTGTTTCGAGAGTGGACGGATCATCGAGTCGTCAGCACCGGACTGGTACGAAGAGACCCCGACCAGGGTTCGTGCCGTACCCGTCGCCCGGCGGATATCTCCGACCGAGACGACCAATGCCGACGGACCGATCGCGGTCATCACCCGCCACACCAATCTCGGTGAGGCTCGGACGCCCAGCCGCCAGGAACTCACGTTCAACGACTGCGCGAGCGACCTGTTCGAGATGATCGCGGTCGGCGACTTCCCGGATCTCGGAGCGCCGACCGGACCGCGCCGGGGCGCGCCGCGCGCGAGCGACGGCCTGATCCGTCTCGATGTCGACGGCACCGTCACCTTCGCCAGCCCCAACGCGCTCTCGGCCTTCAACCGGATCGGATTCGCCGAGGAACTCGAGGGCGAGTCGCTCGCGGACGTCACGACCCATCTGCTCTCCGGGACGGGGACCGTCACCGTCGACGAGTCCCTGCCACTCGTCGTCACCGGTCGGGCGCCGTGGCGGACCGACATCGAGGACAAGGGCGTGACGGTCTCCCTCCGGGCGATCCCGTTGCGGAGCCGCGGCGAGCGGGTCGGCGCGATCGTGCTCTGCCGCGACGTCAGCGAACTGCGTCACCAGGAGCAGGAACTCATCACCAAGGACGCGACGATCCGCGAGATCCACCACCGGGTGAAGAACAACCTCCAGACCGTCGCATCGCTCCTGCGGATCCAGGCCAGGCGGACGCACTCGGAGGACGCCCACGACGCCCTCACGCAGGCCATGCGGCGCGTGGCCGCCATCGCGGTCGTGCACGACACGCTGTCCGAGGGGCTCAATCAGAACGTCGACTTCGACGAGGTCTTCGAGCGCGTGCTCCTGCTCATCGCCGAAGTGGCGAGCTCGCACAACACCACGGTCCGCCCGAAGTCCTCCGGCTCGTTCGGCGTGCTCCCGAGCGAGTACGCGACGCCACTCGCCCTCGCGCTCACCGAACTCGTCACCAACGCGGTGGAGCACGGCCTGAACGGCCGCGACGGCGACGTGGAGATCACGGCCGACCGCACGGACGAGCTGCTGAGCGTGCAGGTCCGCGACAACGGCGTGGGGCTCCCGGAGGGGAAGGTCGGGTCCGGTCTCGGCACCCAGATCGTGCGGACGCTCATCCAGGGTGAACTGGGCGGGACGATCGACTGGCACACGCTCATGGGGAGCGGAACCGAGGTCACGATCGCGATCCCGATGCGCTGGGTCGCCAAGAGCTGAGGTCCTGGTCCGTCACGAACGGCCGCAGACATGCGAGAACCCCGGGGCCGTTCGGCACCCGGGGTTCTCGTCTGCGACTAGGAGGCGCGGCGAGCGCGAGCAGCGCGACGCTTGAGGGCGCGACGCTCGTCTTCGCTGAGGCCGCCCCACACGCCGGAGTCCTGGCCGGTCTCGAGCGCGTACTGGAGGCACAGCTCCGTGACACTGCAGGTGGCGCACACGGCCTTCGCCTTGTCGATCTGATCGACCGCCGGACCGGTGTTCCCGACCGGGAAGAACAATTCCGGGTCGACGGTCAGGCAGGCAGCTTTATCGCGCCAATCCATAGGGGAGCTCCTTTTATTGCATGGTGAGATTTCTTCAACCGAGTGAGGGGTCTCGGGAAGCGAAAGCCGAAATGCGAGGGGGATGATCGTCCGGGATTCGGGATCTGTCCACACCCTCGTGGACCTCATGTCGGCCTCAAACATGGTTTCATATCGGTAAGAGCAAATCAATAGTCAAGTTTGGGTGAACCCTGTGAGTACCGATCGAAACGCCGCCTCCGCTCCGAACCCGGAGGAGCGTCGTCGTCCGGCGGTGCTGGCCTTCATCGTCCTGCTCGTCGCCGAGGCGTTGCTCATGATCGGGCTCTCGGCCTGGTTCCTCTTCGAGCTGGTCGCGGCGACGCCGGCCTCGTTCACGAGCGCGCTGGCGATCTTCGTGATCCTGCTCATCGCAACGGCGTTCGTCACGGCGCTCGCCCTCGGCGCGATCCGCGGACGGAGCTGGATCCGCGGGGGAGCGGTCACCTGGCAGCTCGTGCAGATCGCCGTCGCCGTCGGCGCGTTCCAAGGGGTCTTCGCGCAACCCGCGATCGGGTGGTTCCTGCTGCTGCCGTCGCTGGCCGTCCTCGGGCTCCTGTTCACGCCCGCGGTCGCCGCCGTGACCCGACGCGAGATCTGAGCGCGACGCGTCGGTCGTGATGGTCCAGCAGCGACGCGTCAGGCGTCGAGGCCGAGGGCCTTGCGGAGGCTCTTCACGTGGCCGGTGGCCTTGACGTTGTACCGGGCGAGGGTGAGGGTGCCCGTCTCGTCGATGACGAACGTCGAGCGGAGGACCCCCGTGACGATACGTCCGTACGAGTTCTTCTCACCGTAGGCTCCGTACGCCTGGTGGACCGTCAGCTCCGGGTCGCTGAGGAGCGGGAACGTGAGCCCGTCCTCCTCCTGGAAGGCCTTGAGCTTCTCGACGGAGTCCTTCGAGACGCCGAGCACCACGTACCCGGCACCGCCGAGCGATGCGAGGTTGTCGCGGAAGTCGCACGCCTGGGTGGTGCAGCCGGGCGTCATCGCGGCGGGGTAGAAGTAGAGGATCACCCGTCGTCCGGCGAAGTCGGACAGGGACACGCTGGCGCCGTCCTGGTCGGTGAGGGTGAACGCGGGGGCCGGGTCGCCGGCGGACAGACGGAGGGGTTCAGGCATACCCCAAGCCTAGTCAGGAGTACTGGTCGGCTTTGATCGTCGCGAAGGTGCCCAGCAGCCGCTGGAGCGAGTCGAGGCGTGCCGGGCCGTTCTCCCCGAGCCGTCCCTCGGCGACGGCCTCGATGATCGCGCAGTCGGGCGCGTCGGGCAGATGGGTGCAGCCACGCGGGCACTCGAGGGCGATCTCCGCGAGGTCGGTGAACGACTTCAGGATGTTGGCGGTGTCGACGTGTCCGAGACCGAACGAGCGGACGCCCGGGGTGTCGATGACCCACCCGGACCCTCCGGGCGCCTCGATGCGCAGCGAGACGGTCGAGGAGGAGGTGTGGCGCCCACGCCCGGTGACGACGTTCACATGCCCTGTGGCGCGCTCAGCGGTCGGGACGAGGGCGTTGACCAGGGTGGACTTGCCGACGCCCGAGTGGCCGACGAAGACCGTGTCGTGGCCGATGAGGGCCTCGGTGATCTCGGTGAGCGGGACGTCGTCCTCCCGGCTGCGGAACACGCGCAGGCCGAGCCCGGCGAAGTTCGCGAGGAACTCGTCGGGGTCCTGGAGGTCCGTCTTCGTGATGCAGAGGATCGGGGTGATCCCCGCGTCGTAGGCGGCGACGAGGTAGCGGTCGACGAGTCGGGCCCGAGGCTCGGGGTTCGCGGCGGCGACGACGATGAGCATCTGGTCGGCGTTGGCGACCACGACGCGCTCCATGGCGTCGGTGTCGTCGCCACTGCGGCGGAGCAGCGTCGTGCGCGGCACGATCCGCACGATGCGCGACAGCGTGCCCTCGGCACCCGAGGTGTCGCCGACGACGTCGACCCGGTCGCCGGTCACGATGGCCTGCTTGCGGAGTTCACGAGCGCGTGTCGACGTCAGGACGCGCTCCTCGGGCGTGCCCTCGTCGAGGAGCACGGTGTAGCGGCCGCGGTCGACCGCGAGGACGCGTGCGGTCAGTGCATCGAGGTGCTCGGGCCGCGTCTTCGTCCGTGGGCGGTTCGCCTTCGGGTTCGGCCGCATCCTGATGCTCGACTCGTCGAGTTCCGGCTCGTCGTCGTCGACGCCGTCGTCCCACCAGCTCATCGGCTCAGCCCCCGAGCATCGCGTGCCACAGTTCGGTGAACTGTGGGAGCGTCTTCGCGGTCGTGGCGACGTTCTCGATGGTGACCCCGGGCACGACGAGACCGAGGATCGCTCCCGTGGTCGCCATGCGGTGGTCGTGGTAGCTCGACCACTCGCCGCCGTGGAGGGGGCGCGGCTCGATGCGGAGACCGTCCGGCAGCTCCGTGACGGCGCCCCCGAGCTTGTTGATCTCCGTCGCGAGGGCCGCGAGGCGGTCGGTCTCGTGGTGACGGATGTGCCCGATGCCCGTGATGGTCGACGGTCCGTCGGCGAGTGCCGCGAGCGCGGTGAGGGCGGGCGCGAGCTCGCCGCCGGTGGTCAGGTCGAGGTCGACCGCGGTGATCCGCTCGCCGCCGGTGACGGTGAGGCGGTCGCCGTCCAGGGTGACCGTCGCGCCGAAGCGGGGCAGGAGGTCCGCCAGGTCGGCACCGACCTGGGTGGTGGAGGTGGGCCAGCCGCGGAGCGTGACGCTTCCGCCGGTGACGAGCGCCGCGGCGAGGAACGGTGCGGCGTTGGAGAGGTCGGGCTCGAGGTCGACGTCGAGCGCGGCGATCGTGCCGGGGGCGACGACCCACTCACCGACGGCCGGTTGTTCCACGGTGACCCCGCGGGCCGCGAGGGCCGCGATGGTCATCTCGATGTGCGGCAGGCTCGGCAGGCGCTCGCCCTCGTGGACGAGGTGGAGACCCTGCTCGAAGCGGGCCGCGGCCAGCAGGAGGCCGGACACGAACTGGCTCGACGACGACGCGTCGATCGTGAGCTTGCCACCCGCGACCGCGCCTGTGCCGTGCACCGTGAAGGGGAGCGCCTTCCGGCCGTCGTCGCTGATGTCGACACCGAGCGCCTGCAGCGAGCCGATCATGGTCGCCATGGGGCGGTTCCTGGCGGAGGGGTCGGCGTCGAACACGGTCGGTCCGAGGGCGAGCGCGGCCAGCGGCGGGACGAACCGCATGACGGTGCCGGCGAGCCCGCACTCGACGGTCGTGCTGCCGAACAGCTCGCCCGGCGTGACGAGCCAGTCCTTGCCGAACGCGCCCGAGGCCGGGCGCTCGACGATGGTCGTCCCGAGTGCGCGGAGCGCCTCCACCATGTTGGTGCTGTCCATCGAGTGGAGCGGAGCACGGAGCAGCGACGGTCCGTCGGCCAGGGCGGCCAGGACGAGCTCGCGGTTCGTGAGGGATTTCGAGCCCGGGAGGGACACGGTCGCATCGACCGGCCCGTCCGCGACGGGCGCCGGCCAGGCGGCGTCGTCGTGCTCGGGTTCGGCATCGCCGTACACGTCGAAATCGGGTGCGGAATACGGATTGGTCAACATTGGTTCCAACAGTAGTCGGGGTCGACGAGCAGAAGGAGGAACGGATGTCCACAGCGGTACTGGAACGACCGGTGACGGAGGCCGATCACGGTCGTCTGGCGCTGGCCGTAGACTGGCCGGTGATGACCTCCGTCGACCCAGAAGCCCTTCCGGCCGAGCCGGACCCCCGATCACTGTTCGAAGCACAGGCACTGCCGTTCATCGATCAGCTGTACGGCGCTGCCATGCGCATGACGAAGAACCCGTCGGATGCTCAGGACCTCGTCCAGGAGACGTTCGTCAAGGCCTTCGCCGCGTTCGCGCAGTTCGAACAGGGCACCAACCTGAAGGCATGGCTCTACCGCATCCTCACGAACACGTACATCAACACGTATCGGAAGAAGCAGCGCGAGCCCTACCAGGGCACCATCGACGACCTCGAGGACTGGCAGTTGGGCGGCGCCGAGTCGATCAGCGCGACCTCCAGCCGATCCGCCGAGGCCGAAGCGATCGATCACCTGCCGGACAGCGACGTGAAGAACGCGTTGCAGGCCATCCCGGAGGACTTCCGCCTGGCGGTGTACCTCGCCGACGTGGAGGGCTTCGCCTACCAGGAGATCGCCGACATCATGAAAACGCCCATCGGGACCGTGATGAGTCGTCTGCACCGTGGCCGACGACTCCTCCGCGACCTGTTGGCCGACTACGCCGAGTCCCGGGGGTTCACCGTGACGAAGCAGGGGAGCAAGAAATGAGCGACTGCGGCTGCGACAAGGCCAAGAAGGACCTCGAGGAGTACCTCCGTCACGAGGTGTGCACGACCGAAGCGGCCGACATCCGCGAGCACCTCGCGAACTGCCCGGAGTGTCAGAACGAGGCGCTCGTCGCCCAGACCCTCACCGAGGCCGTCCAGCGGGCGTGCAAGGAGACGGCACCCGAAGACCTGAAGAACCAGGTCCTGGCGTCGCTGCGGGCCACCCAGGCCACCCACGAGAGCGCCTGACGACGGACCGACCGCATCAGCCTGCGCCGTCGAGGCGTGACTCCTCGACGTCCAGCATCCGCTGCGCTTTCGCCAGCACCTCGGAGGAGTAGCTGCCGGTCGCCCGCGCATCGAGGAGCGCATCGCGTTCGGCGTCGAGCACTCGGCGTCGCAGCTGTCGGAACTGCTCGTGCGGGCCCACGCCGGCATCGGTGCGTTCCGCCGCCGACTCGACGCGGATGAGGCTGCTCGTGCGCACCCGGTCGACGACCGCGGAGTCGAACGGCTCCCCGCCGTCCGTGCGCAGCTGCGGGTCGTCGAGGGCGGCCACACCGACGGTCGAGATCTCCTCGACGAGACCGGCCAGCTCCGCCATCGCCGCCTGCTCGTCCGTCCCGCCGACCCGGGTCAGCCGGATGACGAGCGGGAGGGAACCGCCCTGGAGCAGGAGGGTGACGATCGCGACCGTGAACGCGATGAGCACCAGCTCCGCCCGATACGGGGTGTCGAGCGGCAGCGACTGCGCGGCGGCGATCGTGACGACGCCGCGCATCCCCGCCCAGGCGAGCACCGCGCCGCCCCGCCAGCCGAGTCCCTCGCGTTGCAGGAAGTCCAGGTCGGCGCTCCGCCGGGCGATCGACCTCGAGAAGGCGGCCTTGCGCTTGGCTGAACGCGCGTTCTCCGTCGGATGCTCCTCGAGGCGTGCGGAGACCTGCGCCAGTCTCGGCCGCCGGGCGAGGGCCTCCCGTTCATCGCGTCGCAACGACCAGACGAGGACGCCGACGAACACGATGCGGACGACGATGAGGGTGATGGCGGTCAGCAACCCGAGGCCGATCGACGACCAGATGCCGAGGTCGTCCTGCTCCACCTGCGAGACGATGGCCTCGAGCTCGAGCCCCATGAGCAGGAACACCCCGTTCTCGAGGAGGAACTGCGTCGTCCGCCAGTTGATGCGCTCGCTGATGCGGTCCTGGGCGGTGAAGTACTTCGCGCTCTGATGCCCGGTGTAGAGTCCGGCGACCACGACCGACAGGACGCCTGAGGCGTGGAAGTGCTCGGCGGGCAGATACGCGATGAACGGCACGGCGAAGGAGATGACCGTCGTCAGGACCGGGTCGCCGAGGCGGGATCGGATCCGGACCGTGATGAACCCGACGACGATCCCGATCGCGATCGCGAGCGCCACGGCATAGGCGAAGTCGCCCAGGACACCCCACAACGAGACCGTCCCGGCGGTCGCGGCGATGGCGGAGCGCAGGAGGACGAGGGCCGAGGCGTCGTTCACGAGGCTCTCGCCCTCGAGGACGCTCACGAGTCGCGACGGCATGCCCAGCCGCTTACCGATGGAGGTCGCGGCGACCGCGTCGGTCGGGCTGACGACGGCGCCGAGGGCGATGCCGGCGGCCAGGCTCAGGTCGGGGAGGATCGTCGACAGGATCCAGCCGATGAGGACCGACGACACCACGACGAGGACGACCGAGAGCCCGGAGATCGCCTTGAGGTTGCGGCGGAAGTCGACCAGCGGGACGTTGACGGCAGCCGAATAGAGGAGCGGCGGCAGCACGCCGGCGAGGATCCACTCCGGCTTGACCTCGACGTCCGGCACGAACGGCAGATAGCTGAGGGCGAGGCCGACCAGGACGAGGATGAGCGGGGCTGCCACGCGCAGCTTGTTCGCGAAGCGGGCCACCGCGACGATGGTCACCACCGCGACGACGGCGAGGAATGCGAAGTCCATGGCGTCAGCCTATTGGCGGTGGCTCACCGCCCACTCACGGATCGCTGTCGCCGTGCTGACCACCCGCGTCCGGACGACGACGCAGACGACGACGACCGCCTGTCGGAACAGGCGGTCGTCGGTCGTGCGGCTGAGGTCAGAGCGACAGCGCGGTGCGGAGGAGCTCCGCCTGCTCGGCGGCGTGACGCTTCGCCGAACCCGTGGCGGGGGAGGCGGACGCGGTGCGCGACACGTTGCGGATCGTCCGACCCTCGAGGTGCTTGGCGGCCTCCAGGCAGATGAACGGCCACGCGCCCTGGTTCTCCGGCTCGTCCTGTACCCAGACCAGTTCGGCGTTCGGGTACTGCGCGACCACGGCGTTCAGCTCGGCCACCGGGACCGGGTAGAACTGCTCGACGCGGACGAGGGCGATCTCGTCGTTCGGCTGCTTCTGCAGCTCGCTGAGGAGGTCGTAGTGGATCTTCCCGGAGTGCAGGAGCACCCGCTTGACCGCGGCCTTGTCGGTGATCCGTGCGTCGTCGATCACCGGCTCGAAGCGGCCGGAGGTGAAGTCCGCCACCGGGCTGGTCGCGCCACGCAGACGCAGCATCGCCTTCGGGGTGAAGACGACGAGCGGCCGACGCGGGCGGGCGTACGCCTGGCGACGCAGGAGGTGGAAGTACGACGCGGGGGTCGACGGCCGTGCGACGGTCATGTTGTCCTCGGCGCAGAGCTGCAGGAACCGCTCGATCCGCGCGGACGAGTGGTCGGGGCCCTGGCCTTCGTAGCCGTGGGGGAGGAGGAGCGTGACACTCGACCGCTGCGACCACTTCTGCTCGGCGGAGGAGATGAACTCGTCGATGATCGTCTGCGCGCCGTTGGTGAAGTCGCCGAACTGCGCCTCCCACAGCACGAGCGCGTCGGCACGTTCGACCGAGTAGCCGTACTCGAAGCCCATGACCGCGTACTCGCTGAGGAGCGAGTCGTAGATCCAGAAGCGGGCCTGGTTGTCGCTGAGGTTCGCGAGCGGCAGCCACTCCTGGCCGTTGACCCGGTCGTGGAGGACGGCGTGACGCTGCACGAAGGTGCCGCGGCGGGAGTCCTGTCCGGACATCCGCACCGGGGTGCCCTCGATGAGTACCGATCCGAGTGCGAGCAGTTCTCCGAAGCCCCAGTCGATGTTGCCGTTGCGGCTCATGTCGAGTCGCTTCTCGAGGAGCTGCTGCACCTTCGGGTGCACGGTGAACCCGGCGGGCTTGTTGTTGAACGCGTCGCCGATGAGCTGCACGACGCCCTCGGAGACGCCGGTCGTCTCGAGTTCGCCGGAGTAGCCGTCCTCGTCGAGGACCTCGGTCGGGATCGGCGTCGGCGAGGTCTGCTCGGCGTGCGTCTCCATGAAGGCGCGTTCGAGGCGGTCCTGGAAGTCGCGGTGCGCGGCCTCGTACTCCTCCTCGGTGATGTCGCCGCGGCCGACGAGCGCCTCGGTGTACAGCTTGCGCACGGAGCGCTTGGCCTCGATGAGGCTGTACATGAGCGGCTGCGTCATCGACGGGTCGTCGCCCTCGTTGTGGCCGCGTCGGCGGTAGCACACGAGGTCGATGACGACGTCGCGCTTGAACTCCTGGCGGTATTCGAAGGCCAGCTCCGCGACCCGCACGACGGCCTCGGGGTCGTCGCCGTTCACGTGGAAGATCGGCGCCTGGATGGTCTTCGCGACGTCGGTGTTGTAGATGGAGGAGCGGCCCTCGCCAGGAGGCGTCGTGAATCCGACCTGGTTGTTGATGACGACGTGGACCGTGCCGCCCGTGCGGTAGCCGCGCAGCTGGGACAGCTGCATCGTCTCGAGGACGACGCCCTGACCGGCCATCGCCGCGTCGCCGTGGATGAGGATCGGGAGGGTGCCGAACGCGCCGATCGGCCCGCGGTCCTGCTTCGCGCGGACGATGCCCTCGAGCACGCCGTTGACGGCCTCGAGGTGCGAGGGGTTCGCTGCCAGGTAGACCGGGATCTCGCGGCCGTCCTCGGCCTTGAAGGTGCCCTCGGTGCCGAGGTGGTACTTCACGTCGCCGGAACCGTGGCTCGCAGGGTCCTGCGTTCCCTCGAACTCGCGGAAGATCTGACCGTACGTCTTGCCGGCGATGTTCGTGAGGACGTTGAGACGGCCGCGGTGGGCCATACCGATCGCGACCTCGTCGAGCTGGGCCTGCGACGCACCCTGGAGGATGGTGTCGAGGAGGGCGATGGTGGACTCGCCGCCTTCGAGGCTGAAGCGCTTCTGGCCGACGTACTTCGTCTGCAGGAAGGTCTCGAAGGCCTCGGCCTCGTTGAGCTTGCCGAGGATGCGCATCTGCTCGTCGTGCGTCGGCTTCTCGTACTTGCGCTCGACCTTGCTCTGGATCCACTTGCGCTGCGCGGGGTCCTGGATGTGCATGTACTCGATGCCCGTGGTGCGGCAGTACGAGTCGCGGAGGACGCCGAGGATGTCGCGCAGCTTGGCCGTGCGGGCCGAGCCGAAGGCGCCCGTGACGAACTCGCGGTCGAGGTCCCAGAAGGTCAGGCCGTGGGTCTCGATCTCGAGGTCGGGGTGCGAGCGCTGCACGTACTCCAGCGGGTCGATGTCGGCCATGAGGTGGCCGCGGACGCGGAACGCGTTGATGAGCTCCTGGACGCGGGCGGTCTTGTCGACGGCGTCGGCGAGGTCGACGCTGATGTCGGGCGACCAGTGGATCGGGTCGTACGGGATGCGGAGCGCGGCGAAGATGTCCTGGTAGAAGCTGCGGCTGCCGATGAGCAGCTCGTGGACGACCTTGAGGAACTCGCCCGAGCCGGCACCCTGGATGACGCGGTGGTCGTAGGTGCTCGTGAGCGTGATCGTCTTGCCGATCGCCAGCTCGTTGAGCGTGCGCTCGGAGGCGCCCTGGAACTCGGCCGGGTACTCGAGGGCGCCGGCGCCGATGATGCAGCCCTGGCCCTTCATGAGACGGGGGACCGAGTGCACGGTCCCGATGCCACCGGGGTTCGTGAGCGAGATCGTGACGCCCTGGAAGTCGGCTCCGGTGAGCTTGCCCTTGCGGGCGCGGGTCACGAGGTCCTCGTAGGCCGAGAGGTACTCGTTGAAGGTGAGGGTGTCGGCGCGCTTGATGCCCGGCACCATGAGGGCGCGGGAGCCGTCGGGCTTCGGGAGGTCGATGGCGATGCCGAGGTTGATGTGCGCCGGGGCGACGACCGTGGGCTTGCCGTCGGTCTCCTCGTAGTAGACGTTCTGGCTCGGGAAGTCCTTCAACGCCTGGATGAGGGCCCAGCCGATGAGGTGGGTGAAGCTGACCTTGCCGCCTCTGGCGCGCTTCAGGTGGTTGTTGATGACGATGCGGTTGTCGATCATCAGCTTCGCCGGGATGGTGCGCACGCTCGTCGCGGTCGGGACCGTCAGGCTCGCGTCCATGTTGGTGGCGAGCGACTTGGCCATGCCCTTCAGCACGGTGACCTTGTCGACGTCCTCCGGAGCGGGCTCGGTCTGGTCGCTCTTCGGCTGCTGGACCTGGTTCGGGCTCGTCATCGGGGCGTCGGCCGGGATCGGGGCCGGCTTCGCCTGGACCGAGGTGGTGCGGGCGACCGGCTGCGCGCCGATGACCTGGATCGGGGCCGTCGGCGGGTTGACCCGGGCCGCCTCGTCCGCCGCCGCAGGCGCTGGGGCCGACGCCGTGGCGCCGGCAGCTGCCGCACCGTCGTCCGACTGGCCGCCCGTCGTTCCCTGGGCTGCGCCGTTCACCGGCCGGTAGTGCTCGAGGATCGGCCACCAGGAGCGGTCCACGGAATCCTTGTCGACGAGGTACTGCTCGTACATCTCGTCGACGAGCCATTCATTGGCTCCGAATTCGTTCGTTGCGCCGTCATCGGCGCCCACTCCGGTCATCTGGCTCGACACCGTCGATCGCCCACTCTCTCCGTTGAATTCTCACTGTTTGCAGGCAGGGAACATGCCCGCACGATCCAGTCATCAAGCCTAAACCCATTCCGTCGTCGGTGCGGCTCGGACGCCGGTCGGGATACGGTGTTCTCATGCGGTTCATCGGTGAGATTCCCAGCCACGACCTGACGTACTCGGACGTGTTCCTCGTCCCCAGCCGCTCCGGGATCACGAGTCGACTCGACGTCGACCTGGCTCCGGACGACGGCACCGGCGCCACGATCCCGATCGTCTCCGCCAACATGAACTCCGTCACCGGCCCACGCCTCGCGGCGGCACTGGCGCGGCGCGGCGGACTCGGCGTCCTGCCGCAGGACATGCCGCTCCAGGAGCTCGACGCGGCGATCCGCTGGGTCAAGGAGCAGCCGGTCGCCTTCGACACCCCGCTGATCATGCGCGCCGATCAGACCGCGGCCGACGCCCTGCGCCTCATCCCCGCGGTCGCCGGTCACGGCATCGTGCTCCACGACGAGCGCGACGCCTTCGCCGGCTGCATCCCGGCCGCACGTCTCGCCACGGCGCTGCCCGACGCACGGCTCGGCGACCTCGCTCGCGGGTCGCTCGCCTCGATCGACGCCGACGACGTGACCGGTGGCCGGGCCGCGTTCGACCTCATGGTCGCCGCCGACCTCGAGTTCGCGCCCGTGCTGCACCACGGCGCCGTCGTCGGCACCCTCAGCCGCACGAGTGCGCTCCGCTCGACCATCTACACGCCGGCGCTCGACGCGTCGGGCCGACTGCGGGTCGCCGCGGCGATCGGCATCAACGGCGACGTCGCCGTGAAGGCGCAGGCGCTCGCCGCCGCCGGGGTGGACGTCCTCGTGATCGACACCGCCCACGGGCACCAGGAGGGCATGCTCCGGGCGATCGCGGCCGTCCGTGCCCTCGGTCTCGGCCTCCCGATCGTCGCCGGCAACGTCGTGTCCGCCGTCGCGGTGCAGGACCTCGTCGACGCCGGTGCGGACATCCTCAAGGTCGGTGTCGGACCCGGTGCGATGTGCACCACGCGGATGATGACGGCGGTCGGGCGTCCGCAGTTCTCGGCCGTGCTCGAGACGGCCGCGACCGCCCGCGCCCTCGGTGCGAAGGTCTGGGCGGACGGTGGTGTCCGCTACCCCCGCGACGTCGCCCTCGCCCTCGCGGCCGGCGCGTCCTCGGTCATGATCGGTTCCTGGTTCGCCGGCACGATCGAAGCCCCCGGTGAGCTGCAGCGCGCCGCCGACGGGTCGCTCTACAAGGAGAGCTGGGGCATGGCGTCGACCAAGGCCGTGCACGAGCGCTTCGGGCGACTCGACCCGTTCGAACTCGCGCGGAAGACGCTCTTCGCCGAGGGCATCTCGTCCTCCCGCATCACGATCGACCCGCTCCGGCCCTCGGTCGAGGACCTCCTCGACATGATCACCGCCGGGGTGCGCTCGTCGTTCACCTACGCGGGTGCCGACTCGGTCCCCGGCTTCCACGAGCGCGCCATCGTCGGCGTCCAGTCGGCCGCCGGGTACGAGGAGGGCAAGGCGCTGCCCGTCTCCTGGTGAGCCGGGGCGCTGGTGCAACACGCACGACCGCGGTGGGATGATGGGCCCATGGTGGTGAACGGTGGGACGCACGGGTTCGGTGTCGGCATGCAGGTCCTCGTGCTCGTGGACCCGGGATCCGATCCCTCGACGGGGGAGCGTGCCTCCGGGGTCATCGTCGCACCCGGCCGCCAGCGTGCTGCGGCGTTCATCTCGGTGTGGACCGAACAGCTGACGACGTGGATCGTCGAGTTCGACGAACCCTTCACCGCCGCCCGACGGCAGCGGCCCGCACGAATCGGCCGAGGTCCGCGAGACCTACCTCATCCCCGCACCCTTCGCCGAGGCGTCGGAGTCCGTCGACGCCTGACCGCCGCGTGCTCGTTCAGGCGAGCGACCGGTCCATGATGGCCGAGGAGAGCGCCTCCACCGGGCCGGCCGCCGCCAACGGGTTCGCGAGCAGGGTGAAGTCGACGCCGCCCAGGGTCGGGAGTTCCAGCCGGTTGCTGAGCATGACGAGGTCGCTCGGGATCAGGCTGCGCGGGAAGACCGCGACACCGAGCCCGGCCCGCACCGCCGCGAGCACGCCGTTCACCTCACGGGTGCTGCAGGTGATCCGCCAGGTGCGCCCGGCGTCCTCCAGGGCGTCGATCGCCAGCTGCCGGGAGAGACTCGGGTCCTGGTAGGCGATGAGGGGGACGGGCTGGCCCGGCTCGATCGTGGTCTTCTCGAGACCGACCCAGACCATCGAGTCGGTCCGCACGAGCTTGCCCTCGTTCTGGCCGGGGTGCATCTTGATGAAGATGAGGTCGAGGGCGCCCGCCTTCAGCCGACGGTAGAGCGGCCCGCTCTGGTTCACGGTGAGTTCGAGGTTCAGCTGCGGGTGACCCTGACGGAAGTGGCGCAGGATCCGGGGGAGCTGGGTCATCGCGAGGTCGTCGGCGGCCCCGAAGCGGAGGCGACCGCTCATCGCCGAGCCGGTGAAGTAGCTCTCCGCCGAGGCGTGTGCAGCGAGGATGGTGCGCGCGAACCCGGCCATCGCGTCACCGTTGTCGGTCAGGCGGACCGCTCTCGTGTCCCGGACGACGAGCCACCGGCCGGCAGCCTCCTCGAGCCGTCGGATCTGCTGACTGACCGTCGGCTGGCTCAACCCGAGCTGCGCGGCGGCGCGCGTGAAGTTCTTCGTCTCGGCGACGGCCAGGAAGGTGCGCAGCAGGGCGGGGTCGAACATGCGTGAGCCGATCATTCGGGAATCGAATAGGACTGATAGGGATCATCCTGCTCGGAAATGGTCGCGTCGGCAATAGCGTGGAAGGGAGCCGACGGCCTCCGCGGCTCCACCCATACGACACGCACTCGACATACGAAACGCTGGCCCTCTCCGTGACCCCTCCATCCGACACCGCCGTCGCTCCACCACCGCCCACCGCCCCCATGCCGATCGTGGGGGAGCGTCCCGCCTGGCGGGACACCTTCTCCTCGCTCCGCGTCCCGAACTTCCGACTCTTCACGATCGGGCACATCGTCGCGACGACCGCGATCGGGATGCAGCGCATCGCGCAGGACTGGCTCGTCCTCGAGCTCTCCGGCAGCGTCGCCGCCGTCGGGATCACGGTCGCCATGCAGTTCGCGCCCATGCTGCTGTTCGGACTGCTCGGCGGCGTGATCGCGGACCGCTACTCCAAGCGCGTGCTGCTCATGATCACGCAGTCGCTCGCCGCCGTCCTCGCGGTCGCGCTGTCGATCCTGACGCTCAGCGGCGCGGTCGAGGTGTGGCACATCTACGTCATCGCCTTCATGCTCGGTCTCGTCACCGTCGTCGACAACCCGGCGAGGCAGGTGTTCGTGAACGAGCTCGTGGGCCCGGCGAGACTGCGGAACGCCATCAGCCTCAACTCCGCCGTCTTCCAGCTCGGCCAGCTCGTCGGTCCGGCCGTCGGTGGTGTCCTCATCACCGCCGTCGGTTCCGGGTGGTCCTTCGCGATCAACGCCCTCG
The DNA here is from genome assembly GCF_059073635.1 of Plantibacter sp. Classification (NCBI taxonomy): domain Bacteria; kingdom Bacillati; phylum Actinomycetota; class Actinomycetes; order Micrococcales; family Microbacteriaceae; genus Plantibacter; species Plantibacter sp. The sequence continues at coordinate 269,866 of NZ_JCACOF010000010.1, read as the reverse complement.
CCTGCTCCGGCGTCGTGCTCACCCTGGCGCTCATGCGTGTCTCGGAACTCGTCCCGACGCCGGTCGTCGCGAAGGCGAAGGGCCAGCTCAAGGAGGGACTCGGGTACGCCATGCGGAAGCCGGCCATCCGGTGGACGGTCATCATGGTCGCGTTCATGTCGGTGTTCGCGTTCAACCTGCCGGTCCTGCTCGCCGCCTACGCCTCGGACGTCTTCGACATCGGCGCGAGCGGCTACGGGTTCCTCAACGCCCTCGTCGCCGTCGGCGCGCTGACCGGTGCGCTCGCGTCGACGCGGCGCGGGGGTGTGGACCTGCGCATCGTGATCGTCGCGGCGGCGGCGGTCGGCGTCCTGCAGGCGGCCGCCGGGGCGATGCCCGTGCTCCTCCCCTTCGCCCTCCTGCTCGTCGCGGGCGGGGTCGCGAACCTCCTCTTCATCACGGCGGCGAACTCACTCGTCCAGCTGTCGTCCAACATGGCGATCCGTGGCCGGGTGATGTCGCTGTACATCCTGGTGCTGCTCGGCGGACAGTCGATCGGCGGTCCGCTCATGGGGTGGCTCGTCGAGGTCGCCGGGGCACACGTGGGCATGATCGTCTCGGGTGGGGTCCCGGCGCTCGCCGCGGCGTGCATCGGCGTGCGGTTCCTCCTCCTGCGGCGTCGGAAGCGTCGCGCGGCCGAGGAGCGCCGGCGTCTCGCGGAGGCTGAGAAGAACCCCGGAAATCCGGGGTCCACAGCCGCGGATGTCCGATAGACTCGTCCGCACAATGGACGACCCTCCTTCAGACAGATCCCCCGGCCACCATCCCAGCCCCGTGCTGACCCGATCACGGGCGACGACCGCCCACCCGGGCGACGGAACCCCCACTCCGGCATCGACCGCTCAGCACGGACGGGATCGTCATGTCTGAGTGGATCATGCTCGGCGTCGGCCTCGTACTGACCATCGGGACGGGCTTCTTCGTCGCCTCCGAGTTCGCGCTCGTGAACCTCGACCGCGCCGACCTCGAGGCCCGCCGCGACCGTGGCGAGACCCGCCTGACGATGACGATCGCAGCGCTCAAGATCACCTCGACGCACCTGTCGAGCGCGCAGCTCGGGATCACCCTGACCACCCTCCTCACCGGGTACACCATGGAGCCGGCGCTGTCGTCGATGCTCGCCGGTCCGCTCGGCTCCATCGGGATCCCCGAGGGCGTCGTCGCCGTCGTGGCGACGATCGTCGCGATCACCCTCGCCACGCTGCTCAGCATGATCATCGGCGAGCTCGTCCCGAAGAACTTCGCGCTCGCGCTGCCCCGACAGACGGCCAAGTTCGTCGTCCCGTTCCAGACGGCCTTCACCTGGGTGTTCAAGCCCGCCATCGTCGTCCTCAACGGCAGCGCCAACGGCTTGCTGCGGTCGATGGGCATCGAGCCCAAGGAGGAGCTGTCGGGAGCCCGGACGGCCGAGGAGCTGTCGTCCCTCGTGCGTCGATCGGCGCTCGAGGGCACACTCGAGGCCGACACCGCGACCCTGCTCAACCGCACCCTCCGCTTCTCGAGCCACGATGCGTCGGACGTCATGACGCCCAGGCCGCGCATCGCGTCGATCCAGCGCGGCGAACCCGCCCAGGCGGTGCTCGCCCTCGCGAGGTCGACCGGCCACTCGCGCTTCCCGGTCACCGATGCCGACGTCGACGACATCACCGGTGTCGTGCATGTGAAGCAGGCCATCGCGGTCCCGCGCGACCGACGCGGCGAGGTGCCCGTCTCGGCCCTGCAGTCGCCGGCCCTGCGCGTCCCCGAGACGATGAAGCTGGACGTACTGCTCTCGCAGCTGCGCGGACGCGGCTACCAGATGGCCGTCGTGGTCGACGAGTACGGCGGCACCGCCGGCGTGACCACCCTCGAGGACCTCGTCGAGGAACTCGTGGGCGAGGTCGCCGACGAGCACGACCGTTCGCGTGCCGGGGTGGTCCGCGGACGCGACTCCACGACCTTCCCGGGCAGCCTCCGTCCCGACGAGCTCCTCGAGCGCGCCGGCGTGCGTGTCCCCGAAGACGGTCCGTACGAGACGGTCGCGGGCTACGTCATGAGCGAGCTCGGACGACTCGCGGTCTCGGGCGACGAGCTCGAGCTCGAGGACGGCACGCTCCGCGTCGAGCGACTCGACGGCCGACGGATCGATCGGATCCGATTCACCCCGAGACCCGTCGTGTCGGAGGACGGTGGTGACGTATGAGCGACTGGGCAGGAATCGCCTGGCTCGTGGTGCTGCTGCTCGCGAACGCCTTCTTCGTCGGTGCCGAGTTCGCGGTCATCTCCGCGCGTCGGTCGCAGATCGAACCCCTCGCCGAGCAGGGGAGCCGGAGCGCCAAGACCGCGCTGTGGGCCATGGAACACGCCACGCTCATGTTGGCGACGAGTCAGTTGGGCATCACCGTCTGCTCGCTGCTCATCCTGAACGTCTCCGAGCCGGCGATCCACCACCTGCTGGAGGTGCCGTTGGCGCTCACCGGCTGGCCCGAGGAGACCATCGGCACGGTGGCGTTCATCATCGCGCTGCTGCTCGTCTCCTACCTCCACGTGGTCTTCGGCGAGATGGTCCCGAAGAACCTCTCCTTCTCGATCCCGGATCGTGCGGTCCTGCTGCTCGCTCCGCCGCTCGTCTTCGTGGCGCGCGTCTTCCGTCCGATCATCGTGTCCCTCAACGCGACCGCGAACGCCGTCCTCCGTCTGTTCCGGGTGGAGCCGAAGAACGAGGCTGCCAGTGCCTTCACGCTCGACGAGGTGGCGACCATCGTCGACCAGTCCACCCGCGAGGGTGTGCTCACCGACTCGACGGGTGCGCTCGTGGCGGCGTTCGAGTTCACCGAGAAGAAGGTCCACGACGTGGCCCTGCCGCTCGGGAGCCTCATCACGCTGACGGAGGAGGCCACCCCCTCGGACGTGGAGCGCGCCGTCGCCAAGTACGGCTACTCCCGCTACGTGATCGTCGACGACGAGTCGGTGCCGATCGGCTACCTGCACCTGAAGGACGTCCTGCGGTACGACGACCTCGACGGCAGTGGCGACGAGGAGCGCCCGGTGCCCGCGAAGCACATCAGGCAGCTGGTGTCGGTGTTCGAGGATTCGGACGTCGAAGACGCGCTGACCACGATGCGCCGCTCGGGGGCACACGTCGCCCGGGTGTTCGACGAAGCGGGCGCCACCACCGGGGTCCTCTTCCTCGAGGACATCATCGAGGAGCTCGTCGGCGAGGTCCAGGACGCCACCCGGCGTCGCTGATCGGACGCCGGAGCACGGACACGACGACGGCCCGCACGCGATCGCGTGCGGGCCGTCGTCGTGTCGGGGTCGCGCTCAGGCGCGCGGCTTGGCCCGCTCGTACTGGCCCGGCCAGGCCACCTCCACACCGAGCTCGGTGGCGGCGCGCAACGCGAAGTGCGGATCACGGAGCGCCTCGCGGGCGACCATGACCGCCTCCGCCTGCCCGTCGGCGACGATGGCCGCGGCCTGCTGGGCGTCGGTGATGAGTCCGACGGCGCTCGTGTCGACACCCGTCGACCCGATGTGCGCCGCGAACGGGACCTGGTAGCCGGGGGACAGCGGGATGCGGACGCCGCCGACGGCTCCGCCGGTGGAGATGTCGAAGAAGTCGGCCCCGCGCTCGGCGCACCAGGCGGCGACGGTCGCGGTCTGGTGTTCGTCCCATCCGTCGTCCACCCAGTCCGTGGCCGAGAACCGGACGAACAACGGCAGACCGGCCGGGAGGACCTCGCGCACCGCATCGACGACCCGCAGGAGGAGCTTGGCCCGGTTCTCGAGCGAGCCGCCGTAGCCGTCCTCGCGGTGGTTGACGAGCGGGGAGAGGAACTGGTGCAGCAGGTAGCCGTGCGCGGCGTGGAGTTCGATCACCTGGAAGCCGGCGTCGACCGACCGGACGGCCGCCGCCCGGAAGTCGTCGACGACGCGGTCGATGCCCTCATCGTCGAGGGCTTCCGGCACCGCGTAGCCCGGGAAGGCCTCGGGCGACGGGGCGACGGTCGACCAGCCGCCGTCCTCGATCGGGACGCTGCCCTGACCGTCGGTGCCCCAGGGGGCGAACGTGGAGGCCTTCCGGCCGGCGTGCGCGAGCTGGATGCCGGGGACGGAACCCTGCTCGGTGATGAACGCGGTGATCCGTCGCCAGGCGTCGCGCTGTTCGTCGTTCCAGATGCCTGCGTCCTGGGGCGAGATCCGGCCCTCGGGGCTGATCGCCGCCGCCTCCGAGATGACGAGGCCGAAGCCGCCCGCCGCGAACTGGCCGAGGTGCATGAGGTGCCAGTCGGTCGGGACGCCGTCCTGGGCGGCGACGCTGTACTGGCACATCGGGGCGATCCACAGGCGGTTGGGGATGGTGAGGTCGCGGATGGTGATCGGATCGAACAGCTGGGGCACGGAACTCCTCGGGTCTCGGGGCGACGGGCGTCGCCACCCGGCCCAACGTTCCGGAATGCGTTCGGATTCCCGCCTGCAGGATGACCGACGATCGACGGCTCAGCGTCAGTCCGCCGCGACGACTGGCCTAGGGTGATGGCATGGCCGAACCGCGACTCTGGACCCCTGCCGACGCACGCGACTGGATCGCCGTGCCCGACGCCGAATCGGACAAGTACTCCCGGGGTGTCCTCGGCGTCGTGACCGGGTCCGACCGCTACCCGGGTGCCGCCGTCATCGGTGTCGAGGCGGCGATCCGCACCGGCGTCGGCATGGTGCGCTACCTCGGCGCGGACCGACCGGCGAACCTCGTGCTGCAGCGCCGCCCCGAGATCGTGACGGCGGAGGGGCGCGTGCAGGCGTGGCTCATCGGCTCCGGCATGGACCCCGGCAAGCTGACCCGAGAGGAGAGCTCCCTGCTCGACGCCGCCCTGCACGGGGGCGAGCCGGTCGTCGCCGATGCCGGGTCGCTCCGTCGCGTCGCCGCGGGTGCCCACCAGCGGGCGTTCGGTGTCGACGAGTCGTGGCGCATCGTGGCCACACCCCACGTCGGTGAACTGGCGACCATGTTGAGCGGCCTGGGGAGCCCGGCCGAGGTCGGGGCCATCCGTGCCGACCCGGTGTCGTACGCGGCCGACGTCGCCGCCCGCCTCGGCATCGTCGTGGTGCTGAAGGGCGGCACGACCCACGTGGTCGCGCCGGACGGCGACGCCATCACGGTCTCCGGCGGATCGCCGTGGCTCGCGACCGCCGGCACCGGCGACGCCCTGGCCGGGATCATCGGTGCGCTCGTCGCCACGAACGCCGAGCGCGTGCTCGCCGACCCCGGCTGCCTGGCGAGCGTCGCCGCCAGCGGGGTGCTGCTGCACGCGGCTGCCGGGGATGCCGCGGCAGCCGAGGGCCCGCTGGCCGCGCTCGACGTGGCCGAAGCGGTGCGCGGTGTCGTCGGTGGTCTCCTGCGCTGAACGATCGTTCATCGGTGGACGAAGGACAACTCCCAGAACGCTCATAGCTCGCCCATAGGGAAGCTCAGGACACTGGTGCCACCGCGGCAGAGACCTCGCCACGGCGGCCGCCGCACCGCGGCCCACACATCGCCCGAGGAGATTGAACGATGCGCAACCCCACCACCACCCAGCCTCCCGTCCGCACGCCACGCCTGTCCGTGGCGGCGAAGAAGACGACCTTCGCAGCCCTGACCGGCCTCACCCTCGTCGGCAGCCTGGCCGGTTGCTCGGCGGCCGACGCCGGCAGCTCGACCACGACCACGTCTCCCGAGACGAAGAGCACGGCGGCGCCGGAGGCGACCACCTCCACCGACGCTGCAGCGGGCTCCGGCGCCACCGACTACCAGGACGGCTCCTACACCGCGGACGGCAGCTACCAGTCGCCGAACGGCACCGAGTCGATCACGGTGACCGTCACGCTCGCCGAGGACAAGGTCACGGCGGTCGACGTCGTCTCGCACGCCGAGAGCGCGAACAGCAAGCGCTACCAGGCGGAGTTCATCTCCGGGATCGCAGCCGAGGTGGTCGGCAAGGACATCGACAGCCTCAAGGTCTCCAAGGTCGCCGGTTCCTCGCTCACGAGCGGCGGCTTCAACGCGGCCATCGACACGATCAAGACCGAAGCGAAGGGCTGAGCCGCGGGGCCGGACCGACGATGAGCGAGACGACACTGCGCTTCGAGGCGATCGGCACCGGATGGGAGCTCGACACGGCTCTCCCGCTCGAGCCTGAGACCGCTGAGGCCGTCGCCGCGTGCATCGACCGGTTCGACCGGACGTGGTCGAGGTTCCGGGACGACGCGTTCATCGCGCGGTTCGCCGCCGGCCCGGTCTCGACCGCCTTCCCCGATGACGCGCGCGAGGATGCGGTCGCACTGCTCGACACGTACCGGCGTCTGCACGATGCCACCGCCGGGGCCGTGACGCCGTTCATCGGCACCTCGCTCGAACGGCTCGGCTACGACGCCTCCTACTCGCTCGTCCCCCAGGGCCCGGCGGTCGCCGCCCCGCACTGGGACGACGTGGCCCGGTGGGACGGCGAGGTGCTCGAGACGAGCCTCCCGCTCGTGATCGACATCGGTGCGGCCGGCAAGGGGCGGCTCGTCGACCTCGTCGCGGACCTCCTCCGCAGCCACGGTCACGAGTCCTTCACGGTCGACGCCTCGGGCGACCTGCGTCACGAGCACGGGTCCCGCCCGGCGGACCCGCTCCGTATCGCGCTCGAGCATCCGTACGATCCCAGCAAGGCCATCGGAGTCGCGACGATCGACGCCGGCGCCCTGTGCGCCTCCGCGACCAATCGTCGTGCCTGGGGCGACGGACTCCACCATGTCATCGACGGCCGGACCGGCGAACCGACGAGGACCGTCGCGGCGACCTGGGTCACCGCCCCGGACGCGATGGTCGCCGACGGACTGGCCACCGCACTGTTCTTCACCGATCACGAGACCCTGGCGGAGGCGTTCACCTTCGAGAGCGTCCGTATGTTCACGACCGGTCTCACCGACCGGTCCGTCGGATTCCCCGGCGAACTCTTCACCTGAGTCACGCGCCACAGGGCTCGAGCCCGGACGGCACCATCTCCCAGAAAGCAGACCGCACATGAACGGCCGCACCGGCTCCTTCTTCGGCACCGTCCTCGGGCGGGTCACCATGTACCGCCTCGTGACGCTGTCACTCGGCACCCTCGCGATCTACGCCTTCGTGCTGTCGCTGTTCGGGCAGGTGTTCTACAAGCCGCTCGAGCTCCTCGCCACCCTGGCCACGCTGCTCGTCGTCGGCTACCTGACGAACCGCCTGTTCGGCGCGCTGTTCCAGGTGCAGCCGCACAGCGAGTCGTCCGTCATCACCTCACTCCTGCTGTTCTTCATCCTGTGGCCGACGAGCGAGCCCACCGCGCTGGCCTGGATCGCCCTCGCCGCCACGGTCGCCTCGGCGTCGAAGTACCTGCTCGCGATCCGGGGCCGACACGTCCTCAACCCGGCGGCCATCGCCGCACTCGTGATGAGTGTGCTGGCGAGCTACGTCACCCTCCCCGGCGTGTCACCGTCGGTCTGGTGGGTCGCCAACCCGTGGCTGCTGCCCGGTGTCGTCATCCTCGGCGGCCTCGTCCTCATCCGGACGAAGCGACTCACGATGGCACTCGTCTTCATCGTGCTCTCCTGGGCACTCGTCACCGTCCGGCTCGTCACCGGTGGTCAAGAGCTGGGACCGGCACTGCTGGCTCCGCTCACGTCCTACCCGATCCTCTTCCTCGCCGCGTTCATGCTCACCGAGCCGCTCACGCTTCCACCGCGGCGCTGGCAGCAGCTCGCCGAGGCGGCGATCGTCGCGGCGCTGTTCTCCATCCCGTTCACGCTCGGCCAGGTGGCGTCGACCCCCGAGCTCGCGCTCATCGTGGGCAACGTGCTGGCGTTCATCGTCGCCCGTCGTCGGGGGATGCGACTGACGCTCGAAGGCACCCGCGCGCTCACCCCGACGGCGGTCGAGTACCGGTTCAGCTCGAAGCGGTCGATCCCGTTCGCGGCCGGCCAGTACCTCGAGCTGTCGCTGCCGCACCGCGGAGCCGACGTCCGCGGCTCGAGGCGCGTCTTCAGCATCTCCTCGCCACCCGACGACGACCGTACGATCCGCGTGGCCATGCGTGTGCCCGAGCGGGCCAGTAGCTTCAAGCGGGCGCTGAACGCGCTGCCGGTCGGCGCGAGCCTCTCGGCGACCGGTGTGTGGGGCGACTTCGTCCTGCCGAAGGACACGAGCAAGCCGATCCTGCTCCTCGCCGCCGGGATCGGGATCACCCCGTTCGTCAGCCAGCTCTCCCGACTGCACCTCCGTGCCGACCAGCGCGACGTCGTCCTCGTCTACGTCGTGTCCGACCCGCAGGAGCTCGCCTACGCGGCCGAGCTCGAGACCTGGGGGACACCGGTGCTCGTCGTGGGACCGACGGACGACGTCCGGCTGCCGGACGGCTGGCGTGGTCTCGGACCCGGGCGCCTCGACCACGAGCGCCTCGCCGAGGCCGTCCCCGACCTTGCCGAGCGCGAGGTCTTCATCTCCGGTCCGCCCGCGATGATCGAGGCCCTGAAGCCAGCCCTGCGCGGGATCGGCGTCGGACACGTCCGCACCGACGCCTTCAGCGGGTACTGATCAGCAGGCTCGCGGACCCGACCCGCTCGGGCGTCGAGCGAGTGGCGGACCGGTTCCATCGGCGGCACGAGCCTAGGATGGTCCACGTGATGCGGCGTTGGCTCCTCTGGTGCGGGTTCGGCCTCGTGCACCTCCTCGTCGGCTGGCTGTGCCTCGTGGCGGAGGGCCTCCCGCTCGGCGACGTGGTCCTCGTGTACCGGCCGTGGGTCGAACAGGCGACGTCCGGCGGCCCGATCCCCGCCATCGACGAGCCCTGGGTCTATCCGATCCTCGCGATCGTGCCGATGCTGATCCCCCTGCTGCTCGGCAGCGCCGGGTACGGCGTCGGCTGGCTCCTGCTGGTGACCGCGATGAACGCCGGGGCGTTCGCGGTCCTCCTCGGCAACGGCCACTCGCGCCCACGGCTGATCGCGGCATGGTGGTGGCTCGCGTTCCTCCTCCTGCTCGGACCGATCGCGCTCGCCCGGATCGACTCCGTGACCGTCCCCATCGCGATCGTCGGGCTCCTCTGGGTCGCCGGCCGCCCGCGGGTCGCCGCCGTCCTCCTGACGCTCGCCGCCTGGATGAAGATCTGGCCGGCGGCCCTGATCGGCGCGATCGTCCTGGCGCACCGCCATCGCGGACAGGTCCTGGTCGCGGCGGCGGCGACGTCGGTCGTGGTCCTCGGGGTCGGCCTCGTGCTCGGCGGTGCGAACGCCGTCAGCTTCGTGACGGAGCAGACCGGACGTGGTCTCCAGATCGAGTCGCCCATCGGCAACGCCTACCTGTGGCTCGCCGTCCTGGGTGTCCCGCAGAGCTTCGTCTACTACGACCGCGACATCCTGACCTTCCAGGTGACCGGCCCGGGCGTCGACACGGCGATCGCCGTCATGACGCCGCTGCTCGGCCTCGCCGTCGCCGGGGCGGTGCTCCTCGGGGTGCTCGCGGTGCGGTCCGGACGCCCCCTCGTGCAGGTGCTCGCGCCGTTGTCGCTCCTCTTCGTCCTCACGCTCATCATCTTCAACAAGGTCGGGTCACCGCAGTTCGCGATGTGGTTGGCTGCACCGGTGATCCTCGGGATCGTCCTGCAGCGTCGGCGCTTCGTCGCGCCGGCCGTGCTCGCGCTGATGATCGCCGCGCTCACGCAGCTCGTCTACCCCTACCTGTACCTGTGGTTGCTCAACGTCGACCCGGTCCTCGTGACCGTGCTGACGGTCCGCAACCTCGCCTACCTGGTCCTCGCCGGCTGGGCCGTCCACGCGCTGTTCACCCCGTCCCACCACGACGAGGACGTCTCGTCGGTGTCCATCCCCGTCCCCGCTCGAACCCACAAGGAGTGACCATGCTCGTCGCCTTCTCCGTCGCCCCCAGCGGCTCCGGCAACTCGGACGGTTCCGTCCACGACGCGGTCGCCGCGGCCGTGCGGATCGTCCGCGAGTCCGGCCTGCCCAACCGGACCGACTCCATGTTCACGACCATCGAGGGGGAGTGGGACGAGGTGTTCGCGGTCATCAAGGACGCCACCGAGGCGGTCGGCGCCTACGGCAGCCGGGTCTCGCTCGTCCTCAAGGCCGACATCCGTCCCGGCTACACGGGTGAGCTGACCGCCAAGCTCGACCGCCTCGACGCCGCGCTCGAGAACGACGGCTGAGCCCACCCCCGAGCGGTCGTCCGGTTTCGCCGCTCGGGGACTCGAATCGATTCGAGGATTCCCGTACACTCGATCCATGCCCACCATCCTGGACGGGTCGACGCAGCTGTCGCCGACCCGTGTTCGTCTTGCCATCCTCGCGCTCGCCGTCGGGGCCTTCGGCATCGGTACGACCGAGTTCGTGGCGATGGGTCTGCTGCCGAACATCGCGACCGACCTCCTGCCCGAGCTGGCCGCTCGCAGCCAGGAGCAGGCGAACGCACAGGCCGCCTGGTTGATCACGGCGTACGCGCTCGGCGTCGTGGTCGGTGCGCCGACGATCGCCGCGCTCGTCGCGCGATACCGGCGCAAGACCGTCCTGCTCTGGCTGGGCGTCGCGTTCACCGTCGGCACGTTCGCGTCTGCGGTCCTGCCGAGCTTCGGCCTCGTCCTCCTGGCCCGGTTCGTCGCGGCCCTGCCACACGGCGCCTACTTCGGCATGGCCGCCCTCGTGGCCGCGAGTCTCATGGGGCCGGGGAAGCGCGGCAAGGGCGTCGCGCTCGTCATGACCGGGCTGACGATCGCCAACGTCGTGGGCGTGCCGTTCGCGACCTGGGTGGGCCAGGAGTTCGGGTGGCGCTCCGCCTACCTCATCGTCACCGGCATCTTCGCGCTCGCGACCGTGACCATCTGGTTCGCCGTGCCGGTGCAGGCGGGCAACCCGCAGCAGACGATGCGTCGGGAACTCCGTGTCTTCCGACGCGGCCAGGTGTGGTTCGTGCTCGGGTTCGGGTCCATCGGGTTCGGCGGGCTCTTCGCCGTCTACAGCTATCTCGCGCCCCTGGTGACCGAGGTCGCGGGGGAGTCGGCGACGCTCGTCCCGTGGGCGCTCGCGACCATGGGGGTCGGCATGACGATCGGCAACCTGGTCGGTGGGCATCTCGCGGACCGTGGGGTGAAGCGAGCCCTGATCGTCTTCTTCGCGCTCATGATCGTGGTCCTGACCGCCCTCGCGCTCACCGCGACATGGACCCCGACCATGTTCCTCTTCGTCTTCGCGGTCGGCTTCGCGTCGCAGGGCCTCGGTCCGGCCATCCAGACGAGGCTCATGGACGTCGCCGGCGACAGCCAGTCGCTCGCCGCAGCGCTCAACCACTCGGCGCTCAACATCGGCAACGCGCTCGGCGCCTTCCTCGGCGGTGTGGTCATCGCCGGTGGCCTCGGCTACCTCGCCCCGGTCTGGACCGGTGTGGTGCTGACCGTGATCGGCCTCGGGATCGTCATCACGAGCTTCTCCGTCGAACGCCGGCAGCTCCGGCGCGAACTCCTGCGGGCGAACGACGCCGAGGATCGCCGGATCGCGGACCGCAACCCGCCGACGGCACCGATCCCCGTCTGACCGACACCCGCGCGCTCGCGTCGGCGCACCGCGCTGCTAGTCGACGATGATGCCGTCGAGGATCGCCCGCTTGCGCAGGGCGACCTTCGTGCCGACGTCGATGCCGGCGTTGCGGTACTTCTCGCGGATGCGCTTGAGGTAGCTCTTCGCGGTCTCGTCGGAGATGCCGAGGCTCTCGGCGACCATCTTCACGGGCTCACCGGCGGCGTACAGCGCCATGACGCGACGCTCCTGCGCGCTGAGGCGGGGGCCGGTCCCGGAGGCGCCGCTCGCGAGGGCGAGGTCGAGCTCGGGGGAGATGTAGGACTCACCGCGTGACGCCGCACGGAGGGCGTGCACGATGGTCTCGGCGTCCTCGCTCTTCGCGAGGTAGCCCAGGGCGCCGGCGGCCAATGCCTCTCGGACGACCGCCGGGTCGCTGTAGGTGCTCATGAGGACGGTCGTGACGCCCGTGGTCTTCAGCGTCGCGAGCTTCACGGCGACCGGGACGTTGTCCTTGAGGTCGACGTCGAGCAGCAGGACGTCGACGGGGAAGGCGGGGTGCGTCAGCAGCTCCGGCCAGGACGGGGTCACGACGACGAGTTCGATGTCGTCGGCGACGCTCCTGATCCATTCGGTGAGCGCACCGAGCAGCATCCGGTGGTCATCGACGATGCCGACCCTGATGCGAGACTCCTGTGACGTCATTGACGTTCCCCTTTCCGCTGGCCCGCAGCAGGATTGTCGACGGTGCTGTCGATCTCGATCCTGATCCGGGATTTCTGGTACGTGTCCGTGGAGCTGCCCACTCGTCCGAGCGCTTCCCACACCGCGGGATCCACCTTGGCGCGTTGCACTCCGACCGCTTCGAGGACGATCGGGATGACGAGCGCACCAGATCGGCCCGGTCGTTCGGAGCGGTCGACCGGTCCGAGCGTCAGCACAGCTCTGGCACTCTGCGCATCTGCTTCCCCGAGGAGCAACCATACTGCAGAGAGCAGTCCATCCCGCTGATCCGTTGCGAGATACGTCGCAAGTCGCTCGGGGTCGCGCAGGGTCGCGCGGTCCGACAACACGGACGACTCCTGGAACGCGTGCTCGAGCCAGGACTCCTTGCCCTCGGACATCAGATGACGCCGGAGCTCGGTCGCGAGGCGGGAGGCGCGCGCCGCGAGCTCGGGGCTGAGCGGGAGGTCGACCGAGCCGTCGGCGACACCGACGAACAGCTCCTCCGCTTCGAGATCGAGGGTGACGAGTTCCTCCGAGTCGAAGAACCCGAGTGCGTCCCGGACGCTCGCGACCGTGGAGGCGACCATGACCCGGTCGAGTTCGAGGCGGACGATCCGGCGGTACTGGGAGACGATCGCGCAGGCGATGAGCGGGGGGACGACGGCGACCGCGGCGAAGAGCAACTCCGCCCCGAGCGTCGCGGTCTGGGTCCGCGTGACGGTGAGGATCGACCCCACGAGCATCAGCCCGAGCACCACGGTCGCGGCGGCGATGTCGCGGACCGGGCGGAGGGCGACGACCGCGAGCAGGACGCCGCCGACCGCCGCGGCCGCCGTCGGATAGACGCCAACGGCGTCGCGACTCCAGACGCTCGCCAGGTCGAGCGCGGCGACCACCACCAGCTGGATCAGGAGCGCGACGAACAGCCGGTCCGAGAGGTGGAACGCGGAACGGCGGAGCAGGAGGAAGGTCGACGCGATCGCCGCGGTGAGCAGCAGCCAGGCGACGACGCTGAGCAGTGGTCGCGGGTAGTGGTGGACCGAGCCGACGAAGCGGATCGCGGCGTAGACGACGAGGATGAGGCCGGACACCGACAGTCCGATGCCGAGCTGTGTCGTTCCGAGTGACGAGCGCTGCCGGTCGATGGCGCGCCGATGGCGGTAGCGCCGGGTCGGCCCGGTGGCCTCAACGAGGGCGTCGACACTCATGCTTGCGGGACCTCCAGGATGACGGTCGTCCCGGCCCCCGGGGCGGAGAAGACGCGCGCCTGCCCACCGACCTCCTGGATGCGCGCGACGACCGATTCCGCGACGCCGAGGTGGCCGTCCGGCACGGCCGACGGATCGAACCCGGTGCCGGTGTCGGTGATGAGGAGTCGGGCGGTCAGCTCGTCGATCGAGACCGTGACGTCGGCCGAGTCGACCCCGGAGTGACGCCGGACGTTCTCCAGGCACTCCCCGAGCGCGAGGAGGAACGCCTCCCGCACACGTGGGTCGAGGTTCGCCTGTCCACCGCCGTAGACGTTGACCGTGAGGCCGAGCCCGGCGAACCGGTCCGTCACGGCCTCGATGCCCTCGTCGAGGGTGAAGTCGGCACCGCGCTGGAGGATGTACGAGCCGGAGGAGACGGGGCTGAGCTCCTCGCCGAGGCGGAGGCTGCGGAGCAGATGCGCGTCGTTCCCGGCCTGCGAACGGAGGGCTGCGGCGTCGACGCCGCGTCCGGAGTGGGCGAGCATCGTGAGGGTCGCGAGCGCGGTGTCGTGCAGCAGTCGTGCGTCCTGGCGTCGCTGTGATTCGGCCTGGCTCGCGAGCCGCTCGGCGTTGTAGGCGTTGCCGATGGTGTCGACCCGGCGGATGAGCCGCGGGATGCTCGTGTCGAGCCACCCGCCGAAGGCACCGATCGCGACCCACACGACCGCGGTCAGGCCGATGGTCGGGACCGTGAGCGCGGTGGGCCCGGTGACGACGATGATGGTGACCGCCGTCACGACGAACGCGGTCAGGAGCAACGGCCAGGTGCGCCGGAGCGGCACGAGTCGGGCCGCGACGGCGCCCATGCCGAGGGAGGTGATCGCGGCGATCGCGCTCGCGGAGCCGACCTGGCCGGTGTTCCCGTCGGACAGACCGATCACGATCACGACCCCGACACCGACCAGGAACACCAGCACCACCCACCGACGGCCGTCGTACTGCTCGGCGGCCACGTGGGTGAGCGCGAGGGCGGCGACGAGGACGAGGAGGACGGTGTACCGACCTCCCGAGACGACGCCCGGGACGCTGAGGATCATCGCGGCCGTGACGCACCCCGCGAGTCCGAAGAGACGCGTCGTACGCAGCAGCAGCCGTCGCTGGGTCCTCGCCACCCGATCCATGCTCACGCTCCTCTGAGGAGTCACCCTATCGGGTGACACGACCGCCGCGGAACGGGTGTCGGACAGACGGGGCGCAGCTGTCAGACGGCGAGGAGCCGGCTGAGATGCGGGGCGACCAACGCGTTCTCGATGAGGAAGCCGTCGTGTCCGAAGTCGGACCGGAGGACCGACGGTCGTGTGCCGTCGAGGTTGCCGGGGAGGTGGAGCGCGATCTCCTCCTGCCCACTGACCGGGAAGAGCCGGTCGCTGTCGATCCCGAGCACGAGCGATGGACCGGTGTAGGCCCGCAGCGCCGCGCCGACGCCGCCGCGATCGCGTCCGACGTCGTGCGAGTTCATCGCCTCGACGAGGGTCACGTAGCTCCCGGCGTCGAAGCGTCGCGTGAACTTGTTGCCGTGGAAGTCGAGGTAGGACTCGACGGCGAAGCGTCCGCCGTGCCCGAGCGGGCTCACGCTCGACTGCCAGCTGCGCTCGAACCGGGCGTTCAGCTCACCCGGGCTGCGGTAGTTGAGCAGGGCCATCCGGCGGGCGAGCGCGAGGCCTCGGTGCGGGCCCTCGCCGTCCGGGGCGTCGTAGTAGTCGCCGCCCTGGAAGTGCGGGTCCGTGCGGACCGCTTCGAGTTGCACGAAGTTCAGCGAGATCTGGTCGGCCGTCGTGACCGGGGGCGCGGCGATCACGGCCAGTCGGTCGACGAGCTCGGGGTGGGTGGCGGCCCACTCGAGGGCGTGCATGCCGCCCATCGAGCCACCGATCACCGCGGCCCAGCGGTCGAGTCCGAGGTGTCCGAGCAGTCGGTGCTGGGCCTCGACCTGGTCGCGGATCGAGGTGTACGGGAACCGCGAACCCCACTCGACGCCGTCGGGCGCGAAGGAGGAGGGGCCGGTGCTGCCCTGGCAGCCGCCGATCATGTTCGGCGCGACGACGAACCAGCGGTCCGTGTCGACGGCGAGTCCCGGACCGACGATGCCGGCCCACCACCCGGCGGTCGCATGCCCGTTGCCGGCGCCTCCGAGGACGTGGCTGTCTCCGGTGAGCGCGTGGAGGATGAGGACAGCGTTGCCGCCGTCGTCGTCGAGCGTGCCCCAGGTCTCGTAGGCGAGTCTGGCGTGCGGGATGCTCCCGCCGTGCTCGAAGTCGAGGCGGCCGAGCGGGGCGAAGAGCCGGTCGCCCGGCCGGTCGCCGTCGCGCCAGGCGCCGCTCGAGGGCGGGTTCGCGAGCAGGGCGCCGACCTCGGCTTCGGTCACGAAGCGGGAGGGCACGCTGTCTTCCGGGGTCTGCCAGTCCATAGGTCTCCATTGTGGCGTGCCCTGGGGCGTCGACCGGCCGTGTTACGTCACCCGATCGGTCGAGGTCGGCGCGGTGCGCTGGCGCGAGTGCGCTCCCGTCGGCTCCGGCGCACCGGAACGGGCTCGAGTGACGGGGAACGGGCCCGAGCGACGCGGAACCGGCCCGAGTGCGCAACGAACGACGCGAGCGCGGGTCTCTGGAGACCCGCGCTCGCGGTTGTGGGGTGCGCTCGCGTCAGCGCACCGCGCTGGCGCAACCCAGGAGGGGACGCCTCGGGACGGACTCAGACCCGGGCGGCCTCGACGACCTGCTTCGCGGCGGTCAGACCGGCCTGGAGGTCGGCCGTGATGTCGTCGATGTTCTCGAGTCCCACCGAGAGCCGCACGAGCCCGGGCGTGACGCCGGCCGTGAGCTGCTGCTCCGGGGTGAGCTGCGAGTGCGTCGTCGACGCCGGGTGGATGACGAGCGAACGGACGTCGCCGATGTTCGCGAGGTGCGAGAACAACTGCAGCGAGTTCACGAAGGCGCGGCCGGCGTCGACCCCGCCCTTCAGCTCGAAGGACAGGACCGCTCCGACACCCTTCGGGGCGTACTGGTTGGCCGCCGCGTACCAGGGGCTCGACGGCAGACCCGAGTAGTTGACGCTCGCGATGTCGGGGTGGGCGTCGAGCCACTCGGCGACCTGCTGGGCGTTCTGCACGTGGCGCTCGATGCGGAGGCTGAGCGTCTCGATGCCCTGGATGAGCTGCCAGGCGCTCGCCGGGGCGATGGCCGCACCCAGGTCGCGCAGGAGCTGCACGCGCGCCTTGATGATGTAGGCGAGCGAGTCGCCCACGGCGTCGGTGTAGACCGCGCCGTGGTACGAGGGGTCCGGCGTCGTGAGGCCCGGGAACTTGTCCGCGTGCCCGGTCCAGGAGAAGGTGCCGCCGTCGACGATGACCCCGCCGATGACCGTGCCGTGACCGCCGAGGAACTTCGTCGCCGAGTGGACGATGATGTCCGCTCCGTGCTCGAAGGGACGGATGAGGTACGGCGTGGCGATCGTGTTGTCGACGATCAGCGGGACGCCGGCCTCGTGCGCGACGTCGGCGACGAGGCGGATGTCGAGGATGTTGATCTTCGGGTTGCCGATCGTCTCCGCGAAGAACAGCTTCGTGTTCGGGCGCACCGCACGCCGCCACTCCTCGGCGTCGTCCTGGTTCTCCACGAAGGTGGTCTCGATGCCGAGCTTCGCGAGCGTGTACTTGAAGAGGTTGTACGTGCCGCCGTAGATCGACGAGGACGACACGATGTGGTCGCCCGCCTGCGCGATGTTGAGGACCGCCGAGGCCTCCGCCGCCTGCCCGGAGGCGAGGAGGAGGGCGCCGCTGCCACCCTCGAGCGCGGTCAGGCGCTCCTCGACGACGGCCTGCGTCGGGTTCTGGATGCGCGTGTAGATGTTGCCGAACTCCGCGAGGGCGAAGAGGTTCTTGGCGTGGTCGGCGTTGTCGAACACGTAGCTCGTCGTCTGGTAGATCGGCGTGGCCCGAGCCTTCGTGACCGGGTCGGGCGCAGCTCCGGAGTGGATCTGCTTCGTCTCGAACTTCCAGTCGTTCGTGGCATCGCTCATGGTGGATGGTCCCCTCTGCTCGGGTGGTCGGTGCTGCTCGGGTGATGGGTGCCGCCGGTGTGGCCGCTCGGTCCGACAGCGATGTCGCCGGGCGTGGCTCCGGGTGGTGCTCCGTCGTGACCCCGAGGCTACCGGCCCCACCTGCACGCGCCAACCACGCGGAAACACGGCGTAACGCCTCGGACCGGTGGCTACCCTGGAGGCATGACGACGAGACGTGTGGTGGTGACCGGTGCGAGTTCAGGGATCGGGGAGGCGACCGCGAGGCGATTCGCCGCCGACGGCTGGGACGTCGTGGCGGTGGCCCGCCGAGCAGAGCGGCTCGAGGCGCTCGTCGCGGACATCGGCGGTACGGCGGTCGTCGCGGATCTGACCGTGCAGGCGGACGTCGACGCGCTCGCCGCCCGGGTGGAGGAGCTCGGCGGCGCCCAGGCGCTCGTCAACAACGCGGGCGGTGCCTTCGGCCTCGCGTCCGTCGAGGACGGCGACGCGGAGGACTGGCGGCGCATGTTCGACATCAACGTCCTCGGCACGAAGCGCGTGGTCCAGGCGCTCCTGCCGATCCTCCGCCGGAGCATCCCGGAGGGTGGTGCCGCCACCATCGTCGGTGTCACCTCGATCGCGGGCCACGTCGCCTACGTGGGTGGCGGCGGGTACAACGCGGCGAAGTTCGCCGAGCGGGCGCTCTTCGAGGTGCTCCGGCTCGAGCTCAACGGCGAACCGATCCGGGTGATCGAGGTGGCGCCGGGCATGGTCCACACGGAGGAGTTCTCGCTCGTGCGCTTCGGTGGCGACCAGGACCGCGCCGACGCCGTCTACGAGGACGTGCCGGATCCGCTCTCGGCCGACGACGTCGCCGAGGCGATCGTCCACGCGACCTCCCTGCCGCCGCACGTCAACCTCGACCTCATCACGATCAAGCCGGTCGCCCAGGCCGCCCCGTACCGCCTGGCGAAGGGGCCGTTGCGCGTCGCGGAGTAGACCCTTCGACAGGCTCAGGGACCGGTCGGGAGTTCAGGGACCGGTCGGGAGTTCAGGGACCGGTCGGGAGTTCAGGGACCGGTTGCAGTCAGGGACGGGTCGGGAGGTCAGTGACCGGTCGGGTGCTCGGCAGCGGGATCGATGCGTGGCCCGGGTTCCGCGTCGACCGGGGCCGCGTCCGCGAAGGCGAGTTTCGGGACGAAGCAGAGCAGGACGGCGGCGACGAGCGCGCCCGCCCCGCAGATCGCCCAGACCGTGAGGTAGCCGGACAGGCTCGACGCCCCGGCCGTGACGGCCTGCGCGGCGCCGGCGAACAGCACCACGCCGAAGACGGCCGAGGCGAAGGAGCCACCGATCGTCTTCGTCGTGTTGGTCAGTGCCGACGCGACGCCCGTCTGCCCGCGAGGTGCGGCGGCCGCGGCCGCAGCCGGCATGGCTCCGACGAGGGCACCGGAGCCGAGCCCCGCGATCGCCATGTTCAGGAAGACCTGCCACGTCTCGAGGTGGAACGGGAGGAACAGCAGGTACCCGACCGCGACGAGTGAGGCGGCGATGATGAGCGCGATCCGAGGCGTCGCCCAGCGCGACACGAGTGGGAACAGGAGCGCACCGACGATCATCGAGATCAGGTAGGCGCCGATGAGCGTGGAGATGTCGCCGGCGTCGAGCCCGAGTCCGTATCCGTTCTCCCGGGGTGTCCCCGCATAGGTGCTGAGCGGGGCCTGGGCGCCGAGCAGGCTGATCCCGATGAGCCCGGCGGTCAGTTGCACCGGCCACATGTTGGGTTGCCGGAGCACCCGGAGGTCGATCGCCGGGTCGGGCTGCCGCAGTTCATGTCGCCCGAACGGCAGGAACGCGAGCACGCCGATCGCGATGAGCCCCCACACCCACCACGTCTGCGGACCGTTGAGTCGCAGGAAGGTGAGCCCAGAGGTGATGAGCAGGAGCGCGAGGCTGAGGAGTACGAAGCCCGCGAGGTCCAAAGTCCTGCCCGGCAGGGGTTCGGACTCGGGGACGCCGAACAGGATGGCGAAGAAGACGAGGGTCACCGCGACGGCCGGCAGCATCATCGTGAGTGGGATGTCGCCGCCGAGGGCGGTGAGGATGCGTCCGCTCGACAGCGCACCGATGATGGCGCCGGCCTCGAGCGCCACGACGAGCAGGCCGGCGGCCCGGCGGGTCTGCGAGGCCCCGGTGCCGGAGCGACGGCCCCGCTCGAAGATGAGTGCGATCTCGAGTGGCAGCCACACGACGTAGAAGCCCTGCAGTGCCCAGGCCGCGAGGAACGACCAGAAGTCCCCGGCGACGACGAGCCACCAGCTGGCGCCGGCCGTCAACACGGTGGAGACGAGGAGGACCCGCTTGTGCCCGAACATGTCGCCGAGCTTCGCGAGGATGGGGACGACGAGCGCCGACAACAGCAGCTGCGCGGCCTCGAACCAGTTGAAGTCCGCGTCGTGGATGCCCAGGTGCTCGACGAGGTCCGGGATGAGCGGGACGTAGTAGCCCTGCAGGACGCCGCTCGTGATCTCGACGAGGAACAACCAGCCGATGAGTCCTGCGGTGATGCCGGCTGCCGACCCACGGATCGACGTCCGCCATCCGGTCGCCGAGGCTCCGCCGGTCGTCGTGCTGTCTCGCGCCATGTGGGGATGGTACAGGCGGCCCGGCCGGCAGGATAGCGTTGGAGGATGTCGACCGAGAACCCCAGCGCAGCGTCCCCGGAGCGAGAGGTCCTCGACTGGCCCACGTTCGGTGACGCGGCCCGCGAACTGTCCAGTGCGATCGTCGCGAGCGGGTTCCGGCCCGACTCCGTCGTCGCGATCGCGCGCGGTGGGCTCCTGCTCGCCGGTGCCATCGCCTACGCCCTCGACGTGAAGGCGTGCGGCGCGCTGAACGTCGAGTTCTACACCGGGGTCGACGCGCGTCTCCCCGAGCCCGTCGTGCTCCCGCCGCTGCTCGACGTGGCCGGGTTGCCGGGGAGCCGGGTGCTGCTCGTCGACGACGTGTCCGACTCGGGTCGCACGCTCGCGATGGTGCTGGAACTCATGCAGGCGAGCGGTGCGGAGGTCCGCACGGTGACGCTGTACGAGAAGCCGCAGACGGTGCTCCGCCCCGACTACGTGTGGAAGCGTGTCGACCGCTGGATCTCCTTCCCCTGGTCGACGCTGCCGACGATCACGGCCTGATCGTCCCCGCCTGATCCGGGGTGCCGGGTAGGGTCTCAGGGTGAGTGTTTTCCTCCTCGGCGGTCCGGCCGCCCCAGAGACCGAGTCGACCGTCTACGCAGCGTTCATCGCCGAGGCGGCCGCGCTCGCGGTCGTCGCCGGTCGGTTGGCCCCGCGCATCGCGATCGTCGTCGTGCACGACGGTGACGGGCTCGAGCAGTCCGCCGCCCTGGAACGTGCCGTCGCACGCTCCGGTGAGATCGAGGCGATCCGCGTGGTCGTCCGCGAGGGCGGCGTGGTCGCGCAGGCTCAGCTGGCCGAGGTCGACGGGATCGTCGTCGGCGGCGGGCTGCCCTCGGCCTACGCGGAGGCGGTCGCGCCGGTCGCCACCGACATCCGACGCCTCGTCGCGTCCGGTCTGCCCTACCTCGGCATCTCGGCCGGCGCGATGATCGCCGCCGAGCACGCGATCATCGGCGGATGGCGTGTCGGCGAGGTCCCCGTGAGCCCCGAGGCGGCGTCCGAGGAACTCGACGAGGTCACGATCGGCGACGGTCTCGGGCTCGTCGACATCGCGGTCGAGGCGCATGCCGCACAGTGGGGCACCCTCGGGCGGCTCGTCGCCGCGACGGAGGCCGGGGTCGTCGACGGCGGGGTCGCGATCGACGAGAACACGGCGCTCGTCGTCGGGCAGGGGGCGCTCTCCGTCCTCGGTGGCGGCAGTGTCTGGCAGGTCTTCACCGCCGAGCACGGGGTCGTCGTCCGCACGATCGGTGCCGAGCAGCCGCAGCAGCAGTAGTCCATGACGAACGGGATCCTCGGCGGCACCCCGGCACAGCTCGCCGCGGCGGGGTCGATGGACGAGGGGTGGGCCGACGCGCTCGCACCCGTCGCGGACGACCTCGCGACGATCGACCACTGGCTCGCGGCGCAGACAGCGGCCGGTGCCCGATGGTTGCCGGCACCCGAGCTCGTCCTGCGGGCCTTCCGCACGCCGTTCAGCGCGGTCCGGGTCCTCATCGTCGGGCAGGACCCGTACCCGACGCCGGGTCATCCGATCGGCCTGTCGTTCGCCGCGGACCGGGAGGTCCGCCCGGTGCCGCGCAGCCTCGCGAACATCCATCGGGAACTCCGCGAGGACCTCGGTGTCCCGACGCCGGAACACGGCGATCTCAGTTCGTGGACCGGACAGGGCGTGCTGCTCCTCAACCGCGTCCTCACGGTCGAGGCGGGTTCCGCCGGGTCGCACCGCCGACACGGCTGGGAGGCGGTCACGGAACAGGCGATCCGCGCGCTCGCCGCACGCCCCGCACCGCTCGTGTCGATCCTCTGGGGCAAGGACGCCGAACGACTGGCACCGCTGCTCGAATCATCGGGCGACCCCGACCGCCACGTCATCGTCTCGGCGCACCCGAGTCCGCTCTCCGCCTCGCGGGGCTTCTTCGGCTCGAAGCCGTTCAGCCGCACGAACGACTTCCTCGTCTCCCGCGGCGTGGACCCGATCGACTGGTCGCTCGACTGACGACCGGGTCGTGGCGTCGGCCGCAAGGGCTGTCCGCCGACCCACCCCCTCGTTAGGCTTGGGGGATGCTGGAAGAGGAGTACGAGCCGAGGCGCCGGCTGCCGCCGCACCTGCGCAAGCCGCCGACCCCCGAGACGCCGTTCGCCTTCACGATGCGCGACGCCACTGCGGCCGACCTGCCCGACATCCGGGCGATCTACAACCACTACGTCGCCAACAGCATGGTCACCTTCGACGAGGACGCGATGACCCTCGCCGAGTGGCGCTCCAAGTTCGCCTACCTGCAGCGGCTCCAGCTCCCGTTCATCGTCGCCGTCAACCCGACCGGACAGATCCTCGGGTACGCGCTGTGCGCGCCGTGGAAGCAGAAGCGCGCCTACCGATTCACCGTGGAGAGCTCGATCTACCTCGGAGCGGCGGCGACCGGCAAGGGCCTCGGCACCGATCTGCTCGGTGAGCTCATCGAGCGCTCGAAGGCCGCCGGGCTCAAGGAGATGCTGGCCGTCATCGCCGACAAGGGCGCCGAGTCGTCGATCGCCCTGCACGAGAAGTTCGGGTTCACCGAGGTGGGCCGCATGGGCCGTGTCGGGTTCAAGTTCGGCCGCTGGATCGGCACGGTCCTCCTCCAGAAGTCCTTGAAGCGCTGAACCGGTCGACGCCCTTCGACAGGCTCAGGGACCGGAACCGACAGGGACCAGGGACCGGAACGGCCGGGGAACGGGGACCACAGGAGAGCGCCGCCTCTAGGCTGGTCGCATGGCGGAACTCCACGAGCTGACGGCGCTCGAGCAGTGGCAGGCGTTGCAGCGGGACGAGGTCTCACCGACGGAGCTCGCCCGGCACTACCTCGACCGCATCGAGCGCCTCGACGACGCGATCGGCGCCTTCACCTCGGTCGCCGCCGGATCGCTCGCCGAACGCGTGGAGGCGGTCGAGGCGCTTCCTCGGACCGCACCGCTCTGGGGACTCCCGATCGGCGACAAGGACCTCGTGTCCCGTGCCGGTCAGCCCGTCCGCTTCGGGTCACGGCTCACCGCGGAGGTCGTGGCGACGACCGACGACGAGCTGGTCGGCGTCCTCGACCGGGCCGGAGCGGTGAGCCTCGGGAAGACCGCGACCCCGGAGTTCGGGCTCTACGGCTACACGGAGCCGCTCGACGGGGTGCCGACGCGGAACCCGTGGGCCCTCGACCGCGGAGCGGCGGGGTCGAGTGGCGGGGCCGCAGCCGCCGTCGCCGCGCGGCTCCTCCCGTTCGCCCCCGGCTCCGACGGTGGCGGCTCCGTCCGCATCCCGGCGGCCGCCTGCGGGCTCGTCGGCCTGAAGCCCACGCGGGGGCTCGTCCCCGCGGGCTCCGGTGTCGACCGACTCGCCGGCCTCGTCGTCCCCGGGCCGATCGCCCGGACCGTCGCCGACGCGGCGCTCCTGCTCGACGCGATGATCGAGCGCGTGCACGGACGCATCGACCACCACTTCACGCTGCGCGCACCCGACGCCGACGACGGACCCCTGCTCGGGCACGCCGTGCGCGGCGAGGGCCGGTTCCAGTTGGCGGTCCTCGACGGCTCACCCTGGGACAGCGCCTTCGAGCTGGCGGTGGACCCGGAGGCCCGCGCCGCCGTCGACGTCGCCACCCGGGCGTTCACCGCGATGGGGCACGGCCTGGAGGAGCTCACCCTTCGCGACGCCGAACGGTACCCGGCCGACTTCACGACGATCTGGCAGGCCTCAGCGGCCGGTGTCCCGGCGTCCTCGGAGGCGGAGCTGGCGCTCCTCGAACCCATCACGAGGTCCCTCGTCGAGCGCGGTCGGGCGCTGCCGGCGACCCGGCTCATGGAGACGCTCGCCAGTCTCCACCGGTTCGAACGCAGCGTCCTCGCGCAGTTCGCGCCGTTCGACGCGATCATCACGCCGGCGCTCGCCCAGACACCACGGCCGATCGGGTGGTACGACCAGGACTCGCCCGAGCTGAACTTCGAGCAGCAGGTGCGCTACGCGCCGCACACCTCCTTCGTGAACGCGACCGGCCTGCCGGCCATCACGCTCCCGGTGCACGAGACGTCCGAGGGGCTGCCGATGGGCGTCCAGCTGATCGGGCGTCCCGGAGGCGAGGCCACCCTGCTCGCCCTCGGTGCGCAACTGGAGCGGCGACTGCGTTGGCAGGACCGCGTCCCGTCCGTCGCCCGCTGACCGATCGTCGCCCCGCGTCGCCCGGTGGCGTATGACGGGATGTGACACCGCGGCCGGACCTCGTCCCTCCCGCTGCGCCTAGGGTGCTGAGGCGGCCCGGTCCGGACGGACCGATCGCCGCTCCACCGGAGGAGTCGATCATCAGCGAACAGTCCAGCCCGACGCGGTCCAGCCCCAAGCAGCTCATCCTCAACCTGTTCGAGATGAACTGCGTGAGCCACATCACCCACGGCCTCTGGCGCCTGCCGGACAACCGACGCGACCAGTACACCGACATCCGGTACTGGACGACACTCGCCCGGACAGCGGAGGCGGGCGGGTTCGACGCGATCTTCATCGCGGACGTGGTCGGCGCCTACGACGTCTTCCGCGGCGGCCCGGCCGACGCCCTGCGCGAGGGCCTGCAGATCCCCAACAACGACCCGCTGCTCGTCGTCCCCGCGATGGCCGCCGTGACCGAGCACCTCGGCTTCGGCATCACCTTCTCGACGAGCTACGAGCCGCCGTTCGCCTTCGCGCGTCGCATGAGCACCCTCGACCACCTGACGAACGGCCGCGTCGCGTGGAACATCGTCACCTCCTACCTGCCGAACGCCGCACGGAACTTCGGCCTCGCCGAGGAGATCCCGCACGACGAACGGTTCGCGATCGCCGAGGAGTACCTGGACGTCCTCTACAAGCTCTGGGAGGGGTCCTGGGACGACGACGCCGTCATCCGCGACCGGGAGGCCGGCGTCTACTCCGACCCCGACAAGGTGCGGTACATCGATCACGTCGGGCGCTACTTCCAGGTCGCCGGACCGCACCTGTCCGAGCCGAGCGCGCAGCGGACACCGCTGCTCTACACCGCGACCGCCTCACCGGCCGGCATCGCGTTCGCCGGACGGCACGCCGAAGCCGTGTTCACGGGCGTGCGGGGTCCAGGTGGTGCAGGACCCCTCCTCGAGCGGTTCCGTGCGGCAGCGGCCGACAACGGACGCGACGGGGCCGCGCTGAAGATCGTCGTCCAGGCCGCCGTCATCGTCGCGCGGACGCAGGAGGAGGCCGAGGCCAAGGCCGCGCAGTACCGCGAGCATGCGAGTATCGTCGGCCGGTTCGTGCACGCCGGGCTGCCGTTCGACCCGCTGGCGCACCCGGAGGACCGGACCGTCGCCGAGGCGCTCGCCGCAGAGGGGGTCCCGGCGGACGCCCTGCCGCCGCAGGTGACGGCCGGCACCGTCGGCGAGTTCATCGTGCGGGTCGGCAGCGACCTCGAACGGGACTTCTTCGCCGTCGGCACCCCCGAGGTCGTCGCCGACGAGATCGAGCGATGGTTGGACGAGGTCGGTATCGACGGGATCAACCTGCGGCAGTACCACAGCCTCGACACGCTCACCGATTTCGTCGAACTCGTCGTGCCGGAGCTGCGTCGCCGAGGGCGGCTGCGCGACGCGTATCGACCGGGGGAGACGCTCCGCGAGCGCCTGACGGGCGGGGCGGCCCGGCTCCCCGACGACCACCCGGCCGCACGATATCGCGGAGGACGGAACCTCGGCGACCAGCACGAGAGGGCGCTCGACGGTCACACGGCGTCATCGAGGGAACCCGCGGGAAACCTGTCGTAACAGAGCGGCGGGGTGGCCCGGTGCGCCGACCAGGATGGGCAACCACACCGGCACAGCACCGGACCACCCCGACCCACAGGAGTACCCGTCATGACCCGAACCACCAGACGGCGAGCACGACTCGCCGCCGCAGCCCTCGTCGCCGTGAGCATCGCGCTGACCGGCTGCTCGGCGGCGTCGGCCTCGTCCGACGCGGACGGTGGCAGCCTCACCTACCTCGACGCGGAGATCCCCACCTCGGCGCAGGTGCAGGAGGCGGGCACATGGCAGACCCGTGCGCTCCAGCAGAACATCACCGACCGACTGCTCTACCGCAACGCGGAGACGGGCGAACTCGAACCGTGGATCGCCGACTCCTGGACCGTCAGCCCCGACGGTCTCACGTACACCTTCGTGATCCGTGACGGCGTCACCTACAGCGACGGCACCGCCGTCGACGCCACGAGCGTCGCGAAGAACCTGAACTGGCAGTCGACCGGCGACGAGGCGAAGGGCACGACCCCGAACGCGCAGTTCCCGCCCGGTCTCGTCGCGACGCCGGACGACGCGACCAGCACCGTCACCGTCGTCCTCGCCGCACCCTACGCGCCCTTCCTCAACGTGCTCACCGGGTGGGGATCCGGGCTCGTCGCCGACGCCACGATCGACGCGAGCAAGGAGGAGCAGTCGAAGTTCGTGAACCTCATCGGCTCGGGCCCCTTCGTCGTCGCCTCCGAGACCTACGGCAAGGAGATCGTGCTCGACCGTCGTGAGGGGTACGCCTGGGCCCCGCCGTCCTCCCCGAACCAGGGCGAGGCGCACCTCGCCTCGGTCACGGTCATCCCCGTGCAGGAGGACAGCGTCCGGCTCGGCACCCTGAAGTCGGGCGAGGCCGACGTCATCCGCTACGTCCAGCCGAGCGAGGAGCAAGGGCTCGTCGACGCCGGCTACGACATCGTGTCCAAGACGGGTGTCGGTCTCAGCAACCAGTGGTTCCTCCGCAGCCAGGCGCCGTTCCTCGACGACGTCGACGTCCGCAAGGCGCTGCTGCACGCGATCGACCGTGAGCAGATCATCGAGACGCAGTACACCGACAGCTGGACGCCCGCGACGTCGGTCCTGTCGCCGGGCACCTTCGGCTACGTCGACGAATCGGCGAAGTTCGCCTACGACCCGGATGCGGCGAACCGCCTCCTCGACGGCGCCGGCTGGACCGAGCGCGACGCGGACGGCTACCGCACGAAGGGCGGCGAGCGGCTCACGGTGAAGACCTACATCGACGTCTACGACAACACGGCGAAGAGCCTCTTCCAGCAGATCCAGAACCAGTTCAAGGACGTCGGGATCGAGCTGTCGCTCAACGAGCTCGACTACTCCACCTACTGGGCGACCGCGTTCGCGGACCCGGAGGTCGGGGCGCTTCGGGTCGGTTGGCCGCACCCGGACCCCTCGAAGGGCCTCAGCGAGTACTACAGCAAGGACGGCTCAGACCTCCTCGGTCTCGCCGGCTCCGACACGACCCTGCAGTCGCTGCTCGACGCGCAGAACGCCGCGACCGACGACGACACCCGTGCGGCGATCCTCGGACAGATCCAGGACCACCTGATCGACCAGGCCTACGTCGTCCCGATCCTCAACGACAGCCAGGTGTTCGTCACCCAGCAGCGGGTGAAGGGCTTCTCCCTCACCGACGGCGCCCTGCCGGAGTTCTACAACACCTCGATCGAGGACTGAGCGAGCGGGAGGGCCGTCGATCGGACGGCCCTCCCGTGTCCGGTCCCGTCCCTTCCGAGAGGAGGCCCCACATGTCCAACCAGCATCCGAACGCCAGCGCGGCGGACACGCGACGCCGGCAGTACCGCGAGTACGTGATCAGGCGCGTCGCCCAGGCGCTCCTCGTCATCGCGCTCGTCTACACGCTCGTCTTCTTCACCCTCTTCGTCCTGCCCGGCGACCCCATCGAGAACAAGCTGACGAGCCCGCTCAACCCACTGCCCCCGTCCGCCGGCGAAGCACTGCGGGCCTACTACCACTTCGACCTGTCGCCGCTCGCACAGTTCACGCTGACGGTCGGGCGGCTCCTCCACGGGGACCTCGGCTACTCGCTCGTGAGCGGTCGTGCCGTGTCGGACCTCGTCGCGCAGGGCTTCTCGGACACGATCGTGCTCGCGGGCGTGGCGTTCGTCATGACGATCGTGCTGTCGCTCGCGATCGCGCTCACCGCCGTGTACGCCCCCGTCAGGGCGATCAGGAGCATCGCGGCATCGGCGCCCATCGCCTCCATCTCCGCGCCGAGCTTCCTCATCGGCTTCGTGCTCCTCGCGATCTTCTCCTTCCAGCTCGGCTGGGTGTCGTCGGTGCGCGATCAGGGCTTCGTGTCCTACGTGCTCCCGGCGCTGACCCTGGCGCTCGCCGTCAACGGTCCGTTGACGCAGGTGTTGATCCAGGGACTCCGGAAGGCTGCGGACGAACCCTTCGTCACCGTGCTCCGCGCGAAGGGGACGAGCGAGGTCCGGATCGCCCTCGGCCACGTCCTGAAGAACGGTGCGATCCCGTCGATCACGATGCTCGCCCTCGTCGTCGGAGAGTTGCTGGCCGGTGCCGTCGTCGTGGAGGCCGTGTTCACCCGCACCGGCCTCGGATTCATCACCTTCGAGAGCGTGCGCGATCAGGACACCCCGGTGATCCTGGCCGTCGTCATCCTCATCTCCTCCATCTACGTCGGCATCAACCTCGTGACCGACCTCGTCTACCCCGTCCTCGACCCGCGCATCGTCCGGCCCGGGCATGGGAGGTCACGACGCTCCCGCCTCGCCAGGCCTGCTGTCGCGACAGCGGCGGCGACGGGGACGGCGGTACCCGGCGGTATCCCGACGAAAGCGAGCGTGGACGCATGAGCCTCCGACTCCAACCGGACCGCGACGTCACCGCGGCCGACGACGGACCGGACGCGTTCCGTCGACTCCTCGGCCGCCTCGGGGTCGCGGACGTCCTGGCGATCATCGTCGTCGGTCTCGTCCTCGTGTCCGTGATCGCACCCGGCCTCCTCACGCCGTACGACCCGCTCGAGCCCGACGACGCCAACGCGCTCGCCGCACCATCGGTCGCGCACTGGTTCGGAACCGACTCCCTCGGTCGCGACCTGCTGTCGCGGGTGATCCACGGCACCGGTCGGACCCTGCTCGGCTCGGCGGTCGCCGTCCTCATCGGTCTCGGCGCCGGCACGGTCCTCGGGCTCGTCGCCGCGTCGTTCGGCGGTCTCGTCGACGCCGTCATCAGCCGGATCGTCGACGTGCTGCTCTCGATCCCCGGGCTGCTCCTCGCGATGGTCGTCGTCGTGGCGCTCGGCTTCGGCACCCTGAACGCGGCCGTCGCCGTGGGGATCTCCTCGATCGCGGCGTTCACCAGGATCATGCGCTCCGAGGTGCTGACGGTGAAGGACCTGCCGTTCGTCGAGGCGAGTCACCATCTCGGCGGTTCGCGGGCGTACGTCCTCGCGAAGCACGTCTTCCCGAACTCGTACTCCGCGGTGCTGTCGCTCACGGCCCTCCAGTTCGGCCTCGCCATCATCTGGATCTCCTCGCTCAGCTTCCTCGGGTACGGAGCCCCACCGCCCGACCCGGAGTGGGGCCTGCTCGTCTCCGAGGGTCGTCAGTACGTCGTGTCCTCGCCGTGGCTCGTCGTCGTCCCGGGCCTCGTGATCGCCGTCACCGTGCTCGCCATCAGCCGTCTCAGCCAGCTCACCCGCGAGAGGACCACCGCATGAACCAGGCAGCCCTGCAGCACAGCTCACTCCACGTCGTCGACGCGGCTCCGGTGCCGTTGCTCGTCGACGGGCTCGCCGTCGGGTACCGGACGCGTGGCTCGAGGGGGCCGACTGACACGGTGCGCGACGTGTCGTTCCAGGTCGGCCGCGGCGAGACGGTGTCGCTCGTGGGTCAGTCCGGTTCGGGGAAGAGCACGATCGCCCGGGCGGTCGCGGGACTCCTCCCGGGCAACGGCTCGGTCACCGCCGGTCGGGTCGCGGTCGCCGGACACGAGGTCGCCGACTTCTCCCGGAAGCAGTGGCGCCCCCTGCGCGGCTCGACGCTCGGTTTCATCCCGCAGGATCCGCTGAGTTCACTCGACCCGCTGCAGCGGATCGGCGTGCAGATCGCCCAGGCGGTCCAGGTGGCGGGCGACACCCCGCGCTCGGAGGTCCCCGCGCGCGTGATCGAGTTGCTCGAGCACGTGGGCATCCGTCAGGCCTCGGCCCGCGTGCGGTCCTACCCGCACGAGCTCTCCGGCGGGCAGTTGCAGCGGGTGCTCATCGCGATCGCCATCGCGGCGAGGCCCAAGCTGCTCATCGCCGACGAACCGACGTCCGCGCTCGACGTGACCGTCCAGCGGCGCATCCTCGACCTCCTCGACGGCCTCCGGCAGGAGCTCGGGCTCGGGATCCTCTTCATCACCCACGACCTGGCGCTGGCGCAGGAGCGCAGCGACGCGATCGTGGTCCTGCAGGACGGGAACGTCCGCGAGTCCGGTCCGGCCGAGGAGGTGTTGCTCGCACCGCAGCACCCCTACACGGTGGGGCTGCTCTCGGACTCACCCGCGTCGTCGCCGCTGCGCTACCGGGAACGCATCCGCGCTGCGGCCGAGCAGGTGCAGGCGGAGCAGCGCGGCGAGACGATCGTGCCACCCGCCGTGGTCGAGGTGTCGCACGTGTCGAAACGGTACGGGCGCGATCCCCAGACGCCGCCCGCACTCGACGAGGCTTCGCTCGTCCTCCGC
Organism: Plantibacter sp.; assembly: GCF_059073635.1. NCBI lineage: Bacteria > Bacillati > Actinomycetota > Actinomycetes > Micrococcales > Microbacteriaceae > Plantibacter > Plantibacter sp. Next base: position 239,061 of record NZ_JCACOF010000010.1, on the reverse strand, counting down.
CCGCGCTCGATCCACGCGCTCGTGGGCGAGTCCGGGTCGGGCAAATCGACGCTCGCCCGCATCGTCGCCGGGCTCACCGCCTTCGACGACGGGTCGGTGCGGGTGGCCGGCCGGGAGCTGCCACGAGACAACGCCGTCGCCAACCCCTTCGCGCGCGACCTCCAGCTGGTCTACCAGAACCCGCTCTCGGCGGTCGATCCGCGCTACACCGTCGGACAGATCATCGAGGAGCCCCTGCGGATCCACGGGGTGCGGAGCGCCGACGAACGTCGCCGCCGCGTCGCGACCATCCTCGACCAGGTCGCCCTCCCCACGAGTGCGCTGGGGCGTCGTGCACGGGAGGTGTCGGGCGGTCAGCGCCAGCGGGTCGCACTCGCGAGGACGCTCGTCCTCGCGCCGTCGGTCCTCGTCCTCGACGAGCCCACCTCGGCGCTCGACGTCTCGGTGCAGGCGCAGATCGTCGAACTGCTCCTCGACCTCCGGGACGAGCACGCGCTCAGCTACCTGTTCATCTCGCACGACCTCGGTCTCGTCCGGCAGATCGCCGACGAGGTGACGGTGCTGTCGACCGGGCGCGTCGTCGAGTCGGGCCCGGCCTCGGCCGTCCTCGGGCATCCGCAGCACGCGTACACTCGGGAGCTGCTCGACGCGGTGCCGCGGTTCGACGTCGAGCGGCTCGATCCGAGCCGGTTCGAGGCCGTCGGATGAGCGCACCGACCACGGAGCCACGCACGGAGGAGACCATGTCACGATCGTTCGACGACCTCGTCGCCGAGGCCGACGCCGCCTCGGTCGACGGGTGGGACTTCTCCTGGCTCGACGGCCGGGCCAGTGAGGAGCGCCCCTCCTGGCGGTTCTCCGAACTGCTGGGGAGACGTCTGGCCGACGTCCCGTCGTCGCTCGACCTCGAGACCGGCGGGGGAGAGGTGCTCGACACGGCGCCGGTGCTTCCGCCGCTCGCCGCCGCCACCGAGTCCTGGCCACCGAACCTCGCCCGAGCCGCCGCCCGCCTGCACCCGCGGGGCGTCGTCGTCGTTCGCACGGAGGAGGGTGCTCCACTGCCGTTCGCGGACGGCTCGTTCGCGCTCGTGTCGAGCCGGCATCCCGTCGCCGTGGACTGGAGCGACGTGGCGCGGGTGATCGCGCCAGGAGGAAGCTACCTCGCCCAGCACGTCGGACCGGCGAGCGTGTTCGAACTCGTCGAGGCCTTCCTCGGCCCGCAGCCCGAAGCCGTCCGTCGAGCACGTCACCCTGACGACGAGGCCGACGGTGCCCGCGCCGCCGGACTCGAGATCGTGGAGCTGCGGACCGAACGGCTGCGGATCGAGTTCCACGACGTCGGTGCGATCATCTGGTTCCTGCGCAAGGTGATCTGGATGGTGCCCGGATTCACCTCCGCGCGGTACCTCGACCGCCTGCAGGAGCTGCACCGTTCCCTGCAGGAGGACGGCCCGTTCGTCGCGCACTCCTCCCGAACCCTCATCGAAGCGCGCAAGCCCGCCCGGTGACCGGGGCCCTGCCGAGGCGCCCTTCGACAGGCTCAGGGGCCGGAATAGAGGAGATGATCCCCCTACGGGTGGGGCCACCGGCATCCCGACGTAGGCTCGTCGTGACGGCGAGTGGAGGACGATCGAGTGGTGGATGTCGGCACCGGACGGCGACCGGTCTCCCGCCTGCGCACCCGACTGCTCGCCGGGCTCCGCTCACGCATCCTCGCGGTCTTCGCGGTGGAGCAGGACCGCCCGCCGCAGTGGACGCTCGATCTCGAGGACGGCACCGACGCGGGGTTCTTCACGCCCGACTCCGCGGCCTGGACGGTGCACGGCGGTGTCGAGACCATGGTCGCCGGCATCCGGGCGCTCCTCCTGCAGGCGGCCCACCCCGGGGCGCTCGCCGGCGTGCACGACTGGTCCCGGTACCGGGAGGACCCCCTCGGACGGCTCGACGGCACCATCCGCTGGATCTTCACCGTCACCTACGGCGACCGTGACACGGCCCGTCGGACGAGCGACTATGTGCTCAAGCTCCACGAACGCGTCGTCGGGGAATACCTCGACGCCCATGGCGTGGTGCGCCCGTACGCGGCCAACGACCCGGACCTCCTGCGCTGGGTGCACCTGGCGTTCACCGACGCCTTCCTGAGCGTGCGACAGACCTGGGGCGGTCGGATCCCCGGTGGTGCGGACGCCTATGTGGCCGACTGGGCACTCGCGGGCGAACTCATGGGCGTCGTCGACCCGCCCCGCTCCGAGGCTGAGCTGGCCCGACAGCTGCGCGTGTACCTCGACGCCGGCGACCTGACCGGCGGCCCGCGGGTGGACGAGACCCTGGCGTTCCTCCGTCGACCGCCGCTCGACCGCTCGCTGCTCCCCGCCTACGGGATCCTCTTCGCGGGCGCCGTCGCGACGATCCCACCCGAGTACCGCCGCATCCTCGGGCTCCGCACCGCCCATCTCGGCCCGATCCCGCTGCCGGTCGTGACGGCGACGCGGGTCGTCCTGTGGATCGTGGGGCTCGTCCTGCACGGTGAGTCACCGAGCCAGCGCGCGGCCCTGCGCCGGCACCGGCGCCTGGCGGACCCGCCGGCCTGAGGCCGCTCGACGGGCTCAGGGACCGGGACGGCGTCAGAGGCGGGGGACCGAGGCGAGCAACTGGGTCGTGTACGGATGCGAGGGCCGACTGAGGACCTTGGCGACCGGACCCTCTTCGACGATCGCCCCGTCGCGCATGACGACGACCCGGTCGCAGAGATGCTGCACCACGCCGATGTCGTGTGAGACGAGCACGATCGCCAGCCCGAGCTCCTGCCGCAGCCCGCCGAGCAACTCGAGGATCTGCGCGCGGACGGTGACGTCGAGCGCGCTGAGCGGTTCGTCGCCGACGAGGAGGCGCGGGCGGTGGACGATCGCGCGCGAGAGGGCGATGCGCTGGCGCTGACCACCCGAGAACTCGTGCGGGAAGCGGTCGGCCGCGTCGGCGTCGAGCCCGACGAGCCGGAGCACCGCGCGGACCTTGGAACGGTGGTCGCCCTCGATCCCGAGCGCCGAGAGCGGCTCGGCGACGATCCGCCCGACGCTCATGCGCGGGTCGAGCGACGCGTACGGGTCCTGGAACACCACGCCCGTCTGTCGACGGAACCAGTGCAGACTCCTGGCGCTCGCCGCGGCGCTGACCGGGACGGCCGTCGAACGCGACCGTCCCGGAGCTCGGGGTGTCGAGGGCGAGCAGGAGGCGGACGAGCGTCGACTTGCCCGACCCCGACTCGCCGATGATGCCGACGGCCTCACCGGGGGCGACGACGAGGTCGCTCGGGTGGAGCGCGACGGTGCGGCTCGGGCGCTGGAAGAGCGACTCCCGCGGGTTGGTGTAGACCCGTCCGAGCCCCTGGGCGTGGAGCAGCGGCTCAGTCATCGTCCTCGCCCTTCCAGCTCATGGTCTTCGCGGCGGCCAACAGCCGCTGCGTCACGGGCGACACCGGCATCGACAGCAGTTGGGCCACCGGCCCGGCCTCGACGACCTTCCCCTGCGCGAGCACCACGGCGTCACTGGCGATCCGGGAGAGGACCGCGAGGTCGTGGGTGATGAAGACGAGGGACGCCCCGGTCTCGCTCACGAGACGCTCGAAGAGGCCGAGGATCTCCGACTGGATGGTGACGTCGAGCGCCGTGGTCGGCTCGTCCGCGATGAGCAGGGAGGGTCCGCAGGCGAGGGCGATGGCGGCCGCGACCCGCTGGCGTTGCCCGCCCGACAGCTGGTGCGGGTACCGCCGGACGATGCGCTCGGGGTCGGGCAGACGGACCCGCGCGGCGAGTTCGACGGCCCGGTCGAGCGCCTCCCGTTTCGACAGCCCCTCGTGGATGCGCAGCGGCTCGCCGATCTGGCGTCCGATGGTGCGGATCGGGTTGAGCGCCGTCCGAGGTTCCTGGAACACGATCCCGATCTCACGCCCGCGGATCCGCGCGAGTTCGCGGTCGTCGCGGCCGAGGAGTTCCTCGCCCTGCCAGCGGATGCTGCCGCTCACCGAGGCGCCGTCCGGGAGCAGTCCGAGGATCGCCAGCGCCGTCAGCGACTTCCCGGATCCGGACTCGCCGATGAGGCCGAACCGTGCGCCCGCCGGCACGCTGAAGCTCACGCCGTCGACGACCCGGCGGCCGCCGAGCGTGACGACGAGGTCCTGGACGTCGAGACTCATGCGGTCACCCCCTGGGGCGAGGTGGGGGTCGAGGCGGGTCCCCGGCGACCGAGGGTCGGATCGGTCGCGTCCCGGAGGGCGTCGCCCAGCAGGTTCAGGGCGAGGACGGTGATGGTGATGGCGAGCCCCGGCCACAGCACCGACAGCGGGTGCACGGCGAGGTAGGTCTGCAGTTCACTGAGCATCCGACCCCAGGACGGGACACTGGAGGGGGCGCCGTAGCCGAGGTACGACAGGCCCGCCTCGGCGAGCACCGCGACCGCCATCGACCACGACAGCTGGACGATGAACACCGGTGCGACGTTCGGCAGCAGATGCCGCGTCAGGTTCCTCACCGGTCCGAGACCGGCGGCCTTGCCGGCGAGCACGTACTCGCTGTGCGAGACCCGGCGGATCTCGGGGCGGGTCACCCGGGCGATGTTCACGCCGAAGCTGATGCCCACCGCCCAGATGACGACCCACAGCGAGCCGCCGAAGACCGAGGCGATCATCATGGCGATGAGCAGTGTGGGGAACGCGATGAGGATGTCGATCAGCACCGCGACCGTCTCCCGGACCCAGCGCCGCGTGAGCGAACCGAGGGCGGCGAGGGCGACCCCGATGACCGTCGAGACGACTGCGGAACCGATCGCGACGGCCACGGTCACCCGCGCACCGACGAGCAGCAGGCTGAAGATGTCGCGTCCGACCTCGTCCGTGCCGAGCAGATGGGCCGGCGACGGAGCCAGCCACTTCGCGAACGGATCGGTGAGCTGGGGGTCGTACGGCGTCCAGAGGAAGGAGACGCCGGCGCTCAGGAGGAGCAGGGCGACCACGACGAGCCCGAACACGCCGGCCGGGCCGGACACGAGCGTGCGGAGTCCGCCTGATGCCGCGCGCCGACGCGGGTGATCCTGACGGGCGGTCATGTGGTCCGCTCCCGTTCTCGGAGTCGGGGGTCTGCGAGACGGTGGACGACGTCCACGACGGCACCGATCACGAGGACCACCCCGGTGAGGACGAGGAGCTCGCCCTGCACCTTCACGAGGTCGCGGTTGCCGACGTCGGCGACGAGCATGCGCCCGATGCCGGGCAGCGTGAAGAGCTGTTCGATGATGACGCTGCCGACGATGAGCCCGGCGATCTGGAGCCCGAGCACGGTGACGACCGAGAGCGCCACGTTCGGCAGCCCATGGCGGATGAGTGCCTGCGAACGGGTCAGCCCCTTCGCCGCCGCCGTCCGGACGTAGTCCTGGCCGATCGCGTCGAGGGCGGCGGAACGGACGAAGCGCAGCAGGACCGCGCCCTCGACGACGCCGATCGTGAGTGCCGGGAGGAGGAGGGCGCGGATCGCCGCCAGCGGATCGTTCCAGCCCGCGCGCGGGAAGCCCTGCGCCGGGAGCCAACCGAGTACGACGGCGAAGAGGAGCACGAGCATCATGCCGGCCCAGACGACCGGGACGGCGGCGAGCCCCTGCGACGCGAAGGAGATGACGACGCCCGTCGCGCGGGTGCGCCGGACGGCCGCCAACACCCCGAGCGGCACACTGAACGCGAGGGCGATCACGAGGGCCATGATGCCGAGCGGGACGGTCACCTGCGCCTTCTGGGCGAGTTCGCTGGCGACGGGGGTGCCCGTGATGAGCGAGTTCCCGAGATCGCCGCGGAGCAACCCGCCGATCCAGTCGAGGTACTGCAGGAGGACGGGCTGGCCGAGTCCCAACTGTTCACGGATCGCGGCGACCGCTTCGGGCGTCGCGTCCGTTCCTGCGATGACCTGGGCGACGTCGCCCGGGAGCACCCTGATGGTGAAGAAGATCAGGGCGCTCGCGGCGAGGAGCCCGACGAGGAGGAGTACCAGCCTCGTCAGGATGAAGCGGGTCACCCGGTCACGGCGACCTTCGCCAGGTTGATGCGCGAGTTGACCGAGTCCACGGGGAAGCCGGTCACGCCGTCGCGCACCACCGTGAGGGTGATCGCGGTGTAGAGCCAGTCGGCGGCGTTGTCCTTCGACACGAGGTACGCCGCCTCCTTGAGCTTCTGGGCTGCGACGGCCGGATCGGTCGCCGCTACGGATTCAGCATAGAGCGACTGGACCTGCGCGTTGTCGTAGCCGAAGTAGTAGTTCGGGTTCGCCCAGTTCTGGAAGTCGCGTGCCTCGACGTGGTTCACGTAGCTGAGGTCGTAGTCCTTGTTCGTGTAGACGTCGTTCAGCCAGGTCGGGAACTCGACGCTCTTGACGGTGAGGGTGACGCCGATGGCTTTGAACTCGGACACCAGGACGTTGGCCACCGAGGTGCCGTAGAAGCTCGGGATCGTGAGCGTCAGGGACAGGTTCTCCTGGCCGGCCTGGGCGAGGAGCGCCTTCGCCTGTTCCGGGTCGTACTTCACGAGCTCGCTGAGGTTCTCGTAGCCCGGGTCGAGCTCGGGGATCGGTCCGTACTGCTCGACCGCGGCGCCGCCGACGGCCTCGACGATCGCGGCGTGGTCGATGGCGGAGCGGAGCGCCTGCCGGACGAGGGGGTCGTTCAGGGGAGCGCGCTGGTTGTTGAAGGCGAGGGTGTACTTGTCGGTCGTCTTGCCCTCGGTGATGCTGAACCCGTCGGCGCGGGTGATCTGGTCCTTGAGGTTCGCGTCGAGCGCCGTCTGCACGTCGAGTTCGCCGGCGAGGGTGGCGTTGACGGCGGAGGAGGCGTCGGGGATGTAGCTGAAGACGACCTCCTTGACCTTCGGAGCGTCGCCCCAGTACTTCGCGTTCCGGTCGAAGGTGATGCTGTCGCCCTGCTTCCAGGTCTTCAAGGTGAACGGCCCGGTGCCGTTGGCGGTCGTCGACAGGTCGTTGGTGGCGCCCGACTCCAGCACGAGTCCTGCGCGTCCGGTCAGGGTCCACAACAGGTTGGAGTCGGGCGAGGTGAGCTGCAACTGCACGGTCGAGTCGTCGACGGCCGTGATCGAGGCGACCTTCTGGAGCGCCACGTTGTCGACGAAGGTCGGGTCCTGCTGCACCTGGGTGATGGAGTCGACGACGTCGGCCGCGGTCAGGGCGGCGCCGTCGTGGAAGGTCACGCCGTCGCGGAGGACGAAGGTGTAGGTGAGACCGTCGGCGCTGATGTCGTGGCTCTTCGCGAGCGTGTCGACGATCTGGTTGTCCTCGGTGCGGGACACGAGGCCCTGGTAGACGTTGTCGATGAGGATCTGGTCGAGCGCGGCGCCGGAGGTGGTGCGGATGTTGAGGTCGGAGGGCTCCAGGACGAGACCGACCCGCAGGGTCGCGTCGGCGTCGGGCGTCGGCGTCGCGGCCGGGCCTGCGCAGCCGGTGAGGACGAGGGCGGCGCCGGTGACCGCGATCGCGGCGGTGAGGAGCTGACGACGCAGCTGACGATGACGCATGGAGGTCCTTTCGGGGATGCTGGAGTGGCCGGCATCTGGAGACGCACAACCGGTTCCGGGCAGCGGGCATTCCCGCCTGGGCCGCGTGAATACTGGACCGCGTCCGGAAAGCCGCATCGCTGGGGCTCCAGCGAGCGTACCCAGTCGACGTGTGTGGTGCCAGCCACGGTGTCAGGGGGCGTCACAGAGTGATCGGATCGTGATGTGCTCCGCCGCCTTGGAAGACCCTGCGCAGGGGATCGAAGTGAGCTTAGGCTCGCCTATACTGATCGCGTGAGCTATTTCGAGGATCCGGCGGAGTTCGCCGTCGCGGACGCACGCCACGTGCTGCTCGCGGGCGACGAGTCGTCGGTCGGCGAGCTGGCCGAGGTCCTCGCGCTGCTCCCCATCTGCGCCCGCGGTCAGGTGTTCGTCGAGGTCGACGACGCCGCGTCGATCACCACCCTCGACTCGCCGGGACGCGTCGTCGTGACGTGGCTCGTCCGCGCAGCGCGTTCGGGGGAACCCGGAACGGGCAGCCGGTGCGCACGCGGTCAGGCCGTCGCGCGAGCGACCCGGGCCTGGGCGAGCGAGATGCTCGACGTCGACGGACACGACGCGGCCGACTACCACGTGTGGATCGGCGGCGAGACGGAGCACCTCACGGGTCTCCGGAACGACCTCAGGATGACCCTGGCGAGCATCGGCGCACGTCAGCGCTCGAGCTCGGTCGAGCGCGCATCGCACTGACACGACCTCGCACCGAGCACGACACTCGCACGGACGCCGCGACGCTCGTCAGCGGCGCTTCGGCAGGTAGCCTCCCGCTTCGAGACCGGCTTCGATCTCGAACCGGTTCCGGAGCGGATCACGACCGGCGATCGCGTACATCAGCGGGAAGAGCATGCCGTACCGCTGCCACTGCCGCTTGTGCACCGCCTCGTGTTCGAGCACCCGGGTCGACACGTTCCGGTCGGTGAGGTACACCCCGCCGACGCATGAGCCACCTCGGCCGAACGTCCACGACGGCATCCCGCGGAAGACGATCATCCCGCCCCGCCGTTCGACCGGACCGGTGCTCCAGAGTGCGCCCCAGACGAGCCCGGTGAGCGTGGCGTACCAGTACCCGATCCGGCTCAGGGGTGAGTCGAGCCACGGGCCGCCGGAACGACGGCTCCGCGGCTCGTCGACGTCGCCGGGACGGGTCACGCACCGCTCCGGTAGGTCTCGAGGAGTCGCAGCCAGATCTCGCTCATCGTCGGGTAGGACGGCACCGCGTGCCAGAGGCGGTGCAGCGGCACCTCACCCACGACGGCGATCGTCGCCGCGTGGACGAGTTCGGCGACGTCCTGACCCACGAAGGTCATCCCGATGATCACGCCGCGCTCCTCGTCGACGACCATCCTCGCCTGCCCGGTGTAGCCGTCGGCGTGGAGGCTCGAGCCCGCGATGCCACCGAGGTCGTAGTCGACCACCCGGTGGTCGATCCCCGCCGCCTCGGCCTGCGCGGCCGTGAGTCCGACGGCGGCGACCTCCGGTTCGGAGAAGACGACCTGCGGCACGGCACGGTGGTCGGCGGTCGCCGCGTGGTCGCTCCACGGGCTGGTGTCGACGTCCTCGCCGTTCGCCCGTGCCGCGATGACCGCGCCCGCGGCGCGTGCCTGGTACTTGCCCTGGTGCGTCAGGAGTGCCCGGTGGTTGACGTCGCCGACGGCGTACAGCCAGTCGCTGCCGTGGGCGAGGAGCTGATCGTCGACCTCGATCCAGGCACCCGGTTCCAGGCCGACGGTCTCGAGCCCGAGGTCGTCCGTCCGTGGCGTCCGGCCGGTGGCCACGACGAGTTCCGCCGTCGTCACCGCGTCCCGATCGTCGAACTCGAGCGTGACGGCACCGTCGGCGGCCCGGGAGACGGCGGTGGGGGAGGCGTGCACGATCGTCACGCCGAGCTCACGCAGGGAGGACTCGACGAGCTCGCCGGCGAACGGTTCGGTGTTGCCGAGCAGGCCACTGCGGGCGACGAGCGTGACGTCGACCCCGAGTGAGCGGTAGGCCGTCGCGAGCTCGACGGCGACGACGCCGCCACCGAGGAAGGCGACGGACGCTGGCAGGGTCTGGACGCTCGTGGCCTCGCGGCTCGTCCATGGCTCCACCGCCGCCAGCCCCGCGATGTCGGGCAGGAGCGCGGCGGATCCGGTGCAGACCGCGACGGCGTGCGTCGCCGTGAGCACGGTCGTCGAGCCGTCGGCGGCCGTCACGGTGACCTCGCGCTCGCCGGTCAGTCGACCGTGCCCACGCACCAGCTCGATGCCGGCGCCCTGGAGCCACTCGACCTGGCCGTCGTCCGACCAGTCGCTCGTGAACGAGTCCCGTCGCGCGAGGACCTTGAGCGGGTCGAGCGCGGTGTCCTCGGGGATGGCTCCACCCGTGCGCTTGGCGGCACGCAGGGCGGCGCCCGATCGGATGAGGGCCTTGGACGGCATGCAGGCCCAGTAGGAGCACTCACCGCCGACCAGTTCGCTCTCGACGATGACGACGCTCAGACCGCTCTTGTGGGCGTAGTCGGCGACGTTCTCGCCGACGGGTCCGGCTCCGATGACGACGAGATCGACGGTACGGCTCATGGGGTGACTCCTGTCGGGTTGGTGCTGTCGGGCTTCGGTTCGCGACTGATCGCGCCGATGATGCGGAGGATGGTGCCGAGGTCGTCGGCTGCGGCGTCGGGGGAACCGGGGGAGAAGCCCGTGACGCCGGCCCCGGCGAAGCCGAACCGCGCGCGGAGCGCGGTGATGCAGTCCAGCAGGGTGCCGAGTTCGAGACCGAAGGGGACGGCCGAGCTGACGCCGGCGATGACGGCGGGGTCGAGGACGTCGACGTCCACGTGCAGGTAGACGCGGTCGGCGCCCGTCGCCTCGACGGCGGCGACCACCTCGGCGGCGCTCGTCATCACCGAGGAGACCATGGGGATGCCACGCTCCTCGATGTGGGCGAGTTCACCGTCGTCGAGGTCGCGCACCCCCACGAGGACGAGCCGGGCGGGATCGAGTGGGGCCTCGGGCAGGAGCATCGCGGCGCCTTCGCCGGTCAGTGCTCGGGCGACCATGCCGCTGAACGACCCGGACGGCGAGCTGAGCGGGGTGTTGAGGTCGCCGTGGGCGTCGAACCAGACGACGGCGATGCCGGGGTCGCGTCGGAGGGCCTCACCGACCGACGCGAGTTCGACGCCGCAGTCCCCACCGATGGTGATGACGGGCTCGTCGATCCCGACGAGCGCCTGACGTTGGAGTTCCGCGGTCGTCACGAGGGAACTGGCGCGCCGGATGTCGGTGTCGAGGGCCTCGCCGGCCTCCGTCGGCACGTGGACGAGTGTCGTGGCCGCCGTGGGCAGGTCGCCACGGATCGCCTCGGCTCCATCGATCAACTGCATGGCCCTGGACGAACCGGAGCCCTGCCACTGGGGGACGACGACGAACTTCGTCATGCGGTGCCTTCCTGGAGGTGGTGCGAGGGGGCGAGGGCGACGGGCCCTCGGGAGGTCCCGAGGGCCCGTCGGATCGGCACTACTGGCCGGCGTTCGGCGTGTACTCGGGGCCGGAGGACTCGATCGCGGGAGACGCGGAACCGCCGCCCTTCAGCGCGGCGAGGCGGGCCTCGACCTCGGTCAGCTCGCCGAGGTCCTCGAGGTCGTTGAACTGCGCGTCGAGACTCGACGCGGCGAGCTCCTGCTGGCCGAGCACCTTCGCCTCCTCGCGGCGGATCTTGTCCTCGTAGCGGCTCAGGTCGCTCGTCGGGTCCATGATGTCGATGCTGCCGACCGCATCCGCGACCTTGCGCTGGGCCTCCGCGGTCTTGGCCCGGGCGACGAGCTCGCTGCGCTTCGTCTTCAGCTGCTCGAGCTTCGTCTTCATGCCGTTGAGGCCGTTCTTCAGCTGCTCGACGACCTTCGTCTGCGAGGCCAGCTGCGGCTCGGCCTGCTTGGCCTCGTTCTCGGCGCCGATCTGGCGCTGGAGCGCGATCTTCGCGAGGTTGTCGAACTTGTCGGCGTCCGCGGCGTTGCCCGCCTGACGGTATTCGTCGGCCTTGCGACTCGCGGCCAGCGCCTTGGTGCCCCACTCGGAGGCCGCCTCGACGTCCTGCTGGTGGTCCTGCTCGAGGAGCCGGAGGTTGCCGATCGTCTCGGCGATCGCGCTCTCGGCGTCGGCGATCGAGTTCGTGTAGTCCCGGACCATCTGGTCGAGCATCTTCTGCGGGTCCTCGGCGGAGTCGAGCAGCGCGTTGATGTTGGCCTTGGTCAGCTGGGCGATGCGTCCGAAGATGGACTGCTTCTCTGCCATGGTGTGGTTCCTCTCTCGTGTCCTGCTGGGTCGTGTCGGTCGGTGTCTGGTGATGAGGTGGGTGGTGCCGCGGATCAGAAGCGACCGCCGCCGCGTCGGGAACGGGTGCCGCCGCCACCGAAGCTGCCGGCGCTGCGTGAGCGACCGGAGCCGCCGCCGAACATGCCGCCGCTCGATCCTCCGCCGCCGAACATGCCGCCGCCGGAACGGGACCCGCCGCCGCCGAGGACGGAGTTGATCAGGATGCCGCCGAGGACGGCACCGAGCATCCCGTTGCCGCCCTGCTGCCCCTGGCCGCCGCCGAACATGCCGTCGAGTCCGCCCGCCGACTGGCTCTGGAACTGCCCGAGGTCGGCCTGGGCGAGCTGCACCGCTTGACTCGCGAGCGAGTTGGCGCGCTGGGCGAGGGAGAGCGCCTGCGTCGGGTCGTTGGCGGCGAGGCCCTGGGCCTGCACGAGGGTGCGGCCGGCTTCGGCGAGGCGCGTCCGGGCCTCCGGGCCGACGGCTCCGCGCCGCGAGACGATGAAGTCCTCTGCAGCCGACACCTGCGCGCCCGCCGTCTGCAGGGTCTGTCCGAGGGCGGCTGCGGCGCGCTGTCGCTGCTCCGCCGCGGTGCGCACCCCTTGGAGAGCACCGTCGATCTGCGTGTTCGCCGCATCCAGGCGGGCGAGGAGGGCGATCGGGTTGTTCGGTGCGCCGAGCGCGCCGCGAACCTGGGAGACCGTCGCGGTGGTGCTCGCGACCGCCGCGGCGAGGGTGCCGGTCGGGTCCGGTTGGCCGCCAGCCGCGGCGACGTCTCCGTCCAATTCGGCCAGTCGGGCGGCGAGGTGCTGCTCGGCGGTCGTCAGGTCGGCCTGCAGCCGCTTCACGGCCCCGGTGAGCTGGGTGGCCTGGTCGAGCGCTTCCTCGGCGGCTCGGATGCCGACGGCGGCCTCGCCCGAGTCTCCGGCGGCGAGCCGTGCAGCTGCGTCCGAGATCGCCGCGGTGGCGAAGGCGAGACGCTCCGTCGCCTGCGCCGGGTTGTCGATCACGGTGATGAGGGCGTCGGGGCTGTAGCGCGTCTGCAGGGCGCGCACCGCGTCTTGCGCGGCCGTCACCGTCGGTCCGGCCGCGGCCGCCCTGGCTCGCAGCTCCTCGACCGCGGCGGGTGCGTTCTTCTCGAGCGCGCGGAGCTCGTCGAAGGAGGCTGCTTGTTCATCGAGCACGTGGTTCGCGTGCTCGCAGAGCCGGATGATCTGGAGGTTCCAGTCGCGCTGTTGCTGCTCGGTGTCCGGCTCGGCGTCGTCGAGCCGCTGCTTGAGCGCGAAGGCGTGTGCGAGGTCGTCCTTCGCTCCGGCGAGGGCGGCGGTGAACGCGGCCGTGGCCGGTTCGCCGTAGGAGGCGGTGGCGAAGCCGAGCTCCTCCTCGCTCGTCCGGACGGCGTCGTCGGTCTGGACGAGCGCACTGCCGGCGAGTCGTTCGAGCTCGGGGATCGGGGCGGTGGTCAGCGGGTCGACCGGTGCCCCCTGCTGGCCCGCGGTCACCGCGCCGTCGCCGTTCGCAGCGCGGCGCCGGCGGAGGAAGACGACCAGGAGGATGACGGCCACGACGGCGACGACCACGATCAGCAGGATGGTCAACCAACCGGCCGAGCCCCCTGAGCCGCCACCGGTGCCTCCGATCGACCCGCCGCCGACGGCGGCGCCCAGGCCTTCGGCGGCAGCGACGCCGGCGCCGGCCCAGTCGTCGTCACGCAGCTGCGGCAGGATGCGCTGCTGCTCGATCTCGGTCAGCTGATCGCCGCTCACCGGTCCGCTGGAGTCGCCGGAGAGGTAGTAGGCGCGGTCCTCGGTCGCCACGGCCAGCAGGTACTGGTTCGGTCCGAGGTTGTTGTCCTTCGCGGTCTGGTTCGCCCAGGACTCGGCGTCACTCGGGTCGGTGAAGGTCGGTACGTAGACCACCCAGAGGTCGACGCCGTGATCCGCGGCCAGGTCGTCGACGGCCGTCGTGACCTCGGTGACCTCACCGCTGCTGAGGACACCCGCGCTGTCGCTCACGCGCCCGGCCCCGAGCTGCACCGGGCTCTCCGCCCAGGCGGCGGTGGCTCCCGCTCCGAGGAGCACGGCCACGCAGAACGCCCAGATCGATACCGCCCAGCGAACCCGCATCGGCCACCTCGTCACTCGTTCGGACCCTGGAGCCCCACCCCGCGGCTCGGTTCCGAGTCTAGGTCCGGGCCCTCGACATCTCTACAGCGGGCTCCCAGCGAGCGCACCGAACCAGAGCTGTGCTATACGGCGGTGACGGGGCTTCGCCGACACCGACCGTGACGCTGTCACCGACCGTGACGGACTCTGTTACCGACCATGACGCGGCCACTCGCGCGAGGGCATCTGCCCGGCGAGACTGGTCGAGTCACCTCACGGAACCCCTGGAAGGAGCATCATGCAAGGACACGTCTCACCCATGCTGGCGCTCGTCGAGGTCACCAGGTTCCGTGAGGACGACCAGGCGTACCACGAGTACGTGCAGATCCTCGTCGGACGGACCATCGCCGCTGCCGAACGGGCCGGCTGGCGCGTGACCCGGTTGGCCGCGCACGACCTCGGCACCGAAGCACTCCTCGCCTCGACCGACGGGGCCTCCGCCGTCGTCATCATGGGTGGAGCCGACATCGATCCCGCCCAGTACGGCGGCACCACCGGCTACCGCGCCGAAGGCCAGCACTTCCCCGAGGCCGACCGCGCCCAGCTCGCGGTCGCCCGTCGCGCCGCCGAGCGGGGCACACCGCTGCTCGGGATCTGCCGCGGTCACCAGATCATCAACGTCGCCCTCGGTGGGACGCTCGTGCAGGACCTCGGTGAGCACAGCGCCCACCGCAACGAGGGTGTCCCGGTCGATGAGAGCATGACCCCGCACGAGGTCGAGCTCGACCCCTCGAGTGCCCTCGCATTCCGACTCGGTGCCCGTCACCTCCAGGTGCAGAGCGCCCACCACCAGTCGGTCGGCGAGCTCGGCGAGGGCCTGCGTGCCGTCGCCTGGGCCTCCGACGGCACCGTCGAGGCGATCGAGCACCGCACCCTGCCGATCACCGGCGTGCAATGGCACCCGGAGGACCCCGGCACCGTGGACGACCAGCTCGGGCTCCTGCTCGGCGGTCTCGCCCGCGAGGCTGAGCGCGCCGCAGCCTAGTCGGGGCGTGTCTCCGCACCGGGCGGCTTCGCATGCCAGGAGGCCCTCCCGCTGCAGGCGACCCACCGCTCGACATGTCCCCAACTCAGGACGGCGTCGGCGTGTCGAGCCTGGATTGCGGCGTGTCGGCCGCGCCACGCCGAGGCCGTCCTGAGAAAGGTCGGAGGGTTGGTTAGCGTTGACGGGTGTTCGAAGACAGGTACGGTCAGGACGTCCTCGCGGGGGACTGGCGGAAGAAGAACCGCGTGGTGGCCCGTGAGGTCGAGGCGGTGACCGACCTCGTGGTCGAGGAACTCGGCGGCTTCTGCGGCGCGATCACGCGCGTCGAGGCGAAGACGGTCGAGCTCGAGGACTACCGCGGCAAGCGACGCGTGTTCCCCATGGGGGCGGGGTTCCTCCTCGAGGGTGAACCCGTCGTCCTCGTCGTGCCGAAGCGCGCACCGACGGGGCGGGCGCGCACCGCCTCCGGCTCCTTCGCGGTGGAGACGACCGCTCGGGTGGCTCGCGCGAGCCGGATCTTCGTCGAGGGTCGCCACGACGCGGAACTCGTCGAGCGGGTCTGGGGCGACGACCTCCGCGTGGAGGGCGTCGTCGTCGAGTACCTCGCGGGCGTCGACCACCTCGACGCCGCGCTCGCCGAGTTCCGGCCGGGCCCGGACCGCCGTGTCGGCGTCCTCGTCGACCATCTGGTTCCCGGCTCGAAGGAGCAGCGGATCGCCGACGCCGTCATGGCCGGACCGAACGGCCGGAACGTCCTCATCGTCGGGCACCCGTACGTCGACGTCTGGCAGGCCGTGAAGCCCGCCAGGGTCGGCCTGCGCGAGTGGCCGACCATCCCTCGCTCCATCGAGTGGAAGAAGGGCATCTGCCAGGCGTTCGGCTGGCCGCACGACTCGCAGGCCGACATCGCCCGGGCCTGGAAGCGCATCCTCGGTCAGGTCCGGACCTTCAACGACCTCGAGCCGGAACTCCTCGGTCGCGTCGAACAGCTCATCGACTTCGTCACCGTCGACTGACCCGCCCGCGCGACCGCCGCGGCTAGGAGGAGACCTGCCCCAGGGCGTCCTCGAGGACGGACACCGCGTCGCGGAGGAGCTCGTCGGACATGACCGCGCTCGGGAGGAGTCGCAGCACCGAGTCCCAGGAGCCGGCGTCGAGCACGAGCACGCCCTGGGCGATCGCCGCGTCGATGACGGTCTGCAGTGCCGTGGGGTGCGGCTGCTTCGTGCCGGGGACGACCAACTCGACGCCGGCCATCGCACCGATGATCCGGACTTCGCCGACGATGTCGAACCGCTCGGCCCAGTCGCCCATGAGCGATCGCAGGGTCGCCTCCACCCGACGGGCCTCGCCCAGCAGGTCCTCGCGCTCGATGACCTCGAACGTCGCGAGCGCGGCCGCCGTGGACACCGGGTTGCCCCCGAAGGTGCCGCCGATGCCACCGGGCTGGACGGCGTCCATGATCTCGGCGCGCCCGGTCACGGCCGACAGCGGGAAGCCGCCGGCGATGCCCTTGGCGCTCGTGATGAGATCGGGCACGACGCCGTGGTGCTCGATCGAGTACCAGGCGCCGGTGCGGCCGATGCCGGCCTGGATCTCGTCGGCGACGAACACGATCCCGTTCTCGGTGCACCACTCGCTGATGCGCGCGAAGTAGCCGGGCGCGGGGATGACGATGCCGCCGTCGCCGAGGACCGGTTCGGCGAAGAACGCGGCGACCTCGCTCGCACCGATGTGCCGCTCGATGTAGTCGATCGTCACCTCGGCAGCCGCCGGTCCGTCGAGTCCGTCGCGGAAGGGGTAGGAGAGCGGGACGCTGTAGATCTCACCCGGGAACGGGCCGAACCCGAGGCGCTCGGGCGCCGGCCGGTAGGTCATCGCCATCGTCAGGTTCGTGCGTCCGTGGAAGGCGTGGTCGAGGGCGACGATCGCGCGACGTCCGGTGTACTTCTTCGCGATCTTCACCGCGTTCTCGACGGCCTCGGCACCGGAGTTCAGGAGGATCGAGCGCTTCTCGAAGTCGCCCGGCGTGATCTCGGACAGCTTCTCCGCGACGCGCAGGTAGTTCTCGTAGGGCGTCACGGTGAAGAGCGTGTGCGTGAGCTTCGTCGCCTGCTCGGCTGCGGCTGCGGCGACGTCGGGGTGGGCGTGCCCGATGGTCGTCACGCCGATGCCCGTTCCGAGGTCGATGATGTGGTTGCCGTCGACGTCCACGAGGATGCCGCCGGAGCCGTGGTCCATCCACACCGGCGCGAGGTTGCCGGCACCGCGTGACACCGCCCGGCGGCGCCGTTCCGTGAGGGCGAGCGATCGGGGGCCGGGGATGGCGGTCACGAGCTGGCGTTCCTGGGGCACGGAGTAGTCGATGGTCATGCAGGCCATGGTAGGCGCGCGTCCTCCGAGGATGCCTGGGGCCGACGGAGCGTCGCCGACGATTCCACGACATCTGGCGGTTGACTGGTGTTCACCAACCGTCCATGCGCGCTGCCTACCGTTGGCGGCGCTGAACAGCCGGACGACAGGGGATCGCGTATGGACGCCGACACCAGCACCGCCCTCCTCATCGAGCGGCAGCCCGCGCTGCTCGGTGGCGTGCGCGCACCGGCCGAGCGCACCCTCCTCGACGTCCTCCGTGACGTCGCCGCGTCGCACCCCGAGGCCTCGGCGATCGAGGACGCGGAGGGAGCGCTCAGCTACCGCGAGCTCGTCCTCAGCGCGGAGCGGGTCGCGGCCGGGCTGTTCGCCGCCGGGGTCCGGCGCGGTGACCGGGTCGGTGTCCGGATCGCCTCGGGCACCCGCGACCTCTACCTCGGGATCCTCGGGATCCTGTTCACCGGAGCGGCCTACGTGCCCGTCGACGCCGACGACCCGGAGGAGCGGGCACGACTCGTGTTCGGTGAGGCGGCCGTCGTCGGCGTCCTGGTCGACGGCGGTGTCTTCGAGCGTTCGCGCCGCGGAACGGAGGACCCGGCCGATGACGGCGTCGATCCCGAACGGGTGCAACTCGCGACGGGCGCGGCACCCCACCCGGGCACCCGGGCGATCCCGGTCCTCGAACCACCGCGACTCGACGACGACTCCTGGATCATCTTCACCTCCGGCTCGACGGGCACGCCGAAGGGCGTCGCCGTCTCGCACCGCTCTGCCGCCGCGTTCGTCGACGCCGAGGCGCGGATCTTCCTCCAGGCGGAACCCCTCGGCCCCGGTGATCGTGTGCTGGCCGGCCTGTCCGTCGCCTTCGACGCGTCCTGCGAGGAGATGTGGCTCGCCTGGGGACACGGCGCATGCCTGGTCCCGGCGCCGCGCTCGCTCGTCCGCAGCGGTATGGACCTCGGACCCTGGCTCACCGCGAAGGGCATCACCGTGGTGTCGACGGTTCCGACGCTGGCGGCGATGTGGCCCGCCGAATCCCTCGAGAACATCCGCATGCTCATCTTCGGCGGCGAGGCCTGCCCGCCGGAGCTCGCCGCCCGGCTGGCCGTGGACGGTCGCGAGGTCTGGAACACCTACGGACCCACCGAGGCCACCGTCGTCGCCTGCGCCGCGCTGTTGACCGGCGAGCAGCCCGTGCGCATCGGACTGCCGCTCGACGGCTGGGACCTCGCCGTGGTCGACGCCGAGGGCGTCCCGGTCGAGGAGGGCGGCGTCGGCGAGCTCATCATCGGCGGCGTCGGACTCGCCCGGTATCTCGACCCCGCCAAGGACGCCGAACGGTATGCGCCCATGCCGAGCATCGGGTGGTCGCGGGCGTACCGGAGCGGCGACCTCGTCCGCTACGAGGCCGCAGGACTCGTGTTCCAGGGGCGCGCGGACGACCAGGTGAAGATCGGCGGTCGGCGCGTGGAACTCGGAGAGATCGAGGCCGCCCTGCAGGCGCTGCCGGGCGTCTCGGGTGCGGCAGCAGCCGTCCAGCGCACCGCCGCCGGGAACGCCGTCCTCGTGGGGTACCTCGCGGTGCCCGACCGCGACGGGTTCTCCGTCGAGCGGGCGCTCGACACCCTCCGTGAGCAGCTCCCGGCACCGCTCGTCCCGCTCCTCGCGGTCGTCGGCGAGCTGCCCACCCGCACCTCCGGCAAGGTCGACCGGGCCGCGCTGCCGTGGCCGCTCGACGCCGCCGACGGGGAGGACGCCTCGACCCTGTCGGGCACCGCCGCGTGGCTCGCCGAGCAGTGGACGGCCGTCCTCGGGGTCCGGGTCACGGCCGAGAGCGACAACTTCTTCAGCCTGGGCGGCGGGAGCCTGGCGGCCGCGCAGCTCGTCTCGCTCATCCGCACCCGCGATGCCGAGTTCACGGTCGCCGACATCTACGGCCACCCCCGACTCGGCGCGATGGCCGCCGAACTCGACGGCCGACGCCCCGAGCGTCGCAGCCGAGCGGCCGTCGCGGACCCCGTGCTCCCGACGCCGCTCGCGACCCAGTGGGCACAGACCCTCCTGGGTGTCCCGCTCCTCATCCTCGTCGGACTCCGGTGGCTCGTGTACCTGCTCGCCGGCAGTCGGGTCCTCGGCCTCGTCGCGGACGTCCCGTACCTCCCCATGGTCTCGTGGTGGTGGATCGCCCTCGGCTTCCTCGTGGTCATCACCCCGATCGGACGCATGGCGATCTCCGTGATCGCGGCGAAGCTCCTCCTCGTCGGCGTCCGCCCGGGCGACTACCCGCGCGGCGGCTCGGTCCATGTGCGACTCTGGCTCGCCGAACGCGTCGCCGACACGGTCGGCGCGGTGAGTCTCGCCGGAGCCCCCTGGATCTCGAGCTACGCCAGGGCGCTCGGCGCGAAGATCGGTGCCGACGCGGACCTCCACAGCGTGCCGCCGGTCACCGGGTTCCTCACCGTCGGGGCGCGCGCGTCGATCGAGCCCGAGGTCGACCTCCGCGGCTACTGGGTCGACGGCGACACGCTCCGACTGGGCCACGTCCACATCGGCGCCGAGAGCACGGTCGGCGCTCGCAGCACCCTGCTCGCCGGCACCCGGATCGGCAAGCGTGCGGAGATCGCTCCAGGATCGTCCGTCTTCGGCCGCGTCCCCTCCGGACACCTGTGGTCGGGGTCGCCCGCCGTCCGCGTCGGCAAGGCGAAGCCGGTGTGGCCGACCGAACGACCCCCGCGTCGCCGACGCTGGCTGTTCGCGTACGGCGCGGGATCGGCGCTGCTGTCGGTGCTGCCGTTCCTCGCCTTCGTGCTGGCGGCGGCGGTCGTGGCGGCCGGCGCGTCGGGCGCGACCAGCCTGCTCGAGTTCTCCTGGCGCGCGCTCCTCTGGGTGCCCGTCGCCACCCTCGTGTGGTTCGTCGTCCTGGCGATCAGCACGATCGGCCTGGTCCGGCTGCTCGGCCTCGGTCTCAGCGAGGGCTACTTCCCGGTGCGCAGTCGGGTCGGTTGGCAGGTGTGGGCAACGGAGCGGCTCCTGGACGCCGCGCGCACCCTCCTCTTCCCCCTGTACGCGAGCCTCTTCACGCCCGTCTGGCTCCGCCTGCTCGGGGCGAAGGTCGGGCGCAACGTGGAGGCGTCGACGGTGCTCCTCCTCCCGCGGATGACGACCGTCGGCGACGGTGCGTTCCTCGCGGACGACACGATGGTGGCCTCCTACGAGCTCGGTGGCGGGTGGATGCGGATCGCCGGTGCGTCCGTCGGCAAGCGCGCCTTCCTCGGCAACTCCGGCATGGCGGGCCCCGGCATGCACGTCCCCAAGAACGGCCTCGTCGCCGTGCTGTCGGCCGCACCGCGGAAGGCCAAGTCCGGCTCGTCCTGGCTCGGGAGCCCACCGATGCGGCTCCGGCGGCAGGTGTCCGACGCCGATCTCGACCGCACCTACGACCCGCCGCTCCGGCTCCGGATCGCCCGCGCGCTGTGGGAGCTCTGCCGCATCGTCCCCGTCATGGTGACGACGGGCATCGCGCTCCTGGTGCTCCTCGCCCTCGCCTGGTTCGCCGACACCTGGGGTCTCGGTGTCGCGATCGCCGTCAGCGGTGCCGTGCTCCTGGCCGCCGGCGCGGTCGCGGCCGGGATCACGACCGTCGCCAAATGGGTCATCGTCGGCCCGATCCGCACGGGGGAGCACCCGCTCTGGTCCTCGTTCATCTGGCGCAACGAGGTGTCCGACACCTTCGTCGAGATGGTCGCGGCACCCTGGTTCGCGGCACCCGCCACCGGCACCCCAGCCCTCACCTGGTGGTTGCGCTCGCTCGGTGCCCGCATCGGTCGTGGGGTCTGGTGCGAGAGCTACTGGCTGCCGGAGGCGGACCTCGTCCGACTCGGCGACGGCGCGACGGTCAACCGGGGCTGCGTTGTGCAAACGCACCTGTTCCATGATCGAATCATGAGTATGGATCAGGTCGAACTCGCATCGGGCGCCACGCTCGGGCCGCACAGCGTCATCCTCCCCGGAGCGCGGATCGACGACGACGCGACGGTCGGACCGGCCTCGCTCGTCATGCGCGGAGAACGCGTCCCGGCGGGCACCCGGTGGAGCGGCAACCCGATCGGCCCGTGGCGCGAGGTGACGACGGCGGAGTACCGGGAGCCCCAGGTCGCGTCCTGATGGGGGAGGCTCTCGCCCGTCTGCGGAGCGCAGGCGACCCCTACACGCCCTCCAGCGGGAATCGTGGCTACCGCGTCGTCCGGTACGAGCTGGAGCTCGACTACGACGTCGACCGCAACGCCCTGTCCGGGACGGCTCGGCTCACCGCCGTCGCGACGGAGGAGCTCACGCGGTTCTCGCTCGACCTCGCCGCGCTGCGCGTCACCCGTGTCCAGGTCGACGGGGTCGAGGCGAAGCGGACGCACAGCTCGGGCAAGCTCACGCTGACGCCCCGGAACACCATCGCGGACGGCGCCGAGTTCTCCGTGCTCGTCCGGTACTCGGGTGCGCCCCGTCCCGTGCGCAGCCCCTGGGGCGAGATCGGCTGGGAGGAACTCGAGGACGGCGTCATCGTGGCGTCCCAGCCGTGCGGCGCATCGAGTTGGTTCCCCTGCAACGACCACCCCTCGGACAAGTCGTCCTATCGGATCAGTGTCACGGCGTCGTCGGCGTACACGGTCGTCGCCCCCGGAGAGCTGGTGTCGCGCGTTGCCCGCGCGAGCCGGACCACATGGGTCTACGAGCAGCCCGAACCGATGGCCGCCTACCTCGCGACGGTGCAGATCGGCCGGTACCAGCGGCTCGCCGTCAGCGCTCGGGTCGCGACGAGCACGGTGCCGGTCGTCGCACACCTGCCGCGCGACCTCACGGCGCGGTTCCGACACGACTTCGCCGAGCAGGTCGACATGCTGGCGTGCTTCGAGCGCGCCTTCGGACCCTACCCCTTCGGCAGCTACGGCGTCGTGGTCACGGACGACGTGCTGGAGATCCCACTCGAGGCGCAGGGGATGAGCGTGTTCGGCCGCAACCACGTCGACGGCGTCAGCGGTTCGGAACGGTTGATCGCGCACGAGCTCGCCCACCAGTGGTTCGGGAACAGTCTGACGATCGCCACCTGGCGGGACATCTGGTTGCACGAGGGCTTCGCCTGCTACGCCGAGTGGCTGTGGTCGGAGGAGTCCGGGGCCGAGACCGCCGACGCCTGTGCCCGGGCGCACTACGCAGCGCTCCGACGGGCACCGCAGGACCTCGTCGTCGGCGACCCGGGACCCGCGGACATGTTCGACGACCGGGTCTACAAGCGGGGCGCGATCGCCCTGCACGCCGTGCGCCGACTGCTCGGCGACGAGGCGTTCTTCGACCTCCTGCGTGACTGGGTGGCGTCCTTCCGGCACTCGAGCGTGTCGACGGACGACTTCATCCGGACGGCCGATCGACATGCACCGGCACCGGTCGAGCCGCTCCTCGACGCGTGGCTCTTCCAGGAGGCGCTCCCGCCGTTCCCCGTCGGCTGAACCGGGTCAGGGGAGCAGGAGGGCCGTCGCGACGACGAATCCCGGCACGGGCTCCGGGTGGTCGATGACGAAGCGGTGGCCCGCGGTCTCGGTGACGTGTGGTGCGGCATCCGGCCCGAGGTCGATCGTCGCGGGATCGGTCGTGAGGCCCGTACCGAGGGCCTTCGTCACGGCCTCCTTCGCCGTCCAACGCTCGGCGAGCGCCCGGAGGCGTCGTCGGTCCGGCAGCCGCTGCCACTGCTCCCGTTCCGCGGGGGTGAGGGCGACGTCCTCGACGCCGGCGAACCGGGCCGCGTCGAGCCGTTCGACGTCGACACCGACGGGGTGCTCGATCGACACCGCCACCGCGGAGGCGTCGGCGGTGTGGGAGACGCTCACGTGGACGGTCCGGTCTCCGAAGCGCACCCGTGGTCGTCCGTGCGCGAGACCGCAGTCCGGGCAGACCGCCGTGACCTCGATCCGCTCGGGGTCGGTGCCGATCGTCTCCGCGACGGTGCGCACGAGCAGTGCGCGACCGAACAGGAACCGACGGGCCGCGGTCGCGGACGAGGTGTCGAGGCGGTCACGGGCGGACGCGTCCAGCCGGGCCGCCGTGCCGGCGAGGTCGAGCTCAGCGGCGCTGGCCCAGCGCAGGAAGCGGACCGTCGGCTGCGGGAGGGGATCGGCTCGGTGCATGGCCCCCGCGTCCCGGAGTCGGAGCGATGCGAAGCAGGACCTCGCGAGATGGTGATGGTGCCCTCGACTGGATTCGAACCAGCGACTTCTTCCTCCGGAGGGAAGCGCTCTTCCGCTGAGCTACGAAGGCGGAACGTCTCCAAGCTACCAGAGTCGGGACCCACGCCGGTACCGGAGGCGTGCGGGATCCGCGTCGCCCGTCGCGTGGAACAATGAGGTCATGCAGCGCACCCTGACCGCGTCGCTCGATCTGCGGGTGCACGATCGAGCCGACCTCATCTTCTCCATCGCTGCAGCCGGCGGCACCCCGCTGGCGAGCGAGCGACTGCAGGTGCACTCCTCGGACGGCCCGTGCGCGGTCACCGAGATCGTGGGTCCGGACGACACACGACTCCACCGGGTCATCGCCGAGCCCGGCCGGTTGCAGGTCGACTACGAGGCGGTGGTCGTCGGGCAGGCCGTGCCGCGTCCCGTGGACGCCTTGGAGACCGTGACCTACCTCCGTCCCAGCCGGTACTGCGAGTCGGACGCGCTGTTCTCGCTCGCGCGTTCCGAGCTCGGCTACCTCCTCGAGCACCGTCGCCTGCACGAGGACGGCACGGTGTCCGGCGGTCTGCAGGTGCTGCCATGGGTGGCTGCCTGGGTCGGACGCCACCTCTCCTACGTCTCCGGCTCCACGACCGTGTCGGACAGTGCGGTGTCGACCCTGGCCGCGGGGCGTGGCGTGTGCCGGGACTTCGCGCACCTGACCATCGCGATGCTGCGGGCGCTCGACATCCCGGCCCGGTACGCCGCGGTCTACGCCCCGGGTCTCGTCCCCATGGACTTCCACGCGGTGGCCGAGGGCTTCGTCGACGGCGCCTGGCACGTGGTCGACGCGACGGGCCTGGCACCGCGGCAGTCGCTCGTCCGCATCGCCACCGGACGCGACGCCGCGGACGTGGCCTGGTTGAGCAACCATCACGGCAACGTGACCGTCGAGGACATGCGGATCGACGCCCTGATCGACGTCCTGCCCGCCGACGACCCGGCGCAGGCGGTCGTGCTCGCCTGACGGTCGCCCCGAGGACCACCGTGTCGCCGGTGCGACGCGCCCGGGTAGAATCGCTCCTCGTGACTCCTGAAGACCTCGCCTCCGCCCTGCACGCCATCGTCGTTCCGATCGTCGAACGACGACGCGAGGCGGCGGGCATCACCGACGAGGTCGCGGTGTCGGTCGACGACGTGGTGCTGGAGCGTCCGAAGAACCGCGATCACGGCGACTGGGCCTGCAACATCGCGATGAAGCTCGCGAAGCGGGTGGGGGCGAACCCGCGCGAGCTCGCGCAGGAGTTCGCCGACGCGCTCGTGCAGGTCGACGGTGTCGCCTCGGTCGAGGTCGCCGGTCCCGGGTTCATCAACGTGCGCCTCGACGCCGCTGCCGCGGGTGCGCTCGCGAAGGTGATCGTCGACGCCGGTGACGCGTTCGGCCGCAACGACAGCCTCGCCGGTCAGACCATCAACATCGAGTTCGTCTCGGCCAACCCGACCGGCCCGCTGCACATCGGCCACACGCGCTGGGCCGCGCTCGGCGACTCCCTGGCCCGCGTCCTGAGCGCGTCCGGTGCGACGCTCGTCAGCGAGTACTACATCAACGACGCCGGCAACCAGATGGACACCTTCGCGGACTCGATCCTCGCCGCGGCCAAGGGGGAGCCGACCCCCGAGGGCGGCTATCCCGGGGCGTACATCGGCGACCTCGCGAAGACCGTGCTGGCCGAGATCCCCGACCTCCTCGAGCGTCCGGACGCCCGTGAGGTCGCGCGGGAACGCGCCTACGCCCTGCAGCTCGGTGAGATCCGCGCGTCCCTCGAGCGCTTCAACGTCCACTTCGACGTCTGGTTCAGCGAGCGCACGCTGCACGCGACGGGCGAGGACGGCACGAGCCTCATCGACCAGGCCGTGGACCGCTTGCGCGAGCAGGGGCACGTGTTCGACGAGGAGGGCGCCGTCTGGGTGCGCACGACGGACTTCGGCGACGACAAGAACCGCGTCATCCGTCGCTCCAACGGCGTCTACACCTACTTCGCCGCCGACGCCGCGTACTACCTGAACAAGGGCGACCGCGGCTTCCAGCACAAGATCTACCTGCTCGGCGCCGACCACCACGGGTACGTCCACCGGTTGAAGGCGCTCGCTGGCGCGGCCGGAGACGACCCGGACCGCGACATCGAGGTGCTCATCGGGCAGCTCGTGAGCGTGAACGGCGCCCGACTCTCCAAGCGGGCCGGCAACATCATCGAGCTGGACGACCTGCAGGCCTGGATCGGGACGGACGCCCTGCGGTACTCGCTCGGTCGCTACCCGGCCGATTCGCCGTTGGCCCTCGACCCGGAGCAGCTCCGCAGCCGGACGAACGACAACCCCGTGTTCTACGTCCAGTACGCCCACGCCCGCACGAACTCGGTGGCGCGCAACGCCGCCTCGGCCGGGGTCGACCGCAGCGCCTTCGCTCCGGAGCTGCTCGTCCACGAGACGGAGTCGGCGCTCCTCGGCGTCCTCCAGGAGTTCCCGCGGATCGTCGCGCAGGCCGCACAGCTGCGCGAGCCGCACCGCGTCGCCCGGCACCTGGAGGAGACCGCGAGCCTGTACCACAAGTGGTACGACAGCTGCCGGGTCGTCCCGATGGGGGAGGAGCCGGTCACCGACCTGCACCGCACGCGCCTCTGGCTGAACGACGCGACCGGCACCGTCATCCGCAACGGGCTGGCGCTCCTCGGCGTCTCCGCGCCGGAGCGCATGTAGCTTCCCTACAGCAGGAGATCCGCGCGAGCGCAGGACGGTTCCTCGGGAACGGTCCTGCGCTCGCGGCGTCCTCCTGCCGACGACGGTTCGCTACCCTCGGAACATGAGTGAGCAGCAACCGTCGGGTAAGCGCAGGCGTCCCTGGCTTCCGATCGTCATCGTCGTCGGGGTGCTCGTCGTCCTCGTCGGCGCGTTCCTGATCGCCGACGCGATCGTGCGCGGTGTCGCCGAGGAGCGCGTCGCGACGCAGATCGAGCAGAGTCTGCCCGACAACGTCGACGCGGACGTCGCCGTGTCGATCGGCGGTGCCTCGGTCATCGCCCAGTACCTCACCGGAACGTTCGAGCACGTCGACCTGCGTGCACCGGACGCGAGCGTCGACGGCGTCCCGCTGGACCTCCGGGTCAGCGCGGACCGGGTCCCCCTCGACCCGGAGCAGACCATCGGTCGGGTGGTGGCGACCATCAGGATCGATGCTGCCGGAGCGGCGGACCTCGCCAAGACGGCCGGGCTCCCGGGCACGCTCACCCTCGGCGACGACGAGATCGGGTACGCGGGTGAGGCGACCGTCCTCGGGTTCACGATCCCGTACGACTTCTCCGTGGCGCCGACCACCACGGCCGACCGCGTGAACCTCATGCCGACGTCCGTGAACGTCGACACCGGCCTCCTCGGCGTCATCGACCTGCGGGCGCTCGTGACCGGCTTCCTGCAGGGCGACCCGCCGAGCATCTGCGTCGCCCAGTACCTGCCCGAGGGGGTCGACCTCGATGGACTCGCGGTGACGCCGGAGGCGGCGACCGCCACCCTGACCTCGACGACGCTCCGCCTCGACGAGGCGTCGCTGCAGACGCTCGGCAGCTGCGACTGAACCTCGCCCCGCCACCCGGCGGCGGAGGGGAGCAGGCCACCCGACGTCACGATGCTGCACGGGCACGCGCGTCTCGCTAGACTTTCCACACACCCACTGCTCCGACCGGGCGGTGAGGTGTGCCGTCGGGCCCTCCGGCCCGTGTTCCACCTCAGTCGTTCCAACCGAGCGGCGATGGGTGCGGACGACCGGGATCACCAACCACCGGGCCGTGCGCATCCACCTTCATCGGTGCTCTACAAATCGGTGCTTCAGGGGCCAAACCGGGTCCGCTCGCCCAACGAGAACCTCCTTTTCCGCTCAACAGGACTCAGGACACCCCCGTGGCCAGAAACCCCCTCGCCCCCGACTGGCTCGCCGAGCCCGTCGATCCGAACGCGCTCGATCCGGCCGTGTGGCCGGCATCGGCCGCCCGCGACACCGACGGCCTCCTGCAGCTCGGCGGCGTCGACGTCCGCACGCTCCAGGAGCGCTTCGGCACGCCGCTCTACGTCGTCGACGAGGACGACGCCCGGGCCCGCGCCCGCACGCTGCGAGAGGCGTTCGAGCGTGAG
The DNA here is from genome assembly GCF_059073635.1 of Plantibacter sp. Taxonomy (NCBI): domain Bacteria; kingdom Bacillati; phylum Actinomycetota; class Actinomycetes; order Micrococcales; family Microbacteriaceae; genus Plantibacter; species Plantibacter sp. The sequence continues at coordinate 211,264 of NZ_JCACOF010000010.1, read as the reverse complement.
GCGGCCGCCCGCGGCACGAGTGTCGCCGTCTACTACGCGGGGAAGGCGTTCCTCTCGGCCGAGGTCGCGCGGTGGATGACGGCGGAGGGCCTCCGCATCGACATCTGCAGCGGCGGAGAACTCGCCGTCGCACTCGCCGCCGGAACCGATCCGGCCCAGCTGGGCTTCCACGGCAACAACAAGTCGGTCGCGGAGATCGAGCGAGCCGTGGGCGTCGGGATCGGCGCCATCGTGCTCGACAGCCTCACCGAGATCGACCGCGTCGCCGCAGCGGCCGAGCGCGCCGGCCGGGTCCAGTCGGTGCGTCTGCGCGTGAACAGCGGCGTCCACGCCCACACGCACGAGTACCTCGCGACCGCCCACGAGGACCAGAAGTTCGGCCTGCCGCTCGAGGACGCCGCCGACGCCGTCGCGCGCATCCGGTCCCACGCCTCGCTCGACTTCCTCGGACTCCACTGCCACATCGGCTCGCAGATCTTCGGGTCCGACGGGTTCGCCGAATCCGCCGCACGCCTGCTCGCCGTGCACGCGCGCCTGCTCGAGGGCGGCCCCGTGCCCGAGCTCAACCTCGGTGGCGGCTTCGGCATCGCCTACACCAGCGCCGACGACCCGACGCCGATCGAGCAGCTCGCGGCGGACATCCTCGCCGGTGTCCAGGCTGCGGCCGACCTCCACGGCGTCCGGATCCCGAAGCTCGCCTTCGAACCGGGACGCGCGATCATCGGCGGCGCCGGCATCACGCTCTACGAGGTCGGCACGATCAAGGACGTCGTGGTCGCCTGGAACGACGAGGGCGAGACGGCCGTCCGCCGCTACGTCAGCGTCGACGGCGGGATGAGCGACAACGCCCGGCCGTCGCTGTACGGCGCGGACTACACGGTCCGGATCGCCGATCGCGTGAGCGACGCGCCCCCCGCGCTCGTCCGGATCGCCGGCAAGCACTGCGAGTCGGGCGACATCGTCGTGAACGCCGACTACCTGCCGGCGGACGTCCGCGACGGCGACCTCCTGGCCGTCCCCGCGACCGGGGCCTACTGCTGGTCCCTCGCGAGCAACTACAACTACCTCGGTCGCCCGGCCGTCGTCGCCGTGTCGGGTGGCGCGGCCCGCGTCATCGTGCGGGGCGAGACCGAGCACGACCTCCTCAGCCGCGATGCGGGATTGGACACGGAATGATCGAATACCGCGGACTGAAGGTCGCCCTGCTGGGCGCCGGATCGGTGGGCTCGCAGGTGGCGCGTCTGCTGCTCGAGCACGCCGACGAACTGGCGTCCCGAGCCGGAGCGAGCCTCGAGCTCATCGGCATCGCCGTGCGCGACGTCGACGCACCTCGCGACGTCGACCTGCCGAAGGAGCTGTACACGACCGATGCCGAGCAGCTCATCCTGAGCGCCGACATCGTGATCGAACTCATCGGCGGCATCGAGCCGGCGCGCAGCCACATCCTGCAGGCCATCAACGCCGGTGCCGACATCGTCACCGCCAACAAGGCGCTGCTCGCGACGCACGGCCCTGAACTGTTCGACGCCGCTGAGCAGGTCGGCGCCCAGCTGTACTACGAGGCGGCCGTCGCCGCGGCGATCCCGATCATCCGACCCCTGCGGGAGAGCCTTGCGGGCGACCGCATCAACCGGGTGCTCGGCATCGTCAACGGCAGCACGAACTACATGCTCGACCGGATGGACCGCTTCGGCGACACGATGGAGGACGCGGCAGCCGTCGCGAGCGAGCTCGGGTACCTCGAGGCCGACCCGACCCTCGACGTCGAGGGCTACGACGCGGCGCAGAAGGCGACCATCCTGGCGAGTCTCGCCTTCCACACCACCGTCCCCGTCGAGGCCGTCCACCGTGAAGGCATCACCGGGATCACGAAGGCGCAGGTCGACCTCGCCCGCAGCGAGGGCTACGTCATCAAGCTGCTCGCGATCGCCGAGCGGATCGTCGACGAGACCACCGGCGAGGAGGGCCTGTCCGCCCGCGTCTACCCGGCGCTCATCGGTCGGGAGCACCCGCTCGCCGCCGTGCACGGCGGCAACAACGCCGTCTTCGTGGAGGCCGAGAACGCCGGGAGTCTGATGTTCTACGGCGCCGGCGCCGGTGGCAAGGAGACCGCCTCCGCGGTGCTCGGCGACCTCGTCTCGGCGGCCCGTCGTCACGTCGCCGGCGGCCCCGGTGTCGGCGAGTCCACGCACGCCGACCTGCCGGTCCTCGAGATCGGCCGCGTCACGACGCGATACCAGGTCACCCTCGAGGTGGCCGACGAACCCGGCGTGCTCGCCGCGGTCGCTGGGATCCTCAGCGACGGCGGTGTCTCGGTCGAGACCTTCCAGCAGTCCGTGGCCTCCTCGGACGGGACGCTGTCGACCGCTACCCTGGTCATCGGCACCCACCGGGCGCTCGAATCGGCCCTCGCGGCCACGGTCGAGCAGCTCGCCTCGAACGCCCACGTCGAGCGGGTCGTGTCCGTGCTCCGGGTCGAAGGAGCCGAGTAGGTGCCGAACCGCACGACCACCGACCGCGTCGCTCGCCGACCTCTCACCAGATTGCAGGCATCCCTATGAGTCACACCGAACCGCTTGCGATCGGACGCACCGTCACCGTGAAGGTGCCGGCGACCACCGCCAACCTCGGCCCCGGCTTCGACACGCTCGGTCTGGCGCTCGCCCTGTACGACGAGCTGACCGTCACGGTCCGCGAGGAGCCTGGCGTGTTCGTGGAGGTCATCGGTGTCGGCGCCGGCGAGGTGCCGACCGACGCGTCCAACCTCGTGATCACCGCGATCGCACACGCTCTGCGTGCCTACGGCCACGACCTCCCCGGTCTCGACGTCGTCGCGCGGAACGTCATCCCGCACGGCCGCGGCCTCGGTTCCTCGGGCGCCGCGATCGTCTCCGGCATCATGGCGGCGAAGGGGCTCCTCGAGGGTCGGGTCGAGCTCGGACCGGACGACCTCCTCCGGCTCGCGACGGAGATGGAGGGTCACCCCGACAACGTCGCTCCGGCGCTGTTCGGCGGCCTGACGATCGCGTGGACGACGGACGACGGCCCGCAGCACAAGAAGCTCATCGTGCACCGCGGGGTCTCGCCGCTCGTGCTCGTCCCCGAGCACACGATGTCCACGGAACTCGCCCGCAGCCTGCAGCCCGCCAACGTGCCGCACGCCGACGCGGCGTTCAACGTCTCGCGTTCGGCGCTCCTCGTCGCCGCGCTCACGCAGAGCCCCGAGCTCCTGCTCGCGGCCACCGAGGACCGGCTCCACCAGAGCTACCGCGCCGCCGCGATGCCCGAGACGAACACCCTCATCACGCTGCTGCGCGAGCACGGCTTCGCCGCCGTCGTGTCCGGCGCCGGTCCGTCGATCCTCGTCCTCGCGGACGATCCCGGACGACGCCTCGAAGCCACTGCGCTGGTCGCCGAGCACGCCACCACCCCGTGGCAGTCGCTCATGCTCGCGGTCGACTTCAAGGGTGCTACAGTGGGAGGGCACCCGGCCCACCCCGCCTCTTCGGCGTAACCGGCTTCCGGGGCAATTCCGCACAATCATCGCTTTCGCACCAATTGATCGCGTCTGTTCGGGTCCCACCGTGTTTCCATCCTGCTGAGCAGCGCTCCGCCGGGTCGTCGCACCGGGCTATCCGCACAGGCTCTGCGTCGTGTGAACATCACCCACCCGCCGCACAGGATTCCGGTGCGATCGCCGCCTGCGCGAGACAGCTCTGTCTCGACGCAAGGGAAGGAAGACACACGTGACAGACGTCAACGAAGGCGCCTCAGGCGTCTCGCTGGATGCCGACCCGAAGACGCTCAAGGTCGCCGACCTGCAGCGTCTCGCCGCCGCTCTCGGAGTGGCCGGAGCCTCGAAGCTCCGCAAGGGCGAGCTGGTCGAAGCCATCCAGAACATCCAGAACAGCACCGACACCGACACCGACGCCGCGGCCACCGAGACCGCCGACGTGATCGAGTCGGTCTCCGCGCTCGAAGTCGCGCCGGAGGCACCGGTGCAGTCCAAGCTGCCCGAGCTCGACCTCGCGCTCGACCAGGCCTTCGGTGCCGAGAAGGCGGCCCCGCCGGCGCGACGCAAGTCCCGCCGGGCCACGACGGCCACCGTCGCCCCGAACGCGACCCCGATCGTCGGCGCCCCCGTCGTCGAGGCACCGGCTGCGCCGGCTGCCGCACCCGCCCCGGTCGAGGCCGAGGCACCGTCCGCTCCGGCCGACGCGGCTCCCGCCGAGCAGTCCGATGACGCCGCCGCGACCGCCGAGTCGCCGAGCGCCGACGAGACGACCCCCGAGCAGACGCCGAGGCGTTCGCGCGGCAACCGCCGTGGTCGCGGACGCGATCGCGACCGCAACGCCGACGACGCCGAGCAGAACACGGCTGAGCAGGGCACCGGCGAGCAGGCCGGCGGCGAGCAGAACCGCGCCGCACAGAACGCCTCCGAGCAGGACTCGAACGACGACGCCGCGAACACGGACGCCGACGACACCCAGGACGGCGAGCAGCAGGACGGCCAGTCGTCCGGCGGGCGCCGCGGTCGTGGCCGAGGCCGCAACCAGAACAACGGTGGCCAGAACAACGGCAACCAGAACAACGGTGGCCAGAACGCCGACGGCGGCCAGAAGGCCGACGCCAAGCAGGAGCAGCAGGGGCAGAACCGCGGCAACCAGGGCGGTCAGGGCAACCAGGGCGCACCGGGCGACGACTCCGAGGGTCGTGGCGGCCGCAGCCGCTACCGCGACCGCAAGCGTCGCGGATCCGTGCAGAACGACGACGTCGAGCCTGAGATCGCCGAGGACGACGTCCTCATCCCGGTCGCCGGCATCCTCGACGTCCTCGACAACTACGCCTTCGTGCGCACCTCCGGCTACCTCCCGGGCACCAACGACGTCTACGTCTCCCTCGGCCAGGTGAAGAAGTACCACCTGCGCAAGGGCGACGCCGTCGTCGGGGCCATCCGTCAGCCGCGCGACAACGACAGCAGCAGCCGCCAGAAGTACAACGCGATCGTCAAGGTCGACTCCGTCAACGGCCTGTCCGTCGACGAGGCCGGCGCCCGCGTCGAGTTCGGCAAGCTGACCCCGCTGTACCCGCAGGAGCGCCTCCGTCTCGAGACGGAGCAGACGAAGCTCACGCAGCGCATCATCGACCTCGTCGCACCGATCGGCAAGGGCCAGCGCGGCCTGATCGTCGCCCCGCCGAAGGCCGGGAAGACCATCGTCCTGCAGCAGATCGCCAACGCGATCTCGATCAACAACCCTGAGGTCCACCTCATGGTCGTGCTGGTCGACGAGCGTCCCGAAGAGGTCACCGACATGCAGCGCACGGTGAAGGGTGAGGTCATCGCCTCCACCTTCGACCGTCCGGCCGAGGACCACACGACGGTCGCCGAACTCGCGATCGAGCGCGCCAAGCGTCTCGTCGAGCTCGGCCACGACGTCGTCGTGCTGCTCGACTCGATCACGCGTCTCGGTCGTGCCTACAACCTGGCCGCACCCGCCTCGGGTCGGATCCTCTCCGGCGGTGTCGACGCCGCGGCGCTGTACCCGCCGAAGCGTTTCTTCGGTGCCGCTCGCAACATCGAGAACGGCGGATCCCTCACGATCCTCGCGACCGCGCTCGTCGAGACCGGTTCCAAGATGGACGAGGTCATCTTCGAGGAGTTCAAGGGCACCGGCAACTCGGAGCTCCGGCTCTCGCGCCAGCTCGCCGACAAGCGGATCTTCCCGGCCGTGGACGTCAACGCGTCCTCGACCCGCCGCGAGGAGATGCTGCTCGCCCCCGACGAGGTCAAGGTCACCTGGAAGCTGCGTCGTGCCCTCGCCGGCCTCGACCAGCAGCAGGCCCTCGAGGTCGTCCTCGGCAAGCTGAAGGAGACCACGTCCAACGTGGAGTTCCTCGTTCAGATGCAGAAGTCGATGCCCGCACCGACCTCGCACAGCCACGGACACGAGAACAACCACCGCTAGCGGTCCCGACCGACCCCATCCGTACCCGCGCCGCACCGGCATCGGGAACGGGTGGGGTCGGTCCCGTTTCGCCCCCGGTGCCGCATGATGGTGATGAAGGAAGAGAACGATGTTCGAATCAGTTGAGACGCTCGTCGCCGAGCACAAGGATCTCCAGGATCAGCTCGCCGACCCGGCGGTCCACGCCGACCCCGCACGGTCGAAGAAGATCAACCGCCGCTACGCCGAGCTGTCGAAGATCATCGCGGCCTACCACACCTGGCAGGCGACGCAGGAGGACCTCGACGCCGCCCGGGAACTCGCCAAGGAGGACGAGGCGTTCGCCGAGGAGGTGCCGGTGCTCGAAGAGCTGCTGGTGACCAACCAGGAGAAGCTCCGCCGTCTGCTCATCCCGCGCGACCCCGACGACGGCCGCGACGTCATCATGGAGATCAAGGGTGGCGAGGGCGGCGCCGAGAGCGCGCTCTTCGCCGCCGACCTGCTCCGGATGTACCTGCACTACGCGGAGTCCAAGGGGTGGAAGACCGAGCTCCTCGAACGCACCGAGAGCGACCTCGGTGGATACAAGGACGTCCAGGTGGCGATCAAGTCGAACGCGACCGACCCGTCGCAGGGGGTCTGGGCGCACCTCAAGTACGAGGGCGGCGTGCACCGCGTGCAGCGCGTCCCGGCCACCGAGTCCCAGGGCCGCATCCACACCTCCACGACGGGTGTCCTCGTCTTCCCCGAGGTCGATGAGCCGGAGGAGGTCGAGATCAGCCAGAACGACCTGAAGATCGACGTCTACCGGTCGAGCGGCCCCGGCGGTCAGTCGGTCAACACCACGGACTCCGCGGTGCGCATCACCCACCTGCCGACCGGCATCGTGGTGTCGATGCAGAACGAGAAGAGCCAGCTGCAGAACCGTGAGGCCGGTATGCGCGTGCTCCGCGCCCGCATCCTCGCGCGTCAGCAGGAGGAGCAGGCGGCACTCGACAGCGCGGCACGCAAGACGCAGATCCGCACGATGGACCGCTCCGAGCGCATCCGCACCTACAACTTCCCGGAGAACCGCATCGCCGACCACCGGACCGGGTACAAGGCGTACAACCTCGACGGCGTCATGAACGGCGCGCTCGGCCCGATCATCGAATCGGCGATCACCGCCGACGAGGAAGCGCGCCTGGCCGACATCGGCGACCAGGACTAGCACTCGAGAGCGCAGTCGTGGTCGTCATTCCTCTCGGATGACGACCACGACTGCGCTTTCGTCGTTCAGCCGATGCGCAGCCGCTTCGTCGCGACCTTGTCGGCGAAGAACCGGTCGTGGCTGACCACGACGATGGCGCCGGGGAAGTGCACGAGTGCGCGCTCCATCACCTGCGTGCTCGCGAGGTCCAGGTGGTTCGTCGGCTCGTCGAGGAGGAGCACCGAAGCTCCGGAGAGCAGGCACTGGGCCATGGCGACGCGGGCGCGCTGCCCACCCGAGAGCATGCCGATCTTCTGCTTGAGGTCGGCGTCGGAGAACTGGAACATGCCGAGGAAGCGGTTCACCGACTTCTTCGTCGCCGCGAAGGCGAGGCTGTCGGGCATGGCGCCGACGGCGTGCGCCACCGTGTCGGTGAGGTCCAGCTCGTCGACCATCTGGTTGTAGGACGCGTATCGGACCCCGCCGGTCCAGGTGACGTGACCGGCGTCGGGGCGTTCGTCGCCCTCGAGGATCCGGAGGAACGTGGACTTGCCCGCGCCGTTCGGTCCGTGGACGACGATGCGTTCGCGGCGGCCGATCTCGAGGTCGAGTCCGTCGAACAGCGTGTGCTCGCCGTAGGCCTTCGTGAGCCCCTGGATCCGGCAGAGCGTGTCCTTGATGTGCAGGCCGCCGTAGATGTCGGTGATGATGTCGTCGACCGGACGCGGCGGCCTGGCCTTCTTGATCTTCGCCAGCTGCGAGGAGAGGTCCTTCTTCCCGGCGGCCTTGGCCGCCTCGCGACGGTCCGAGATGCCCTCGGCCTCGAAGGCGAGCAGTTCGGACTCGTGGACGAACTGCGCCTCGAGGCTCTTGAGCCGGAACTGCTTCTGGACGACGTACTCGTCGAAGCTCCCGGGGTACTCGTGGAGGTGGAAGTTCTCGACCTCGACGATGCGTGTGACCACGGCGTCGAGGAAGGTCCGGTCGTGCGAGACGACGATCGCCGCGCCGCGGAACGAGCCGAACCAGGATTCGAGCCACTCGACCCCCGCGACGTCGAGGAAGTTCGTCGGCTCGTCGAGGAGCAGGACGTCCGGCCGCTCGAGGAGGATCTTCGCGAGCGCCGCGCGGTTGCGCCAACCACCGGAGAGCGAGTCGATGGGGAGCACGCGGCGCGCGGCGTCGAAGCCGAGCGTGGTGAGGGCGGTGTCGATGTGGCGCTGGTAGTCCCAGCCGTCCTGGCGCTCCATCTCCTCGAAGAGTTCGGCCTGCCGTTCGATGAGCTTCGTCATCCCGTCGAGGTCGTCCGGGTCGGCGGCGATCGCGGCGTCGATGGATGCGAGTTCCGCCTCGATGGCGTGGATGTGACCGAAGAGCCCTTCGAGGACCTCGGTGATGGTTGCGCTGCCGTCGAGCTCCGAGAACTGCGAGAAGTACCCGATCCGCGTCCCGTCCTCGATGGTCACGGTGCCCGAGTCCGGCTGGAGCTGGTCGAGCGCGAGCTTCAGGAGGGTGGACTTGCCGGAGCCGTTCCGGCCGATGAGCCCGACCCGGTCGCCTGGCTCGAGCCGGAAGAAGACGTCGCGGAGCACCGGGCGCTCCTCGAACCGGACGGTGACGTCGTGCAGGCGGATGAGACTCATGGGGACCTCTCGAGGAGCGGGGATGCGGGTGGGATGCGGGAGATCGTCGTCCGGGGGAGGCGTGGGCGACGGATCACCTCACCTCGCGCGGATCAGATGTGGTACTCGGGATCGAGCAACGCGAGGCCGTGGGCGCCGCTCCCGCGCGGGCGCTCGACCGCCGGGACGCCGAGCAGCAGACTGCGGGGTGGGCAGGCCTTGGTGACGACGGCGTTCGCGCCGACGATGGTCCCCGCACCGATCAGGATGGGCCCGAGGATCTTCGCCCCGGCACCGACGGCGACGCCGTCACCGATGGTCGGGTGGCGCTTGCCGACGCCGCGGCTCTTCCCGCCGAGGGTCACGCCGTGGAAGATCATGACGTCGTCGCCCACCTCGGCCGTCTCGCCGATGACGACGCCCATACCGTGGTCGATGAAGAACCGCCTGCCGATCCGGGCGCCCGGGTGGATCTCGATCCCGGTGAGGAACCGGGTGAACTGGGAGCCGAACCGGGCGAGGGTGCGGAAGCCGCGCCGCCACAGGCGATGGTGCAGCCGGTACGCCCAGACGGCGTGCAGGCCGGAGTAGCTGAGCGCGATCTCGATGGTGCCGCGGGCCGCCGGATCGTGTGCGCGTGCGGCACCGATGTCCTCGCGGACCCGCGACAGCATTCCCATGCGTCGAGCCTAGTCGCGCAGGTCGTCGTACATCGTCGTCGACAGGTAGCGCTCGCCCGCGTCGGGGATGATGACGACGATGGTCTTGCCGGCCATCTCCGGACGGCGTCCGACCTCGAGGGCTGCCCACACCGCGGCGCCGGAGGACATGCCTCCGATGATGCCGTCGTCGGTCGCGAGGCGTCGTGCCGTCGCGTAGGCCGTGTCGGTCTCGACCGGGATGATCTCGCTGAACAAGGAGGTGTCGAGGATGTCGGGCACGAAGTTCGGGCCGATGCCCTGGATCTTGTGTCCACCGGCGCGACCCTCGCTGAGCAGCGGGGAGTCCGCGGGTTCCACGGCGATGATCTGCACATCGGGGTTGTGTTCGCGGAGCCAGCCGCCGACGCCGGTGATCGTCCCGCCCGTCCCGATGCCCGCGACGAACGCGTCGACCGTGCCGGCGGTGTCCTCCCAGATCTCGGGTGCGGTCGTCCGCCGGTGGATGGCGGGGTTCGCCTCGTTCTCGAACTGCCTGACCCAGACGGCGCCGGGGTGCTCGGCCACGATGCGCTGCGCCTCCTGCACGGCGTTCGCCATCCCCTTCGTCGGATCGGTGAGGACGAGCTCGGCGCCGTAGGCGCGGAGGAGGGTCCGGCGTTCCTTGCTCATCGAGGCCGGCATCGTGAGGATGACCCGGTAGCCCCGCGCGGCTCCCACGAGGGCGAGCGCGATGCCGGTGTTCCCGCTCGTCGACTCGACGATGGTCCCTCCTGGCTGGAGCTGGCCCGAGGCCTCCGCCGCATCGACGAGCGCGATACCCAGACGGTCCTTGACACTCGATCCGGGGTTGTAGAACTCCAGCTTCGCCAGGACGGTCGCGCCGACACCCTCGGCGATGCGGTTCAGACGGACGAGCGGGGTACGGCCGTAGGCCTGGGTGATGTCGGTGTAGACGGTGCCGGTCACGGTGTTCCTCTTCCTCGAACGGGGCTCGGTCCAGCCTACGACCTGGCCGATCGGGGGTGTCCCGTGTGACGACGAGGGTCGCCGGCCCGCGGCCGCACCGAGGCGGTGGGGTAGGCTCGGTGCGGCCCACCCGACCAGGCCGCCCCAGATGATGACCTCGCTCATGCCCAGCACCCCTTCCGCCGCCGCCGCAGACACCCCGTCCGCCGGCCACCCTGCGACCGTCGAACTCGCGCGCCGACACGCCGTCGAGATCCTCACCCGCGCAGCCGTGCCGTCACCCGACGTCGACGCGGAGCTCCTCCTCGGACACGTGCTCGGACTCGGTCGCGGGGCTGTACAAGCCGCGGCGATCACCGGTCGCGTGCTCGACGCCGAAGAACGCACCGTGTTCGCCGAGCTGGTCGAGCGTCGGGCCGCGCGTGAACCGCTGCAGCACATCACGGGTCGTGCCGCGTTCCGTTCGATGGAACTCGCGGTCGGACCAGGCGTCTTCGTCCCGCGCCCCGAGACCGAGTCGGTCGTGCAGTTCGCGATCGACGCGCTCCGAGCCGTGCCGATCCCTCGGCCCATCGGCGTCGACCTCGGCACCGGCAGTGGAGCGATCGCGCTGGCGATGGCGACCGAGGTCCCGAACGCGGCGATCTACGCGACCGAGAACTCGGTCGAGGCGTTCATCTGGGCGAGACGGAACTTCGCCGAATCCGGTGCCGACAACGCCACCGTCGTCTTCGAGCACCTCGCCGACGCCTTCCACGAGCTCGACGGCTCGGTGGACGTCGTGATCTCGAACCCTCCGTACGTCCCGGACGACGCGATCCCGCGCGATCCCGAAGTGCGTCTCCACGACCCCTCGGCCGCGCTCTACGGCGGACCGGACGGACTCGACGTGGTGCGCCAGGTGTCCGCCACCGCGCAGCGACTGCTCCACCGGGGCGGCACGCTCATCATCGAGCACGGTGAACTCCAGGGGCAGGCCATCCGCGAGCTGCTCACGGCCGACGGTTGGCACGCTGCGGCGACCCACCGCGACCTCACCACCCGCGACCGCACCACCATCGCGATCCGCTGACGCGTCGCGAGCCCGCGCTTCTCCGCTCCGTAGGCCCCTCTTCCGGTCCCTGAGCCTGTCGAAGGGCGAGTCCGCGCCGTGGATCCGCCGCCCTTCGACAAGCTCAGGGACCGATGGTTCGGTCCAGGGAGTCGTGGTTCGGTTCAGGTGGCCGGTGGGACGCATCGCCCGGTGGGCCGAGTCAGGGTGTGGCCGCCACGAAGGCGTCGACCGCGGCGTCGAGTCCCGCGACGTCGAATGCGCCTGAGGCGTCCTTCGTCAGCTGGAACGCGTGCATCCCCACGGCCTCGGCGCCCGCGCAGTTCGCCGCGGAGTCGTCGATGAGCATGGTGCGGTCGGGCGCGACGCCGTACCGGCTGAGCGCGCGGGTGTAGACACGGGGCTCGGGTTTCTCCGCTCCGAGGACGGCGGACACGAGGTCGTTCTCGCCGAGGAGGGCTGCGGCCTCGGGAGCCAGCTGCGCGAAGGAGTCCCGGAACGGGATCGGGTTGTTCGACAGCAGGGAGACCGTGCCGAGGGTCGAGGCACGGGCGAGGGTGGCCAGGACGCCGGGAACCGGGGTCATCGCCGCCGCACGGGCTTCGCGCCACTCCTCGAGGGACAGCGGGTATCCGGTGACCTCGGCGAACACCGCCAGATAGTCGTCGCTCGTCGGGTACTCGCCGATGTTGGCCGCGGCCTCGTGGCCGCCGACCCACCACTGCTTCGCGAGCCGGTACTGGCTCACGCCCGTCAACCGGGAGAGCGCCGGGAGGCGTTTCCGGAAGTCGTAGTCGTACAGGGTCTTGTCGCAGTCGAAGAAGAACACACGCTCTGGCACCACTCCAGTATGCGGCCACGGGCTCCCAGGACCGGACGCGGGCAGCACGTAGACTGACCAGGCGCGTCGGGCCCACGTCCGTCGTGCCTCGGCGGTGCCGTCCCCGCCGCCGGAGAGGGTGAACCGTGGACCGTCCTGTGACCGCCTGCATCGTCATGTACCGGAACGATCGCGACAAGCTGCGTGCGGCCATCGACTCGACCCTCGGGAGCCCGCTCGTCGAGACGCTCTACCTCGTCGACAACTCGCCGACGGACGAGCTCCGCGACCTCGTGGTCGACCCGCGGGTCGAGTACCTGCACAACCCCTCGAACCCCGGCTTCGGCGCCGCCCACAACCTCGCGATCGCGAAGGTCCTCGGGCGCTCGAAGTTCCACATGGTGGTCAACCCGGACGTGTACTTCGAGCCGGAGGCGATCGAGCAGCTCCACGAGTTCATGCTCGAGCACCCCGAGGTCGGGCACGTCATGCCGAAGGTGCTGTACCCCGACGGATCCCTCCAGTACCTGGTGAAGCGGAACCCCTCCGTCTTCGACCTGTTCGCCCGCCGATTCCTGCCCGGTCCGCTGAAGCCGCTCGTCGCGAAGCGCATGGCCCGCTACGAGTACCGCGACATCGACGAGAACCCGGCGCACGACTACAGCAAGACGATGTTCGACGTGCCCTACCTCTCGGGGTGCTTCATGTTCCTCCGGACCTCGACCCTGCACCGCGTCGGCTTCTTCGACGAGCGGATCTTCATGTACATCGAGGACGCCGACCTCACCCGACGCTTCCTCCAGGTGTCCCGGACCGCGTACTACCCCGGCGCGACGATCCACCACCACTTCGCGAAGGGCTCGCATCACAACCGGAAGCTGATGTGGTACTCGATCCAGGGGGCCTTCGTGTACTTCCGCACGTGGGGATGGTTCGGACGATGAGCCGGGTGCTCGTGACCGGTGCGACCGGCTTCATCGGGACGAACCTCGTCCCCGTCCTCGAGGCGGCCGGCCACGAGGTCGTGCCGTTCTCGTTGCGCGGGTGGACGGGGGAGCCCTTCCCCGCGGACGTCGACGTCGTGGTGAACCTCGCCGGGAAGGCGCACGACCTCGACGGCACCGCCGCTCCCGAGGTGTACCGCCGGATCAACACCGACCTCGCCGAACGCGCGTACGTCGCCTTCCTGGCGTCGGACGCCACCACCTTCATCCAGCTGAGCAGCGTCGCCGCGGTGAACGAGGCGACGGTCGACGGCGTGCTCGACGAGTCCGCCGAGCCCCACCCGGTGACCCCGTACGGGAAGTCGAAGCTCGCGGCCGAGCGGCTCCTGCTCGCCGTCGAGCCGCCCTGCCGGTCGCCGGACGATCGTCCTCCGTCCGACGATGGTGCACGGGCCGGGGGACAAGGGCAACCTCCGCCTCCTCTTCGGCCTCCTGTCCCGCGGCATCCCGTACCCGCTCGACGCCTTCCGCAACGAGCGCAGCTTCGTGTCGATCCAGAACCTCACGTGGGCGATCACGAGCATCATCGACACGCCCGCCGTCACGACGGGTGTCTACCTCGTCGCCGACGACGAGCCCGTGTCGACGGGGCACCTCGTCAGCCTCATCGCCGAGGTCACCGGTCGCCGGGTCCGTCGCCTGGCCCTGCCGCCGGCACTCGTCCGGCTGGCGGCCGCCGTCGGCGATCGCGTCCCCGCCGTGCCGCTCAACTCCGGGCGTCTCGCGAAGCTCACCGAGGACTACCGCGTCTCCGGTGCCCGACTGCTCGGCGCGCTCGGGCACGACCGCATGCCGACGGCGACGGACGACGGTCTCCGGTCCTCGATCGCAGCCCTCGCCGCGGAGCGCGGTGCGCCCGGCCCCGACGCGCAGTCCGTGCGCAGCCAACGCGAAGCCGGCGATCGGTAGGATCGACACGTTATGACCTCCACGCTCCCCGACGCCCCCCGTAGATGGACGCAGGCGCCCGGTCCTCGTTTCGCCGCGAAGACCGCCCTCGACGCACTGTGCTGGGTGCTCGCCATCGTGGTCGCCCAGCTCGTCCGGTTCGAGCTCGAGTACGAGCGCGTGGCCCTCGTCGGGACGGTCCTCCTGTGCGTCATCGCCGTGGTCGCCCAGCTCGTCGTGGCCTACCTGTGGAGCTACTACCACGGCCTGCACAGCTTCGGCAGCTTCTACGAGGCGAAACAGCTCATCGTCGTCGCGCTGATCGTCACCGCGATCCTCATCGCGGTCAACGCGGTGTTCGGCGTCGCCTGGGGGGTTCCGCGATCCACGACGGTCATCGCGTTCCCGTTCGCCATCGTCTTCATGGGCATCACGCGGTACGTCAAGCGCCTCTTCGTCGACAGCCGCAGTCGGCCGATCGAGGCGCAGCGCGTCCTCGTCTACGGAGCCGGTGCGCTCGGGATGTCGATCATCCCTCGGCTCATGCGCGACCCGCAGTCGCCCTACCTCCCGGTGGGCGTCATCGACGACGACCCGTCGAAGCGCAACTTCCGCATCGCCTCCGTCGCCGTGGTCGGCACGGGAGCCGACCTGGTGGCGGCCGTCAAGCGCACCGGGGCGCAGGCGCTCATCATCAGCATCGCGGACGTCGACAACGACTTCATCCGCCAGGTCAGCGAGCGAGCCGACGAGGCGAAGCTCCGGGTGCTCGTCGTGCCGCCCATCGACACGATGCTGGCTCCCGGGACGGGCGAGAGCGCGCCGAGCCTGCGCGACCTCAACGTCGAGGACTTCATCGGCCGCAACACCGTCGACCTCCAGGTCGAGAGCATCGCGGGGTACCTCACCGGCAAGCGCGTGCTCGTGACCGGTGCCGGCGGATCCATCGGATCCGAGATCGCCCGCCAGGTCAACCAGTTCGGCCCGGCGGAGCTCGTCCTGCTCGACCGCGACGAGACGGGGCTCCACACCACACAGCTCTCGATCTCGGGACACGGACTGCTCGACACCAAGGAGGTCGTGCTCGCCGACATCCGCGACCTCCCGTCGCTCATGGAGATCTTCGAGGACCGCCGTCCCGACGTCGTCTTCCACGCGGCAGCGCTGAAGCACGCTCCGATGCTCGAGCAGTACCCCGACGAGGCCTGGAAGAACAACGTCCTCGGCACCCTGAACGTCCTCAACGCGGCGCGGGCGGTCGGCGTCGGCACCTTCGTCAACATCTCGACCGACAAGGCCGCGAACCCGACGACCGTCCTCGGGTACAGCAAGCGCATCGCCGAGAAGCTCACCGCATGGATGAGCGCCCAGGAGACCGACGCGCGGTACCTCTCGGTCCGGTTCGGCAACGTCATCGGCAGCCGCGGTTCCGCCATCCCGGCGTTCACCGCCCAGATCGAGGCCGGCGGTCCGGTCACGGTCACGCACCCCGACGTCACCCGCTTCTTCATGACGATCCCCGAAGCGTCGAAGCTCGTCATCCAGGCCGGCGCGATCGGCGACCCGGGCGAGGTCCTCATCCTCGACATGGGCCGTCCGGTCCGCATCCTCGACGTCGCCAAGCGCATGATCGCCGCGTCCGGCAAGGACGTCGAGATCGTGTACACCGGTCTCCGGCACGGCGAGAAGCTGCACGAGGTCCTCATCGACACCGACGAGATCGCCGACCGCTCGAAGCACCCGAAGGTCTCGCACACGCGGATCCAGCCGCTCGACCCGGCACTCCTCGACATCGCCGTCTGGCGGGAGACGATCGCCGACGAGGGCGCCGGCACCCACCACCTGGTGCAATGACGGTTGCCATCCTGGCGGGGGTGCTCGCGCTCGTCGTGAGCCTGCTGTCCCAGCTCGCCATCCGCCCGATCCTCATCCGTCGGGCGGTCGTCGACACCCCGAACCACCGATCCATGCACGTCACCCCGACGATCCGCGGGGGAGGGATCGGCGTCGCGCTCGCGGTCGCCGTCGGTCTCGGCACGGCCGCGGTCCTGCTCCACAGTCTGCCGCTCTGGATCGTCGCCGCCGTGTCGATCGTGAACGCGGCCATCGGAGCCGTGGAGGACGTCCGCGGACTCCCCGTCCGGGTGCGCTTCGGCTTGCAGGTCGTGCTCGGACTCGTGGCGACCTGGGTGCTCGTCGTCTCGATGGCCGCGAGTTCCTGGTGGATCCCGCTCGGGATCGTGGCGCTCGTCGCCTACACGAACATCGCGAACTTCATGGACGGCGTCAACGGCATCTCCTCGATGCACGGCACGGTCGTCGGCGGGTTCTACGCCGGTCTCGGCGCCGTGGCCGGTCTCCCGGGCGTCACGGCAGCCGGCCTCGTCGTGGCGGCCGCGTTCCTCGGGTTCCTGCCGTGGAACCTCGCTCGGCGCCGGATGTTCCTGGGCGACGTCGGCAGCTACCTGCTCGGCGGCTCCCTCGTCGCGGTCGCCATCTACGCGGCCTTCAGCGGCATCTCCTTCGTCGCGCTGATCGGCCCGGTCCTCGTGTACGTCGCCGACACCGGCACGACGATCATCGCGCGCTGGCGGCGGGGGGAGCCGCTGCACGAGGCGCATCGCAGCCACGTGTACCAGCGTCTCGCCGCCGGCGGACTCGGTCACCTCGGGTCCACCGCCGTCGTCAGCGTCGCGACCCTCGCCACCGGGCTCCTCGGGGTGGTCGTCGCGACGGGCGCCTGGCCCTTCCAGGTCCTCGCCGTCCTCGGCATCCTGCTCGTCCTCGTCGTCTACCTGTGCCTGCCCAGACTGCTCGGAAGACGCCCGAGGCTATGATTGAGCGTCGTCACCCCGATCATCCGGCCGACTGATCACCGATCGGCGGCCCCGTTCAGCCAGGACCCACCACATGCCGCAGACCTTCGATTGCCAGGATCACGCGCAGCTGCTCGCCGGGATGCGCTTGGCACGGACGGCCCTGGCGAGGGGTGAGCTGGTCGTGCTCCCGACCGACACGGTCTACGGGGTGGCCGCCGACGCGTTCTCGCCGGCCGCGGTGCAGCGCCTGCTCGACGCGAAGGGTCGGACCCGGCAGTCACCGCCGCCCGTCCTCGTGTCAGGTGTGAACACGCTCGAGGCCTTGGCGGCGTCCGTCCCGGATGCCGTGCACCGGCTCGTCGAGGCGTTCTGGCCCGGCGGCCTGACCATCGTGCTCGAGGCCCAGCCGTCGCTCGCCTGGGACCTCGGCGAGACCGCGGGCACGGTCGCGCTCCGGATGCCGTCGAACCCGGTGACCCTCGAACTCCTGCAGGACACCGGCCCGCTGGCGGTCTCCTCGGCGAACCTCACCGGCCGACCGGCCGCCACGTCAGCCGCTGCCGCGCTCGAGATGCTGGGCGACTCGGTCTCGGTCTACCTCGACGGCGGCGAGAGCGGCGAGCAGTCGTCGACGATCATCGACGCGACCCGACTCGGCACAGCCGACGAACGGATCGTCGTCCTGCGCGACGGAGCCGTCTCCCGCGAGGCGATCCGCGGCGTGGTGGGCGATCTGCTCCCCGAGCCGCGCGAACCATGAGCCAGTTCTCCGGGTACCTCATCGTGCTCGTCGTGAGCGCGGGCATCACCTTCGGCTTCGCCCACCTCGCGCGGCGGGTCGGCGTGAAGTACGGTCTCCACCCGCCGATCCGCGAACGCGACGTCCACCAGACGCCGACGCCGCGGCTCGGCGGGGTCGCGATGTTCATCGGCATCCTGGTCGCGTTCGGCGTGGCCTGGCAGCTGCCGTTCTTCGACCTCGTGTTCGCCGATCCGGAGCCGGTGCTGGCGATCCTCGGTGCCGCCCTGTTCATCGTCGGGATCGGCGTCGCCGACGACCTGTGGGACCTCGACTGGATGATCAAGCTCGCCGCGCAGTTCATGGCGGCAGGGCTCGTCGCCTGGCTCGGTGTGCAGATCTACTCCTTGCCCATCGGTGGCCTGACGGTCGGCTCGTCGTGGGTGTCCTTCTCGATGACGGTCTTCGCCATCGTGCTCGTGATGAACGCGATCAACTTCGTCGACGGGCTCGACGGGCTCGTCGCCGGTGTCGCCGTCATCGCGAACACCGTGTTCTTCGTCTACACCCAGCTGCTCGTGACCTCCACCGGGGCGAGCGACTACTTCAACCTGGCCTCGCTGATCGCCGCGATCCTCGTCGGAGCCTGCCTCGGCTTCCTCCCGCTCAACTGGCACCCCGCCCGATTGTTCATGGGCGACGCCGGCGCCCTGCTCGTCGGGCTGCTCATGGCGACCTCCGCAGCCGCCGTGACCGGCCAGGTCGACCCGGCCGCCCTCGGCCGCACGCAACTGTTGCCCGCGTTCATCCCGATCCTGCTGCCGTTCGCCATCCTCGTCGTGCCGCTCGCCGACTTCGTCCTGGCCGTCCTCCGTCGTCTCCGCGCCGGAAAGTCACCGTTCAGCGCCGACCGGATGCACCTCCACCACCGGCTGCTCGACCTCGGTCACAGCCAGGTGCACGCCGTCCTCATCTTCTACGGCTGGACGGTCGTCATCTCCGTCGGATGCCTGGCGTTCTTCGCTGCCCCGACGTGGCTGGCCGTCCTCTTCGTCTCCGTGGGGGTCGTCACCTGCACGGCGTTCACCCTCCTGCCGATCGGTCGCCGCAGGCGGGCCGACCGGCTCGCGCAGCGCGTTGCCACCGGCACGGAGGGCGCTCCCGGGTCCGCGCTGTACGATCGGCTCGACGAGGCCTCCGGGCAGCGCGACCCCGAGGCGCCCGTGAGCGGCGACACCCTCGACACCCTCGACTCTCTCGCCAAGAAGGACCAGCACCCATGACTCCTCCCGCCCAGGCCGGCTCGCACGCGAGCGCCAACCGGGTCTTCCGCACGGCACTCCGGTACAGCGCGCTCCTCGCGCTCGTGATCGCCGTCGTCGGGGGAGTGGTCGGCTGGAGCGTCGACGGTTCCCGCGGGCTGACGAGTGCGCTCATCGGCACCGCGATGGCGCTCGTGTTCCTCGGCATCACCTCGGTGAGCATCCTCTTCGCCAACCGCTGGTCCGGCCAGGAGTTCTTCGTCGGCATCCTGTTCGGGGTGGTGATGGGCAGCTGGCTCGTGAAGTTCGTCATCTTCCTCGTGCTCGGCTTCATCCTGAAGGACCAGCCGTGGGTCAACGCACCGATCCTGTTCGGGAGCGTCATCGTGGGTGTCGTCGGATCGCTCGTGATCGACGCCGTCGTGGCTGCGAAGGTGCGGGTGCCCTACGTCTCGGACGACATCCTCCCGAAGGCGTCGCCGCAGGACTCCGACCCGGGCTGACGCCGCGGACGCAACGTGGTCGCGCGGGAGCATGCCGGAACCGGTATCCGAGGCGCAGCCGAGGTCGCGGCTCGGAATATAGCCGTGGAATACCACCCCTGGGTTCGTCGGGGCCCGGTTTCCTTGCTAGACTCGTCAACGAATCCTCCCACTAGCACCGCTTCGGCGTGCGGCGAGGAGACATCCCCCCTGTTCGTCGCCGCGAGAGCTCTGCTCCACGCCCCCGAAACTGGAGATACGTGCTGTTCGCTAACGCCGTGCACCTGATCGCACCGATGGCCGCCGAAGATGGCGAGTTCCACGGTCCGTCGATCGACGAGTTCTTCCCCGACATCATCCTCTTCGAGGGCACGCCCTTCGCGATCAACCGGGTCATCCTGATCCGGTTCATCGCGGTGATCGCGCTCCTCCTGTTCTTCTGGCTGTCGACGCGCAAGATGCGCCTCGTCCCCGGCCGCGCACAGAGCCTCGCCGAGATGGGGCTCGGCTTCGTCCGCGTCAACATCGCGGAAGACCTGCTCGGCAAGAAGGACGGCCTCCGGTTCCTGCCGATCCTGACGACCATCTTCTTCATGGTCCTCGCGATGAACCTGACGGGCATCATCCCCGGGCTGAACCTGGCCGGTACCTCGGTCATCGGTGTCCCGCTGGTGCTCGCGCTGGTGTCCTACGTCACCTTCATCTACGCCGGTATCAAGAAGAGCCCGGGCAAGTTCTTCAAGAACTCCCTCTTCCCCTCCGGGGTGCCGTGGCCGGTGTACATCATCGTCACGCCGATCGAGCTCATCTCGACCTTCGTCATCCGCCCGCTCACGCTGACGCTCCGACTCCTCATGAACATGATCGTCGGGCACCTGCTCCTCGTCCTGTTCTTCGCGGCGACGCAGTTCTTCATCGTGAACCTCGGCGGATGGTTCGCCCTCATGGGTGTCGGGACGCTGGCCTTCGGCCTCGTCTTCACCCTCTTCGAGCTCCTGGTCGCAGTCCTCCAGGCGTACGTCTTCACCCTCCTCACCGCGGTCTACATCCAGCTCGCGGTCGCAGAAGAGCACTAATCGAGCCCGGCACCCGCCAGGTCTCACCCAACGGAAGGAAACAAACGTGGACGCAACTACCGTTCTCGCCGCCCTTGAAGGAAACATCGCGACGGTCGGTTACGGTCTCGCAGCCATCGGCCCCGCCATCGGTGTGGGTATCGTCGTCGGCAAGACGATCGAAGGCACCGCGCGTCAGCCCGAGCTGGGTGGTCGTCTCCAGGTCCTCATGTGGATCGGTATCGCCTTCACCGAGGCGCTCGCCTTCATCGGCATCGCGACCTACTTCATCTTCGTCTAAGCCCCCTTTCACATCTCCGAAGGAGGCAAGATGTTTGATGCAGTGATCATCGCTGCTGAAGAGGGCGCTCCAACGAACCCTCTCATCCCAGCGGTCTACGACATCGTCTGGTCTGCCGTCGTCTTCATCATCATCCTCGGCTTCTTCTGGAAGCTGGTCCTGCCCAAGGTGCAGAAGCTCCTCGACGACCGCGCAGCGGCCATCGAGGGCAACATCGCCAAGGCCGATGAAGCGCAGAAGCAGGCCGAAGCGGCGCTCGAGCAGTACAACGCTCAGCTCGCCGAGGCCCGTCAGGAAGCCGGCCGCATCCGCGAGCAGGCTCGTGTCGAGGGTCAGACGATCCTCGCCGAGCTCAAGGAGCAGGCCACGGTCGAAGCCGCTCGCGTCACCGCGAGCGCTCAGGCACAGATCGAAGCCGAGCGTCAGGCGGCCGTCGTGTCGCTGCGTGCCGAGGTCGGCACGCTCGCACTCGACCTCGCCAGTGGCGTCATCGGCGAGACGCTGAACGACGACGCGAAGGCCACGGCGGTCGTCGACCGGTTCCTCGCGGACCTCGAAGCGTCGGAGAAGGCAGCCAAGTAATGGGAAGCGCGACCAGAGAAGCACTCGCCTCGTCGAAGGAGGCCCTCGCCGCCCTCGGCGCCGGGGCCGATCTGGCCACCGCGGACGGACTGTTCGCAGCGGGCCGGGCCATCGGCGGCTCGAGCCACCTGAGCGCAGCGCTCAGCGACCCCGCAGCCGACGCCGGTGCCAAGCGCACCGTCGTCGAGCGGATCTTCGGCACCCAGCTGAGCGCTCAGGCGCTCGGCCTGCTGCAGACCGTCGTCTCCGGCCGCTGGTCCAGCGAGGCCGACCTGCTCGCGGGCATCGAGGAGCTCGGCCTCCGGGCCGCCTCGATCTCCGCCGGCGCTCAGGGCGACATCGAGGCCGAGCTGTTCGAGTTCGGGAAGCTCGTGTCGAGCAACCACGAGCTCGAACTCGCCCTCAGCAGCAAGCTCGGCTCGTCCGCTGCGAAGGGCGCCCTCGCGGCGTCCCTCCTCGCGGGCAAGGCGAGCCCGCAGACCGTCAGCATCGTCGGTCAGCTCGTGCAGCAGCCCCGTGACCGTCGGATCGGAGAACTGCTCCGGTACGCATCAGGCATCGTCGCCGACCAGCAGGGCCTCGCGGTCGCCACGGTCACGGCAGCCGCACCGATCGAGGCGTCGCAGCTCCAGCGCCTCGAGCGCCACCTCGCCACGGCCTACGGCCGTCAGGTGAAGATCAACCAGGTGATCGACCCCGCCGTCGTCGGTGGACTGCGCGTGCAGCTCGGGGACGACGTCATCGACGGCAGCCTCGCTGCCCGACTGAACGACCTCCGTCTGCAACTGGCCGGATAACGGCCCGTGCAGCGCGGGGACCGGCCCGACGGTCTCCACAACTCAAGACGTTGATCCTGACGGATCGCACCTCTCGGAACCCCCGGGTTCCACAACCAAAAGGAACATGATGGCAGAACTCACGATCAGCCCAGACGAGATCCGGGATGCTCTCAAGGACTTCGTCAAGGCCTACGAGCCCGGCACCGCCGCGGCCACCGAGGTCGGACGCGTGATCGATGCCGCTGACGGCATCGCCCACGTCGAGGGCCTCCCGGGCGCCATGGCGAACGAGCTCCTCCGCTTCGCGAACGGCACCCTCGGCCTCGCGCTCAACCTCGACGAGCACGAGATCGGCGTCGTCGTCCTCGGTGAGTTCGACGAGATCGTCGAAGGCATGGACGTCACCCGCACGGGCGAGGTCCTCTCGGTCCCCGTCGGCGACGGCTACCTCGGCCGTGTCGTCGACACGCTCGGCAACCCGATCGACGGCCTCGGCGAGATCGCCAGCACCGGCCGCCGCGCACTGGAGCTCCAGGCTCCCGGCGTCATGCAGCGCAAGTCGGTGCACGAGCCGCTCCAGACCGGCATCAAGGCGATCGACGCCATGATCCCCGTCGGCCGCGGCCAGCGCCAGCTCATCATCGGCGACCGCCAGACCGGCAAGACCGCGATCGCGATCGACACCATCATCAACCAGAAGGCCAACTGGGACTCGGGCGACGTCAACAAGCAGGTCCGCTGCATCTACGTCGCCATCGGCCAGAAGGGCTCGACCATCGCCTCCGTCAAGGGTGCGCTGGAAGAGGCCGGCGCGCTCGAGTACACGACGATCGTCGCCTCGCCTGCGTCCGACCCGGCCGGCTTCAAGTACCTCGCTCCCTACACCGGTTCGGCCATCGGCCAGCACTGGATGTACGAGGGCAAGCACGTCCTGATCATCTTCGACGACCTGTCGAAGCAGGCCGAGGCCTACCGTGCCGTCTCCCTCCTCCTCCGTCGTCCGCCGGGACGCGAGGCCTACCCGGGTGACGTCTTCTACCTGCACTCCCGTCTGCTGGAGCGTTGCGCGAAGCTGTCCGACGAGCTCGGCGCCGGTTCGATGACGGGTCTGCCCATCATCGAGACCAAGGCGAACGACGTCTCCGCGTACATCCCGACCAACGTGATCTCGATCACCGACGGCCAGATCTTCCTGCAGTCCGACCTCTTCAACTCCAACCAGCGCCCCGCGGTCGACGTCGGTATCTCCGTCTCGCGCGTCGGTGGCGACGCTCAGGTGAAGAGCATCAAGAAGGTCTCCGGAACGCTGAAGCTCGAGCTCGCGCAGTACCGCTCGCTCGAGGCGTTCGCGATGTTCGCATCCGACCTCGACGCGGCCAGCCGCCGTCAGCTCGCCCGTGGCGCCCGCCTCACCGAGCTGCTCAAGCAGCCGCAGTACTCGCCGTACCCCGTCGAGGAGCAGGTCGTCTCGATCTGGGCCGGAACCAAGGGCAAGCTGGACGACGTCCCGGTCGAGGACGTCCTCCGCTTCGAGCGCGAACTGCTCGACTACCTGGGTCGGAACACCGAGGTCCTCACCACGCTGCGCGACACGAACGTGCTCGACGACGACACCGTCTCGAAGCTCGATGCCGCTGTCGACCAGTTCAAGCTCGAGTTCCAGACGGGCGAGGGCGCTGCCCTCGGTTCGGAGCAGGTCGAGGAGCTCCCGGTTGAAGACGTCAACCAGGAGAAGATCGTGAAGGGTCGCCGCTAGTCCATGGGCGCTCAACTCCGGGTCTACACGCAGAAGATCAAGTCTGCGCAGACGACCAAGAAGATCACGAAGGCGATGGAGCTCATCGCCGCGTCGCGCATCCAGAAGGCGCAGGCGCGGGTGGCGGCATCCGGACCCTATTCTCGTGCGATCACTCGTGCCGTGTCCGCCGTCGCGACGTACTCCAACGTCGACCACGTGCTCACGACCGAGCCGGAGAAGGTTGAGCGGGCTGCGGTCGTCGTGTTCGCATCCGACCGAGGCCTCGCCGGCGCCTTCAACTCGCAGGTCCTCCGTGAGGCCGCCGAGCTGACCGAGCTCCTGCGCAGCCAGGGCAAGGACGTCACGCACTACCTCGTGGGCCGCAAGGCCGTCGCCTACTTCACGTTCCGACGGATGCAGGCTGCAGGGGAGTGGGTCGGCAACACGGAGAACCCCGACTTCGCCACGGCGCAGGAGATCAGCGAGTCCATCCTCAAGGCGTTCCTCACGGACGCCTCCGAGGGTGGCGTCGACGAGATCCACATCGTCTACAACCGCCTCGTGAGCATGATGACGCAGACCCCCGAGGTCGTCCGTCTCCTGCCGCTCGAGGTCGTCGAAGGCGTCGAGGAGCCCACCGACACCGCTGTGCTGCCGCTGTACGAGTTCGAGCCGGATGCGGAGAGCGTGCTCGATGCACTGCTCCCGAACTACATCGAGAGCCGGATCTTCAACGCGCTGTTGCAGTCCTCCGCCGCGAAGCACGCCGCGACGCAGAAGGCGATGAAGTCGGCCAGCGACAACGCCGACAAGCTCATCACCGACTACACCCGCCTCCGCAACAACGCGAGGCAGGCCGAGATCACCCAGCAGATTTCCGAAATCGTTGGCGGCGCAGACGCGCTCTCGTCCTAGTCATCGCAACACGCACACGTATCTGTAGAGACAGAGAAGAGAAGAACATGACTCCCACCGCAACTGCCGAGCAGGGCGCTGCAGAGGTGAAGGCCGGCGCCGTCGGCCGCATCTCCCGCGTCACCGGCCCGGTCGTCGACATCGAGTTCCCGCACGACGCGATCCCGGGCATCTACAACGCCCTGAAGACCAGCGTCGTGATCGGCGAGCAGACGATGGTCCTCACGCTCGAGGTCGCACAGCACCTCGGTGACGACCTCGTCCGCGCCATCGCCCTGAACCCCACGGACGGCCTCGTCCGCGGCCAGGAGGTCACCGACACGGGTTCGCCCATCTCGGTGCCCGTCGGCGACGTCACCAAGGGCAAGGTCTTCAACGTCATCGGCGAGGTGCTCAACGCCGAGCCCGGCGAGCAGATCGAGATCACCGAGCGCTGGCCGATCCACCGTCAGCCGCCGCCCTTCGACCAGCTCGAGTCGAAGACGCAGCTGTTCGAGACCGGCATCAAGGTCATCGACCTCCTGACGCCGTACGTCCTCGGCGGCAAGATCGGTCTCTTCGGTGGTGCCGGTGTCGGCAAGACCGTCCTCATCCAGGAGATGATCCAGCGCGTCGCGCAGGACCACGGTGGTGTGTCGGTGTTCGCCGGTGTCGGTGAGCGCACCCGTGAGGGCAACGACCTCATCCACGAGATGGAAGAGGCGGGTGTCTTCGAGAAGACGGCCCTCGTGTTCGGCCAGATGGACGAGCCGCCGGGAACGCGTCTGCGCGTCGCCCTCTCCGCGCTGACGATGGCGGAGTACTTCCGCGACGTCCAGAAGCAGGACGTGCTGCTCTTCATCGACAACATCTTCCGCTTCACCCAGGCCGGTTCCGAGGTGTCGACCCTGCTCGGTCGCATGCCGTCCGCCGTGGGCTACCAGCCGAACCTCGCCGACGAGATGGGTCTCCTCCAGGAGCGCATCACCTCGACGCGTGGTCACTCGATCACCTCGCTGCAGGCGATCTACGTCCCCGCCGACGACTACACCGACCCGGCACCGGCGACGACCTTCGCGCACCTCGACGCGACGACCGAGCTCTCCCGTGAGATCGCGTCGAAGGGTCTGTACCCGGCCGTCGACCCGCTGACCTCGACGAGCCGTATCCTCGACCCCCGCTACCTGGGTGCCGACCACTACCGCGTCGCCACCACGGTCAAGCAGATCCTCCAGAAGAACAAGGAACTGCAGGAGATCATCGCCATCCTCGGTGTCGACGAGCTCTCCGAGGAAGACAAGATCACGGTGTCGCGTGCGCGCCGGATCCAGCAGTTCCTCTCGCAGAACACCTACATGGCGAAGAAGTTCACCGGTGTCGAGGGCTCGACCGTCCCGCTGAAGGACACCATCGAGTCGTTCGACGCCATCGCCAAGGGTGAGTTCGACCACGTCGCCGAGCAGGCCTTCTTCAACGTCGGTTCCATCACCGACGTCGAAGAGAAGTGGGCTCAGATCCAGAAGGACAACGGCTAAGCATGGCTTCCGCTCCTCTGACCGTGAGCGTCGTCGCGGCCGACCACGAAGTGTGGTCCGGCCCGGCACGCCAGCTGATCGCGAAGACCGTCGACGGCGAGATCGGTATCCTGCCCGGCCACGAGCCGATGCTGGCCATCCTCGCCGCCGGTGAGGTCCGTGTCACGCTCGAAGACGGCTCGAAGATCGTCGCGAACGCTGAAGACGGCTTCCTGTCGGTCGAGAACAACACCGTCACCGTCGTGGCCGGCAACGCCACGCTCGTGACCAGCTCCTGATTCAGTGCTGATCCTCCTTCCCCCTTCGGAGACGAAGCGGGACGGCGGCGACGGACGAGCCCTGGACACCGCCCTGCTGCGGTTTCCAGGGCTCTCCTCGTCCCGGAACGATTGCCTCGGCGCCCTGGTGTCGCTCGCTGCCGATGAGGCCGCGACGGTGAAGGCGCTGAAGCTCGGCCCCAAGCAGCTCGGTGAGGTCCAGCGCAACCGCGTGGCGGCGACGTCTTCGACGATGCCGGCGATCGACCGGTACACGGGGGTGCTGTACGACGCGCTCGATGCGTGCCACGCTCTCAGCGGACGCGCGACGCTTCGCCGCTGAGCACCTGGTCGTGCACTCGGCGTTGCTCGGCCCGGTCGGCGCGCTCGATCCCATTCCGGCGTATCGGCTCTCCCACGACTCCAGGCTCCCCGGGTTCGTCCTGAAACGTCACTGGGCGGTGCCGGTCGCGCGAGAGCTGGACGCCGTCCAGGGTGTCTTGCTGGACCTGCGCTCGGAAGGCTACGCGTCGCTCGGGCCGTTGCCGGACCGCGTCGGTGCCGTCTACCTGCGTGTGCTCACGGTCGGTGACGATGGCCGCCGTCGTGCGCTCAACCACTTCAACAAGCAGGGCAAGGGCCGGTTCACCCGCGCGCTGCTGGAGGCCGGTGTCGACCACCCTGATGTCGACTCGTTGCTCGAGTGGGCGCGGTCGACCGGATGGGTGCTCGATATCCACTCCCGTGCCGACGACGGTCGGGTGACGGAGCTCGCCCTCGTCGTCTGATCCCTCCGGATCAGGGAGCGCTCTCGGAGCGCCAGCAGCCGACGAGGTGGTCGTCGACGAGGCCTCCGGACTGCATGAGGGCGTACATCGTCGTCGGGCCGACGAACCGGTAGCCGCGCTTCCGCAGGTGGGCGCTGAGCGCGGTGGACTCGGGGGTCACCGCGGGAACCTCCGTCCACTGGGCGAACCGTGCGGGCCGTGGCGGGGGAGCGAAGCTCCAGAGGAGCTCGTCCAGGTCGTCGCCCAGCTCGAGGGCGGTGCGGGCATTGCCGATGACCGCGTTGATCTTCCCGCGGTGCCGGATGATCCGGGCGTCCTCGAGCAGGCTCTCGACATCCGCCTCCGTCATCGCTGCGACGGCGTCGAGGTCGAAGCCGTGGAACCGTTCCCGGAAAGCCGGTCGCTTCCGGAGGATCGTGATCCAGGAGAGCCCGGCCTGGAACCCTTCGAGACTGATCTTCTCGAAGACCTGCCGCTGTCCGTGGAGCGGCACGCCCCACTCCTCGTCGTGATAGCGCTGGTACTCCGCGTCCGTCCCGGCCCAGGCGCAGCGGGTCAGGCCGTCGGTGCCGACGATGGTCGGGGAGGCTGGACTCATCGGCGGTACGGGATCCCTTCGTGGTCGAGGAGCCAGCGTTTGGTGGCCGGTCCGTCTCCGCCAGAATAGCCCGTCACGATCCGCCCGGTCCCGAGGACGCGATGACAGGGGATGAGGAGGGCGATGGTGTTCGCCCGGACCGCCTGGCCGGCCGCCCTGCCGCCCTGCGGGGCACCGGCCGCGGCCGCAAGGGCGCCGTACCCGATGGAGTCGCCGAACGGCACCTCGCCGAGCGCCGACCAGACCGCCTGCTGGAACGGCGTGCCGGTCGTGACGAGCGCGAGGTCGAACACGGTGCGTCGTCCGCGGAAGTACTCGTCGATCTGCTCCGCGGCGTCGAGGAGGACCGCGGTGGGGCGTTCGTCCACGCCGTCGAGGGGGAGTCGCCCGTGGTGCTCGAAGCGCACGGCTGAGACCGCGTCGTCGACGGAGCGGAGCTCGATCCGCCCCACCGGCGTCGGCATCCTGAGGAAGCCCTCGGTGGTCGGGTCGGCGATGACGGAGCAGGGGAGTACGGGAGCGGTGACGGTGAGGTGTGTGGTCATGCACCGAGCGTAGGAAGCCCGTGATCGGCGCGATGCGTCACGTGGGCCTGGCCGCGGCGTCGGGGGCCGACGGGTGCCTGTGGAGGACGGTCGGGCTAGCCTGGATGCATGTCTGATCTCAGCTATCGCCCACTCGGTCGCAGCGGCCTCCTCGTCTCAGCTGTCGGCATCGGCTGCAACAACTTCGGACGCGAGGGCACGGTCACCGAGAGCCTGGACGGCACGCGAGCCGTCGTCGACGCGGCCATTGACGCCGGAGTCACCCTCTTCGACACCGCCGACATCTACGGCCGGGAGTACGGGCTGAGCGAACAACTCCTCGGGCAGGCGATCGCCGGACGGCGGGATGAGATCGTGCTCGCGACCAAGTTCGGCCATGTGGACTACGAGAGCCCGATCCCGAACTGGGGTGCCAAGGGCTCCCGTCGCTACATCCGGCTCGCGGTCGAAGGTTCGCTCCGCCGCCTGGGCACCGACTGGATCGACCTGTACCAGCTGCACACCCCAGACCCGTTCACGCCCATCGAGGAGACGATCGCGGCCCTGGACGAGCTCGTCCACGAGGGGAAGATCCGCTACGCCGGCCACTCGAACTTCGCCGGTTGGCAGCTGACCGAGGCGGACTGGGCGGCTCGCACCGCCGGCCACCCCGCCTTCATCTCGGCCCAGAACGAGTACAGCCTGCTCGTCCGGGGAGCGGAGCGCGAGCTGTTCCCGGCCATGCGCGCCGCCGGCGTCGGCTTCCTCCCGTACTTCCCGCTCTACAACGGCCTGTTCACGGGGAAGTTCTCCCGCGACGGCGGGCCGGCCGACAGCCGCATCATGCGCCAGCGCAAGCACCTCCTCGACACGGCGCCCTGGGACGCGATCGAGGCCTACCAGGCCTTCTGCGACGAGCGCGGCATCTCCATGCTCGAGGCGACCTTCGGCTGGTTGCTCGCTCAGGACGGGCTCACGAGTGTCATCGCCGGTGCGACCACTCCGCAACAGATCCGCGCGAACGCCGCGGCCGGTTCGGCGTGGTCGCCGACCGCCGAGGAAGCGGCCTGGATCTCGGACCGCTTCCCCGTCGGTTGAGCCGTCCGGTCAGTCCTTCGAGCGGCGCTGCTCCGGGTCCTGCGTCTGCGGTTCCGTGGATGCGGCCGATGACCCCGGTGCGTCCGGGGACGCGAGCTGCCGGAGGTCGAGCTGGGCGGTCATCGTGCCGAAGTGCTCCGTGACCTGCTCCGAGACCTGATCCGACAGCTGTTCGCTCACGTCGGCTGAGACGCTCTCGGTGAGCTCTGCGGCGAACAGGCGGCGCTTCGCCCGCTGCTCCCGTCGCACCTCGATCCCGAATGCCTTGAACGACGAGATGCACATGAGGATGATCACGACGCTGAAGGGCAGCGCGGTGATGATGGCCGCCGTCTGCATCGATGCGAGACCGCCGGCAATCAGCAGCGAGATGGCCAGGAGGCTCGTCACGAGCGCCCACGCGATCCGCACCCGGTTCCGCGGTTCCGTGCCGCCGGTGGTGAGCATGCCCATCACGAGCGATCCCGAGTCGGCCGAGGTCACGAAGAACAGGAGGATGAGCAGCAGGGCACCGACGGTCGCGATCGATCCGCCGGGGAGCCCGGCGAGCATGTTGAACAGGGCGGTGTTGAGATCCACCGGGCCGTCGGCGCCGCTGAAGTCACGGCCCTCCAGCGACTGCATGATGGCGGTGCCGCCGAGCACGGCGAACCAGAGGAAGGTGACGAGGGTCGGGACGAGCAGGACGCCGAGCACGAACTGCCGCACGGTGCGTCCCTTCGAGATGCGGGCGATGAAGACGCCGACGAAGGGCGCCCACGACATCCACCAGCCCCAGTAGAAGGTCGTCCACGAGGACTGCCAGGCCTCGCCCGCAGCACCCTGGTACGCGGAGACGTTGAAGGTGAGCCCGACCACGTTCTGGAGGTAGGCGCCCATGGCCTGCACCCATTCGCGGAGGAGGAACAGCGTCGGGCCGGCGAACAGGACGAAGAACAGCAGCAGCGCCGCGAGGACGAGGTTGGTGTTCGAGATCCACTTCATGCCCTTGTGCACGCCGGAGACGAGGGAGAAGATCGTGACGCCGGTGATCACGAGGATGAGGATGACCTGCGTGACGATGTTCGGTTCGGCGATGCCCGTGTACCCGAGCCCCGCGGAGATCTGCAGCACACCGAGGCCGAGCGAGGTCGCGACGCCGAACACGGTACCGATGACGGCGATCGCGTCGATCGCATTGCCCCAGCCGCCCTGCACGCGCTTGCCGAGCAACGGCTCGATCGACCACCGGATCGACATCGGGCGCCCCTTGCGATGCACGGCGTACGCCAGCGCCACACCCACGACCGCGTAGATCGACCAGGCGTGGAGTCCCCAGTGGAGATAGGTCTGACTCATGGCCTGCTGGGCCAGGGACTGCTGGGAGCCCGTGACCCCGGGGCGCGGCTCGAGGAAGTGTGTGAGCGGCTCACCGACGCCGTAGAAGACGAGCCCGATGCCCATCCCGGCGGCGAACAGCATGGAGAACCAGGACAGGAGCGAGAACTCCGGTTCGTCGTCGTCCTTGCCGAGCTTGATGTCGCCGAACTTCGAGACGGCGAAGACGATCGCCACGATGACGAACCCGGCGACGAGCAGGACGTAGTACCACCCGAGGCCTCCGATGATCCCGGACTGGATGGCGTTGAAGACGGACTCGGCCTGTTTCGGGAGCAGGATCGAGAACAGCGCGACACCGAGGATGACCACGAGGGCCGGCCCGAGCACCCAGGGGATGACCTTCGCGGGGGCGTCACCAGCCGCCGCGTCGGAGGTGGGGATGGTCTTCGTGCTCACGTGTGCGCTCCTCGGGCCGTGCGGGCGACCCTGCGTCGCCACGATCATCAAGGGTAGGGAGCCGCGGCGATCCGGACAACGTTGCGCAGCGGGCCCTGGTGTGCAGTCCGGCGTGCGCGCTCGTCGAGCGGCTGGGCGGTCCCGGACGCGTCGGTGCCTCTCGGACATCGCGCCCACCCCCACTCGGGGCACGGATTCGAGCGAATCGGCACCGTGGCGAGGCTTTGTCGGGCACAATTGCGGATGACCATGCAGGAGGATCCGTGCCGAGAACGCCCCGCGACCGACGACGTACCCGGACGGCCGTCGCCCTCGGCGTCGTCGCCGTCCTCCTCGCCGGCGGTGCGCTCGCGGTGTCGCTCGTGAGCCGCGTCCCGAACGCCGCTGCCGGCCCGTTCGACGGAGCGCAGTTGTACGTCGATCCGTCCTCGCTTGCCGCCCGAGCCGCCGCAGCCGATCCGGCGGCCGCGACCGAGGAACCGACGAGTTCCGCCACGGCCGGGACGAGCGGCGGTTCGAACGGCGACCCGAGCGACGTCGCCCAACAGCTCGCAGCGGCGGAGCGGCTCGCGGCGGAGCCGACCGCGATCTGGCTCGTGCCGGAGCGCTACCCGATCGGAACCGTCCGGGACACCGTCTCCGAGGTCGTCCGGTCCGCCGAGCGCTCCGGGTCCATGCCGGTCTTCACGGTCTACGGCGTGCCGGAGCGGGACTGCGGCAACCAGTCCGCCGGTGGGTTGTCGAGCGACGAGTACCAGGACTGGGTCGCCGAGATCGTCGCCGCCGTCGCGGATCACCGCGTCGCCGTGATCCTCGAACCGGATGCCGTCGCGCTCGCGCCGGACTGCGGTGACCGCACCGCGCGGATGCGGCAACTTGCAGCCGCGACCGAGCAGTTCGCGGACGCATCGGTCCCCGTGTACCTCGACGGCGGCCACTCCGACTGGCGACCGCCCGCCGAGATGGCCGAGCTCCTCCGGGAGGCCGGTGTCGCCGACGCAACGGGCTTCGCCACCAACGTCTCCAACTACAACACGACCGAGGACGAGATCGCCTATGCGGAGGAACTGAGCGGCCTCCTCGACGGCGCCCATTACGTGATCGACACCTCTCGGAACGGCAGTGGCTCGAACGGCGAATGGTGCAACCCGTCCGGCCGGACGGTGGGGCAGCAGCCCCTCACCGCGCAGGCCGAACACCTCGACGCGAACCTCTGGGTGAAAGCCCCCGGCGAGAGCGACGGAGCGTGCAACGGTGGCCCCCTTGCTGGGGTATGGTGGCCGGAGCAGGCCGTGCAACTGGCCAAGGGATTCAGCGCGTGGTGAGTCGGCAACGGCCACATCCGGCACGTCGCTGACGGGTGGAACGGGTAGGGGCATCGTGACCGAAGAGCTGAGCGAACGTCGGACCGCGGTCGTCATCGAAGACGACGCGGACATCCGCCAACTGCTCGAGACCGTTCTCGAGCAGGCCGGATTCGAGACCGTGTCCGCTGCGAACGGTCTCGACGGCGTCGAGGCGGTGCGGAGGCACAACCCCCTCGTCACGACCCTCGACGTCAGCATGCCGGGTATCGACGGCTTCGAGGCTGCCAAGCGCATCCGCGCCATCAGCTCCACCTACATCGTCATGCTGACCGCCCGAGGCGACGAGATCGACACCCTGCAGGGCCTCGACTCCGGCGCCGACGACTACATGACCAAGCCCTTCCGTCCGCGCGAGCTCCGTGCCCGCATCGAGGCGATGCTGCGTCGGCCTCGCGCGAACGGTGATGCTCCGGCCGTCGCCGCGGCGGCACCGGCGCAACCGGCTCCGACCGCGGTCGCGCCGGCTCCCGTCGCTCAGGTCGCGACTCCGCCGCTGCAGCAGCAGGTGTCGTCGCCCGACCCCACGATCGTCCACGAGACCGTCGCGCGTCATGCCGCTCCCGTCGGTCAGTCGGTCGTCCCGATCATCATGCAACCGGCTGCCGCAGCGCCCGACGACGGCGAGGGGTGGCTCGTCCACCGCGGTCTGAAGCTCAGCTCGGCCACCCGCATCGTCGAGGTCGACGGCACCGAGGTCGACCTCACGCGGAGCGAGTTCGACCTGTTGCAGGCACTGATGGAGTCCCGCCGTCGAGTGCGCAGCAAGGCGGACCTCGCGCTCATGCTCCGTGGCGAGAGCTACATCACGGCCTACTACGTCAGCGAAGCCGACAAGCGTGCGATCGAGGTGCATCTCGCCAACCTGCGACGGAAGCTCGCGGACAGCACCGTGGCCCCGCGGTTCATCGAGACGGTGCGCGGCGTCGGCTACCGCATGACCTCCGACGACTGAGACCACCGCGGTCCCGACCGCGACGGAGCCTCGCCGGCGACCAACGACGCCTGGTGGACGGAGCTCAGGATTCCGCTGCGTCTGCCGCGTCGAGTTCGAGCAGTCGTTCGCAGCTGCGGCGGCCGACCTCCTGGAGGGCGGTGTGGATCTCGCGTGCGCGTTCGAGTCGCCCCAGCTCGATCGCCTGGAGACCGGCACTCGCGAGTCCGGCCACCCCGATCACGCCCAGCATGACGCTGGAGGAGCGGATGCTGAGGAGGACGACCTTGGACTCGTCGGTGTCATGCGCGTCGAGCGCCGCTCCCAGACGTGCCAGACGGGTGGGCCACATCTCGACGTAGGTCTGGACGAACCGACGACGACTGCGCAGGTCGCCCGAGAGTTCTCGGAGCAACCTGCGCAGTTCGTCGGCGTCGACCGTGCCCGGGTCGGGGGACGTCACACGCGGTAGCCGCGCTGACGACGGATGAGCTTGCCGAACATGCTGAGCGTCTGCAGCACGGTGATGACGCCGAGGACCGGCCAGCCCGCCCAGAGGATCGTGGACTGGACGACGGGGGAGAGCTGGGTCCAGGCGGCGACGATCGCGATGATGGCGGCGAGGACGAACAGGAGCGGCGCGAGGTGCGCGTTGCCCGAGCCGCGTTCTGCCTTCGCCTGCTCGGCCCAGTTGTCGACCTTCTTGTTCGACGCGAACTTCGACCAGGCACGGATGAAGTGGCCCATGCGGATCCACATGTAGAACTCGGCTGGGAAGATGAGGACCGCGAAGAGGATGTCGCGGGCGTTCCGCTTCTTCATCGACAGCGCGATGCGCAGGTTGAGGAAGATGGCGACCAGCGGCGGGATGAGCCACACGGGGCTGAACACGAAGGCGTGGATCGACAGCGAACCGGCGAGCAGCACGACGAAGAGGATGCGCGTGACGATGTTGAGGAGCATCTCCGCGTTCTCGAGCCACCGCAGTCGGAGGTTCGGGTGGAACGGCTGCCCCTTGGTGTCGCCGCGCTGGCCGGGCCACATGAGCTCGATCGCGCCGTAGTTCCACTTGACCTGCTGGGCGTCGAGGGAGCGGACCGTGGTCATCCCACCGACGTCGGCACGGGCGCGGGCGCTGATCTTCGTGAGGTAGCCGGCGCTCTTGATCTGCAGCGACAGGAGCGAGTCCTCCACCTCGGAGTCCTTGACCCACGGGGTGGACTGGTGGTTCTGCTCCATGGCGTCGCGCAGGGCCTGGACGGAGAAGATCGAGTACTGCCCGCCGAGCACGGCCATGTTGCGGCCTCGGAGCATGTTCTGCATGTTGAACGCGGCGAACTGCGTGCGCTGGCCGGCGATGAGGAACGCCGGGACGAGCTGCTTCTTGAACGGCTCGTCGTCGATCGAGAAGATCGCGGAGATGCCGCCGATGCGACTGTCCGAGACGATCTCGGCTTCGAGCGACTCGATCGCGGTCGGGTCGGCGACCGTGTCACCGTCGACACCGAGCAGGTAGTCGTAGCCTTCGACGAGCGTGAAGCCGTAGTTGAGCGCGCCCACCTTCTTGTCGGGGTTCTTCCCGATGTCGTGGATGAACACCTCGGTGAACTGCTCGTAGCCGTCCTCGTCGACCCGGGAGTGCGGGCCGGCGTAGGGCGCGGCGACGTCGACCGACCGGTCCGTGGTGTTGTTGATGACCACGTGGATCACATCGGGCATCCGCGTCTGCTCGAGGAGGGACGCGAGCACCGCCGGCAGCGACTCCTCCTCGTTGTAGGCGGGGATGATGCACCCGATGGTCGCGCGGTACTCGGGGAGCGAGTTGACCGAGTCGATGAATTCGTTGGCATACGCTTCAAGTTCGGGCGCGAGAAGCGGCTGCGTCTGAATGTACCGAGGGTCAGGCTGCTGGGCGTTGGGCCGAGAGCTGTCCGGTCGCGCTTCGAGTTCTGACATCAGGGGTCCTGTTCCGAGTGGGTCGAGTGCAACGGTTCGCGCTGCAGTTGCAACTCTGCCGCGTTGGGCGCGGCTTTCGCGCGTGAATGCGATAGCGTCGGCTCAGGATTTCCTCAAGATTCGCGCTGGCCCCAGTTCGTGGGTCATACGGACCCTCGAGGGTCACTCGATCATCCCTCCGACACCCGCCAGGAGCCTCATGTCGAACCACCCAAGCCCGGTCCGGAACCGGCACGTCAGGCACGCCCTCCAGGCCGCGACCGCCGCCGCGCTCGTCCTCGGGCTGAGCGCCTGCGGGACGCCTCCGTGGGAGGAGCCGGGCGCGCAGCCGACCAGCTCGCCGCGCGTGTCGAAGACGCCGAGGCCGACGGTGAGTGCGATCACCAACGAACTCGCGAGCGGGAGTGCCAAGCACACGCTCACGGCGGGCTCCGCCACCCTCACGGTCGACTACTGGTCCACACTGTCGATGGACGCGTGGACCGCGGACGTCAACAAACCGGTGAGCTTCTCGCTCAGCGGCGTGCTCAACCCCGACGACCTCCAGGCGCTCTATCTCTCGCGGGTGACGCTCACCACGACCGTCCACGGACCGAAGGGGCAGCTGGAGTCGCCTGCCCCGTTCACCGACCAGTCGACGGTGGCACCGGGGTACCTCATCAAGGCGCCGTACAGCTACAGCCAGACGTTCGTCCTCCCCGAGGTGGACAGCGCCGCGACCGGCGTCACCTTGACGATCACCTACGAGCTGCTGGTGCAGGCGACGCCGACGTCCGCCGAATATGCGAAGCAGACTGCGGTGGACACCCTCACCATCGCGATCGCCCCGCCCGCCTGACCGAGCTCGATCCGATCCGTCAGCGGCCCGTCGGCGACGACGAGGCGAGGACCGTGCGGTTCCCGCCGGACGCTGCGGCACGCAGGCTGGCGTCGCTGGCGGCACGCGTGAGGACGGCGACGTCGTACCCGAGGTAGTCGGTCAGAGCGATCCCGATGCTGGCCGTCGGGCGCAGGCGCGGCGTGGTCTCGACGGGGTGGTCGAGCAGGCCGTCCTGGATGCCCTTGGCCGCCTGGAGCGCGACGTCGGCGTCCGTTGCGGGGGTCGCGATCAGGAGACACCCCGCGCCGTCCTCGCCGATGTCGGAGAGCGTCGGACCGTACCGACGGACCGAGGAGATGAACCCCTCGGCGACCTCACTGCTGAACGCCGCTCCGAACGCCGTCTTCATCTCATCGAGGTCGTCGAGCCGGACGTGGAGGATCGCGAGCTGCTCGTCATGGAAGTTCGCCCGTTCCAGCCAGTCGTCGACGATCCGGACGAAGGACTCCTGGAGGAGGACGTCGTCGCCCGTGTACGCGACGATGCTCCCGTGCCGTCGGCTGGCGGGTGCGGCGCGCTCGGCCCGCAGGACCGAGAGCACCACGGTCGCGACGATGAGGAGCGCGATGAGCAGCAGCGAGGCGGCCACGGTCCCGAAGAGCGTCGTGAACAACGAACCGTCCGGCCCCTCCACGAGGAGTGCGACCAGCCGAGCCGCGAAGAACGCCGACGCGATGCCGAGCACGATGGTGAAGCCACGGGTGGTCGGGTTGTCCCGCATCGCGCCGACGAGCGTCTCAGCCGCGCCGAGGCCCGCGAAGAGGGCGATGCAGAGGAACGTCGCAGGCGCGCCCGCCCAGGGGCCTCCCGAGGGCCCGGCGGCGAGCGCGGCGACGATCGTGACCGCCGTCCCGATGAGTGAGACCCAGAGCAGACTCGATTTGCCGTTGAAGAGCCGCGCGCCGGACCACAGGGCGGCGATGCTCAGCACGTATCCACCGTTCCCGGCGGCGATCGCCCACCAGGCCTCCTGGCTCAGGGCGCTGACGACGTAGGAGAAGCTGGTGAACATCCCGGCCATGTAGGACACGGACCACACCCTCCCGCTCGCGTCGTCCTTCCGCATGAAGGTGTTGACGATGAACGTCGCGCCGCAGACGAAGATGACGAGCGCGTTGATCACCGCGACGGTCTGGCTGTCGAAGGTCATTCGGTCCCGCCTCTCGGAATACGGACGACCGCGGTCGTGCCCTCACCGAGCACGCTGTGGACGGTGAGGTCGCCGCCGTGCAGACGGACGATGTCCCGACTGATCGCGAGGCCGAGACCGCTGCCGTGCACCGTGGAGTTGCGGACGAGGTCGGAGCGGAAGAACCGCTCGAAGAGCTTCGGTTGGTCCTCCTCGGAGATGCCGATGCCGGTGTCCCGCACGATGACCCAGGCGGTGTCGCCCTCCGCGGTGACACCGACGCTCAGCTCGCCGCCGTCCCGGTTGTACTTGATGCCGTTCGAGAGCAGGTTGTCGACGACCTGCCGGAGGCGGAACGGGTCGGCGAACAACGGCACGGCCTCCTCGTCGTGGCGCACGATGGTGATGCTCCGTTCGGCGGCCACGTGCGCCAACGACTCGACCGAGCGGTCGACGATCTCCCGGAGCTCGCACTCGGAGCGTTCGAGCACCATGGTCCGGTTCACGTCGCGGGAGGCTGCGAGGATGTCCGCGATGAGTTCGAGGAGTCGATCGCCGTTCGTCTGGGCGATCGTGAGCTGCTTCGCGACCCGCGGTGGGAGCCCCGGGTCGTCGAGCGCGAGGTCGAGGTACCCGAGGATCGACGTCAGCGGCGTCCGGAGCTCGTGCGACACGGAGGCCACGAGGTCGTCCCTGGCGCGGATCGCGTTGATCTCGCTCGTGACGTTGCGTGAGACGAGCACCGTGCCGTCGTAGCCGCCCTCGTGGTCGTAGAGGCGGCGGGAGGTGAGGGCGAGGGCGATCCGCTCGGTACCGGGGGCGCCGAGCCACACCGTGAGGTTCTCGAACTCCTCACCACGGCGTGCACGGATGTACGGCTTGTCCTGCGGCTGGAGGAGGGTCAGTCCGTCCTCGGCCCACACCGGGAGTGCGGGATTGACGTCGGACAGCTCGCCGACCTCGTCCTGCAGCCGCGTCTGGAACCGGTTGACCATCGCCCGGGCTCCGATGCGGTCGAAGCGGACGACGCCGAAGTTCACGGCGTTCAGGATCTCCGCGAGGCGGCTCTCCTGGTCCTGTGCACGCCCCAGGGCGGTCTCGAGCTGTCCGGCCTGCTTGTTCAGCAGCACGCGCTGCGCCTCCGTCCGCTTCGCGGTCATCGCGGTGGAGACGGCGACGAACGCGAGGACCGTGGGCAGGATGACGAGCGCCGGCAGGTTGGCGATGGTGATGTCCCCCGGGGTCATCGCGAGGGATGACCAGCTCGACGTGCAGACGAGCACGATGGCGGTCACGGCACCTGCGAGGCCGAAGGCCGTCGCCATCCAGATGGTCGGGAAGACCCAGAGGAGTCCCGCGCCGATCAGGGGTTCGCCTTGCCGGATGAGCGCGATGGCGATGATGTCGAGGATCGGGAGCGCGATGAGGAGCCGCGGCACCTGGTGCCACGGCACGATCGGCGCGAGCGCCGTCGCGATGAACGCCAGGATCACCCCGATGTAGAAGAGGACGGAGTTGTCGTCGACGCCCTGGAACAGGAGCGTGGCGAAGAGGATGGCGACGACCGCCAGGCCGAAGAGCAGCTGTGGGAAGGCGCTGTAGCCGGTCATCCGGCCGACGCGTCGTGGGACCTCGACCGCGTGCGGGCCCGTTCTCGTGGGCCCGGTGTCCGCGAGACCGGGTGCCGAGGCGGTGTCACCCGACGCCGACGGGCCGGACGGGGGAGTCCGTTCTCCGATCGGCTTCGCGGGCATGGGTTGAGCGTACCTCTGTCGGGGGTGGCGGAACGTGATACTGGGGACGGCTTGCGCCGGTGCGGGGATCCCCTCTAGCGGGTGCCCCAGTCGTAGAGCTGCTTGTGCAGGCGCAGGTAGACGAAGGTCTCCGTTCCGGAGACACCGTCGACGGTGCGGATCTCGTCGTTCAGCAGCGCGATCAGTTCCTCGTCGTCCTCGCAGACCACTTCGACCAGCAGGTCGAAGGAGCCGGCGGTCAGGACGACGTAGTCGACGGCCGACAACGCGGACAGGCGGTCCGCGACCACGCGGGTGTCACCGGTCACCCGGACGCCGATCATCGCCTGTCGGGTGAAACCGAGCTGCATCGGGTCGGTCACCGCGACGATCTGGATGACGCCGGACTCCGTGAGCTTCTGCACCCGTTGCCGCACCGCGGCCTCGCTGAGTCCGACGGCCTTCCCGATCTCGGCGTAGGAGCGGCGTCCGTCGGTCTGGAGCTGCTCGATGATCGCCTTCGAGGTGTCGTCGGGCGGCGCCGCCTTCGCCGGTGCATCGGAGCTCGCTCGTGTCATGCGTCGATCATGACAGCGTGGACGGGTCGCGGCAAGCGGATCCGCAGGACCGACCGACCCCGGCGTCCGGATCCGTCGTCGCCGATCCCCGGACGGAATCCGCCGAGCCGGGTGGGGCGGTCCTGCGGTCGGCCGGTACCGTACTATCGTCGAGGGTGCATCAGCCACCGCCAGCCGTATTAGAGGAGCAGACGTGACCGAGCACGGGCAACGGATCGTCACGCTGCCCGGCGGGCGTCGAGTCTCACTCGCGTGGGCCGGCATGACCGATGTCGGCAAGCGACGCGAGTTGAACGAGGACGCCTTCGTGGCGCTCCCTCCCGTGTTCGCCGTGGCCGACGGCATGGGTGGGCACTCCGCCGGCGAGGTCGCGAGTGCCGCGGTCGCGCACCGCCTGACCAAGGCCACCGAGGGAGCCGAGATCCTCACCGTCGACGGCCTCGTCGACGCGCTGCGCATGGCCGTCGCGGACATGATCGACACCGCGGAGGAGGGCGAACTCGGCATGGGCACCACCGTCACCGGTGTCGTGCTGACGGCCGACGAGGGCGAGGGTCGCGTCGCGGTCTTCAACATCGGCGACTCCAGGGTGTACCGGCTGCAGGACGGCGAGCTGGTTCAGGTCACCGAAGACCACTCGATCGTCCAGGAGCTGATCCGCGCGGGAGCGATCAGCCCGGAGGAGGCGGAGTTCCACCCGAACAGCAACATGATCACCCGGGCCGTCGGACCGTCGGACGACCCCGTACCTGACGTCGAGCTCTTCCCGATCGAGACCGGTGCCCGATGGCTCGTCTGCTCGGACGGGCTCACGAAGGAACTCACCGACCACGGGATCTGGTACTTCCTGACGGAGGGGGCCACGCCGGTCGACGCGGCCGAACTCCTCCTGCGTGCCGCCCTCGACAACGGCGGACGCGACAACGTCTCGGTCATCGTGCTCGACATCGCGGCGGTCGACGAGAGCGTCGAGCAGCCCGCCTCCTGAGCCCGCTCCACAGCCGCTGCTCGCGCGGGCTTCGCGCCCGGTCGGATCGTCCCGTCAGCCGGTCAGGGCCGCAGGGTGCTCCACTGGAGCCATGAGCCCTTCGGACGTGACGCCCTCCGCGACCACCTCGCACCGGCCCGCGACGACGCCGGCCCGCCTCCGTGCCCCCAGCCCGCCGGCAGAGCCGCCCACCGGGTCGCTCCCGATCCTCGCAAGTCTCGCCCCGGTCGTCGGGTCGGTCGCCCTGTTCGCGATCACCGGCTCACCCGTGACCCTCGTCTTCGCCGCGCTCGGGCCCCTCATCGCCGTCGCCGGCTACATCGACGCACGCTGGACCAGACGTCGGCGCGGACGGCGGGCGCGCGCGGCGTATGACGCTGCGGCGCAGGAGCTGGAGCAGGACATCGCGCGAGCACACGTCGAGGAACGCGAGGAACTGCGAGCACTCCACCCTGCCGGTCGGCTCCTCGAGGTCATCGACGGACCCGATCGTGCCAGGTGGCGGGTACCGGAGGCCCGCCGCACGCTCGTCTGCGTCGGGCGAGGGGAGACGAGGAGTGCCGTCCGAGTGGACGCGGGGGCGGACGACGACCGATGGGAGTGGGCGGCACGGCTGTCCGAGGCGCCGGTCGTGGTCGACGCGGTCGAGGGGATCGGCATCGTCGGTGGGAAGGTGTTCGCGCGCGCGGTGGCCCGCAGCATCCTCCTGCAGCTCGCCCGACAGCTCCCGCCGCAGGCAGCGCAGTTCTCCGGTGAGCCCGCGGCTCCCGACGACCGCACCTGGGCGTTCCTCGAGGACCTCCCGCACCGTGCGGTCTCGGACCCCGCCGACCCGATGCCCGGTGGGCGAACGGCGGAGCCGACCCTCGTCTCGGTCGTCGAACGCTGGGAAGCGGTCGGGTCCGCCGCGGGGCGATCGGGAGGACGCCCGCCGACCGGCGGTGTACTCGTCGCCCTGTCCGACACCGTCGAGCTCATCCCCACCCGCTGCCGACACCTGCTCGTCCTCGATACCGACGGCCAGACCGTCCTCGCCGACGGTACCGGCGCCTCCTCGTCCGTGCCGGTGTCGCCAACCCTGCTCGCGGAGGCCGAGGCGGAACACGTCGTCGGGGCGCTCACCGCCGCCGCACTCACGACGGGGGAGTCCCCGACCCTCTCGAGTCTGCCGACCGACGTCGCCTTCGCGCAGGTGCATCCGGTGCGGGGCCGTCGCCCGTCGGCGGGATCCGACTGGCGGCCCGATGCGCTCCGGGTCGCCGTCGGCACCGGCGTCGAGGGCGTGCAGCTGCTGGACCTCGGAGCGGACGGACCCCATGCACTGGTCGGCGGCACGACCGGGAGCGGCAAGAGCGAGCTGCTCATCACCTGGATCACGGCTCTCGCCGCGCAGTGCTCGCCGCAGGAGCTCTCCCTGCTCCTCGTCGACTGCAAGGGCGGCGCCTCCTTCCAAGCGGTGGAGACCCTGCCGCACGTGGTCGGGATGGTGACCGACCTCGAACCGGGAGCGGCGGACCGCGTCGTGTCGAGTCTGCGTGCCGAGCTGCGCCACCGCGAGCGTGTGCTCGCCGGACACGGGGCGCGGCACCTGCTCGACCCCGTGCTCCTGCCGGAGCATCGCCCGGCACGGCTCGTCGTCGTCGTCGACGAGTTCCAGGCACTGCTCGACGCGAGCCCGCACCTCCATCAGGTGTTCGCCGACCTCGCGGCCCGCGGGCGATCACTCGGCCTGCATCTGATCCTCTGCAGTCAGCGTCCTGCGGCGGTCGCCGCCGACGCCATCCTCGCGAACTGCACGCTCCGCCTCTCGCTCCGGGTCACCTCGCGCCCCGACAGCGCCGCGATCCTCGGTGTGCCCGATGCGGCCGCGATCCCGGCCGGAACACCGGGCCGCTGCATCGTCTGGAACGGCGACCGACGACTCGTGTTCCAGTCCGCGGTCACCACGTCCGACGACATCCTCGCGGTCCGTGAGCGCTGGCGCGACGCGCCTGCACCTCGGCGACCATGGCTCGACCCCCTGCCGGCACGCCTGGCCTTGAGCGCTGTCTCGGCGATCGAGGCGGGACGTGCCGGAGGCTCGGAGAGCACCGGTGTCGACTGTCCTCCCGGGGAGGGCATCGTGTTCGGCCTCGCGGACCTCCCCGAGGAGCAGGCACAACGCCCCGCGGTGTGGTGTCCGGAGCACGACGGCTCGCTGCTGGTGCTCGGCACCGGACGTTCCGGTCGAACGACCCTGCTGGACACGCTCGAGGTCGGCGCGCGCGATCGCTTCCGCGTGGAGCGCGTCGGCCAGGATGCCGAGCAGGCCTGGGACACCGTCATGGCGCTGTCGGATCCGCTCCGCCCGACCGAGCGCACCCTCCTGCTGGTCGACGACGTGGAGTCGCTCCTCGCGACCGCCGGGGACGAGCACGGCGCCGCCCTCCGCGATGCACTGCTCGGCCTGCTTCGAGACGGGGGACGCCGCGGGATCAGCGTCGTCCTCGTCGCCTCCCGGCTCGGTGGTGTGGTCCACCGGTTCTCGGCTCAGCTGAGCAGCACGCTCGTCCTCCGCCTCGCCGATCGGCAGGATCATCTCGTCGCCGGCGCACCCGCCTCCTGCTTCGATCCACGCCGACCCGCCGGCCGCGCGCACTGGCAGGACTCGGAAGTGCAGATCGCGCTCGCTCCACCGTCGCCGGCGTCACCGTCCTCTGCGCCCGGGGTCCACCGCTGGCGGCCGAGCCCGGCAACGCGCGACCGTCATCGTCACGCGCGCGACCGGAGCGGTCCGGGCGATGCTGCAGCGCTCGACCGGGACGGAGCGACGCGTGCGGCTCATCGAACCGGCAGCGCACCTGTTCCCGTCCGCACCGCTCGCGGGCGTCGCGGGCATCGAGAGCGACGTCCTGGAGGACGACGCCGCGATCGTCGTCCTCGTCGACCCCGAGACGTGGC
Source organism: Plantibacter sp. (assembly GCF_059073635.1). Taxonomy (NCBI): domain Bacteria; kingdom Bacillati; phylum Actinomycetota; class Actinomycetes; order Micrococcales; family Microbacteriaceae; genus Plantibacter; species Plantibacter sp. Next base: position 167,388 of record NZ_JCACOF010000010.1, on the reverse strand, counting down.
TGTCGGGCCGGTTGGTCGTCGGGCGAGACCTTCCGCCGAGCACCGCCGGTGCCGACCTGGTGGTCCACGGCTGCTCCGCCGCCGACTTCCGGCAGGTGACCAGGAGCCGTGAACTCCCGCCGCTCCTCGGCTATGCGAGCGGCCGTGCCTGGTGGTGGCGGGCCGGACAGGAGGCGATGCGTGTGGACCTGCTCGGCTCCTGACCCGAAGCGGCCGAGGCTGTCGGCCGGGCGGTCAGACCGCGGTGACGGCGATCCGGCCGACGACGGCGGCTCCGCCGTGGATGGCCAGGTCGAGTTCCGGTTCGAGGGCGTCGACGGCGGCCGCATCGAGCGCTCCGACCGAGACGAGCAGTCGGAGGGCGACGATCGTCGACGCCCGGAGCGAGCCGTCGAGGACCTTGAGCGCGACGGTCGCGCCGCCGGGTGCCGACATGACCATCACGCCTTCCGCACCGAGCTTCGCGAACAGGCCGAGGCGTTCGATGACGAGCGTGTTCGCCCGGCCGGGTCCGTCGAGTGCCCAGCCGTTGGCGAGCACCGCCGCCGTGAGCAGCCCGGCGTTCCGGTACAGGGCGAACGGCGAGGTGGGGGAGGAGTTGACGACGCGTCCGATGCCACGTGCGAGTCCGGTCAGGGAGATCGCGTACACCGGCGCCCCGCAGCCGTCGACCCCGCTCGCGGCGGGCTTCTCGCCGGTGAAGCGCTCGACGGTGTCGCGGACGGCGAGCTGCAACGGATGGTCGGGCTCGAGGTACGTCGCCTGGTCCCACCCGTTCTGCGCGCAGGCGAGCAGCATGGCCGCGTGCTTCCCGGAGCAGTTCATGTACAGGGGGCTCGTGCCGAGGCCGTCCCGGACCAGCTCGTCGCGGGACGCGCGATCACCGGGCCAATCGGCCGGGCACTGCAACGCCGAGTCTTCGATCCGAGCCCGGCCGAGCATACTGCGCACGACCTGGACGTGCTTCCGGGTGCCCGCATGGCTCGCGGTCGCGAGCACGGCCTGAGCGCCCTCGAGGGACACCCCGGCGTTCATGATCGTGATCGCCTGGAAGGGCTTGAGGCACGAGCGGGGGAAGACCGGTGCGTCCGGTGCTCCGAGGCTCGCGAGGACCTCGCCCTCGGGCCCGAGGACGATCGCCGATCCGGCGTGTCGTGACTCGATGAAGCCGCTGCGCTCGACGACGGCCAACTCCACCGCGTCCGCGACGCGGAAGGTCTGGGGGACCGTCGTGCTCACAGTGCTGCGAGCGCCTGATCGATGACCGTCATCGCGTCCGCGATGAGCTCGTCGGAGACGGCGAGGCTCGGGAGGAAGCGGAGGACGTTGCCGTAGGTGCCGGCGGTGAGGACGAGCACGCCCTGCTGCGCGGCGGCTGCGGCGATGGCGCTGACGGCGGCCGGGTTGGGCTCCTTCGTCGTCGAGGCGGTACCCGGCTGGACGAGTTCCATCGCGATCATCGCGCCGATGCCGCGGACGTCGCCGATGATGTCGTACTTGCCCTGGAGCTCGAGCAGCGCCGCCGTCAGGGTGGCACCGATGCGATCCGCTTCGGCCAGGAGTCCACGGGACTCGATCGACTCGAAGACCGCGACCGACGCGGCACACGCGACGGGGTTACCGCCGAAGGTGCCGCCGAGCCCGCCGGGCTGGCTGGCGTCCATGATCTCGGCGCGCCCCGTGACCGCCGCGAGCGGCAGACCGCCGGCGATGCCCTTCGCGCTCAGCACGAGGTCGGGGACGAGGCCGAAGTGCGAGCTCGCGAAGTACTCGCCGGTGCGCGCCATGCCGCTCTGGATCTCGTCGGCGATGAACACGACGCCGTTGGCCGTGCACCACTCCTGGAGCGCGGGGAGGTAGCCCTCCGCGGGGACGACGAAGCCGCCCTCGCCCTGGATCGGCTCGACGACGAGGCATGCGAGGTCGGTGGCACCGATGCGCTTCTCGAGGTAGGCGATGGTGCGGGCCGCAGCCGCAGCTCCGGACAGGCCGTCGTGGTAGGGGTAGGAGTTGGGGGCGTGGTAGACGTCGCCGGCGAACGGACCGTAGCCGGTCGCGTAGGGGGCGGCCTTGTAGTTCATCGCCATGGTCAGGTTGGTGCGACCGTGGTAGCCGTGGTCGAGCACCGCGACAGCCCGCCGACCGGTGTACTTGCGAGCGATCTTCACGCCGTTCTCGACCGCCTCGGCGCCCGAGTTCACGAGCACCGACTTCTTCGCGAAGTCGCCCGGGGTGTGCTCGGCGAGCAGCTCCGCGACGCGCACGTACTCCTCGTAGGGGGTGATCGTGAACAGGGTGTGCAGGACGTCGGCCGCCTGGTCCTGGACGGCGCCGACCACGGAGGACTCCGTGTGGCCGATGGTGGTGACGCCGATACCGGCACCGAGGTCGATGAACTGGTTGCCGTCGACGTCGACGACGATCGCGCCGTGCGCGCGCTCGATGTACACCGGGAGGACACTCGACACGCCATCGGACACGACCGCGGTCCGGCGGGCGTGCAGCGCCTGCGAGCGCGGGCCCGGGACGGCCGTCACGATGCGACGCTCCTGCGTCACGCTGGGGGCGGAGGCGGTCGTCTGGTCCGTGGTGTCGAGCGTGTCAGTCATAGTCCTCCAGCGTAGCGCGACCTCCCGACAGCGGGGCCGCGAACGCGGGCCGCGGTGGGGAGGCCAGTGGGATACTGGTGGCATGATCACGGGCCACCACGACTACACCATCGGCGTCCGCTGGGACGGAGACCTCGGGACGGGCACGAGCGGGTACCGGGACTACTCCCGGGAGCTCACGGTGACGGCCGCCGGGAAGCACGACCTCGAGGGCTCGGCCGACAAACCGTTCCGCGGCGACCCGGGTCGATGGAACCCCGAGGAGCTGCTCCTCGCGGCCCTCGCCCAGTGCCATCTCCTGTCCTACCTGCACGTCGCCGTGACCCTCGGTGTCGTGGTGACGGCCTACACGGACGACGCCGTCGGGACCATGGTCGAGGACGGCGCGGGCAGCGGTGCGTTCACGGAGGTGGTCCTGCGTCCGCAGGTCACGGTCGCCGATGCGTCGATGGTCGAGGCGGCGCGCGCAGGACACGCCCGCGCGAACGAGCTGTGCTTCATCGCCAACTCGGTGAACTTCCCGGTCCGTCATGAACCGACGATCGTCGTCGCGACGACCACCTGAGGAGTGGACCGACGCCGCGGCTCAGAGCCGTTCCGGGCGGAAGGCGCGCTTGATGCGCTCGACGGTGTCGGCGGGCGGCGACTCGTTGTAGGCGTTCGCGAGCTCCTGGCCAGTGAGGGCGTGGATCGCCGCCATGATCTCGTCCGTCGCCTTGCGTCTGGCGCGTCCTGAGGTCGCCGGGCCATGGTGGCTCACGTCGATGGGTTCACCGAAGATCACCGTGACCGGTTTGAACTTCGGGATCGTGGTGCCCACCGGCATGAGGTCGTCGGTGCCGATGAGGCCCACCGGGACGACCGTCGCGCCCGTGGTGAGTGCCAGCCAGGCGACACCGGTCCTGCCGCGGTACAACCGTCCGTCGAGCGACCGGGTGCCCTCGGGGTAGATGGCGAAGGCCTCGCCGCTCTCGAGGATCCGGCGTCCCTGGTCGAGCGCCTCCTGCGCCGCCTGCCCGACGCCACGTTCGACCCCGACCGCGCCGATCGAGGTGAAGAAGGTGCGCGAGACCCAGCCCTTCAGACCGCGTCCGGTGAAGTAATCGGACTTCGCCAGGAACTGCACCCGTCGTGGCGCGCTGATCGGGATCGCGATGCTGTCGATGAACGAGAGGTGGTTGCTCGCCAGGATGACCGGCCCACGCTTCGGGACGTTCTTCCGGCCGATGATCTTGGGGCGGTAGAGCAGCTTCGCCGTCGTGTTCAGGACGGCTCGTCCGAAGTAGTAGACGACACCGGGTTTCGAGGGCGTGGACACCGTGTCGTCCGTCGACGGTTCGACCGTGGTCTGGTCGGAGGGTTCCTGGGCGCGTCGCTGCGTCTGCTCCTCATCGGCCATGCGCACGACTGTACCCGGCGACGCATGCGCGACCCGGCATACTCACGTGTGACCACCCACCGCGGATGTTCGGCGCGCTGTCAGCCAGCATGGAGCCTGGTGGGTGAAACTGGACCGACCCCTCAGCAACGACCGAAAGTTCCCCTGTGCGCAAGAGCCTCTGCCTTCTGGCCGTCATCGCGTCCCTCGTGTCGCTGACCGCGTGCAGTTCGGCGACGTCGCAGTCGCAAGCGCTTCCCAGTCCGGGGGAGTGCGCCGACACGAGCGCAGGCAAGGCGTCCAAGGCGATCAGCGTCAGTGGCGACTTCGGCTCGATCCCCGAGGTCACCTTCGCGAAGGGCACCCTCGCCGCAGACACGACCGAACGCACGATCGTGGCCAAGGGCGACGGAGAGCGGGTCGATCCCGGCGACACGACGTTCGTCGAGATGTCGATCTACAACGCCGTGACCGGGTCGATCGTCGCGCAGACCGCCTACGGTGCGAGCCCGGCGACGGCGATCGTGGTCAACGACCAGAAGTACCTGAAGGGCCTCGTCCGCGCCGTCGAGTGCACGAACGTCGGATCCCGCGTCGCGGCGTTCGTCACGGCGGGCGACGGGTTCGGTTCCGCAGGGTCGAGCGACGGCACGGTCCAGGCCGACCAGCCGCTGGTCGTCGTGGCCGACGTCCTCAGCACGGTGCACAGCGACGCCAAGGCGGACGGCGTCCCGCAGGAGCCCGTCGCCGGGATGCCCGCGGTCGAGCTCGACACCGCCGGACGACCCACGGTCACCATCCCCGAGGAGCCCGCTCCGGCCGATCTCCAGGTCGCGGTCCTCAAGCAGGGCGACGGAGCGGTGGTGCAGCCCGACGCCGAGGTCATCATCAACTATCAGGGTGTGAACTGGCGGACCGGCGAGGTCTTCGACGAGAGCTGGGGCAACGGACCGACCAACTTCCAGCTGTCCGCCGTGGTGAAGGGCTTCTCGAGCGCCATCGCCGGCCAGCACATCGGATCGCAGGTCATCGCCGTCATCCCACCCGACCTCGGGTACGGACCGAGCGGCGGCAACAGCCAGGCGGGCATCGAGGCCGACGACACCATCGTGTTCGTCATCGACATCCTCGACGCGAGCAGCACCACGGCTCCCGCCGCGGGCTGAGCGGCCCGCACCGCCGCCGACGTAGACTGACCGCCGTGAGACGCGTCATCATCCTCGGATCAACCGGCTCGATCGGCACGCAGGCACTCGACGTCATCCGGGGTGACCGCGACCGCTTCGAGGTCGTCGGCCTGACGGCCGGCTCGAACGCCGAGCTCCTCGCCGAGCAGGCCGCCGCCTTCCACGTCGACGACACGGCCCTGGGCGCGGCCGACGCCGAGCGGCTCATCCGCAGCGTCGACGCCGACGTGGTGCTGAACGGCATCACGGGCTCCATCGGGCTCGGCCCGACCCTCGCGGCCCTCGAGACGGGCAGGACGCTCGCGCTCGCGAACAAGGAGTCGCTCATCGTCGGTGGCGACCTCGTGCGGCGGATCGCGACACCCGGCCAGATCGTGCCCGTGGACTCCGAGCATTCCGCGATCGCCCAGGCCCTCCGATCCGGCACCGCCACGGAGGTGCGACGGCTCGTCCTGACCGCCTCGGGAGGACCGTTCCGCGGACGGGACCGCGCGTCGCTCGCCGGCGTCACGCCGGCCGAGGCACTCGCCCACCCCACCTGGGACATGGGTCTCGTCGTCACGACGAACTCGGCGACCCTCGTCAACAAGGGTCTCGAGGTGATCGAGGCGCACCTGCTGTTCGACGTCCCGTACGACCGCATCGAGGTGACGGTCCACCCGCAGTCGATCGTCCACTCGATGGTCGAGTTCATCGACGGTTCCACCATCGCCCAGGCCTCCCCGCCCGACATGCGGCTCCCCATCTCCCTCGGGCTCGACTGGCCCAACCGGGTCCCAGGCGTCGGCGTCCCGCTCGATTGGACCTCGCCCCAGCAGTGGACGTTCGAGCCCCTCGACCACGAGGCCTTCCCGGCGGTGCGGCTGGCCAAGCTCGTGGGCGGGCAGGGTCGCACCTATCCGGCCGTGTTCAACGCGGCGAACGAGGAGGCCGTTGCGGCCTTCCACGCGGGTCGGCTGGGCTACCTCGGCATCCTCGACACCGTCCGCGCGGTCGTCGACGACCACGAGGCGCCCGAGGGCGAGCTCACCCGGGAGGCGCTCGCGGAGGCGGAGCGCTGGGCGAGGGCTCGCGCGCAGCAGCGCATCGGCTGACCTGCCCGTCCATCGTCGGAAGCTTCCGAGCGGCCGTACAGCCGGCGTGCAGCCGGTGACCCGACCGCGCGAGTAGGGTTACGCCGTGGAATCCGTCCTCCTCTACCTCCTCGGCATCGTGATCGTGCTCGTGGGCCTCATCGTGTCCATCGGGCTGCACGAGGTCGGTCACCTCGTGCCCGCGAAGCTGTTCGGCGTGCGGGTCACCCAGTACATGATCGGCTTCGGTCGCACCATCTGGTCGCGCCGCAAGGGCGAGACCGAGTACGGCGTCAAGATGATCCCGCTCGGCGGCTACATCTCGATGATCGGCATGTTCCCGCCCAAGCAGCCCGGCGGTGCCGCCCGGAACGCCAGCACCGGCTTCTTCGACACGCTGGTCCAGGACGCGCGGGAGGCGAGTGCCGACACGATCGGCGCCGGCGACGAGGAGCGCACCTTCTACCGGTTGCCCGTCTGGAAGCGGATCGTCGTCATGCTCGGCGGGCCGTTCATGAACCTCGTCCTCGCCGTCCTGTTCATCGGTATCGCCGTGTCGGGGTTCGGCGTCCCGCAGCAGAGCAGCACGCTGACCTCGGTGTACGAGTGCGTGTTGCCGTCCACCAGCGACCGCCAGAGCTGTGCAGCGGGGGATCCGCAGGGTCCGGCGGCCGCCGCGGGCTTGAAGCCGGGCGACACGATCCTCTCGATCGACGGCACCCCGATCTCCACCTTCGCCGAGATCTCCGCGGCCGTGCAGGATTCGCCGGGCAAGCCGTTGGCCCTCGAGGTCGCCCGCGGAGAGCAGCGACTCGACCTCACCCTGACGCCGCTGCTGCTCGAGCGGGACGTCGTCGACGCCGAGACCGGCAAGATCGTCACGAACGCCGACGGCTCGGCGAAGACCCATGAGGTCGGCTTCGTCGGCATCACCCCGCAGCAGCAGATGGTGGCGCAGCCCGTCACCACGATCCTGCCGACCGTCGGCGACACGATCGCCCGGACCGCCAACATCATCCTGAACCTGCCCCAGCGACTCATCGACGTCGGGCAGGCCGCGTTCGGATCCGGCGAGCGCGACCCCAACGGGCCGATGAGCGTCGTGGGCGTCGGACGGGTCGTGGGCGAGGTGGTCAGCCTCGACGAGATCCCCGTCGCGTCGAAGGCGGCGACCGTGTTCGGCATCCTCGGGTCGCTCAACGTCGCGCTCTTCGTCTTCAACCTCATCCCCTTGCTGCCCCTCGACGGCGGGCACGTCGCAGCAGCGCTCTGGGAGGCGATCCGTCGCCGCTTCGCGAAGGTCTTCCGACGTCGCGACCCGGGACCGGTGGACGCGGCGAAGCTCATCCCGCTCACCTTCGGCGTGGTGATCGTCCTCGGCGGCATGAGCGCGCTCCTCGTGTACGCCGACATCGTCAAGCCGGTCAACCTCTTCGGCTAGGCCGACGCGACCGGAGCCCGCGGGACCGTCCCATCCCGGTACGGCCGTACTCCCCGGGGAGTACGGTGCAGGCTCCGTGCGGGCGACGCGGCGGCTCCGACCCGCGAGTAGCATGCAGGGATGGCATCGGTCGAGACGGGTTCGGCACCCTGGACGACGCCGGGCGATCGCCGACCCGGACGCCCCGTCTGGCGCCTCTGGGCGCCGGTGGTGGTGTCCTTCCTCGTCCAGGTGCCCGCGACAGCGGTGCTCGCCCTCCACGGTTCCTTCGGCCCGGGTGCCGGTGCCTCGGGGTGGTCCCGTTCCTCGGCCGTCCTCCTGGCACTCGCCGGCGTGCTCTGCCTGCTCGCTGCCAGGCGGTCGCCCGGGCCGACGGTCGCGGCGGTCGCCGTGCTGTCGAGCGCCTCGATGCTGACGGGTCCCACCTGGGGTCCTCCCGCCGTGGCGCTGGCGTTCGCCGCGGGTTCCGGCATCGTCCGTGGAGCGCGCGGCTGGACCTATCCGTCGCTGGGACTCGGGTGGGCACTCGCCCTGACCGTCACGCTCGCCGTCGGTTGGAAGGTGTCGGGATTCCGCGTCGGGGCCACGACCGCCCTCGTCATCGTCGCCGTCCTCCTCGCCGAGGGACTCCGCACCCGGCGCGAACAGCTCGACGCGGATCGCCGGCGTCAGGGTGAACGTCGGGCTTCCGCCGCCCAGGAGGAGCGCGTGCGCATCGCCCGTGAGCTGCACGACGTGGTCGCCCACTCGCTCGCGCAGATCACCGTCCAGGCCGGCATGGGCCTGCACCTCATGGACACCCAGCCCGAACGTGCCAGGGAGGCGCTGACGAACATCAAGGGGTCGAGTAAGGCGTCGCTCGACGAGGTCCGTGGCCTCCTCGACGTCCTCCGTGGTGCCGATGCGGCCCAGGATCCCACGACCGGCGCGCCGAGGCGACCGGGGCCGGATCTCGAGGCACTACCAGTCCTCGTCCAGTCCCTCCGGGACCAGGGCGTCGACGCGGTACTCGAGCTGCGCCTCGTCTCCACGCCCGGCGCGGCCGTGCAGCAGGCGCTGTACCGGATCGCGCAGGAGAGCGTCACGAACGTCCTCCGGCATGCGCAGGCCGGACGGGTGTCCGTCGAGCTCGTCGAGGTCGACGGGTCCTACCGGTTGCTCGTGGAGGACGACGGGGTCGGTGCCCCACCCGGCCCCGCGGAGCACGGCAACGGCCTCCTCGGCATGACCGAGCGCGCCGAGCTCCTCGGCGGCACCCTCGAGACCGGGCGGAGTCCGCTCGGCGGCTTCCGTGTCACGGCCCGGGTGCCGGTCCGAGGCGTCGCATGATCCGCGTGGTCGTCGCCGACGACCAGGCCCTCATCCGCGGCGGGTTCCGCGCCCTCCTCGACGCGGAGCCCGACATCGCGGTCGTCGGTGAGGCGGCCGGTGGGGACGAGGCGCTCGTCGTCGTCCGTCGGGAACGACCGGACGTGGTGCTCATGGACATCAGGATGCCCGGAGGCGACGGCCTGGCCGCCACCGAGGCCATCGTCGCGGATCCGGCGCTCGAGGCCACCCGCATCATCGTCGTCACCACCTTCGAGCTCGACGAGTACGTCGCGCAGGCGATCCGGGCAGGCGCGAGCGGCTTCCTCGTGAAGGACACCGAGCCGGCCGAGCTCATCCGGGCCGTCCGCGTGGTCGCGTCGGGTGACGCCCTGCTGTCGCCCGGGGTCACGAGGCGGCTGCTCACCCAGGTCGCCGGAGCGATCGCCGCGCCGCTCGACGACGCCGTGATCGCCGGGCTCACGGAGCGCGAACGCGAGGTGCTGGGTCTCGTCGGACGCGGACTCACCAACGAGGAGATCGGAGGGGCGCTGTTCCTCAGCCCGCTCACGGCGAAGACCCACGTGTCGCGCATCATGTCGAAGCTCGCCGCGCGCGACCGGGTCCGGCTCGTCGTCATCGCCTACGAGACCGGGCTCGTCAGTCCCGGCGTCTGAGCGCCGGGTGGTCGTACTCCCGGGGGAGTGCGGTGATCCGTCCCGTCGTCGGATGCCCTCGGCCACCATCCGGAGGAGGCTCGGGGTCGTGATGCGGACGACGGTCGTCGTCCGCCCGACGAACGGAGTCCTCCATGTCCACCTCCCTGATCGTGCTCGCCGCGACCGCCATGCATCCCGGCGGTCCCGGGCCGGGCTTCCACCTCCTCTGGCTGCTGCTCATCCCCGCGTTCTGGATCGCCGTGATCGTCCTCATCGTCGCGCTGGTCGGTCGGCGGTGGCGTCGCCGAGCCTGGTCCGGGGCGTCCCCGGACGGCCACCAGGGCCCGCCGTGGGCCTGGCGCCAGGACGGGTCGCGGAGCGCCGAGCAGACGCTCGCCGAGCGTTTCGCCCAGGGCGACATCGACGAGGTCGAGTACCGGGAACGGCTCGGCGTCCTGCGAGCGAATCGCGAGGCACCGCCCGCCCGTTGACCGTGGATCGCGACGTCCCAGCAGGCATTCAGCTCACGGGGAGCCTGCGGGGCGTCGCGCGCGTAAGCTGAGGCTCGTGGTAGCTATCAATCTGGGTCTTCCGTCGGTTCCCGAGACGCTCAGCCCGCGGCGCAAGTCGCGACAGATCAAGGTCGGCAAGGTGCTCGTCGGCGGCGACGCCCCGGTGAGCGTCCAGTCGATGACGACGACCCAGACGACCAACATCAACGCGACCCTCCAGCAGATCGCCGAGCTCACGGCCTCGGGCTGCGACATCGTCCGCGTGGCCGTCCCGACCCGCGACGACGCCGAGGTGCTGCCGATCATCGCGAAGAAGAGTCAGATCCCGGTGATCGCCGACATCCACTTCCAGCCCGCCTACGTCTACGCCGCGATCGACGCAGGGTGCGCGGCCGTCCGGGTCAATCCCGGCAACATCCGGAAGTTCGACGACCAGGTCGGCGAGATCGCCCGGCGCGCGAAGGCCGCCGGCGTCTCCCTCCGCATCGGTGTCAACGCCGGTTCCCTCGACCCGCGGCTGCTGCAGAAGTACGGCAAGGCGACCCCAGAAGCGCTCGTCGAGAGCGCCGTCTGGGAGGCGAGCCTCTTCGAGGAGCACGACTTCCACGACTTCAAGATCTCCGTCAAGCACAACGACCCGGTCGTCATGGTGAAGGCCTACCGGCTGCTCGCCGAGCGCGGTGACTGGCCGCTGCACCTCGGCGTGACGGAGGCCGGTCCCTCCTTCCAGGGCACGATCAAGAGCGCGACCGCCTTCGGCATCCTGCTCTCCGAGGGCATCGGCGACACCATCCGTGTCTCGCTCTCCGCGCCGCCGGCGGAGGAGATCAAGGTCGGGCTGCAGATCCTGCAGTCGCTGAACCTCCGCGAGCGCAAGCTCGAGATCGTCTCCTGCCCGAGCTGCGGGCGCGCGCAGGTCGACGTCTACAAGCTCGCGAACGACGTGACCGACGGCCTCGAGGGGATGAGCGTCCCACTGCGCGTCGCCGTCATGGGCTGCGTCGTGAACGGCCCCGGAGAGGCACGCGAAGCCGACCTCGGCGTCGCGAGCGGCAACGGCAAGGGCCAGATCTTCGTCAAGGGCGAGGTCATCAAGACGGTGCCGGAATCGGAGATCGTCGCGACGCTCATCCAGGAGGCCAACCGCCTGGCCGCCGAGATGCCCGCCGACGACACCTCCACGGGCGCACCGGTGGTGACGGTCGGCTCCAACTGAGCCTGGAGCGTCGCCCGACCGGTCTCCGGTCGAGCGGCGCTCCCGTCAGCGGGCCGTGCGGTGACGAGCCCCGTGCGGAGCGCGCACCGGCGTCTCCGTCTCGATCGGCGCGAGCCGACGGGAGGGGATCGGTTGGCGCTCGGCCGGCTGGACGCCACGAGCGCGACGGACCAGACGGCGAGCGATCTGCAGTGGCCGCCCGATGACGAAGGCGACCGTGCCCAGCGCGCTCGTGTCGGCCCGCCCGAACGCCCGACGCCGCTCCCAACCGGTGCGGAGCATGCCGCCGCGACTCTGTCGTGCCCGAGGACGGATCGGCAGGGTCCCGAGGTCGCGCGCGGCGAACGCCTCCTCCGACCGCTGGATCCAGTCGTCCTCCAGGGCGGGGTGGAAGTAGTTCTGCTGCAGCCAGTCCGGGTTCGGGTGCCGGAACCGGGCGGCCATGAGGTCGTCCTTGGAAGCCAACAGCCCGCTGCCCTCGAAGACGGTGTTGATGAGTGCCGGGTCCACACCGAAGTCGTCGAGCAGGATGACCGGGACCCCGGCCGCGATGGCCTCGATCGCGGCGGTGGAACTCACGGTGACGAGCCCGGCCGCGTGGCCGAGGTGGACCGCCATCGACCCGGTGGCGACCCGCAGGTTGTCGGGTGTCGGACCGGTCAGGAGGGTGTCGAAGGGGTAGTGCTCGTGATGGGTCTGCGGGTCGCCGGCGAGGCCGCGCACCTTGATCACGACGTCGAGGTCGCGGTGCCGGTTCGCGAGGGTCCGCAGCCAGGACAGGATCCGGAGCCGGTCGCCGCGATCGGCCGGGACGGTGGCCTGGGCGGCGAAGACGACCCGGGTACGCGGGGCGGGCTCGGCCGGTGACTCGGTCGCCGTGTCCGTCAGGAACGGCAGGGTCGCGAGCGCGAACGCCGGTTCGACCCCGTGCGTCAGCGCGAGTTCACGGTAGGCGGCGACCTCGCGATGGCTGTGCAGGACGAAGACGTCCGCCTGCGCGCGGAGGAAGATCCCCTTCCACTTCGCCGGGATCGAGATGCCGGGGAGACCGGTGAGCAGCACCGGGCGGGTGGCGCGCCCGAGCGCGAGGAGTTCCGAGATGACGACCTCGGCGACCGGCCCACGCGTGGAGACGAACACGCCGTCCGGCTGCTCGGTCCGGATGAGGTCGACGAGTCGTCGGAGCGACAGGCGACGGACGGTCCGCCCCTCGAACGCCGTGTGGAGCAGGGCGATGTCCACCTGCCGGTCCGTGGCGGACACGTCGCTCTCGATGAGGACGAGGTCGACGTCCCAGCCGGTCGCGCGGGAGAGGGTGGCGGCGCCCCACTTCACGAAGGAGTCGGAGTCCACCACCCCGATCACCCGACGGCGGGGCCGATGATCAGGCATCGACCCTGCGCAGCTTCGCGAGCGGGGCGAGTTCGCCGGGGAAGATGCGCTTGACGCCGTCACCCATGGCGGTCTCGATGACCCGGATGTCGCGGACGAGGTTCGAGAAGCCGTGCGGTTCGAGCGACGCGGCGTGGTCCGAGCCCCACATGGCACGGTCGAGCGTGATGTGGCGTTCCACCATCGTGGCCCCGAGGGCGACCGCGGCGAGGGAGATCTGCAGACCGGTCTCGTGGCCGGAGTACCCGATCGGCACACCGGGGTACCGGGCGGCGAGGCTGTCGATCATCCGGAGGTTCGCCTCTTCGGCGGGCAAGGGGTACGTGGAGGTCGCGTGCAGGATGACCAGCGGCGAGCCCCGGAGGATCTCGACTGCGCGGTCGATCTGCTCGAGCGTCGACATGCCGGTCGAGAGGATGATCGGCTTCCCGGTCGCGGCGAGACGGGTCAGGAGGCCCGAGTCGGTCACGGAGGCGGACGCGACCTTGTGCGCGCTGACGCCCAGGTCCTCGAGGAAGTCGACCGACGGTTCGTCCCACGGGGAGGCGAACCAGCTGAGGCCTCGCAGGGTGGCGTGGTCGCCGATCTCGATGTACTGCTCACGGTCGAACTCGACCCGGTAGCGGTAGTCGAGGTAGCTCATCTCACCCCACGGCGTCTGCCGCGGGACGTCGCGCATGTGCGCCGGCGTCGAGATCTCCGGCGTGCGCTTCTGGAACTTGACGGCCTGTGCGCCGGCGTCGGCGGCCACGTCGATGAGTCGCTTCGCGAGCTCCACGTCGCCGTTGTGGTTGAGACCGATCTCCCCGATGACGTACGCGGGGGCGCCGCCGCCGACGGGGATGCCGTCGATGCGCACGGGAGACGGCTGCGTCCGGCCGTCGAGGTCGGTGGTGTCGTTCGCGTCCTGGTGGATGCTCATGGTCGTGCTCCGTTCGATTGCAGCGTGGACAGCTTCAGGGGGTCGAGGGTCGCGCGTGCGGCGAGGACGAGGTCGGCGAGTTCGCGGACGGCCCCGTCGCCGCCTCGGCGTTCCAGGACGAGCCGGGAGACGGCACGGGCCTCCGGGTGCGCATCGGCGACGACGACCGGCCAGCCGACGATCTCGAGGGCCGGGATGTCGTTGACGTCGTTGCCGAGGTACGCGATGCGGTCGAGTGGGACACCCTTCGCCGTGGCCCAGTCGCGGAGCGCGGTCGCCTTGTCGGCTGAGCCGTACACGACGTCGACGCCGAGTTTGGCCGCGCGTGCGGCGACGATCGGGACCCGCTCGGTCGACAGGATCAGGAACGGCAGCCCGGCCTCGCGCAGCTGACGGACGCCGAGGCCGTCACCGCGATGGACGCTCACCCGTTCGACTCCGTCGGCGTCGATGCTGGCGCGGTCGTCGGTGTGGACCCCGTCGAAGTCGGTGACGACGGCGTCGACGTCGAGGTGGTGCTCCGAGCGTTCTGAGCCCGACGGGATCCCCAGCTGGCGTTCGGCGAGTCCGGCGATCGCCTCCGCGACGAGCAGATCCTCCGGCTCGTCGATGTCGAGTGCGGCGAAGGACCTGGTGACGGCCGGCGCGATCCGGCCGAAGAAGCGGTGCCGGGCCTCGAGGAAGCCGTCCGTGTCGAAGACGTAGAACGAGCCGGTCTCGCGGTACTGCGGCGCGCGGTCCTGCCGTCGGGGACGCTCGCGGTGGTCGTGACCGATCCCTCGGGCACCCTTCGTCTTCTCCGTCCAGAGGAATCCGTGGTCGAGCACCGCGGCGAAGACGGAGTCCGCCCGCCCGGAGGAGACCAGGGCGACGGCGTCGTCGAGTGCTTCAACGTCGAGGAAGGGCGACGTCGCCTGCGCGAACACCGTCACGGGGGTCAGCTCGCCGCGCTCCGCGAGGACGCCGAGCGCGTGGAGGAGCGCGGCCTCGGAGGAGGTGCTGTCCTCGGCGAGTTCGGCCGGCCGGTCGATGACCTCGGCACCGGCGGCGACGGCGGCGGCGGCGAGGTCCGGGTGATCGGTCGTGACGACCACGCGCGAGACGCCACCCGACCGCAGCAGACCCTTCGACCGATCGCGCGATGAGGGTGCTCCCGCGGACCGTCCTGAGGTTCTTGCGGTGGATCCCCTTCGAACCGCCCCTGACCGGGACGATCGCCGTCGCGCCGTCGGTCTCCGGGTGCCTCCCGTGCGCTGCAGATGTCATCGATCCACGGTAGGAAGCGGCGGTGGACGCGAGGGGGACGGTGGGCGAACGGCGGCCGACGCCCTGGTGGCCATCCGGTGGCCGAGGCGTCCGAGCTCCGGATCTTCACACGTAGACTGTTCGGACCGCCGGGTTCCACCAGGCGGATCCGCGTTCGACGGTC
Organism: Plantibacter sp.; assembly: GCF_059073635.1. Lineage (NCBI taxonomy): Bacteria > Bacillati > Actinomycetota > Actinomycetes > Micrococcales > Microbacteriaceae > Plantibacter > Plantibacter sp. The sequence goes on along the minus strand of NZ_JCACOF010000010.1, from coordinate 152,262 downwards.
ATCCGTCCGGACCGCCAGCCTCGCCAGGGAGACCAGTGACCGTGACGCCGAGCACCCCCATCGCGCCAGCCGAGCTGCAGCGGGCCCGCAGCATCCTCTCCGAGATCGTCGGTGCCTACGATGCGAAGGTGGTCGGCCAGCAGGGCCTGCGCACCACCCTGCTCGCGGCGCTCGTCTCGGGCGGACACGTCCTGCTCGAGAGCGTCCCAGGACTCGCGAAGACGACCGCGGCGGAATCGATCGCCCAAGCGGTGAACGCCTCGTTCAAACGCATCCAGTGCACCCCCGACCTGTTGCCGAGCGACATCATCGGCACCCAGATCTACGACGCCCGCACGGGCGCGTTCCAGACCCAGCTCGGGCCCGTACACGCGAACTTCGTGCTCCTCGACGAGGTCAACCGGTCGAGCGCGAAGACCCAGAGCGCGATGCTCGAGGCGATGCAGGAACGCCAGACCTCCATCGGCGGCACGCACTATCCGCTGCCGAAGCCGTTCTTCGTCCTCGCCACGCAGAACCCCATCGAGCAGGAGGGCACGTACCACCTGCCCGAGGCGCAGCTCGACCGCTTCCTCCTCAAGGAGGTGCTCGACTACCCGACGATCGGCGAGGAGGCCGAGATCGTCCGTCGGGTGAACTCCGGGCTCTACGAGACCGACCAGGACCGCCCGGGGGTGAGCCTCGAGGACGTCCTGTTCCTGCAGTCCCTCGCCAAGCGGGTCTACCTCGACGCATCGATCCTCAACTACATCGTCCAGACGGTCTACGTGACCCGCCATGCGAGCGACTACCTGCCGCCGAAGCTCGCGAGCTACATCGAGTACGGGGCGAGCCCGCGTGCCAGCATCGCGTTCAGCACCGTCGCGCGGGCGCTCGCGATCCTCGCCGGGCGTGACCACGTCATCCCGGAGGACGTCAAGGGCTACCGCCACCAGGTGCTGCGGCACCGCATCATCCTGAACTTCGAAGCCGCGGCCGACGACGTCTCGCCCGAGACGATCATCGACGCCGTCTTCGGAGCGGTCCAGGCGCCGTAGGCCCGTGTCAGCCCCGCTGCTCCACCGGGTGAAGTCCAAACTCTTCATCCACGCCCACCGCCGCGTGCGGGGGATGCTCGACGGCGAGTACCGTTCGGTGTTCCAGGGCAGGAGCCTCGACTTCGACGACCTCCGCGAGTACACCCCGGGCGACGAGATCAAGGACATCGACTGGAAGGCGACGGCCAGACACGGCGCTCCACTCGTGAAGCGCTACATCGCCACGCGGAAACACCAGGTGCTGTTCGTCGTCGACACGGGTCGTGATCTCGCGGCGCTCGCCGAGGGTGGGAGCACCAAACGCGAGGTCGCCATCCTCGCGGTCGGCATCCTGGGATACCTCGCGATCCGGCACGGCGACCTCGTCGGTCTCGTCGCCGGCGACGCCGCCGCACCGGAACTCGTCCGACCCGCCGGCACCGAATCGGCACTCGAGCGCCTGCTGCAGCACATCGACCGGCGTGCGTCGCTCGCGGCACCCCAGAGCGATCTCGACGAGTTGCTCGGCTACGCGGCACGGTCGGTCAAGCAGCGCTGTCTGCTCGTGATCGTCTCGGATGACGAGGAGATCACGCCGAAGCGGTCGGAGATCCTCCGCCGCCTGCACGTCCAGCACGAGGTGCTCTGGATCTCGGTCGGCGACGCCGACCTCATGCGGGCGGAGTACACCGGTCGGGCGATGGTCGACGTCGCCGACGAGCGGTCCCTGCCGGCCTTCATCCGGTCGGACGACGCGCTCCGTCGTGAGTTCACCGAGGCCGTCACCAGCGCCACCGCCCGACACCTCGACCAGCTCGAGGAACTCGGCATCAGCGGTCAGCGCGTGACCGGAGCCGACGACGTCGTCCCCGTCCTCTTCCACCTCCTCGAGGCCCACCGACATGCCCGGCGATAACGGCTACTACGCACCGGTCCAGTACACGCTGCTCTGGCCGGTGCTCGGACTCGTGCTCATCGCGCTCGTGATCGGGTGGTACGTCTGGATGCTCGCCCACGTGCGCCGTCGCGCGCGCGGGAGCGCGCCGCGCCCGGCGCCGCAGCCGTCGCCGACCGTCCTGCGCGACCGCTACCTCGCACTCATCGGCGAGATCGAGCGCGAGCACGGGGACGGCGCCCTGAGTACGCGGCGCGCCCACCAACGGCTCGGCGCGATCCTCCGGATGTACGCGCACGAGTCCAGCGGCGTCCGCGCCCAGGTCATGACCCTCGCAGACCTCGATCGCGCCGGACTCGCGCCACTCAGTCGTGCCGTGTCGGCCTACTACCCGGTCGAGTTCCGCGAGGCCGAGACGGGCAGCGTCGCCGAGGCCGCCACGCTCGCCCGCCAGGTGGTGACGACGTGGAGCTGATCTACTGGTGGATGCCGCTCGTCTGGCTCCTCGCCGTGGCCGCGGTGGTCGCCGTCGTCGTCCTCGTGGCCCGCACCGGGCGGCGCCGGAAGGCGAACGCCGAGCCCCTGTGGGTCGCGCACTCCGAACGGCTCACCGCGCTCCCCGGTTACCGTCGCGCGCTGTCGCGGTACCGGCGCCTCATCATCGCGACGATCGCCGCGCTCGGGGTGCTGCTGCTCGCCGGCACGGCCCTCGGGTCACGCGTGGTGAGCACGACGGTGTTCCAGCCCGAACTGCGCAACCGCGACATCGTGCTCTGCCTCGACGTGTCCGGGTCGATGACGGAGTACGACGCCGCGCTGGTCGGGGTGTTCGAGAAGCTCGTGCAGCGGTTCGACGGTGAGCGGATCGCGCTCGTCCTGTTCAACGCGTCCGCGACCACGTACTTCCCGCTGACGAGCGACTACGACTACGTGGCAGCGCAGCTCGACCACCTCGTCGAGGACCTCACCTCGCCGGAGAGCGACTACGAGTACTGGAACGGCACCGATCTCGGGAACGGCTCGTCCCTCATCGGCGACGGTCTCGGGTCCTGCGTCATGCGGTTCGACCAGGTCGGCGAGGAACGGTCGCGCTCGATCGTGCTCGCGACCGACAACTACGTCGCGGGCGAGCCGATCCTCACGCTCAAGGAGGCCGGCGCCTACGCGAAGGCGCAGGACGTGACGGTGTACGGGATCAACCCCGGCGACGTCTCCAGCAAGGACTACCTCGACGACCTCGCCGCGGAGATGGACGAGGTCGTGACGTCCACCGGCGGGGACTACTACGCGCTCGCCGACCCCGGCGCGGTCGGCGGCATCGTCCAGCAGATCACGGCGGAGCAGACGAAGACGCTGAAGGGCGCCAAACAGCTCGTGCAGGTCGACGAGCCGTTCGTGTTCGTGCTGGCGGCGTTCGGCGGCCTCGCGGCGCTCATGCTGCTCGCCTGGAGGTTGCGCCGATGACCATCAACCCCGTTCTGCCGATCTGGGCCGTCGCCGTGCTCGGCACCGTCCTCGCGGCCTTCGCCGTCTGGCAGTTCCTCGCCGGGGTGCGGCGGCCAGGAGCCTGGCACTGGATCGCCCGACTGGCCATGGTCGTCGTGCTCGTGATCATCGCCCTCCGACCGACCATCCCCGGCAACCATCGCCCACCGTCCGCGATGGGCGACCTCGACGTCTACTTCGTCGTGGACACGACGAGCTCGATGGCTGCCGAGGACTGGCCGGACGAGACCGCGTCGGGGACGGACGAGAACGGCGCCCCGAAGCCGCCGACCCGACTCGACGGTGCGAAGGCCGACATCACCGGTATCGCCGACCGGCTGGCCGGTGCCCGATACGCCCTCGTGACGTTCGACGCCGTGGCCGTCCAGCGCATGCCCCTCACGACGGACGCGACGGCGCTCCGGTCGGCTGCGGAGGCGATGACGCAGGAGATCACCACCTACTCCCGCGGCAGCAGCATCGACGCACCGGTGGAGTTCATGACCACGCTGCTGACCCAGGCCGAGGAGCAGGAGCCGGGTCGGAACCGGATCATGTTCTACCTCGGTGACGGCGAGCAGACGAGTGGCGCGGCCCCCGGGTCGTTCGAGAGCATCGCACCGCTCATCGGCGGCGGTGGCGTGCTCGGCTATGGGACCGAGGCCGGTGGGACCATGCGCGAGTTCTCCGGGTACCAGGACGGCAGCGTCCGCTACATCCAGGACTACTCGACCGGTGAGCCCGCCGTGTCCCGGCTGGATCCGGGCGCACTCGAGACGATCGCGTCGCAGCTCGGCGTCGAGTCGGAGATCAGGACACCGGGTGCGTCGCTCGACGACGCACTCGACGGCCTCGCCGTCGGCGGCGTCACCGTCGAGGACGAGGTGGACATCCGGCGCACCGATGAGCTGTACTGGGTGTTCGCGCTCGGGTTCGGTGTGCTGCTCCTCACCGAGCTCCCCGGCCTGGTCGGCGCGCTGGGCGAGCTCCGACGGACGAAGGGTGGGCAGGCATGACCCTCTTCGACGATCGGACCCGCACCGACCGGCCCGACGATGCGCCGCGCAGCCCTGAGCCACGGCCACGACTCGAGGAACCGCGGCGTCCGCCGCTGGCCCCGGCCGAGGTCGCCCGGTTGCGCCGTCGGCTGTTCTGGTGGTCCCTTCCGCTGGTCCTCGTCGCCCTCGTCGTCGGGGTCAAGTTCGTGAGTCTGCCGGTCGTCGCGCAGTCGGCGATCGCCGAGTACCGCGCCGAGGACTACTCCGGGGCGCAGTTGAGCGCGGGCCACCTCTTCACGGCGAACGTCGTCGAGCCGTGGATCGCCTGGTTCGACCGGGGCACCGCGGCCGCGGCCGGACAGGACTGGGTGCAGGGGACCGACGACCTCGGCAAGGCGCTCGAGCTCGCGCCGACGGAGGAGACCGCCTGCATCGTCCGGGTCAACCTGGCGCGCGCGTACGAGACCCAGGCCGACGAGTACGTGAAGGGCCAGTTCTTCCAGGGCGCCATCAACCTCTACGACACCGCGAAGCGCATCGTCGACGAGGGCGAGGGCTGCTTCGAGGGGGAGTCCCAGGATCAGAACGAGGACCCGCAAGACTCTCAGGACCCGCAGGACCCGCAGGACCCCCAGGACCCGCAGGACCCCCAGGACCCGCAGGACCAGGGTGATCAAGGTGGTCAAGGAGGTCAGGACGACCAGGGCGGTCAAGGTGACCAGGGGGACCAGGGCGATCAGGGTGACCAGGGTGACCAGGGCGATCAGGGTGACCAGGGTGACCAGGGCGATCAGGGCGGAACCGGGCAGCAGCCCGACGTGATCGATCCGAAGGGCACGCCCGGTGAGAACCTGCAGGACACCGGCGATCGCATCGACCGCAAACGTCAGGATGCGACCGACCAGCGCGACCGGTCCGGCGGGCAGGGCCAGCAGGATCCTTCGAACGGGGGACAGGGCGACGGCGACTCGAGCGGCTCGAGCGGTACCGGTGACAGCGAGGTCGACGGGAAGGTCGACAAGTTGAAGGACGCCGGCCAGGACGCCCAGCAGGACAAGTCGACCGAGGACGCCAAGAACCGCGGTCGGAACAACGACAACGGGAACTTCGCCGATCGCCCCTGGTAGCGGTTCCGGGCGGCCTGCGTGTGACGGACTAGCATGGACAGGTGGTTACGCGCCTTTCGAATTACTTCCTCCGTACGCTCCGTGAAGACCCTTCCGACGCGGAGGTGACGAGTCACCGCCTGCTGGTGCGGGCGGGGTACATCCGACGCCAGGCGCCGGGTGTCTTCGCCTGGTTGCCGCTCGGGTTGCGGGTGAAGAACAAGATCGAGGCCATCGTCCGCGAGGAGATGGCGAACGCCGGCGCGTTCGAGGTGCACTTCCCCGCGCTCCTGCCGCGCGAGCCCTACGAGGTCACCGGCCGATGGGAGGAGTACGGCGACGCCCTCTTCCGCCTGCACGACCGCAAGGGTGCCGACTACCTGCTGGCGCCGACGCATGAGGAGGTCTTCACCCTGCTCGTGAAAGACCTGTACTCCTCCTACAAGGACCTGCCCCTGTCGATCTATCAGATCCAGGACAAGTACCGCGACGAGGCCCGTCCCCGGGCAGGCCTCCTGCGCGGTCGTGAGTTCACCATGAAGGACGCCTACTCGTTCGACGTGTCCGACGCCGGGCTCGACGCGAGCTACCAGGCGCAGCGCGACGCCTACGAGCGCATCTTCACGCGGCTCGGCCTGGAGTACGAGATCGTGCAGGCCGACGCCGGCGCGATGGGCGGTTCGCGGAGCGAGGAGTTCCTGCACCCCACCGCGGTCGGTGAGGACACCTTCGTGCGTTCGGCCGGCGGGTACGCCGCCAACGTCGAGGCTTACACCACCGAGGTCCCGGAGGCCCGCCCCATCGAGGGTCTGGCACCCGCGACGGTCTTCGATTCGCCGAACACCCCGACGATCTCGACGCTCGTCGACCTCGCCAACGAGCGACACCCGCGCGACGACGGACGGGCCTGGACGGCCGCCGACACGCTCAAGAACGTCGTGCTGGCACTGCGGCACCTCGACGGCACGCGCGAGCTGGTCGTCATCGGCCTGCCGGGCGACCGCGACGTCGACCTCAAGCGCGTCGAGGTGGCCTTCAGCCCCGCGGAGGTGGAGGCCGCGACCGAAGCGGACTTCGCCGCGAACGCCGGGCTCGTCAAGGGCTACATCGGACCGTGGTCCCCGCAGGGGCCCGTCCTCGGTGAGGAGTCGGCAACGGAGATCCGGTACTTCCTCGACCCCCGGGTCGTCGACGGCACCGAGTGGATCACCGGCGCGAACGTCGATCAGCAGCACGTCTTCGGCCTCGTCGCCGGGCGCGACTTCACCGCCGACGGCTTCGTCGAGGCGGCGGAGGTCCGCGCCGGCGACCCCGCGCCCGACGGCTCCGGACCGGTCGAGCTCGCTCGAGGCATGGAGATCGGACACGTCTTCCAGCTCGGGCGCAAGTACGCCGAGGCGCTCGGACTGAAGGTGCTCGACGAGAACGGCAAGCTCGTCACGGTGACCATGGGCTCCTACGGCATCGGGATCACGCGCATCCTCGCGATCATCGCCGAGGGCAACAACGACGAGCGCGGTCTCATCTGGCCGAAGGCCGTCGCCCCGTTCGACGTGCACGTCGTCGCAGCAGGACGCGACGCGGCGATCTTCGAGGTGGCCGAGGAACTCGTGGCCTCGCTCGAGGCGAGCGGGAAGGACGTCCTCTACGACGACCGCACCGGCAAGGTGTCCCCGGGTGTCAAGTTCGGCGACGCCGAGCTGATCGGCGTGCCCGTCGTGGTGGTCGTCGGTCGCGAGGCCACCGAGGGCTTCGTCGAGCTCTGGGACCGGGCCGCCGGCACGAAGGACCGGGTCGCGATCGCCGACCTCGCCCTCTGAGCCGCGAGAGCGCAGTAACGGTCGTCATCCCCGTCGGGATGACGAGCCGCTACTGCGCTCTCGTGCTGAGGCGGTAGCCGGCTCCGCGGACCGTCGCGATGGCGTCCTTGCCGATCTTGTTCCGGAGATACCGCACGTAGACGTCGACGACGTTCGAACCGGGATCGAAGTCGTAGCCCCAGACCCGGCTGAGGAGCTCCTCCCGGCTGAGGATCTGGTCCGGGTGGCGGAAGAACTCCTCGGCCAGGGCGAACTCGCGGGTGGACAGCTCGACCGGCACACCGTCGACGAGGACGCGCCGTTCGCGCAGCTCGAGCTCCAGATGACCGACCGACAGCCGTTCCTGGACGGCGGTGGTCGACGCCGGTGCCCGCTCCGCCAGGCGTCGGCGGATCCTGGCCAGGAGCTCCTCGAACCGGAAGGGCTTCGACATGTAGTCGTTCGCCCCGCCGTCGAGGCCCGCCACGAGGTCTCGCGCGGAATCGCGGGCGGTCAGGATGATGACGGGGAGTTCGCTGCCGTCGTCGCGCAGCCGCCTGAGCACCTCGAAGCCGTCGACGCCGGGGAGTCCGATGTCGAGGACGAGCAGGTCGAAGTCGCCGCTCTCCGCCAGCTCGACGACCTGTGATCCGTCGACCGTCACGTCCGCCGTGTGGCCGGCGGCACGCAGGCCCTTGCTCACGAACGCGGAGATCCGCGTCTCGTCCTCGGCGACCAGGATCCGGCTCATGCGTGGTCCTCCGGCGCACTCCGCCGAGCCGAGGTGTCGACGAGGTCCGGGAAGTCGTCCTCAGGGGACGGTGCTCGCGAGCGTGGTGGTGCGTCGTTCGCGGGGCGTGCATCGCCGGGTGTCGGCCCGGCCTGCATCGCCGCGGTCGTCTGAGCCTCAGCGGCGTCCTGAGCAGCTTGCGCCTCTCGCAGCGCGATCGCCTGGGCCATCGCGCTGCGGGGGATCGCCGCGGTCTCGTCCGGGTCGAGGTCGAGGTCCGCGTCGGACCCCTCGTCGTCGTCCGCCACCGCGAGCGGCAGTCGGATGCTGAAGAGGGAGCCGGCCTGCTGCGTGTCCTCGACCTCGGCCCACCCGCCGTGTGCCGCGGCGATCGCCTGCACGATCGACAGGCCGAGGCCGGAGCCTGCGACACCCCGTCCACCGCTCACCCGGGTGAACCGGTCGAAGATGCGTTCGCGGAGCGCCTCCGGCACCCCGGGCCCGTCGTCGGCGACGGAGAGCACGAGCGCCGGGTCGTCCGACTCGTCGAACCGGCTCGAGATCACGATCGTCGACCCGGCCGGGGAGTACTTCGCGGCGTTGTCCGCGAGCTGCAGCCAGGCCTGGGCCAAGCGCCCGGCGTCGACGTCCGCGGTGAGTGCGGCCTGCTCGCCCAGGGTCCACTCGTGTTCGGTCGAGATCGCCGTGGCCTTCTCGTGGACCGAGGCGGTGAACGCCTCGATGTCGACCGGTTCCCGGTCGAGGGTCGACGCGAGTCCGGCCGTCGAGAGTTCCGTGATGTCGGCGACGAGGGAGCTCATCCGGTCGAGTTCGTCGAGGGCGAGGTCGCGGGTGGCGGCCACCTCCGCGGGGTCGGACGGATCAAGGAGCTCGAGGTGTCCGCGCACGATGGTCAGCGGCGTCTTCAGCTCGTGGCCGACGTCGTCGAGCAGCTGGCGTTGACTGGTGAAGGCCTCGTCGAGCCGGTCCAGCATGCCGTTCACGGTCGTGGTGAGCTCCGAGACGTCGTCGCGACCGACGACCGGGATCCGCTCGTCGAGGTCCGACTCGGTGATGCGGGCGGCGGCGTCCCGCAGCAGTCGGATCGGGTGGAGCAGTCCACCCGCGAGCTGCCAGCCGACGAGGCCGAGCAGGAGCAGGCACACCACGGCGACGACGATCTCGACGGCGAGGATGCCTCGGGACTCCGCGAGTGCCGCGTGCACGTCGGTGGCGATGACGACGTGGGCGACGTTCGGGTCGCCGACGACCTGCACCGGGATGATCGCGTACCGCACGGTGCGGTCACCGGTGGCCTCGCCCGTGACGACGCCGCGGGACGACCGGGCCGTGATGGTGTCGAGCAGCTGCGGGTCGTCGTCCAGGCGGAACGCGGACGGGGCGCTGGGCGCGACCGTCGAGCCGTCGGCGCGCACACCGATGGCGGTCTCGTCCTCGGCGAAGATCCAGCGTCGCATCACCGCGTCGACGGCCGCGTCGCTCGTCGCCGGGGCGTCGGCGGAGTCGCCTGAACCGACCACCATGAAGGCGATGAGCTCGGCGCTGTGCGCCAGGCGGGCGTCGATGGTCGCAAGGGTCTGCTGCCGGCCGAGCGTGTAGGTGGAGACGCCCACGAGCGTCATCGCGAGCGTCGTCGCGAGCAGGATCGCGACGAGGATCCTCACCCTCGTGCTCCGCATGACGTTCCGCAGCTCGCCCAAGACCATTGGCCAATCATGTCACCCGCCCCGAGACGCGGTCGAGCCGGGGGCGGGACCCTCGAGGACGCGCGGGGGCTTCCCAGCTGGGTGGATGACGTACCCCTCGGCATCCGGTACCGTAGACAGACGGGTTCGGCAGCACGGCAGCAGCATGCCCGTCGTGCCGCTGCACGTCTTGCCGCGGCACCACCAGTTGAATAGAGGAGGCCATCGATGGACATCGATCTCGGTTTGTTGAAGTCGATCGAACGCGAGAAGGAGATCCCGTTCGAGGAGCTCGTCGTGATCATCGAGCAGGCCATCCTGAGTGCGTACCTGAAGAGCACCGAGGGTACCGACACCACGGCGCGCGGCGACGTCCCGGCGGCCCGGGTGCAGCTCGACCGCAAGACCGGCCACGTCGGGGTGTTCGTGCCCGAGTTCGACGACGAGGGTGTCCTGATCGGGGAGGCCGAGAGCACGCCGGACGACTTCGGTCGCATCGCCGCCTTCGCCGCGAAGCAGGTCATCTTCCAGCGGCTCCGCGACATCCAGGACGACGCCGTCCTCGGTGAGTTCAAGGGCCGCGAGGGCGACATCATCGCGGGCGTCATCCAGCAGGGCCCGAACCCGCGCATGATCCACGTCGACCTCGGCACCATCGAGGCGATCCTCCCGCCCGAGGAGCAGGTGGCCGGTGAGGAGTACCCGCACGGTGCACGCATCCGCGTGTACGTGACGAGCGTGACGAAGGGTCTCAAGGGTCCGCAGATCACCGTCTCGCGCACCCACCCCGGACTCGTACGGAAGCTGTTCGCCTTGGAGGTCCCGGAGATCGCCTCCGGCATCGTCGAGATCGTCTCGCTCGCTCGCGAGGCCGGACACCGGACCAAGATCGCGGTGAAGGCGAACGACCCGAGCATCAACGCCAAGGGCGCCTGCATCGGTGAGCTCGGGCGTCGTGTCCGCGCGGTCACCGACGAGCTGGGCGCCGAGAAGATCGACATCGTCGACTACTCGCCCGACCTGCCGACGTTCGTCGCGAACGCGCTCTCGCCGGCCAAGGTCACGAGCTCGTACGTCATCGACCAGTCGCTCAAGGCCGTCCGGGCGCTCGTGCCGGACTACCAGCTGTCGCTCGCGATCGGCAAGGAGGGGCAGAACGCCCGTCTCGCCGCCAAGCTCACCGGCGCCAAGATCGACATCCAGCCGGACTCGATCCTCGAATCGGACTGAGCCGGATGGAACCGGTGCGGACCTGCGTCGGCTGTCGCCGTCGCGAGCCGCGCTCGGCACTGCTGCGCGTCGTCGCGGTCGAGGGGGCGCTCGTCCCCGACGCCGCGGCGCGCCTGCCGGGCCGCGGATCCTGGGTGCACCCGACGTCGGCGTGCGTCGACCAGGCGGTGCAGCGTCGGGCGTTCACGAGGGCGCTCAGACTGACCGCGGGACCCGACGCGTCGGCGGTCCGGGCCTTCGTGTCGACGGAACCGGCCGCGCCGACGGCTGAATGACGTCGTCGGGCTCGAACGACCCGCTCACGATCCGGTGGTGAGCCCGCACCCAGGGTCGGGGTGTACGATGGTGAGTGCACGCGAGAGCGCTCCGGCGCACACCGTGCTTCCCACCGCAGGTATCAGGCCCGGATCCCGGGCCTCCATCCTGCTGCCGCCCCACCCGGGTGCGGCATTCCGAGAGAACAGGCTGAACGGCTAATGGACAACTCATGAGCGGCTCGAAATGAGCACCGTCCACCACTAACGCTTGCCCCTGCCTGGGTGCAAGCTCAGACAGGAGAATTGTGGCTGCAAAACCACGTGTACACGAGATCGCATCCGAACTCGGAGTAGACAGCAAGATCGCCATGGCGAAGCTCAAGGAATTGGGCGAGTTCGTCAAGGGACCGTCTTCCAGTATCGAACCACCGGTGGCCCGCAAGCTGCGCGCCGCCCTCGAGGCCGAGGGCGCGAAGGCGTCAGCCGCCCCCGCCGCCCCGGCGAAGCGTCCGGCCACGCCCGGCGCTCCGACCCCGGGTCCCGCCGCACCCAAGGCTCCGGCCCCCGCGGCACCCGCCCCCAAGGCCGAGGCGCCCGCTGCGCCTGCGCCGAAGCAGGCCGCCCCAGGCCCGAAGGCTCCGGCCGCCCCCGCCCCTGCGGCGGAGGCACCCGCAGCTGCTGCTCCGGCGGCACCGTCCGCACCCGCGGCTCCGGCCGCCGGCGACTCGCCCTCCGGCGACGCCGCGAAGCCGGGCGGCCCCCGTCCCGGTGCTCCGCGTCCGGGGAACAACCCGTTCGCGTCCTCGCAGGGCATGGGCCAGCGCCCGACCGGCACGCCGCGTCCGGGGAACAACCCGTTCGCAGCGGCTCAGGGCATGGGTCAGCGTCCGAACCCCAGCAACATCCCGCGTCCGCAGGCTCCGCGCCCCGGCTCGCCCCGTCCGGGCGTCGGCCAGGGTCAGCGTCCCGGTGGTCCCGGTCGTCCGGGTGGCGCAGGTCGTCCCGCCGGTGGCGGCGGCTTCCGTCCCGGTGGCGCCGGTGGCGGTTTCCGTCCCGGTGGTGCCCCCGGTGGTGCACCCGCCGGTGGATTCGCGGGTCGCCCTGGTGGCGGCGGCGGTCGTGGTCGCGGACCCGGCGGTGGTACCGCAGGTGCCTTCGGTCGCGGTGGCGGCAAGAGCAAGGCACGGAAGTCGAAGCGGACGAAGAGGGCCGAATTCGAGCTGCGGGAAGCCCCGTCGCTCGGCGGCGTGAGCGTCCCCCGCGGCGACGGCAACACCATCATCCGTCTGCGTCGTGGCGCGTCCATCTCGGACTTCGCCGACAAGATCGACGCCAGCCCCGGCAACCTCGTCACCGTGCTGTTCCACCTCGGTGAGATGGCGACGGCGACGGAGTCCCTCGACGAGGCGACCTTCGACGTGCTCGGTTCCGAGCTCGGCTACAAGATCCAGATGGTCTCGCCCGAGGACGAGGACCGGGAGCTCCTCGAGGGCTTCGACATCGACCTCGACCAGGAGCTGGAGGACGAGTCCGACGAGGACCTCGCCATCCGTCCTCCCGTGGTCACCGTCATGGGTCACGTCGACCACGGTAAGACGCGCCTCCTCGACGCCATCCGCAACGCGAACGTCGTCGCCGGCGAGGCCGGTGGCATCACGCAGCACATCGGTGCGTACCAGGTCGTCGCGGAGCACGAGGGCATCGAGCGTCCGATCACCTTCATCGACACCCCGGGTCACGAGGCGTTCACCGCCATGCGTGCTCGTGGTGCGCAGGTCACCGACATCGCGATCCTCGTGGTCGCGGCCGACGACGGCATCATGCCGCAGACGGTGGAGGCCTTGAACCACGCGCAGGCGGCCAACGTGCCGATCGTCGTCGCGGTCAACAAGGTGGACAAGCCCGACGCCAACCCGGCCAAGGTGCGCCAGCAGCTGACCGAATACGGCCTCGTCGCCGAGGAGTACGGCGGAGACGTCATGTTCGTCGACGTCTCGGCTCGTGCCGGCACCGGCATCAAGGACCTCCTCGACGCCGTGCTGCTCACCGCGGACGCCGGTCTCGACCTGCGCGCCAACCCGAACAAGGATGCACGCGGTGTGGCCATCGAGGCCAAGCTCGACAAGGGCCGCGGTTCCGTCGCGACCGTCCTCATCCAGTCGGGTACGCTCCGCGTCGGTGACGCGATCGTCGCCGGTACGGCCTACGGCCGCGTCCGTGCGATGGTCGACGAGAACGGCGACACCGTCGCCGAGGCGGGTCCCTCGCGTCCCGTCCAGGTGCAGGGCCTCTCGAGTGTTCCTCGGGCCGGCGACACCTTCCTCGTCACCGAGGAGGACCGCACCGCGCGTCAGATCGCCGAGAAGCGTGAAGCCGCGGAGCGCAACGCCGCTCTGGCCAAGGCTCGCAAGCGCATCTCGCTCGAGGACTTCACCCGTGCACTCGAAGAGGGCAAGGTCGAGTCGCTCAACCTCATCATCAAGGGTGACGTCTCCGGTGCCGTCGAGGCACTCGAGGAGTCGCTGCTCAAGATCGACGTCGACGACAGCGTGCAGCTGCGGATCATCCACCGCGGTGTCGGTGCGGTCACCGAGTCCGACGTCAACCTCGCCACGATCGACAACGCGATCATCATCGGGTTCAACGTGCGCCCCGACCCGAAGGCCCGCGAGCGTGCGGCCCGTGAGGGTGTGGACGTCCGGTTCTACTCGGTCATCTACAACGCACTCGAGGACGTCGAGCAGAGCCTCACCGGCATGCTCAAGCCCGAGTACGAAGAGGTCCAGTCCGGTGTCGCCGAGATCCGCGAGGTGTTCCGTTCCTCCAAGTTCGGCAACATCGCGGGTGTCATCGTCCGCTCGGGCACGATCACGAGGAACGCCAAGGCGCGGGTCATCCGCGACGGCGTCGTGGTCGGCGACAGCCTGGCGATCGAATCGCTGCGTCGGTTCAAGGACGACGTCACCGAGGTGCGTACGGACTTCGAGGCCGGTATCGGTCTCGGCAAGTTCAACGACATCCAGATCGGTGACGAGATCGAGACGATCGAAATGAAGGAGAAGCCGCGCGGCTAGTCCGCTCGGCCGGTCCCCGTCGTCCTCCTCCGGGAGGGCGGCGGGGATTCCTGCTTGTATTGTGTGTGCAGCATCCGTCGGGCGGCCCTCCGCCCGACGGTCATCAGAGGAGGACGAGATGGCAGAGAACCCCAGGGCCCGCAAGTTGGCGGACCGCATCAAGGAAGTCATCGCCAAACGGCTCGACAAGGGCATCCGCGACCCGCGGCTCGGCTTCGTGACGATCACCGACGTACAGGTGACCGGCGACCTCCAGCACGCGAACGTGTTCTACACGGTGTACGGCTCCGACGAGGAACGCGCCGACACCTCGGCCGCGCTCGAGTCCGCCAAGGGCCTGTTGCGTGCCGAGATCGGCCGCAACATCAACACCCGGCTGACCCCGAGCCTCGACTTCTTCCTGGACGCGATCCCGGAGAACGCGCAGCACATCGAAGACCTGCTGCGCGAGGCGAAGAACCGCGACACCGAGGTGGCCGGGCTTGCCGCCGGTGCCGCCTACGCCGGCGACGAGGACCCCTACGTCAAGCCGCGCGACGTGGACGCCGAGGACTAGCCACCTCGCACCAGCCCTTCGACAGGCTCAGGGACCGGGATTCCTTCATCCGGTCTCTGAGCCTGTCGACGTGCGCCCTTCGACAAGCTCAGGGACCGGGTGGGGCTCAGGGACCGGGTGGGGCTGAGGGACCGGGTGGGGCTGAGGGACCGGTCAGTCGTGGGGGAGGGCGTACCCGCCGTCGACGCGCACCGCGAGGCGGTCGGCGACCAGTCCGGCGAGTGCGCGGTCGAACTGCTCGCCGTCGGGCCAGAGCGCCCGGAGCTCCTCGTCCGTCAGCGAGCGGTGGGTCGAGCGGAGCTCGGCCATGATGATGCCCCGGACCTGTCGGTCGCTGCCCGCGAACTGCTTCTGCTTCGTCTTGACCGGTCCGTCGTAGGCCGGGTATCCCGCCGCGCGCCACGCGCACACCTCGCGGAGCGGACACTCCTCGCACCGTGGTGCTCGAGCCGTGCAGACCACCGCGCCGATCTCCATCAGCCCGGCGTTGAAGACGGCTGCCTCCGAGCGGGACTCCGGCAGGAGCGCCTCCATGGCGGGGAGGTCCGTCTTGGCGTTCGGTGGGCCGGGCTCGCCTTGGCCGCGGACGGCTCGGGCGATGACCCGTCGGGTGTTCGTGTCCACCACCGGGTGCCGGTCCCCGTAGGCGAAGACGGCGACGGCGCGGGCGGTGTAGTCGCCGATGCCGGTGAGCGCCAGGAGCTGGTCCACGTCCGACGGGACGATGCCGTCGTGCCGTTCGGCGATCTGGGTGGCCGCCGCATGGAGCCAGAGCGCTCGGCGCGGATAGCCGAGTCGGCCCCAGGCGCGGACGGCTTCGGCCGGTGGTTCGGCCGCCAGGTCGGCGGGCGTCGGCCAGCGCCCGAGCCACTCCTCGAGCCGCGGGATCACCCGGCTGACCTGCGTCTGCTGGAGCATGAACTCCGACACGAGCGTGCCCCAGGCGGGGAACCCCGGGCGTCGCCACGGGAGGTCGCGCGCGTTGGTGCGGAACCATCCCGTCACGAGCGGGGCGAGGTCGGAGGGTTCGGGCGGCACCGCACCAGCCTACGATCCGCGCGGGTAGGCTCGGCGCCATGAAGCTCGTCACGACACCACGGATCGAGTTGCTCCGGCAGCTGCGAGACCAGTTCCAGCGGGACTACCCACGAGGCCGCACCCTCATCGCGGTGGACGGCGTCAGCGGCTCCGGCACGGCGGCGTTCGCCGACGGACTGGCCGAGGTGTTCGACGAGGCCGGACGCGCGGTGTTCCGTGCCTCGATCGACGACTTCCACCGTCCTCGCGAGGAACGGTACGCGCGGGGGCGGGACTCGGCCGAGGGCTACTGGCTCGACTCGTTCGACTATTCGCTGTTCCGCCGGGTGCTCGTCGAACCCTTCCGCCTGGCGGGCAGCGCCGGCTTCCAACTCGTCGGGTTCGACGAGCAGCGCGACGTCGGCGCTCCCTTGCGTTGGACGACCGGCCCGCAGGACGCCGTCCTCATCGTCGACGGCGTCTTCCTGAACCGTCCCGAGCTCCGCGGCCTCTGGCATGCGTCGGTCTGGCTCGACGTCCCGATGGCGACGGCCTACGAGCGGCTGCACGAGCGCCTCGGCGTCGACGCCGACCCGACGGCGCCGTCCAACGCGCGCTACGTGGGCGGGCAGGCGCTCTACCGCAAGGACGACGACCCGACCGCGCGGGCGACCGCCCTCGTGGACAACACGGACGAGCGGCACCCACGGCGGATCTTCGCCGACTTCTGCTGAGCGCCGCCGCCCAGGGGTGCTCCGGCCGCCCGGCGGTGCCGACCGCCGCTGGTACCGTTGCAAGGTGGTCGAGAACAGCACAGCAGCACCCGGGTCGGCGTCCGCCCGTCCCGGTATCCTCCTCATCGACAAACCGCAGGGGCACACCTCCCACGACGCGGTCGCCCGGGTGCGACGGCTCGCCGGCACGCGCAAGGTGGGGCATGCGGGAACGCTCGATCCCATGGCCACCGGGCTGCTCGTGTTGGGCACGCGCTCGTCGACCCGACTGCTGACGTTCATCGTCGGTCTCGACAAGGAGTACACGGCGACCATCCGCCTCGGCGAGGCGACCTCCACCGACGACGCCGAAGGTGAGGTCACCGAGCGCGCCGACCAGGCCGCGGTGGCAGCGGTGGACGACGACGCGATCATCGCCGCGATCCGTCCGCTGACGGGCGACATCGAGCAGGTGCCGAGCACGGTGAGCGCCATCAAGGTGGGCGGGAAGCGCGCCTACGCCCTGGCCCGCGAGGGGATCGAGGTGGAGCTGAAGTCCCGTGCGGTCACCGTCAGTGCGTTCGACGTGCTGGCCATCCGTCGGGATGGTGCGGCCGTCGACGTCGACGTCCGGGTCGTCTGCTCCTCCGGCACCTACATCCGTGCCCTCGCCCGCGACCTGGGGGCTTCCCTCGGCGTCGGCGGCCATCTCACCGCGCTTCGCCGGACCCGGATCGGACCCTTCGACGTCACAGACGCGTCGACGATCGACGACCTCGACGTTGAGACGGCGCTGTTGCACCCGGCCGACGTCGCGAAGCGCCTGTTCGGTGCCCTCGAGCTCACGGAGCAGGAGGCGGTCGACCTCGGCCACGGGAAGCGGCTCGAACGCGAGCTGCCGGCCGGCCACACCGGTCCGATCGCCGCCGTCGCACCGGAGGGCCGACTGGTGGGGCTCGTCGAGCGCCGTGGCGGTTCGCTCAAGTCGGTCGTGAACTTCCCGGCGGAGGAATCGGCATGATCGAGTGGTTCACCCTCGCCCAGATCGCGGTCGCGGTCGTGGCCGGGCTCCTCTGCATCGTGCTCGGGTTCGCCGGGCGCGCGCCGAACGACCTGACGATGGGGGCGACGGCACTCGTCGAGGTCCTCCTCATCGCGCAACTGGTGGTGGCGATCGCCGCGCCCGCGTTCGGGAACACCGCCACGGGGAGTGTGCCCGAGTTCTACACCTACCTCGTCTCCGCGATGATCCTGCCGATCGCCGGCGGGTTCTGGGCGCTCGTCGAGCGCACCCGATGGTCGACGGTCGTCCTCGGCGTCGTTTGTCTCGCGATCGCGGTGATGCTCTACCGCATGGAGCAGATCTGGACCGTCCAGCTCGGCTGACCGTCGGCGCACCGACGGCGGTTGAGGACGACGGCACCGCAGCTCGCGTGACCGTCGCGAAGTGTCTGGGCGAGGGCCTGCGTCGCATAGAATCGTCGGGTCATGCCTCTCCCCACCACCGCTCCAGCCCGCCCACGCGTCCGTGGTGTCGGGGTCGTGCTCGTCGCCGTCTACGGCATCCTGGCGCTCGCCGCCACCGGCCGGTCCGTGGTGCAGATCACGACCAAGTTCGACGAGGCGCCACTGGCCTATCTGCTCTCGGCCGTCGCCGCGGTGGTGTACATCCTGGCGACCGTCTCGCTCGTCGCTCCAGGCGCCGTCTGGCGGCGGATCGCCTGGGCCACGATCTCCTTCGAGCTCGCCGGGGTCCTGATCGTCGGCTTGCTGAGCCTGCTCGATCCCGAGCTGTTCCCCCACGACACGGTCTGGTCCGGCTTCGGCCGCGGTTATGTCTACATCCCGCTCGTCCTCCCGGTCCTCGGACTGTGGTGGTTGGCCGGACATCGGCGTACCGGCAAATGATCACGTTCACCGAGCTCGACCAGGTCCCCGACGCGTTCGGACCGTCGGCCGTCACCATCGGCAAGTTCGACGGCGTCCACACGGGTCACCGCGCGGTCGTCGCCGCGCTCCTCGAGGAGGCCGCGGCAGCCGGTCTCAGCTCCGTCGCCGTCACCTTCGACCGCAACCCGCTGAGTCTCATCAACCCCGACCGCTGCCCGGCGTCGCTCGTGAGCAACGAGCAGAAGCTCGGTCTCCTGGCGGACGCCGGGGTCGACGCGGCCCTGCTGCTGCGCTTCGACCAGACACTGGCCCAGCTCACGCCGGAGGAGTTCGTCACCTCGATCCTCGTCGGAGCATTGCACGCCAGGACGGTGCTCGTCGGCGAGGACTTCCGTTTCGGCCATCGCGGCCTCGGAACGGTCGCCACGCTCGAGTCGTTCGGTGAGGTCTACGGCTTCTCCGTGCGCGTCGTCGACGACGTCCGTCCCGGCGGCGGGCGTCGGGTGTCGTCCACCTGGATCCGCGAACTCCTCGAGGAGGGTGACGTCCGCGAGGCGTCGCGACTCCTCGGTCGTCCGCCCGGCGTGCGGGGCGTCGTCGTCCACGGTGCCAAGCGTGGCCGGGAACTCGGCTTCCCGACCGCCAACCTGTCTCCCGATTCGCAGGGTCTCATCCCCGCGGACGGCGTGTACGCGGGTTGGCTGTTCTGGCGAGGACGTCGGTATCCGGCGGCGATCTCGGTCGGGAACAACCCGACCTTCGACGGCGTCCCGCAGAAGCAGGTCGAGGCCTACGTCCTCGACGAGACCGATCTCGACCTCTACGACGACGAGGTCGAGGTGCAGTTCGTCGAGCGCATCCGCGGCATGGTCGCGTTCACCGGGATCGAGCCGCTCATCGTGCAGATGACCGACGACGTCGAGCGCGCGCGCCGGATGCTGTCCTAGTGGGTCCGCGTCCCCTGTGGCGGGGGAGGGCCCTCGCGCTCGTCGGTATCGTGCTGGTCGCGGCGAACCTCCGCACGGCCGTCACCTCGCTGTCGCCGATCTTCGCCGAGATCGACGGCGACATCGGCGTGGGGTCGGTCGGGCTGGGGCTCCTCGGGATGCTGCCGCCACTGTGCTTCGCCCTCTTCGGCGTCTTCACCCCGCGACTCGTGCGTCGGCTGCACCTCGAGCCGGTGCTGCTCATCGCACTCGGGTCGATCGTGGCCGGACACCTCATGCGCTCGCTCGCCCCCGACTTCGCCGTCCTCGCGATCGGGAGTGCGCTCTGCTTCGCCGGGATCGGCATCGGCAACGTCGTGCTCCCGCCGCTGGTCAAGAAGTACTTCCCCGACCGCGTCGGCCTCGTCACCTCCCTCTACGCGACGGTCCTGTCGGTCAGCACGTTCATCCCGCCGCTGATCGCCGTACCGGTCGCCGATGCCGCGGGGTGGCAGGTGTCGCTCGGGGTGTGGTCCATCGTCGCCATGCTCGCCGTGCTGCCCTGGATCACGCTCATCGTCCGGGAGCGTCGGGATGCCCGGGCCGCCGCCGCGACGGACCCCGAGATCGAGGAGGTGCCCCGCGCCGGGCGCGTCCTCGTCCACCGCTCGCCGATCGCGTGGGCCATCGCGGCGGTGTTCGCCACCTCCTCGCTGAACGCCTACGCGATGTTCACCTGGCTCCCCACCATCGTCGGTGACGTCGCCGGCGTCACCCCGGCCCAGGGCGGCCTGCTGCTCTCGCTCTTCTCCGCGATGGGTGTCCCGGCGAGCCTGATCGTCCCGATGCTCGTCGCGAGGCTGCGGAACGTCGCCGTCCTCGTCTACGTCGCGAGCGCGTGCTTCGTGCTCGGCTATCTCGGGCTGCTCCTGTGGCCGGCGACGCTCACGTGGCTGTGGGTGCTGCTGGCCGGGCTCGGCCCGCTGCTGTTCCCGCTCGCCCTCGTGCTCATCAACCTGCGGACGGCGACCCACGAGGGCGCGGTCGCCCTGAGCGGCTTCGTGCAGAGCGTCGGCTACACCCTCGGCGCACTCGGCCCCCTGGTCGTGAGCCTGCTGCACGCCGTGACCGGATCGTGGACCGTCCCGCTGCTGCTCCTGCTGGCCACGGGCGCGCTGTGCGCCATCGCCGGCCGAATCACCGGCCGGCCGACGACGATCGAGGCGGACCTCGCAGCACGCGGTCGCTGACCGGTCTGGTCCAGACCTCCTGACGGATCCCCGGCGACGATGCGCATCCGCGCACCGGCCACTGCTCATCTGAGCATGGGTACCAACGGACGTTGTCCGGGTGGTGGTGGCGTCCTAGGCTGGAGACGATCCGGAGGAGGCCCGAGGTGATCGAAAGCGACGAGCTGCTCGCGGTGCGCGCCGCGGAGCTCTACTACGACGAGACGAAGACCCAGGACGAGATCGGCGCGCTGCTCGGCATCACGCGGTGGAAGGTCGGTCGGCTCCTCGCCCAGGCCCGCGAACTCGGCTACATCCGCATCGAGATCGTGCACCCGCGCGCACGCCGCCTCCCACTCGAACGGGCGCTCCGCGAGCGCTTCGGACTCGCGGACGCGGTCGTCGTGCCGAGCCCGAGCGACAGTGCCGACCTCCACGAACGCGTCGCTCGCGCGGCGGCCGACTACCTCGGTGCCATGCGACCGGTGCCGCGGACGCTCGGCGTGAGCTGGGGGAGGACGCTGCGCGACATCGCCGACCACCTGTCCGACGGCTGGGCGACGGGGCTCTCCGTCGTGCAGATCAACGGCGGCGTGAGCCTCAACCAGCGCGTCGGCACCGCGGCCGCCACGGCTGCACGGATCGCCGAGAAGGGCCGTGGCGACGTCACCCTGCTCCCGAGCCCGGCGATCTTCGAGCGCCTGGAGACGAAGCTGAGCATCGAGTCTGACCGCACCGTCGCGGAGGTGCTCCGCACGGCCGCAGCGGCCGACACCTACCTCTACGGTGCCGGCGTGGCCGGGCCCGACTCCGCCCTCGTCCACAGCGGGTACCTCACGGCCGCGGACGTCGACGTCCTGGTCGCACGCGGTGCCGTCGGGGACGTCGTCGGGCGCTACATCGACGCCGAGGGCATGATCGTCGACCCCACACTCGACGAGCGCACGGTCGGGCTCGGACTCGAAGCGCTCCGGCGCGCCGGTCGCAGCATCGCGGTCATCGCCGGAGCCGCAGAAGCACGCCGTCGCGAGAGCCGTCGTCAGCAGCGGCCTCTGCACCGTGCTCGTCACCGACGAGGCGACCGCGACGGCACTGCTCGCCGACCACGAACCATCATCCGCCAAGCAGCACACCCCGGAGCAGGATCTGCTCGGAAGGAACGCACCATGACCACTCCACCAGGCGACCTCGTGGCGAAGCCGACGGCGCTCGAACTCGTCGACGGCCCCGTCACCGACGCCAGCCTCAGACGCTACCTCGACGGCCTCGCGGGCGTCGACGCCGTCGGGCTCGAACAGCGCGCAGCGGACCTCGGCACTCGCTCGATCAAGACGACGTCGAAGGCCTGGGCCCTCGACCGCATCATCGAACTCATCGACCTCACCACCCTCGAGGGCGCCGACACCCCCGGGAAGGTGCGCTCCCTCGTGGCCAAGGCCATCACCCCGGACGCCGGCGATCCGTCCACACCGCGCGTCGCCGCGGTCTGCGTCTACGGCGACATGGTGCCGTACGCCGTCGAGGCGCTCGGCGCGGCGCACACGCAGCCTGGTGCGGCACACGACGCCGGCGGGATCAACGTCGCGGCGGTCGCGACGGCCTTCCCGAGCGGACGCGCCTCCCTCGCGGTCAAGCTGGCGGACACGGCCGACGCCGTCGACGCCGGAGCGGACGAGATCGACATGGTCATCGACCGGGGTGCGTTCCTCTCCGGCCGGTACGGCCAGGTCTTCGACGAGATCGTCGCGGTCAAGGAGGCCTGCCGTCGGAGCGACGGCACCTCGGCGCACCTCAAGGTCATCCTCGAGACCGGCGAGCTGAACACCTACGACAACGTGAAGCGCGCCTCCTGGCTCGCCATCCTCGCGGGCGGCGACTTCATCAAGACGTCCACCGGCAAGGTCGCGCCCGCCGCGACCCTCCCGGTGACCCTCCTCATGCTCGAGGTCGTCCGCGACTGGCACCGCCTCACCGGTGAGCAGATCGGTGTGAAGCCCGCCGGCGGCATCCGTTCCTCGAAGGACGCGATCAAGTACCTCGTGACCGTCGCCGAGACGGTCGGCGAGGAGTGGCTCCAGCCGCACCTGTTCCGCTTCGGTGCCTCGAGCCTCCTCAACGACGTGCTCCTGCAGCGTCAGAAACTCACCACCGGCCACTACTCCGGCCCCGACTACGTCACCATCGACTAGGACATCATGAGCTTCCTCGAATACGCACCAGCCCCGGAGTCCACCTCCGTCCTCCACCTCCGTTCCGAGTAC
Source organism: Plantibacter sp. (assembly GCF_059073635.1). Lineage (NCBI taxonomy): Bacteria > Bacillati > Actinomycetota > Actinomycetes > Micrococcales > Microbacteriaceae > Plantibacter > Plantibacter sp. The sequence goes on along the minus strand of NZ_JCACOF010000010.1, from coordinate 129,374 downwards.
GGCCTCTTCATCGACGGCGAGTTCACCGAGGGCACGGGTGGGACCTTCCAGACGATCTCACCGAGCACCGAGCAGTCGATCGCGACGATCTCCGCGGCGAGTGACGCCGACGTCGATCGCGCCGTCACCGCCGCGCGGCGTGCCTACGACCGCGTGTGGTCGAAGCTGTCGGGCGCCGACCGCGGCAAGTACCTCTTCCGGATCGCGCGCCTCGTCCAGGAGCGCGCCCGCGAGCTCGCCGTGGCGGAGAGCCTCGACAACGGCAAGCCGATCAAGGAGTCCCGCGACGTCGACGTCCCGCTCGTCGCCGCCTGGTTCTTCTACTACGCCGGTTGGGCCGACAAGCTCGACTACGCGGGCCTCGGCGCGAACCCCCGTGCCCTCGGCGTGGCCGGGCAGGTCATCCCGTGGAACTTCCCGCTCCTCATGCTCGCGTGGAAGGTCGCACCGGCGCTCGCCGCCGGCAACACGGTCGTCATCAAGCCGGCCGAGACCACGCCGCTCACGGCACTCATCTTCGCTGAGATCCTCCAGCAGGCCGAGCTGCCGGCCGGTGTCGTGAACATCGTCACGGGTGCCGGAGCGACCGGCGCGGCGATCGTGCGCCACCCCGACGTCAACAAGGTCGCCTTCACCGGGTCGACCGCCGTCGGGCGCGAGATCGCGAAGACCATCGCCGGCAGCGACAAGCGCCTGACGCTCGAGCTCGGTGGCAAGGCCGCGAACATCGTGTTCGACGACGCACCGATCGACCAGGCCATCGAAGGCATCGTCAACGGCATCTTCTTCAACCAGGGTCACGTCTGCTGCGCCGGATCCCGGCTCCTCGTCCAGGAGAGCATCCACGACGAGGTCGTCGACCGCTTGAAGAGCCGTCTGCAGACGCTGCGCGTCGGCGACCCGCTCGACAAGAACACGGATGTCGGCGCGATCAACTCGGCCGAGCAGTTGGCCCGCATCCGCGAGCTCTCGGACATCGGCGAGCTCGAAGGCGCCGAACGGTGGAGCCCGGACTGCGAGCTGCCCGAGAACGGGTTCTGGTTCGCGCCGACGATCTTCACGAACGTGTCCACCAGTCACCGGATCGCCCGCGAGGAGATCTTCGGGCCGGTCCTCTCGGTCATGTCCTTCCGGACGCCCGCGGAGGCCATCGCGAAGGCGAACAACACCCCGTACGGACTGTCGGCCGGGATCTGGAGCGACAAGGGCAGCCGGATCCTCGCGGTCGCGGACAAGCTCCGCGCCGGCGTCATCTGGGCGAACACCTTCAACCGGTTCGATCCAGCCAGCCCGTTCGGCGGGTACCAGGAGTCGGGGTACGGCCGCGAGGGTGGTCGCCACGGGCTCGGTGCCTACCTCGCGCCGGCCGGTTCCGCAGTGTCCGCCCCCACCGCAGCTCCCAAGGCTGCCAAGAAGGGAGCCCAGCGATGAGCCGGCTCACCATCCCGAAGACCTACAAGCTCGCCATCGGCGGCAAGTTCCCACGCAGCGAATCCGGAAGGACGTACGAGGTGACGAACGCCAAGGGGGAGTTCCTCGCGAACGCATCGCTCGCCTCGCGGAAGGACGCCCGCGACGCGGTGGTCGCCGCACGATCGGCGCTGGCCGGCTGGTCGGGTGCCACCGCCTACAACCGCGGGCAGGTGCTGTACCGCATCGCCGAGCTGCTCGAGGGTCGGCGGGCGCAGTTCATCGAGGAGATCGTCCAGGCCGAAGGCGTCTCGCAGGCGAAGGCCGCAGCACAGGTCGACGAGGCCATCGACCTCTGGGTCTGGTACGCGGGCTGGGCGGACAAGTACGTCCAGGTGGTCGGGGGAGCGAACCCCGTCTCGGGTCCGTACTTCAACCTCTCGGTTCCGGAGCCGACGGGCGTCGTCGCGCTCATCGCGCCGCAGGACTCGTCGCTCCTCGGATTCGTGAGCGTCGTCGCTCCAGCGCTGGTCGCGGGGAACACGATCGTCGTGATCGCGAGCGAGCGCCTGCCGCTCTCGTCGATCAGCCTCGCCGAGGTGCTCGCCACGAGTGACGTCCCCGGCGGTGTCGTGAACGTGCTGACCGGATCGCCGGCTGAGATGGCTCCGTGGCTCGCATCGCACGCCGACGTCAACGCGATCGACCTCGCCGGCGCCGGCGAGCTCGACTGGATCGAGCTCGAGGTCCTCGCGGCCGAGACGCTCAAGCGGGTGGTCCGCCCGAACGGTTCCCGGGGCTCGGTCCCCGCGAGTCTCGACCGGATCACCGCGTTCACCGAGGTGAAGACCGTCTGGCACACGAAGGCGCTCCTGTAGCGACTCGTGGCACCCGCGTGGTGCTTGCACAGCGGCGCCCGGCTGTACAGCCGGGCGCCGCTGTCGTCGACGGGTCGTAACGTTGCACCCATGACCGAATCATCGACTCCGAAGCGCGTGCTCGTCACGGGTGCCACCGGCTACATCGGCGGGCGGCTCGTGCCGCGGCTGCTGGAGGCCGGATACACGGTCCGGGTGCTCGTGCGCTCGCCGCAGAAGCTCACCGACGTGCCCTGGCGCGATCAGGTGGAGGTCGTCGAGGGTGATCTCGGTGACGCGGCTCAGGTCGCATCGGCCTGCGTGGACGTCGACGTCGTCTACTACCTCGTGCACTCCATGGGTGGCAAGGGCGACTTCGAGCAGACGGAGCTCGACGCCGCGGAGCACGTGGCCGCCGGCGCTGCCGCGGCAGGGGTGTCGCGCATCGTCTACCTCGGTGGCCTGCACCCCGAGGGCGTCGAGCTGTCGAAGCACCTGCGGTCCCGCACCGAGGTCGGGCGGATCCTGCTCGCCTCGGGCGTTCCGACGATCGTCCTGCAGGCCGGCGTGGTCATCGGTTCGGGATCGACCTCCTTCGAGATGATCCGCCATCTGACGGACATCCTGCCGTACATGCCGGCGCCGCGCTGGGTCCGGAACTTCATCCAGCCGATCGCGGTCCGTGACGTCCTGCACTACCTGCTGGCGAGCGCCGAGGTCGACCGCGACGTGAACCGGGCCTTCGACATCGGCGGCCCCGACGTCCTCCGGTACGGACAGATGATGAACGGCTATGCGGTCGAGGCCGGCCTCCCGCAGCGCCCGATCGCGCCGCTCCCGGTCCTCACCCCGTGGTTGGCCTCGCAGTGGGTGAACCTCGTGACCCCGATCCCGCGCCGGCTCGCGTCGCCGATCATCGAGTCGCTGCTCGTCGACTGCGTCATGGGCGACCACGACATCGACGCGGTCATCCCGCCGCCGGAGGGCGGTCTGACGGGGTACCGACGCGCGGTGCGCCTCGCGCTGCAGCGCATGCGCGACGGTGAGGTCGAGACCTCCTGGCGGAACGCGACCGTGGACGGCGCGCCGAGCGACCCGCTGCCGAGCGACCCCGACTGGGCCGGACACACCGTCTACATCGATCTCAAGGAACGGAAGACCTCCGCGGGCGCCGACCGGCTCTTCTCGGTGATCGAGTCCATCGGCGGCGAGAACGGGTGGTACTCCTTCCCGTTGGCGTGGGCGATCCGTGGCTGGATGGACAAGCTCGTCGGTGGTGTCGGGTTGCGACGTGGTCGCGACGATCCGCAGCACCTGAGCGTCGGGGACGCCCTCGACTTCTGGCGCGTGGAGTACCTCGAACGTGGTCGGATGCTTCGCCTGCGCGCCGAGATGCGCGTGCCCGGTCTCGCGTGGCTGGAGATGAGCGCGACCCCGGTCGGCGACGGCTCGGTCTACCGGCAGCGCGCCGTCTTCTTCCCGAAGGGGCTCGGCGGACGCCTCTACTGGTTCGCGATCCTGCCGTTCCACGGGATCATCTTCAACGGGATGGCGAACCGCATCACGGAGGCGGCCGTCGCGCTGCCGTCCGAGTCCTCGGCCCAACGGAAGAGCCGGGTGGGGCCGGTGTCCCCGGAGGAGCACGAGGCGGTCGACTCCGCCGAGGCGGACCTGCAGGCCTCACGACCCACCCCGGAGGCCGCGGAGTAGCGTGGGCGTATGAGCGAACCCACCGTCGTCACCGTCACCGGAGCCGGAGGCCAGATCGGCTACTCCCTGCTCTTCCGCATCGCGTCAGGTCAGCTGCTGGGGCCGGACCGGCCCGTCGTCCTGCGCCTGCTCGAGATCCCGCAGGGTCTCGGAGCGGCCGAGGGGACGGCATTGGAACTGCAGGACTGCGCGTTCCCGCTCCTGGCCGGGGTGGAGGCGACGACCGAGATGTCGCGCGCCTTCGACGGGGTGGACGTCGCCCTGCTCGTCGGTGCCCGTCCACGTGGTCCGGGCATGGAACGAGCCGACCTCCTCGCGGCCAACGGCGGGATCTTCGCACCGCAGGGCGCGGCGATCGGAGCCGGTGCGGCCGACGACGTGCGCGTCCTGGTGGTCGGCAACCCGGCCAACACGAACGCACTCATCGCGCAGTCGGCCGCCGCCGGGGTGCCGGCCGAACGGTTCACCGCCCTGACCCGACTCGACCACAACCGCGCCGTCGCGCAGTTGGCCGCCAAGACCGGCGCAGCCGTGTCCGAGATCGACGGCGTCGTGATCTGGGGCAATCACTCGGCGACCCAGGTGCCGGACCTCTCCCACGCGACGGTCGGTGGTCGTCCGGCCCTCGAACTCGTCGACGAGGAGTGGATCGCCGACGAGTTCATCCCACGGGTGGCGAAGCGCGGTGCGGAGATCATCGCGGTCCGGGGCTCGTCGTCCGCCGCCTCGGCCGCTGCCGCCGCCATCGATCACGTGCATGACTGGGTGAACGGCACGGCGACCCCGGGCCGGCCGGAGCGCTGGACGTCCGTGGCGCTCCCCTCGGAGGGCTGGTACGGCGTGCCGGAGGGGCTCGTGAGTTCGTTCCCGGCCCGCTCGGTCGACGGACGCTGGGAGGTCGTCGAGGGGCTCGACATCGCGCCCGTCTGGCAGCGGCGTATCGACGCCTCCGTGGCGGAACTCGAGGAGGAGCGTGCTGCGGTGGGCGAGCTCGGTCTCCTCGGCTGAACGCCGCGGAGGGTCTCCGGACGTCGACAGGGGACGTCGCTCCCTGGCGTCGGACTCGCCCGGTCGCTAGCGTGAGCGCATGCGCCGATCCCTCCTCACCATCACACCGCTCGCCGTCGTCCTGCTCCTGGCAGGTTGCGCGGGGTCTCCCGCTCCGTCCCCCTCGGCGATCGCGACGTCGGCGGCTCCATCACCGACGAGCAGCCCGACGTCAACGGCTGCGGTCGGATCCGAACGCGCCGGCGGGCCAGTGCGCGGACAGCGTCCTCCAGGTCACCGTCTCGGGGGCCGATGCAGGTGCGGGCAGCATCTCCTCCAGCGTCGTGTTCACGAACACCGGTCGGGAATCGTGTGTCCTCCGCGGGGCTCCGGGGGTCTCGGTCGTCGGAGACGGCGACGGCACCCAGTTGGGCGCCGCAGCGGTCCAGCAGGAGGACGCGGCGCCGGCCGATGTGACGCTTCCAGCCGGAGGTTCGGCGTCGGCGACCCTCACCTCGGTCAACATCGGATCCGACGGCGGGCCGCTCGACGACTGCGAGGCGGTGACCGGCGACGGCTATCGGGTCTACCCGCCGCACTCGTTCACGGCGGTCTTCGTGGCCTCGGCAGCCGTCCCGGCCTGCTCGAACACGGCGGTCGCCTGGATGACGATCGGCCCGGTGCGGGCCGACTGAGCTCGTCCGCGCTCGGCGCCGGGATGCGCGCGGTCGAGCGACGGCCGTCCCGGTGTCGATGCCTCATCAGTGCGCCGTCATGTCGCGCCGGATCGGTTGCAACAGGTACCCCCGGGGGGTATAGTGAAGGCTCCGATCCACTGAGGAGGACGCATGTCCGAAACCACCGCAACCATCACCTACCGGGTCGACGGCATGACCTGCGCGCACTGCGTGTCCGCCGTCACGACCGAGCTCTCCGCGCTCTCCGGCGTCGACGGGGTCGCCGTGGATCTCGACGCGGGGACGGTCACGGTCTCGGGCGCCTCGTCGACCGACGAGGCGGCCATCGCGTGCCGGCGTCCAGGAAGCCGGCTACACCCTCGTGGGTCGTCGCTGATGAGCGCGCCACTCATCCAGCTCGACCTCGACATCGAGGGCATGACCTGCGCGAGTTGCGTGGCACGCGTCGAGAAGCGGCTGACCGCGCTCGACGGTGTCGAGGCGCAGGTCAACCTCGCGACCGAACGGGCGACGGTGACCGCGCCCTCCACCGTCACCGCGGACGAGCTGGTCGCAGCCGTCGCGAAGGCCGGCTACACGGCGACGGTGCGTCCGCCCGCTGACGAACGCGCCGCGGCGAACCGGGAGCAGACTCCGACGTCGGGAACGACGTCCGACCCCTCGGCGACCGTGACGACGCTCCGCACCCGCCTCGTCGTCAGTGCGGTGCTGGCGTTGCCCGTCGTGCTGCTCGCGATGATCCCCGCCTGGCAGTTCGACCACTGGCAGTGGCTCTCGCTGACCCTCGCGACGCCGGTCGTCTTCTGGGGTGGGTACCCGTTCCACCGGGCGACGTTCGCGACGCTGCGGCACGGCTCGGTGACGATGGACACCCTCATCACGCTCGGGACGGGGGCTGCCTACCTGTGGTCCGTCTGGGCGCTCTTCTTCGGCATGGCCGGGATGACGGGCATGCGGCACGAGTTCACCTTCTTCGCACCCGACGCCGACCCGTCGAGCGCGCTGTACCTCGAGGTGGCCGCCGGCGTGACCGTCTTCCTGCTCGCCGGCCGTCTCATCGAGCAGCGCTCGAAGCGTGCGGCAGGCGAGGCACTCCGCGACCTCATGACGCTGGGTGCCTCCGAGGTCTCCGTGCTCCGGCACCGTGCGCCGGACCCCACCGACCTCATGGCGCCCACCCGCACCGAGGAACGGATCCCGATCGAGCAGCTGCTCGTCGGAGACCACTTCCTCGTGCGTCCCGGCGAGTCCGTCGCCACCGACGGAATCGTCGTCGAGGGGGCGGCGAGTGTCGACGAGAGTCTCGTGACGGGGGAGTCCGTCCCGGTCGAGCTCACGGCAGGCTCGCGGGTCATCGGTGGCACGATCGCGCGCGGCGGCAGTCTCGTCGTGCGGGCGACGGCCGTCGGCGCCGAGACGCAGCTGGCGCGCATGGCGCAGGCGGTCGAGGCGGCGCAGCTCGGGAAGAGCCGGGTCCAACGGCTCGCCGACCGCGTCTCGAGCGTGTTCGTCCCGGTCGTCCTGGTGATCGCCCTCGGCACCGCCATCGTGTGGGCGCTCACCGGCTCGACCATGGAGGCGGCGTTCACCGCCGCGGTCGCCGTCCTCATCATCGCCTGCCCGTGTGCGCTGGGGCTCGCGACCCCGGTGGCCCTCCTCGTCGGGACGGGGCGTGGCGCGCAGCTCGGCATCCTCATCGCCGGTCCGGAGGCGCTCGAGCGGGCGAGCGGCATCGACCGCATCGTGCTCGACAAGACGGGGACCGTCACGTCCGGGCGGATGAGTGTCACGGAGGTCTGGGCGGCCGGTGCGACGGACGAGGTGCTCGCCCTCGGCGCGGCGCTCGAAGCGGCCTCCGAGCACCCCATCGCCGAGGCGATCGTCGCGGAAGCGACCCGCCGCGATGCAGCTCGTCCGGTGGTCTCGGACTTCGCGAGCCTCGAGGGTCTCGGCGTCACCGGCACGATCAACGGAGGAACCGTGCTGGCCGGACGTCCCGCCTTCGCGGAGGACCAGGGCTTCCGCATCGGGCCGGACGCGGCGAGCGCCCTGGCTGCAGCCGCGGAGCGTGCGAGCACCGTGGTGGTCGTCGCCTGGGACGGCGAGGTCCGCGGCGTCGTCGAGGTCGCCGACACCGTGAAGCCGGAGGCCCGCGCCGCCATCGGACGCGCCGTGTCCCTGGGGATGACACCGGTGCTCCTCACCGGCGACAACGCGGCCGTCGCAGCGCGGGTCGCGGGCGAGGTCGGGATCACCGAGGTGATCGCCGACGCGAGCCCCTCCGACAAGGTCGCCGCCGTCGAACGGCTCCAGGCGGCCGGTCACCGCGTCGCCATGATCGGCGACGGGGTGAACGACGCAGCGGCGATCGCCACGGCCGATCTCGGGATCGCCATGGGGACGGGTACGGATGCGGCCAAGGGCGCAGCCGACCTCAGCATCGTCTCCGGTTCCCTCGCCACGGCGATCGACGCCGTCCGGCTCTCCCGGCGGACGCTCGGGATCATCCGCGGCAACCTGTTCTGGGCGTTCGCCTACAACGTGGCGGCGATCCCGCTCGCCGCGCTCGGCCTCCTCAACCCGATGATCGCGGGTGCGGCGATGGCGTTCTCCAGCGTGTTCGTCGTGCTCAACAGCCTGCGCCTCCGCCGGTTCCGTCCGGCCGCCTGAGGTTACCCGTCGACCGGTGGGCTGCGGCGGATACACTGTCCGCAGAACCGGTCGACGTGGATGGGTGGTGGTGAGGTGTCCAGTCCGTGGCTGGCGGCCCCGGCGCGTGCCGAAGCGCAGCGCGGACTCGTCCGACGGCTCGTCCGCGAGTCGTGGGAACGGTCGATGGGCCGTCACCTCGACCCGGACAACCTCATGCCGGAGCTCGCCTTCGACGAGGACGAGTTGCGCGACCACCGGCTCGGGCACCCGCTCGCCGGCGTCCTCCCGGTGATCACCAAGCTGCTGGTCAACGACGCGGACGACGACTCCGGCATGCTCGTCGCGGTGGGCGACGCCATGGGCAGACTGCTCTGGGTGGACGGCGACCGTCATCTGCGGCGACGGGCGGAGGGCATGCTCTTCGTCGAGGGTGCCGGGTGGTCGGAGCGGGAGGTGGGGACGAGCGCCCCGGGCACCGCGCTCGAACTCGACCACGGCATCCAGATCCACGCGGCCGAGCACTTCAACCGCCTCGTGCACCCGTGGAGCTGCACGGCGGTCCCGGTGCACGATCCCGAGACCCGGCAGATCATCGGCGTGATCGACATCACCGGTGGCCCGCAGGCGGTCGCCTCGCATGCGCTGCCGCTCATGGAGGCGACCGCCGCCGCCGTCGAGTCCGAGATCATGGTGCAGCGGCTGCGCGCGGTCGCCGACCGCCGGTTCGCCGGTCGCCCACGCACGGACACAGCCCGCCGGACGACCACGGTGCGGCCCGGCCTGCAGGTGCTCGGCCGTGACACCGGCCTGCTGGTCGGACACGGGGCGAGCCGCCCGACCGAGCTCAGCCGACGGCACGCCGAGATCCTGACCCTGCTGGCCTGGCACCACCAGGGCCTCAGCGCCGACGCGCTCGCCGGGCTGCTCTACGACGCGGACGAGGCGTCGGTCACCCTCCGGGCGGAGCTCGTCCGGCTGCGGAAGGTGCTCGGCGGGACCGCGCCGACACTCGTGCCGGCCTCGCGGCCGTACCGGCTCACCACCCCGCTCCAGCTCGACGCCCACCAGGTGCTGTCCCTCCTCGACCGCGGCGCCCACCGCGCCGCGCTCGCCGCGTACCCGGGCCCGCTCCTGCCGGACTCCACCGCCCCCGGTGTCGTCGACCTCCGCGACCGGGTCGCGACGCGCCTCCGCGAGGCGATGCTGACCGACGCCTCGGCGGACCTGCTGCACGACTACATCCGGACCGCGGCCGCGCCCGACGACGTCGAGGTCCTGCACGCCTGCCTCCGACTGCTGCCGCCGCGGTCACCGAAGCGCGCCGGCCTCGTCGCCCGCATCGAGGCGATCGACGCCGAGCTCTCGGCGTCCTGACGGCCGATCCGGTCCGCGGTCCTCGGCGCAACCTCCTGCAACCTCGGGCCGACTAGCGTCGACGGCACGCACCTGAGCGGTGCGACACCGACAACGTCGTCGACAAGGAGTGACATGACCGTCTACGCCAACCCGGGTACCGAAGGTGCCGTGTTCAGCTACGCCCCCCGCTACGACCACTTCATCGGGGGCGAGTACGTCCCGCCCGCGAACGGGCAGTACTTCGAGAACCAGACCCCGGTCACCGGAGCCGTGTTCACCGAGATCGCCCGAGGCACCGCGGCCGACGTGGACCGAGCGGTCGAGGCGGGATGGAAGGCGTTCCCCGCCTGGTCGAAGACGAGCGTCGCCGAGCGCGCGGTGATCCTCAACCGCATCGCCGACCGCATGGAGGAGCACCTCGAGGAGATCGCCGTCGCCGAGAGCTGGGAGAACGGCAAGCCGGTCCGCGAGACCCTGGCCGCCGACATCCCCTTGGCGATCGACCACTTCCGCTATTTCGCGGGGGCGATCCGCGCTCAGGAGGGCGGCATCTCGGAACTCGACCACGACACGGTCGCCTACCACTTCCACGAACCGCTCGGCGTCGTCGGGCAGATCATCCCCTGGAACTTCCCGATCCTCATGGCCGTGTGGAAGCTCGCACCGGCGCTCGCCGCAGGCAACTGCGTCGTGCTGAAGCCGGCCGAGCAGACCCCGGCGTCGATCCACCTCATCGTCGACCTCGTGAAGGACCTGCTGCCGGCCGGCGTGCTCAACGTCGTCAACGGTTTCGGCATCGAGGCCGGCGCCCCGCTGGCGTCCCACCCGCGGATCCGGAAGATCGCGTTCACCGGTGAGACCACGACCGGTCGCCTGATCATGCAGTACGCGAGCGAGAACCTCATCCCGGTGACGCTGGAGCTCGGCGGCAAGAGCCCGAACGTGTTCTTCGAGGACGTGGCGCGCGAGCACGACCAGTACTACGAGAAGGCGCAGGAGGGCTTCAGCATGTTCGCCCTGAACCAGGGCGAGGTCTGCACCTGCCCGAGTCGGGCGCTCGTCCAGCGTTCCATCTACGACGGCTTCGTGGGCGACGCGCTGACCCGCATCGGCAAGATCAAGCAGGGCAACCCGCTCGACACGGACACGATGATCGGTGCCCAGGCGTCGAACGACCAGCTCGAGAAGATCCTCTCCTACATGGACATCGGCAAGCAGGGCGGCGCGAAGCTGCTCATCGGCGGCGAGCGAGCCGACCTCGGCGGTGAGTTGAGCGGCGGGTTCTACGTCCAGCCGACCGTCTTCGAGGGGACGAACGACATGCGGATCTTCCAGGAGGAGATCTTCGGGCCCGTGCTCGCACTCACGAGCTTCGCTGACTACGACGAGGCGATCTCCATCGCGAACGACACCCTCTACGGCCTCGGCGCCGGTGTGTGGAGCCGTGAGGCGACGACGCTGTACCGGGCCGGGCGGGCGATCGAGGCGGGACGCGTCTGGTCGAACACCTACCACCAGTACCCGGCGCACGCGGCGTTCGGCGGGTACAAGCAGTCGGGGATCGGCCGGGAGAACCACAAGATGATGCTCGACCACTACCAGCAGACGAAGAACCTGCTCGTGAGCTACGCGGAGGGGCCGATGGGCTTCTTCTGATCCACATCCCGGTCCCTGAGCCCCCACCCGGTCCCTGAGCTTGTCGAAGGGCGCCCTTCGACAGGCTCAGGGACCGGCGGAGGGGCAGGGCCGGATACACGACACGACGAAGGAGGACACCATGACCGGACGGGTCGACGTCACCGACGCTGCGGCCGCACTGGTGCGGGAGATGACCGCGCTGCACGGACCGCTCATGTTCCATCAGTCCGGCGGATGCTGCGACGGGAGTTCGCCCATGTGCTACCCCGTCGGGATGTTCCGCACGGGCGCGGTCGACGTCCTGCTCGACACGCTCGACGTGCCCGGGCTCGACGCGCCCGTCGAGGTCTACATGTCGCGTTCCCAGTTCGAGTACTGGAAGTACACGCACCTGACGATCGACGTGGTGCAGGGGCGCGGCAGCGGGTTCAGCGTCGAGGCCCCGACGGGGCAGCGGTTCCTCATCCGTTCCCGCATGCTCGACGACGCCGAACTGGAGCGGTTCGGACTCGTCGACAGCGCGCCGGACTGAGCGCTCGCGACCGATGCGGCCGATGGCGTAGACTGGGCACACGCCCGTCGGGCGCCCGTGTCGGTCTCGTGCAACGCTCTGTTGCTCCACGACGACCAGTCGGGCCCGACGCCCGTCTCTTCCGGCCCCTCGGCCGATGAGGCTCTTCGACTGCTCAGGAGGAGCATGCCGCACACCGGCCAGCAACGCCGTTCCCAGGGGCGTTCCAGCACCCGTTCATCTGGCCGCTCGAACCCCAGAGGGTCCTCGTCGCGTCACGACGACGACGCGCCGATCATCCCCATCCTCGCCCGCAAGGTGCGCGAGGTCGAGGCGAAGGCGCAGAAGGGCAAGGTCGGGCCAACCAACCGGACCAAGTACCAGGTCATCGCCTTCCTCGTCCGCGAGGAACGCGCCAGGGTCAAGGCCGACACGAGCTACAGCGACGCCACGCGGGCCGAGCTCCTGAAGCGCCTCGACGGTGTGGCGACCATCCTCGCCAAGACGGCGGCGCGCGACACCTCGCTCATCCAGCTCCTCGAGGCCGACGCCGCGACGAGCCCCGTCGCGCAGCGGCTCCGGCGCGACTGGCTCCTCGAGTCGGGCGCCGAACTCAGCGCCGACGAACTCATCATCACCGTCGAGAAGCCCGTCGTGGAATCCGTCGTCCCGGCCGAGCTCGCCGAGAAGCAGGTCATCCCGCAGTCGGTCAAGGCACGTCAGTTGGCCAATCCGTTCCTCGCCCCGGACTTCAGCCAGGCGGCACCGCAGCCGACCGTGCGTCGACGACTCGACAGCTGGGAGCTCATGGGCCCCCTGTACAAGGCGTTCGAGCTCGGTTCCGGCGGGGGAGCGGCCTCGATGGACCTGCCCGAGGCCCCGAAGCTCGACCGGCTCTCGCCGCGCGGCCTCGAGGTCATGAAGCACCAGGCGCGCTTCGTCGAGAGCGTCCGTGAAGGACACCGTTCCTTCCTGCTCGCCGACGAGCCGGGCCTCGGCAAGACCGCGCAGTCGGTCCTCGCCGCCTCGGTCGCCGAGGCGTACCCGCTCCTCGTCATCGTCCCGAACGTCGTCAAGATGAACTGGGCGCGCGAGGTCGAGCGCTGGACGCCGCACCGACGCGCCACGGTCATCCACGGCGACGGCCAGGCGCTCGACGCCTTCGCCGACGTCATCATCGTGAACTACGAGGTCCTCGACCGCCACCTCGCCTGGCTCGGGACGCTCGGCTTCCGCGGCATGGTGGTCGACGAGGCGCACTTCATCAAGAACCTCCACTCCCAGCGCTCGCAGCACGTGCTGTCACTCGCGAACCGGATCCGGAAGGCGACGCCCGGCCAGGACCCGCTGCTGCTCGCGCTGACGGGTACGCCGCTGATCAACGACGTCGAGGACTTCAACGCCATCTGGCAGTTCCTCGGCTGGATCAAGGACGGCAAGCCGACCGCCGAACTCATGGAGCGGCTCGAGGACACCGGCCTGACCCCGGCCGAGCACGCCTTCTACGCCGCCGCGCGGTCCGCCGTCATCGACATGGGCATCGTGCGCCGCAAGAAGCTCGACGTCGCCAAGGACCTGCCCGCCAAGCGCGTCGCCGACCTCCCGGTCGAGCTCGACGACGAGGCGATCCGGTCCATCCGCGACGCGGAGGCCGAGCTCGGGCAACGGCTCAAGTCCCGCTACGTGCGGGTCCTGGAGTCGCGTGGTGAGCGCGTCGACGCGCTGCACGAGCCGAACACCGACCTCATGCGCATGGTCGCCCAGGCCGAGCTCGACGAGTCCAAGGCCGCCGGTGGCACGGAGAACGTGTTCACCATGATCCGCAAGATCGGTCAGGCCAAGGCCGTCCTCGCCGCCGACTACACGGCGCAGCTCGCGAGGTCCGTGGGCAAGGTCGTGTTCTTCGCGAAGCACATCGACGTCATGAACGCGGCCGAGCAGTTGTTCGCGGGTCGCGGCTTGAAGACGGTGTCGCTCCGCGGCGACCAGACCGCGCAGGCGCGTCAGGCCGCGATCGACGCGTTCAACACCGATCCGGAGGTCGCGGTCGCGGTCTGTTCGCTCACCGCCGCCGGCGTCGGCGTCAACCTGCAGGCCGCGTCCAACGTCGTGCTCGCCGAGTTGTCCTGGACGGCCGCCGAGCAGACCCAGGCGATCGACCGCGTGCACCGCATCGGTCAGGAGGAGCCGGTCACCGCCTGGCGCATCATCGCCGCGCACACGATCGACGCGAAGGTCGCGGAACTCATCGACAGCAAGCAGGGCCTGGCCGCTCGCGCGCTCGACGGCAGCGACCAGGACGTCGCGTCGGTCGACTCGGTGCAGCTGAACGCCCTCGTCCACCTGCTCCGCGAGGCACTGGGCGCCTGACGTCCGGTTCGTCCGACCGGGTGACCACGGGTCGCCCGGCCGGACGTCGTCGGCTGGTCAGACGCCGAGTGCCGCCTTCACCTGAGCGAGCGACGGGTTCGTCGCGGTCGAGCGGTCGGGGAAGATCACCGTCGGGACCGTCTGGTTGCCGCCGTTCAGCGAGGCGACGAGGTCGGCGGTCCCCGGGACCTGCTCGATGTCGACCTCGGTGAACGGGATGCCGGCTGCGGACAGCTGATGCTTCAGTCGGGCGCAGTACCCGCACCAGGTCGTGGAGAACATCGTGATGCCGCCATCGGCGGGCAGGTAGTCGTCGGCACTCATCCCAGCAGCCTAACCCCGGTGGACGAGGCACCGACCCTCTGGGCCGGAGGACCGTCCGCGCCGGATGAAGCACCGTCGGCGAGACGGTATTGTCGGGGATGACTCCCGGCACCTGAGGTGCCCCGATCCCCATGAGGACTGTTGATATGAGAATTGGTGTGCTCACGAGCGGCGGCGACTGCCCCGGCCTGAACGCGGTCATCCGAGGAGCGGTCCTCAAGGGGACGAAGATCCACAACCAGGAGTTCATCGGCATCCGCGACGGCTGGCGAGGAGTCGTCGAGGGCCTGACGATGCCGCTCGACCGCCACAGCGTGCGTGGTCTCGCCAAGCAGGGTGGCACCATCCTCGGCACGAGCCGCACCAACCCGTTCGAAGGACCGCACGGCGGCCCGGAGAACGTCCAGCACACCATGGACCGGCTCGGCATCGACGCGCTCATCGCCATCGGCGGAGAGGGCACGCTCGCCGCGGCGAAGCGGCTGACCGACGCCGGCCTCAAGATCGTCGGCGTCCCGAAGACGATCGACAACGATCTCGACGCCACCGACTACTCCTTCGGCTTCGACACCGCCGTCGAGATCGCGACCGAGGCCATCGACCGTCTCCGGACGACGGGCGAGTCCCACAAGCGGTGCATGGTCATCGAGGTCATGGGCCGGCACGTCGGCTGGATCGCCCTGCACGCCGGTATGGCGGCGGGTGCCCACGCCATCCTCATCCCGGAACAGCCGCAGTCGATCGAGCAGATCTGCGAGTGGGCGGACAGCGTCTACCAGCGCGGTCGCGCCCCGATCATCGTCGTGTCCGAGGGCTTCACGCTCGACACCATGGAGACCGCGCACTCCGAGAAGGGACTCGACGCGTTCAACCGTCCCCGTCTCGGCGGCATCGCCGACGTGCTCGCACCCGAGATCGAGCGCCGCACGGGCATCGAGTCCCGCGCGACCGTGCTCGGCCACCTGCAGCGCGGTGGCGTCCCGAGCGCCTACGACCGCGTGCTCGCCACCCGCCTCGGTATGGCCGCCATCGACTCCGTCATGGCCGGCGACTGGGGCACGATGATCGCACTCCGCGGCACCGAACTCGTCAACTGCCGCTTCGAAGAGGCGCTCGGCAAGCTGAAGACCGTGCCGCAGGAGCGCTACGACGAAGCGGCGATCCTCTTCGGCTAGACACCCGCCGCACCGACGACGCCCCTGCTCCGGACGGAGCAGGGGCGTCGTCGCTTCGGATCAGGCCGGATCGGTGTCCGTGAGTTCGAGCACATCGAGCAGCCAGGCGAGTTCCTCGGCGCGCTCACGCCACGCGTTGTAGCGGCCGCTCACCCCGCCGTGCCCGGCGCTCATCTCGATCTTCATCAGCGCCGGTGCACCGGCGTCCCGCAGGCGGGCCACCCACTTCGCGGGTTCCACGTACAGCACGCGGGTGTCGTTGAGGCTCGTCGTCGCGAGGATGCGAGGGTAGCGCTTCGCCGGGTCGACGTTCTCGTAGGGGCTGTACGCCTTCATGTACGCGTAGACCTCGGGGTCGTGGAGCGGATCGCCCCATTCGTCCCATTCGATGACCGTCAGGGGGAGCGACGGGTCGAGGATGCTCGTCAGCGCGTCGACGAACGGGACGCCGGCGAGGATGCCGGCGAAGCGGTCGGGAGCACGGTTCGCCACGGCGCCCATGAGGAGGCCGCCGGCGCTGCCGCCCTCGGCGACGAGCCGGGCAGGCGTCGTCCAGCCCTCGCGGATGAGGTGGTCGGCCACGTCGACGAAGTCGCTGAAGCTGTTCTGCTTGTGGAGCTTCTTGCCGTCCTCGTACCAGTGACGCCCGAGTTCGCCGCCGCCGCGCACATGGGCGATCGCGAAGGTCACGCCGCGGTCGAGCATCGACAGCCTCGCGATCGAGAAGGACGGGTCCATGCTGGCCTCGTACGAGCCGTACCCGTAGAGGTGGAGCGGCCCGGGCCCCTGGACACCGACCCGGCGCACGATGGAGATCGGCACGCGGGTCCCGTCCACGGCCGTCGCCCACTCCCGGAACTGCTCGTAGTTTGCCGGGTCGTAGTCGCCGAGGACCGGCTGCTGCTTGCGCACGAAGCGTTCGCCGGACCGGACGTCGAGTTCGAGCACCGTTGACGGCGTCACGAGGGACCCGTATCCGAACCGGAGCATCGGTTGAGCCCACTCGTTGTTGCCGTGCCAGCCCACGGTGGACAGCGGTTCGTCGAAGGCGATCTCGTCGATGTCGCCACTCGTCGGGTCGAGCAGGCCGATACGCGTGAGGCCGTCGCGCCGATAGGAGACGGTGGTCACGGCCTCGAACGCCTCGACGTCCTCGAGCCGGCGCTCGCTGCTGTGCGCGACGACGACCCGCGCCGTGCCGAGCGGATCCGAGAGTGGCACCTCGACGAGCTCGAAGTCCGGCGCGTCCCGGTTGTGCAGGATGAGCAACCGGTCTGCGCCGTCGGCCACCCGGTGTTCGACGCTGTACTCGACGCCGTCGGTCCGCGGCCAGACGATCCGCGCCTCCTCGGACAGCGCGTCGGCGGGGACGAGCCGGGTCTCGCTCGTGACCGAGGAGCCGGCCTCGATCAGGAGCAGCGCGCGGCTGCGGGTGAATCCGGCGCCGACCCAGAACCGCTCGTCGGGCTCGTGGAAGAGGACCGTGTCGTCGTCCTGGGACGTCCCCACCCGGTGCAGGTGCACGGTGTCGGGGCGCCAGCTCTCGTCGACCGTCGTGTAGACGATGGCGGTGCCGTCGGGGGAGAACTCCGCCCCGCCCGCGGTCCCGAGGAGCTCGTCGTCGAGGTCGACGCCACTCGCGAGGTCCCGGACACGGACGGTGTACCGCTCGTCGCCTTCGACGTCGACGCCGTAGAGCAGTCGCGTGCCGTCGTCCGACACGTCGAAGCTGCCGAGGGAGAAGAACTCGTGGCCCTCCGCCTCGACGTTGGCGTCGAGGATGATCTGCTCGCCGGGGGCCGCGCCGCCCTCGGGCAGGGTCGGCGGCGTCCAGTCCTCCGGGTCGGCGACCGGGATGCGGCACTGGATGCCGTACTGGCGGCCTTCGACACTGCGGCCGTAGTACCACCACGCACCGGAACGGGTCGGGACCGAGAGGTCGGTCTCGAGCGTGCGACTCTTGATCTCCTGGAAGATGCGCTCGCGCAGTCCGGCCAGATGGGCCGTCTCCTGCTCGGTGTAGGCGTTCTCCGCCTCCAGGTGCGCGATCACCTCCGGTGACTCCTTCTCACGGAGCCACTCGTACGGGTCCACCACGGTGTCGCCGTGGTGGGTGCGTTCGGTCGGTCGGGTCTGGGCACGGGGGGCAGAGAGCTTCGCCATGGTCCAACGCTAGTCGAGGCGCCGCCCTCCCAGCCCGCTCGGAGCCATCCGAGGGCCGCCGGGTCTAGCGTGGGGTGATGACGACCATCCCAACATTCGCGCTCAACGACGGTTCGAGCGTCCCCGCGATCGGTTTCGGCACCTACCCCCTGCGAGGCCGCGAGGGCACCGACGCCACGCTGTCCGCCATCGACGCAGGCTACCGACTGATCGACACCGCCGTGAACTACCGCAACGAGGACGCCGTCGGCGCCGCGGTCCGCGAGACCGACGTCCCCCGTGACGAACTCGTCGTCGCGACGAAGCTGCCCGGCCGCGACCACGGCTTCGAGGAGACCATCACCTCGTGCCGCGGATCCCTGGCCTCGCTCGGCCTCGACCACATCGACCTGTACCTCATCCACTGGCCGAACCCCTCCGTCGGCCGCTTCGTCGAGTCGTGGAAGGCCATGATCCAGCTGCAGCGCGAGGGCCTCGTCCGCAGCATCGGCGTCTCGAACTTCACCGAGGAGTTCCTGACCCGCCTCGCCGACGAGACGGGTGTGCTGCCGGCCGTCAACCAGGTCGAGCTGCACCCGTACTTCCCGCAGGAGGAGCTCCTCGCCTTCCACCGCGAGCACGGCATCGTCACCGAGGCGTGGAGCCCGCTCGGCAAGGCACAGGCGCCGTTCGCCGAGGAACCCGTCGCAGCGGCCGCCGCGGCGCACGACGTCTCACCGGCGCAGGTCGTCCTCCGCTGGCACCACCAGCGCGGCGTGCTCCCGATCCCGAAGTCCGCGTCCCCGGAACGCCAGCGCACGAACATCGACGTCTTCGGCTTCGAGCTCAGCGACACCGAGGTGCAGGCGATCACCGCACTCGGGCGGACGGACGGCAGGCTCTTCGACGGCGACCCCAACACCCACGAGGAGATGTGAGTCCCGGCGGGCGCGTCCGCGCGCCCGCCGGCACCCCTCCTAGACTTGGCCGGGTGAAGCCCAGACGTCGTCGCCTGTCCCCGGTCCGTGCCCGCTCGTCGCGGGTGCTCCTCGTCGCCCTGGCCCTGGCGGTGGGTGCACCACTCGTCGCGACCCTGGCGAGCACGCCGCCCGCCGCGGCCGACGCTCGGACCGACGTGTCCGACTTCACCTTCGCGTCCTTCGACGGCGACTACACCCTGAGCCGTGGCGGCGACGGTCAAGCCGAGCTGCGCGCGGTCGAGACCTTCGTCGCGGAGTTCCCCGACTCCGACCAGAACAAGGGCATCATCCGAGCGATCCCCGACGAGTTCGACCGGGCACCACTGCACACGGAGATCGTCTCGGTGACCGACGCCGACGGTGCGCCCGTGGAGTGGGAGACCGACCGCGACGGTGACTTCCTCGAGTTGTCGCTCGGGACGGACGACTACGTGCGCGGCACGCAGAGCTACGTCATCACCTACACGCAGCGCGGCGTCGTCGGCGCCTATCGCGACACACGCTCCGACGAGTTCTACTGGGACGCGCCCGGGACCGGCTGGGACCAGCCGTTCGCCGACGCCAGTATGACGGTGCGGGTCGCGCCCGACATCGCCGACGCGCTCACCGGTGACGGCGCCTGCTACCGCGGGGATCCCGACGACAGCTCGCCGTGCGACCTCTCCCAGGCGGAGGACGCCGACGGAGACGTCTTCACGACCTCCTCCGTCCCGCTGCAGGCCCGGCAGACGCTGACGGTCGCGATCGGGTTCGAACCGGGCACGTTCGTCCAACCGGCCCGCCCCGGCGAGGCACCGGTCTTCTCCATCGTCCCGATCGTCCTCGGCGCGCTGTCGGCCGCGGGGCTCGGAGCGCTCTTGTGGATCCGACTGCGCTTCTGGCGGGACCACCCCGGTCGTGGCGTCATCGTGCCGCAGTACTCCGCCCCGAAGCAGATGAACCTCCTGCTGGCGGGCGACCTCGCCGGTCGCGCCGCCTCGTCGATGGCCGCCGAGATCGTCAGCCTCGCCGTCCGCGGCAAGCTCCGGATCGTGGACGGACCGGGCAAGAAGGACTACTCCCTGCAGTACCTCGACGACAGCGCGACGGATGAGCAGGAACGGCGCGTGCTCGCCGCGCTCTTCCCCGACCGGAACCGACCGCGGGAGATGAAGGAGGTCGACCCGGCGCTCGGCAAGGCGGTCACCGCGGAACTCGCGGCCGCCAAGCGGAACGCCCTCGACCTCGGCCTCCGACGCTCGGTCTCCTCCGGGCGGGCGTGGATCATCGTGGGGGCGCTCGCCGTCCTGGGCGTCGCCGGGATCGTCTTCTTCGGGGTCGCCTACTCCCAGCGAGCGGACAACGGCTGGTCGGTCGCCGCGCTCTTCGTGACCGGGATCGCGCTGCTCGCCGGGATCGTGTTGGCCATCGCACCGAAACCGCTCACCGCCACCGGTGCCGATGCGCGGGACGAGTTGCTCGGCCTCCGCGACTACCTGGCGCTGGCGGAGCAGGACCGCTTCCGCATGTTGCAGAGCCCCGACGGTGCCGAACGGGTGGACCTCGGCGACCCCGGCCAGCTCGTCCGGGTCACCGAACGGCTCCTGCCCTTCGCCGTGCTCTGGGGCGTGGAGCGCGAGTGGGCCAAGGAACTCGGTATCCGCTACGAGCAGGCCGGGAGTGCGCCGTCGTGGTACGCCTCGAACACCCCGTTCCAGGCGGCGATGTTCGCGAACGCGTTCTCCGGCTTCTCCGGATCGGCGTCGAGTACGTCGGCGTCCTGGTCGACCAGTGGGGGAGCGAGCTCGTCCGGCGGCTCGACGGGCGGCGGCTTCGCGGGCGGCGGCGGAGGCGGCGGAGGCGGCGGCGGGCGCTGATCGGCGTCGAGTTGACCTCGACCGGGCAGGGTGTAAGGATCGTGTACGGCGGGTGAACCGCCCGTATCCAGCACGTGAATTCCCCCCAAACATCTCGTCGGGGAGCACTGTGTCCGTATTCGCTCCGCCTCGAGAAAGACACCAGTGGAACTCGTTACCCTGACTGTCGTGCTGGTCATCGCACTGGCACTGTTCTTCGACTTCACGAACGGGTTCCACGACACGGCGAACGCCATGGCGACCCCGATCGCCACGGGCGCCCTCAAACCGAAGACCGCCGTGCTGCTCGCCGCGATCCTCAACCTCGTCGGTGCGTTCCTGTCCACGGAGGTCGCGAAGACCATCTCGGGCGGGCTCATCCGGGAGGGCGAGGGCGGCATCCGGATCGGACCGGAGCTGATCTTCGCCGGACTCATCGGCGCGATCGTCTGGAACATGCTGACCTGGCTCCTCGGCCTGCCGTCGTCCTCCAGCCACGCGTTGTTCGGCGGGCTCATCGGCGCGGCGATCGTCGGCGCCGGCTTCGGCTCGATCGACTTCGGTGTCGTCCTCTCCAAGGTCATCCTCCCGGCGTTGATCGCCCCCGTCACGGCGGGTCTGGTCGCCTACTCGGCGACGAAGCTCGCCTATCGGATCACGCGCCGCTACGACGGCAAGCCCGACGGCCGCGACGGGTTCCGGTACGCGCAGATCTTCTCCTCGTCCCTCGTCGCCCTCGCGCACGGTACGAACGACGCACAGAAGACCATGGGTGTCATCACGCTCACCTTCATCGCGGTCGGGGTGCAGGCGGTCGGCACCGGCCCCGAGCTCTGGGTCATCGTCGTCTGCGCCCTCGCCATCGCGCTCGGCACCTACATGGGCGGCTGGCGGATCATCAAGACCATCGGCACAGGGCTCACCGACGTCAAGCCGGCGCAGGGCTTCGCGGCCGAGACGAGCACCGCCGCCACGATCCTCGCGTCGAGCCACCTCGGCTTCGCCCTCTCCACCACGCAGGTCGCCTCCGGCTCCGTCATCGGCTCCGGCCTCGGGCGACGCGGATCGAAGGTGCGCTGGGGGACCGCCGGGCGCATCGCCCTCGGCTGGTTGATGACCCTGCCCGCGGCCGGCATCGTCGGGGCACTCGCCGCCGCCGTCGCCCACCTCGGCCTCGTCGGCATCATCATCGACGCCGTGGTGGGGGTCGGTGTCATCCTCACCATCTTCCTCATCTCGCGCCGGAACCAGGTCGACCACAGCAACGTCGTCAGTGAGGTCGCCGACTCCGGTCGTGCGGTCAAGATCAAGCGCAACCCCAAGCCCAAGAAGGTGAAGAAGTGATCGACTGGGCAGCATTCCTGATCGTCTTCGCGACGTCGCTCATCGGTGCGACCGCGATCGTCAGTCTGTACTCCCTCGGGCTCCGGCTCCTGACCACCGCCGGGCGCGTGCCCGTGGTGGCGCCGGCCGAGTTCACCGACGCGATCACGGTCATCACGCCGGAGGAGGCCGCGAAGGCGGCGAAGCGGGCCGCGAAGGCCGCTCGGAAGAACCCGTTGACCCCGGCGCAGCAGAACCTGGCCCGCGCCGGTGCCTACGCCTGCTTCGCCCTGTGTGCGGCGGCGGTCCTCTTCGGCATCTACCTGATCGTGCCGTTCTTCCACCAGGGCTGATCCCTCGGATGCGCCAGCGCACCGCGCTGACGCGAGCGCGGGCCTCCCGGTTCGGGGCCGATCCGCGTTGGTGCGCCAGCGCGGGGCGCTGACGCGAACCGCACCTCCCCGGCATGGCCGCGGGTCACACACGTGAGCGCGGGGCTCCAGAGACCCGCGCTCGCGCGTACGACCCGCGCTGACGCCAGCGCACCGCGCTGACGCACCCGCACCGGACGGGTCAGGCGGTCTTCCGCCAGCGACCGATGGTCGTCATCACGTGGTAGATGACGATCGCGGCGATCGTGCCGAGCGCGATCCCGTTGAAGCTGACGTCGCCACCCGCCACCCAGGTGAAGTCCGCGATGCCGATGATGAGCGCCGTCGCCGCGGTGAACTGGTTGACGGGCTTCGAGAAGTCGACCTTGTTGTCGAGCCAGATCTTCACGCCGATGATCCCGATGAGTCCGTACAGGGCCGTCGTGACGCCGCCGAGGACGCCCGCCGGGATGGTGTTGATGACCGCACCGACCTTGGGGGAGAGGCCGAGGAGGACCGCGAACAGACCGGCGACCCAGTAGGCCGCCGTGGAGTAGACCCGAGTCGCCGCCATGACGCCGATGTTCTCGCCGTAGGTCGTCGTGCCCGAACCGCCGCCGAAGCCGGCCAGCATCGTCGCCAGACCGTCGGACAGGAGCGCGCGACCGGTCTGCTTGTTCACCGAGGCGTCGGTCATCTGCGCGACGCCCCGGATGTGCCCGACGTTCTCGGCGATGAGGACGAGCACGACGGGGAGGAACGCCGGGAGGACCGCCCAGACCGCCGGGTTCGAGATCGGGTTGTCCGCGAGGTGGAACTCGGGGAGGCCGACCCACGCGGCGTCCGCGATCTTCGAGAAGTCGATCTCCTGACGGATCGCCGCGACGATGTACCCGACCACGACACCGATGACGATCGACAGTCGGCCGAGGATCCCGCGGAAGACGACGGTCGACAGGATGACGGCCGCGAGCGTCACGAGGGCGGTGATCGGAGCCGCCACGAAGTTGTTCTTCGCGGCGGGGGCGAGGTTGAACCCGATGAGCGCGACGATGGCACCGGCGACGACCGGCGGCATGAGCGCATCGATCCACCCGGTGCCCGTGACCTGCACGATGACGCCGACGAGCGCCAGGAGGAGCCCCACCGCGAGGATGCCGAAGAGGGCGCTGCCCATGCCCTGGCTCGCGACCGCGGCGGAGATGGGGGCGATGAAGGCGAATGACGAGCCGAGGTAGCTCGGCACGCGGTTCTTGGTGATGACGAGGAACAGGATGGTGCCCACACCCGAGAAGAACAGCGTCGTGGTGGGCGGGAACCCGGTCAGCACGGGGACGAGGAACGTGGCGCCGAACATCGCGACGACGTGCTGCATGCCGAGGCCGATGGTCCGCGGCCAGGTGAGCCGTTCTCCGGGGCCGACGATCGCGTGGGTCGGGACGTGCTTGCCGTCGCCGTGCAGAGTCCAGGGCAGCGCCATGTGAGCTCGATTCCGTGAGGAGGGTGCTGGGTAAGGGGTCCAGCCGATCGTAGCGGCACCCTCGCATCCCGGTCGTCGCGGGGCGGTCCGCCGTGCCGGTACGCTGGTTGCTTCGATGCAGACCCAGGAGGTCCAGTGACCACGACGCCCACCGCTCCGCGCTCGTTCCGAGAGCGTCTCGACGGTTTCTTCGAGATCAGCAAGCGCGGTTCGACCGTCGGAGGCGAGGTGCGCGGCGGCCTCGTGACCTTCGTCGCGATGGCCTACATCGTCATCCTCAACCCGATCATCCTGAGCGGCTCGGCCGACGTCACCGGTGGCGAGCTCGGCTTCGCCCAGGTCGCCGCCGTGACCGCCCTGACCGCCGGCGTCATGACGATCCTCTTCGGTCTCGTGGCGCGGCTGCCGTTCGCCTTCGCGGCCGGCCTCGGCATCAACTCGTTCCTCGCGGTCAGCGTCGTCGGTCAGGTCACCTGGGCCGAGGCGATGGGCCTCGTCGTCATCAACGGGCTGATCATCGTCCTGCTCGCGGCGACCGGACTCCGCGCCATGATCTTCAACGCGGTGCCCATCCAGTTGAAGATCGCGATCACGGTCGGCATCGGCCTCTTCATCGCCTTCATCGGCTTCGTCGACGCCGGCTTCGTCCGCTCGACGGGCGCCGGTTCGCCGCCCGTCGGCCTCGGGATCGAGGGCTCGGTCGCCACCGTGCCGACCGCCGTGTTCGTCATCTCCCTGCTGCTCACGGGCGTGCTCGTCGCGCGCAAGATCAAGGGTGCCCTGCTCATCGGCATCGTCGCCTCCACGATCATCGCCATCATCGCCGAGGCCGTCTTCAAGGTCGGCGCCTCCAACGGCGGCGAGAACCCCGGTGGCTGGAACCTCAGCGTCCCGACCCTGCCCACCCAGGTCGTCGGGATCCCCGACCTCAGCCTGCTCGGCCAGGTGAGCTTCGGCGGCTTCGAGCGCATCGGCGTCCTCGCCGCGCTCATGCTCGTCTTCACCCTCGTGTTCACGAACTTCTTCGACGCCATGGGCACGATGACCGGGCTCTCGAAGGAGGCCGGTGTGGCGGACGCCAAGGGCGACTTCCCGCGACTCCGCTCGGCGCTCATCGTCGAGGGTGTCGGTGCGGTCGCCGGTGGCGCGACCTCGTCCTCCTCCTCGACCGTCTTCATCGAATCCGGTGCGGGCATCGGCGAAGGGGCACGGACCGGCCTCGCGAACCTCGTGACCGGCGCGCTGTTCCTGCTCGCCATGTTCTTCACGCCGCTCACGCAGATCGTGCCCTCCGAGGTCGCCGCCGCCGCGCTCGTCATCGTCGGGACGCTCATGATGTCGCAGATCAAGGACATCGTCTGGACCGAGTTCTCGGTCGCGCTCCCGGTGTTCCTGACGGTCGTCGTCATGCCGCTGACGTACTCGATCGCCAACGGCATCGGCGCCGGCTTCATCGCCTGGGTCGTGCTCCGCTCCCTGTCCGGGAAGGCGCGCGAGATCAGCCCGCTGCTGTGGGTCGTCGCAGCCGGGTTCCTCGTCTTCTTCGCCCGCGGACCCATCGAGCAGCTCCTCGGCGTCGCGTCCTGACCGTCCGCGGTCGGCCGCCCTCGGGTGGTCGACCGCGGCGGAGCACGTCGGCGGTGGCTCCTAGACTCGGACCATGACTTCCGACGTCCGTTTCGGTCAGTACCCGGCTCCCGCCAGGGTCATCGTCCATCTGAGCGACCCGCACCTCCTGGCCGACGGCCGACGCCTCTACGACGCGGTCGACGTGCAGGCCAACCTGGAACAGGCCCTCCGTCAGATCGAGCGGATGCAGCTCCGGCCCGACGCGATGGTGTTCACGGGTGACCTCGCGGATCTCGGAGAGGCCGACGCCTACCGTCGACTCCGGGAGCGGGTCGAGCCCGTCGCCGAGCGACTCGGCACCACCATCGTCTGGCTCATGGGCAACCACGACGAACGGTCGGTCATGCGGACGGAGCTCCTCGACCTCCCGGCGGGGGAGCAGCCGCTCGACGCCGTCTGGGACTTCGGCGGCTTGCGCGTCATCGGCCTCGACTCGACCGTCCCGGGGTGGCACCACGGTGAGCTCGAGGACAGCCAGCTGGAGTGGCTGGAGTCGGTGCTGGCCACGCCGGCGCCGCTCGGCAGCATCCTCGCCATGCACCACCCGCCGGTGCCGTCGAGCATCCCGTTCTTCGACATCCTCGAGCTCCGCGACCAGCACCGGCTCGAGGCCGTGCTGCGCGGGAGCGACGTCCGGGCCATCCTGGGCGGCCATCTGCACTACTCCACCTCGAGCACCTTCGCCGGCATCCCCGTCCAGGTCGCCAGCGCGAGCTGTTACTCGATGAACCTCTCGCTCCCGTCCGTGGAGGTGAACGGGATGTTCGGCGGTCAGTCCTTCAACCTCGTGCACGTCTACGACGACCGCATCACCCACTCCACGGTCCCGCTCGGTGACTACACCACCGCCGACACCTTCAGTGCGGCGTTCATCGACCGCATGGCCGCCCTGAGCCCTGCCGAGCGGCTGGAGGCGTTCTCGCGCAAGCGG
Source organism: Plantibacter sp. (assembly GCF_059073635.1). Taxonomy (NCBI): domain Bacteria; kingdom Bacillati; phylum Actinomycetota; class Actinomycetes; order Micrococcales; family Microbacteriaceae; genus Plantibacter; species Plantibacter sp. The sequence goes on along the minus strand of NZ_JCACOF010000010.1, from coordinate 102,995 downwards.
TGACCCACGGGCGCTGAACCGCAGGCACGGAACCGCAGGCACGGAACCGTCTCGGGTCCAAGACACCGCAGAGGCATCGCGGATCGCACCCGGCTACGCTGGAAGGGACATCCACCCACCAGGCAACGGAGCCACGAGTGACGATCAGCACCACCAGCAGCAGCATCCCCACCACCCTTGGAGCAGACGACGACATGGCGGACAGGACGAACAGCGACGAGACTCGGACGGAGTCGGATTCACTCGGTTCGATGGAGATCCCGGCCGACGCGTACTGGGGCATCCACACGGCACGCGCGCTCGAGAACTTCCCCATCACGAAGCGTCCGATCTCCGTCTACCCCGACCTCGTCGTCGCCATCGCGAGCGTCAAGCAGGCCGCCGCCCGCGCGAACGCCGAGATCGGGGTCCTCGACCCGGCGAAGGCGAACCTCATCGACCGCGCGTGCCAGATCATCATCGACGGTGACTTCCACGAGGAGTTCATCGTGGGCGTGATCCAGGGCGGTGCGGGTACGTCGACGAACATGAACGCGAACGAGGTGATCACGAACATCGCGCTCGAGCTCGCCGGTCATGCCAAGGGCGAGTACCAGTTCCTGCACCCGCTCGACGACACCAACCGGTCGCAGTCCACCAACGACGTCTACCCGACCTCGATCAAGATCGCGCTCGCGTTCTCGCTGCAGTTCCTCCTGACGGAGCTCGGCCTGCTGCGCGACTCGTGCAGCGCGAAGTCCGTCGAGTTCTCCCACGTCCTCAAGGTCGGGCGCACGCAGCTCCAGGACGCCGTCCCGATGACCCTCGGGCAGGAGTTCCACGGCTTCGCCACGACGCTGAACGAGGACTACGACCGCCTCCACGAGACCCTCTGGCTGCTCGCCGAGGTCAACCTCGGCGCCACCGCGATCGGGACGGGGATCACCGCCGACCCGCGCTACGCGGAGGCCGTCGTCCGTCACCTCAACCAGATCACGGGCCTCGCGCTCACCACGGCACCCGACCTCATCGAGTCGACGAGCGACGCCGGCGGGTTCATGTCGTTCAGCGGCACCCTGAAGCGGAGTGCCATCAAGCTCTCCAAGATCTGCAACGACCTGCGTCTGCTGTCGAGCGGTCCGCAGGCCGGCCTCGGCGAGATCAACCTGCCGCCCCGACAGGCCGGATCGAGCATCATGCCGGGCAAGGTCAACCCGGTCATCCCGGAGGTCGTGAACCAGGTGGCGTTCAGCGTCGTCGGCGCCGACATGACGGTCACGATGGCGGCCGAGGCCGGGCAGTTGCAGCTCAACGCCTTCGAACCGGTCATCGCCCACTCGCTGCTGCAGAGCATCGTCTGGATGGCACAGGCGTGCAAGACGCTGCGGGTGAACTGCATCGACGGCATCACGGCGAACGAGGAACGGCTCGAGGTGATGGTCGGCGCGTCCGTCGGCGTCATCACCGCCCTGACCCCGTTCATCGGGTACCAGTCGGCTGCGGCGCTCGCGAAGACCGCGCTGCTCACGGGCCGCAACGTCGCGGACCTCGTGGTCGAGGCCAACCTCATGACGCGCGACGAGGTGACGAAGCAGCTCTCGCCCGCGCGGCTCTCGGGGATCGAGGCCATCACCTCGGCCATCCCGATCATCGACCTGCCGATCCCGGGAGCGGACTCCGACCCGAGCCGCTGACCGACGCGGCTGTACACGACGAAGCCGTCCGGACCAGGGTCCGGACGGCTTCGTCGTGTGCTGTGGGGGAGTCGCTACCCGGCGGTGACCGTGCAGTGCGTCGTGAGCGATCCGACGCCTTCGACGGACACGGTGACGGTCGCGCCGTCGGTCAGGAAGACCTGCGGATCGCGCGAGTATCCCGCGCCGCCCGGGCTGCCCGTCGAGATGAGCGTTCCGGGCAGGAGGGTCGCGGAGCCCGACAAGTGTTCGATGAGCGTCGCGACGCTGCGGACCATGTGACTGGTCGAGGAGTCCTGGAGCGTCACGCCGTCGAGGACGGTCGAGATGTGGAGGTCCTGCGGGTCGGGGATCTCGTCCGCGGTCACGACGACCGGGCCGGTCGGGGTGAACCCGTCGAACGACTTGCAGCGCGACCACTGTGCCTCGGAGTACTGGATGTTGCGGGCGGTGATGTCGTTGACGACGGTGTACCCGAACACGTACCCGAGCGCATCGGCCGCATCGACGTCGCGAGCGGCCCGGCCGATGACGACACCGAGCTCCGCCTCGTAGTCCACCTGCTCGCTGATCGCCGCGGGCCAGCTCGTGGTGCCTTCGTGACCGGTGAGCGAGTTCGCCCACAGGCCGAAGATGGTGGGGGCGTTGTCGGTCTTGAGATTGAGCTCCTGCGAGTGCGCCGAGTAGTTGAGCCCGACCGCGAGGATCGTCGGCGGACGGAGGACCGCGGACGCGTGGACGAGCCCGTCGAGGGGTTCTCCGCTGACACCGTGGGCGAGCGACGTCTCGACGAAGCTCCGCACGCGGTCCAGCTCGGCCGGGCCGCGCTCGATGAGCTCCTGGAGGTCGCGCGGGGCGTCCTCGAGGATCTCGTCGAGGAACACCGCCCCGGTGTCGCTGATGACGGCGAGTCGGACCCGCGGCTCTGCGGGGGTACTCGGCTGGTGGTCTGTGGCGACGAAATGGGCGAACTTCACCCGTCTACGGTATCGCAGGCGCGTCGGGCGCGGGCGTTGTGGACATACCGGTCCGAGCTGCGGATGCCCGGACACGACGGAACGGGATGCGAGGCGGATCCCCGGGCGACGGCCCCGGACAGACTCATCGCCCGGTGCTGCGGCAATGCCTGCGAGTCGCCCGGGCGATGAGTTGGTCTGTGCCTCCAGCATGCACCCGGGTGCCACGGCCCGCAACCCCCAAGTACCGGGCGCAGCGCCACGACCACCCCACCCGGCGTCGGCCCGGGGCGTCACGCGCTCAGCGAAATCCGCGTGAACCGATCAGGCGGAACTGCTTGGATGGAGTCATGACCGATTCAGCACGCACCAAGCCCGAGGTCGACGCCCCCACGGGCCCGGCCCCCACCGAACTCGTCATCGAGGACATCTTCCTCGGCGAGGGCGACGAGGCCCAGGCCTCCTCGACCGTCGACGTCCACTACCTCGGCGTCGGCTACGACTCCGGCGAGGAGTTCGACTCCTCCTGGAGCCGCGGGCAGTCCATCAACTTCCCGCTGCGCAACCTCATCCAGGGCTGGCAGCACGGCATCCCCGGCATGAAGGTCGGCGGCCGTCGCAAGCTCACGGTCCCGCCGGAGCTCGCCTACGGCCCGGCCGGCAGCGGCCACCAGCTCTCCGGCCAGACGCTCGTCTTCGTGATCGACCTCCTGGGCGTCAAGTAACCATCCGCAGGTCACCCCTCGTCTCTCTCGACCGACGCGTCGCTGAGGCGAGGGGTGTCGCATGTCTCCCAGACCGAACGAGGACCACATGACCACCGCAACCCAGTACGTCGACCGCCTGACGGCGACCATTCCGGACTTCCCGACGCCCGGCATCCTGTTCCGCGACCTGACCCCGGTCTTCGCCGACGCCGACGCCTTCCGCGCGATCATCGACGAGCTGGCGGCGCGCTTCGAGGGTCGCTTCGACGCGGTCGCCGGTGTCGAGGCCCGCGGGTTCCTGCTCGCCGCGGCGGTCGCGTACGCGACGCACACGCGGCTGGTCCCCATCCGCAAGGCGGGCAAGCTGCCGGGTGAGGTGCTCCGCGAGGACTACGGCCTCGAGTACGGTGCCGCCGCCCTGGAGCTGCGCACCGAGCAGCTGCCGGCCGGGACGCGCGTGCTCATCCTCGACGACGTGCTCGCGACGGGCGGCAGCTGCGGTGCGGCGGTCAACCTCATCGAGCGCGCCGGATACGAGGTGGCAGGGCTCGGGCTGGTGCTCGAGCTCGAGGGACTGCCCGGCCGGGCCTCGCTCAGCGGTCGCGACGTCTTCTCGATCGCCACGGCCCCCGCCTAGGCGCTACGGGGTCGGCGTCCTGGCGTCGTAGCGTCGGAAGGCCCCCTGGACGCGGACGAGCGTCCAGACGAGCACGACGACCAGGAGTCCGCCGGCGAGCGCCGGTACCCAGAGCGCGAAGGCCGACGCCGCGAGGCCGATGTAGAGGTCGCCGACGCGGGGTCCGCCGGTCACGACGACGGTGAAGACGCCCTGCAGCCGGCCTCGGACGGCATCGGGCACGGCCGCCTGGAGGATCGTCATCCGGAAGATCGAACTGATGTTGTCGGCCGCTCCGGCGACGGCGAGTGCGATCGCCGCGATCACGATGGCGGGCAGGTTCGCGTCGGCCGCATCGTGCGTCGCCGTTCCGGAGAACGTGACCCACGCGAGGACCGCGCCGAAGCAGGCGATGGCGAGCCCGTAGACGATGATGGCCCGCTCGATGGCGCGGCCCTGGCGGTCGATCCGGCCGAGTCGTCCGGAGACGAGGCTCGACAGCAGGGTGCCGACCGCGCCGGCCGCGGTCAGGACCCCGACGGTGATCGCGCCGCCGCCGAGCAACAGGGTGCCGACGGCGGGGTAGAGCACCCGTGGGTTGCCGAACGTCATCGCGACGATGTCGACGATGAACGTCATCCGGACGTTGGGGGCCGTCCGGAGGAAGGTCCAGCCGTCGACCAGGCTCGCGAGGCCCGGAAGTCGACTGACGCCGCCTTCGGGCAGGATCTTCGGCAGCGACGCGATCCCGAGGAAGGCGGCGACGAACAGCACGACGTCGATCGTGTAGGTCCAGCGGAATCCGACACTGGCCACGAGGACGCCGGCGAGTGCGGGACCGACCGTCACCATGACCCCCGCGGCGATGCCGGACAACGCCGCGGCGGACGGCAGCAGGCGGGCCGGCAGCAGCCGGGGGAGGATCGCCTGCCGCGTCGTCCCGACGATGGTCGTCGACACGGCGTTGATCGTCGTGAGGAGGTACAGCGGCCAGACCACCTCCGAACCGCTCCAGGCGAGCACCGCGATGATCGCCGTGGACACCCACGTGACCACGGCGGCCGTCAGGGCGACCGTGCGTCGGTCGAACGCGTCCGCGAGCATGCCGCCGTAGAGCCCGAAGCAGATCATCGGGATGAGGGCGATGACGCCCACGAGCGAGACGGCGAACGTCGACGCGGTGAGGTCGTAGACCTGGAGGCCGACGGCGACGATGGTCATCTGGCCGCCGATCCCGGTGATCGCCCCGCCGATCCACAGCCGGGCGAAGGCCGGACTCTCCCGGAGCGGACTCAGATCGACGAGGAGCCCGCGCCGCCCGGATCCGGGTGCAGCGCTCACCGGGGCATCGGGTGACGGGATGGGGCGCGCTCAGACATGCACCTCAGCCTACGCGCGTCGCGGCGGGGCTCCGCGGCGAGGGCAGGGGCTGCCCGGAGTCGGTTGTCAGCGCCCTCGGGCAGGATGGAGACATGCGTCTCTGGTCGATCCATCCCCGGTACTTCGACGCCCAGGCGCTGACATCGTCCTGGCGTGAAGGGCTGATCGCCCAGCGGGTCCTGCAGGAGCCCGGATCGAGCCTCCGTGCACACCCGCAGCTCCAGCGCTTCCTCGAGGCCGACGAACCGTTGGAGGCGATCGCGGCCTACCTCAACGGTGTCGCCGACGAGGCGCAGGAGCGCGACATCGTCTTCGACCGTGCGCGTGTCGTCGCCTCCGGCGTCCTCCCGGAACCCCTCGTCGTGACCGACGGCCAGCTCGACTACGAATGGGGCAACCTGCGGCGACATCTGCTCGGACGCAGCCCGGACGTCGCGTCCCGATGGGCGAAGGTCTGGCGACCGCAGCCGCACCCGGTGTTCGTCGTCGTCGGTGGTGGCGTCGCCTCATGGGAACTCGCCTGAGGTCCTGACGGCCCGAGGACCCTGCCGAGGTCGGTCAGGACCGAGCTGCTCGACGGCTGCCGCCCGACCCACTACCGTTGCCGCATGGGCAGACACGCTGATGTGGGAGCCGCGCCGCTCTCGGCGACCGGCACGGTGGTGCGGCTGCGGCCGGACCTCGAGGAGGCGATCGACGACGCCGGTCGATTGTCGTTCTTCCGCGGCCTGCCGAACAGTGCACAGCGGGAACTCGCGATGTGGGTGGAGCGGTCCGACGACGCGCACCGGGATGCACGGATCGAAGCGGTCATCGAGTTGCTCGCCCAGCGGGCCGTGGAACTCCGGACGGCCGCTCCTGCGCGTACCGCGGGTGGTCAGCGGCGCTGACGGACACGCGTCGGCGCTCCAAGGGTGCCGGTAGGGCTCAGAACCCGAAGTCGCCGCCGCCACCGAAGTCGCCGCCGCCACCGAAGTCGCCGAATCCACCGTCACCCCAGCCACCGCCGTCGGCGGAGCTGTCGGCTGCGGAGGCGTCTGTCGCCGCGCCGTCTCCCGCCCCGGCCTCGGCACCGCTCTGATCGGTGCCACCGCGCATCGGTCCCGACGGTGTCCGGGATGAACGCCTGCGCGATGGCCGAACCGACCACGACACCGGCGATGGTGCCGAGCATGGAGCTGGCCAGCATGCCACCGAAGCCCATCCCGCCGCCCTGCGGACCGAGGTTGCGCTCGAGGGTCCCGGGCTGCCGCACCTCGGCCCGGGTGGCCGAACGCGCGAGGGCCTTGGGGGAGTCGTCGGCCGGTGCCTCACCGGTCGGGGCGTCCTCCGACAACTGTCGGTACAGGATGCCCCGCTGCTCGGGGGTGAGCTTCGTGAAGGCCTCTTCGTGGACCTGTTCGATGGTCTCCGGCGGCGCGGTCCGCAGGAGGTAGCGGTAGCGTTCCACGGCGATCTCGTCCTCCGTCCGCGCGCGGGCCGGAGCCGGGCTCCCGCCGGCCGTCGCCTGGACAGGTCCATCGGACTCGGGGCGTCCGAGCAGTCGATCGAGGAATCCCATGCTGTGCTCCTTCACGGTCGCGGGCGTCCAGCGTACGCGTCAGGTGTGGCATCCGGCTTGGATCGCCCTGGGAATCCACTGCGGTCGCCGAGGCGGAATATGTCAGGCCGTCCGAGCGCTGCACCCTGATGCGTCTGTCGCCGTTCGGCAGCGCGACGAAAGGTGACCATGCGACTCTCGATACTGGATCTCATCCCCGTCCGCACCGACCAGGACACCGCGGCTGCCCTCGCAGCGACGATCGCCCTGGCGAAGCGCGCCGACGAGCTGGGGTACCACCGGTATTGGGTGGCCGAGCACCACAACATGCCGTCCGTCGCATCGACGAACCCCGCGGTCGTCATCGGCATCCTGGCCGCCGCCACGCAGCGGATCCGCGTCGGCTCCGGCGGCGTGATGCTCCCGAACCACGCACCGCTCGTCGTCGCCGAGCAGTTCGCGCTCCTCGAGGCCTCCGCGCCCGGCCGCATCGACCTCGGCCTCGGCCGGGCGCCTGGCAGCGACCCCGTCATCTCCGCCGTGCTCCGCCAGTCCGGCAACACGAGCGACGTCGACCGGTTCCCGAACAACGTGCAGGACATCGTCGCCCTCCTCGGCGTCGACGGTGCGAGCGTGCGGATGACCTCCGGCGAGGAGTACGCCCTGCGGGGAACGCCGAAGGCCGGCAGTGTGCCGGACGTGTGGTTGCTCGGTTCGAGCGACTACTCGGCGGCGCTCGCCGCAGCACTCGGACTGCCCTACGTCTTCGCGCACCACTTCTCCGGCCAGGGGACGGCTCGGGCCCTCGAGCTCTACCGGTCGAGTTTCCAGCCGTCCGCACACCTCGACGCGCCTCGCACCTTCCTGACCGCGAACGCCGTGGTCGCCGACACGGCCGCCGAGGCGGAGGCGTTGGCGCTCCCCAACCTGCAGCAGATGGCGAGACTGCGTTCCGGCAAGCCGCTCGGACCCATCGCGACCGTCGAAGAGGCCGCCGCGACCGAGCAGAGCGATCTCGAGCTCGGTTTCGTCGAGCAGATGCGCGCTGCCTGGATCATCGGCGACGCCGACCAGGCTGCGGCGGAGCTGCAGGGTCTCGCCGACCGCTTCGGTGTCGACGAGGTCATGGTGTCGCCCGTCGGGTCGGCACGGGAGGGCACGCCGTCGAACTCGGCGCCCGCACGTGAGCGGACGATCGAACTGCTGGCGGAGCGCTTCCCGCAGCACTGACGCCGTCGGCGTCACGCGACTGGCGAGGAATCGTCAGTCGCGTGGCGGCTGGACGGCGCGCACCCGCTCGACGAGTTCCTGCCAGGGACCGGTGAGCTGCTGCTCGCCGAGGGTGGCCTCCTTGGGCGCGCATCTGATGCGGTAGACGTACCGATCCGGGACCGGTGGTCCTTGTGGGGTGTCGTCCCACGGGAGGCGGTCGAGCAGGACGATCCACCGGTCGACGTCGGGCTGCTCGTCGACGACGACCTCCCAGCGTCGGGTGAGACCGGCCACACCGCCGCTCCTCGTCACCGTGACCTTCATGCCGCGATGCTACTCCGCGAGCCCGGGCGCTGCCACGACGCTCAGGCGGACGGCTCGATACCGACGAGCGCCCACGCCTGCCCGACCGCGGTGTGCTCCTCCGAGTCCACACCGAACCTGGCGGCGGCCGCAGCGATCGTCGCCGCGGCGAAGGTCGCGAAGTCGGCGCGCTCCGACAGGCCGCCGACGAGGGTGTCGTACCAGATGAGCCCCGCACGCTCCCAGGCGTTGCCGCCGAGGGCGACGGCGAGCGTCGCGAACGCCCGGTTGGGGATGCCGGAGTTGAGGTGGACGCCTCCGTTGTCGTCGGTCGTCTCGATGTAGTCGTCGAAGTGCGCCGGCTGCGGGTCCTTGCCGAGGACGTCGTCGTCGTAGGCCGTGCCCGGGGCGAGCATGGAACGCAGTGCGTTGCCCTCGACCTCGTCCGTGAAGAGCCCTTCGCCGATGAGCCAGGACGCCGATGCCGCGTCCTCGCCGCGCGCGTGCTGTTCGACGAGGGCGCCGAAGACGTCGGACACGTGTTCGTTGAGCGCTCCGGGCTGCCCCTCGTAGACGAGGTTCGCCGTGTACTGCGTCACGCCGTGGGCCAGCTCGTGGCCGATGACGCTCAGGGAGCTCGTGAAGCTGCGGAAGACCTCGCCGTCGCCGTCGCCGAAGACCATCTGCTCGCCGTTCCAGAACGCGTTGTCGTAGTCGTCGCCGTAGTGGACGGTGGCGAGCAACGGCAGCCCGCGGCCGTCGATGGAGTCGCGTGCGAACGCCTCGGCGAAGAGGGCGTGGGTGTCGCCGAGGCCGTCGTAGGCGGCGGAGACCGCGGCGTCGGTGGTGGCGGGCTCACCCTCCGAGCGGACGAGCGTGCCCGGGAGGGTCTCGGTCCGCCGGGCGTCGTGGATGCTGCGCTGCGGGGCGCTGACCGGACGCTTGCCAGCCGTCGCGCTGCGCACGGGGCCGGTGGCCCGCTCCGAGCCGGGCTCGGGGAAGCGGTATGGTCGCGTGGCGAGCAGCGAGTACCGCGCGGCACTGGCGGCACGCGCCAGCTGCGGAGCGTCGAGTTCGGCGATGCGCTCGAGCAACCAGGGCGGGACGATGCCGCACACGTGCCGCGGGGCCGGTGTCGGCATGCTGGACGAAGGGTTCGGTGAGCCGTTCATGCGGTGATCCTGCCATAGCCCGCCGACACGGCGTACGGCTCGTGCGGCGCGCTGTGGACAGGATGCCGAACGGGCCGGGAATAGCGCGGGTGTGAACGCCGTTGTCCTGGATATCCATGCAAACGCATGAAAGAACGAGTGGGAGCGCATGATGCAATTCGGAATCTTCACGGTGGGGGATGTCACCACCGACCCGACCACCGGGATCACGCCCACCGAGCACGAGCGCATCGAGGCGATGGTCGCGATCGCCGTGAAGGCGGAGGAGGTCGGTCTCGACGTCTTCGCGACCGGCGAGCACCACAACCCGCCCTTCGTCCCGTCGAGTCCCACGACCATGCTCGGCTACATCGCGGCGAAGACCACGGACCTCATCCTCTCGACGAGCACGACGCTCATCACCACGAACGACCCGGTGAAGATCGCCGAGGACTACGCCATGCTGCAGCACCTGGCCGGCGGCCGGGTCGACCTCATCATGGGCCGCGGCAACACGGGGCCTGTCTACCCCTGGTTCGGCAAGGACATCCGTGAGGGCATCAACCTCGCGATCGAGAACTACGCGTTGCTCCACCGCCTCTGGCGAGAGGACTACGTCGACTGGCAGGGCCAGTTCCGCACTCCGCTGCAGGGCTTCCAGTCCACGCCGCGACCGCTCGACGGTGTGCCGCCCTTCGTGTGGCACGGCTCCATCCGGAGCCCCGAGATCGCCGAGCAGGCGGCCTACTACGGCGACGGCTTCTTCGCGAACAACATCTTCTGGCCGAAGGAGCACTACATGCGCCTCATCCAGCTGTACCGTCAGCGGTTCGAGCACTACGGACACGGCACGGCCGCGCAGGCGATCGTCGGACTCGGCGGTCAGGCGTTCATGGCGAAGAACTCGCAGGACGCCGTCGCCCAGTTCCGGCCGTACTTCGACAACGCCCCGGTGTACGGTCACGGGCCGACGCTCGAGGACTTCACCGAGCAGACGCCGCTCACCGTCGGCAGCCCGCAGCAGGTCATCGACCGGTACGCCGGGATGCGCGAGACCTTCGGCGACTACCAGCGTCAGCTGTTCCTCATGGATCACGCCGGGCTCCCGCTCGCGACGGTGCTCGACCAGCTCGAGATCCTCGGCGGCGAGGTCGTGCCGGTGCTCCGCAAGGAGTTCGCGAAGGACCGTCCGGCCGACGTGCCGGAGGCGCCGACGCACGCGTCGATGGTCGCGGCCGCTGAGGCGGAACTCGCTTCGCGCTCCGGTGCGGTCGAGACGAGCCGGGTCGCATCCGGTTCGGCGTTCGGCGCGGCGGCGGTCGGGGCGACCCGATGACCGCGAAGCGCACGCTCGCCGTCGTGTCGGCCGGCCTCAGCCAACCATCGTCCACACGCCTCCTCGCCGACCGCCTCCGCGACGCCACCGTGGCGCGCCTCGAGCAGGACGGGTACGAGGTCGAGACGACGTCGATCGAGCTGCGCGACCTCGCGCAGGACATCACGAACAACCTGCTGACCGGGTTCCCCAGTCCACGGTTGTCCGAGGCGATCGAAGCCATGACCGCCGCCGACGGCGTGATCGCGGTGACGCCGATCTTCTCCTCCAGCTACTCCGGTTTGTTCAAGTCGTTCTTCGACGTGGTGGAGCCGACCGCCTTGACCGGGGTGCCCGTCGTCCTCGGTGCGACGGGTGGGTCGGCCAGGCATTCGCTCGCCCTCGAATACGCCGTGCGTCCCTTGTTCGCCTACCTGCGGGCGGTGACCGTGCCGACCGCCGTGTTCGCGGCCTCCGAGGACTGGGGGTCGGGCGACGCGCAGGTCAGTGCCCTGCCGGCGCGGATCGACCGCGCGGCCGGCGAGTTGAGCGCACTCGTGGCGGCCTCGGACCGTTCCGGGCGCCTGGACGACCCGTTCGCGCTCGATCGCCCGTTCTCCGAGCTGCTCGGCGGTCTCGGGGCCTGATCGGACGACTCCGTCCGATCGCCCCGATGCGGGCGGGGATCGGCGGGTGCGGCCCCCGCCTCCGTCGTTCCCAGGCTCGGCGCCCCGGTCTTTGGGATACTGGTGGCGTGCGTCGCCGTCCGGCGTCGCCGGAGGGAGTGGTGGCCAGGTGATCCCCGGAGCGCGTCGACTCGGTTCGCTGCTGCAGCATGCCGCTCGTGCCGCGGCGCTCGCCGTGGTGGCGGTGTCGCTCGGCGCCGGATCCGTCGTCCTGCCGCTCGCCGCGTCAGCTCCGGTTTCAGCCGCCGGCACCGGCACGATCGAGAGCCCGACCGACGGCGACACCGTCTACCGCGTCGACTACACCCTGGACGGCGAGCAGGTGAGCGGATTCGACGTCACCGGCACCGCCGACCCGGGTGCCGACGTCGTGCTGTCCTACTGGCGCTCGATCGACCTCTACGACTCGGCGAAGGCCTGCTTCAGCAGCTCCACGGCCGATGATGCGTCGTGCGACCTGCAGTCCACCGGCGGGACGGGGGCGACCGAGTTCCGCTTCGACGGGCAGCCGATCGAGATCGGGAGCGACGGCGGATGGTCCACCAGGATCAACATGACCCAGTGGCTTCGCGGAGCGGACGCGGGGGAGTACGACATCACCCTCGCCCTCGTGTCGACGAACGCCGACGGCGGGGCCACGCTCGGCGACCCGGTCCGGCTCGTCTACGACTCCACGACGACCGCCGAGGCGGCGGAGGCAGCCGCTGAACCCGCGCCGAACGCCGGTGCCGGACCGCCGCTCTGGGTCTGGCTGCTCCTCGCCTTCCTGATCCTGGACCTCATCGCGCTCGCCCTCATCCTCGTGCTGCGTCGCCGACGCCGGGTCGCAGCCAGCGAAGCGGAGGAACGGGCGAACGCGAAGCGGCGCTCGACGCACCGCGAACCTCCCACGCTCTGAACCTGCTAGAATCACAAGGTTGCCGTCGAACGGCCGCGGATCAAGAGAGCCCACGCATCAGGCGACGGGCACCGCGCAACGAACAGAGAGGGGATCACCACTATGGCGCTTGAAGGAGACCGTAAGAAGGCGATCATCGAAGAGTACGCAACCCACCCAGGTGACACCGGATCCCCCGAGGTCCAGGTGGCGGTCATGACCCGCCGCATCAAGGACCTCACCGAGCACCTCAAGGAGCACAAGCACGACCACCACTCGCGTCGTGGCCTGCTGCTCCTGGTCGGACAGCGTCGCCGCCTCCTCGGCTACCTCCAGGCCGTCGACATCGAGCGCTACCGCTCGCTGATCGAGCGCCTCGGACTCCGCCGCTAGGCAGCACTCTGAACCCTCCGCCAGCTCACGAGACCCACGGTCCCTGAGCCTGTCGAAGGGCGCTGACACCGCGAGCTTCTTCGTGACGGGCCGTCATCCTCCGGGATGGCGGCCCGTTCGTGTTCGTATCAGGAACGCTGCAGCTGGAGAACATCCCGTCTGCGACTCGACCTCGGCCTGCTCATCTGGCAAGGTCGAGAGTCGGCTTCGAGCGAGGCCACGAGGTACCGCACCACGGCAAGGAGCACCATGAGCATCTGGCGGACGAAGAGCATCGAGGACTCCCTCGCGGATTCCAGCGTCGAAGGGCGCAGTCTGAAGCGCACCCTCGGCACCTGGGACCTCATGATCATGGGTGTCGCGGTCGCGGTCGGCGCCGGCATCTTCTCCGTCGGAGCCAAGGCCGCGGGCAACTACGCGGGCCCGTCCGTGTCGCTCGCGTTCATCCTCGCGGCCGTCACCTGTGCCCTCGCCATCATGTGCTACGCGGAGTTCGCCTCCACGGTGCCCGTCGCCGGCTCCGCCTACACCTTCACCTACGCCACCCTCGGTGAGCTCCTCGCGTGGATCATCGGATGGGACCTCATCCTGGAGATGCTCACGGCGGCCGCCGTCATCGCCAAGTACTGGGGCATCTACCTCAGCAACGTCTTCCTGCTCTGGGGCTGGGACGTGCCGAGCGAGCTCGACGTCTTCGGGCTCAAGGTCAGCTGGGGCGCGTTCGTCATCGTCGCGATCTTCACCACCCTGCTCGTCCTCGGGACGAAGCTGTCCTCGCGTGTCGCGAGCGTCTTCACGATCATCAAGGTCGCGATCGTCATCTTCGTCATCGTCGTCGGCGCCTTCTTCGTCAAGGCCGCGAACTACACGCCGTTCATCCCCGACGAGGTCCCGACGAAGGGCGGGGCGTCCGACGCCTGGTCGCAGTCGCTGTTCTCCTTCATGACGGGGGCAGCGCCCGCGCAGTACGGCGTCTTCGGTCTGCTCGCCGGTGCCTCACTCGTCTTCTTCGCCTTCATCGGGTTCGACGTCGTCGCCACGAGCGCGGAAGAGGTCAAGAACCCGCAGCGCAACCTGCCGCGCGGCATCTTCGGTGGCCTCGCCATCGTGACCGTCCTCTACGTCGGCGTGAGCCTCGTCCTCACCGGCATGGTGCCGTACACGACGCTCGCCGAGGCTGAGGACCCCTCACTCGCGACGGCGTTCATCGCGGTGGGCGCGGACTGGGCGGCGCAGGTGATCTCGATCGGCATCCTCGCCGGCCTGACGACCGTCATCATGGTGCTCCTGCTCGGCCTCGCCCGCGTGGTCTTCGCCATGAGCCGCGACGGCCTGCTCCCGCGCTCGCTCAGCGTCACCTCCGAGAAGCGCAAGACACCCGTGCGGGTGCAGCTCATCGTCGGCGCGCTCGTCGCGCTGATCGCCGGCCTGACCGACGTGGGCATCCTCGAGGAGATGATCAACATCGGGACGCTCTCCGCGTTCGTGCTCGTCAGCATCGCGGTGATCGTGCTGCGGAAGAAGTACCCGAAGCTGCCGCGCGCGTTCCGCGTCCCGTGGTCGCCGTTCCTCCCGATCCTCTCAGCGGTGCTCTGCGTCTGGCTCATGCTCAACCTGACGACGCTCACCTGGGTGCGGTTCCTCGTCTGGCTGGCGCTCGGCTTCATCATCTACTTCGCCTACAGCCGCCGGCACTCCATCGTCGGCAAGAAGGCGCGGGGCGAGCTCGTCGAGTGACGCCCGTGTCCGTCGCCGTCGTGCGGCCAAGGCTGCGCTGATGCGGTCGACGGTCACGCCCAGGCCGACGGCGACGACGATCGAGACGGCGGTCGCGAGTACCGGCTGATCCGGGAGGAACCGGCCGACGACGGCTCCGACGCCCACGTTCCACAGTGCCCAGGCGAGCCCTGCGAGGACGGTGATCGGAAGATACCGACGGGGGCGGAGCCCACTCGCCCCGGCGACGAGGTTGACCGCGATGCGCGCGAACGGGATGTAGCGCGCGGTGAGGATGGCTGCAGCGGCGCGGCGCTCGAGCGCGACGCCCGCACGTCCGATCGCGCCCGCGACCCGCGGGCGCCGCATCCAGGCGAACCGTGTGGTCCCGATCCGTCGTCCGAGGAGGTAGCAGGACACGTCGCCGGTCACGGCGCCCGCCCAGGCCACGCCGATGAGGAGGGCGAGGTCCGGCGAGCCGCTCGACGCCGAGATCGCTCCGAGCGCCGTCACCGCGGTCTCGCTCGGCAGGACGACCAGGAAGGCGTCGGCGACCGTCAGCAGGTACAGCGCCGGGAACACCCAGCCCGACGCGGCGATCTCGAGCAACCACGCCGTGATCGCCGTCTGCAGCTCATCGACCCATGCCATGCCCGTGATTCTCGCTCGGCCGGGTGAACGGCGCGTGACGTCCCCTGCGGCCAGGGTGGTCCTCGCCCGGGAAGCGTGTGAGCATGGAGGTCGGCGGAAGCCGGCGGAGGAGGCATCATGGCGAGGTTCGTGCGGTTCGACCGGTTCGGTGGTCCCGAGGTGTTCCACCTCGTCGAGGGCGACATCCCGGTGCCCGGCCACGACGAGGTCCGCGTCCGTGTCCTCGTCGCAGGGCTCAACCCCGTCGACCACAAGCTCGCGTCATCACCCGAAGCGCTCGCCTCCTTCGGACGGGACGTCCCGAGCGGGAACGGCAACGACTTCGCCGGGGTGGTGGACGGCGTGGGGAGCGGCGTCCAGGGATTCGCGACGGGCGACCACGTGTACGGCGGACACCGGTTCCACGCGCAGGCGGACTTCCTCATCGCTCCGGCCGGCATCCTCCATCATGTGCCGGACGGGCTCACCATCGAGCAGGCCGGCGCCCTCGACATCGCGGGACGCGCGGCGATCGCGTCGGTCGCCGCCGTCGGCGTCCAGCAGCCGGACACGGTGCTCGTGAGTGCTGCGGCCGGCGGGGTCGGCGTGCTCGCGGCGCAGCTCGCCAGGCGGACGGGCGCGGTCGTGCTCGGCACCGCCGGCGCGGCCAATCAGGAGTTCCTCCGCGGTCTCGGCATCATCCCCGTCCAGTACGGCGACGGGCTGCGCGAGCGTGTCCTCGAGGCGGCCCCTGGCGGGATCACCGCCGTCATCGACACCCACGGCCGGCCGACCCTCGAGCTGGCGCGCGACCTCGGCGTCGCGCCGGAGCGGGTCAACACGATCGCGGACCGACCCTTCGCCGCCGAGCACGGGTTCCGCGGCGTCGGCGGACAGGACGCGACGCTCGACGAGCTGGCCGCGCTCGGCGAGTCGATCGCGCGTGGTGAGATCGTCCTCCCCATCGACAGCGTGTGGCCCATCGAGCGGGTCGTCGACGCCTACCGCCACCTCATCGACGGTCACGTCCGCGGGAAGGTCGTCCTCGTCACCTCGTGACGTCGCGGCGGGACCCGGTCGGGTCGCTCCGAGGGGGCTCCGGGTCGAAGGCCCGCTTGCGACTGAAGATGAACGCCGCGCGGGGTTCGATGAGCGGTCTCGTGATGCGGCGCACGGGTCCGCTGGAGAGCACGATGACGATCAGGACCGACAGCACCAGCAGGCCGACGAGCACGAGCTCCGGGTTGCCCGTGTCGGTGAGGACGCCCGACTCACGCAGGGGGTAGAGCACGAAGGAGTGCAGCAGGTAGACGTACATCGTCGACTGTCCGTACCGGGTGATCCACGACTGGCCGCGGGGGACGAGCACGAAGAACGCCGCGGTGAGGACGACGGCCAGCAGGATCGCCGCGAGTCGCACCAGGCCGCCCGTCCCGTCCTCGTTGCCGAGCGCGGTGTACCCCCGGTCGTAGAAGAACCAGTAGCGCAGGTCGATGCGCCGCCACAGGTCGATCCCGACGACGAGGACGACCGCCCACACGATGAGGACGGCGGCGGCGGCGATCCGGATCCACCAGGCCCTCGTGCGGACGAGACGCCAGCGGTCCACGAGCCGCCACCGGTTGATCTGCCACCCGAGCACGAAGAACGGGAGGATCCCGAGTGCGCGCGAGAGCGAGAACGTGCTGTCGACGTTGTCGAGGTAGCCGACGCCGATCGAGATCACCACGCTCCAGAGCAGTGGCCAGCGCAGGAGCGCGAGATAGGGCAGGACGAGGCGGAAGATGCCGAGCGCGAGGAGGAACCAGAGGGTCCACGACGGTTGGGTCGGGTTGAACGCGCGTTTGCCCTCGACGAGGAACTGCACGAGGGACCAGATCCCCTCCATGATCAGGTAGGGCAGGAGGATGTCCGTGATCACCCGACGCATCTGTCGTCGTCCGGGAGGGGCCGACTTCGAGAAGTACCCGCTGATGATCGCGAACGCCGGCATGTGGAAGGCGTAGAGGAACAGGTACACGACGAGCGCGGGGTCGGACTCGGAGGTCAGGCGTTGGATCGCGTGGCCCATGACCACGAGCGTGATGCACGCGAAACGGGCGTTGTCCCAGAACGGGACGCGCTGCTTCGGGCGAGCGGCTGCCGGCGCGGGATGCGTCAACGTCACCTCCTGGGGTCCGCACCAGCGTAGCCCGGGGCGGCCCGCGCGACGACGGGGCCCGGGCGCCGGGCTCAGGATGGCGTAGCGTTGGATGGTTGCACGAGAGCGGAGGACCGGATGGCTGAACGCGGTCTGAAGACCTCGCTGATCAGCTTCGCGCCGTCGCCCAAGCGCTGGCCGGCCGCCCTCACGGCCGCGATAGCGATGGCCGTGCCGGTCGCGGTCGCGACGTTCTTCGGACTCACGCCGCTCGGCCTGCTCACCGGCCTCGGGGCGTTCACCGCGCTCTACTGCGCGCCGCTCAGCCGCCGGGACCGTCTGCGGGTGCTGCCGCTCATCGGAGCAGGACTCGTCACGGCCGCGGCGCTGGGTGTCGCGATGTCGGGTTCTCGGCCGCTGACCGCGATCGGCCTCATCGTCGTCGGGTCGGTGGTGATCTGGCTGGTGCAGGGCATCGTCCTCGGCCCTCCGGGCGCGCTGTTCTTCATCCTCGTGTTCGGCATCGCCGGCCACCTGACCGCGCCCGTCCCGATCGGCGGCGCCGGGCTCGACGGCGGACTGGTCATCCTGCTCGTGGCGGCCGGTTCCGCCTTCGCCTCGCTGGTGGTCGTCGCGCCGTTGCTCGTGCCGGCCGTCCGCCGCGGCGCGGGGAAGCCGACGCCGATGCGCGTGCTGTTCCCCGAGTACCGGCTGAGCGCGACCGACCGCCGGATCGCGACACGCCTCACGGTCGCGCTCGCGATCAGTGCGGTCCTCGGAGCGGTCCTCGGCCTCGGTCACGGGTACTGGATCGCCGGGTCCGCCGTCGCGATCCTCAGCGTCGGGCACTCGCGCACCCTGAGCGCGACACGCGGCGTGCACCGCGTGCTCGGGACGGTCGTCGGCGCCGGGATCTTCCTCGCCGTGGCCTCGCTCCAGCCGCACGGCTACGTCCTCGCGCTCGTGCTGGCCGCCCTGCAGTTCACGATCGAGCTCGTCGTCATCCGGCACTACGCGTTGGCGCTCGTCTTCATCACGCCGCTCGTGCTCATCATCAGCACGTCCTCGTCGACGCAACCGGTGCTCGCGATCGTGGGGGAGCGCGTGCTCGACACCCTCCTCGGAGCGGCCGTCGCGATGGTCCTCCTGCTCGTGTCGTGGGGACGCGACCGCCGGCGCGCGGCGTCTCCCGACGCTCCTGGCACCCCGCCCATCACCTGAGGATCCGTGTCGTTCCGGGGATCGCCGAACCCCCCTCTGCTAGGCTGACCGACGGCGGACCGTGATGGTCCGCTCCGCGCACAGCCAGCCGACAGGAAGCTGGTCCTCGGTGGTGTATCCCTCGCGATCCGCGGGTGGTGTTCTACTGGTGGCCAGCCAAGTCCCGGAAGACCGGGCGGCTTGAGCAAGTACTGCGGCTGTGTTGCGCGCTGCATCATGCACGACCGCGCTCGACGGCGCGTCCATTCGGGACGCGCGGCCCGTCACTCGACGGGAGCGCACACGTACGAAGGAGAGACCTGTGGAAGGTCCAGAAATCAAGTTCGCCGAGGCCGTTCTCGACAACGGCAAGTTCGGCAAGCGCACGGTCCGGTTCGAAGCCGGCCGCCTCGCGCAGCAGGCACAGGGCGCGATCGCCGCGTACCTCGACGAGGAGACCATGCTCCTCTCGGCCACCTCGGCCGGAAAGCACCCCAAGGACAACTTCGACTTCTTCCCCCTCACGGTGGACGTCGAGGAGCGCTCCTACGCCGCCGGCAAGATCCCCGGTTCGTTCTTCCGTCGTGAGGGCCGCCCCTCGACCGAGGCGATCCTCGTCTGCCGCCTCATCGACCGGCCGCTGCGCCCGTCGTTCGTCACCGGCCTCCGCAACGAGGTCCAGATCGTCATCACCGTCCTCTCGATCGCTCCGGGTGAGTTCTACGACGCCCTCGCGATCAACGCGGCGTCGATGTCCACCCAGATCTCGGGTCTGCCGTTCTCCGGTCCGATCGGCGCCGTCCGTCTCGCGCTGATCCCCGGCCAGGCCGGCGAGGCCGACCAGTGGGTCGCCTTCCCGAAGGTCGACCAGCTCGAGGAGGCCGTCTTCGACATCATCGTCGCCGGTCGCATCGTGACCGACGCCAACGGCAACGAAGACGTCGCGATCATGATGGTCGAGGCGGAAGCCACCGAGAACAGCTGGAACCTCATCAAGGGCGGCGCCACGAAGCCCGACGAGGCGGTCGTGGCTGCCGGTCTCGAGGCCTCCAAGCCGTTCCTCAAGCAGCTCGTCAAGGCACAGAGCGAACTCGCCGCTCAGGCGGCCAAGGAGATCGCGGCCTACCCCGTGTTCCTCCCGTACACGCAGGAGAGCTACGACGCCGTCGCCGGTCTCGCACACGACGAACTGGTGAACGTCTACCAGATCGCCGACAAGATCGAGCGCCAGAACGCCGACGACGCCCTCAAGGACCGCGTCAAGGCGGAGATCACCGAGCGCGTCGAGGCCGGTTCGCTCGACGCCGAGGTACTCACCCAGTTCTCGGCGGCCTACAAGTCCGTCTCGAAGGTCGTCATGCGCGGCCGTGTCCTCCGCGAGGGCATCCGCATCGACGGCCGCGGCCTGACCGACATCCGTCCGCTCGACGCCGAGGTGCAGGTCATCCCGCGCGTCCACGGTTCCGCGATCTTCCAGCGCGGCGAGACCCAGATCCTGGGTGTCACCACGCTGAACATGCTCAAGATGGAGCAGCAGATCGACTCGCTGTCGCCCGTCACGAAGAAGCGCTACCTGCACCACTACAACTTCCCGCCCTACTCGACCGGTGAGACCGGCCGGGTCGGTTCGCCGAAGCGTCGCGAGATCGGGCACGGCTTCCTCGCCGAGCGTGCACTCGTGCCGGTGCTGCCGAGCCGCGAGGAGTTCCCCTACGCGATCCGTCAGGTCTCCGAGGCCCTCGGGTCCAACGGTTCGACCTCGATGGGTTCCGTCTGCGCCTCGACCCTGTCGCTGCTGAACGCCGGTGTGCCGCTCCGCGCACCCGTCGCCGGTATCGCCATGGGCCTCATCTCCGACGTCGTCGACGGTGAGACCCGCTACGCGGCGCTCACCGACATCCTCGGCGCCGAAGACGCCCTGGGCGACATGGACTTCAAGGTCGCCGGTACCTCCGAGTTCGTCACGGCCATCCAGCTCGACACGAAGCTCGACGGCATCCCGACCTCGGTCCTGACCGGTGCGCTCCAGCAGGCCAAGGACGCCCGCACGACGATCCTCTCCGTGCTGAACGCGGCGATCGACGCTCCCGACGAGATGGCGCCGACCGCGCCTCGCGTCATCAGCGTCCAGATCCCCGTCGACAAGATCGGCGAGCTGATCGGCCCGAAGGGCAAGACGATCAACTCGATCCAGGACGAGACCGGCGCCGACATCTCCATCGAGGAGGACGGCACCGTCTACATCGGCGCCGTCGACGGTCCGTCGGCCGAGGCCGCTCGTGCCCAGGTCAACGCGATCGCGAACCCCACCAACCCGGAGGTCGGCGAGCAGTTCCTCGGAACCGTCGTCAAGATCGCCGCGTTCGGCGCGTTCGTCTCGCTGCTCCCGGGCAAGGACGGCCTGCTGCACATCTCCGAGGTCCGCAAGCTCGCCGGTGGCAAGCGTGTGGAGAACGTCGAAGACGTGCTCGGCGTCGGCCAGAAGATCCTCGTCGAGATCACGAAGATCGACGACCGCGGCAAGCTCTCGCTCGCTCCGGTCGTCGCCGATGAGGCCGACACGCACGGCAGCGACGCTGCCAGCGAGGGCCCTGAGGCCCCGGCCGAAGGCTAGGTCTCACCAGCTGCATCCGAACGCCCGTCCCGCTTCCGCGGGGCGGGCGTTCGCCGTTGCGCGGAGTGTCGACGGTTGAGCGCCAGGGTGATCCGGCGTAGCCTCGGACCACCTCGCGATGACGCGAGGGCACGGCATCGCTCACGAGGCACCGCCGTGAGGTCACCGAACTCAAGGCGGCGTGCATCGTGTCGATGGAGACTCACACCCAATTCCCGCAGGATTCCGACGAGCGGGGCGGTGATGCACGCGAACCGGTCCCGGTCGACCACGGGTGCGTCCAGCTCCTCGATCCGGACGGCGTCCGTCAGGAGGACGCCCTCTACGACCTCTTCGTCGCCGACCTCGGTCACGCGGAGCTGCTCGCGCTCTACGAGGACATGGTCGTCACGCGCCGCATCGACACGGAGGCGACCGCTCTGCAACGGCAGGGCGAGATCGGTCTGTGGCCACCGTCGCTCGGGCAGGAGGCCGCCCAGGTGGGGTCGGCGCGGGTCCTGCGGCGCGGGGACTTCGTCTTCACGAGCTACCGCGAACAGGCCGTCGCCTACTGCCGGGGCGTCGAACTCGACCAACTGATGGCGATGTGGCGGGGGACCGCGCTGTCGGGCTGGGACCCGTTCGCGGTCGGCATGGCGACGCCGGCGGTCATCATCGGGGCCCAGACGCTCCATGCGACGGGCTACGCGATGGGCTGTCAGCGCGACGGGTCCGACGCGGTGGCCGTGGCCTACTTCGGCGACGGGGCGACGAGTCAGGGCGACGTGAACGAGGCGCTGGTGCTGGCCGCGAGCTTCCAGGCACCCGTGGTCTTCTTCTGCCAGAACAACCAGTACGCGATCTCCGAGCCCGTCGGGCTGCAGGCCCAGCGCCCCATCGCGGACCGGGCACCGGGCTTCGGGGTGCCGAGCATGCGGGTCGACGGCAACGACGTGCTCGCCGTGACGGCGGCGATGCGGATCGCCGTCGACCGCGCACGTTCCGGTGGTGGGCCGACCTTCATCGAGGCCGTCACCTACCGCATGGGGCCGCACACCACCTCGGACGATCCGACGCGGTACCGGGACGAGAGCGAGGTCGCGTCGTGGCGTGCGAAGGATCCGATCGCCCGTCTCGAGCGTCTGCTGGAGTCCGAGGGGGTCCTCGACGAGACGGCCCGAGCCCACGTCGCGTCCGTCGCCGACGCCGCGGCCGCCCGGGTCCGTGCGGGGTGCCTCGCCTTGCCTGCCCCTGACCCGCTCTCGCTCTTCGACGAGGTCTACGCCACCGCCCACCCCGGGCTCGAACGGCAACGCGAGGAGTACCGCTCGTACCTCGCGATGTTCGACGGTGGTGCCCGATGACCGCGCTCACCCTCAGCAAGGCGATCAACACCGGACTGCACCACGCCCTCGCCGATGACGACCGGGTCCTGTTGCTCGGCGAGGACATCGGCCGACTCGGTGGGGTGTTCCGGGTGACCGACGGCCTCCAGGCGGAGTTCGGTGCCGATCGCGTCGTCGACATGCCGCTGGCGGAGTCCGCGATCATCGGAGCGGCGATCGGTCTGGCGTTCCGAGGCTTCCGCCCGGTGTGCGAGATCCAGTTCGACGGGTTCATCTATCCGGGCTTCGACCAGATCGTCGCGCAGTTGGCGAAGCTGCACTACCGGACGAAGGGGGCCGTGCGGATGCCGGTCACCATCCGGGTGCCGTACGGCGGAGGCATCGGCGCCGTCGAGCACCATTCCGAGTCCCCGGAGGCGTACTTCGCGCACACGGCGGGACTGCGCGTGGTGACGTGCTCGGACCCCCAGGACGCGCACACCATGATCCGTCAGGCGATCGCGTGCGACGACCCGGTGCTGTTCTTCGAACCGAAGCGGCGGTACTGGACGAAGGGTGAGGTCCTCGACGACCTCCCCGCCGATCCGCTCGCGTTCACCCGTGCGCGGACCGTTCGCGCCGGCACGGACGCGACGCTGGTCGCCTACGGTCCGCTCGTCCAGACGGCGCTCGAGGCTGCGGAGGCCGCGGCCGACGAGGGTGTCGACCTGGAGGTGATCGACCTCCGATCCCTCGCGCCCCTGGACGTCGACGCGGTCGCCGCCTCGGTCGAGAAGACCGGGCGACTCGTCATCACGCACGAGGCGCAACGCTCCGGAGGGGTCGGAGCCGAGCTGGCGGCCTCGATCACCGAACGCTGCTTCGACCTCCTCGAAGAGGCCCCGGTGCGGGTGACGGGGTTCGACACGCCCTATCCCGCGTCGGCGCTCGAGGACCACTTCCTCCCGGACCTCGACCGGATCCTGGACGGGGTGGATCGCGCACTGGGGCGTCGGTCCTCCGCCTCGGCCGTCGGCAGGGCCGATGCCCGGTTCGACGACCGGTGGGGAGGGACGGCGATGAAGCGGTTCTCCCTACCCGATCTCGGTGAAGGTCTGACCGAGAGCGAACTCGTGTCCTGGCGCGTCGCCGTCGGCGACCACGTCGAGCTCAACCAGGTGATCGCCGAGGTCGAGACCGCGAAGGCGCTCGTCGAACTGCCCGCGCCGACCGCCGGCGTGGTCACGAGGCTCCACGTCGAACCGGGGACGACGGTCCTCGTCGGCGAGGCGCTCGTCGACTTCGCGCCCGATGGTGAGACCGCTCCGCCCCCGTCGGTCCCCGAGGCCGACCGAGCGGAGGTCGACCGTCCGAGTGGGGCGGCGGACCGCGAGCCGGTCCTCGTCGGCTACGGCCCTCGCACGGCGAGCGGTGAACGGCCACGGCGCCGTGCCCGGTCCGCCGGCGATGACACACCTGCCCCGGCGCACACCGCCCCGGTGCCGGAGCGTTCTCGGCCCCGCGCGACACCGCCGGTCCGGCGACTCGCCCGCGATCTGGGCGTCGACCTCGGAACGCTCGTCGGCACCGGCGTCGGTGGTCGGATCGCGCGTGAGGAGGTCGAGCGCGCTGCGACCGGCCTGAGTGGGCAGCTGCCGGAGCGTGCTCGCGGAGCGGGAGCGGCACCGGCCGGGACCCGAGAGGCGCCGGCCACGGCGGCCGACGGGTCGGTGCGTCGGCCGATCACGGGGGTCAGGCGCCGGACCGCCGAGGCGATGGTGAGCAGCGCGTTCACGGCTCCCCACGTCACGGAGTTCCTGACGGTCGACGTGACGCCGACGATGTCGCTGCTGGACGCGCTCGCCCGCTCGCCTCGGACCGGGGACCACCGGGTCAACATCCTGACCGTCCTCGCCAAAGCGGTGTGCATCGCCGTGAGACGCACCCCCGCGGTCAACGCGAGTTGGGACGAGGCTGCCGGGGAGATCGTCGAGTACGGACACGTCGGACTCGGGATCGCCGCAGCGACGCCGCGGGGACTCCTCGTCCCGAACATCGCACGGGCCGAGGAGCTCAGCCTGTTCGAACTCGCGGACGCCGTGGCGGACCTCGTCCGCACGGCCCGCGAGGGACGCACCGCTCCGGCGGAACTGCGAGGGGGGACGATCACGATCTCCAACGTCGGCGTCTTCGGCGTCGATGCGGGGACGCCCATCCTCAACCCCGGTGAGGCGGCGATCATCGCGCTCGGTGCCGTCCGTCGCCAGCCGTGGGAGTTCGAGGGGCAGGTCGCGCTGCGACACGTCGTGACGCTGTCGCTGTCGTTCGACCATCGGCTCATCGACGGAGCGCAGGGGTCCCGTTTCCTCGTCGACCTCGGGACGATGCTCTCCGATCCGGCGATGGTCCTGACGATGGTGTGATCGTCGAGTCCAGGCCCTCGCGCTCGCCGGCCCCGGCGGCCGTTCGGGCCTGGACGCGACGGCCGCGACGTGGCATCGTGCATCGTGTACGCATCGGGAATCAGCGAAGGAGCGGCTCATGGTCACCTACACGGATGTCTTCAGCGGGTTCTCGGTCGACGACATCGACGCGGCGAGGGCGTTCTACCGGGACGTCCTCGGTCTCACGGTCACCGACAACGCCATGGGATTCCTGGACGTGGCGCTGCCCGCCGGCGGGTCGGTGCTCGTCTACGGGAAGCCTGACCACACACCAGCCTCGTTCACCGTGCTGAACCTCGTGGTCGACGACATCGACACGGCGGTCGACGAGCTGCAGGCCCGCGGTGTGGTGACGAAGCTCTACCCCGACGACGTCCTGCCGACGGATGCGAAGGGGATCATGCGCGGGAACGGCCCGGACATCGCCTGGTTCACCGATCCAGCGGGGAACGTCCTGTCCGTGCTCGTCGACTGACCCTGTCCCGCGTCCTCACGCGGCGAGCAGGGCGGCCAGTGCCATCCGCTCGAGCGTCGAGCGCACCGCCTCGCGGTCGGGTGTCCCGGCCTCGTTCCTGCCGAGGGAGGTGCTGTGGGACGTGGAGTTGATCAGTCCGAAGCCCGCGAGCGCGCGGACCCGCAGTTCCGCCGCGGGGATCGTGGGATGCAGCGTCGTGAGGACGTCCACCCACCGCTCGACGTACCGCCGCTGGAGGGTGCGGACCGCGCGGCGGTCGTCCGGTGCCAGGCTGTCGAGGTCGTGGTCCTGGATGCGGATCACGTCGGGGTCGTCGAGGGCGAAGGCCACGTGGAAGGTGACCAGCGAACGCAGTGCCCGATCGCTGTCCGGAGCCTGCTCGACCTCGCGGGTCCCGCCGTCCAGCAGATCCTGACTGACGCCGACGAGGAGTGCTGCGAGGACGGCCTGCTTGCTCGGGAAGTGGCGGTAGACGGCGGGTCCGCTCATGCCGACGGCCGTTCCGAGGTCCTCCATCGACACCCCGGCGAAGCCGCGCTCGGCGAACAGTCCGGCCGCTGACCGCAGGAGAGCCGAGCGACGTGCCGCTTTCGCCTCCGAGCGCCCGAGGTGCGGCGGGTTCGGGGACGGTGTGTCACGACCGGTCATCGGATCTCCTCGGGGTGGACTTTTTCAGTTAATGAACTGTAACCTCTCTTTCAGTGAGTGGTGAGTAACTGAATGCACTCACGGTCGACGACGACAGGAGCCCGAGTGCCCACCCTCACGAGCGGTGCCGATCCCACCTCAGCCCGATTCCGCGAGCAGGAGGCGGCGCAGCGGGACGCTCGTGACGGTGCTCGAGCAGACGATGGCGACCGCGGCCCTGGGCGGACCGGAGGCGTCGCGGGCGCGGCATGTCGCCCGGGGGAAGCTGCTGCCGCGCGATCGGGTCGACCGTCTGCTCGACGAGGGGAGCCCCTTCCTCGAGATCGCGCCCTTGGCCGCGCACGGCATGTACGACGACGCGACTCCCGGCGCCGGGGTCATCGCCGGGATCGGCCTCGTCCACGGACGACATGTGCTCGTCGTGTCGAACGACGCGACCGCGAAGGGCGGCTCGTACTTCCCGATGACGGTGAAGAAGCACCTCCGGGCCCAGGAGATCGCGGCCGCGAACCGACTGCCGTGCCTGTACCTCGTCGACTCCGGGGGAGCGAACCTCCCGACGCAGGATGAGGTCTTCCCCGATCGGGACCACTTCGGCCGGATCTTCTTCAACCAGGCCAGGATGTCGGCGGCCGGCATCCCGCAACTCGCCGCCGTACTCGGGTCCTGCACCGCCGGAGGTGCGTACGTCCCCGCCATGAGCGACGAGAACGTGATCGTGCGTGGCCAGGGCACGATCTTCCTGGGTGGTCCACCCCTCGTGAAGGCCGCGATCGGCGAGGTCGTGACGCCGGAGCAACTCGGCGGCGGCGACCTCCACGCCCGGGTGTCGGGGGTCACGGACCACCTCGCCGATGACGACGCGCACGCGCTCGACATCCTCCGGGATGCGGTCGCGACGCTGCCGGCGCCCCACCCGCGCGCGTGGGAGGTGCGTCCCAGCGTGCCGCCGGTCGTCCCGGAGGCAGAGCTGTACGGCGTCGTGCCGGCGGAGCTGCAGACGGCCTACGACGTCCGTGAGGTGATCGCGCGGCTCGTCGACGGCAGTGACTTCTCGGAGTTCAAACGCGAGTACGGCGACACCCTCGTGACCGGGTTCGCGAGGGTGCACGGGCACCCCGTCGGCATCATCGCGAACAACGGCGTCCTCTTCAGCGAGTCGGCCCTGAAGGGCGCCCATTTCATCGAGCTCGCCGACCAGCGCGGCATCCCGTTGCTGTTCCTCCAGAACATCTCGGGCTTCATGGTCGGCAGTGACGCCGAGGCCGGAGGCATCGCCAAGCACGGCGCGAAGATGGTCACCGCGGTCGCGACCACCCGGGTGCCGAAGCTGACGGTCGTGATCGGCGGTTCGTTCGGCGCCGGCAACTACTCCATGTGCGGCCGGGCCTACGACCCCCGGTTCCTCTGGATGTGGCCGGGCGCGCGCATCTCCGTCATGGGGGGACAGCAGGCGGCGAGCGTGCTCGCGACCGTCAAGCGCGACCAGCTCGAGGCTCGCGGTGAGGTGTGGACCGCCCAGGCGGAGGATGACTTCCGGGCGCCGATCCTCGCCGACTTCGAGGAGCAGGGCAACCCGTACTACTCGACCGCGCGGCTCTGGGACGACGGCATCATCGATCCCGCCCAGACCCGCACGGTCCTCGGACTCGCGCTCGAGGTGTGCTCCCGCGCGCCCCTGCCAGAACCCGGCTTCGGCCTCTTCAGGATGTGACGGCATGACGATCCAGACACCGAACCGGCCGGGCCACGCATCCGCGCGTCCCTTCCGCTCCGTCCTCGTCGCGAACCGCGGCGAGATCGCCTGTCGCGTGATCCGCACGCTCACAGCGATGGACATCGAGAGCATCGCGGTCTTCAGCGACGCTGACCGCGACGCCCCGCATGTCCGGCTCGCGGACCGCGCCGTCCGTCTGGGACCCGCGCCGGCCTCGGACAGCTATCTCGACGTCGACGCCGTCGTCCGAGCCGCCGTCGCGACCGGGGCCGAGGCGGTGCACCCGGGCTACGGCTTCCTGTCCGAACAACCCGCGCTCGCGAGGGCGCTCGCCGCTGCCGGGATCGTCTTCATCGGACCGGACGAGCGCGCCCTGGTCCTCATGGGCGACAAGATCCGGGCGAAGGAGCACGTCGCGGCTCGAGGCGTCCCGATCATCGAGGGCGTCGCCGACGCCTCGCTCGACGACGACGCACTCGTCCGTGCCGGCGTCGCCATCGGCTTCCCGCTCATCGTCAAGCCGGCGGGTGGTGGCGGCGGCAAGGGGATGCAGGTGGTGGAGTGCGCCGAGGAGCTCCCATCGGCCATCGCCTCCGCGCACCGGGTGGCCGAGGCGGCCTTCGGCGACGCCACGCTCCTCCTCGAGCGGTTCGTCACGAGACCCCGGCACATCGAGGTGCAGGTGCTCGCGGACGCCCACGGTGCGGTCGTGCACCTCGGGGAGCGCGAGTGCTCGCTCCAGCGTCGGCACCAGAAGGTGGTGGAGGAGTCCCCGTCGCCGCTCATCGACGACCGGCAGCGGGCGCGACTCGGCGAGGCGGCCTGCACGGTCGCCCGGAGCGTCGGCTACCGAGGGGTGGGGACCGTCGAGTTCCTCGTCGCCGACGACCGACCCGACGAGTTCGCCTTCCTCGAGATGAACACGCGGTTGCAGGTGGAGCATCCGGTCACCGAGCTCGTCACGGGGCTCGACCTCGTGGAGTGGCAGGTGCGCGTCGCCGCCGGTGAACCGCTGACGATGACGCAGGACGACGTCGTCCTGCGTGGTCACGCGGTGGAAGCACGGCTGTACGCGGAGGACCCGTCGAGCGGCTTCCTGCCCCAGACCGGGGTGCTCGAGCGGGTGCGTCTGCCGCAGGGGCCGGGCGTCCGCGTCGACGGCGGCATCGTCGCCGGGCAGTTCGTCGGCCCCTGGTACGACCCCATGCTCGCGAAGATCGTGTGCTGGGCCGAGGATCGCGAGACCGCGCTCCGGCGACTCGACGCAGCGCTCGCGGCGACGGTGGTCTTCGGTGTCCGCACGAACCTCGGCTTCCTCCGGCGGCTCCTCGCCGACGAGGACGTCGTCGCGGGACGACTGCACACCGGTCTCATCGCCGACCTGCTCGACGACAGCCCGTCCGCCGCGACATCCGAGCGGGTCCTGACCGCAGTGGCGCTCGCCGAAACGGACGACCGACGATTCGAGGCCGCAGCGCGGACCGCCGGACTCGGGACGCCGTGGTCGGATCCGGGTGGGTGGCGCCTCGGCGCGGCAGCACCGACGCGACAGCACCTGCGTCGTGAGGACGGACGCATCGTCCGCATCGAGGTGCGTGGGTCGAGCGACGACGCGAGCGTCTCCGTCGATGACGCGGCACCGACCCGGGCCGCGGTCCTCAGCCGGTCGGACGGCACCCTGCGGTTCGAGCACGACGGTGTCAGCACCCCGTTGGAGACCGTCCGCGTGGGGGACGAACGATGGATCGCGCTCGACGGTGCCATCAGTGTGGTCGAGGTGGTCCCGCGTGAGGCGCTCCCAGCCGGCGGGGATCCGACTGCGGCCGGTGCGGTCGATCCGGAGGTGCGGACGCCGATGCCCGGCACCGTCACGGCCGTGCACGTCACGAGCGGCGACGCCGTCACCGCCGGTCAGCCGCTGGTCACCGTCGAAGCGATGAAGATGGAGCACCTCCTCACCGCCACGACCGACGGCACGGTCACCCTCCACGTCGCCACGGGTGGCACGGTCGCCACCCGTCAGTCGGTCGCGACGATCGCCGCAGACCCCGTCGCAGCACACCTGAACGCAGCCCCAACCGATGCAGCACCCACGAACGGAGCATCAGCATGAACACCGAGCTCAGCCCCGAGCACCAGCGGATCGTCGACACGGTCAAGGCGTTCGCCGACGAGGTCGTCGCGCCCGCCGCCTATCAGTACGACACGGAACGGCGTCTGCCGTACGACATCATCGCGCAGATGGGGGAGCTGGGACTCTTCGGGCTGCCGTTCCCGAAGGAACTCGGCGGCGGGGGGATGGACTACTTCGCGCTCTGCCTCGCCGTCGAGCAGCTCGGACGCGTCGACCAGAGCATCGGCGTCACCCTCGAGGCCGGCGTCGGCCTCGGAGCCATGCCGATCTACCTGTACGGCACCGACGCCCAGCGCGAGGAATGGATCCCGCAGCTCGCGAGCGGGCAGGCGCTCGCCGCGTTCGGCCTCACCGAGGCGCGTGCCGGCAGTGATGCAGGCGCGACGGAGACCACCGCCGAGCTCGTCGACGGTGAGTGGGTGATCAACGGCACGAAGCAGTTCATCACCAACTCCGGGAGCGAGATCACCAGTCTCGTGACGGTCACGGCCGTCACGGGGGAGCGGGTCCGATCCGACGGCCGGGTGACGAAGGAGTTGTCGTCGATCCTCGTGCCGGTCCCGACGCCGGGCTTCACCGCGCTACCGCCCTACGACAAGGTCGGGTGGCACACCTCCGACACCCACCCGCTGCGGTTCGAGGACGTCCGCGTGCCGGAGGGCAACCTGCTCGGCGAACGCGGGCGCGGGTACGCCAACTTCCTCACGGCGCTCGACGGTGGACGGATCGCCGTGGCCGCGCTCGCCGTCGGAGCTGCCCAGGGCTGCCTCGAGGAGGCGATCCGCTACGCCAAGGAGCGGGTCGTGTTCGGTCGGGCGATCGGTGACAACCAGTGGATCGCCTTCCGGATCGCGAAGATGCAGGCGCGGGTCCACACCGCCAGGCAGGCCTACTACGACGCCGCGTCGCGCATGCTCCGGGGAGCGCCCTACAAGATGGAGGCCTCCATCGCGAAGATGGTCGCCGGGGAGGCCGCGATGGACAACGCCCGCGACGCGACCCAGATCTTCGGCGGCTACGGGTTCCTCAACGAGAACCCGGTGGCGCGGCACTACCGGGACTCGAAGATCCTCGAGATCGGTGAGGGCACCACCGAGGTGCAGCTCATGATCATCGCCCGCGAACTCGGCTTCGCGTCGTGAGGTCATGATGACCGATTCGTCCGAGACGTCGTCCGGCCCCGTGATCGAGCAGCGAGGTCTGTACTTCGAGGAGTTCGTGGTGGGTGCGACCTACCGCCATCGCCCCGGGCGCACCCTCACGGAAGCCGACAACGTCCTGTTCTCGACCCTCACGATGAACGGGCAATCACTGCACGTGGATGCCGCGTGGTCTGCGACCGGGCCCTTCGGGGAACGGCTCGTGAACTCGATGCTGACCCTCTCGACGCTCGTGGGGCTGTCGGTCGCGCAGCTCACCGAGCAGACGATCGTCGCGAACCTGGGCTTCACCGACATCGCCTTCCCGAACCCGATGCACCACGGCGACACGCTGTACGCCGAGACGCTCGTGACGGCCAAACGGTTGTCGTCGTCAAGGCCGGGCGAGGGTGTCGTCACCCTGCTCCACACGGGTCGGAACCAGGACGGCGTCGTCGTCGCGACCGCGACCAGGAGCACGCTCGTCCAGTGCTCGGGTGCATCGTGACCGGCGCCGCGGCGTTCGACCTGGGGCCGGCGATCCTCTTCGTCCCAGCGGACCGTCCGGACCGCTTCGCGAAAGCGGCCGAGCGCGCGGATGCCGTCATCCTCGATCTCGAGGACGCCGTCGATGCGGCGCGCAAGGCGATCGGTCGCGGAGCGATGGTGGAGCATCCGTTGGACCCGCTCCTGACGATCGTGCGGGTGAATCCAGCGGATGGCCCGGACTTCGCGGCCGACGTCGCCGCCGTGGCGACAACGGCTTATCGAACGGTGATGCTCGCGAAGACCGAGAGCGTCGCGCAGCTCGACGACCTGGCCCGCGCCCTGCCGGGGGTTGCGATCGTCGCGCTATGCGAGACGGCCGCCGGAGTCGTGCGCGCCGAATCGATCGTCGCGCATCGACTCGGTCGTCGCCGTGATGTGGGGCGCTGAGGACCTGGTGGCGTCACTCGGCGGCACGAGCAGCAGGCGCGCTGACGGACGCTACCGCGACGTCGTGGGCGCCGCTCGATCGCACGTCCTGCTCGCAGCGGGGGCCGCCGGTGTCGCCGCGATCGATGCCGTCCATCTCGACCTCAATGACCAAGCGTCGCTTGCGGTAGAGGCGGAGGATGCGAGTGCGGTCGGCTTCGTCGCGACGGCGTGCATCCATCCCGCGCAGGTCCCGATCATCCAGGCCGCTTACCGTCCGGACCCCGAGGCAGTGCGCGCGGCGAGGGAGCTACTGGCGGCTGCCGCCGACCGCATCGGCGCCTTCCGGCATGCCGGGCGCATGGTCGACGAGCCGCTCCTCAGGCACGCACGCGCACTTCTCGCGCGTGCCGGGGAGGTTTCTGGGAGCTGAGCCTTGCCCCGTCCCCCACAAATGCCGACTGCTCATATCTTATATTTTGGATATGTTGGACCTGGCTCGAAATCGGGCCGACGGCGGCCTATCTCAATAGGCTGCCGTTTCAGGAACAACGGGGGTTGAGATGAAAAAGAAGCTGTTCGGTCTTGTCGCGATGGCGGCTCTGGTCACGGGCGTATCGCTGACTGCTGCGGCTCCAGCGCAGGCTGCCTGCAGGGTCGACAATCTGAGCATGTGGCAGGGGAAGAACGCCACGTGCCTGAATATCGTGCACGTTTCGTTCGGGTCGAGTACACATCTCGGGAATCCCGCTCGCGCCGGGCAGTGGTCCAAACAGCAGCTGTGTTGGGATGGTGCGACGGGTTACTCCTACCGCAATGCGTAGGCTCTGGACCGTCCCCGTATTCGCAGCGCTCATGTTGTTTGCGTCGAACGGGTGCGCCGCAGACTTCGGACCGTCAGACATCGTTGCCGGGAGTGCCGGAGACGTGCCGGAGTTCACGGGACCGTGGGCGTCGGAGTTCGCGGACACATATCGAGCTGGCAGTGACGTTGTCCGAGCGATCCTCGAGGATGGTGCGATCTCCGACGCCGAATGGGCGGAGACCAGCGACGCGTTTATCGGCTGCATGCAGGACAGGGGAGTGAGGGTGACGCTCGACGATGCGTACGGCGCGATCGCGCTCCCAGACATGCCGAAGCCGGACGCCGCTTCGGACGCAGCGCTGGACGCGTGCACGCCGGACTTCTACGCGGTCAGCAGTCTGCGCCGCGATCTTGCCCGCAATCCGGATGCGCGCGATGAAGACGCCATTATCGCGGCATGTCTGGTCGATGCGGGGCTCGTCGAACCCGGGTACTCCGGCGAGGACCTCGCCTCAGATGCGAAGCAGGAATCACTCCCATTCGACAACGATGACCCAGTGTTCGGGTCCTGCATCCGCGACCCATTGGGTCTCCTTGAATGACGACCGCGCTCGTCGTCGGCTTCCGCCGTCCGTGTGGCTCATGATCCCCTCGCTGCTCGTGCTGGGAGCTCTCCTCGGGGTGACGGTCGTCGGGGTCGCTCGTCCCGAGGCTGCGCCGCCGGCGATCGGCGGGGCGGTCCCGGTAGGCGAGGTACCCGTGACCAGTACGAAGTACCTCGACGTACGCAGCGTCACGCTCGCTTTTGAGACCCAGTCGCAGGGTGAGATCGTCACGCCGGTAGGCGGATTCATCACGCGGACGAGCTGCGCAGTCGGCGGCGAGGCGCAGTCCGGTGAATCGGGCATAGCGATCAACGGGCGGTCCCTGGTCTACCTCGCGTCGGGCGCGCCGCTGTGGCGGGACCTCGGACCGGACTCCGTCGGAAGCGATGTCAGAGGCCTCCAAACCGAGCTGAATCGACTGGGCTACTCGCTGGATGCCGACGGCGAGTTCGGCCCTCTGACCCTGCGCGCGGCTCGCGACCTCGCGGAGCGCAACGGCGTGGACAGCAGCGACTGGAGCGTCATACCTCGGGAGGCGTTCGTCTGGATCCCCGCACCTGCGACGGCGATCACGAGCTGTCCGACAGTTCTCGGTGCATCCGTCGCGCCGGATGACGCGCTGTTCGTTGCGCCGCCGGTCATCGCCAATGCACGTGTCGCCGCGCTACCTGACACGCTCGCTCCTGGCCCACGGGTCATCGTCGCCGGCGAAGTCCGGGTTGCGGTGGACGATCAGGGGGCCATCGCGGATCCTGCAGCACTTCACGAGCTCGGCCGGTCGTCTGAATTCGCAGCCTGGGTTGCAGCGGACGATGGCACGGACTTCATCGTCGACCTTGAGCTCGCATCGCCGGTGACGGTGACCACCGTGCCACCCGCTGCGGTCTTCGGACTAGACGGTTCGACGGGGTGTATCTCCAGTGCCGGTCACACCGTCGTCGTCGAGGTCGTCGGATCAGGTCTCGGTCAGAGCTACGTCGTTGTGCCAGCAGACGCCGAGGTCGTGGTAGTCGATGTTCGGCTCCCTCCCGGTCGACCATGCGGTTGACGGCCGAGGGCCTGTCCCTGCGCTTCCCACAGGGCGACTGGCTGTTTGAAGACCTCTCGTTCCGCTTGGTACCGGGGTGCGTGTACGCGGTGACCGGGCCATCCGGTTCGGGCAAGAGCACGTTGCTCAGTCTGCTCGCCGGCTGGCTGCGCCCGACGAAGGGTGTGATCGTGCGCGAGGACGTCGCGGTGACCAGTTGGGTGTTCCAGAATCCGCACGGAGTTGCGAGACGGACTGCTCTCGACCACGTCGCGCTCCCTTACCTCGCGCGCGGCGCGGATCACGACCATGCTTGGCAGAGCGCGTTCGCCGACCTGGAGACGGTGGGTCTCGCCGCAGTCAGCCTGCGTCAGTTTCGACACCTCTCGGGCGGGGAAGCGCAGCGCCTGATGCTCGCCCGCGCACTTGCGACGCATCCCCACCTGTTGCTAGTGGACGAGCCGACCGCTCAGCTGGACCAGCGCACGGCCGTCTCAGTGAACGAGGCGATCGGGTCGATCGCATCCGACGGGACCATCGTCGTCATCGCGACGCACGATGAGCGCACGCGCGATGCATGCACTGACGAGATCGCACTCGGTGCAGCGCGATGAGGTGGGCATCGACCCTCCGAGAAGCAGCGCTCGACGTGCAGTCCGGCACGACGAAGGCGACGATGCTCGGTTGTGTGTTGTTCGCCGTCGTCCTTGTGCTGGGCTTGGCTGAGATCGGCACGATGTCCCAACTCCTGACTGCTGCCGACGTCTACCGACGTGCGGGTGGGGCGACCCTGGTCTACATCGCCCCCCAACAGATCGACGGGCCAGCCTGCGACCGGCTCACGACGATCCCAGGCATCGACGCTGCGGGAGCCATGAGGCCGTCGACTGAGAACGAACGCCTGCTGGCGCTTCCGAGTTCGTCCGTACCGACGTTCGAGGCCAGTCCGGGTTTCTCCGGTTTCGTTGCGCTCGATACGCCGCGCCCCCACCGTGGCGTGCTCGTCTCGGCCGCGCTCGCAGATGCCCTCGAACTCGATGCCAGTGACAAGCTCCCGTTGATGAGCGGCACGGTCGAGGTCGGAGCCGTTTTTACCTCCGCGGAGGACGGCCGCCGGCCTGGCCTCGGATACGCGCTCATTGCTCCGACAGCGGCGATCGGACCGTTCGACGAATGTTGGATCGACACCTGGCCGCAGTCGCAATCGTCGACCGATGCGCTGCGCACCGTCCTCCTCCCAGGGGCTGGGGCAACGGATGCATCGCCGCCCCGGCTCGCGCAGCTCAACAGCACGCTCGGCGCTCACTTCGACGGCGCCGCGCGGTACGCCGAGCGTCTCTCTCGATTCGCGCCGCTCGTCGGAATCGTCATCGCCGCCGCAATCGGGTTCGTCGCGACCCGAACCCGCCGCATCGAATTGGCATCCGCGCGTCATGCAGGGGTGCCGGTCGGGTCGCAGGTGCTGCAACTCGTCTGCGAAACACTCTGCTGGGCCGTCGGCGCTGCAGTGATGGCGGTGTCCGCCATCCTGCTGCTCCTGGAGATCGCGCCCCAGGAAGGCCTTGGAGTGGTCGCTGGGATCGCGATCCGACCAGCCGTGGTCGCCGTGCCCGCCGTCCTTTGTGGAGTGATCGGCGGGGTAGCGCTCACGAAGGAGGAGCAGCTCTTCCGGTACTTCAAGGAACGGTGATGTCGCCCCGTCGAAAGGCCGCCCCGGGTGGAACGCGGAATCGTTACGAATCAGTTGCCACCCGGTCGTGATGTCGTCCAGCCGAAGTCGCCGGTCTCCTCTAGCCTGGTGAGCAAGCACCGGCCCGTCGCTCCACGCACGGATCCCGACGGTGCAGCGCGTCACCGGTCGGCGGACCGAGAGAGGGGCAGGGGATGCCACACCTCTGGCGCTCGTCGAGCACCCGTGGCAGTTCTCTCGTCGGCGGAGCAGCGGACGGCGTCGACGACGACGCGAGTCGGCGTCCCGAGCAGCTCGTCCCGCACCCGTCCTTCCCGACGCCCGTCCAGGACCCCGAGCCCTCTGAGGCACCGAGGCGCACGATCGGCGACTCCGAGTTGTCGGTCTTCCCGGTCGTGCTCGGCGGCAGCGTGTTCGGGTGGACCGTCGACCCCGACACGACATCGGACATCCTCGACCGGTTCCACGACTCCGGCGGCAACATGGTGGACACCGCCGACAGCTACGCGGGCGGACGCAGCGAGATCCTCATCGGCAACTGGATGCGGAAGCGCCGCAACCGGGACGACATGGTCGTCGCGACGAAGATCGGCCGGCACCCCGACTACCCGGGTCTCGGCTCGGTGAGCATCATCCGCGCGGTCGAGGCGGCGCTCGAACGGTTGCAGACCGACCACATCGACCTGCTGTCCTTCCACGACGACGACCCGAGCATCCCGTTGGCCGACAGCCTCGGGACGGTCGACTGGTTGATCGAGACCGGCAAGGTCCGCTACCTCGGCACCTCGAACACGACCCCTGAACGGCTGATGGAGGCGCGGATCCTCTCGGCGAGCGGCTTCACCCAGTTCGTCGCGCTCGAGACGCACTACAGCCTCATGCACCGGGAGCCGTACGAGAGCACCCTCGCGCTCGTCGCGACGGCCCAGCACCTCGGTGTCCTGCCCTACTTCGCCCTCGCGAACGGCTTCCTGACGGGCCGCTACCGCACTCGCTCCGACCTCGACCCGAGCACCCGCGGCAGTCGCGCCGCGACCCATCTCCACCGCCGTGGACTGCGGGTCCTGCACGTCCTCGACGAGATCGCGGAGGAGAACCGCTGCACGGTCGCCTCGGCGGCGCTCGCCTGGGCCATGTCACGTCCCGGCGTCGTCGCGCCCATCGCGAGCGCGTCCCAGCCGGCTCACGTCGACTCGCTCATCGCGGCGGCCGACGTGCGGCTGAGCCGCGGGCAGATCCTCGAGCTCGACCGCGTCTCCGGTCGCTTGCGCTGAGTCGACCGGCGGTCGCCTGCGCACGGTCGCTCGCGCGCGACGCCCGGGAACCTGACGTATGGTTGGGGTGATGAACGCCGCCGTCGACTTTCCGCTCACTCGTCCCGAGCTCGCGTTCACCGCATCCGGGGACGCGCTCGTCCGCCGGACGGTCCTGCCCAACGGGCTGCGCATCCTGAGCGAACACATGCCGGGCAGCCGCAGCGCGACGATCGGCTACTGGGTGGCCGTCGGCTCCCGCGACGAACAACCGGCGACCGCCGATCGACCGGCGACCTTCGGCTCGACGCACTTCCTGGAGCACCTCCTGTTCAAGGGCACGCCGTCGCGTTCCGCCCTCGACATCGCGGTCGCCTTCGACGCCGTCGGCGGCGAGCACAACGCGCTCACGGCCAAGGAGCACACCTGCTACTACGCCAAGGTGCGCGATCGCGACCTGCCGATGGCGGTGGACGTCATCACCGACATGCTCACCTCCTCGCTGCTCGACCCGGAGGAGTTCGAGAACGAACGCGGCGTCATCCTCGAAGAGCTCGCGATGATGGACGACGATCCAGGGGACGTCGCCAACGAACGGTTCTTCGAGCGCGTGCTCGGCGAGCACCCGCTCGGGCGTCCCATCGGCGGTCACCCGCAGTCGATCATCGAGGTCGGCCGGGACGCCGTCGTGGCGCACTACCGAGCCAACTACCGCGCGAACGACGTCATCGTGACGGCGGCCGGCGCCGTCGACCACGACGCGCTCGTCGCCCAGGTGTCGGGGGCGCTCGTGCAAGCGGGCTGGCCGGCGGACGCGGTGGCCGCACCGGTCGCGCGTCGGACCCTCGCTCCTGCTGCCGTCGTCGGCGGATCGCCGCTCTCGGTCGTGCACCGACCCACCGAGCAGGTCCACCTGCAGATCGGCGGAGCGGGCCTCATCGCGGGCGACGAGCGACGATTCGCCATGAGCATGCTCAACTCCATCCTCGGCGGCGGCATGTCCAGCCGCCTGTTCCAGGAGATCCGAGAACGGCGCGGGCTCGCCTACTCCGTGTACTCGTTCGCCGGCAGCTACTCGGACGCCGGCGTCTTCGGCCTCGCTGCCGCCTGCTCCACGGCGAAGGCGGCGACCGTGGCCGAGCTCATGCTCGCCGAGCTCCACCGGCTCGCCGAGCACGGCGTGACGGACGAGGAGTTGTCGCGCGCGCTCGGCCAGCTGAGCGGCGCCTCGGCGCTGGCGCTGGAGGATTCGGACTCGCGTATGAGCCGCCTCGGTCGAGCGGAGCTGACCCTCGGCGAGTTCATCGACCTCGACGAGAGCATCCGTCGCCTGCAGTCCGTCGGTCAGGACGACGTCCAGCAGCTCGCGCAGCACCTCGCCGCGCAGCCCATCACGGTGTCGGCGGTCGGAGCCGTCGACGAGGACACCTTCGCTCCGATCATCGCGGGGGTGCGTTGAATGTCCCATTACCTGTATCTCGTCAGACACGGCGAGCAGCAACACGCTGAGCACGGCTTGCCCGACGGACCACTGTCGGCACGCGGTCGGCGTCAGGCACAGCTGCTCGCGGAGCGCCTCGGTGGTGTCCCGATGACCGCGGCGTGGCACTCGCCGTTGCAGCGTGCCGCGGAGACCGCCCAGATCATCGCCGAGCGGATGCCGGCCGTCACACCGGAGCCGTCGTCACTGCTCTTCGACTGCGTCCCGAGCGGTCGCACACCGGAGACGCCGTCGGCGTTCGACCCCTTCTTCGGCTCGATCACCGAAGCGGAGATCGAGGCGGGCGAGGCGCAGATGGCCGACGCCGCCGCCGAGTTCCTCTCGCCGAAGCGCGGTGACCATCACGAGCTGCTCATCACGCACAACTTCGTCATCGGGTGGCTCGTCCGCGAGGCGCTCCAGGCGCCCGCATGGCGCTGGGTGAGCATCAACCAGGCCAACGGCGGACTGACGGTGCTGCACCAGCGCGCCGGGCGTCCGTGGAGCCTCATCACCCACAACGACCTCGCGCACCTCCCCATGGAGCTCCGCACGGGTCTTCCCGAGCCGCACATCGTCTAGTCGGCGGCGGGGGAGCAGATCGGCAGGCCTCCGCCCGAGGACGGCGCGCGCGGGCAACACGTAAGCTGAGGGCATGACGACACGAGTGGCGCTGGC
Source organism: Plantibacter sp. (assembly GCF_059073635.1). Lineage (NCBI taxonomy): Bacteria > Bacillati > Actinomycetota > Actinomycetes > Micrococcales > Microbacteriaceae > Plantibacter > Plantibacter sp. The sequence continues at coordinate 63,572 of NZ_JCACOF010000010.1, read as the reverse complement.
CGGCGCGAGCGGCAAGATGGGCCGACTGTTCACCAGCATCATCGGTTCACTCGACGACTTCGAGCTGGTCGCGTCGCTCGGTTCGTCGAGCGAGCTGAGCGAGATGGACGGGGCGGACCTCGTCGTCGACGTCACGGTCCCGGGTGTCAGCCAGCGGATCGTCGACCACGCCGTCGCTCAGGGCATCAACGTGCTCGTCGGGACGAGCGGTTGGTCGGCCGAGCGTATCCAGCGACTCGACCGCCGGCTCGCCGAGCTGCCCGAGCAGGGCGTCGTCATCATCCCCAACTTCTCGCTGGGGTCCGTCCTGTCGACGAGTCTGGCGACCGTCGCGGCCCGCTTCTTCGACTCGATCGAGATCATCGAGTCCCACCGCGACACGAAGGTGGACTCGCCCTCCGGGACCGCCGTGCGCACCGCCGAGCTGATGATGGCCGCTCGTGGCGACCGTGGGCCCGTCGCCGCTCCGCACACCGACCAGCGGGCGAGGGGACAGCAGGTCTCGAGCATCCCGATCCACAGCCTGCGGCTCCAGGGTGTCGTCGCCCGCCAGGAGGTCGTGTTCGGTGGCGTCGACGAACTCGTCACGATCACGCACGACACGATCTCGCCCGCGTCCTACGAGCGGGGCATCCGGCTCGCCCTCGTGGCCGCCCGCGACGCCCAGGGGGTCACCGTCGGTCTCGACAGTCTGCTCGACCTCGGACTCGATCGCCCAGGGCCGGCGGGTCGGCGGCCCGCCCAGGGGGCGCCCGAGCACGTCTCCGGCCAAGCCGCGGCGGCCAGCGCCCTGTGAAGACCCGCGTCATGGTCGCGATCATCGCGGCCCTGCTCGTCCTCTACATCGTCCTCGTCGGGTACCGTGCCGTCGTCCTCCTCGGCACGGGCGAACCTGTCGGCATCGCCATGGGTGCGGCGCTCGTCGTCCTGCCGATCCTCGGCGTCTGGGCGCTCTGGCGCGAGATCGCCTTCGGGTTGGGCGCCGAGCGCCTCGGCGTCCGCCTCGAGGCCGAGGGCGGCCTTCCGCCCGAGCAGGTCGAGACCCGCGAGAGCGGCCGGCCGATGCGTGATGCCGCAGACGAGCTGTTCCCGAAGTACCGTGACGCGGCCGAGGCCGCTCCCGACGACTGGCGATCCTGGTACCGCCTCGGACTCGTCTACGACGGTGCCGGAGACCGCCGCCGAGCACGGCAGGCCATCCGGCAGGCGATCCGGCTCTCGCGGAGCTGACCGGAGCGGCGGCGTCCCGTCGTTCAGTCCCGGGCGAGTGCTTCGGCCAACGCCTGCTCGACGGTCGGCGTGCTGAACGTGAAGCCGTCGTCCAGGAGCCGACGAGGTTCGACGCGCTGATCGCTCAGCAGCAGTCCGTCGGCGGCGTCGCCGAGGAGCGCCTTGAGGGCGAACTTCGGGACGCGGAGCAGATAGGGCCGGTTCATCCGTCTGGCGAGCTCGAACATGAGGTCGTCGGCACGGGCGGCCTGCGGACCGCACAGGTTCACCGGTCCGGAGAGCGTCGAGGTCAGGAGGTGGGTGATCGCCCGGACCTCGTCCTGCAGCCCGATCCACGGCCAGAACTGGCGGCCCGAACCGAGCGGACCGGCGACCCCGAACCGGGTGAGCGGTGCCAGCGGCTTGAGCACGCCTGCCAGGTCGACGACGATACCGTTGCGGAGCAGCACGGTGCGGACGGCGTCGGGCGCCGCGAGCGCCGAGTCCTCCCAGGCGACGACGACGTCGGCGAGGTATCCGGCCCCTCTGGAGGAGTCCTCCGTGAGGGTCTCTCCGGGACGGTCGCCGTAGTACCCGACCGCCGAACCACTGAGGAAGGCGGCCGGTGGCTGCTCCGCCCGGTTCATGGCGTCGACGAGTGTCCGGGTGGCGCTGAGTCGTGACCAGAGGATCGTGGACCGGTAGGCCGCCGTCCACGGCAGCTTGCCGAGGGAGGCACCGGAGAGGTTGACGACCGCGTCGGCGCCGCTCAGGACCGCTGGATCCAGCACGCCTGCCAGCGGATCCCACTCCGCTTCTCCGGCACCACGCGCCGGACGTCGTACGAGCCGGACGACGTCATGGCCGTCGGTCTCGAGGGAGCGCCCGAGCGCCGTTCCGATGAGCCCGGAGGCTCCGCCGATCACGATGCGCATGCGCGTCGCCTTCCTGCTCGTGCTGCTGGACGGTGGTGGTTACGCGAGGCTGGCTTCGAGGGTGATCGGGATGCCGGCGAGCGCCTGCGAGACCGGGCAACCCTCCTTCGCCGCCGTGGCGATGCGCTCGAAGTCGGCCTCGGAGATGCCGGGTACGACCGCGCTGACGAGCAGGTGGCTGCCGGTGATGCCGGTGCCGGGGGTGAAGGAGACCGCCGCGGTCGCCTGGATGCGCTCCGGCGGGAATCCGGCGCTCGTGAGTTCGTTGGCGAACGCCATCGAGTAGCAGGAGGCGTGAGCAGCCCCGAGCAGTTCCTCGGGGGTCGTCGTCGTGTTGGATCCCTCCGAGCGTGCCTTCCAGTCGACGGCGAACTCGGCCGCCTCGGAGGTGTCGAGGCTCGTGTGCCCGGATCCCTCGAAGAGCGTGCCGTTCCAGACCGTCGTGGCTTCGCTTGTTACCGCCATGGTGCAACCTCCATCGTCGGGCCGTGCAGGAGCGCATCGGCGCTGGTGTTCGTGGGGTCAGCCTAACCGGATCGACCTGGGTGGTCACCCCGTCGACAAACGGTGTCGTCAGGTGCTGCAGGCCACCGTCACGCCTGTCGTCCGACGACGCGGGCGCGGAGGAGGAGCACATACAGGCGGCAGCCGAGGCAGAACCCGAACGCCGCGTTGAGGAAGGCGGCGACGAACGCTGCACCGGCGGAGACGACGAGGGATCCCGGCAACCCGATGAGGTGCAGCACGAGTCCGATCGCGACCACCACCAGCCCGACGCCTTGCGCGAAGGTCGGTGGTTCGGGTGCCTCGAGTTCGACGGGCGGGCCGAGCCTCGGACGGATGAGGCGCCGGAAGACGACACCGTACGGGTGACGTCGGATCCCGGCGAACGCGCCCCACGCGAACAGCGCCGCGATGACGATGAGGAGGACGAAGGCCGGTTGGCCTGCCCGCGCGGCCAGCGTGTCGGCGAACGGCGCCGTCAGCGCGAGGAAGACGGCGACGAGGAGGAGCACGGCGGTGACGGTCGCACCGAACCGCGGGCTGCGCGGGTCGATGCCGGTCGGCTGTGCTGCTGGCGGGTTCGAGGTCATGCTGGTCTCCCGAGGACGGATCGGAGCTCGCCGGCGAGCACCGCACGGCGTGCGGCCCCGGAGAACCGACCGCGCACGATCCCGGCGCGGTCGAGGAGGAGGACGGTGGGCGTCTGCAGGACGGAGAAGCGGTCCGCGAGGTCGGGACGGTGGGTCAGATCGACGTCGAGGACGCCCACGCCCGCCTCCCCGTCGGCCAGCTCGTGCAGCAGTCGTCTGGTCCCGGGGCACTGGGCACAGAACTCGGTGCTGAACTGCACCAGGGTGGCCGATCGGCCGAGCGGAGTGGTCGTCCCGAGTGCCGCCGACGAGAGTCGGTCCCCGTCGGTGCGGTGCGACGCACGCCCGCTCCGTGCACGCACGACCAGACCCACCGCCGTCGCGGACAGAACGAGGACGAGGATCAGCGAGAGGGCGGGCAGCGGGGACATGGTGTCCGTCAGCATAGGTTCCGGGTGCCGGTCCCTGAGCCCGTGTGACGCGAGGTGACGGCCGTGCGGGTGGTGACCCGCAAGAGGGAAACCCGATAGCCTGAGAGGGTGTCGCGTGCAGAGAACCCCTTCGGTCAAGTCCTCGTCGCCCTGGTGACGCCGTTCACCGCCGACGGCGAGGTCGACTGGAAGGCCGTCGAGCGACACATCGACGACGTCGTGACCGCGGGGGCCGACGGCATCGTCGTCACCGGCACCACGGGTGAGACGTCCACGCTGACGGACCCGGAGAAGGTCAAGCTCGTCGAGGTCGGCAAAGCCGTCGCGGGCGGGCGCGCGAAGATCATCACCGGTGGTGGATCCAACGAGACGGCCCACGCGATCGAGCTCGCGAAGAAGAGCGAGCAGGCGGGTGCCGACGGCAACATGATCGTCACCCCGTACTACAACAAGCCCACCCAGGCCGGCGTGCTCACCCACTTCCGCATGATCGCCGACTCCACGGATCTGCCGGTCATCCTCTACGACATCCCGGGGCGAACCGGCATCCCCATCACCTACGAGACGATCCTGCGTGCGGCCAAGCACCCGAACATCCTCGCGGTGAAGGACGCCAAGGGCGACCTCAGCGAGGTGAGCCGGGTCATGAACCAGACGGACCTCATGTACTTCGCGGGCGACGACGCCAACGCACTGCCGACGCTCGCCATCGGTGGCACCGGCCTCATCGGCGTCACGGCCAACATCGCGCCGACGCCCTACCGACACATGGTCGACGCGGTGAACTCCGGCGACCTCGCCGCGGCCACCGCGGCGCACCGGCAGCTCGAGCCCCTCGTGCGCGCGGTCATGACCCACGTCCCCGGCACCGTCGCCGCCAAATACATCTTGCACGGCCTCGGCCGGATCCAGAGCCCGCGGGTACGTCTTCCGCTGGTCGGTCCGGAGGAGTGGGAGGCCGCGCAGATCGAGGATGAGATCGACCTGGTGAAGGACATCCCAGGCGTCGACTTCCGCAACTTCCGGCCAGACCGCAACGCCGCCGCCGGTGGCGCGCTGCCCAAGGTCGCCGGTACGACTCGCTAGACAAACCAGAGGGGGGCTACATGCCCAATACCATCATCGATCCGCCAGTCCTCGAGCCGGGGACGCTCCGCGTCATCCCCATCGGAGGACTCGGCGAGATCGGCAGGAACATGACCTGCTTCGAGATCGACGGCAAGATCCTGATCGTCGACTGCGGCGTGCTCTTCCCCGAAGAGCACCAGCCGGGCGTCGACCTGATCCTGCCCGACTTCACCTCCATCAAGGACCGGCTCGACGACATCGTCGGCGTCGTGCTCACGCACGGTCACGAGGACCACATCGGCGCCGTGCCGTACCTCCTGAAGCTCCGCAAGGACATCCCGCTGATCGGTTCCGGCCTGACGCTCGCGCTCATCGAGGCGAAGCTCAAGGAGCACCGCATCGTCCCCTACACCCTGCCGGTGAAGGAGGGCCAGATCGAGGCGCTGGGGCCGTTCGACCTCGAGTTCGTCGCGGTCAACCACTCGATCCCGGACGCGCTCGCGGTGTTCATCGACACCGACGCCGGCACCGTCCTCGTGACCGGTGACTTCAAGATGGACCAGCTGCCGCTCGACGGCCGCCTGACGGACCTCCGCGCCTTCGCCCGCCTCGGTGAAGAAGGCGTCGACCTCTTCCTCGTCGACTCGACGAACGCCGACGTGCCGGGCTTCACACCGCTCGAGCGGTCCATCGGGCCGGTCCTCGACCAGGTCATCGCGAAGTCCGAGCGCCGTGTCATCGTCGCGAGCTTCTCGAGTCACGTGCACCGCGTCCAGCAGGTCCTCGACGCGGCTCACGCCCACGGCCGCCGGGTCGCGTTCCTCGGTCGTTCCATGGTGCGCAACATGGGGATCGCAGCCGACCTCGGGTACCTGAACGTCCCCGAGGGCCTGCTCATCGACTACAAGAAGGCGAAGGACCTCCCCGAGGACAAGATCGTCTACATGTCGACCGGGTCACAGGGCGAGCCGATGGCCGTCCTCAGTCGGATGGCGAACCTCGACCACGCGATCGAGCCGGGCCCGGGCGACACCGTCATCCTCGCCTCGAGCCTCATCCCGGGCAACGAGAACGCGGTCTACCGGGTCATCGACGGCTTGACGAAGCTCGGCGCCACCGTCGTCCACAAGGGCAACGCGAAGGTCCACGTCTCCGGTCACGCAGCCGCCGGTGAGCTGCTCTACTGCTACAACATCCTCCAGCCGAAGAACGTGCTCCCGGTCCACGGCGAGTACCGTCACCTCGTCGCGAACCAGAAGCTCGCGATCGACAGCGGTGTCCCGGCGCAGAACACCTTCATCGGCGAGGACGGCATCGTCATCGACCTGAAGGACGGCGTCGCGAAGGTCGTCGGCCAGCTCGACGTCGGGCTCGTCTACGTCGACGGCTCGACCGTCGGCGAGATCACCGACGCCGACCTCAAGGACCGTCGCATCCTGGCGGAGGAGGGCTTCATCTCGGTCATCGTCGTCGTCGACTCGAAGACCGGGCACATCATCTCCGGCCCCGAGGTGCACGCGAAGGGCTTCGCCGAGGATGACAAGGTCTTCGCCGACATCAAGCCGAAGGTCGCCAAGGCACTCGCCGAGGCGGCGGAGAACGGCGTCCGCGACACGCACGCGCTGTCGCAGGTGATCCGTCGGACCGTCGGCCGCTGGGTCAACACGTCCTTCCGTCGCCGCCCGATGATCGTCCCGCTCGTCATCGAGGCCTGATCACGGGTCGGGTCCGCTCGGTCCCACCCGCCAGGAGGCGGTCGAACATCATTCGCGAGGGTGATGTCCGGCCGCCTTCCGCGTTGCTACCTTGGAATCCCCTATGGCCGCTCGTCACTCCGACTGCGGTGGATTCCGGAGGTCGGCGTGGGCATTGTCCGCACCTGGGTGTTCCCCATTCTGAAACTGCTCGTCTTCGCCGCGATCGCGGTGGCGCTCGTGAAGGTCGCGTTCTTCCCGGACGCACCGCAGGAGGAGGGGCCGACGCAGCCGACCGGGAGCCTCGTGGAACCACAGGTCCAGGCGGCCCTCGGCACCGTGGTCAACACCGTCTCGGTGGAGGGCCAGGTCGTCGCCGACCCGGCCAGCACGGCGAAGTCGACCGTCGCCGGCACCGTCGACGAGGTGTTCGCGGCCAAGGGGGCCGTCCTCGCGGAGGGCGATCCCATCCTCGACGTCAAGACGATCGACGAGGAAGGCAAGGAGCGGTACGTGCAGGTGACCGCGCCGGTCGCGGGCACCCTCGGCAACGTCAAGCTCATCCACGGGCAGTCGGTGCAGATCGGCGACGCGGTGGCGCAGGTGTCACCGGCCACGTTCTCGATCACCGGGGCGTTGAGCGCCGACAAACAGTACCGTCTGCTCACCATCCCCGGCGAGGCGACGGTCACCATCAACGGCGGCCCGGCCCCGTTCGTCTGTCCGGCGGTGCGCGTCACGACGCCGTCGAGCGGTGGCGACGAGGAGGAGCCGACGACGGGTGGTGGATCCGGGCAGACACCCGGTGCCGGCGGAACCGCCGTCACCTGCGCGGTGCCCGGTGACGTCCGGGTCTTCGCCGGACTCGCCGCGACGATCGAACTCGCGGGCGGCGTCGCCGAGAACGTCCTCGTGCTCCCGACGACCGCGGTCAAGGGTTCGGCCGGGACCGGGACCGTCTGGGTCGTCGGCGCCGACGGTGCGCAGGAGGAACGGCCGGTCACGCTGGGACTGAACGACGGACAGCAGGTGCAGATCGTCGACGGTGTCGCCGAAGGCGACTCGGTGCTCCAGTTCGTCCCTGGAGCCGTCGCACCCGCGCCCGAAGGGTGCACCACGCTTCCGGACGGCAGCATGGCCTGCGACGGGTCGGTCGGGTGACGCTCCTCGAACTCCGCGGGGTCACCAGGGTCGTCCAGATCCCCGATGCGCCGCCGCTGACGATCCTCGACGGCGTCGACCTCGAGGTGCACGAGGGCGATCGCGTCTCCATCGTCGGTCGGTCGGGTTCGGGCAAGTCGACGCTCCTGAACCTGCTCGGCCTGCTCGACAAGCCGACCTCCGGATCGCTCGTCTTCGACGGCCGGCCGGCGGAGCGTCTCGGGTCCGGTGCGCGCGACCGCCTGCGCGGAGCCCAGATCGGTTTCGTCTTCCAACAGTTCAACCTCCTGCCGGGCCGGACCGCGCTCGAGAACGTCACGACGCCGCTCCTCTACGCGAGTGGACGCTCGTTCTGGCGTCGCCGCGAGATCGCCGCCGCGATGCTCGAACGCGTCGGACTCGGTGACCGCCTCGATGCGATGCCGACGAAACTGTCCGGCGGCGAGCAGCAGCGCGTCGCGATCGCGCGCTCACTCGTCCGCGGGCCACGGCTCATCCTCGCGGACGAGCCGACCGGCGCTCTCGACGTCGAGACCGGCACCTCCGTCATGTCCCTGCTCGACGAGGTGGCGACCTCCACGGGCGCCGCCCTCGTGACGATCACCCACGACCGGGCGATCGCCCGACTCGCGACGACCCACCACCGTCTCGACCACGGCGTGCTCACCCCCGATCACGAACTGGAGGCAGCGGATGTCTAGGATCCTGACCTCGATCGTCGGAGCGGTCGTCGAGGCCGCCCAGGAGCTGCGGATCCATCGTGGCCGGGTCATCCTCTCGCTCATCGGCGTCGGCGTCGCGGTGTGCGCCCTCACGAGCATGGTCGGCATGTCGTCGCTCGCGGCGCAGGCCCAGACCGAGTCGCAGGAACGCTACGGCGGCCGGCCCGCCACGCTCATGGCGTCGGCCTACGGCACCGGAACGGAGCAACCCGACCCGGAGACCTACATCACGGCGGTGCACGACCTCGCCGAGCGGTACGGCATCGGGTACGTCTCGCAATCCGGCAGCACCCAGTTGAACGTGCAGTTCGCCGACGGGACCGTGCCGGTGCAGTCCACCGTCGTCGACGTCCCATACGGCGAGATGCACCGCATCAGACTCGACGAGGGCGCCTGGTTCCAGGAGGACGACGGCGACCGCCTCGCACCCGCGATCGTCGTGAACCCGGCGTTCTGGCAGCGCCTGGGCTCACCACCCATCGAGACGCACCCCACGGTCACGGTCCACGGTGAGCACCCGGTCACGGCCGTGATCGTCGGGGTGTACGCGAGCAACGAGTGGGACACCGAACCGCAGCTGTCGATCCTGCCCGCGGGGACGGCGCTCATCGGTCCGGTGTCCGGCGCCGAGGAGGGCATGGGGCAGCCCGGTCAGCTGCCGCAGTTCGAGTTCTGGGTCCCGAACGCGGACGCCGAGGCCTTCACCCAGCGGATCCAGTCCGACCTGCGTGCCGAACTCGGTGACGCGTACAGCGTCGACGTGTTCCGCAACGACTTCGGCCAGACGGGGGAGGACCCGCTCCTGTCGTTGAAGCTCGTGGTCGGCGCGGTCGCCGGGCTCATCCTCCTGCTCGGAGCCCTCGGGCTGATCAACCTCTCGCTCGTCACCGTCCGCCAGCGGATCCGCGAGATCGGGATCCGACGCAGTTTCGGGGCGACCGCGCCGCGGGTGTTCTTCGCCGTGATGATGGAGAGTGTCGTCGCCACCTTCGTCGCCGGGGTCATCGGCGTCATGCTCGCCGTCGCCGTCGTGAAGAGTCCGATCGTCGAGCAGTTCATCGGTCAAGGGCTCGTGACGGACTTCCCGCCGTTCCCCATCGAGGCGGCGGTCCTCGGGCTGGTGAGTGCCACGGCCGTCGGGGCGATCGCCGGGCTCCTCCCGGCGCTCGTCGCCGTCCGCGTGAAGGTGATCGACGCCATCCGGTACTGACCGACGGCGACCCCTCGCGCGTCATCTGCTCGAAACACCGGTGGCGTACCATCCGTCCATGGCGGTCTACTCGATCCGCGACGCCGCGGTGGCTGATGTGCGCGTCCTCACCGACATGATGGTCGAGGCGGCGAACTGGAACGCCGTCGCGCCCCGTCCCCGGTCCGCCGTCCTCGCCGATGCGCAGCACACCCGGTATGTGCACGGCTGGCGTCGCCCCGGCGACGCCGGGGTCGTCGCCGTCGGGCAGGACGGTGCGCCCGTCGGGGCGTGCTGGTATCGACTCTTCCCGTCCGATGCACCCGGGTTCGGGTACGTGGCGGGCGGCGTCCCCGAACTCATCCTGGGGGTCAGTCCGATCCACCGCGCCCAGGGTGTCGGCCGGCAGTTGCTCCGCGCGACCGTGCAGCTCGCCAGAGCGGCCGGGTACCAGCGCATCAGCCTGAGCGTGGAGCGGGCGAACCACGCCGTCTCGCTGTACCGCACCGAGGGGTTCGCGACCGTGGACCGGCGGGGGACCCGTGACACGATGGTCCTGAATCTGCGCTGACCGCCCGGCGGATCGCGGATCGTGGACACCCCGCCAGCTTGCCGGGCTGCGTCGGTGGCGACGAGTACCGTGAACGCATGGCCGCACGTTCCAACTCGACCAGCCGTTCGCGCAGCGCTTCCTCGCCGAGCGGCGCTTCGTCGCGCACCACGAGCACGAAGACGAACACCAAGCCCGGCACCAAGGCGGGCGCGTCGACGACGAAGCAGCAGAAGACCGTCGCCTATCCGGCCGCCGAGGAGCAGCGCAGTGTGCTGACCTCGATGTGGCTCGGTCTCGCGCACGGCGTCGGTGGAGCGGTCAGAGCCCTCGGCCCCGAGCGAATCGCCAAGGAGGACCGTCGCGACGGCTTCCCCTTCCTGCTCTTCCTGCTGGCCGTCGTCGGTGCCGTCGTCGAGTGGTTCGGCGCGGCCGACCCGGTCGCCCAGACCTTCGACGCCTGGTCGTTCGGCGGCCTCTTCGGCCGACTCGCCTTCGTGCTCCCGGTCATCATGATCGTGTTCGCGGTCTGGCTGTTCCGGCACCCGGCCTCGGTCGACGACAACGGCCGCATCAGCATCGGCCTCGGTCTGCTTCTCATCAGCATCTCGGCGCTCTGCCACATCCACGGCGGCCAGCCGAACCCGAGTCAGGGCCTGCCTGCGCTGGCGCAGGCCGGCGGTCTCCTCGGTTGGATCCTCGGCGCTCCGCTCGCAGCGATCATCACCCCGATCGGCGCGACCGTCCTCATCTCGCTCCTGATCCTCCTCAGCCTCTTCATCGTGACCAAGACGCCCCCGAACCGCGTCGGTGCCCGCGTGCGGCAGTTCTCCACCTGGATGTTCGGCGAGCAGCCGGAGGCACCAGAAGGAGAGCCCGCGGAGCCGAAGAGCGCGCGGACGAAGCGACTCGACGACCTCGACGAGGAACCCGACGAGCCGGCGGCACTGCCGTGGTGGCGTCGCAACACGAGCCGTCGCGAGGACGACCCGACGTTCGAGGACCCGCTCATGGGCGACAACATGACCGAGCTCCTCGGCCTCGAGAAGCCGTCCGGCGGGTTCGACTCGCCGCTCGAACCGGTGGCCGTGCCTGCCGCGTCGCCAAAGGCCGCTCCGGTGCACGACGCCTTCGGCTCCGAGCTCCTCGGCGACCTCGAAGCGGCGGAGAGCGCCGTCAAGCGGTTCAACACGGGCGAGATCAAACCGCAGACGGGTCTGCACGACGACAGCATCCCCGGCGCGACCGAGGTCATCGAAGACCTCGACCCGGCGCTCCTCGGTGCACCCGACCAGATCGACTTCTCCGCGCGCCCGATGGCGCAGCAGGGCCAGGACGACACGCCGTATCGTCTCCCGTCCGCAGGGACCCTGGCGGCGGGTGAGCCAGCGAAGACGCACAGCGCGGCCAACGACGAAGCGGTCGCTGCGATCACGAGCGTCCTCGACCAGTTCGGCGTCGACGCGAAGGTCACGGGCTTCTCGCGCGGCCCGACCGTGACGCAGTACGAGATCGAGCTCGGCCCGGGCGTCAAGGTCGAGCGGGTGACGGCACTCAGCAAGAACCTCTCCTACGCCGTGGCGTCCAACGAGGTCCGCATCCTCTCGCCCATCCCGGGGAAGAGCGCCATCGGCATCGAGATCCCGAACACCGACCGCGAGATCGTCACCCTCGGCGACATCCTGCGCTCGACGGCGGCCACGAACAGCAACCACCCGATGACGATCGGCGTCGGCAAGGACGTCGGCGGCGGCTACGTCGTCGCGAACCTCGCGAAGATGCCGCACCTCCTGGTCGCCGGGTCGACCGGCTCCGGCAAGTCGGTCTTCGTGAACTCGATGATCACCTCGCTGCTCATGCGCGCCAAGCCGAGCGAGGTGCGCATGGTCCTCATCGACCCCAAGCGCGTCGAGCTCGCGCCGTACGCGGGCGTCCCGCACCTCATCACGCCCATCATCACGAACCCGAAGAAGGCGGCGGAAGCGCTGCAGTGGGTCGTGAAGGAGATGGACATGCGGTACGACGACCTCGCGAGCTTCGGCTACCGGCACATCGACGACTTCAACAAGGCCGTCGTGGCCAACGAGATCGTCCTCCCCTCGGGCAGCGAACGCGTCCTGAAGCCCTACCCCTACCTGTTGGTCGTCGTCGACGAGCTCGCCGACCTGATGATGGTCGCCCCCCGCGACGTCGAGGACTCCATCGTCCGCATCACGCAGTTGGCCCGCGCGTCCGGTATCCACCTCGTCCTCGCGACGCAGCGTCCGTCGGTCGACGTCGTCACCGGCCTCATCAAGGCGAACGTCCCCTCGCGCCTCGCCTTCGCCGTCACGAGCGTCACCGATTCCCGGGTCATCCTCGACCAGCCGGGCGCCGACAAGCTCATCGGTCAGGGCGACGCCCTGTTCCTGCCGATGGGTGCGAACAAGTCCATCCGTGTGCAGGGCGCATGGGTCGGCGAGAACGAGATCCAGCGGGTCGTCGAACACGTCACGAACCAGGCGCGGCCGGAGTACCGGAAGGACGTCCAGGCCGTCGCCGAGCGCAAGGAGATCGACGCGGACATCGGCGACGATCTCGAACTCCTGCTCGCCGCAGCGGAGCTCGTGGTGTCGACGCAGTTCGGATCGACCTCGATGCTGCAGCGGAAGCTGCGGGTCGGTTTCGCGAAGGCCGGCCGGCTCATGGACCTCATGGAGTCGCGCGAGATCGTCGGCCCGTCCGAGGGCTCGAAGGCCCGCGACGTCCTCGTCACCGCGGAGCAGCTGCCGGGTGTCCTGGCCCGTCTGCGCGGCGAGGACGACGGTTCGGCCGCTCCGGCCCCAGCGGCGGCGGCCTCGACAGCCGCCGCGGCAGCCCCGGTCGTCGGCGCTGCCGGCGGCGTCGAGCCCGACCCCTACGGTGCGGACCCGGTCGAGGCCCAGTTCCAGGACTATCCTGAGGTCGAGGGCGGTTCTGACGAAGACGCCTGGAGTCTCACCGGTCGGGAGTAGACATGACGGCATCGAACGCGTCGGCTGCTGAGCCACGCATCTCGAACTGGAACCTCCCGAACGCGATCACCGTCGCGAGGATCGTGCTCGCACCGGTGTTCATGTGGATGCTGTTGGCGGACGACGGTTCCGACGGCGCACTGCGGTGGTGGGCCGCCCTGCTCTTCGTCGTGGCGATCGCGAGCGACGGCATCGACGGACACATCGCCCGCAGTCGCAACCTCGTGACGGACCTCGGCAAGATCCTCGACCCGATCGCCGACAAGGTGCTGACGGGCGGAGCGCTCGTCGCGTTGTCGATCCTCGGCGAACTGCCGTGGTGGGTCACGATCGTCGTGCTCGTGCGCGAGATCGGCATCACCGTCCACCGCTTCATCGTGATCTCCGACCATGTCGTCGCCGCCGCGTGGATGGGGAAGCTCAAGACCCTGGCACAGGCCGTCGCGATCTCACTCGCCCTCGCGCCGTTCTGGGTGCTCCTCGGTGACTGGGTGCTCTGGGTGAACGGGGTCTTCATGACCATCGCCGTGCTCCTGACCATCGCCAGCGGCATCGACTACGTCGTCACCGCCGTCCGGGGGTCTCGCGCCGACCGGCAGGTCAAGCGATGACGTCCGACGCCGTCGAGTCGGCCGACGCCGGTGCCGCCTCGGCGGTCCACGCGCTCATCGACGCCCGGTTGACGATCGGTGTCGCGGAGTCCCTGACCGGCGGGCTGCTGGCCGCGGCGCTCATCAGCGTGCCCGGCGCGTCCGCGACGGTCCGAGGCGGTGTGGTCGCGTACGACACCCGCCTGAAGCACTCGTTGCTCGGAGTCGACGCCGGCCTCCTCGCGCTCCATGGCGCCGTGCACCCGGAGGTGGCCCTCCAGATGGCGGACGGCGTGCGCCGTGCCCTGGCGATCGACGGGCTTCCGGCAGACGTCGGTATCGCCACGACCGGCGTCGCAGGACCGGACCCGCAGGACGGCCAGGCCGTCGGGACGGTCTTCGTGGGCATCGTGACGCGAGCGGGTGGACGGGTGGTGCCGCTCACCCTGGACGGAGGCCGCCAGGAGATCCGACACCGGACCGTGGAGCTGGCGTTGGAAGCCCTCGTGCGCGAACTCGGCGCACTCCAGTGAACGCCGGCTCCGTTCGGCGGAATACCGTCCGTTTCCATCGCGTTACAGATGACGTATTCACAAGAAAAGCCCAGTGATCCTGGTTACTGTTCGGCATACGGTGGTTGTAATGTTGGCCATCCACGAACGAGACGGCGATCAGCTGGGACGACGTGAATCCGCGTTGGAGAAGCAGAGCGCTGTACGACACGAGGTCGTAGAGCACAGAGGGAGGGTCACGTGGTTCTAGTCCGTCAAGAGATCGGCGACGTGCTGAGGGACTTCCGGTTGCAGAAGGGTCGCACGTTGCGCCAGGTGGCGAGCAAGGCGAGCGTCGCACTCGGATACCTGAGCGAGGTCGAACGAGGCCAGAAGGAGGCGTCGAGCGAGATCCTCGCTTCGGTGGCCGACGCCCTCGACACCCCCATCTCCGTCATCATGCGAGAGGTCGGAGACCGCCTCGCGGTCATCGAGGGTCTCTCCCCGAACATCCCGGACACCGTTCCGGACGAACTGGTCAACGAGCTGGACGAACTCGTCTCCCGCTGATCGAGCGAGCACGGCAGCAGAACGCCCCGGGATCCCTCTCCCGGGGCGTTTCCGCGTCCGGACGGACGACGGAGGAAGGGACAGGAGCAGGAATGAAGCTGAGTGAGTTCAGGACGGCCGTCGCCGACGAGTTCGGCGCGGCGTACGGAGCGGTACTCACCGGTGACCTCGGACTCACCGAGTTCGGCTCGAAGACCGCCGAGGAGGCGTTGCGCGCCGGTGTCCCGCCCCGCGACGTCTGGATCGCGCTCTGTACCGCGACCGACGTGCCGGACGAGCGACGCCACGGCGTCGGACGGCTGCAGCCGGGCGCGTAGCGCGTCCAGCGCCACGGGCGAAGCGGTCTTCGACACGCCGCCCGATCGGTATCGAACATCCGTTCTAGTGGTGCTAGTGTCCTCCACAGGATCATTCGTGAGTGCGTTCTGCACGGATCGAGCCGTCCACCGGTGCATGTCGGTGGTGGCGCGTACCGTCGGAGACATCAGGAACGACCGACGCCTTGTCGCCCTCGGGCCCCGACCTTCAGCAGAAGCGGGTCCCGGAACACGCGGCGACAGCCTATAGGCACCCGACACCGAGCAGAGAGAAGCACACCATGCCAAGTCCAGCTGAACGCGAGAAGTCCCTCGAAACCGCACTCGCCCAGATCGACCGTCAGTTCGGCAAGGGCTCGGTGATGCGCCTCGGCAGCGACGAGCGCGCACCGGTCGAGGTCGTCTCCACCGGCTCGATCGCCCTCGACGTCGCGCTCGGCATCGGAGGGCTCCCGCGAGGCCGCATCGTCGAGATCTACGGGCCTGAGTCGTCAGGTAAGACGACGCTCACGCTGCACGCCATCGCGAACGCCCAGCGTGCCGGCGGCATCGCCGCCTTCATCGACGCGGAGCACGCACTCGACCCCGAGTACGCAAAGAAGCTCGGCGTCGACATCGACTCGCTGCTCGTCTCCCAGCCCGACACGGGTGAGCAGGCGCTCGAGATCGCCGACATGCTCGTGCGCTCGGGTTCCATCGACCTCATCGTGATCGACTCCGTCGCCGCGCTCGTGCCCCGTGCCGAGATCGAGGGCGACATGGGTGACTCGCACGTCGGTCTGCAGGCCCGCCTCATGTCGCAGGCCCTGCGCAAGCTGACCGGTGGCCTGAACCAGACGAACACGACGATGATCTTCATCAACCAGCTGCGCGAGAAGATCGGTGTGATGTTCGGCAGCCCCGAGACGACCGCCGGTGGTAAGGCCCTGAAGTTCTACGCCTCGGTCCGCCTCGACATCCGTCGCATCGAGACGCTGAAGGACGGCACGGAGGCCGTGGGCAACCGTACGCGCGTGAAGGTCGTCAAGAACAAGATGGCTCCGCCCTTCCGGCAGGCCGAGTTCGACATCCTGTACGGCGTGGGCATCTCCCGCGAAGGGTCGTTGATCGACTTCGGTGTCGAGCACGCCATCGTCAAGAAGGCCGGCGCCTGGTACACCTACGAGGGCGATCAGCTCGGTCAGGGCAAGGAGAACGCCCGGAACTTCCTGCTGAAGAACCCGGACATCGCCGCTGAGATCGAGCGCCGGATCCTCGGCAAGCTCGGTGTCGGTGCCGAGGGTGCCGCCACCAAGAAGGCCGCGGATGCCGCCGCAGCCGAGGTCGCTGCTGCCGAGGCCGCCGCGCTCGAGGCGGCGACCGGTGGAGCCCCGCAGCTCGCAGCCGCCGGCGCACCGAAGTCCGCCGCGAAGCGCAGCGCGTAACGCGCGCCCCGAACAGCGAGGTCACCATGGTCGTCTCCTTCCCTCCCGCCGGTCCGGCCGACGAGTCGTCGGAGCACGTGGCCCCCGTGACCTCGCTGTTCGGGCGCCGTCCGGCGCCCGATCCAGCTGCCGAGCCCGACGGCTGGTTCGTCGGGCAGACCGACGACGCTCCTGTCGTTGCCGCGCCCGTCGTGCGTCCCGTCGCTCCGTTGCGACGGACGTCCACCGAGCGCGACGAGACGGAGGCCACCCCGCCGGGCGACGCATCGAGCGATGCCCCCGCAGCGACGAGCCCGACGACACCACCCGAGCCCGCCCCGCGGACGCTCGCCTGGACCTCGGTCGTCGAGGCGCCGGAGGACGACGACGCAGACGACCGCGCCGAAGTCGATGAGGTCGAGGCTCCCGTCGATCCGGAGGTCCGGCTGGCCGAACTCGACCTGCTCGCGGTCCGACGACTCGCCCGCCGCGGGTGTTCCGAGTGGGAGATCGCGGAACTCCTCCGCGGCCACGACGCCGCACCCGACGAAGTCGAGCACGTCCTCGCCGAGCTCCGCCGACGCGGCTATCTCGACGACGCCGAACTCGCCCGGCAGCTCGTCGAGAGCCTGCACACCCGCAAGGGGCAGTCCCGTGCGGTGATCGGCCGCGAGCTCTCCTCGCGACGCATCGACGCCTCGATCGTCTCCGAGGCACTGGAGGCCATCGACGACGACGACGAGCTCCGACGAGCGCTGGTCGTCGCCGAGAAGCGTGCTGGTCAACTGCGCTCCCTCGATCAGGCGACGGCCGAGCGACGTCTGTCGGCCTATCTCGCGAGACGCGGATATGGCTCGGCGATCATCCGTGAGGCGTGCTCGCGTGCCCTGTCGGGGTCGAAGCGTTCCGGCGTGAGTTTCCGCTGACCGGAGGCGTCTCAGGCCGCGCGTAGACTGCCGGTATGAGCAGCATCGTCGAGACGCCCACGGTCATCAGCGCCTCACCCGCCGCGATCGACGAGTCAGGTCGGCAGCGGAGCTATGAGGTCCGCACCTACGGGTGCCAGATGAACGTGCACGACTCCGAGCGGCTCAGCGGGTCACTCGAGGCAGCCGGTTACGTCAAGGCGGACGGCGAGCAGGCCGACATCGTGGTCATCAACACCTGCGCGGTCCGCGAGAACGCCGACAACAAGCTGTACGGCAACCTCGGCCACCTGGCATCGATCAAGAAGCAGCGCAGCGGCATGCAGATCGCCGTCGGCGGTTGTCTGGCGCAGAAGGACAAAGAGGTCATCCTCCGGAAGGCCCCGTGGGTGGACGTCGTCTTCGGGACGCACAACATGGGCTCACTGCCGTCGCTGCTGGAGCGGGCTCGGCACAACGACGAGGCCCAGCTGGAGATCCTGGAGTCGCTCGACACCTTCCCCTCCACCCTCCCGACCAAACGCGATTCCAGCTACAGCGGCTGGGTCTCGATCTCCGTCGGGTGCAACAACACGTGCACCTTCTGCATCGTGCCGTCGCTCCGTGGCAAGGAGAAGGACCGTCGCCCGGGCGAGATCCTCGGTGAGCTGCGCGCGCTCGTCGAGGACGGCGCCATCGAGGTGACGCTGCTCGGGCAGAACGTGAACTCCTACGGTGTCGAGTTCGGGGATCGTCAGGCGTTCGGCAAGCTCCTGCGGGCGGCCGGCACGATCGAGGGCTTGGAGCGCGTCCGGTTCACGAGCCCGCACCCGGCCGCCTTCACCGACGACGTGATCGATGCGATGGCCGAGACGCCGAACGTGATGCCGCAACTGCACATGCCGCTGCAATCGGGTTCCGACCGCATCCTCAAGGCGATGCGTCGCTCCTACCGGTCCGAGCGCTTCCTCGGGATCCTCGACCGGGTCCGTGCCAGGATCCCGCATGCGGCCATCTCCACCGACATCATCGTCGGGTTCCCCGGCGAGACGGAGGAGGACTTCCAGGAGACGCTCCGCGTGGTCGAGGCCGCACGGTTCGCCAGCGCCTTCACCTTCCAGTACTCGATCCGTGCCGGCACACCGGCGGCCACCATGCCCGATCAGGTCCCGAAGGCCGTCGTGCAGGAGCGGTACGAGCGCCTCATCGCGTTGCAGGACCGCATCAGTCTCGAGGAGAACCAGCGCCAGGTGGGCCGGCAGGTCGAGTTGCTCGTCGCGGTCGGCGAGGGTCGCAAGAACGACGCCACGCATCGACTGAGCGGGCGGGCCGAGGACTCCCGGCTCGTCCACTTCGAGGTGCCGGCGGGCTCCGAGGTGCCGCGACCGGGCGACGTCGTGACGGTGACCATCACCGAGGCGGCGTCGTTCCACCTCATCGCCGATGCACCCGGCGGTGAACCCCTGCGGGTTCGTCGGACGCGTGCCGGAGACGCCTGGGATCGAGCTCAGGCCGACTCCTGCGGTGTTCCGACGACGGCCGCCGCGGCGGAGCCGGGCCGGGTCTCGCTCGGCTTGCCGGGCCTGCGCATCGGGGCGCCGACCGTCGGCGTGACCACGTCTCCCATCTACGACCCGAGCGACGGCGAACGTCGGTGACCGGCTTCCTCGCGGTCGTCGGAGCGACCGGGACGGGGAAGTCCGCACTGTCGCTCGAGCTGGCGACCGCTCTCCGCGAGGCGGGGCGTCCTGCCGAGATCGTCAACGCCGATGCCATGCAGTTCTATCGCGGCATGGACATCGGGACCGCGAAGCTGCCCATGGAGGAGCGGCGCGGGATCCCGCACCACCTCTTCGACGTCCTGGACGTCACGGAGGAGGCGTCCGTCGCCTGGTACCAGCCGACGGCTCGTGCGGTGATCGACGAGCTCACCGCGCGTGGGGTGACGCCGATCCTCGTCGGCGGTTCCGGGCTGTACGTCTCGAGCGTCATCCACGACTTCCGGTTCCCCCCGAGAGACCGCGCCCTGCGCGAGCGCCTGGAACGGGAACTCGAGGAGGAGGGGCTCCCGGCGCTCATCGAGCGGCTCCGCCTGGCCGATCCCGCGACCGCCGACCGCATCGATGCGGCGAACGCCCGCCGGGTCGTGCGCGCACTCGAAGTCCACGAGTTGGCCGAGCGCGGCCACGGTGCAGCGCTTCCGGAACGCCCCGTCCCATGGCGGCCGGTCGAGGTCATCGGGGTCTCGACGCCGCGAGAGGTCCTCGTCGAGCGCCTCGACCGGCGCGTCGAGATGATGTGGGACGCGGGACTCGTCGCGGAGACGGCCGAGCTGCTCGAGCACGGCCTCGAGCAGGGTGTCACCGCCGTCCGTGCGATCGGGTACGCGCAAGCGGTGGCGCAACTGCGGTCGGAGCTCACCGAAGCGGAGGCGATCGCCGAGACCCAGCGTCTGACGAGGCGGTACGCGCGCCGTCAGGTCAGCTGGTTCAAGCGCTATCCGGCGATCACCTGGGTGGAGGGCGGCAGCGCCGAGGCGAGTGAGCTGGCCCGCCGAGTGCGCCCGTAGACTGGTCGGATGGCGTCGACACTCTCCTTCACGAAGGGCCACGGCACGGGCAACGACTTCGTGCTCTTCTCCGATCCCGACGGCCAGGAGGCCCTCGATCCGGGCCAGATCGCGGCGCTCTGCGACCGGCACTTCGGGATCGGGGCCGACGGCGTCATCCGCGCCGTCCGGTCCGCGCACCTCGATGCCGGGGCGGCCGTGCTCGCTGAAGACCCTGCCGCGGAGTGGTTCATGGATTACCACAACGCCGACGGTTCGGTCGCGGAGATGTGCGGCAACGGCATCCGGGTGTTCCTGCACTACCTGCTCGAGAGCGGGCTCGTGGAGCTGGCCCCCGGCGAACAGCTCGCCATCGGCACCCGCGCCGGCGTCCGGATGGTCGGCTACGACCCGCTCGGCTACGCCGTCGACCTCGGCCGCTGGAGCCTCGACGAGCGGGAGACGCTCGTCCGGGTGAAGGGGCTGCCCGTGGCCCGCCCGGGGATCGGGATCGACGTCGGCAACCCGCACATCGTCGTCGCGGTCGCCGACGCCGCCGAACTCGACGGAGCGGAACTGGAGTACGTCCCACAGCTCGACCCCGTACCGCCGCACGGTGCCAACGTCGAGCTGGTCGTCCCGGGTGAGCCGCTCATCGCCGACGGCGTGGCCCGGATCCGCATGCGCGTCCACGAGCGCGGGAGCGGCGAGACCCTGAGCTGTGGCACCGGGACGGCTGCCGCGGCGCTCGCGTTCCGCCACTGGGCGGGCGCGGCGGCTCCGAACGACTGGCGCGTCGAGGTGCCGGGCGGAGTGCTCGGGGTGCGCATGGTTCCCGGCGCAGACGGCGAGCACGTGGTGCTGGCCGGTCCGGCGACGCTCGTCTACTCCGGGACGATCACCCTGGCCTGAGCCGGTCAGGCCGAACGGAGCTCCCGGCGCCGGGCGTGCAGGACGCGGAAGCCCTTGGCCATGGCCGCACGTCCGACGTGGAACGACGTCGGCAGCTGCTCCTGCAACCACTTCTGCAGTGAGTCCGAGCCGAGGTTCTTCTGCACGACGAGCCAGGCGTCACCCTCGTCCTCGAGCCGCGGCAACCAGTGCATGAGCATGCGGTGCAGTTCGTCCTTGCCGACGCGGATCGGCGGGTTCGACCAGATGGTCGCGAAGCGGACCGTGTCGGGGACGTCGTCGGGGAGGACGGCACGGATGTTGGCGAGCCCGAGGCGTTCCGCGTTGATCCGGGTCAGGTCGAGCGCGCGTTCGTTCACGTCGACCGCCCAGACGGTCGCGTCCGGCGACGCGAGCCCGAGCGACAGGGCGATCGGGCCCCAGCCGCAGCCGATGTCGAGGAGGTCGCCCGTCGGCGGGGGAGGAGGGGTGTTCGCGAGCAGCACCTGGGTGCCCTGATCGAGGTGGCCCGGGCTGAAGACGCCACCCGCCGAGACGAGCGAACGGTCGACGCCGCCGAGGCGTGCGGTGATCGGTTTGAGCTGCAACTCGCTCGCGGGTTCGGCGGTGAAGTAGTGCTCGTTCGACATACAGGAACGGTACCGGACCAGGAGGAAGTAGGGTTAACGCGATGCCTAGACCACCGATGGACGCACCCCAGGACCACGCAGACGACACCGATGTCGATGTCGAGGCGGTGGTGGACGACGCCTCGGTCACCGATCCCGACGACGTCGTCGCACGCGTGCTCACGAGCGCCGCGTCCCGATCGAGCGGGTACACCCTGTTCGGCAGCGGTGCCGCGGCGTTGCAGACCGGCGATGCATCGGGCGGCAGCTCCGACGACGGCGAGCAGTACGACCGCGAGGACCGACAGGCCCTCCGTCGCGTCGCCGGGCTCTCGACCGAGCTCGAGGACGTCACCGAGGTCGAGTACCGGCAGCTCCGGCTGGAGAACGTCGTCATCATCGGCGTCTACCCGCAGGGTGCGCTCCACGACGCGGAGAACTCCCTGCGCGAACTCGCAGCGCTCGCGGAGACCGCCGGCGCCGTCGTCCTCGACGGGCTCCTGCAGCGCAAACCGCACCCCGACCCGAGCACGTATCTCGGTCGAGGCAAGGCCCAGGAACTGAAGTCCATCGTCCAGGCGCTCGGCGCCGACACGGTGATCGCCGACACGGAACTCGCACCCAGCCAGCGTCGCGCGCTCGAGGACGCGGTCGGCGTGAAGGTGATCGACCGCACGGCGGTCATCCTCGACATCTTCAGCCAGCACGCGAAGAGCCGAGAGGGCAAGGCACAGGTCGAGCTCGCCCAACTCGAGTACCTCCTGCCCCGCCTCCGCGGCTGGGGTGAGTCCATGAGCCGTCAGGCCGGTGGTCAGGTCGGTGGTGCCGGGGCCGGCATGGGGTCGAGGGGCCCCGGTGAGACGAAGATCGAACTCGACCGACGCCGCATCCACACCCGGATGGCGAAACTGCGCAAGTCGATCACGGCGATGAAGCCGGCGCGCGAGGCCAAGCGGGCGAACCGTCGCCGCAACACGGTGCCGTCGGTCGCGATCGCGGGGTACACGAACGCCGGCAAGTCGAGCCTGCTGAACCGCATCACGAAGGCCGGCGTCCTGGTCGAGAACTCGCTCTTCGCGACGCTCGACGCGACGGTCCGCCGCAACGTGACCTCCGACGGACGCGAGTACACCCTGGCCGACACGGTCGGTTTCGTGCGCAACCTGCCGCACCAGCTGGTCGAGGCCTTCCGCTCGACGCTCGAGGAGGTCGCCGACAGCGACGTCATCGTGCACGTCGTCGACGCCGCGCACCCCGACCCGGCCGGCCAGATCGCCACCGTGCGAGATGTCATCGGTGAGGTCGGAGCTCGGCACATCCCCGAGCTGGTCGTGTTCAACAAGGCCGACCTCGTGGACGACGGCCAGCTGCTCGTGCTCCGCGGTCTCGTCCCGGACGCCGTCTTCGTATCGGCCCGCACCGGTCTCGGGATCGACGAGCTCATGGAGCGCATCGAGACGCTGATCCCGTCGCCGAGCAACGAGGTCCACGTCATCGTGCCCTTCGACCGCGGAGACCTGGTCACGCTGCTGCACGAACGCGGCAAGGTGCTGTCGACGGACTACGACGAGCGTGGCACGATCGTGCACGCCCTGGTCGGTGCCGAGCTCGCCGCCGCCCTCGCGCCGTTCGCCGAGGTCGTCCCGGCACCCGCCGTGGCCGGCTGACCCGACTCCTCACGCGCAGCGCGCGCGGACGGCATCCTTGAGCGCCTCCGCCGTGTCGGCGTCGAGCGGCAGGGTCATGACGGCCTCCGGGCCGTCGTCGATCCGCACGACGAGTGGGAACAGGGTCCCCACCTTGTCCTCCGCCAGGGCGTGCGGGTCGCACCGGGTCGGCACGATCCGCAGTTCGATGGACTGCGGACCGTCGGCGGCGTCGACGGTCAGGCTGAGCGGCCAGTCCTGGGGTGGGTCACCGCCGCCGTCCGTCGGCGCCGGTCGCAGCAGGACGGTCGAGCGCAGCGCGACGAGCTCCAGCCGACCCGGGGCGCCGGTCGGCACGGCAGTGATCGTCAGGACGGCGACCGTCGTGGCTCCGGCACCCTCGAGGCGGATCCCGGGAGCTGCTGCCACCTCGGCGATGCGCTGCACGGCCGCCACCGTGCACGTCGAGGCACGGATCCGCTGCAGCGCGTTCGTCGGATCGGGGAGGTCGGCGGCGGACAGGATCGAGTCGTCGTCGAGTCGGAGCAGGAGATCGACCTGCACGTCCCCGTCGCGTGCGTCGCAGTCGATCGGTGGCAGCTCGACGGCGAGGTCCGTGGTCTGTCCAGCGCGGACCGTCGAGGATCGGTCCCGGACGGTCGGCGCGGTGAACGCCGACCCCGCCAGCTCGA
Organism: Plantibacter sp.; assembly: GCF_059073635.1. NCBI lineage: Bacteria > Bacillati > Actinomycetota > Actinomycetes > Micrococcales > Microbacteriaceae > Plantibacter > Plantibacter sp. The sequence goes on along the minus strand of NZ_JCACOF010000010.1, from coordinate 39,844 downwards.
GTCCGACGATCGTGATGTCGTGGTCGCCGCCGTTGCCGACCCGGACGATCGCGGCGTCGCTCGCGTACTGGTCCCGGTTCTGACGGAACTCGACCACGAGGTCCTCGGCTGAGGCTGCGCGTGTCGCCCGCGGCACGGGCGAACCGGCGGTCGTGCACCCGGACAGGGCGATCACCACCGCCACGCAGGACGCGATGACGCGCGAACCGAGTACTCGGCGCTCGGCGCCCCGGTGCCTGGTGCCCATGGTCATGGCATCAGCGTAGGACCGGAGCGCCGCCGGGGGAATGTGTCGCAGGATGACGCTGTCGGACGGATGTCCGTCGCGCGGATCGTCGGGCGTTGCTATCGTCGTGCGCATCGTACCCGCCCTCACCGGCGGAATCGGAGCGACAGCCGAGCCCGGCACCCGCCCACGACACACCAGCGGAACCGCTGCGTGCTGCGTGGTCGCCGGCTCTCGATCCGCTGCCACCGAGACGAGACCTCATGACCACGACGGAGCCTGCCTGTCCCGGGCGCACCCCCTTCTCGTTCGAGCTGTACCCGCCCAAGACGCTCGACGGCGGCGTCGCGCTCGCACGGACGGTCGAGCACCTGGCCGCCGCCGGTCCGGAGTTCATCTCGGTCACCTTCGGCGCCGGTGGTTCCTCGCGAACGGCGAGCCTGGACGTGCTGCGGAGCATCCGGACGTCGACCTCGGTGGACCCGATGGCCCATCTCACCTGCGTCGGCTCGACGCACGCGCAGGCCAGCCGACTCATCAAGGACTTCCTCGATGCCGGGGTGCACAGTTTCCTCGCGCTCCGCGGCGACCCGCCCGCCGGAGCCGTCGAGGGGGACGCCTTCCTCGGTGATCTGGGGAGTGCTGCGGAACTCGTGCAGCTCATCGGCCGGGTCAGTGCCGAGCACGAGCCGTACGCCGAGGGGTCGCTGGCCGGACTCCCGGGCGCGGTGCAGCTCGGTCGACGCCGTCGGCCTCGGATCGCGGTCGCCGCGTTCCCCAACGGTCACCCGCGCTCCCGGTCGACGACGCAGGACCTCGACACCCTGTTGGCCAAGCAGGCGGCGGGGGCGACGCTCGCCATCACCCAGCTCTTCTTCCATGCCGACGACTACCTCGCCTTCGCCGAACGTGCGAGACGTCACGGCGTCACCATGCCCATCCTGCCGGGCGTGATGCCCATCACGAGTCCGGCGCGGCTGCGTCGGGTGCTCGAGCTCAGCGGCGAGGCGCTCCCGAGCGACCTGGCCATCGCACTCGAGGTCGAGCCGGACGAAGCGGGACGGATCGACATCGGCACGGAGTATTCCGCCCGACTCATCCGCGACGTCGTCGCGGGCGGTGCGCCGGGCGTCCACCTCTACGCCTTCAACCAGCATCGGACGGTGCTCGACGTGTTGCACCGTGCCGGCATCCCCATGCAAGGCGACCGACCGGTCCGCCATCCCATCCCCGATCCACTCACCAGCAAGGACGCACGATGATCCCCACCTCCGCATTCCCCGTCGGCACCATCCTCGGCTACCCGCGCATCGGGCCGAACCGGGAGTTGAAGCGCGCCGTCGAGTCCTTCTGGGCCGGCCGGATCGACGCCGACGCGCTCGAGCGGACGGCCTCCGAGCTGCGCGCCGCCACGCGTGCCCGCCTCGCGGGGCTCGGCCTCGATCCGACGAACGCCGCGATCCCCGAGAGCTTCTCGTTCTACGACCAGGTCCTGGACGCCGCGCTCACCGTCGGCGCCGTCCCGGACCGCTTCTCGACGCTCGTCGGGGCCGACGGTCGGGTCGACCTCGCCGGGGCGTTCACGATCGCTCGTGGCGCCGGCGACCTCGCCCCGCTCGAGATGACGAAGTGGTTCGACTCGAACTACCACTACCTCGTCCCGGAGATCGGTGAGTCGACGCCGTTCGCGCTCTCCGACGACCGGGTGGTCGAGCAGTTCCGCGAGGGCCTCGCCGAGGGGTACGTGACGCGGCCGGTGATCGTGGGCCCGGTGACGTTCCTGCTGCTGTCCAAGGCGGCCGAGGGGGCCTCAGCGGGATTCGCCCCGATCGATCGACTGGAGGCGTTGCTGCCCGTCTACGCGGAACTCCTCCAGCGCCTCGCCGCTGCCGGCGCGCCCTGGGTGCAGCTCGACGAACCCGCACTGGTGTCGGAGACGTTCGACGTGCCGAGGTCGACGGTCCTCGCGGCGCTCGAACGATCGACGGCCGTCCTGTCCGCCGTGTCCGACCGCCCGGCGATCTTCGTCGCGGCTCCCTACGGCGCCTTGGGCGACGCCCTCCCGGTGCTCGCCGCCTCGGGGGTCGAGGCTGTCGGTGTCGACCTCGTCCGAGGAGGCCTGCCGGACTCGTCTCCCGGACTCGCCACGAAGACCGTCGTCGCGGGAGTGATCGACGGCCACAACGTGTGGCGTGGCGACCTGGCGGCCGCGGCCGATCTCCTGGCGCGCGCGGCGGAGCGCTTCCCGCAGCTCGCGGTGTCCACCTCGACGTCCCTCCTGCACGTCCCGCACGACGTGTCGGTGGAGACGAAGCTCGACCCCCGTCTCCGGAGCTGGCTCGCCTTCGCCGACCAGAAGGTGGATCAGATCGCGGTCCTCGCACGCGGTCTCACCCGGGGACGTGCGTCCATCGCGGCCGAGCTCACCGCAGCGTCGGCCGCGCTCGACGATCGGCTCGCCGCGCCCGGGGTCGTCGATGCCGCCATCCGCGCACGGACGGCAGCGCTCGCACCAGCGGACTTCACCCGAGACGACTACCAGGAGCGCGCCACGGCGCAGGAGCAGGCGCTCGGCCTGCCGTTCCTCCCGACGACGACGATCGGTTCCTTCCCGCAGACCGGCGACATCCGTCGCGCCCGCGCGCAGCGGGTCGCCGGGACGCTCGACGAGGAGGCCTACGTCGAGACGATGCGCGCGGAGATCGGGCGCGTCGTGGCGCTGCAGGAGGACCTCGGGATCGACGTCGTCGTCCACGGTGAGCCCGAGCGCAACGACATGGTCCAGTACTTCGCCGAGCACCTCGACGGGTTCGCCGTGACGGAGCACGGGTGGGTGCAGTCCTACGGTTCGCGATGCACCCGTCCGTCGATCCTGTGGGGTGACGTCTCGCGGCCGGCGCCGATCACGGTCGAGTGGTCGGCCTACACGCAGTCGTTGACCACCAAGCCGGTGAAGGGCATGCTCACGGGCCCGGTGACGATCCTCGCCTGGTCGTTCGTGCGCGACGACCAACCGCTCGCCGAGACGGCGAACCAGGTCGCCCTCGCCCTGCGTGACGAGATCGCCGACCTGGAGCGGGCCGGCATCCGCATCATCCAGGTCGACGAACCCGCACTCCGCGAACTGCTCCCGCTCCGGCGGGCCGACCAGGGGCGGTACCTCGACTGGTCGGTGGGCTCCTTCCGGCTGGCGACCGCGGGCGTGCGCGCCGAGACGCAGATCCACACCCACCTCTGCTACTCCGAGTTCGGTGTGGTGATCGACGCGATCCGACGACTGGACGCCGACGTGACGAGCATCGAGGCGGCACGGTCTCGGATGGAGGTCGTGTCCGACATCCGGGCGAGTGGTTTCGACCACGGCATCGGCCCGGGCGTCTACGACATCCACTCGCCTCGGGTGCCGAGCGTCGCGGAGGTGACGGCGCTGCTCGAGATCGCGCTGGAGGGGATCCCGCAGCGCCAGGTCTGGGTGAACCCGGACTGCGGACTCAAGACGCGAGGCTACGAGGAGACGGTCGCCTCCCTCGCCAACATCGTCGAGGCCACGCGTGCGGTCCGCGCACGGGTCGGTGCGACCGGCTGACGTCGAGGGGCCTGCACGGACGAGGGCCGGGACGATCCACGGATCGTCCCGGCCCTCGTCGGTGTCGCGGAGTGGTCCGGTCGGTCAGACCGTCCGGAGCACGGCGACGACCTTGCCGAGGACCTCGGCGTGGTCGCCGAGGATCGGTTCGAAGGCCGAGTTCCGGGGGAGCAGCCAGGTGTGACCGTCGCGCTGGCGGAACACCTTCACGGTCGCCTCCTCGTCGAGCATCGCCGCGACGATCTCGCCGTTCTCGGCGGTCTTCTGCTCGCGGATGACGACCCAGTCGCCGTCGCAGATCGCGGCGTCGACCATCGAGTCGCCGACGACCTTCAGCATGAACAGACTGCCCTTGCCGACCAGCTGACGCGGCAGGGGGAAGATCTCCTCGACCTGCTGCTCGGCCGTGATCGGGATGCCGGCGGCGATGCGACCGACGAGCGGGACCATGGCGGCGTCGCCGACCGGGGGAGCGGAGTCGGGGTCGCTGCCCTCGACGGCGCTCGGCAGGTCGATGAGCACCTCGATGGCGCGGGGACGGTTGGGATCGCGTCGGAGGTATCCGCTGAGTTCGAGCTGTCCGAGTTGGTGCGTGACACTCGACAGGGAGGCGAGCCCGACGGCGTCGCCGATCTCGCGCATGCTCGGCGGATACCCGCGCTGTGAGACCGAACGCTGGATGACGTCGAGGATCGCCAGCTGCTTGTCGCTCAGGCTCTTCCGTCGCCGGGTGCCGCCGATCTGGCGCTCCCGGGCTCCGTCGCCCGCCGTGTTCGCTGCCATCTTCGCTCCTGCCCTGATCGGCTGTCGGTGACCGATGTCGGTGGGTGGTGGTGTACTGCTTCCAACACTCGAAACTGTATCCGCACCAGCTCGTCCAGACAAACATCTGTTCGAGCGTGTCGCCGATCCCGCGCGTCTCAGGTACGAAGACAGGGTTGAGTATTCGAACAATCGAAGATATATTCGGAACACAGGTTCGTATCCGGCACTCCTGGTCGAGTGTCGGGTACGAGTCCTCATCACACGATGAGCACACTCTTGGAGGGTTGACATGAGCGCAGCACTGATCGGGTCCCACCGGGCGCTTCCCGCACGGACGGCGCAGGCACCGACGCGTCAGACGCACCGTCCACACGCCGACTCCGCCTGACGAAGCGCGGTCGCGTCGTCTTCACCACGCTCGCCGCCATCCCGCTGGTCATCGGCGTCGCGGTCGTCGGACTCTCCGCAGGCGGTGCCGCGGCCAACACGGCGGCGGCGGGAGCCACGTTCACGTACATCACGGTCGACCCGGGCGAGTCGCTCTGGCAGCTGGCCGAGTCCATCGCACCCGACGCCGACCCGCGCGACGTCATCGCCGAGATCATGAACCTCAACCAGCTCAGCACCGCCGGTGTCGAGCCCGGGCAGCGCCTGGCGATCCCGCAGCGGTACGCGGCCGAGTAGGCCGACAATCGGCGGGTCACTCCGCGCTGGTTCTCAGCTATCGTCGATGGCGCGGTGCAACGACGCCCGCAGCATCGTCGGAGGCAAGCATGAGTACAGACGATCGGAGCCGCTCGCTGCTCCGGAAGAAGCCGATCGCGGAGATCGAGGATGAGACCTCCGGTTCGAAGCTGTTCAAGAGCCTCGGGCTCTGGCAACTCACGGCCATCGGGGTCGGTGGCATCATCGGGGTGGGGATCTTCTCCCTCGCCGGACTCGTCGCTCATGGGAGCGAGACCTCGCCCGCTGTCGGGCCGGCCGTCCTCTTCTCGTTCCTGATCGCGGGTCTCGCCTCCGCGGCCGCGGCGTTGTCGTACGCGGAGTTCGCCGGCATGATCCCGAGAGCCGGGTCCGCCTACACCTACGGGTATGTGGCGCTCGGCGAGATCATCGGCTGGTTCATCGGCTGGGACCTGTTGCTCGAGTACATCGCGATCGTCGCGGTGGTCGCGATCGGGATCTCCGGCTACTTCGACGCCTTCCTGTCCGGTATCGGGATCCACATGCCGGCCTGGATGACCTCGACCGCCGACGAGGGGAAGGGCGGCCTCGTCAATCTCCCCGCCATCTTCGTCTGTCTCCTCGTGACCTTCATCCTGAGCCGCGGGACGAAGGCCTTCGGTCGATTCGAGCTCGTCGCGGTCGGGATCAAGGTCCTGCTCATCCTGTTCATCATCGGCCTCGGGGTCTTCTACATCGACGGGGAGAACTACGATCCGTTCCTCCCCAGCGGTTTCGGGCCGGTGTTCGCCGGTGCCGCGACGGTCTTCTTCGCGGTCTTCGGATACGACGCGATGAGCACGGCGGCCGAGGAGGCGAAGGACGGCAAGAAGCACATGCCGAAGGCGATCATCCTCTCCCTCATCATCGCCATGCTCCTGTACGTCGCGGCCACCCTCGTCCTGACCGGCATGCAGAACTACACCGACATCGACCCCACCGCCGGGTTCGCATCGGCGTTCCAGAGCGTCGGCCTGCCCGTGGTGGCGACGATCATCTCCGTGTTCGCCGTCCTGTCGATCCTCACCGTGATGCTGACGTTCCTGTTGGGCGTCACCCGCGTCTGGTTCTCGATGAGTCGCGACGGTCTCCTTCCGCGGTGGTTCTCGCGCACGGACCGGCGAGGCGTGCCGCAGCGGGTGACCTGGATCGCCGGCGGCGCGGCAGCCGTCTTCGCCGGGGTGTTCCCGATCAAGCAGGTCGCCGACCTCACGAACATCGGCATCCTGGCCGCCTTCATCGTGGTCTGCGTGTCGGTGATCGTGTTCCGGTACACGAAGCCGGACGAGCCCCGCTCCTTCCGGTTGCCGTTGATGCCGTTCGTCCCGGCGTTCGGCGTCCTGGCGTCCGGCTTCCTGATCCTGCAGTTGCACTGGGAGACCTGGCTGCGGTTCGGGGTCTGGCTCGTGATCGGTCTCATCGTGTACTTCGCCTACGGGCGACGCCACTCGCTGTTGAACCCGGCGAGCCCCCGGCACGAGGTCCTTCGTCGGGAGCGTCAGGCGGAGTGAGCGCGCCGGTCGGAGTGGCTAGCATTGTGGAGTGACCGCTCTCGACGACCTCCCCATCCGCGACGACCTCCGAGGACAGCGCCCGTACGGCGCTCCCCAGGCCCTGGTGCCGGTGGCGCTCAACGTCAACGAGAACACGCACCCGATCCCCGAGGCGGTCGCGCACGACATCGTCGCCTCGCTCGCCTCGGCGGTCCTCACGGTGAACCGGTACCCCGATCGCGAGTTCACGGAACTCCGGGAGGCGCTGGCGGGATACCTGGGTCACGGGGTGGCCCCGGAGCAGATCTGGGCGGGGAACGGGTCGAACGAGGTGCTCCAGCACATCCTGCAGGCCTTCGGTGGTCCCGGGCGATCGCTCCTCGGGTTCACGCCGACGTACTCGATGTATCCGCTCCTGGCCGCCGGCGTCGGCACCAGGTGGATCCCCGCGACGCGCGACGCCGAGTTCGAGCTCTCGCCCGAGACCGCCGCGCGTCAGGTGGCCGAGGCGGATCCCGACCTCGTGTTCCTCTGCTCGCCCAACAACCCCACCGGAACACCGTTGTCGCTCGAGACCGTCACCGCGGTGTACGAGGCCTCGCGGGGCATGGTGATCGTCGACGAAGCGTATGCGGAGTTCGCTCCTGACGACGAGGCGAGCGCGCTCACGCTGTTGGAGGGGCGTCCGCGCCTGATCGTCTCCAGGACGATGAGCAAGGCCTTCGCCTTCGCCGGGGTCCGTCTCGGGTACCTCGCCGCCGACCCCGCGGTCGTCGACGCACTGAGACTCGTCCGGCTCCCGTACCACCTGAGCGCCCTGACGCAGGCGGCCGCGACCGCCGCGCTGCGGCACGCCGACGAGATGCTGGCGATGGTCGACGACATCCGGACGCAGCGCGATCGCCTCGTCGTCGAGCTCGGGCGTCTCGGCTACGACCCGAAGCGGAGCGGATCCAACTTCGTCCTGTTCGGCGGCGTCGCCGATCCGCACGCGGCGTTCGAGGCGCTCTTGGCGCGGGGGATCCTCATCCGTGACGTGGGCATCCCGAACCACCTGCGCGTGACCGCGGGCACCGAAGCGGAGACGACCGCGTTCCTCGAGGCCCTGGCGGCGATCAGCCCCGCCTGACCAGCCCTCGGCCGGGCGGAGGTGGGGCGCCTGCTCACGGCAGGCGGGAGATGGCCTCTTCGGCGGCGACCCAGGGGAGCATGGCGCACTTCACGCGGGCGATGTAGCGCGAGACGCCACTGAACGCCGCGGCGTCTCCGAACCGTTCCTCGTCGAACTCGAGCGTGCCCCGCGAGCGGATGACCGTGCGGAACTCGTCGACCAGGGCCTGGAGCTCGGCCGGCGTGAGGCCTGCCGCGAGGTCGCTCAGGCAGGAGCTCGACGCCTGCGAGATCGAGCAGCCGTGCCCCTCCCAGGCGATCGGTGCGAGACGACCGTCGGGCCCGGGATGGAGCTGCAGGGTGACCTCGTCGCCGCAGGTGGGGTTGAGCTGGTGCGACTCGGCGGCGGGCGCGTCCCGCAACCCGAAGCCGTGGCGCTGGCGGGCGTGGTCGAGGATGAGCTCCTGGTAGAGGCTCTCCAGGCCGCTCATCGGGACACCCCGAAGAACGGACCGACGAGGGTGGCCGCCTCGAGGAAGGCGTCGATCTCGGCCTCCGTCGTGTAGAGGTAGCTGCTGGCGCGGGTGGACGCGGTGAGGCCCAACCGGCGGTGGAGTGGTTGCGCGCAATGGTGACCGACGCGGACCGCGATGCCCCGGTCGTCGAAGAACTGACCCACGTCGTGGGCGTGCACACCGGCGAGGTCGAAGCTCGCCAGCCCGGCGCGAGGCGTCCCGGGCGGCGGCCCGATGAGCGTGACGCCGGGGATGGCGGCGAGTCCGGCCGCGAGACGCTGTCCGTAGGCCGCCTCGGTGGCGTGGACACGGTCCATGCCGACCGCTTGCAGGAACCGGACGGCGCTCGCGAGGGCGATCGCCTGCGACACCGGCTGGGTCCCGGCCTCGAACCGTTGCGGGGCGGGCAGGAACTCCGCGCCGTCGAGCGTGACGGTCGTGATCATCGACCCGCCGGTGAGGAAGGGGGGAAGGGCGTCGAGCAGCCGGCGGCGACCCCACAGGGCCCCGATGCCGTTCGGACCGAGCATCTTGTGGCCGGAGAACACGAGGAAGTCGACGCCGAGGGACGCGACGTCGACGGGCAGGTGCGGCACGGACTGGCAGGCGTCGAGCACGGTCAGCGCGCCGACGCGTTCGGCGAGGGCGACGAGCTCGGAGACCGGCGCGATCGCCCCGGTGACGTTGGACACGTGCGCGAAGGCGATGATGCGCGTGCGTTCGCCGATGATGTCGTCCTGCGGCGTCCAAGACGCAGCACGCCGTGGTCGTCGACCGGGAGGTGACGGAGGGTCGCACCGGTGCGTGCGGCGAGTTGCTGCCAGGGGATGAGGTTCGCGTGGTGTTCGAGTTCCGTGACGACGATCTCGTCGCCTGGACCGAGTCGGAACCGCTCGGCGGCAGCACCACCGAGGCCGGCGCTCGCATTCCCGATGGCCCCGGCGATGAGGTTGAGGGCTGCGGTCGCGCCGGAGGTCCAGACGAGTTCCCGCTCGTCGGCACCGATGAACGCGGCGACCGTGGCGCGAGCGTCCTCGAAGAGCTCCGTCGCCTCGGCGGCCAGGAGGTGGGCGCCACGGTGGACGGCGGCGTTCTGGTGCGTCGCGTAGTCACGCTCCGCGTCGATGACCTCGATCGGGCGTTGCGAAGTGGCTCCGGAGTCCAGATAGACGAGCGGGTGTCCGTTCATCTCCCGGGCGAGGATCGGGAACCGTTCACGGAGAGCGGCGATCTCCGTCGCGTCGAGTGGGACGGCCGGGGCGATGCTGGGTGTGGAAGTCATGACCTCTCAACGATAGGCGTCGGCACGGCCTGGTGCAGCCGCATGACGCGACGATGCCCACCCGTCGACACGCGGCGTGCAGCGGCGGTGCGCTCGATACACTGGATCCCATGACCACCCAGCAGCGCACGGCCCGGATCCAGCGCGCGACGAGCGAGTCCAGCATCGAGCTGGAGTTGAACCTCGACGGCACCGGCACGAGCAGCATCGAGACCTCCGTCCCGTTCTACAACCACCTGCTCACGGCCTTCGCGAAGCACTCGCTGACCGACCTGACCGTCCGTGCGACGGGCGATGTCGACATCGACGTCCACCACACGGTCGAGGACGTCGGTATCGTCCTGGGCCAGGCGATCCGTCAGGCGCTCGGCGACAAGGCCGGCATCTCGCGATACGGGGACGCGCTGGTCCCGCTCGACGAGGCCCTCGTGCAGGCCGTGGTCGACATCTCCGGTCGTCCGTACCTCGTGCACGGCGGGGAACCGGCCGGATTCGAGTTCCACCTCATCGGCGGGCACTTCACGGGTTCGATGGTGCGTCACGTCTTCGAGGCGATCACCTTCAACGCGGGCCTCACCGTGCACGTGAACGTCCTCGGCGGTCGCGATCCGCACCACATCGCCGAAGCGGAGTTCAAGGCGTTCGCGCGGGCCTTCCGGCAGGCGAAGGCGTTCGACCCCCTGGTCCAGGGCATCCCGTCGACGAAGGGCGCGCTGTGAGCGCACGCCCGTCGGTGGTCGTCCTCGACTACGGCTCCGGCAACGTGCACTCCGCGGTCAAGGCCCTCGAGCTCGCCGGCGCCGACGTCGTGCTGACGGGTGATCGCCAGGCCGCCCAGGCCGCCGACGGTCTCGTGGTGCCAGGGGTCGGCGCCTTCGACGCGGTGATCGGCGCCCTCCGTTCCTCGCACGGCGACGAGGTCATCGACCGCCGTCTCGCGGGAGGCCGTCCGGTCCTCGGCATCTGCGTGGGGATGCAGGTGATGTTCGAGCGCGGCTTGGAGCGCGGTTCCGAGGCCGACGGCCTGGGGGAGTGGCCGGGAGCGGTCACAGAACTCGAGGCGCCCGTCCTGCCGCACATGGGCTGGAACACGGTGTCGCCGGACGCGGGGTCCGTGCTCTTCGACGGCCTCGCCGACGAACGCTTCTACTTCGTCCACTCCTATGCCGCACAGCAGTGGACCCTCGAGGTCATGCCGCCGTTCCCAGAGCCGCGCCTCACCTGGGCGACCCACGGCGTGCCGTTCCTCGCGGCCGTCGAGAACGGTCCGTTGTCGGCGACGCAGTTCCACCCGGAGAAGTCGGGCGACGCCGGTATCCGCCTGCTGTCCAACTGGCTCGGCACCCTGTAGCCGACTAGGATCAGGTGCTTGTGCCACGAGGCATGCTGTGCGCCGGGAACCGAGGGGCTCGCAGCTCCCGAAGAGACGGTGGATCATGAACGAGTTCAACACGACGGCCGGACTGACGCTGCTCCCCGCGATCGACATCGTGGACGGCAAGGCCGTCCGGTTGACGCGCGGCGAGGCCGGTTCGGAGACGAACTACGGTGAGCCCGTCGACGCGGCCCTGGACTGGGCCCGTCAGGGGGCGGAGTGGATCCACCTCGTCGATCTCGACGCCGCGTTCGGCCGTGGCGACAACCGGTCGATCATCCGCAAGGTCATCTCGAAGGCGCGCGGCGTCAACATCGAGCTGTCGGGCGGCATCCGCGACGACGCCTCCCTCGAGCAGGCGCTCGAGACGGGCGTCGCACGCGTCAACCTCGGGACCGCGGCGCTCGAGAACCCCGAGTGGGCCGCGAGTGTCATCGCCCAGTACGGCGAGGCGATCGCGGTCGGCCTCGACGTCCGTGGCACGACGCTCGCCGCTCGCGGCTGGACGCAGGACGCCGGCGACCTGTGGACGGTCCTCGACCGTCTCGAGGAGGCGGGCTGCGCACGCTACGTCGTGACGGACGTCACGAAGGACGGCACGATGCAGGGGCCGAACATCGAACTGCTCCGACAGGTGCTCGAGCGCACGGAGCGGCCGGTGGTGGCCTCCGGCGGCATCTCGAGCCTCGACGACCTGGTCGCGCTGCGCGAGCTGGTCCCCCTGGGGCTCGAGGGCGCCATCATCGGGAAGGCGCTCTACAACGGCGCGTTCACCCTGGCCGAGGCGCTGGATGTCTCGGGCCGCTGACGAATCCTCCGCGCCCGACCGGCACGGTCCGTCGGGCGGGCATGCCCACCGTGCGATGGGTGGTGCCGATTCGGCCGGCCAGCCCTGGGCCGGTCGGAGCTTCCAGCCGAACGCGAGTTCCGGTGACGACGGCAGTGCGCCCGAGCGGCTGATCGAGTCCCTCCGACGCTTCCGGGCCGGCGAGGTCGGCGAGGCCGAGGTCGTCGACGCGTTCCGGGACTCCCGCCTGCTCATCCCGCTCGTGGCCCACCTCGGTGAGGCCGGCGAGAACGAGCACGGCCAGTTGGTCGACAAGTCGCAGGAGCTGTCCATCGTGACGGTGACCGGTCCGGACGGCCGCACCGTGCTCCCGGTGTTCAGCTCGGTGCAGGCGATGTCCGCGTGGAACCGGACGGCGAGGCCGATCCCGGCCGACGGCGTCCGGGTCGCACTGGCGGCCGCGAGCGAGCAGACGGACGTCGTGGTCCTCGATCCGACGTCGAGCACCGAGTTCGCCGTACGCCGCCCCGCGCTGTGGGCGATCGCGCAGTCGCAGCCGTGGACGCCCAGCTTCGCGGACCCGCTGGTGCGCGACGCGTTCGAGCGGTCGATCGAGCAGGAGCTCGCGGTCGTGAGTGTGCGCCTGCGAGCCGGAGATCCTGAGGCGAAGCTCGCCGGATCCGAGCTCGTGGTCGAGCTCGGCCTGCTGCAGGGACTGACCCAGCAGGAGCTCGACGCAGTGCTCGCGCGGCTGGCTCAGCGCTGGGCCGCGGACGAGGTCATCGCGACGCGCGTCGACTCGCTCGCGGTGTCGCTCCGCCCCGCCGACTGATCGGCGAGGCGGAGCGCCGCGCTGCGATCAGGTGACCGGGCCGGTCCACTTCTCGCCGGGACCCTTGCCGATGGGATCCTGGATGGTGGACGCCTCCCGGAAGGCGAGCTGCAGGGATCGCAGGCCGTCGCGCAGCGACCGGGCGTGCATGTCGCTGATCTCCGGGGCGCCCGCGGTGATGAGCCCGGCGAGGGCGTTGATGAGCTTGCGGGCTTCGTCGAGGTCCGTCTGGGCGTCGGGGGCGTCCGCGAGGCCGCACTTGACCGCTGCGGCGCTCATGAGGTGCACGGCGGCGGTGGTGATGACCTCGACGGCGGGGACGTCGGCGATGTCCCGGGTGGCCTGATCGGCCCCTCCCGACTCGTCGTCGTGGTCGTACGGGCTGGTGGTGTTGTTCACGTGGATCCTCTGTTAGACTCGTGCGGTGCTCCGAGACATGTCTCGGTACGAAAGAGGAGATTCTCCCACCCGCGCTTGACCGCTTCACAAGGTTACCGGGTTGTCACGCTCCGCCTGTCGCTTCACCGCTTCGGGTCGTCGGGCGTGGTGCCTTCCGACAGGTGTTCTGAACACCGGCGGAGGGTACGGGTGTGTGGTGAACCGATTTCGTCGCGTCGCAGGTATCGGACCTGGTCGCGTGGCATCCCACCCAGTCAGAGGAGCTCCGCATCAGCGATCCCCGTACCAATGACCGTATCCGCGTCCCGGAGGTCCGACTCGTCGGTCCCGGCGGAGAACAGGTCGGCGTCGTCAAAATCGAGGTCGCCCTTCGCCTCGCGCAGGAAGCGGATCTCGACCTCGTCGAGGTCGCACCCAACTCCAAGCCGCCCGTCGCGAAGATCATGGACTACGGCAAGTTCAAGTACGAGGCTGCGCAGAAGGCCAAAGAGGCCCGGCGCAACCAGGCGAACACGATCCTCAAAGAGGTCCGGTTCCGCCTCAAGATCGATCAGCACGACTACGAGACCAAGCGCAAGCGCGCCGAGGGCTTCCTCAAGGCCGGTGACAAGGTGAAAGCCATGATCCAGTTCCGCGGCCGCGAGCAGTCCCGCCCAGAGCAGGGCGTCCGCCTGCTCCAGAAGTTCGCCGAGGACGTGTCCGAGTGGGGCACCGTCGAGTCCACCCCCATGGTCGACGGTCGCAACATGGTGATGGTCGTCGGTCCACTCAAGAACAAGTCCGAGGCGAAAGCCGAAGCCAACGCACAACGTGCGGCATCCAAGGCACGTCCGGCTGAAGCCGACGAAGCCGACGAGGCTGCTCCGGTGGAGTCATCCACCGACGAGAACCGATAAGAAACGAGGAATCCCATGCCGAAGCAGAAGACCCACTCCGGGGCCAAGAAGCGATTCAAGGTCACCGGCAGCGGCAAGCTGATGAAGCAGCAGGCCGGTATGCGACACAACCTGGAGAGCAAGTCCAGCCGTCGCACCCGTCGCCTGAACCAGGACCAGGTGCTGGCGCCCGCCGACGCCAAGGTCATGAAGAAGCTGCTCGGTCGCTAGACCGTTTACCCGTAAGGAACTAGGAACATGGCAAGAGTCAAAAGGGCGGTCAACGCTCACAAGAAGCGTCGCGTCATCCTCGAGCGCGCCGCCGGTTACCGCGGTCAGCGTTCGCGTCTGTACCGCAAGGCCAAGGAGCAGGTCACTCACTCCCTCGTCTACTCGTACCGCGACCGTCGTGCGCGCAAGGGTGACTTCCGTCGCCTCTGGATCCAGCGCATCAACGCGGCTTCGCGTGCCAACGGCATGACGTACAACCGCTTCATCCAGGGTCTCGGCCTCGCCGGGATCGAGGTCGACCGCCGTATCCTCGCGGACCTCGCGGTGCACGAGCCCGCCACCTTCGCGGCCCTCGTCGCGTCGGCCAAGGCCGCGCTGCCCGCCGACACCTCGGCGCCCAAGGTCTCCGCGTAGTCGGAAGCCCTGCGTCCGACCGGACGACGTGTTCGAACGGCCCGATCCCACCAGGGATCGGGCCGTTTCGTCTGTCCGGAGTGCGACCCATAGGATGGGTGCGTGCTTGACAATCCGCGGTCACCGCGCGTCCGTTCCGTCGCCAAACTCGCCAAGCGTCCGGCGAGACAGGAGACCGGCCTGTTCCTCCTCGAAGGACCACAGGCGGTCTCGGAGGCCCTGCAGTTCCGGCCCGACCTGATCCTCGAGCTGTACGCGACGCCGACGGCCCTCGAGCGCTACACCGACATCGGGGCCGCGGCCACCGATGCGGGACTCGAGGTCGAGTTCGTCACCGAGCAGGTCCTCGAGTCGATGGCCGACACCGTCACCCCGCAGGGGTTCATCGCGGTCGCGCAGCAGTTCCCGACCTCGATCAAGGACATCTTCGCCGGAGAGCCGCAGCTCGTCGTCATCCTGGAGGAGGTCCGCGATCCGGGCAACCTCGGGACGATCATCCGAGCCGCCGACGCCGCCGGCGCGGACGCCGTCGTCCTGAGCGGACGGACCGTCGACCTCTACAACCCGAAGGTCGTGCGCTCCACGACCGGCTCGCTCTTCCACCTGCCCGTCGCGGTCGGTGTCGAGCTGCCCGCCGTGCTGGAACGGGCCCGTGCAGCGGGACTGCAGACGCTCGCGGCCGACATCAAGGGCGAGGACCTCCTCGTGGCCCGGTCGGAAGGTGTGCTCGCGCGGCCGACGGCATGGGTGTTCGGCAACGAGGCCAGGGGACTCACCGACGAGCACCTCGAGCTCGTCGACCGTGCGGTTACGGTACCGATCTACGGCCGTGCCGAGAGCATGAACCTGGCCACGGCGGCATCGGTGTGCGTCTTCGAGAGCGCGTTCGCGCAGCACGCCTGAGCGCCTGAGGCGTCGACCGTCGAGGTTACGAAACGGTAACCGTAGCGCTTCCGTCATGCGCACGAAACACACGGTCACCTAGTTTGGGTTACATGGAGCCAACAGTGTCCCCGAACTCCGGCCCGACGGAACCCGATGCAGCAGCCTCGCATGGTGCCGCCGGCGCATACGAGACCACGAGCAACCCGATCCAGGCAGGGCGCGGCGAGCCCCTCGTCGTCATGGAGAACGTCGAGAAGCACTACGGCGAGTTCCACGCCCTGAAGGACATCAACCTCACCGTCAACAAGGGTGAGGTCGTCGTCGTGATCGGACCGTCCGGGTCCGGCAAGTCGACCCTCTGCCGGACGATCAACCGGCTCGAGACGATCAGCTCGGGGGAGATCCGGATCGACGGCAAGAAACTGCCGGAGGAGGGCAAGCAGCTCGCCGAGCTGCGCGCCGACGTCGGCATGGTGTTCCAGTCGTTCAACCTGTTCGCGCACAAGACGATCCGCGAGAACGTCACCCTCGGCCCGATCAAGGTGCGCAAGCAGAAGAAGCGCGACGCCGACGATGCGGCGAAGGTGCTGCTCGAGCGCGTCGGCATCGGCGTGCAGGCGGACAAGCTGCCGGCACAGTTGTCCGGCGGGCAGCAGCAGCGCGTGGCGATCGCCCGCGCCCTCGCGATGAAGCCGAAGGTCATGCTGTTCGACGAGCCGACCTCGGCCCTCGACCCCGAGATGATCAACGAGGTCCTCGACGTCATGGTGCAGCTCGCCAGTGAGGGCATGACGATGATCGTCGTCACCCACGAGATGGGCTTCGCCAGGAAGGCCGCCGACCGCGTCGTGTTCATGGCCGACGGCGAGATCCTCGAGGACACCGACCCCGAGTCGTTCTTCACGAACCCGCAGTCCGAGCGGGCGAAGGACTTCCTGTCGAAGCTCCTCACCCACTGACCCATCCGACTCCGGATCGCGCGACCCGCGCGGCGACCCGGAACTGACCAACCGATCGGCCCGTCCCGGGCACCAAGGAAGGAAGGAAAACATGCGCAAGAGGCTCATGTTCATCACCGCGGGAGTCGCTGCAGCAGCGCTCGCGCTCAGCGGGTGCAGCGGCGGCGACGCCGGCACCGGATCGACCGACGGCGCGTCCGACGGCGGCGCACTCTTCGAGGTCGCCTCCGACGTCCAGCTCGAGGGCAGCCCCACGTACGACGCGATGGTGAAGGCCGACAAGGTCCGCATCGGCGTCAAGGAGGACCAGCCCGGTCTCGGATACCTCGACGCCGCCACCGGCGAGCGTTCCGGCTTCGACGTCGAGATGGCCACCTGGATCGCCGCGTCGCTCGGCTTCGACGCCGACAAGATCGAGTTCAAGGCGATCCCGAGCGCCAACCGCGAATCGGCCATCGTGAACGGTGACATCGACTACTACGTCGGCACCTACTCGATCACCGACAAGCGCAAGGAGCAGATCGACTTCGCCGGACCGTACTTCGAGACCGGCCAGGGCCTGCTCGTCGCCGCGGACAACGACGACATCAAGGGCGAGGACGACCTCGCCGGCAAGACCGTGTGTTCGGCGACGGGCTCCACGCCCATCCAGAACATCAAGGACAACTTCCCCGACACCAAGACGGAGGAGTTCGACACCTACTCGCAGTGTGTCGAGGCCCTGAACGACGGCAAGGTCGACGCGGTCACGACCGACCAGGCGATCCTGATCGGGTACGCGGCGCAGTTCCCCGACGACCTCAAGGTCGTGGGCGAGCCGTTCAGCACCGAGCTGTACGGCATCGGTCTGCCGAAGGGTGACGACGCCCTCCGCCACTTCATCAACACGATGTTCACCGATGGCGGCGACACCTGGACCAAGATCTACGACGCCACCCTCGGCGCCTCCGGCACCAAGGTGACCCAGCCGGCGGTCGACGACTACTAAGCAGCGCCCCGGGCGGCCGCCGACCAGCGGCCGTCCGGGGGAGCTGTCCCGTCGACTCCGCCCAGGCGCCCGCCAGGGGCGTCCCCCTCCCGAAAGGCGTGCGCGACATGAACGTCCTGCTCGACAACCTCGACCTCTTCGTCACGGGCTTCCGCAACACCCTGCTGCTCTTCGTGGTGTCGGGGTTCTTCGCGCTCATCCTCGGCACCATCGTCGGTGCCATGCGGGTCTCGCCGGTCCCGGCGATGCGCCTCTTCGGCACCGTGTACGTCAACACGGTGCGCAACACCCCGCTGACCCTCATCCTCTTCTTCTTCGCCTTCGGCTACCCGAAGCTCGGGCTCCCCGAAGTGAGCTACACGACGCTCGCGATCATCGGGCTGAGCCTCTACACCGCGACCTACGTCGCAGAGGTCCTGCGGTCCGGCGTCAACACGGTGCCGATCGGTCAGGCCGAGGCCGCACGCGCGATCGGGCTGCCGTTCGGACAGACCATGACGCTCGTCATCCTGCCGCAGGCGTTCCGTGCCGTGCTGCCTCCGCTGTTCAGCGTGCTCATCGCCCTACTCAAGAACACGACGGTCGCCGCCGGCTTCTCCGTCGCCGAAGCGGGCGCGATCCGCGCGAACCTGTCAGAGCGCGGTGAGCCGCTGCTCGTCGGTCTCCTGTGGGTCGCCCTCATCTTCGTGGCCCTCGTGTCCCTCCTGTCCCTCGCCCAACGGGCCTTCGAGAAGAAGTGGAGGATCGCGCGATGAGCTCCGTCCTGTTCGACACCCCCGGCCCGAAGGCCATCGTCCGCTATCGCTGGATCGGTGCGGCGACGGTGCTCGTCGTCGCCGGCATCCTCGCCTTCGTCGTCTTCCGCTTCATCGAGACCGGACAGTTCACCGCCTCGAAGTGGAAGCTCTTCACCTTCCCGCGCGTCTGGGAGCAGATCCTCCAGGCGACGGGTGCGACCCTGTCCGCGTTCGCGGTCGCCGCCGTCTGCAGCGTCGTCCTCGGACTGGTGCTGGCGATCGGCCGACTGTCCGACCACAAGATCATCAGCGTCCCCTTCACGATCTTCATCGAGTTCTTCCGGGCGGTCCCGGTCCTCATCCTGATGATGCTCATGTACTACGGGCTGCCGCCCCTCGGCTTCACCTTCGTGACGCCGTTCGTCGCCGTCGCCATCGCGCTGACGCTGTACAACGGCGCGGTGTTCTCCGAGATCTTCCGAGCGGGCATCGAGTCGCTGCCGAAGGGGCAGGGCGAGGCCGCCTACGCCATCGGCCTGCGGAAGTCCGCCGTCCTGCGCCTCATCCTGTTCCCGCAGGCGATCCGCGCGATGCTGCCGGTGATCATCGCCCAGCTCGTCGTCGCCCTCAAGGACACGGCACTCGGCTTCCTGATCACCTATCAGGAGCTCCTCTACCTCGCGAAGCAGTTCGGGTCGCAGGCGCTCTACGGCAGCCCGATCATCCCCTCGATCATCGTGATGGGCTCGATCTACATCGTGCTCTGCCTGATCCTCTCGGGCGTCGCGAAGATCGTCGAGGTGCGTACCCGACGGTCGCCGCGGACGCCGAAGGAACAGGCCGTGACGGAGGACACGACGACCAAGATCCTCGGCATCCAGGCGGGGAACCAGTCGTCCGGCGCGAGCATCTGACGTCGTCCCGACGGAGCCCAGGCGATCGGGCCGCCGTCGGGGCGAGGACGGTCGCCCATGTGGGCCGACCGCCTGGGTAGACTTGGCTCTCGTGTCCGACGCATCCCCAATCTCCGAACCAGCGGTGAACGCCGCGGTCGACGCCGCTCTCGAAGCGATCGCCGCAGCCACCGACTCGGCCGCCCTGAAAGCGGTCCGATCAGCCCACGCCGGCGAAGCGTCACCGCTCGCCGCCCTCAACGGGTCGCTCCGCAGCGTGCCGAACGACCAGAAGGCCGCGCTCGGCAAGCTGGTCGGTCAGGCCCGCGGGCGCGTCTCGAAGGCGTTGAGCGAGCGCGAGGGCGAGATCGTCGCCGCAGAGACGGAGGCACGACTCGCAGCCGAGGCGATCGACGTCACCGCCGTGCCGCTGCGTCGCGTGCCCGGTGCCCGGCACCCCCTCACGCTCCTCCAGGACCGCGTGTCCGACATCTTCGTCGGCATGGGGTGGGAGATCGCCGAGGGGCCCGAGGTCGAGAGCGAGTGGTTCAACTTCGACGCCCTGAACTTCGACGCCGACCACCCGGCCCGCGCGATGCAGGACACCTTCTTCGTGGAGCCGCTGGAGTCGCACCTCGTCCTGCGGACGCACACGTCGCCGGTCCAGGTGCGCTCGCTGCTCGAGCGCGAGCTCCCCGTGTACGTGCTCGCCCCCGGGCGCGTCTACCGCACGGACGAGCTCGACGCGACGCACACGCCCGTCTTCATGCAGTTCGAGGGTCTCGCCGTCGACAAGGGCCTGACGATGGCGCACCTGCGCGGAACGCTCGACCACTTCGTGAAGAGCGTCTTCGGTGACGACGCGAAGGTCCGCCTGCGTCCCAGCTACTTCCCCTTCACCGAGCCGAGCGCCGAGCTCGACTTCTGGCACCCGACCTTCAAGGACGGACCGCGCTGGATCGAGTGGGGTGGGTGCGGCATGATCAACCCGAACGTGCTCCGGTCCGCCGGTATCGACCCCGAGGTCTACTCGGGCTTCGCCTTCGGGATGGGCGTCGAGCGCGGTCTGATGCTGCGCGACGGCGTGCAGGACATGCGAGAGATGGTGGAGGGCGACGTCCGCTTCTCCCAGCAGTTCGGGATGGTGGTGTAGTCGTGCGTGTTCCATTGAGCTGGCTCGGGGAGTTCGTCGAACTCGCCCCGGGGACCACCCCCGAAGACGTCCACGCCGCGCTCGTGCGCGTCGGGCTCGAGGAGGAGGACGTCCACCGCTTCGAGCTGACCGGTCCCATCGTGGTCGGCGAGGTCCTCGAGTACGTCGAGGAGCCGCAGTCCAACGGCAAGACCATCCGCTGGTGCCAGGTCCGCGTCGCCGAGGGTGACGCCGAGGGCGCCGTGCGGGGCATCGTCTGCGGTGCCGGCAACTTCTTCGTCGGCGACCAGGTGGTCGTCACCCTGCCCGGCGCCGTGCTGCCCGGTCCGTTCCCGATCGCCGCTCGCAAGACCTACGGCCACGTGTCCGACGGCATGATCGCCTCGGCTCGCGAGCTCGGTCTCGGTGAGGACCACGACGGGATCCTGCGCCTCTCGACGATCGGGGTCGAGGCACCCGTCGGCACCGACGCGATCAGCCTGCTCGGTCTCGACGACGCTGCGGTCGAGCTCAACGTGACGCCCGATCGCGGCTACGCGTTCTCGATCCGAGGGGTCGCACGCGAGTACTCGCACGCGACCGGTGCGGCCTTCCGCGACCCGGCGGCGAGCGTCCCCGAGGCGTTCACCGGGCCACTCGACGGCTTCCCCGTCACGATCGAGGATGCGGCGCCGATCCGCGATCGCGTCGGGTCGAGCGTCTTCGTCACCCGCGTCGTGCGCGACGTCGACCCGACGAAGCCGACCCCGCCGTGGATGGTGGCGCGGTTGAAGCTCGCCGGCATCCGCTCGCTGTCGCTCGTCGTCGACATCACGAACTACGTCATGCTCGAGCTCGGACAGCCGATCCACGGGTACGACCTCGACAAGCTCACGGGCGGCATCGTCGTCCGGCGCGCGCGGTCCGGCGAGACCTTCGTCACGCTCGACGGCCAGGAGCGGAAGCTCCACGACGAGGACCTGCTGATCACCGACGACTCGGGCCCGATCGGGCTCGCGGGCGTGATGGGTGGCCTCGACACCGAGATCACCGATGCCACGCGCAACGTCCTCATCGAGGCCGCGAACTTCGACCAGGTGTCCATCGCGCGGAGCGCGCGCCGCCACAAGCTGCCGAGCGAGGCCTCGAAGCGGTTCGAGCGCGGTGTCGATCCGCAGATCGCCGTCGCGGCCGCCGGTCGCGTCGCGCAGTTGCTCGTCGACCTGGCCGGTGGCCGGACGGACGACCTCGGCTCCACCGTCACCACGGCGCCGGATCGCGAGCCGATCCTGCTCCCCGACGACTACATCAACGGCCTCATCGGCGTCACGTTCGGAGCGGACGAGACACGATCCGCGCTCGCCGAGATCGGCGCGGCCGTCGAGGCGACCGATGGCGGCCTGCTCGTGACGCCGCCGAGCTGGCGCCACGACATCACCGGCAAGGAGGACCTCGCCGAGGAGGTGGCGCGGATCCTCGGATACGACCGCATCCCGTCGGTGCTCCCCGTCGCGCCTCCGGGACGTGGGCTCTCGCGTTCGCAGCGGTTGCGCCGTGGGGTCGCCGATGCGCTCGCCTACGGCGGCGCGACCGAGGTGTTGGCCTATCCGTTCGTCTCCGCCGAGGAGAACGCGCGGTTCGGCGCTCCGCAGCCGGGTGCGTTCCCAGCCGTGAAGCTCGCGAACCCGCTCGACGCGAAGGCCCCCTTCCTCCGCGCGTCGATCCTGCCCGGTCTCCTCGCGGTGGCCCACCGGAACGTCTCGCGCGGTCTGACCGACCTCTCGATCTTCGAGGTCGGCGCGGTGTTCCGTCCGTCCCGTCACGGCGCGTTCGGCCAGGCCGAACTCCCGCAGGCGGCGGTCCGTCCGAGCGAGGCCCAGCTCGAGGAGCTCGAGGCGGGCGTCCCGGCCCAACCGCGTCATCTCGGATTCCTCGCGGTCGGCAACGCCGTCGCGAAGCAGCCGGGCCAGCCCGCCGTCGCGGCCGGTATCGCCGACGCGCTCGAGGCCGTCCAGGCCGTCGCGGTGGCGACCGGTGTCGACATCACCGTCTCGCAGGGCAGCCACCAGGCACTGCACCCCGGACGGACCGCGGCGCTTGCACGTCGGCGACGTCCTGGTGGGGTACGCGGGGGAGGTGCACCCGGCCGTCGCCGAGGAGGCGAACCTGCCGCGCGTCGTGGCGGTCGCGGAACTCGACCTGGATCGCATCATCGCGCTCGGCGACGCACTGCCCGAGGCCGTCGGCATCGGAACCCTTCCCGCTGCGACGCAGGACCTCTCGCTGCTCGTCCCCGCGACGGTCTCGGCCGGTGAGGTCCTCGACGCCGTCCGGGTCGGAGCCGGTTCGCTGCTCGAGCACATCCGCCTCGTCGACGACTATCGCGGTTCGGGCGTGCCCGAGGGTGGCAAGAGCCTGACCTTCGCGCTGCGGTTCCGCGCGCCGGACCGCACGCTCACCGCGGCGGAGGCGAGCGACGCGAAGCTCGCCGGCGCGGCAGTGGCGGCCGAGCGCTTCGGCGCGAGCATCCGGGACTGAGCCGGTCGTACCGGACGACAGCGGCCCCGCGGATCGACGATCTGCGGGGCCGCGTCCGTCGGACGGGACGACTCAGTCGCGGAAGGTCTCGATCGACGCACCCAGGGTGATGAGCCGCTCCTGCAGCTGCTCGTACCCGCGAGCGATGATGTCGACGTTCCGGAGCACGCTCGTGCCCTTCGCGGCGAGCATGGCGAGCAGGATGACGACGGCCGGTCGCAGCGCGGGAGGGCAGCTCACCTCGGCGCCGGACCAGTGCGTCGGCCCGGAGACGTCGATGCGGTGCGGGTCGCGCAGGCGGACGTTCGCGCCGAGTCGCGTCAGGTCGGTGAGGTGGATCGCCCTGCCCTCGTACACCCAGTCGTGGATGAGCGTGTCGCCCTCGGCGCAGGCCGCGATGACCGCGAAGAACGGGAGGTTGTCGATGTTGAGCCCCGGGAACGGCATGGGGTGGATCTTGTCGATCGGGGCGTGCAGCTTCGAGGGGTGCACGGTGACGTCGACGAGACGGGTGCGGCCGTTCGCGGCCGCGTACTCGGGGGAGCGGGTGTAGCGCAGTCCCATCTCGCCGAGCGTCGCGAGCTCGATCTCCATGAACTCGATCGGCACGCGCGTGACGGTGATCTCCGAGTCGGTGACGATCCCCGCGGTGAGCAGACTCATCGCCTCCACCGGGTCCTCACTCGGCCAGTAGTCCACGTCCTCGTTGATGACGCTGCGGCCGGTGATCCGGAGCGTCGTGCTCCCGATGCCCTCGATGGTGATGCCGAGGAGCTCCAGGTAGAAGCACAGGTCCTGCACCATGTAGTTCGGGCTGGCGTTGCGGATGGTCGTCACGCCGTCGCGCACCGCGGCGGCCATGATGGCGTTCTCGGTCACGGTGTCGCCGCGCTCGGTGAGCACGACGCTCAGCTCCTCGGGTACGTCGGGGGCGACGGTGGCCTGGTACCAGCCGGCGGTCGCCTCGATGGACAGGCCGAACGGCCGGAGCGCGATGAGGTGCGGTTCGACGGTGCGGGTCCCGAGGTCGCAACCACCGGCGTAGGGGAGGGCGAAGGTGTCGTAACGGCCGAGCAGCGGACCGAGGAACATGAGCACACTGCGGGTCCGGCGACCGGCGTCCTCGTCGATGCTCTCGAGTGAGAGGTCGTCCGGGACGTGGATCTCGACGTCCTGGCCGTCGGGCGACCAGACCACGGAGACGCCCAGGCTGCGCAGGACGTCGATGATGCGGTCGACCTCGACGATCCGGGCGATGCCGTGCAGCGTGGTGCGGCCGCGGTTCATGAGCGCGGCGCACAGGAGCGCGACCGAGGCGTTCTTGCTCGAACGCACCGCGATGGTCCCGTGCAGCTGTCGGCCGCCCTGGACGCGGAGGTGCGAGTTCTTCTTCTGTTCGCCGAAACTGACGATCTCACTCTCGAGCGCGGTGCTGATCCGGCTCAGGAGGTCGATGCTGATGTTCTGACTGCCCTGCTCGATCCGGTTGATCGCGCTCTGGCTCGTGCCGACGCGTTCCGCCAGCTGGGCCTGGGTGAGTTTGCGTCCCTGACGGGCGCCGCGGATGAGTGCTCCGACCTGCCGGAGCGGTGCCGCAGGGTCCGTTCGTTCAAACGTTGCCGTGTCTTCCATGTCGTCACTCTATCTCAGATATGAGATAGAGCGCCGTTAGGGACGCCCCTGAGATGTCGGAACGGAATCCGAAACCCGCTCCGTGGTGTCAGGCGCGGGCGCGGAGCTCCGGAAGAGGACGGCGTACACCGGGCCTGCGGCGAACCAGATGCCGGTGATCGCGACGAGCTTGATGATCATGCCCCAGATGACGTCCTCGTTCGCGAGGGCGAAGGACGCGGGGACGGTCCAGCCGACCATGGCCTGCATCGCGAGGAGCCCGGCGACCGCGATCGCGACGGCGAGGACCACCCGACGCCACTCCGACCAGGCGGCCCGGACGTACGCGGGCCCGGACTTCGGCTTCGGCCGCGGTGCTGGACCGCCGGCGAACCGGTGTGCGAACCAGACGTCCGCCTTCGTGATGAGCGCGTGGCCGAACGCCACCGTGAAGCCCAGGTAGATGGTCGCGAGGAGGTGCGTGACGTTGGGCTCCTCGCCGGACGCGAGGTCGGTCGCGGTCAGGAC
The DNA here is from genome assembly GCF_059073635.1 of Plantibacter sp. Classification (NCBI taxonomy): domain Bacteria; kingdom Bacillati; phylum Actinomycetota; class Actinomycetes; order Micrococcales; family Microbacteriaceae; genus Plantibacter; species Plantibacter sp. The sequence continues at coordinate 14,960 of NZ_JCACOF010000010.1, read as the reverse complement.
CAGGAGGACGAGGTCCACGACCGGTACACCGATCAACATGATCGCGCTGAGCCGGCGCCGCCGGAGGAGGTAGCGCACCGCGAGTCCGCCGAAGAGGAGGATCCAGAACGCGGCCTCCGCGCCGAGGATGGCCCAGATGAGTGGGCTCGTGCCGAAGAGTTCAGTGAAGCTGTCCATGTTCCGATGGTGTCGCGGGGTGATGCCGTGCCACATCGACCGTGCTGCTGATCCTCCGGCGACGGGGTCAGCGGAACTGCGTACGCGGGCTCGTCCCTCCGACGCTCGCGCCGCGCGGCGCGAGCTGGTGTGATGGAGGTATGGCTGCTCTCGAAGGACCGCGCGCATGGGTGGATCGACACCGCGAGCCGGTCATCACCACGGTGTGCGCGGCCATGGGACTCCTGTTCGCCCTCCTCGGGATCCATGTCCCCTGGGGGACGACCGTGTCGGAACCGCCGCTCCTCCTCACCCTCGTCTTCCTCGCGGCCATCCTGGCGGTGCACCTGCTCCGCCGTCGACGCCCGTTGACCACGCTGGCCGTCGGCGTCCTGATCGCCCTCGCCGAGGCGCTCACCACCGGAGGCAGCGGCCTCGGGATGCTCATCGTCGTGTCCGACCTCGCCTATGCGGCGGCGCTCTACTCGCGGTCCCGGGTCATGGACGTCGCCGCGTTCGCCTGCACCGCGCTCGCCGTCGTGTCCGTCGGTGTCTTCGCGGTGATCTGGTTCACCGACGACGTCGAGGCCGTCACCCGGCTCGGTCGCGGCGTGGTCCTCGGCTCGCTCATCATCGTCCCGGTCATCCTGGCGAGCTCGATCTGGTACGGCAGGATGGTCCGGTACCCCCGTCTCGAGGCCGAACGCCAGCGCGAGCGCGCGGACACGATCGCCCAGGCGGCGGCTGCGCTCCGGCAGGACGCCGTGACCCGTGAACGGCTCGAGCTCAGCCGGGAGCTGCACGACGTCATCGCCGGTCACCTCTCGGCGATCGCGATGCAGTCGGCGGCGGCCCTGGAACGACGCGACGGCACCGACCCGGTGGCGCTGCGGCGCAGCCTCGCACTCGTCCGGACGAGCAGTCTCGACGCGCTCGCCGACATGCGCACCATGATCGACGTGCTCCGCGGTGACCAGTCGGCCGACGACCCGACCCAGGCACCAGACCGACTCACGGCCGAGTCGGTCCGCCGCGCGGTCGAGGTCGCCCGTGCCAACGGACTGGAGGTGGAGGTACGGGCACCGGACGACGCGGCGCTCGCCGAGGTCCCCGCGCAGACCTCGATCGTCGGGCTCCGCACGCTCGTCGAAGGCCTGACGAACACCGCGAAGCACGCACCGGGTGCCTCCGTCCGGGTCGAGGTCTCGCTCCCGCCCGGTGCCCTGTCCGTCACGCTCAGCAACCCGCTGCCGACGGCGACCTCGTCTTCGGTGCTCGCCGGGTCCGGTGGGGTCGGCCTCGTCGGCCTGGCCGAGCGGGCACGTCTGATCGGAGGCGACCTCGTCGCGGGGCCGGACGGTCCGGACTGGCGGACGGCGCTCACCGTGCCGAGCCCCGTGTCACCGACCACCCCCGCGGTCGTCACCGCAGGAGGGGCGTCATGACCATCACGGTCCTCATCGCGGACGACCATGCCGCCGTCAGAGCGGGTCTGGGAGCGCTGCTCGACGAGCCGGACGACATCCTGGTCGTCGCCGAGGCGGCGGACGGGGAGGCCGTCGTCGCGCAAGCCGTGCGACACCGACCGGACGTCGTGCTGCTCGACGTCCAGATGCCGCGTGCCTCCGGGATCGACGCGATCCCGGCCATCCTCGCTGCGGCCACCCCGCCGCCGAGCATCATCATGCTCACGACCTTCGCGCTCGACCGGTACGTCGACGAGGCGCTGGCGGCCGGGGCGAACGCCTTCCTGGTGAAGACGGTCTCCGCTGCCGGCCTCGTCGACGCGATCCGACGAGTGCATGCGGGCGAGGCGGTGCTCGCCCCTGAGGTGACCCGCCGAGTCCTCGAACGTCTCGCCGCGGCCAGACCTCCGGTCGTGCCGGAGCCGGCGCTGCCGCACCCCGGTCTGGCCACGCTGACACCGCGGGAGCGTGAGGTCCTCGAGCAGCTGCGCGAGGGACTGAGCAACGCGGGGATCGCGACCGCGCTCGGGCTGTCGGAGGCGACGGCCCGGACGCACGTGTCCCGGATCCTCGTGAAGCTCGACGCACGGTCGCGGGTCCAGGCCGCGCTCATCGCGGAGCGGGCTGCGCCGGGCGCGGATTCGTCGGCATCCTCGTCGTCGTAGTACGCTCTCGACATGGCACGTTTCCAGGCACAGGGTTCTTCGCGGGCGATCACGCTCCGCGCCCTCCGCCGTCCCGTGTCCGCACGCGCTACCGCAGAGCGACGATAGGCGACCCCGGTGCTCGCACGGTCCAGGTGACCGTGCAGTCGTCCAGGAGTCGCCGCCTCCGCCCCTCGAGCGTCCACTCAATAAGGTAGAGCCATGTCCTTCTCTGTAGCGGTGGCCGGAGCATCCGGCTACGCAGGAGGCGAGCTGCTTCGGCTGCTCGCCGACCACCCCGACTTCGACGTCCGGACGGTGACCGCGCACGCGAACGCCGGTCAACCGCTCGTCGACCACCAGCCACACCTCCGCTCACTCCGGCATCTCGTCCTCGAGGCGACGACGCCGGAGGTGCTCGCGGGACACGACGTCGTCTTCCTCGCCCTGCCGCACGGCAAGTCGGGTGAGGTCACGGCATCGCTTCCACCGGAGACCCTCGTCGTCGACTGCGGAGCCGACCACCGGCTCGTCGACGAAGCCGACTGGGACGCCTTCTACGGCGGCGACTACTTCGGCGCCTGGGCCTACGGTGTGCCGGAGCTCCAGACGTCCACCGGTCGGGGGCGCGACGCTCTCGTGGGCGCCAAGCGGATCGCCGCTCCCGGATGCAACGCGAGCACCGTCGCCCTGTCCCTCGCGCCCGGCATCGCCGCGGGGGTGATCGAGCCGCTCGACCTCGTCTCCGTGCTCGCCGTCGGGCCGTCCGGCGCGGGGAAGAGCCTGAAGGTCAACCTGCTCGCGAGCGAGGTGCTCGGCACGGCCAACCCGTACGCCGTCGGCGGTACCCACCGGCACATCCCCGAGATCACGCAGAGCCTCCGGGCGGCCGGTGCCGATCGCGCGTCCATCTCGTTCACCCCGGTCATCGTCCCGATGTCGCGCGGCATCCTGGCCACCTCGACGGCACGCATCGTCCCGGGCACCACGGCGGCAGCGGTCCGCGAGGCCTGGGAGACGGCCTACGCCGACGAGCCGTTCGTCCAGGTGCTGCCCGAGGGCTCGTTCCCCCGGACGGCCGACGTCCTCGGCGCCAACACCGCGCTGATCGGACTCGCCGTCGACGAGACGGTGGGACGGGTCGTCGTCGTGACCGCCGTCGACAACCTCGTGAAGGGGACCGCCGGCGCGGCGATCCAATCGGCGAACATCGCGCTCGGGCTCCCCGAGACGACCGGCTTGAGTGTGAATGGAGTGGCACCGTGAGTGTGACAGCAGCAGCAGGGTTCCTCGCGGCGGGCGTCGCCTGCGGCCTCAAGACCTCCGGGGGCCTCGACCTCGCGGTGGTCCACAACGTCGGTCCGCTGCAGCACGCGGCGACGGTGTTCACGAGCAACCGGTGCAAGGCCAACCCGATCCTCTGGAGCGAGCAGGTCATGCAGGACGGCATCGTCTCGGCGATCGTCCTGAACTCCGGCGGCGCGAACTGCTACACGGGGACGCGCGGTTTCCAGACGACGCACGCGACCGCGGAGGCCGTCGCAGAGCGACTCGCGATCTCGGCCGGCGACGTCCTCGTCTGCTCCACGGGGCTCATCGGCGAACAGCTCGACCTCGACAAGCTGACCGCGGGCGTCTGGGACGCCACCCGCGCGGTCGCCGACGAGGACGGTGCGAGCGAAGCGGCCGGCCTCGCCGCGGCGACCGCGATCATGACGACCGACACGAAGCCGAAACAGGCCGTTCGGAGCGCGGACGGATGGACCGTCGGCGGCATGGCGAAGGGTGCGGGCATGCTCGCCCCCGGGCTCGCGACGATGCTCGTCGTCATCACGACCGACGCTGTGCTCGAGCCGGCGCAGCTCGACCAGGCGCTCCGCAGCGCGACCCGTGTCACCTTCGACCGCCTCGACTCCGACGGCTGCATGTCCACCAACGACACGGTGTCGCTCCTCGCGTCCGGGTCGAGCGGCGTCACCCCGGAGCTGTCCGCCTTCACCGAGGCGCTGACGGAGGTGTGCCGCGACCTCACCCTGCAATTGCAAGCCGATGCCGAGGGCGCGGCCCACGACGTCGCGATCGAGGTCGTCGGCGCGGTGTCCGAGGACGACGCGGTCGAGGTCGCCCGCGCGGTCTCCCGCAGCAACCTCTTCAAGGCGGCCATCTTCGGCAACGACCCGAACTGGGGCCGGGTGCTCGCGGCCGTCGGGACCACGGGCGCCGAGTTCGACCCGTACGGGATCGACGTGGCCATGAACGGCGTCCAGGTGTGCACCGCCGGCGAGCCGGATCAGTCGCGCGACCTCGTCGACCTCTCACCGCGCGCCGTGCACGTGCTCATCGACCTCCACGCCGGTGACACGGGAGCCACCATCTGGACGAACGACCTCACGCACGACTACGTGCACGAGAACAGCGCGTACGCGAGCTGATGATGACCCAGTATCGAGACAACTCTCCCGAGGAGGCGGCGATCAAGGCCGCCACCCTCATCGAGTCGCTTCCCTGGCTGAAGACCTTCCGCGACCAGACGATCGTCGTCAAGTTCGGCGGCAACGCGATGGTGAGCGACGAGCTCGCGCAGGCGTTCGCGGAGGACATGGTCTACCTGCGCTACGCGGGGCTCAAGCCCGTCGTCGTGCACGGTGGCGGCCCGCAGATCTCCGCGATGCTCGAGCGGCTCGACATCCACAGCGAGTTCCGCGGCGGGTACCGGGTCACGACGCCCGAGGCCATGGAGGTCGTCCGCATGGTCCTCACCGGTCAGGTCAACCCCGAGCTCGTGGGGCGGATCAACGAACACGGCCCGCTCGCCGCAGGACTGTCCGGCGAGGACGCGGGCCTGTTCGGCGGGCGTCGTCGCTCGATCGTCGTCGACGGCGAGACCGTGGACATCGGGCTCGTCGGCGACGTCGTCAGCGTCGACCCCACCTCGGTGCAGGCCTACCTCGACGCCGGCAACATCCCGGTGGTCTCCTCGATCGCCCCCGACCTCGACCAGCCCGGCCAGACGCTCAACGTGAACGCCGATGCGGCCGCCGCGGCGCTCGCCGTGGCACTCGGTGCCGCGAAGCTCGTCATCCTGACCGATGTCGCCGGGCTGTACAGCGACTGGCCCAACCGCGACTCGCTCGTCTCGCAGATCACGACGAGTGAGCTCCGAGCCATGCTGCCCACGCTCGAATCGGGCATGATCCCGAAGATGACCGCCTGCCTCGACGCCGTCGACGGCGGGGTCGCCAAGGCTGCCATCATCGACGGCCGCGTACCCCACTCCATCCTGCTCGAGGTGTTCACCCAGAACGGCTCCGGCACCGAGGTCGTCCCGGAGGACTCATGAGCGACTGGAAGAGCCGCGTCGACCGCGACATGATGCGCACGTTCAACACGCCGATCGCCATGCTGACGCGCGGTGAGGGATGCCATGTCTGGGACGCCGAGGGCAACCGCTACCTCGACTTCCTCGCGGGCATCGCGGTGAACGCACTGGGACATGCGCATCCGGCGTTCGTCGGTGCGATCACGCGACAGGCGAGCACGCTCGCGCACGTCTCCAACTACTTCTCGAGTCCGCCGCAGCTCGAGCTCGCGGCCCGACTGAAGCGTCTCGCCGGAGCGGACGAGGGCGGTCGGGTGTACTTCGCGAACTCCGGTGCCGAGGCGAACGAGGCGGCGTTCAAGCTCGCCCGACTCAACCACGGCGACGGATCGCGGACCCGGGTCCTCACCCTGGAGAACTCCTTCCACGGGCGGACCTTCGGCGCGCTCGCCCTGACCGGCAAGCCTGCCCTGCAGGAGGGGTTCCACCCGCTCCCGGGCGGCGTCGAGCACATCCCGACCACGATCGAGGCACTCGAGGCGGCGATCGACGACCGGGTCGCCGCGCTGATCCTCGAACCGATCAAGGGCGAAGCCGGCGTCATCGACCTGCCGGAGGGCTACCTCGCCCGTGCCAGGGCACTCACCGAGGCACACGGCGTGCTGCTCATCATCGACGAGATCCAGACCGGGGCCGGTCGGACGGGGGAGTGGTTCGCGTTCCAGCGGGACGGCATCGTCCCGGACGCGATCACCGTCGCCAAGGGGATCGGCGGTGGCATGCCGATCGGCGCCCTCGTCACCTTCGGCGCCGCCTCCGAGCTGTTCGGACCCGGCCAGCACGGCAGCACCTTCGGCGGCAACCCGCTCGCGACCGCGACGGCGAACGCGGTGCTCGAGGAGATCGAGCGCGCCGGTCTCGTGCAGAACGCCGCCGCGCGCGGTGAGCAGTTGCGGGCCGTCATCACCGCCATCGGTTCCCCGCTCGTCGAGGAGGTCCGCGGACACGGGCTGCTCATCGGCATCGGCTTGAGCGCCCCGGTGGCGGCCGAGCTGTCGGCCGCGGCGTTCGACCGAGGGCTCATCATCAACGCCCCGAACGCGACGAGCATCCGGATCGCGCCGCCGCTCATCATCGGCGACGCCGAGATCGACGAGTTCACCTCCCTCTTCCGCGCGGCGCTCGACGCCGTCCAGGCCTGACCGGCCATCGACCCACACGAACAGGACCACCAGCCATGACCCGTCACTTCCTCCGCGACGACGACCTCAGCCCGGCCGAGCAGGCCGAGATCCTCGACCTCGCCACCGAGCTGAAGCGCGACCGCTGGTCGCGCAAGCCGCTCGAAGGCCCGCAGACCGTCGCGGTCATCTTCGACAAGTCCTCGACGCGGACACGCGTCTCCTTCGCCGTGGGGATCGCCGACCTCGGCGGATCACCGCTCATCATCTCGACGGCCAACAGCCAGCTCGGCGGCAAGGAGACGGCCGCCGACACCGCTCGCGTCCTCGAACGTCAGGTCGCGGCGATCGTCTGGCGGACCTACGCCCAGTCCGGTCTCGAGGAGATCTCGGCCGGGACGACCGTGCCCGTCGTCAACGCGCTGTCCGACGACTTCCACCCGTGCCAGCTCCTCGCCGACCTCCTCACGATCCGCGAGCACAAGGGCGAGCTCGCCGGTCTGACGATGTCGTTCTTCGGCGACGGAGCGAGCAACATGGCCCACTCCTACCTGTTGGCCGGCGCGACGGCGGGGATGCACGTCCGCATCGCCGCCCCGGCCGAGTTCGCCCCGGCTGCGGACGTCGTCGCCGACGCGGAGCGCATCGCCGCGACGACGGGCGGCTCCGTGCTCGTGACCACCGACCCCGACACTGCGGCGGCGGATGCCGACGTGATGATCACCGACACCTGGGTGTCGATGGGCAAGGAGGACGAGAAGGCGCAACGCGTCGCCATCTTCGGCGGCTACCGGGTCGACCGCAGGCTCATGGGGCTCGCAGCGTCCGACGCCGTCTTCATGCACTGCCTGCCCGCCGATCGCGGCTTCGAGGTCGAGGCCGAGGTCATCGACGGGGCGCAGAGCATCATCTGGGACGAGGCGGAGAACCGCCTCCACGCGCAGAAGGCCCTGCTCGTGTGGCTGCTCGAGCAGCAGCACGCCGGCTCCGCGGCCTGACCCTTCCCCGGCTGCGGCCGACCGACCAGTCCGGAGCACTCCGGACGCCAGCAGTACAGGAGGCCCATCGTGGCAGATCAGCAGAACCGAGCAGGCGAATCCGGGGCCCTCTGGGGTGGACGCTTCGCGAGCGGACCGTCGCCGGAACTCGCCCGTCTGAGCAAGTCCACACAGTTCGACTGGGTCCTCGCCGCATACGACATCGCGGGCTCCCGTGCCCACGCCAAGGCGCTCGCGTCGGCGGGGTACCTCGACGAGGACGAGCTTCGCGGGATGCTCGCCGCCCTCGACGTCCTGGACGCCGACGTGGCCGACGGGACGTTCGTCGCGGCGGAGAGCGATGAGGACGTCCACTCGGCGCTGGAACGCGGGCTCGTCGAACGGGCCGGCAAGGAACTCGGTGGGAAGCTGCGCGCCGGACGGAGCCGGAACGACCAGATCGCGACGCTCGTGCGCCTCTACCTCATCGATCACGGACGGGTGATCGCCCGCGACGTCATCCACCTGATCGACGCGATCGTCTCCCAGGCCGAAGCACACCCGGACGCGGTGATGCCCGGCCGCACGCACCTGCAGCACGCCCAGCCGGTGTTGCTCGCCCACCAGCTGCTCGCGCACGCCTGGCCGCTCACCCGCGACCTGGAACGGCTCCGCGACTGGCTCGCCCGGGCGAGCGCCTCGCCGTACGGTTCCGGAGCGCTCGCCGGCAGTTCCCTCGGTCTCGACCCGGTGCTCGTCGCGCACGAGCTCGGGCTCGACCGGCCGACCGAGAACTCGATCGACGCCACCGCCAGCCGCGACGTGGTCGCCGAGTTCGCGTTCATCACCTCGCTGATCGGGATCAACCTGTCCCGGTTCGCCGAGGAGATCATCGTCTGGAACACCCGCGAGTTCGGGTTCGTGACCCTCGACGACGCCTACTCGACCGGCTCGAGCATCATGCCGCAGAAGAAGAACCCCGACATCGCCGAACTCGCCCGCGGGAAGTCCGGGCGACTCATCGGGAACCTGACCGGGTTGCTGGCGACGCTGAAGGCGCTGCCGCTCGCGTACAACCGCGACCTGCAGGAGGACAAGGAGCCGGTGTTCGACTCCGTGAACCAGCTCGAGGTGTTGCTGCCGGCGTTCACCGGGATGGTGGCGACGCTCCGCTTCGACACGGCACGGCTGCGCGAGCTCGCACCGGAGGGGTTCTCCCTCGCGACGGACGTCGCCGAGTGGCTCGTCAAGCAGGGTGTCGCCTTCCGCGACGCTCACGAGATCAGCGGCGAGCTCGTGCGGTACTGCGAGGAGCGCGGCCTTGCACTCGACGAACCCGACGACGCCGCACTGGCGGGTGTCTCGGAACATCTCACGCCGGCCGTGCGGAGCGTCCTGACCGTCGACGGCTCGATCGGTAGCCGACTCGGCGCCGGTGGGACTGCGCCGGAGCGGGTCCAGGACCAGCTCGTGACGCTCGTCGGGCGGGTGGGCGCGCTGTCGCAGGCCCTCTCGCTCTAGACGGGGCGGGGTCCGATGACGACGGCCGGTCCGCTGCGGGCGCTGACCTCGGGATCGGCCCTCGAGGTCGCGCCCGCGCTGCTCGGAGCGGTGCTGTCCCACACGACGCCCGAGGGCACCGTGTCGGTCCGTCTCACCGAGGTCGAGGCCTATCTCGGGGTCGGCGAGGATCCCGGATCCCATGCGCACCGTGGTCCGACCCCGCGCACGAGTCCGATGTTCGGTCCGCCCGGGCATCTGTACGCGTACTTCAGCTACGGCATGCACGTCTGCATCAACGTCGTGTGCTCACCGGTCGGCACGGCGTCGGCCGTCCTCCTGCGCGCCGGCGAGGTCGTCGCGGGCCTGGAGCTCGCGCGGCTGCGACGCGGTGAACGGGTGCCGGATCGCGACCTGGCCAGAGGACCGGCGCGGCTCACCGTGGCGCTCGGGATCGCGCTCGACCAGTCGGGTGACGACCTCGCCGAGCCGCCCTTCGACCTGCTCCTGCCCGAGCGCCCGCTCGCCTCGGCGGCCGGTCCGCGGACGGGCGTCAGCGGGGTCGGTGGGGGAGCCGCCTACCCGTGGCGGTTCGTGCTCCCGGGGGAGACGACCGTCTCGCCCTACCGCCGGTCGCCCAGGGCCGTGGACTGACCCGCCGGCTCAGCCTCGCGCGAGCAGCAGGATCGACGCCACCCCGGCAGCCCAGAGGAGGCTGGCGAGCGAGCCGATGATGAACCGCTCGCGCGCCTCGGCCGAGTCGAGTTCGGTGAAGCGTCCGACACCCTTCACCGCGACGATGACCGCGATCGCCTCCGGATAGCCGGAGAACAACGCGGCGACGAGGGCGAGCCGTTCGAGGATCCCGATCGCGGTCCCGCCGCGCAGCACTTCGATCGGACGTCCGACGACCTGCGAGGCGCTCGGGTTCCGGTGCTCCACGAGGATGCCGCCGTGGATCCCGGGGGCGACGCTGCCCTTCGTCGCGAGGGCGAGGACGAAGGAGGCGACCGGACCACCGCCGGCGACCGCGACGGCGAGGACGAAGACGCCGAGGAGCACGAGTGCCGGACCGGTCGGCGGAACCGAGGGGACGAGCGCGACCAGGAGGGCCCCGATCACCATGAGGGCCGCCGCCACGACCATGAGACGATCCGCGAGACGCGCGCTCAGCACCCGGGCCAGCAGGAGGAAGACGAGCGCGCTTCCGAGGAGGCCGATGACGGTCGGCCAGGTGATGGGCGTGAGCGTGACGAGGTTCATCGCTCGTCCTTTCGGTCGTCGGGGTGGTGCACGGAGGCGTCCTGGTCGAGCTTCGCCAGGAGGCGGATGAGCGCGGTGGTCGCCGCGGCTTCGGCTCGGACTCCGGCGGCCGCGACCCGGCGACTGACCGAACTCTCGGTGATGCCGAGTCGTGCCGCGGCCTCGGACTGGGTCACGCCGGCCGCGAGCAGGTCGGCGACCTCCCATCCGCCGGCGGTCCGCCGGTCGCGGAGGTGGAGGAGGAGCACGATGAGCGCTTCGACGTCGGCGCCGCCCTGCTGGTCGGCCGCCTCGAGCGCGAACCGGAAGGGCGCCCGCTTGGCCCGCGTGACGGCCTCCCGCGCGGCGTAGAAGGCCTGACCGGTCGCGGCTCGGGTTGAATCGGGGAGCGGACGCCGGACGTCGCCTTGTCCGATGCCCACGCTCCAGCCGCGATCCCGGAGGAGGTCGAGGGCGATGGCGAGCGCGACCTCGGCGTCCTCGGTGGCGAGCTGGAACTCGTCGCCCGCCGTGCGTTCGGCCTGGAGGAGCAGGCTCTCCGAGAACCGGTCGTTGATCGACTCGATGACACCGGCGGCGCGATCAGGGCCGGTCCGGCTCGCGATCTGATCGACGGTCAGCACGTACACGGCTCTCCTCTCGGCGGTGGGTCGGCTCGATCACCCTAGTCGCAACGTGCAGGTATTTCCACAACTCTGACGAATGAGAGGAATTCCTGCACGTCACGGTCGCCGCGATCGCGCCGGTGCCGATGCGCCCGATCCAGCAGCCGATGCCGCGCTGATAGCCTTGCAAGCGTGTCGAACCTCGCTCTTCCTGACCAGCGCAACGATCCGACCTTCGAGGACGTCTGGGACGAACTCGTCTGGCGCGGGCTCGTCCACGTGTCGACGGATCAGCAGGAGCTGAAGCGTCTGCTCGGTGGAGCGCCGATCACCTACTACTGCGGGTTCGACCCGACGGCTGCGAGCCTCCACCTGGGCAACCTGGTCCAGCTGCTCGTCATGCGTCGGCTGCAGCTGGCCGGACACCGCCCGCTCGGGCTCGTCGGTGGTTCGACCGGCCTCATCGGCGACCCACGACCGACCGCCGAGCGCACGCTGAACACGCCGGACACCGTCGCCGAGTGGGTGCAGTCGCTCCGCGCGCAGATCGAACGCTTCCTCAGCTTCGAGGGCGACAACGCCGCGCGCATGGTCAACAACCTCGACTGGACCGCACCGCTCTCGGCGATCGACTTCCTGCGGGAGATCGGCAAGCACTACCGTGTCGGCACGATGCTGAAGAAGGACGCGGTCAGTGCCCGCCTCAACTCGGAGGCGGGGATCAGCTACACCGAGTTCAGTTACCAGATCCTCCAGGGGATGGACTACCTCGAGCTGTACCGCGAATACGGCTGCGTCCTGCAGACCGGCGGGAGCGACCAGTGGGGCAACCTCACGAGCGGCACCGACCTCATCCACCGGGTCGAGCGGGCCACCGTCCACGCGATCGGGACCCCGCTGATCACGAACTCGGACGGCACGAAGTTCGGGAAGAGCGAAGGCAACGCGGTCTGGCTCGACCCGAGCATGACGAGCCCGTACGCGTTCTACCAGTTCTGGGTCAACACCGACGATGCGGACGTCATCGCCCGGCTGAAGGTGTTCACGTTCCTCGATCGGGTGGAGATCGAGCGACTGGCGGCCGCGACCGAGTCGGAACCGTTCAAGCGGGAGGCGCAGAAGACCCTCGCCTACGCCGTCACCGCGCTCGTCCACGGGGTCGCCGCGACGGATGCGGCCATCGCCGCGTCGGCCGCGCTCTTCGGTCAGGGCGATCTGGACGCACTCGACGCGGACACGCTGCGGTCGGCCGTCACGGAGTTGCCGAACGCGCGGGTGGCCGCGGAGACGCTCGTCATCCAGGCGCTCGTCGACACGGAGCTGTGCTCGAGCCTCGGTGAGGCTCGACGCGCGGTCGCCCAGGGAGGCGTCTCGGTGAACAACCGCAAGATCGACGACGTCGACGCGACCCTGGACGACCGGTTCCTCACGGGCGGGGTGGCCGTGCTGCGCCGCGGCAAGCGCACCCTCGCCGGGCTGTTCCTCGACGGAGCGCCCGCCTGATCCGCCGACGACGGCATCGTCGTCGTCATCGAACCTGAAGGGGATGCTCCGAGTGCAGCTCTGCGAGGCGTGCGGGACCGAGATCGTCGACCGTCGCGACGGTGTGTGCCCGAGTTGTGGGGCCATGCTGCCGCTGCGCACGGGCGAGCTGTCGACGGTGGAGACCCTGGCCGAGGCCGAGGCGGCAGAGCCGGAGCCGGTGGACGAATCGGCGGACGAGCCCGAGTCGGAGTCGACGGACGACCGGCCCACGCCGGCCGACGACGGCGACCTCGTCGAGACCGATGCACCCCACGTCGAGACCGATGCCCCCGCGGGTGAAGCCGATCGGCTGCCGTCGCCGGACGTCGACACCACTGAGCCCACGCCCGCCAAGTACCGCGACGTCGATCCCGGCGATCGCCGTGCCGACACCGGTTCCAGATGCTGAGTCCACCAACCCGGCCCCGGCGTCGGCTCTGCATGCGGCGACAGCCGTTGCGGCCGGGCCGGCTTCGGCAAGCGCCGCGGGGGAGGCACCGGGGGAACAGACCGCGACCGCGACCGCGCCCCGCGCCCTCTGGCACCCTGATTCGTTGCCCACCACGGCCAAGCGGACCCCCTCGCGCCGACGATGGTTCCTCCTCGGCGGACTCGCACTCGCCGTGGTCGCTGCGATCGTCGCGGTCGTGCTCATCGTGGTCGCGGCCGTTCCCCACCGCGTCGAGGGGCTCGCGCTCCTCCGCGACCTCCCGACGAAGCCGACCGTCGGAACATGGGAACTCGCGCATCCGCTGGACGACGAGGTGGCCGCGGGCGACGAGCTCTACCTCAACGGGTACACCGCGAGCCCCAACACTGCGCTGCTCGTGTGGTCGACCGACCGGCCACTGGATCAGACGGCCCTCGACGACGCTCCGGGCGAGACGGTGGTCTCCCTGGTGAACACGGCGAACGGCCACACCCTCTGGGACCGTCGCGTCACCGAGCTCTCTCCGGAGTTCGACCGCTTCGACGCACCGGTGGTCGTCTCCCCACCCGATGCGGCCGCGATCGTGCTGAGTCAGGGCGACCTCATGGTGGCCGTGAGCCGTCGCGACGGGCACGTGGTGTCCACCTCGCAAGAGCACTCGAGTGTCGAGGGGATCGGCTTCGCCGACTTCGCCGCGCCGGCGGCGTTCGTCCCGGGTCTCGAGGGTGACCTGCTCATCTCGTCGACCACGGCCGACGGCACCGGGACGGTCGGCCGCTACCGGTCGACGGACCTGACCGACCCGGTCTGGGAGGTCAGCGGTGACGCCGGCGAGCGGGCGACCACCGCGGGCGACAAGCTCTTCTACGACGGTGCGGTCTACTCGCTCGACGACGGATCGACCATCGACTGGCAGGGCGACCTCTCCTGGTACTACCAGCAGGTGGGCGGCGATCTCGTCGCGATCGACTACTCCGGCAACGACACCACGATCCGCGGGGTGGACGACCGCACCGGCGCCGAGCGCTGGAAGGCGACCGGGGCGCTGCCGGTGGTGCTCGACGCGAGCGGGCTGTTGGTCGTCGCCGACCAGTCGGGGGAGCGGGTCCGCCGCCTCGACCCGCGATCCGGCGAGGTCGAGTGGCGCAGCGGACTGACGAGCACCTGGGACGGCGCCTACACCGTGGGCGACACGATCATGCTCGGTGACGGCGAAGGCGGATACACCGGGGTCGGCGCTCGCGACGGTGAGATCCGATACGAGGAGCAGGACGCCGAGGGCAGCCTCGTCGGATACAGCGATCGGACCCTCCTGCTCACGCTCGACGGCACGCTCGTCGGGATCGACGCGACCACGGGCGAGCGCAGTTGGTCGGTCGACTCCGCCGGAGACGAGTACTCGTTCACCGCCTGGGGCGGAAGCCCACTCGCCGTCGCGACGGTCGTCGCGGCCGGTTCCGGCTCAGCGGCCGTCCTCGGCATCGGTGACGCTGATCGGGACTGAAGCGCGTGGATCCGGGCGACACGCCCGGGATGCAGCGATGATTTGCCAGCCCCTGGCGGTCTGCGTAAAGTAATCACTCGTCACCCCAAAGGTGCGGGAAGCGGAAGAGCTTCCCGGCCTCAAGTGGGACTGATACCCAGCCAAAAGCCGAGCATCTCCACGTGAGTCAAACTCACACTTGAGATCGTCTCACTTCAAGACTAGGTTGGAACTTCCCAGCTCTCGGGTCATCGAAGCGGTGAGGATCAGACGGACTCCGGTCCACTCAGATCAGCTCCTGGTTCGACTTGACAAGAACCGAAGAAGTGGTAAGTTAGAGAAGTTGCCCTGCAGGGCGGTCGTGATGGCCAAAGGCAGGAGCATCCGATCCTTGAGAACTCAACAGCGTGCA